>JAHDXO010000077.1 GCA_023382975.1 Pirellulaceae bacterium
GCAAGCTGGAAGCTTACCCCACCTCGGTTCTTGCCAGTATTTCAGCAGGCTCCCTCGGCTTGCCGTTAAACGAAGAGGCGAGCTTCTTGCACGAAGGCTACGAACTGCGACCCTAACACGCGGAAGGAAGATTCAAGTGACGCGAATTCTGCTGATTTCGGTTCTCGGGGCCGTCGGTCTTCTGTCCGCGATCGAGCCAAGCTTCGCTCAACCGCGGGTCTCGACGGTCGTGGCGCGCAGCGCTGCCCCGCTGCGCGTCGGCGAGCGGGTGACAGGCCAGACGGAGCCGGGCGAGATCCTCTCGGTGATCACCCGCCAAGAACAACTGATCTGGGTGCAGAACGATCAAGACAAGAAGGGCTGGCTGAGCGCCGATCAAGTCGTCCCGCTGGACCAGGCCGAACCGGTCTTCGATGCGTTGATCCGTCGCGATCCCAACCGGGCCGTGCATTACGAACGCCGAGCCGTGCTGTTTTCCCGCCGTGGCGACATGGAAAAAGCCGCAGCCGACTACGACCGCGCCGTGCAGCTTGGATCAAAGAACCCGACCGTCTACTTGAACCGCGGAATCCACTACTCCACGCAGGGCGAATTCGAGAAGGCCGTTGCCGACTACGACCGAGCTGTCGAGCTGGGGCTGAAAGACGCCTACATTTTTGTGAACCGTGGGGTTGCCCGGTACGCGTTGGGCAAGTTCGACGAGGCAGTTGCCGACTTTGACAAAGCCATCGAGGGCGGTGCGAAAGGCTTCTCGGTCTACGTGAACCGAGCGTCGGCCAAGTTGGCGGGCGGCCAGGAAGTGTTGGCCATCGACGACTTGAACGAAGCGATTCGACTGGAGCCAAAGAACCCCGCGGGATACTACGAACGAGGTCGGGCCTGGCAGCAACTGGACAAACTGGACCAGGCGGTTGCCGATTACGACGAAGCGTTGAAGCTGGACCCGGATTTCGTCCAAGCCTATGGCGGGCGAGGGTACGTTTGGTTCCTCAAGGGCGAATCCGAGAAGGCCGTGGACGATTTTGATCAGTTGCTCAAACGAAATCCGCAGGCCGCCGTCGCCTACAACAATCGCGGCTACAACAAGCAGCGACTGGGCCGCTACGCGGACGCGCTGGCCGATTACCGGCAAGCGATCGAATTGGCGCCGAAGTATTTGCTGGCCTATCAGAACGCGGCGTGGCTCTTGGCCACGTGCCCGGACGACAACGTTCGGGACGGCCGCGCCGCCCTGGACATCGCCTCCAAAGCGCACCAGATGAGCGACGAGAAATCGTTGGGCGTCCTGAAAGCGCTGGCGGCTGCCTATGCGGAAAACGGCGAATTCGAGAAGGCCGTGTCGTGGCAGACCAAGGTGACGGAGGAGACGCCGGAAGACGAACGGCCCGCCGAACAGGAACTGCTTGACTTGTACCGGTCGGAAAAGTCGTACCGCATGGAAAAGCCTGAGTGACCCTCGGACCCCTGCCGCAAAACGCGACAAGAGTCCATCCGGTGGACTCAATGCGGACAAACGGGGAATGTGGTTCGCTTCTTGGCGATTGAGGCTTGTCGCGAGCAAGTCACCAATCCAAAGGTGATTTTCCACTCCGATGGGCACTTCCTGGATGACCAAATTCGAAGCTCTTTCGCGGCATCGGGCCGATGCCAGTTCGATTCTCGAGCAGCCAAGCCCGAGCATATTTTGCGCGTCGTTCCTTGAACTTAAACGCTTGGCAGCCTAGACTATTGAGCTTTGCCGTTGCTTCAGCAATCGTTCGACAAATGGTAGTTCAAGTTCCCAGGGAGACATCGAATGGCCGCGCCGAAACAGGCGACCGAGCATAAGTTGATGAGTGGTGCCGATATTCTCGTCCAGTCGCTGGTACGACATGGCGTCGAAGTGCTTTTCGCCTATCCGGGTGGTGCGAGCATGCCGCTGCACCAAGCATTGACCCGTTTTTCCGACAAGATCCGCACGATCCTGCCTCGCCACGAACAAGGGGGAACCTTTGCGGCCCAAGGTTATGCGCGTTCTACCGGGCGTCCGGGGGTATGCATGGCGACCAGCGGCCCGGGTGCTACGAACTTGGTCACGGGGTTGGCCGACGCCAAGTTGGACAGCGTGCCGATCATTGCCATCACGGGGCAGGTCACCACAGCGGCCATCGGCTCGGACGCCTTCCAGGAAACACCGATTGTCGAGGTGTGCCGGGGCATTACGAAGCATCACTATCTGGTGACGGACGTCGCCGATTTGCCGCGTGTGATGAAAGAGGCGTTCTACATCGCGACGACTGGGCGGCCTGGACCGGTGCTGGTCGATCTGCCGAAGGACGTTCAGTTGGAGAAGGTCGAGGCGGACTGGAATGCGCCGATGAATCTGCCCGGCTACGGGCATGCGGTGTCGCCAACCGCTAAGCCGGAACAGATCAACCAGGTGGTCGCTGCGATCAAGATGGCGAAACGCCCGCTGATCTACTGTGGCGGCGGAGTGATCTCGGCCAACGCCAGCGAGGAACTGCGGGAGTTCGTCCGCATCACGGGCATCCCCGTGACGATGACTCTGATGGGACTGGGGGCATTCCCGGCCAATGACCCGTTGTCGCTGGACATGCTCGGCATGCATGGCAGCGTGTACTCGAACTGGGCCGTGCGCGACTGCGATCTGCTGCTGGCGTTCGGCGTACGCTTTGACGACCGGGTGACGGGCAAGTTGGAAGCGTTTGCCAAACATGCCAAGATCGTGCATATCGATGTCGATCCGTCGGAACTGAACAAGAACAAGCCGGCCCATTTTCCGATCGTCAGCGAAATCAAGTATGCGCTGCGCGAACTGAACCAGTATGTCGAGCCGAAGCCGGAGATCGCTCCGTGGGTCGAGCAGGTTCAGCAGTGGAAGCGGGATTATCCGTTCAAGTACAACCAGGAATTCGAGGGCATTCTGCAGCAGCACGCAATCCGAACGCTCTCCGAGATGACTGCGGACCGCGAGACCGTGGTCGCCGTCGGCGTCGGCCAGCACCAGATGTGGGGCGCCCAGTTCTTCAAGTTCCAGAATCCTCGCCGCTGGCTGTCCAGTTCGGGGCTGGGTACGATGGGATTCGGTTTGCCGGCGGCGATGGGCGCGCAAGCGGCGCATCCGGACGCACTGGTGATCGACATCGACGGCGACGGCAGTTTCCAGATGAACATCCAGGAACTGGCCACGTGCTACTGCGAGAACCTGCCTGTCAAGGTGCTGTTGTTGAACAACCAGCACTTGGGCATGGTGGTCCAGTGGGAAGACCGTTTCATGGCGGGCAACCGGGCTCACACCTACCTCGGGCCGATCCATCACGCCGAGGCGAAGGGACGCGGTGACGACATCTACGCGACCGAACGCTATCCGGACTTCGTGCAGATTGCCAAGGGGTACGGCTGCGGGGCGGCGACGGTTCGCCGCCGCGAAGACTTGGCCGAAGCGTTGCGGGAGATGATCGAGTACGACGGACCGTTCGTGCTGGATGTGCAGACTCCGTATCAAGAGCACGTGCTGCCCATGATTCCCTCGAATCACTCGGTGGACGACATAATCATGGAATAGGCATCCGCACGAACAACCTGGCGGCGGTTCGCGAACCGGGGACAGGCCCCTGTTCGCCGAACGGCTTCAGGGTGCTTCGCACAAAGGGGTTCTGTGCCTTTTTCGCGAACCCTGATTTAGACGGGATGTCGGTGATGGCAGTTACGGTTTCCTTGCTCTCAGGCATCGCCAAGCTGCTCAGCGGTGCCAGTGTGCGCTGGATCGACTGCCAACCGGACACCTGCCAGCGGGTCTATTTCGCCAATCACACGAGCCACCTGGACGCGATTGTGCTGTGGTCGGTCCTGCCCCGTGAACTGCAATCCCTGACTCGGGCGGTGGCCGCCAAGGACTATTGGGATCGCGGCCCCGTGCGGCGGCACATCGCCAAGTCGTTCAACGCCTTGTTGATCGACCGCACCGAAATCAAGGTGCATCAGAGTCCGGTGGAAATGATGCTCCGCGAGATGGGTGCCCGCTATTCCTTGATCGTGTTTCCCGAAGGCAGTCGCAGCAGCGGAGACGACGTCGGCGAATTCAAGAGCGGCCTGTATTACTTGGGCAAGAAGCGCCCCGACTTGGAATTGGTTCCCGTCTACATGGACAACCTCAATCGAATCCTGCCGCGCGGAGAAGTGTTGCCCGTTCCGCTGTTGAGCTGCATTAGCATCGGATCGCCGATCTGGCTCGAAGCGGGTGAATCGAAAATCGATTTCCTGAACCGCGCTCGGAATGCCGTGCGCCGTCTGAGGGACCTGTAAACGATGACCGGCAACCTCTTCTCCCGCGCGGCCGCGTGGATGTCGCTGTGGCTGACGCAAACGCCCGGCGATCCACACGCGATTCACACGCAGACGTACTGGCTGTTGGGCGTGGTGCTTGGGTTGTTGGTGATCGCCTACGTCGCTGGTCGGCTGATGAAGCGTTACCCGGAACATTCGCTGAATCCGGCCATGATCGAACGGTTCAACCACCGCATTCGCGTGTGGTGGCTGATGTGCGCGATCCTGGTGGCCGGATTCCTGATGGGACGCGTCACGACCGTGGTCCTGTTCGGCTGCATCTCGTTCTGGGCGCTGCGCGAATTCATCACCATGACGCCCACTCGCCGCGGCGACCACCGCGCGCTGTTCTGGGTGTTCTTCGTGTTCACGCCGCTGCACTACCTGCTGATCGGGCTCAGCCGCGAGACCTACTTCGCCTTGTTCAACGTGCCGCACCGCGATTTCTACGAATTGTACAGCATCGTGATCCCGGTGTACGGACTGTTGTTCATCCCCGCGAGAATCGCCCTGTCCGACGATCCGAAGCGATTCCTGGAGCGATCGGCCAAGATCCAGGCGGGCCTGTTCATCTGCGTCTACTGTCTGAGCTACGCACCGGCCCTGTTGAATCTCGAGTTGCTGACGACCCAGGGGGCTCCGTGGGGCGAACGCGGTTCGCACTTGGCGAACGCCGGACTGCTGTTCTACTTCATCCTGGTCGTGCAATTGGGAGACGTGTTGCAGCACGTGTGGAATCGTCTTGCCGGACGCCGAGTGATCGCTCCCAAGATCAACGCCTTGCGCACCTGGGAAGGCCTGCTCGGCGGCGTGATGAGCACCACGCTGGTCGGCGCCCTGCTTTGGTGGGCTACGCCGTTCCAGTTCTGGCAGGCCGCTTGCATGTCGATGGTGGTGGCCACGACGGGATTCGCGGGCAGCATGGTGATGTCGGCGATCAAACGCGACCGCGGCGTGGAGGACTACGGAACGCTGGTGCAAGGCCACCACGGAGTCCTGGACCGCATCGATTCCCTGTGCTTCGCCGCCCCCGTGTTCTACCATCTCACCCGCCACTTTTTCTCGCAGGTCAACTGACATGAGCCATTTGGAAAGAGTTGCCGTCTACACCGGATCGTTCGATCCCATCACTCTCGGGCACTGGAACGTGATCCGCCGCAGTTCGCGGTTGTTCGACCGATTGATCGTCGGAGTGGGAGTCAACGCGAGAAAGACGCCGCTCTTCACCGGCGACGAGCGGGTGACCCAAGTGCGACGCGTCGTGGCGATGTGCGGCAACGTCGAGGTCCGCACGTTCACGGGACTAGCCGTCGAGTTCGTTCGGCAGTGCGGCGCCCGCGTGATGATCCGCGGCGTTCGGCCGCTGACCGATATCGCCGCGGAATTCACCATGATGATGGCCAATCGCCAGTTGGACCCCGACATCGAAACGGTCTTCCTGATGGCGGACGAGGAATTCTCGCACGTTTCCAGTTCCTTCATCAAGGAGATCACCCCGCTGGCCAACGACGAGATGCTGGCCCGCTTCCTGCCCGCCGAGATCGTCCCCGACCTGCGGCGGAAACTGGACGAGTACGGCGACCGGTTCCCGTCGACGATTGACGATTAGGAACTTCGGCCGTACGCTGTGCGCCTCTTCGTTGAGCGGCAAGCCGAAGGCGACTGCGCCGCGTGCGCCCAACTTGTGGCCCGGAATCGGCATTCGGCGTCTCTACGGGGCTGGGGTCAGATACCGCCGCACGGCCCGAAATACATCCTGGCCAAACGCGCGGGCGCTGTCCGCGTCGACCGTTCCCCCGGCGGCGTTCGCGTAGGGCACCTCGAACGTGGTCACCAGGCCGATTCCTTCTAATTGCGAAGCCCAGCGCGAGAAGCTCATGCCTTGCGAGTAGTTGCCGCCGGTGTTCCAGGCTTGGCCGAACGGCAGGTTGTCCGCAGCGCGATACTTGAGCGGGCCTTGCTGAACCTCTTCCAAGACCTTGCCGAACGCCACCTGCCGCTGCCACATTTCGGGATCGGAATTCCCGACCATGTAGATCACCTCGTTGTACTGCCCGCGGATCCAAGGACAGTGCAAGTCCAAGGCGACATCCAGCCGGCCGCGGGACCAGTCCGGCACGAACGACCGGATGGCGGCCACCGACGGATGAACGCTCTCGCCCACGTAGTCCCGGTTGTGGTCGCGCGGCTTGCGGTTCTTGCCTTGGTCGCCTTGTTCCACGCCGTCTTTATCGACGAAGGGGATCGCCACCAAGTGTACGTTCTCACGGAACCAACGGCCGTCTTCCGTATCGGCCAGCGCCGCGGCGACCAGTCCCTCGAGCACGTAGCTGGACATCGATTCGCAGGCGTGGTGCCGCACGGTCACGAACATCCGGTGCTTCGGCTCGCGCTCACGGTCCCCGACATGCAACCGCTCGACACTGCGCCCCTGGCGGCTCTTGCACAGTTCCTCGACGGCTAGATCGCGATTATCCCGATAGGCCGCCAGGAATTGCTGGAAATGCTCTTCCTGGTACGGCATCGCGAAACAGAATCGCACCTCGTCGTCGTCCGCTCCGAACGCATAATCAAACGCCGCGTTTTGGACGCGGTCGGCGCCGAGCCACGACCACGACCGGCCTTGGTCCGTGCTGACCGCCGGCCCGCGCACCCCGATCGGATTTTGTCCCGTGAATTGGAACGTCAGCGTCCGTCCCGCCGCCCCCCGCACGCGAAAATTCCAGTAGAACCACCAGCCCAGCGTATCGCGCAGATCGGGCCGCAGTTCCACTCGGTCGCCTTCGATCCGCTCAACGACGACGTTTCCGCCCGGGAACTGGGCATCGACGACCGGAACGCCCCCCGCATTTTCGGCGGAATCGGCCGGTACGATCAAGACGAAACTGAGAATGGCGGATACGAAGAAGGTGGTGGTAAATCCTCTTACGGACATTTCGACCTCGGCTTGGTGACAGGCTTGGGTAAGGTTCGGACGACACACCTGGATTCTAAACATCCGCCGGGCAGCTTTCCACCAGCGTCCGGACCGAGGTGTTCGTTCTTGACCGATAGCGGTGAACTAAGCATCGTTCGAGAAACAACTGTCCAGTGTTTATTGCTGATCATCCCACGGAGTGTGATGGCCACATTGACGAGGCGACAGTTGTTTCTCGAACGATGCTTAGTCAGAATAGCGTGCTGCAGTCTGGGTGAGGACTGCCCTGGTCTTCCTCGATGGTCGGGGACAGGCCGTCAAGGGTGTCAAGGTACGCTGAACATCTACCATGCGCATCGTCAAACGTCTGGCCGGGATTGGCTTGGTCGTGTTGGGCTTCGTGGGCGTCGCCGTCTGTCTAGCCGGAGCCGCCGGCGTCTGGGTTCTCGGATCACGTTTGCAGTACGTCAACTCGCAGGTGTTTGGCCAAGCCGACCAACTGGTCGTTCAGCTTGACCGGCGCGCGGCCCAGACCCGCGATGTGGTCGCCGAGACACGGGGGTTGGTCGACCAGTTCCAGGAACTGCTGCGGGACTCGGCCAAGGACATGATCGCCGATCGGCTGATGGCCATGCCCGAGGTCGACAACCTGGAACTTCGGTTGGCGGCGGCGCTGGAACGCGCTGACGGTCTGGTCCAGGTATCGGCCGCGAGTGCCGAACTGATCGAGCAGTTGCTTGCTACCGTCGATTCTGCGGCCGCGGAACCACACGTGGACCGGCAGGCCTCGTCCGAACTGTTGGCGACCATCCGCGCGACAAGTGAATCGCTGGCCAATGCCGCGGAACGTCTGGCGGAGGTTCAACGGCTTCTGGACGACATTCGCCGGAAGCGAGACGTCGACGTCAACTTCGCGCAGATCACGAAGCTTCTGCTCGCCGTCATTTCCAAGCTGGACGTCGTGCAAGATCAACTCGCTGCATTCCGGGTACGGCTCGACGAAACCAGGCAGCGACTCGATCACTGGCGGGGCCGGGTGAGAGCGTGGGTGTTCGCCGGTCAGTGCCTGACTTGGCTGCTGATCGCTTGGGGCGGCGCTGGCCAGTACTGTCTGTTGGTTCGGGGATGGCAGATCCTGAAGCGGTCGAAGCCGGGGTGCGGCTGACGCCGCCTCCGCACCGCCGCATGATTCCGCGCCGACTTCCGCGATCCGCTAGTCCCCGAGGCAAATCCCCAACGCGCGGGCTGTCCGCACGAGACCGCCGTCAGGCGGCACGGTCTTCAAACGTCCCACGGCTTCGGTGATTTTCACGGCGCCGACGCCGGTGCCCTGGAACGCCACCATTTGCCCGTACTTGCCGGCCGCTATCAGCTCCACGGCCTCGGCGCCAAAGATCGAGCACAGGGCGCGGTCGAAGTTCGTGGGGCTGCCTCCCCGCTGCAAATGGCCCAGGACGCAGGCTCGCGCCTCCTTGTCGGTGCGTTTCTCGATTTCCGCGGCTACCACGTGGGCGATGCCGCCCAGCCGGGCTTCGCGGTTGGCAACTTGGTCCGCGGCCGTGACAAACTCGCCGCCCTCCACGCGGGCACCTTCGGCAACGATGACCAGAGTAAAGTGTTTCTCGGCTTGCTCGCGCTTTTGGATCTTCGCGCAGATGCTGTCGTAGGTGAAGGGGATCTCCGGAATCAGGATCACGTCGGCGCCGCCAGCGACGCCCGCGTACAGGGCGATCCAGCCCGCGTAACGGCCCATGACTTCCAGCACCATCACCCGGTTGTGGCTCTCGGCCGTAGTGTGCAGCCGGTCGAGCGCGTCGGTGGCGCAAGCCACCGCGGAGTCGAAACCGAAGGTCATCATCGTGCCTTCCAGATCGTTGTCGATCGTCTTGGGCACGCCCACCAGAGGAACGCCGCCTTCGAACAATTGCTGGCCGATGCTCAGCGATCCGTCGCCACCGATGCTGACCAAGCCCCGAATGTTCAATTTCTGCATCCCTGCCTTTACGCCGTCGATCAACTCCTGGGGGAGACGGCGCGTCTCGCCGTGGCCCACTTTGGCCGAAAAACGACCGCGGTTGGCGGTGCCCAGAATGGTCCCGCCGCGGGTCAGCAACGAGCCGAGCTTCTGGTAATCGAGTTCGATGTAGCGTTGCGGCTCCAAGATGCCCTCGTAGCCGCCCAGAAAGCCGATTGACTCCCAGCCCCGCTTGGCAGCCGCTTTGGCCACCGCACGGATCACTGCGTTCAGCCCCGGGCAATCGCCTCCGCCGGTGACGATTCCGATTCGTTCATTCATCACTCTTCTCCTTTTGGGATTACTCTTTCATGGATCGCGTGTCTTGGCCCCCTCCCTGACTTTCCGGGAAGGCGTCTGTGGCAGCGTTCAACGTCGGATAGACGGCGTCCGGACCGATCGCTTCCATCGCGCCGGCTCGTTCGAGCATGCGCCGCGAGTCGGTGCGAAAACCGGCCAGCACCAAGCCGATTCCCTGTCGTGCCAAGTCGCGGGCCAAGGCATCGACCGCATCGGCGCCGGTGCTGTCGACGGTGGTGAGCCTCCCGTGTTGCGCTTGCGGTTTCCTCTTGCGGCATGCCAGCGCCACTACCCCGGTGGAACCGACTGGGTTTGATCGCTCACGCCCTCCGGGCTTCATCCAGTCGACTGCGGCCTTCCCCGTAATTCAGGCGAGTCAGCTCCCACATTGCCCGTTTCGAGGCCTGCTCGGCATTCACTCGCGTTCCGGCCTGCTCGCTCGCTGAATCCCTTACGGACCCTTTGACATCGGAATGCTCCTGTAACCAAATTCCTTTTCGGCCACTCCGACTGCTTCCGGCTGGAGCGACCCAGTTGCCGGGTGGGTCTTGCATCCACTGTAAACCGCCGCAGTTTCACGGCGCACTGAATAATCCGGGCTAGCACGCCCCCGCGTCTCGGTTGCTCTAGTTGTCGCGGGGCAGCACAACGCATTGACGCTAGACACGATACGTATGCTCATCCTGATAGCCTGTCTCCAGCGACCGAAGAGCTTTCTGCCCGAGCTGCCGACATACATTTCTTAACTGCGTTGACAACCAGCAAGACCGCCAGGCCGATCAGGACTCCAATCACGGCATGAGCCGCCGCTTCGATCGTCCAGCCCAACACACCGCCGAGAAATCCGGTCCCGTCCTGCCCGAGTTTCAGGCCTTCGAGAACATGGTGCAAGAAAGAAATCTCATGCGCCAGAATGCCTCCACCTACCAAAAACATCGCCGCCGTGCCCGCGATGGACAGCAACTTCATCAGATACGGAGAGGCGGAGACGATCGCTCGACCAGCTCGAATCCGCAGACCCGAGAACCGCCGCTCGCTTGGCGTGCTCGTCAGCCGCAAACCCAAATCGTCGAGCTTGACAATCGCGGCCACCAAGCCGTACACGCAGACGGTCATCAACAATCCGACCGACACCAGCACAATCAACTGTGTCATCCAAGGACTGCCGGCGACCGTGCCCAACGTAATGACGATGATTTCCGCCGACAGAATGAAGTCCGTCCGCACCGCGCCGAATACCTTGGTCCTTTCCGCGGCCGCAATGTCGATTTCCGGTGAAGCGAGATGTGTCTGATGTTCCTGCCGATGTTTGGCATCCTCCTCAGGATGCAGGAACTTGTGGACCAGCTTCTCGCAGCCCTCGAAACACAAGTACGCTCCGCCGACCATCATCAGGGGCCTGATCGCCCAGGCCGCGATGGCACTGAACAGCAACGCAGCGGGCACGAGAATCGCCTTGTTGACGAGCGAGCCTTTCGCCACGGCCCAGACGACCGGCAGTTCGCGATTCGACTGAACCCCCGTTACCTGTTGGGCATTCAGCGCCAAGTCGTCTCCAAGAATTCCAGCCGTCTTCTTAGCCGCAACCTTGGTGAGCGTCGCCACGTCGTCAAGGACGGAGGCAATGTCGTCCAACAGCATCAATAGTCCACCAGCCATCTCACTCCTCGCTACGACGATGGTTCCTGACGACACTGGAAACGGGCGGTCGATTCGGACGGTACGCGGGCTGGCGCGGAGCGTTCTTCCACGACCAACCGCCACTTCACGAGTTCGCCGGCTCGAAACGGCACAATGGCGTCGTCGCCATTCCCCAGGCAGTCAGGGACGCGCCAAGGATGCTTCTCCAATCGGATTCGCTGCGTATTCCGCGGCAGGCCGTAGAAATCCGGACCATGAAAACTGGCGAATGCATCGAGCCGCTCCAACGCGCCGGCGCTTTCGAAGACTTCGGCATACAATTCGATCGCCGCGTGTGCTGTGAAAACTCCGGCGCAGCCGCAAGCCGCTTCCTTGTCGCGGCGGCGGTGCGGCGCGCTGTCAGTTCCGAGGAAGTACCGCGGATTACCGCCTGTCGCCGCCTCGACCAGCGCGAGCCGATGCTCTTCGCGTTTCAAAACGGGCAGGCAGAAGGAATGCGGACGGAGCCCGCCGGCGAACAAGGCATTACGATTCAGCAAGAGATGATGCACCGTAATCGTGCCCGCCACGCGTGCCGACGCGTCGCGGACGAACTGCACGCCGTGGCGCGTCGTCAGGTGCTCGACCACCAGCCGCAGCCTCGGAAAACGTGCGACGAGCGGCACGAGGTGCCGATCGATGAACACGGCTTCGCGATCGAACACATCGACGTCAAACTCAGGAGTTTCCGCATGCACCAGCAACGGCAAGTCATGTTCTTCCATCGCCGCCACGACCGCATCGCACCGCGAAATGTTCTCGACCCCGAATTGCGAATGTGTGGTGGCTCCCGCCGGATACCACTTGACGCCATGCACCATGCCGCTGGCTTTCGCCTCAGCGACCTCATCTGGCGACATGTTCTCCGTGAGGTATAGCGTCATCAGCGGTTCGAAGCTCGCACCGGACGGCACGGCCGCGAGAATCCGTTCGCGATACTGGCGGGCGAGTTCGGTGGTAGCAACTGGCGGAACCAGATTCGGCATGATGATCGCGCGGGCGAACTGCCGCGCGGTCGCGGGAACTACCCGCCGCAGCATCTCCCCGTCTCGCACGTGTACGTGCCAATCGTCGGGCCTCGTCAGAAACAATGCCGCCGGGTCAGACATGGCTGAACCACCTGGCGTTCGCCGCATGTAAAGACGCGATGTTCCCGTCCATTCACGACTCCTCTGTGTCTTCGCCAGCTACGGCTCCTGGTGGATCGGATCAATCCAGAGCAGGCGACTTTGGCAGTTGGTTCGCCGCCAGCTTGGTCATCTTCTGGTCGCCCTCTCCGAATTGCCGGCGACGCCCACAAGAGTCTATCAAAGTCCGCCATGCGGCGGTAGCAGCAGGATGCGGGCTGGAATCACGGCTAAGCAACGGTCGAGAAGAAGCTGTCGGGAGTTATTTGTGCGAAGCACCCGGATGGCCGGTTCCCGGGAAATGACTCCTAACGTGTTCTTTATCGAGCAATCGTTCACGGAATTGTCGGCGGTAATTCCGCAAACCGAAGAAGCTTCCCCGAAAGAACTCGAGACGCCGCCCGCGGTTTGCCGGTCGGCGGTGACGCACTGCCGTGCCTGGGACTCGCCAGCCATAATTCAAGCGAGAAGACCTCACACAAATCACGGCCACCGTCCGAGCGTCTTCGAACGAGACGAACTGGAGAATCCTGTCGCTCGTCGGAGACGTCCGCTCTCCGCTCCGAAACCGGTTGGACTACCACCAAGTGAAACCAATCGATGCCTTGGGACAAATCCCCTTGTACGGGCATCGGAAACACTCGCCCCACCCGTACGCCTCGCCGCTCTTCTCGATCTCCCGGATCTCACTCCACGCGTTCGCGATCCGCTGAATTGCCTGGGACCATGCATTCCGTCGAAGTTGGACAACCTGTCTCTGGAAGGCAGGCTTTCTGATCTTGGTCAAGTCGCTCACCCACCGGTACTCGTCAACGATCGTCAAACAGCGACTCGCGCCGTATCGTCGCCGCACATGCTCGCGGTAGAGGACCAACTGGAGTTCATCTGCGCCGGAGAATCTCCTGCCTGTCTTGTGATCTACCACCGCGAAAGTGCGGCCTCGACGCAGGATTAGGTCGGCGACGCCGATGCATGGCGGCAGAGCGCGTCCGAGCGAGATGACAAATGGCTCCTCCACACCAACCACTTCCCAGCCTTGATGGATGTTCTGAGCCGCAACCCGTACAGCATTCTCCAGCTCAATGGCTGGCGGGGTCGCGCGGCGCGCCAGGAACTGAAGCAGATCCGTCTCGTCGGGCGACATGCCCCGCGACAAGCCACGGTACATCCGGGCCGCTGTTTCATGAAACGCCTGTCCGTTAGCGAAGTAGGCGGGAGGGGGACGCAGCCTTCTTCGCTTTACGTACTCAAGCAGATACCGATATGAACAGAATTCGACCGAGACAACTTTGGAAAAACTGATGTAGGAAGTGTTCTCCCTGTCCAGTTTCCGCGAGAATCCGCCAATCGTGCCCGTCCAAGCTGCTAGGCGTTTCGATAACTCCCTGTAGCCGGCCATCGGACGAATCCTCCCGCGCAAGTGATCGTCGGGCTGTCATGCGAGCAGCCGTCCAGTCCGTTGCATCCATTCTCTTTCGATGGAAGTGTCTGCGTTGACACTGAAGATCATCCGCCTATTTTAACACGACGACCAGAGCAGACGACAGATTCGAGACTTCGCGTGGTTGCCGGCATTTCGGCGGTCAGTCTTCCAGCGACATGAACGCGAATATTGCAGCACAGCGGGCGATTCGCCTCCCAACGTCATCATGACCTAATCGGCGATGCCGCGTGGCGTCGCGAACTTGGCAATTCCTCCGGTGCCCCCAACCTGCTCATGCATCTGGCGCTCACCGATCTGTTCCGCGCGAAGTGGACGGACTGGATCCACGACGAGTGGATTCGTAACGTACTGGAGCATCGGCCCGATCTGCGACGAGAGCAATTGGAACGTACGCGCCAACTGATGAACGCCTAATTGCGCGACTGCCCTGTTACCGGATACGAGGACCTGATCCCGGCGATCAACTTGCCCGATCCTGATGACCGCCACGTTTTGGCCACCGCCATCCGGGCGGGTGCCGACGTGGTCGTGACTGACGATCTCCGGTCTTGTTTCAGTCCGTGAACCGTGCGACGCCCCAGAGATTCGGCGTCGGCATGATCTCGCCGGGGACGTCGTTGACCAGGCTAGTGGCCTTGTTGGACCAGTACACGCGCGCGGCCCGATTCGTTCCGGTGGCGTCCGAGAAGACCGCGCCGAGGTCCGCCTGGTAGTCTTTCCCAGCTTCGGGCTTGAAGCCCAGCGCGGCAAGGGGGACGCACAGCTCGATGGTATAGGAATCCCCGCCGCGCTGGATGGCCGCCTTTGCGTCGGCCAGCAGCGTCACCGAGTCCACCGCGTGCTTCCGCCACGGGCTCTCGAAGACCACCGGCTTCTTGTCCGCTTCGGCAGTCTTCCAGCGGTACAGGACCACCACGGGCTTGTCGTCCATGACGCTGACGAGCAGGCGCAGGTCGCCGAGGGCCGGCTCGGTGCGCTTCGGGTCGGCCCCGGGATCCGTGCCGAGTTGCAGGTCCACCGAGTCGCCGGTGACGAACAGGTGGGTGAAGTCCTTCCCGCCATTGACCATGGGGTTGGCGTCGCCACGGACCTCCCAGGCGGCGTACAGGTTGGTCGCGTCCACGGCCAGGGCGCCGCGGAGTTTGTATTGTCCCCCCGACCATTCTACCCACGACTCCTTGGGGAACTCGTCCAGCTTGGCGTCCACGGTGACGGGCGCCTTGAGCGTCGTGATCTTGAGGGCGTTCTTGGCGGCCGCCTGGGCGGCGCGCTGCTGCACGAGCTTCTCGGCCGCGAGCAACTGCTCCGCCGCAAACTCGACCTTCCCGCCCG
The DNA here is from genome assembly GCA_023382975.1 of Pirellulaceae bacterium. Taxonomy (GTDB): domain Bacteria; phylum Planctomycetota; class Planctomycetia; order Pirellulales; family Pirellulaceae; genus SKKK01. The sequence continues at coordinate 15,141 of JAHDXO010000077.1, forward strand.
CGAGCGGCTGGAGTTTGTCGAGTCCCCCGAGCCGGATCAGGTTGTACGACGTTCCGCCCGCGATGAGGTAGTACTGGCCGGTCTGATCGGCCTTGAAGAAGCAGCCGCCGAACCATTCGCCGCCCATCGTCACGCCGCCGAGCGGGGCGCCGCGATTGGCTTCATTCGGCCAGGTTTCCGGCCCGATGCGGCAGTCCTGGAAGACCATGGCGGCAAGCAACCCGTCCATGGTGAACACGTAGAGCCGGCCCATGTTCGAGTACAGCGCGAAGAGCTTCCCGAGCGGTCTGCGCGGTTCTCTTGTCGAAGAAACGCACGACGTCGTGACCGGCCAGCGTGACCGGCCAGCGCGACCGCCAGCCGATCCCCGACCACGGCGATGCCGGTGACCGTCGCCTTTTCGCCTTCCTTCGCTGGCGGCAGCATCAGCAGCGGTCCCGGTTGAGTCTCGAACGGCGCGTACTTGGCCGACTTGAGTTCCAGGCGTCCGATGCGCGACTCCTTGGCGTCCCAGGGGTTCATGCCGGCGTACAGATGCGTATCGTCCACCGCCACGCAGCGGATCCCCTGGAACTTACGCTCGCCCCACTTCTTACGGCCGTTGTAGTCCGTGCCGATCAGCGCCCACCCGGCCTCGGCGCCGCCCGCCGCCAGCACGATCCTATCCTTCCCGCACGCGACGGCCGTCGGCGTGTTGTGGTCGCTCAGCCACGCGCCCGTGTTGTCGGCCGTGTCCCACGGCGGGATGCCGGCCGTTCCGTAGCTGGCCTCGTAGACGGGGTCAATGCCCTGATGGAAGAGTCCGCGCCAGCGATACGATCCGGGCGCGGCGAGGTTCCCCGCCTCATCCAGCCCATCGCACGCATCGGTCTGCCTGCCCTTGCCGCGGGGGGCCATGCCCACGAGGTTGCGCACGCGGCGGCCGCTGGCGTCCTCGATGACGAGGGTCACGAAGCCGTCGGCGGGCAGTTCATAGGCCAGCGCGACGGGACCGTCGGCTAGGGGCAGGCAAGGTTCGCGTTCATGGCGTATCCCTCGCCTACGGCTTGAAGCAGTAGTAGTCCGGCCAAAGGCGCTGCGTTGAGCAGTTTTCGGAGAAATAGCTTCATTCGGCGTCTTCCTCATCGGAGAAGGTGTGTTTCATTTCTCGTCTCTTTGCCTGATTCGGATTCACGGACGAGGCATTGGCGGACGTCCGGATTCAGCACCGTCACCCTGCTTTGATTGGCCAGCACGAGGGTGATGAAGCGGTCGTCAGGCGGTTCGGTGATCATGTCCGCCGGGCCCGCGGCGCCAACGTAAAGGCGTAAACCGGGCGGTCGCCCAGGAAGGCTCCGCTTTCAGGCCGCGCTTCTTGAACGCGTGGGAAACCAATCACGTGTTGCATGATCGATTCTTCCGTCTGAAGTGCAGACGCATCAATTCAATAAGCGGGCCGTCTTGTACGACGGACTTCCAGGCCGTCTTGTACGACGGACTTCCAGTCCGTCGCAGCTTGTGATCGACGGACTGGAAGTCCGTCGTACTGATGGTTTTCCACTCGCCGCTCGCCTCAACGCGGGACCGATCAGATGCCCGTCAGCCGTTCGTTGGAGTCGCCGAAGCGGTCGAGTTCCAGGCCGCCCCACTCCATCAGGCTGAGGAACAGGCTGCACATGCGGCGGTTGGGAGCATCGAGGTAGTCGAGCACGCGGCCGCCGCGGAGCTTGCCGCCCGCGCCACCGAGCAGAATGATCGGCAACTGCTTCGAGTCATGGTTGCCGTGCAACATGCTCGAACAGTGCATGATTGCGGTGTTGTCGAGCAGCGTGCGGTCCCCCTCCTTGACCTCCGACATCCGCTCGCAGAGATAGGCAAGCTGCGACATGAAGAACTGGTTGAGTGGGATGAGTTCGGGCGGCTGGGTGTGGGTCATCTGGTGATGCTGATCTTTGGCGCCGCAGTGCGCGTGAGTTTCGGCGGAGCCGTCGTTGCAATACTTGAGGGTCGCGATCCGGGTGGTGTCGGTGCGGAAAGCGAGCAGCACGATGTCGTTCATCAGCCGCCAATACTCCGGAATGTCGGCGGGAATCCCGTCGGCGGGCCGCGGGCGATCGGGTGCGGCAACAGTCGGCTGCCAACCGTTGGCATCGCGCTGCTTGTCGGCTCGTTCGATGCGACCTTCGATCTCGTGGACGCTGGAGAGATACTCCTCGAACCGCTGACGATCGGAGAGGGAGAGCCGCTGACGCAGTGACTTGGCGTCTTCAAGCACCGCATCGACCACGCGACGGTCGCCGCGGTTGCGGTCGGTGCGGAAGAGCTGGTCGAACGCCAACGCCGGCCGCGTCTCGGTCCAGGTCGGCGACACCTCCGAACTCCACGAGATGTGCGAGCTGTAGAGCAAGGGATGCCCGTCCTGCAGGCCGGGGATCGCGTCCTCGCAGCCCAGCACCAGCGAGGGGATTCGCGTGCGGTCGCCGATCCGCTGGGCCATCACTTGATCGAAGCTGACGCCCGTGCGGACTTCGGTCTTTGACATCGGAGCCCCGCTGAGCATGTTCCCCGTCTGCATGCAGTGGATGACGCCGTTGTTGGCTTGCTCGTTCCACAGGCCGCGGAGGAAGACCAATCGCTCCTTCCATGGCTCCAGGGGCTTCAGGCACGGGCCAAGTTCCATGGCAGCGCCCTCGCCCTTGGCCCACCAGTGCTGCGAGTGGAAGCCCATGCCGGTGAAGGTGACGAGCGTGCGAGTTGGCGGCTGATTGGCGGCGTCAGTGGCTGCCAAGGCGGACGGCAGCGATTCGAGCCAGGGCAGAGCCATCGATACGCCGAGTCCGCGCAAAAGCGTGCGTCGCGAGAAGGTCGAAGCGGATGTGGTGGGCATGGGATCTATCCTTTCGGTTGCGTGTCGTTTCAATTTGGGTCTGGGGTTGTATGTTGAACGAGGGTCAGATCTTTGTACGACGGACTTCCAGTCCGTTGATCAGTACGACGGACTTCCAGTCCGTCGATCGGCGCGACGGACTTCCAGTCCGTTGATCGGCGCGACGGACTTCCAGTCCGTTGATCGGTACGACGGACTTCCAGTCCGTCGATCAGTACGACGGACTTCCAGTCCGTCGATCGGCGCGACGGACTGGAAGTCCGTCGTACACAATTAGTCGTACGTAACTATTCGTCGAGGAAATCCCAACCGGCAGCCTGCCAGTCCGGATGAATCCATCGCACCCATTGAGCGACCGGGATCCCCGCTTTCTTGGGATTCCGTCCAATGTATTGCACGACGTTCCAAAGATGCTCTTCATCACGAACGATACGGTCGTAGCTTTCTTCTTCCCAGAGGGCTCCCTCTTGTTTTAGGTCCTTGTTCACATGCAGTGAAACGTATTGCTTGATTCGCTGCAAACAGTCTTCCAGCTCAAAGCCAGTCATCGGTCGAATCACCGCATGAACGTGGTTTGGCATCACCACGAAACACGAAGTGAAGTGACGCTGGTTCTGAAAGTGCAGGAGTGAATTCGACATCATTTTGGAGAACTTGGACTCGCGAAACACACACGAGCCATAGCCTTCATCCATCCATCGCTCGGTCTTGTTTGTGATCTCCTGCGCGAACTGTTTCCATTCGCTCTCAGTGCGTGGTTCCGGGTGCTGTTGCTCCCAGATTGCTCGCCAACGTTGGAGCGCCTGGAGCTGTGCCTGCGGAATCGAATCCACTTGACGAAACGCGACGGCGTAAGTCGCACCGTCCTGTCTCCAATGCGGCAGGTGTCGGCGATACATGCGGATCGGGAGATCTGGATGCAGTCCCCGAAAATTCGGCGGCGCTGGCTTGTTGAAGGTCTCGACAGCCATCTTGATCCCTCTGGGTCCATTGGCCTCGTTGATTTGTACGACGGACTTCCAGTCCGTCGATTAGTGCGACGGACTTCCAGTCCGTCGATCAGTGCGATGGACTTCCAGTCCGTCGATCAGTGCGACGGACTGGAAGTCCGTCGTACCTCTTGGTTTCGGCGGCACCGCTTTAGGGCGGTGGCGTGGCGGCGACGGTGGTCGCCGGTCGAATGCAGCGAAACTGCTCGCTGCGAACAATGACGAGCAGGGCGTCCGACCAGCGACCACCGCTGGCCATCGTCTTGGTCACTTCGTCCACCAGCTTGCGGTCCGACGTCATCACGGCGCGGCCCAGCGCGTAACCCGTCAGCTTGCGGGCGAGTGACCGCAAGAGGTCCTCGCGGCGCGGTCCAGCGAAGTAGTTCCGCAAACCGGCGATGTCGTCGATCTCGGTGCCATCGCGGAGCGTTCCCGTGGTGTCGCCCGGCTTCAATTCGCTGGCGAGCCGCAGCCGACCGATGGCGTCGAACCGCTCCATCGCCATGCCGTACGGATCGATGCGTTCGTGGCAACCGGCACACTTGGGATCCTGACGGTGACGCTCGGTGATCTCGCGGACGCTGAGCCCGGCGGGGAGCGTCTCGGGCAGCGGCGGCACGTCGGGCGGGACTTTGGGCAGCCGCTCGCCGAGCATCTGCACCAGCCACGCTCCACGTTTGATCGGACTCGTCCGCGCGGCGGCCGAGTGCTTGGCGATCGCCGCGCCGAAACCGAGGAACCCGCCGCGCCCGTAGGCGGAGACATTTTCGACCCGCCGCCACTCCGGTCCGGTCACGCCGGGGATGCCATAATGCTTGGCGAGGACATCGTTGATGACCACCGCGTCGGCGGCGATCACGTCGGCGACCGGGCGGTCGTTCACCAGCAGGTCCTCGAAGAACCGCACCGGCTCTTCGGCCAACGCGTCTCGCAAGTCCGGCGTGAATTCGGGAAAGTGCTTCAGGCTGCGGCCGTGATTGGCGACGAAGTCCCGCACGCCGAGCCAGCGGGCACCGAACTCTTCGGCCATGCCTCGCATCCGGCCGTCCTTCAGCATGCGGCGCAGTTGCTCCTCCATGACCGCAGGCTCGTGGAGACGCGCGGCCTTCGCTCGCAGCTCGTCGTCGGGGATCGAATCCCAGAGGAGGAAGCTCAGCCGAGTCGCCAGTTCTTCGCCCGAGACCGGCTGCCAACGCGGCCCCGACGCCGGCTGTTCGACCCGGTAGAGGAACCACGGCGACGAGAGGACGCGGGCCAGTGCGGCGCGGAACGCCGGATCGTGCTTCACGCCGTCTTTCCGGTCGGCGCGGTAGGACGCGAGAATCGCCTCGCGTTCGACGGCGGCGAGCGGACGGCGCCAGGCTCGAGCGGCGAAAGCGAGCAGCGCCTCGAGGTGCTCCGGTTCTGCGGCAACCTGGGTCGCGAGGAAGGCTTTCTCCTCCCGTCTGATCTGTTCCTCGAACAGTTGGATGTAGAAGAACATGATCCGCGCGCCGTCGTTCGGTTTGCGGTAGTATTGCACGAGTCCCTCATAGGCGATGGGGGTGGCGAGCGCTTGCTCGCTCACAAACTCCAGTTCGCTCCACAGCCGGTCGATCTCCGACCGGCCCGCGTCGTCGAGCAGGAGCCGACGCAACGGCTCGTCCTCGCGGCGGTACAGGAACACGCTCCCCTGGGCGTCTCGAGGGATGATCGGTTGAAAGAGAACCGCCGGTGGGAACAACGCGCGAAATTCCGCAGCCGGCCGGGCTCGCTCGGCGGCGACGCGCGGATGTACGATCTGCGCGGCCAGCGGGTCGCCCGGCGTCGCTTTGGCCACCGGCTCGGCCAATCTCCCGCCGCCGCCCGTGGCAGCGATCAGGAAAACCTGGACGGAGGCCGTTTCCGGACTGGCTTCATCGAGGCTCACGTCGGCGCGGAGGAATCGAGGCAGCGTGAGCGCCTTCTGCAGCTCTGCCGACAGGTTCTTCAGATCGATGACGATCTCGGCACCGGCAGCCGTCACCAGAGCGGACTTGGGCACTGGCCGCCCCTGCGGGTGCTGGCCGAATTCGAGTCCGGAGGCCAGTTCGACGGCCGCCCCGAGTTCTGGATGCTCCGCAAATACCAGCGGCGGCCCGTCACCACCTTCCAGCCGCAGCCGGTCCCAGACCACGAACGTGTCGGGCTGGGCTGGCAACGCGATCATCCGGAAGAGCGGCTCACGGGCGGCACCCTGGACTCGCTCTCGGGCGACCACGCGACGCAGATCCTCCCACGCGGGAAAGCCGTTGCCGACCGCCATGGCCGCATTCTTCCCGTAGTTGCCTTGGAACAACTGGTCCTGCATGGCCTTGATCACCGCCAGGACCGGTGCCGGATCAGTGGTGGCCGCTCGCCATTTTTCTCGCACGAGGGCGAGCATGTCGGGAGGCAGACCGGCGTACGGCAGACTCGCGGGCACGTTGCCCAGATCAGCCAGTGCCTGCCCCAAGTCCGGAGCCGCGACATGCAACAGCTCGAACGAGACCCCATCGCCACCGGCTGGGTGAGCATCGGCGACTCGGCCCGCGACGACCAACTCGCCAGTGATCGGACTCGTCCAGGCGACAGCCACGGGTCGTTTCTGTCCGGGATGCACGAAGAACGATCGCGCGGGCAATGCCGTCCAGGCCTGGATTGGTTCCGCAGCCGAGTTCACGAAGACCGACGGTTCGGAACCAAGGCTCCACGATTTCAATTCGGGCCGTCCCGCGTTGCTGTCGCGCCGTTCGGTGAGGAACGCCGGAGTGGAGGTCGTTTCCAGGAAGCTCCAACGGGCCTCGTGCTTGTCCGACCAGGGGTTCCCCTTCAGCAGATGCGGCACCAGATCGGAGACGCTCCAGGTTCGCTGATCGCCGGTTGCTTCGCTGATCGTCCATTCGACGAGCGTGCTGTCGGCCCCGTAGTTTTCGTTCGGAAGCACGGTCAAGAGGAGCAGTTCGCCGCGTTGAACCGAGACCCTGCACTCGAAGGGAACAGAGCCCGCTTCCGCGACTTTGGACTCCGCAAGGACACGTTTCGACGAGGCCCACTGGGACTCGATCTTCTGCTTGGCCGATTGGAAAGCCGTCTGCCGCCGTTGCTTCTCGGTTTCAATCTGGGCCGCTTTCTCCTGCCACTGAATCGTCAGACCATCGACTTCCGCCGGCGAGGTCGACGTGCCGCTAAGGCGATCGGCAAGTGGAGAATTACCAGTACGACGGACTTCCAGTCCGTCGATCACAAGCTGCGACGGACTGGAAGTCCGTCGTACAGAGCGACTAAGCCCTGCCCAGAGTGCCGCCAGATACGTGGCGTTGAGCTTTTCCTCGGCGGCAACCGCGGCGATGTCGGCGGGGCCGCCACGGGTGAGCCGATCACGGTGCTTCAGGGTCGCCGCGAGATGCGCCGCCAGCGGCGGCTCACCGTTGGGGCCGGCATGGCGGGCGTGAAAGCTGCGGAGCGATTTGAGAGCCTCCTCGGTCCAATCCGGGCGCTCGGTGGACGGGGAGAAGCGAAAGCCCGTGGGCAGCAGCACGGCCCGCGCGGCAACGTCGCGAGCGGCCAGGTGGTAGCGTTCGACCAATTCGGGAGTCACCGGCATCGCGTCGCCGACGTTCGCAAACCCCTCGCCGCCGACGCTGTCGGTGGGAAACTCGCGAGCCCGCGTCGGCCGCATGTCGACGCCGGTGAGATCGCGGATCGCGTTGTCGTACTCGGCGTTGCTCAGCCGTCGCAGCGTCACCGGACCGGGGTCGCCGGCCCGCGCGGCGGCTTCCGCATCGAGCGCCGCCGTGATCCAGCCCAGCAGTTGTTTCCGCTCGGCCTCGCTCGGCTGCGGCGCGTCCTTCGGCGGCATGTCGCCCAGACGCAACCGCTCGGCGACGTCACCGAGCACCTTGGGCTTGGCGAGGATCGCCTGGGCAGACCCGAAGCTCGTGAGATCGAGATCGTTGTCGATGGGTTCCTTCCCGTGGCAGTCCCCGCAAGCCTTGACGAGCAGCGGGTGGATTTGCCCGACATACGACTGCCCGAGATCGTCCTCACTCTCGGCCGCGGCCGCGATGAGAGTGAGGCACGCCAACACCGCGAGCGTGAACCCTGGCCGACCGCGCCAGGCGTTAAACGACTTCTTCAGCCGTGTCGTTGGGCACGCGGTCAAACGAGTCATGCGACGTCTCATCAACTTCGCTCCTTGTGGCTTTCGATATGCTTCTGCAGTTCGGCTGTGGCTGCGGCGACGTCACCGGCGACGAGGCGATCGAGAATCCGCTGATGGCTCTCGATGCCGATGAAGGTCTTCAGGTTAGGCGATCGCCGGTCCTTCGACGAGCAGTTCAACGCCGTCAATTTCTTCGAGCGAAACCAATCCGCTCTCGAGTCTCCAACAGCCTCTCCCGACGCTCTCGGACACACGCACTTCCCGCCCGTCCGCCACCGCCCTCGTAGCGTCTGGCGGACCACTTCGCGGAGATCGGGCAACTCGCACTCGAGCCCGCGAAACTGCCAGGCCAGACCGGCGTGCAGTTCCAGATAGGAGAGGAAGAACCTCCGCGTCTCCGCGCTGGTGAGCAACTCGCATTCGAGCGCTTCGCGTTCCGCCTGGCCCGCGATCGCGCAGGCCCAACTCGCAAACTCGCCCTTTTCCGGGTCGAATTTCGCCCGCTCTTGCCACAGCGTGAGGCAAGTCTGCTGAAACAAATCCTCGACATCCTCGCGCCGTGGCACGAAGGTGAACAAGAAGCGGTACACCCTGCTCTGGTTGGCCAGCAGGACGGTGATGAAGCGGTCGTCAGTCGGTTCGGTGGGCATCTCAATAACCGATTGGTCGCACCAGCGGAAAAGTGGCCCTAGAAAACACGGCGTGTCGCCCCCGGCGCCAACACGGCGAAAAGTCGCCAGGTCTGGGGCTGTCGCCCGATCCTATTACCCCCCACCGACGGTCCTCCGTAGAAAAAACTGCGGGCGTTTTCACGGCGCGACTTTCGTCTGAAGACGGATATCTGACGACGAGGCGCCAAGCCGCACGCCCCACTCGCCGTGTGGTACCTCGAATCGCTTCGCTGCGGTGTTCCAGAATGCAAGCTTATCCTCCGGCACGGTGAAACGCACCTGTTTCGATTCGCCCGGTCGCAAGTGAACGCGCTGGAATCCGCGCAGCATGAGCCGCGGACGGGAAGCGTCGGATTTCGGCGGCACGAGATAGAGCTGCGCGACCTCGTCGCCCGCGCGGCTGCCGGTGTTTTTCACCGTGGCGGTGACGGTGAGCGGCGAGCCGGACGTTCTGAGGTCCGCATACTCGAAGGCGGTGTAGCTCAAGCCGTGACCGAAGGGATAAAGCGGTTCGCCCTTCACGTACATGTAGGTGAAACCTGTGCTGATGTCGTATTCGTCCTGCGGCGGCACTTGCGCTTCCGATGCGTAAACCGTGTGCGGCAGACGCCCTGCGGGATTCACTTCACCAAACAAGACGTCGGCAATCGCCCGGCCGCCTTCTTCGCCGCACCACCATGCTTGTAGCATCGCGGGGACATGTTCTTTCGACCAAGGCACCGTGAGCGGCCCGGCACTCATCTGCACGACGATGGTGCGCGGGTTCGCGGCAAGCACGGCCTTGACCAACTCTTCCTGAGCGCCGGGAAGACCGAGCTGCTGGCGATCGCGGCTTTCATGCTCGACACGCGCGTCCGTGCCGATGCAAACCACGGCCACGTCCGCGCCGCGGGCAAGTTCCGCAGCGCGAGCGATGCTGCCGCGCTCGCCCGGACCGCCGGTCGCTGCCGGCAGCGATTCGCACTCGAAGGCATGCGTGTGCTTGCCGACGAGCGTGATCTTGTCGAAGTGTCCGCTGAAGCCGCCGCTCGTTGCGTTCTTGCCGTTCAACGTAAAACGCACCGCGCGCTTGCCTGCATCCAGCAGCTTGGTTCCCAAGTTGACACTCCGGCCGTAGCGGTCCTTCGCCTCGTACATGTCCACCGGCTGGCCCTGCGGTGCGCCGTCGATGCTCAATTGATAGACGCCGCGAGAGGGGAAGCTCTTGAATTCGAGCTTCAGTTCGTATTCGCCGTTTTCTGGCACCGGCACTGCGAACTCGATGAACTCGCCGACTGCTTGCGCATCGAGCTTCACGCTCGCGCCGCCGCTGAACCCTTCCTCGTTGTCGATCTTCGTCGCCACCCGGCCGACGCCGACGACGTCGCAGCCTCGGTCATGCAGGACCTCGACGGCGGCTCCCGCGCGATCCTTGATCCCTTGCAACGCCGTCACGATCCTGCCCGGCTTGCCGTTGTAGTTGTTCAGCACCAGCCGGTCCGCGAGCGGTCCGATCACGGCGATGCGTCGGAGCTGCACCTTGTCCAGCGGCAGCAACTGGTTGCGGTTTTGCAGCAGTACGATGCACTCCTGCGCGGCCTTCAGCGCGACCGCGCGATGTTGGGCGCAGTCTATCACGTCCGGCGCGATGCTGCTGTAAGGCACCGCATCGAACGGATCGAACTCGCCCAGGCGAAAGCGCACGCGCAACACGCGCGACACGGCGTCATTCAGCCGCGACTCGGTCAGCTTCCCTTCGCGCACGGCGGCGGGGATGTTCTCGCGATACTCCTTGTCAGAGAAATCGCAGCCGGCCATCACCGACCGCGCGACCGCGTCCACGTACGTCATCTTTCCTTTCCCGTGTCCGGCCACCATCGTACGCACGCCGCCAAGATCGGAGACGACGAAGCCTTCGTGGCGCCACTCGTTCTTCAGCACGTCGGTCAGCAGCCAGCGGTTAATGTTGTTGGGCGTGCCGTTGATGCCGTTGTAACTGGCCATCAACGACTGCGCCTTTCCCTCGACGACGGCGTCGCGGAAATGGGGCAACCAGTAATCGCGCAACATTGCCTCCGGCACGACCGCATTCAGTTCCGTGCGACCGGCCTCGACATTGTTCACCGCATAGTGCTTCAGCGTCGCCGCGAGTTTCAGGTAGTGCAGATCATCGCCCTGCAACCCGCGGACGTAAGCCACCGCCATGCGCCCGGTGAGATACGGGTCTTCGCCCCAGGCTTCGTGGTTCCGGCCCCAATAGGGGCTGCGCGCGATATTGATCACCGGCGCGCGGTAGATCAGCCCTTTGTGCTCGCCGGGCGCCCGCGGGTCGAGACGCCAGCCGTTGTAGATCGCCCGCGCCTCGTCCGAGAGCACTGTCGCCACCTCGTGTACCAGCCCTGTGTTCCAGGTTGCCGCCAGCGCGACGCAGGTCGGAAAGAGCGTCGTCGGCCGGTCCCACATCACGCCGTTCAGGCACTGGTTCCACTGATCGGAGCGAATGTCAAATCGCTCCAGCGTGGGGCCTTTGTGATCGAGCAGCATCGCCTTTTCTTCGAGCGTCAGCCGAGAAAGCAGATCCGCGACGCGCGTCTCGACGGGCTGTGTGGAATCGCGAAATAGTTCGGTCCCATGCCCATCGGCTGCGCAAAGCATGGGCAGCAGGGCGGTGAGGCCGGCAACGACTGAGAGGACAAATGAGAGGATACTTCTTGTGTGTTTCATGATCCTGGTCCTGCGGTGGCAGCTATTTCGATTCTCCGGGTGATGTCGCCGCGTCCGCCCGGCCGCGGTTCATGCCGAGTCTGCTCTTGACGAGGTTCTTCAGCGAGGCGTCTGCGGAGACAAGATTGCCGGCCTTCACGTCGTCCTCGCGGAAGCAGGCGAAAAGGATCTCCGCCGCGCCATAGCGGTCGCGGTCGTAGTGGACGTAGATGTGGCCGTTCGGCGCTTGGGCGATGTCAGGGTAGGAAACGCCCGTGCGTTCATCGAGCAGCAGCTTACCGGACCACGTCTGGCCCTCGTCGGTGGACAGAAACGCGGTGAGTTCCTGGCGAGCGGGCGTGGCCTTCGTGATGTCCTGGCCGTGCCGGATCAGCAGGATGGCGCCCGATTGCAGACGGCGGATGATGCACTTGCTATTGACGTGCGGGAAAGCGGTAGACTGCGGCTGCCAGGTCTTTCCGCCGTCGTCCGAGAAGCTCTGCAAAGCCTCCTTCATGCCCCGCGAGAGCATCCAGAGCCGGCCATCCTGAAGTTCCACCACCGTGTGCTCGTTGAAGCAACTGTCCTTGAAGATGATGCCGCCCCGATAACGCCAGTGCCCGCCCTCGTCGTCGGAGACGAACACATTCGCACCGCGCACGGCATCCAGCTCGCGGTAGCAATCGGCATAGGGCTTGTCGATGTGCCAGCGTTCCCAGAGCGACACCGGCAGGATCCACTCGCCGTTCTTGCGCACGATGGGTTTGTTGAGCGAGGCGCCGAAGCCAATGGAAACCGGCTCGGTCCACACGGGCTGCTCCGCGTCGGGATCGTCGCAGCGGACATACCAGTTGCTGCAACTGCCGTCGAACATGCCGACGGACTGATGGAAGAAGAGCCACAGCCGCCCTTTCGGATCGTACCAGAAGGAGCCGAGCCGCGTGCCCATCTTCAACCCATGCGCCTGTGGGTCGATCACGAACACCGGATCGCGCCACGACTTGCCCTGGTCGTCGCTGTAGCTCGCCAGCAGGTAGGCATTCGGCCCGTCCTGCCCGCCCGCCCAGCAGGTCCAGAGCCGTCCCTTGGACGTGACCTCCATGCTGGCCGCCATGGCAAAAGGCAGATACTTCTGCGCGTAGGCCGGAAAGGGATCGAAGATGAGCTTGGGCGTGACGTGGATGGAGTTCAGCAGCTCCTGCGTGACTTTGGCAGCGGACTTCGGCGCGTCCGACGCGGCCAGCGCGGCCAGCGGCGCCAGCAGCAGGGCGGTCATGATGTGGTGGAATCCGGGTTTCATGGTTGAGTCTTCGGGTGAGTCTCATCAAAGAAGTGCTAGGGATCGACCGTCCGATAACCGGCGTCCGCCGGCACGTGCCCGGTCGTTACATCTTCCAAGGTGTTTCCGCGCAGCAGCACTCCGCTCTGGCGCTGCCAGAGGTCGCCGATGATGCCTTGGGGGCTGTGCTTGATCAGATTGTTCTCCAGCAGCACGTCGTGAATGGCTCCGCGCAGGGTGATGGCGGCGTTGTTGTGCAGCACGTTGCGGCGCATGACGATGCCGCGGGCCGTGGTGCCGGTGAAACGGATGTTGTTTCGGACGAGATACGGCCCCACGACGTGCAGCATGGAACTGCCCGCATTCGCCTCGGGACCGATGGTGCCGAGGCCCTCGGTGATCTGGTTGCCGAGCATCTGCACGTACCACGCGGTCTCGTTCCCCCAGGCGCGGAAGCCGCCGCTACGGGCGCTTTGGTTGCCAGCCATCACGCAGTCGAGTGCGCCGCCGTACAACTGGGCGGCGATGCCGGTGTCGCTCCATTGGTTGTCAAACAGGATGTGCCGCATCATCGCGTTCGCCGCGTAGAACTGCGATGTGTCATCCACCGGCACGTCGAAGGGGCGGTCCATGACGATTTTGCCAGCCTCGAAGCTGTCCACCGTTCGCCACTGGCCCGCGCCCGCGCCATCGATCACGCGCACAACTGCCGGGATGTGCGGCGGTTCGGTCCGGTGGGTAGCCCCGGCATAAGCGATCTCGCGGCCATCGACTTTCGCAACCAGCAGCAGGCCGGGGCCGCCAAAAGCGCCGTCGGTGGTGAAGCCCTCGCGAAAGCCGTGATACACGTGGGCAACCTTGTTGTGCGCGAAGAACACCTCCGCGCCGCGCGTGATGCCGGTGGTGACGCCGTTGAAGTCATTGCGTTCGACGATCGCGCGCCTGCCGCCGCCGACAGGACACCAGCCGCTCTCAGCCCCTTGCGCACGATTGCCTCGGCAGACGAGGTCGCTACCCTGAGCGGAGAAACCGATGTTCTTCGTCCAGGCGAGATCGCAATCCGTGATTTGCACGTTGTTGGCGAAGATCTCGAACACGGCAGCGCTGGCAAGCGCGGCCTTTCTGGCCTCCAAAGCTTCTCCTGTCAGCCCCTTGACACTCAAGGCCGTGAACCGTGCGCCGACCCGGCGCAGACGCACGTCCTCGGCGGCGGGCGCTCCTTTGTCCGCCCGCACCCGGAGGCCACAGCGGTAGTTCGACGCGTAAAGGCTCAAATCCGCGATGGCGAGCCTTCCGGTCGAGCTGCTGAAAAAGGCCTCCGGCGGGGTTTCCGTGTCCGCCCACAGCAAATGGGTCAGCGCCATGCCCTCGCCGCGCAACGCGACATTCGGCGGCAGCACAAAACCGCCTGTGAGCCGGAAGCGACCGCGCGGGAAACGAATCACGCCACCGCCCTGCGCGGCGGCTTCATCGAGCGCTTTCCGCAGCGCGTCAGAGTCGTCTTCCTCATCATCCGCCCTGGCATCGATTGCGATCTCGCGCTGCATCCAGGGGCGTGGAATGCTTTGAACATTCAGTTTGCCGGCGGCGGCCCACTGGCAGCCGTTATGCGTCCATAGCTCGTAGTCGCCGGCGGCTGTCATCGCCGGCACCTCGGCTTCCAGTGACCACATCCCGGCCTCACGCATCTTCAGCGGCAGCGTCTGGCCGGCGCGGCGCAGTTCCAGCCTCGCCTCGCCCGTCATCAGCAGGCAGCGCCCGCAAACCCGCACCCAGCCACCCGGCGAGGCGCTCTGGCCTTCATCCGCTTGCAACCACCAAGGCTGCGGAGCGTTGAGCGTGTGTTCCAGGACGCCGCTTTCTGTTTCGATGCGGCAATCCACCGCTCCGGCGCTCCAATCCTTCGGCAGCACGAACCGCAGCGAGCGTTCATTCGCATCCAGCACAGGCACGGCGGTGCTCTTGTCATCGGATTTCAGCTCGATGCGTGTCACCGTGTCGAAACCGGAACCCTGCAGCATCGCCGCCTCACCCGGCATCACCGGTTCGGCGGACCAGTAGAGCACGGGTCTGCCTGCGGCCGGCAGCGCATCCAGCGGCGATAGCAGCAGCGCGACAAGGATGGTGAGTGCGGGTTTCATGGTTCGGTTCCCTTCGTTTTCATGCGATCGTCAGTTCCAGTCATGGGAAGCTACGAGCCGTTACTCCTCGAGCAGCACGCAGTGGTCGGGGGGAAGCGATACGGTCACGTGGCCGCCGGTGATGGGGAGCGGTTGGGACGTGCCGTCCTGGGACCATTGTCTGGCGGCGGCGGCGGACCAGGGGACCTCGATAATCAACGGCGCGGCGGTGGGATTGAAGACGGCGGCAGCTTGGCGGCCGCCGGGCCACGTGGCGAGCCAGCCGCGGTCTTGGGGCAGTAGACGCATGGAAACCGGGGGCTCGGCGTCTTGCGGGCCGATCCAGACGGAATAGACGAAACGCTGGCCGGACTTGGCCCCGCCGTCCAAGTTCTGCCGCAGTTGGACACCGGGCCACCAGGTTTCCGGCGCTCGGGCATATTGCGGCACAGTCTCCACGGAGGCGGTGCCGAATGTGTCGAAGAACTTGACTGCGAGCGGCCCGCAGCGCCACGCAGCGTCGGGGCCGATTGGGGCTTCGACGGCGCCTGGGCCCAGGGCGATGCGGCCCAGGACGGCGGCCGCCGGCGCGTCGGCGGTGGCTTCGACCGCCACCAGCCCCACGATTCCGTCGCCGGCGGCGCGCCAGACCTGCGTGACTTGCCAGGGCGAAGGGCTGGTCTGCGGCGTGGGCCAGCCGTTGATCAGGCTGCGCTGCAAGGTGTACCGCACTCCCAACCCGGCGGCTACCTCCGGCCGCAGGGCCACTGCGGCCCGGTCGGCGACTTCCGAGAGCCATAGTCCGTTGGGTCGCTCGGCGTCCAACAGAACGTCCACTCCGGCGCCGCGCAGCGCGGCCAGTAGCGGATTGGCTTGCGTGGGACTCGTCACCAGCCCGCCCACGAAGGTGTTCCGTAGCCCGCGTCCCCGGCAGACGCCGAAGTACCAGGAGCCCGCGCGGCCGCGAACGCCGCGGATGTTCTCGTCGCGCACGACGAACAGGTCGGGCAAGGCTTCGCCGGGCTCGACACCCGTCCAGTACGGCGCGGCATAGATGCCCCCCATTCCCGCATCACTGGGGGCGCTGCGCTCCAGCACGCGCCACAGCAGCCATTGGTTGCGCGGTTCGCCGGTGGCTCCCGCGGCCACCACCAGCGCTTCGCGCCACACGGGGCCCCAGGTCTGCTTCCACCAGACGTCGCTCCAACACTCGGGGTAACCCTCGGCGGTCAACACCAAAGGCCAGTAGTTGGCCATGTCCTGGAGCAGCTTGACGGCCACGGGATCGCGGCTCAGCGTGGCGTAGCGCGCGATCAGAATCAGGTTCAAGGCGTGGTAGACCGGCGACTCGTTCTCGATGCCGATGTAGTGCAGTCCGCCGTCGGGCAGCAGGTTCTCGGTGGTCTTCCGCAGGATGTGTTGCGCCAGTTGCCGGTCCTCGTCGCGGCCATAGAGTTCTGCCGACAGCCAGAAGCACAAGGGTCCGTACAGGTCATGGTTGGGATACTTCACTTCGGGATGCACCCATTCCCAATCGAATTCGCCGCGGAAGGCGCGACGCTGATGGTCCAGGGCGCGATCCAGCTTGTCCTTCCACCGCGGCCACGCCTCGCGCCCGGCCGGCAACGTTTGCAGCATGTGGACCGCATCGAGCAACGGCCCCAGCGTGAAGCGGTTGACGTTCGGATCGCCGATGCCCTCGCGCCGATACCACAGTCCGTTCGCATCGCATTGCTGAGTGAGCCAATCGATGACGGCTACGCAGTGAGCCACCAGGTCGGCGCGGCCTCGATGCGGCGACTGCTGGGCGGTCGCGGCGTAGGCGGCTGGGACGAGCTGTTCGGCGATCACGCGGTAGGTCCACGTATTGGGGACTTTCTCCGGCGGCTTGAACGGCGGCTGCGGATTCCGGAACCGCTCGGCGTTAAGCAGCAGCAACGGATTGCCCCGAGCGGCGAGGGCTTCCCAAGCTTTCCGATTCGTTAGCAGAACATCGGGCTGGTCGCTCTGCACTTCGCCGACGGCGGCCGCCAAGGCACCGAATGACGCCAGCAGCAACGCGGCGAGAAGAGAGAAACAGCGAAATATCATGGATTGCTCTCTTTTCATGGTCAAAATCCTTCTGGTTCCTGGCAGGCAACCGCTTGGGGACGTCAGCACGTGTTCTCCCCGAGGGTCCGCTCCGCTTCCCCTACTTCCACAACATCCGCACCTCGTACTGTCCCTCCGGCAGCGTGGGGAGAGGTAGCTGGCCCCACACCCGGTATCGGCCTGGCGCGGCGATCGCTTTGCCCAGCGCGAAAGAGGCCACTGCCTCCTTGCCGCCAACCGGCGCCACCTCCAGCGTCTGGAGCGTCGCGGCGCCCTGCGCGTCGATCGTCCCCACGTAGCGCAGCGGCGCTCCGGGGGCGAGCGTCTCGCGTTCGGCGATGATCTCCCCCGCCGCCGGTTCCGCCCCCATCAGGCGCGCCTCGCCAGTGCCTGCCGTCGAGCCGGGGCCGTAGTTCCAGCCGTACTGGTCGAACCGCAGCCCGCCCGGTTTGTGCGGGTCCACGTCCACCAGGATTAGCCCCAACGGGAAGCGGTCACCCACCATCGCCGGTTTCCAGCCCATCGAGGCGAAGGAAATCGCCGCCTCGAGCGCGTAGCCGTCCACCGTGTCGTTCACCGCGTACCGGCACTCAGACCCCAACGGCCGCGGTGAGACGCCCGGCGCGTAGTAGCTCAAGCCATAGCTGACCTGTAGCGGCGCCGCCCCTTGCGAGCGGACGCCGGAGGCCAGCCAGCCGGGCAAGCTGATGTTGACTACCAGACTGTCGCAATTGAAGGGCGAGCCCCAGGGGTCCTTGGCCGCGCGAGCCGTCTTCTGATCGTCGCGGACGAGGGCGGCGAGGTAGAGGTGCTTCCCATCCCACGACACGGCCACCCGCGCAGACAAGTCCGCGTCGCCTTCGGGCGGCGGAGTGGCCCAGCCGCGCTGGGGAACCAAGGACGCGTCGATAACGATGGGCAGCTCGCCCCACTCGGACAGGTTCCCGTCGATCTTGGGCGTTTGCTTCACGTGCGGGACGAAGACCGTCCACTCGTTGCCGCGCACCTGCTGCGCGTCGAAGACGGGCGAGGGGGTGACTCTGCCAGCAGGAGCGACGGCGGCAGCAGCAGCGTCGGTGGCCGTGACCGCTGCCGGAACTCTGTGGTCGCGATCCTCGGGCTTGAGGCCGTCCTCGGAGCGCGGCTGCAGCTTGAGGTCGGCCAGGACGAGCAGGCGGCCCCCGCCGCCGGCCGGCTCGAAGCTCAGGTCAACGGCCGGCGCGGTGAGATACGCGACGCCCCAGTTGAAGTCCCGCAGACGGTAGGGCGGATCGGGGGGCGTTCCATACCAACCCTGATAGGCGCCGGGGAACTTGGCGTCGCCGCCGGTCATCACGAACCGCCCCAGACGGCCCTCGGCCCACGGTCCCCACAGCCCTAGGCTGCTGACTGCGTAGTAGCCGTCCGCCGGCACCGGGACCCGCACGCTCGCCGCACCGCCGTCCGAGCGCCAGGCGAACAGGTGCTCGGGGCCGCCGGTGACGTTGGCGGGCGGCTTGACGGCGTAGCACTCGCCCGCACTGGGCCGCGCCAAACGCAGCAGATCGTCCGCGGTGAGCTTGACCGCCGTGTCCGCGGCCAGCGCCGAGGTGGTGAGCGTGAGAGCGAACAAACCTGCAAAGAGGAGCTCTCTCATGGGTACCTCCCTATCTCTCGAAGTTCTTTCGCTCTGCCTGCCGAAACACGTCCTTCCCCTGCAGCGCGGCGAAGGTCCCCGCTACGGCGCTGACGCTCTGAACCTCTCCCTTCACCGTGTCCACGTACAGATACCGCGCATCGGTGCTCAGGCCTCCTGCGGTTACCGTCTGGCCGTCCGGATTGCTCACCAGCCACTCCGTGCGGTCCGTGTCGAAGGTGAAGTTGAGCACCGTGGTCTTCAGCGTATCGAGCAGGACGTGGATGCCGTCGGCGCCGGCGGTCCCCAGCAGGTCGGCGGTGCGAGCTGCGCCCGGGGCGTTGGAGAGCGTCTTCTTCATGCTGGGCGCGTGGGGATAATAAACCTGCGTGAACAGCAGCTTCTGGCCCGGCTGGGTGACGCCGCGCCAGACGTAGCGCAGTTGGGCGGGCACGTCCCCGGATCGCGAGTCCGCCGCGGTGCGGTCGATCACCTGCAGCCGGCAACCGGCCTGCGGGGTGAAGTAGACCAGCAGGTCCTGCGGCGGGGTGTGCAGACTCACATTGGCTCGCGGCGCCGTGAAGAAGGTGTTGGCCCACGTCGCGCCGATCTGCGGACCGACGTTCTGCGTGTTCCAGACCGGACCGACCTGGACCAGGAAGCCCTCCTGGAACTCCGGGATGTCGCGTGCCACCAGGAACCGGTTCTTGATGAACAGGAACTCGCGCGTCGCCTGAATGGGGAACCCCTGGTAGTCGCTGACCGTGACGGTCGCAAAGGTCGCCGCGCGCAGGTCCTGGAAGTCGAGGATCTGTACGTTCTGGTAGTAGCCGTCGGCCAGCGCCGGATCGGTGTTGAAACGCAGTGGCGCGGTGCCGCCGAGATCCTCGACGGCCAGACGATTTTCGTCGGAGGATCCCTTGGCCGAGAAGGTCTGGGTCAGGGGCGCCCCCCAGCGCGTCATGCCGACAATGCCCGGCACGTTCAGCGGGTCGTGCCGCGGGAACAGGTCCACCAGGGCGAAGAAGTTGCCGGGATTCCACCCGCTGCGCAGCACCAGCTTGGCCGGCATCGTCTTGTCCGTCACGATCAGCCCGCAGCAGACTTGGGCCTTGTCCGGCCGAGGGTCGAGGTCCTTCAGGTACTTCGTGGCCGCAGCCTTGTTGCGCAGCCGCAGCGTCTCCTTGCGGTAGAGAATGCGCGATCCTGCTTCCGGCGCCACCGGCTTGATGCTGTCGTCGGCCAGCAGGTACGCGACGGCGATTGCCTCGGTGCTGCCCGGCCCGGCGAGGAGATGGTGAGTCTGGTATCGATCCTGCTGATAGAGCATGTTGTTCATCAGCTTGTGGGCGGCGAAACGGTAACGCCCGTCACGGGTGCGCGTCGCCAGCAGTTCCAGCATCCAGATGCGCTGGCCCTGGCTGCTGTTCCAGCCACCATGCGCGCCGTAGGGACAGATGGCGCCGTCGGGTGTGACCTCCCACATCATCCGCTCCCAGGTCTCCTTCATTTGCGGATCGGTGAAGACCTCTTGCCGACCCAGGACCTCCGCGCCGAGCATAAGCGGGAAAACGGCGCCGTAGTAGTATCCGGTATCGTTTGGCGGGTTGTCGCGGTAGGGCCAGAAGTCGCCCCAGACTTGCTCGCTGTAGGCATTCCACTCGGCCGCCTCGGGAGCTTCGGGATACCAAGCGGCCGCAATCGCCTTCATCATCCCCTCCCCCTGCGCCCGGTGCATCGGCCCGCGCCAGAAATCCTCCGGCGTGTCCCAGACATGGATGTTGCGGTTCATGAACAGGATCATGTCCTTGAACCACTCGTCTTTCTGCGGGTCGAGCAGGCCGCCCTGGGCGAGATACCGGGCATAGAGGCCGATCAAAGTCGGCTCGTGCATGTAGTTGCTGTGCCAGCCGGTCTTGGCGGTCTCGTCGCGCATCCACCGGTCGTAGTCGTGGAGCATGGTGAGACAAGCTTCACCGTAGCGGGGCTCTTTGCTCTGCACGTACTTGGCCAGCACGGGCATCAGGTGCCGCGGACCGTAGACCCCGTGCTTCGGGTTGTCCGCGTAGCTCAGGTGCCCGGAGTCCTCGATCCATTTCATGTAGGTGTCCCGATTGACCGGCTGTTCCTTCCAAGGCAGGTGACGGGCATCAGCAGCGACCTGGTTGTACCGGTCCAGGTCCTGCATGTAGAGCGTCGGCGGGCCCACACGCTCGACCGGCGGAGCGGAGCCGTCCGGCGCCACGCGAAATTCGCCGGCCAAGGCGGTCCAGGCGAGCAGGACGCAGACAGTGAACAGGGGCAGTTTCGTTGACATGACGTTCTCCTGACTCAAGGAGGGTGAGGGCGTTCATGGTAACCACTTGCCACGAATGATCAACGGTCCGTTCGCGGCACGGGTGGCTTGTCTTCGCTGGCCGGTGATACGGGCTTCGACTCGGGTGGCATTCGTGTCGACCTCAACAATGCGTATCTCGCCAAGCGGGACATCCACGGTATCATAGTCGAGTTGCTTCGCGCCGGACATGTCGTGCTCCGCCTGGACAGCCCGGAGCCGATCACCGACCGCCCGTTTCGCGAGACGAACGCGATGACCTGTTTTTCGACCGGGTTCCTGTTCCACAGGAAGGCCGACCTCGGCGACGCCCCGCCCCTGCTCCGTGGCGAGTACGCGGACGACGACCACGTCGGCCGGCCCAACTGGCTTGAGATGACCTGCTTCGGCAAGTTCCTGGACTGGGGCACCGGCCGGATCGTCGACGAACGCCAGCAGCGCGAGGGCTGGGGCGCGGCCGTCATTCCCCGACTGGCCCGCGAACCAGGCCCATGCTCAGCACGGCAGGGCGGTCTCGAACTTCGCCGCCTTGCTCCCGGCGCCGCAGTCGGACCTAGCCCAGCAGACGCTCAAGGATCCGTACATCTTCGACTTCCTCACGCTGACCGAGCCGTTCCACGAGCGCGAACTCGAAACACAGCTCGTCCGCGATGTGGAGAAGTTTCTGCTCGAACTGGGCCGACGCCTGAAGCTGTGTGAGCCTCGTCGCCCAGTACCTGCCTGATCGCGACCGGGCGGCTATGCTCCGCACCTACGTCGCGACGCGGGGGGAAAAGGACAGGTTTTCCACTTTGGCCAACCCCTGACTGTCGCGTACAATACGGGTTGTGTGGTTGAAGAGAGGAGGGGTCATGATCCAAGCTTTGATCCATGAAGGTCGCGTCGAAGTCCAGGAACCTATCCCCGCGTCGTGGGAAGGGCAGACGGTCCACATCGTTCCGCTCACGCCGGATGATCCGCTCCCGGATCTCGAAGATCGGTTGACGGCCTTGCATCAGATGGGCCCGGCGGAGTTCGAGCCCGGCGAACGCGAGCAGATACGCGCACAACTCGGTGAACTGGATCGCGTCAGTGCCGCTGCACTGGCGGCGATTGAAGGCGGACGGCCATGAATCGGTATCTGCTGGACACGAATCATCTGTCCGCCTATCTCGACCGATCTACTCCCCCGCGCGCTACGTGGGGATAGTACAATTCGGCATGTGGCTGCTGCGTCCGCGAGTTCTGGCAGACGGGAACCCTGGTGACCAACTGCGCGCACCGACACCCGTACTAGGCGGAACGCGAAGTGCCCAACGATGTTGGTGGTAATCCTCCTGCAGAGAAGCTGCCTGTGTTGATTGACTTCAGAGCTTGAAACGTGCGTGACCCCACAAGCAATGCGTGAGCATGATCTTGCCGGGCACGTCATTGACCGGCCCACGGGAAACATCGCGGTGGTCACCGTCCGCTTCGAATCTCGGGTCGCCGTTGGTCACGCCGACCAGAGCGGCGATGTTTCTGCCGGCGGAGCCGCCTGCGACGGTGATCAAGGCGGGGGCGACGTCGTCTGTCTCCGCGTTGTTCCTGCATCCGTAGCCAGGTGGCGATCGAGAACCAGTGTCTCGTCGGGCTGGAGCGCGAACGTGGCCACTCGCTGGCCCAGCCGGACCGTGCAGGACCCGCCGCGAGGACTGCGGAGGGTGGCCT
Organism: Pirellulaceae bacterium; assembly: GCA_023382975.1. Taxonomy (GTDB): domain Bacteria; phylum Planctomycetota; class Planctomycetia; order Pirellulales; family Pirellulaceae; genus SKKK01. Next base: position 37,640 of record JAHDXO010000077.1, read on the forward strand.
GTTCGAGTTGGCCGGACTTCCACATCAGGTCGACCTTGTAATCACCGCGGGCCCGCAGGCCGCGGACATGCCCGTCGGCCCACTCCGCCGGCAGCGCGGGGAGCAATTCGATTTCTCCGGTATGGCTTTGCAACAACATCTCGGCGATACCGGCCGCACCGCCGAGGTTCCCGTCGATTTGAAATACCCCGCTCGTCCTGCTACGTGGGTGGGTGTCGAACAAGTTGGGCGAGGTACACCGCTGAAGCAAGGCCAACACGGCATCGTGGGCCAACTGCGCCTCGCCCAAGCGCGACCAGAGGTTGACCGTCCACGCCAGGCTCCAGCCGACGTTGTTGCTGTTGCTGAGTTGGACTTTGTCGGCGACCTGGCCGCTGCTGAGGCGATACGCCAGCGACTTGTGTGCGGCCTCGGCCAGAGCGGGCGAGGTGCGGGGCGTGATCTGCCAGCCCGGATGCACCGCGTACAGGTGCGACACGTGCCGGTGTCCCCGTTCCCGTTCGCGAAATTCCTCCTGCCATTCCAACAGCCGCCCGTCGGAGCCGATGTTCGGCCCAGCCAGGCGGGGGCGGGCGGCCTTCAGTTCGCGAACGAACGCATCGTCGATCTGCAGCACGCTGGCGGCCTCCAGGCAGTTGTCCCACAGTTCGGCGATGATCTGCTGGTCCATCGCCGGCCCCATGCACAGCCCCTGGGCCGAGCCGTCCGGCGCGATGAACACGTTCTCCGGCGACATCGAGGGCCCGCTGACCAACCGTCCGGTTCTCGGATCCTCGACAAGCCAGTCCAGGAAGAACTCGGTCGCCTCGCGCAGCACGGGATACGCCCGACCGGCCAGATACTCCCGGTCGGCCGTGAATCGGTAGTGCTCCCACACGTGCTGGCAAAGCCACGCGGCGCCCACCGGCCAGACGTTCAGCCCCTTGGCCGGGCTGGAGAAAAAGTTGCCGTTGGTGCGATGCGAGACGACAAACCCGCGGCAGTCGTACACGTCGCGGGCCGTCTTCCGCCCCGGCTCGCGGAGCCGCTCGATCAGTTCCAACAGCGGCTCGTGGCACTCGCTGAGATTCCCCACCTCGGCCAGCCAGTAGTTCATCTGCACGTTGATATTGAAGTGGTAGCCGCAGAACCACGGCGGGTTGAGTTCCTCGTTCCACAGGCCCTGGAGGTTGGCCGGCATGGTTCCCGGGCGCGAGGAACTGATCAGCAGGTACCGGCCGAATTGGAAGTAGAGTTCGACCAACCCCAGGTCGGCCTCGCCGGCGCGCACTCGCTCGATCCGCTGGTCGGTGGGCAGCGGCGAGGGCTGTGCGTCGCCCAGCTTCAGCTCGACCCGCCGGAACAGGCGGCGGTGGTCGGCCAAGTGCTCGGCAAGCAGCGCCTCGTACGACTGGCCTGCCGCCCGGTCCAGTTGCTCGCCCGGCGCCGACTCCCAGTCATCCTGCCGGCGGAAGTCCGTCGCGGCTGCCACCAGCAGCGTGACGGCATCGGCCGATTCCACGTGGAGCGCGCCGTCGGCCTCGGATACCTCGCCCCCGTCCGCTACCACCCGCAGCGCGGCGATGAACCGCACGCCCGCGGTCGGCTTGCCCTGGTCCGCCTGGCCGCGGAGGACCAGGCCGTTCTTCCCGCTCGATGCGCTGGTGGCGTCCTCCTTCCGGCCGAGGCTGGCACGGAACGAGATCCGGCCGGGCTGATTGCAGCCCAGGCGGACCACCAGCACCTGCGCCTGCGCACTAGCAAACACCTCGCGGGTGAAGACCGCGCCGTCCTGCTGAAAACGGACGCAGGCCACGCCGCGGTCGAGGTCCAACTCGCGGTGATACTGGGTGACCTCGCCGCCGCTGGAGAACTTCAGCACCAGGTCGCCCAGCGGTTGATACGCCCCCAACGGCCGATCCCCCAGCAGCTCGCGTGTGACGAGAGCTTGGGCTTTGGCATGCTCCCCGGCAAACAGCAGGCGACGGATTTCCGGCAGGTGCCGGTGAGCGCCGACGCGATCGTAGTCCGAGCGGTTGCCTGACCAGACGGTGTCCTCGTTCAGTTGGAGTCGCTCCTCCTCAACGCCGCCATAGACCATTGCGCCCAGCCGTCCGTTGCCCACCGGCAGCGCCTGCAACCAGTCCTCAGCCGCTTGGCGATACCAGAGCCGGGATCCCGGCGCAGGACTCTCCTGGGCAAGCACCAACGTCGTAGAGAGCGTGATTGCCAGTAACAAACATGTGGAACGGGTCATTGCTGCGATGCCGTATTAAAGGAAGTCTGTTCCAAGTCTTCAATCGCTCGCCGGACTGATTCCGGGTTAACGCCGTCGAGCACGGTGAGGGGGCTCATGCTGTGATGCTCCTACGCCGGTTCGTAGCCGATCAGCCGCCGCAGTTCGTTGATGTGCCGCTGGGCGACTTCGCGCGGCGTGGCGCCGTGTTTCTTGCACAACGCGGCGGCGTAGCCGGTGGCAATGCCCATCTGGCCGCAGGTCTTCATCACGCGCGGGCCGGCCAGGCCGATATGCGAACAACTGAAACAGCGGCCCGCCATCATCAGATTGGCGATGTTGCGCGAATAGAGGCTGCGGAACGGAATGTAGTACAGGCCGCCCGTCTTGTAGAATAGCGCCTTGGAAAGGAAGTCCGACGGCGATCCGGTCTCGGTGACTTGGTAGTGCGAATCGATCTCGCGCCGCTCCTCGACCACCGCGTCGGGAAACTCGCGCCGCTGCGCCATGTCTTGCATCGTGTAGATGTGGTCGCCCATCAGTCGGCGGCTCTCGCGCTTGCCGCCGACGTAAGCCACCCATTTCAACGCGACGCTGGCGTTCTGCGGGTCTTGCTTGGCGTTGGCAAACGAGCCGTAGATGGCCCGCAGCAGGTGGTCGCGGATACGTTCCGCGTCGTCAATCTGGTTCAAGTGATTCGCCGAGTATTCCCAATACCACTCGCCGTTGATCGCCTTGTGTTCCTTGGCCACCGGCATCGCCCACGGCACGGCGGGAAACTCGCTCGGCTGGTCGCTCTTCTCGGAGTTCCAAAGCACGCTCGTCCCCATCACGCGGTTGTCGGGCCGGGCGGGACTCCACAGGTCGCCGTGCGTGTCCCAAAGCTCGCCGAACTCCGTGTGCGCCTCGCGTCCGTAGCGGCACTCCGCGCCGCCCCAATAACCAAGCCAGCCATCGCCGGTGGCGTCAATGAACACCGGCGCGCGGAACCGCCGGATGAGGCCCGTCGTCACCTCGCGCGCCTCGACGCTGGCGATGCGGTCGCCGGTTTTCTCCAGGCCGATGGCGATGTGATTGGCGAACAGGCCGACGCCCGATTCCTGCATCGTCGCCTCGCGTTTCTGCTGGGCGAGGATCGCGTCGGCGTGACCGTTGGGATAATGCGGCGTGTCGATCGTCCCGATGATCTTCGCGCCTTTGCCGGGGATGCCGATGGTGTGGACGCGGATCTCCTCGCTCGCATTGCCGCCGAACAGCGGGCGGTCCTGAATGAGCGCCACGTCGAGTCCCTGGGACCTCGCAGCCAGCGCCGCAGCGCAGCCGGAAATCCCGCCGCCCACGATGACGACGTCAAAGTGCTGCTCCGTGATCTCGCGGTCCGCGCGCCCGGCCAGTCGGTCCTTCCAGGCGGCCAGTTCGCGCAAGCCCTCGTTCGGCAGATCGGGCGACGCGCCGCGGTCGAAATAAATCGCATCGCAGCGGCCGTCAAAGCCGGTGAGGTCCTCCAGTTCCACCTCCACCGCCCCGCGCGACGCGATCTCGACCGTGCCGCCCTTTTGCCAATGCCACCGCTCGCCCTCGGCGCCGAACTCCATCGCCAGCGGCGCGCCGCCGACGCGGAGCTTGAAGCGGCCCGGCGCCGCCCATTCGCCGGGGCACCAGTTCCGGGTGCGCACCCGGACATGCCACGTGCCGGCCTCCGGAAACACGACTTGGGTCCCGGCGTTGGCGACCGGCTTGCCCATGCCGTGCGCCAGCAAGTAGCAGCCGCCCATCTGCTGATAGTGCTGCGTGTCGAGTTTCCAACCGCCCGGCTTCGCAAAGGCGGTCGCCTCGACGAGCACGCCGGAGTTGTCCGCGCGCGCCGGCTCGGCGCCAACAACGTAGCGAAAGGGAACGGCCGAAGTCAGCCCGACGCCGCCCACGATGCGAATGAAGGTCCTTCTGTCCAGGTTCATGGTGGTTGCCTTTCTAATGGTCGATAGCTCTGGTTCTGTCGCCGGGCTCCAACTCGTAAGGTGTCTTCACATTCTGGAAGATGTCGTCTTTCATTGTCGCGGTTCCCCGAGCCCACGAGGTACGGGCCGTCGAGCAGGGGCTTCCACCGCAGCTAGAGATTACTATAGCTGGCAATTCTTGCCAAGAGTCAGAGCAATTCTCGTGAACGGAGTGTCGGCCGCAATCCGTGCAACGGCCGAGGTGTCAGCAGCACGCACGGAAGGGCCGCCTGCTGCAGTGGCGGCACGCAGCAAACCGGCGCGTTTGGGTTTGTCGTCCCACGAGCCGCCGCGTATCCGAGAAAAGACCCCGTCCCCTCGCTCACGGGGTTGAATTACGCGAGACGGTCAAGGATGTCAGGCGACACAGCAGAAGCGGTTCCGTGACGCAAGCCGCCCGGCATTTCCATTCCATCCGAGCTGTCACGCCACATTCGACCTCCGAGAATAGAACTCCGTCCCCTCGTTCGTCCCCTCGTTCCCATGTTCGATCCTTCCGAGGAATCGCCGAATTGCCGCGGTGGAAACGTCGCTTTCAGCGAACCGAAATCCGCCAGGCGTCAGCCCACAGTCCACCAAATCCAAAGTGGCTTGCGGGCGCCGAACGCAAGCCCGACGCATCTGGACACGCCCCAACCCAAGACCCGCGTTCACCGCCCGCGGGCCACTCTCGCGCTGTGGCC
>JAHDXO010000078.1 GCA_023382975.1 Pirellulaceae bacterium
CTGTGATAAACTCTAGCACATGGCTAAAGCTCAACGTCCAGCTTAAGCAAAACACTGGCCGTGCCCCTGGCCGCATCCCATTCTTCGATTTGATGCGCCAGCGGTTCGCCGGTGCTGGTGGAGAACCGCACGTCAGCTCCATCCGCTTGAGCTTGGCCGAAGTCGAAGAAGTCCCTGTGCAACCGCACCAGCAGCGGAAAGTCCTTTTCCACTGCCGACGCCGGCAGGTCTGCTCCTTCCGGCGTGGTGAGAATGAACATCGAGCCCGAGTGCTGCCAGCCGGAGTATTGCGCGGCAGTTTCCGTCGCCCATAGCGTGAGCAGTGATGCAACAAGGAACGACGGCTTCAGGAGGTGGCGTTTCTTGGAGCGGGAACCTCCGGCAACTGTTTTATCAAACCCTGTGGAGGATTGTGGTTCGATCTCTTGTTTGGTTTCGTTCATGTCGACTTCTTCAATGGTTGGCTTCATGGCTTTGACTCGCGACCTTTCGTTTTCGCAATCCCCACGTCAGGGGCGGTCGTTCGTGCCAGCCAAGGTATTGATGTTCGCTGGCCTTTCCATTTTGGACTGGCCTGCAAGGATAAACGCCTTCAGCGGTTGGGCGTCCGCTTGGCTGACGGTCGCCAATATCAGGCCGGTAGCTACCGCGATCATCATACAAATGGTAATCAATGAGTTGGTTTCAAGGCACAAACATGCCACACCTGGGCTGCGCTGTTATCACACGGACAGTTGCTTCTTGTCGACACGGGGCCCAGGAGCTACGCTCGGACCATCCTTCCGGTTTGTGCTCACTTCGATTTCCTCATACATTGGTCGGAAACGCGCATCATCCGATCAGTATACAGCACATGGCTGGGATTGCATCGCCATCGGATCTCAAAACGTGTGCCGATCGAGCAGCGTTTGGAACAGCTCCAGATGTTGCCGGTTCACGTGGGGCATCGAACGCTTGCGCAGTACGGCTTGACCGTATTCGAATGGGAGAAACAGGGAGAATAATGGGGACAAGTCCCATTATCGACTTGGGTGTGTGTGTGGATATGGTAGTCTGCCGGGCATCCCCAGAGCGGCACAAGTCGCGGCGGTAGGGATGATCTTTCAAGTTTTAACTCGTGGCAAGAACCAGGGCACCATTGTCGGGAAGGAACACGATTACGCCGCGAGGCGAAGAGTGGCGGGGTGCAGCCTGGCGCAGCGGGTAGGGCGGCAGCGTCTGGATAAGGCCGTGCGGTTGTGCGACTGGCCGGTACCGCGTCCGAGGAATTGGGTTGGTCTGGTGAACGCAGTGCAGACGGAAGGCGAATTGGACGCTTTGCAGGTCGGTTCGACGCGACAGTCCGTTCGGCGAAGAGGTTATCCCGTTTTATGCTTCCCTCTCTTGTGCTTCCCCTTTTCCGCTTCCCGTCAAGGAGTCATTTCCCACGTGCTGCCTTCCATCGGCGAGAAAGCTGCCTGTTGGGCAGGAACGGACCAGGTGTGGGCGGCTGGCCGTGAGCCGCCGACCTCGGCTCGCTCAACTGCCGGCCAGTGGCCCCGGATATACTCGACCATGGCTCCCGTCGGACCGACGCGCACCCTCATGTGTCCGGGACTTCCGAGGATGATGCCGCTCTGGTAGCCGTAGAAAGCAGCGAATCCGGGACGCTTGTTCGGGCCGGGTGTTCCGGGCTGGGGAACCTCCTGGTACACGATGCCGTCCAGTTCCTGCTGCGCGTACAGGTGATCGTGACCGTGGAACACGGCCGTGACGTGATTTTGGACCAGCAGTTGGTGGATGGGCGCGGGCCAGCCGGGACGGTTCTGCGCGAAGCCGTCTGTCCCGTCAGGGTTCTTGCCGCCCCATTCGTACAGCGGCGCCGCTTCCGCCCCACCGCGTCCTTCCGGCGTCGCGCCGCCGACCAAGTGATGGATGAAAACGAACTTCAACTTCGCGTCGCTGGCCTCCAGCGTGCGTTGGAGCCATTGGTACTGTTCGCGACCCAGCGTCCGCTTCCAGTTGTCGCTGCGGCCGCGCTGTTGCTGCGTAGACCAAAAAGGATCCAGCACGACAAACAGCGCGTCGCCCCATTCCCAGGCGAAGTAGTCTTGAAGCAGCCCCGCCTCTGGATGCTGGATCGCATTTCCGGTGTAGAAGCCGTCTGGAACGGGATTCGGGAAATGACGCTTCCGCATCAGGTTGGACCAGACAGCCAGAGGGTCCGACTCGCTGCCGCGCCCGCGCGGACTCTCGCCGTCGTGATTGCCGAGCACCAGGAACAGCGGCGCGGCATGGCAGAGTTGCCCGAAGTAGAACCGCTGCGCGAGGTACTGCCGGGCCGCGTTCTCGCGGCTGTCGTGCTTCTCCGTCATGAACGTGTCGCCGAGATCGACGTGGAAATCGGGGGCGTCGGCCAGTACATTGGCCAGCGTGCGTTGGTACAAGGCCGCGTCAACGCGATCGTCCAGGTGCGAGTCGGCCGTGATGGTGAAGGTGAACTCGCTGCCCGGCGGACGCTGCGTGTGGAAGGTTCCGGCCGCGCCGCTGATGCCCGCCGCACGAAGCTCGTAGTAGTACCGAGTGTTGGGTTGCAGCGTGCCCAGCACCACTTCGACCGGCTCGCCCTTGGGGAATGAGCGGGCGGGCGTCTGCTGCGTGAGTTGCTCGTGGTTCGTCCCGTAGGCCACGTGGCCCAGAGTGTCCTGATAGACCAGCACGCTCAAGGTGACGGAATCGCGCGTCGGCCGGCCCAGCACCAGGTCGAACGGATGGGCCGGCACGTCGTTGCAGGTCGAGTTCTGGGAAGGCTGGCTCGGTTCGCGTTTACCGCGATTCTCTGCGTGCCGCGTCTGGTCGGACGCTCCCAGGGCCAAGCCAAAGCAGAGCGTCAGCCAAACGGTCGGCGGTAGAAGACGTGTCCTCATCGGCTCTTCTTCCTGCCTTTACCCATATAGTCGCGAGTGGCGGGCGTAGGTTGGCCCGGATCGAATTTCGGATTCGGCGCGGGCAGTTGAGCGTCGACCGCTGTGAGATACTGCGTCAAGCGCCGGTCGAGTTCCCTGGCCTTGTCGGGCAGTTCCGCCGCGAGGTCGCGCCGTTCGCCCGGGTCTTGGGCGATGTCGAACAACCGAAGCGTGCCGGTTTCGTAGACGCGGACGAGTTTCAAGTCGCCCAGCAGCAGCACGGAAGCCGGCCCGATCGCGTCCATGTCATAGTGCGGGAAATGCACGACGAATTCCTCGCGCGGACGCCGCACCGCGCCCTGGCCCCCGTGAGTCAGTACCGAGACCAGACTGCCGCCTTCCAGACCTTCCGGCAGCGGTTCGCTGACGCGTGCCAAGTCGGCGATTGTGGGAAACAGGTCCGCGCCGACCGCCCGCACGTGGCAGCACGTGCTCGGCTGGATGCCCGGCCCGCGAATGATGAACGGGACCCGCAGGCCGCCCTCCGAGACTGTGCCCTTGCCGCCGCTCAGCGGTGGGTTGCGGCCGGGCGAGCCATGATCGGTCGTGAAGAGGACGTAGGTGTGACTGTCGATAGCCAGTTTCTCAATCGCCTGAAGCAGTATTCCAAACGCGATATCCAGATCAAGGTCTGCGGCCGTTTGAGCGAGTGCTTGCTCGCTCAGATTGCCGCCCCAACTCTTGACCGCCGCGATCGCTTCCGGGCTGGCATCGCCTCCTTTCCGGGAGGCGTAGTGCGAAAGCTGCAAATAGAACGGCCGGCCGGCTTGCACCTGCCGCGTCATGAAATCGATGCCGCGCTGCGTCATCCCGTACAGTTGTTTGGGATGGGGATTGGCGACGTTGTCGGGCCCACCGTTGCTTGTCGCCCCGTCGCTTTCGTCAAAGCCGTGGGTGGCCGGCGACACCTTGCCGACGTGCCACTTGCCAAAATGGGCCGTGGCGTAACCGGCGCGTTTCAGCAGCTCTGCAAGGGGCGTGGTTGACTCCGGTAGTTCCAGCACGCACCGCGGCGGAAGCAACTTGCAGGACGCATCGGCCCCGCCGCTGTCGCCCGCGCCTTCGCCGACAAACGTCATGTGCAGTCGGGCCGGACTGAGGCCGGTGAAGAAGGTTGCGCGGGACGGCGTGCAGCGCGGCGACGGTGCGTAGAAGTTGGCGAAGCGTATGCCTTCCTGGGCGAGTCGCTCCAAGTTCGGCGTGCGAGTCACGGCGCTGGCCGATTCGGGCACGGCGTCATCCATTCGCACCGAAGTGCTCGACCAGCCGTGACCTTCGCCCAGGACAAACACGAAGTTGGGCCGGGTGGCCTGGGCCGGCGGGGCCGCCAGAGCCAAGTTGGCCAGCAGACCGATCGGGATCGCAAGAGCCGTCAGTGAGTTTGTCATCATCGCACCTCAGGAGTCAGATCGTGGGTCGTTTGCGCGGTTTGGCGAGCCTGGGCCGGTGCCGCGTTCCTTGCCTCGCACCGGTTTTCCGCCGCCGGGGCCCCGGCGATCATCGGGCTTGCGGTTTGGCTTGCCTTGCGCCCCACGCGGGTCCGGGCCGCGGGGGAAAGCGTCGGTGATCGTACCCTGGGGCGTAAGATCCTTGCCGGCCAGGGCCGGATGATCGGGCGCGTAACGCACGGCCCGGAACAAAGCGTTGGTCATTGGCAGGCAATCGGGCAGGACCTTCACCGTACCCAACTCGCGCGAGACGGGATTGATGTACTCCCACACGAGATCGCCCTGGTCGGTGACCTCGAACAGATGGCCGCTGGTGCCCGAGCAGATCAGCGTATTGCCATTGGGCAGGCGCTGCGCACCCGAGCCGATGTGGCTGAAGAAGCCTTGATTGGCCTTGGACTGATAACTCCAGACGATCTGCCGTGACATCCACCGAACCGGCTTGTGGGTGTCGTGGTGGAAGCGGACCTGCTCGTAACCGGCAGCCGGCGGATTCACGTACCGACCGTTGTCCTTTCCGTCGGCGTTCAAAAACGGGTTGATCTCCACGATCGACGATTGCGAGGTGCGGTCGTAGAGGTACTGGCCGTTGTTGAAGATCATGATATGGCCGGCGCCGGGCAGTCCGGGCTTGATCCAATGCACATCGTGGCAGCCGCCGATCTGTTTGTGGCCGGAGGTGGAGTTGTCCCAGTTCTCCAGGATTCGCGGCGGATCACCTTGGGCATAGCGGGCCGGGTCGCCGAAGCGGTACAGGAAATCACCGGCGGGACCCGCCGCCGCTTTGATACTCGCGGCCGGGTCGCCAGCGATGAACGTCTGGTCGTGTTCGATGAAGTAGATCTCGCCTTGCACCGAACCGGTCACGATCTGTCCCAGTTCGGCGTTGTAATCCAGGGCGTTGCAGTGCAGCCAGTCGCGTTTGAGCGGCCGGCCCGGCAGGTTGATGTTGATGCGTCCCGGGTAGTCGGCGACCGTCTTGCCTTGGCCGACGTAGTTGGGTTTCGAAGGGTCGAGATCCTGGACCACGTGGTCGAAGAACCACCACTCCCAGACGACGCGGCCCTGGCTGTCGATCTCGACGACGGCATCCATTTGCGCGCCGTCGTACGGCCCGTTGCGCGGATCGGCCCCGGCGGCGATGGCCTGCTCGTGCGTGAGCGACTTGTTGGCGATGTACAGCGTGGTCGGCGCGCCGAGCTTCTTGTTGAAGATCCGCACCCAATCGTGGTGCGGGGCATAGCCGTCGCGTTGTTCCTTGTACTCCCAGACGACGCGGCCGTTCCAATCGACCTCTTGGAACCCTTGAAACCCGCTGGGGTCGTCGCGCGTGGCGTCCAACAGGTTGCCGTTCTCCAGCAACCGCGGATTCGTGCCGAGTCGCCAGGTGTGAACGACGCGCCCCTCCATGTCGATCAGGTAACTCGTACCGCCGACGCCGAACAGCGTGTAGCCCTGGAAGGCCTTTTCCTGGTCCCAATAGAGCAACTCGGTCGGACCTTGGAGCCGTTCGTAAGCAGCGGCCGAAGTCGTCAGCAGCAATGAAAGGATCAAGCAGCGTTTCACAAGCGACTCCTTATGCGGAAGTTTTTGAAGCACAGAGGCACAGAGAGCACGAAGAAGAGCCAGTTAGTCCTTGCGCTTCAACGACATTCTGCGAAATGCAAGAGCATGGCATACGACGCCCCTCTGTGTCCTCTGTGTTCTCTGTGGTGAAGAACCGCATTCCTGACCCGTGTCGACTATCGATCACCACGCGGCGGGCGCCGATCGTCCGGCGGCGGGGGCTTCCGGCCGTCGCCTCCGCCACGCCCGTCTTTGCCTTGCGGAGGCGAGCCCTCGGCTGCCTGTTCCGCGAAACCCGTTTTGCCGGCCAGTGACGCCGGCTGCTCGATCGGTCCGAGCGGCGTCAGGTCCTTGCCGGCCAGTCCGGGATAGTCCACCGGATAGCGGTGGATCTTGAACACCGCGTTCCAGTTGTGGCCTCGATGGTCCAAGCCTGACCGCTCGCCCTGAGCCAGGATTCCGTTGTGTACCACGGGATTGACGTACTCCCAGACCGTCTCGCCCGCCGGCGTGACCTCGAAGAACAACCCCCGCACGCCCGCACAGATCAGCGTGTTGCCGTTGGGCAGCCGATGAGCGCCGGAAATTTCCGACGAGTAGAAGTCCGTCGGATTCTTGGCCTGGTACCGCCACGCTGGCTGTTGTGGCCCGAACGGTTTGCCGGACTCGATGACGTAACGGCCGCTGGCGTCGATGGGCGGCACGATCTCCTCGACGCTGGAGTAGCCGCGGTCCAGCCCGTTGTTGAAGATCAAGATGTGGCCGGCGCCGGGATGCCCGTCGGGAATCCATTGAGCGTCGTGTTGCTGGAACAACTGGCGATCGTCGGACGTGCCGCGCCGGTAGGCGGCCGGGTTGCCCCAGCGATACAGCAGATCGCCGCCCTTGCCGCCCGCGCTTCCCGCGGCTTGTTCCGTCGTCGTGCTGTGGTCGATGACCCAGATCTCGTTACAGCCGCGGGCGCTGAGCAAGATCTGGTCCAGGGCCGGGTGGTAGGCGATCGAGTTGCCGTGGTTCCAGAAAGCGGGGACCGGCCGGCCGTTGCAGTTGACGTCGATCCGCTCGGGATGGTCGGCCACGTTACCAAAGTTGGCCTTGGTGCGATCGCGGTCCTGGATCAAATGGTCCCAGACGTGCCATTCCCAGACGATCTTGCCGCCCTTGGGCCGCGTCGGCTGGACTTCGATGATGAACTCCGGGAACAGTTGCTCGTCGCGGAGCATGGACGGATCGAAACCGGCGGCGAGGCACTGGTCGAGTGATTTTCTCTCCACGCCCATCACGAGGACGTTGCCGTTAGGCAGGGGCTCGACGTCGTGGTGCGAGAGGTATTGATCGGTCGAGTACTCGAATTCCCAAACGAGGTTCCCTTCCCAACCAAACTCCTCCAGTCGGCCGCCTTCACCGCCGCGCGTGAAGCTGCGGTTGCGGGTGAAGCAGCAGTGCAACAAATGGCCATTTTCCAACAGGTAGACCGACTGGCCCGGCTCGTACTGGCTTTTCCAGGTGTGGACGGCTCGGCCCTCGTTGTCCATCAGGTAGATCAGCGTGTGGTGTTTGGGCGCGAACAGGGTGTATCCGGGGCAAGCCTGGGGAGAAGTCTTGAACAATCCCACGGTTTGGCCGTTGGGATCCACGCGATTCGCCGCGGCGATGGCGTCGGGGCCAAAAGTCGCGGTCGGGTTCCGAACGCCGTCCGGCTCGGGCCCGCGCTGCGGCTTTCGGCGTTCGCCACCTGGCGGCTGGGCCATCGCGGCCGAGGCGAGACAGGCCAAGATCAACAAACCGGCAATTGCGAAGTTCGTGCGATTCATGGAAGTACTTTCGGGAGAGGCGGTTGGTGGTTCCTTGGTATGCAGGGAATGATGGATTATCGTGCCACGCTCAGCGGGGCGGCTTGGGCGGTCCGCCTCCACCGGGGCGAGAAGGCGGAGCGTCCCTGTCGAACTCCCGCGTGTACGTCACATGCAACTCGGCGGTGCCGAGCACCAGCCCGTGCATCGCCGACAGCAGCACCTCGCGGCCGACCTTCGACGTCGACTCGCTGATTCTCGGCGGCGCAGAGAGGGCATAGAGCGTGAAGGTGTATTTCTTTTCCCCCGGACCTTTGGAGTGCGGCGGAGCGTAACCCAGGACCGGATTCACGCTATTGGTGCCCCGCGTCCCGATGCCTTGAACATTCTTGGGCAGGCCCGTCACGTCCGGCGGGATGTTGTACAGCACCCAGTACCATTTGATCGCGTCCGGCGCCACGTGGTGCATGATGAGCGCCAGACTACGGGTGCCCGCCGGGACGCCGCTCCATTCCAACGGCAGCGTGGCACCGCTGCCGTTACCGGTGTATTCCTTCGGCAACGTGCCGTCCGCAGTTACCGCGGGACTGCGCAGCACGAAGGGCGACGATGAAGATGGCTTTTTCCCGCCGCCCGGCCGGTTCGGGTCACGCGGGGGCCGACTGCTGGGGTCTTGTTCGGGCCCGGCCATACGCGGAAGGGGCGTGAGGACAGTCGGCGGTCGCTGCTCGGCATCGAGCGGCAAGACCACTCGAAAACCGATGTGATAGAACGGATGATTGGGATCCTGGGGGCCGCGGAAATAGGACGGATCGCGATTGGATACGCGGCTGTGTCCGTGCTCGCCGTTGAACCAGTTGCCGCCGCGCAGAACGCGGTAGGGCTTGCCGTCGGGCATGGGACTGCCCTCGACGGGACCGGGCGGATTGCGATCCGGGCAGTAGGCGTAATACTGCCGCTCATACCACTCGGTACACCATTGCCAGACGTTTCCCGCCATGTCGTTCAGGCCATATCCGTTACGGCCGTCGCCAGCCTGGAACGTCTCCTGCGGCCCCGGCCAGCCGAAGTCACCCCGGCGGCGCAACTGGGCATTGAAGAAGCCGACCGGCGTGGTCCACGGCAGCGGTCCGGCACGGTAAGGGTTCTTCGACTCCGGCCAATTGGCTCGCGTCGGATCCGGTTCATCGCCCCACGGGAAATTCCAATAGGGAGCGGTTTGACCGCCGCGCGCGGCGTATTCCCATTCGGCTTCCGTCGGGAGCCGGAAGCCGCTCTTGTTGAAACTGCATTCCCACGCTGTCGTGTCGTAGCACTGAGGACGGCCCTGTTGCGCACTCAGCCAGTTGCAGTAGACAGCCGCGCCCGCCCAGCGGACACACACCATCGGATGGTCTTCCTTCCGGTCGAGGACGGTGAATGCCCTCCCGTCCCAACCGATGCGGCTGTACTCGGACGTGCCGCGCGAGTCGCACAGAAGATCGTGTCCGCCGGCGAGGAATACGCCCGCGTTCCGCACTTCGAGTTGCTTCTGTGCCAGGGCCGAGTTGAGGAACTCGCAGTATTCCTTCGTGGTCACGGGGTTGACACCGATCGCCATTGCATCGAGGTGAATCGTGCGGACCGGCAGTTCGTCGCTGCCATGCTTCGGATCGACGAAGCCGTGGTGGTCGCCCCGCTCGAACTGGCCGGCAGGGAGTTGGACGAAGCCGGGCAGTGGGCCCGGCGTGCTCTTGCCCCCAGCGGCGAGACCGATTGAGGTCGCCAACATCCAGAGGGCCAGGGCGGCGGCTGTGGTTTTCGAACGAAGCATGGGTTGGCTCCTTTCCGGGCGTTGTGTCCCGTTCCGTTGAATAATTGTCCGCTGGGTTGGAAATGGGGACATCGAATTCGTAAAATCGTAAGAAATACCCGCCGCCAGCGCATGATTCAAAGATTCTTGTCCCCGAACCCGCCGGTCGCGGCAATATCCATAGTGACAGGAATGACCAGGATGCCCAATTCGTCGCCGATCCAAGCCGAAGCCATCTTCGAAATCCTGGTCCGCGAGAACGCGGACATGCTGGCGACGTACCTGCGCGCCGTCGTCTGGGATGTCACGGTCGTGGACGATTTGTTCCAGGAAACGATGCTGGTGGCCTGGCGACGTTTGGCCGAGTACGACCCAAGCCGGCCGTTTGGGCCGTGGCTGCGAGGGATCGCCGCGCGCCAGTTGCTGGCCCACGCGCGCAAGGCCAAACGCGATCTGATGGTGTGTGACGAGCAGGTGTTGGAGTACCTCGACCAGCAGGTGCAGCGGATTAGCCAGCAAGACGGCGATTCCTGGGACGAGAAACTGGTCGCGTTGCGGGAGTGCGTGGCGGCCCTCCCGGAAGTCAACAAGCAACCGATCTCCATGCGTTACTTCGAGGGCCGCACCGCCGCGCGGATCGCCACCCTGCTGGACGTCACCCGCGAAGCGGTGAAGAAGCGTTTGCAGCGTGGACGCGCGCAATTGCTGGACTGCCTGCGGCGGAAGGGGGTCTTGCTGGAGCCGAATCCATGAGCGCCTCTGACAAGATTCCGATGAATCCCGACGACCAGCGCTGGGCCGGGTGGTGGATGGACGGCGACGCGGAAGCGGACGGCGCGGATCCCGCGCCCGCTGTGCTCGAATCCGGCGAGGGGCACGGCCCCGCGCACACCCGTTGCGGCGCAGCGGACATCCAACTCGTCCACGCACTGCTGCTGTACATGAACGAGCGCGAGGCCGCAGGCCGTCAAGCCCGCATCGACCGTACGATGCGGGCCGTACGCCAGCCGACCGCGGCGTCGCTCGGCTTGGCAGGCGAGGCCGAGCTTGTGTCCCGACCGCCTCGCCGCCGCGTGGGCGCGCTCGTCCGCTGGGCGGTCGCCGCGTCGCTGCTGATCGCCGCTGTCGCCTGGTTCTATGTCTCGGCCGCCAATCCCGCTCTCGCCGCCCTGGACCGGATCGTACAAGCCATCGACGATCCGATCGACCGGACGTACGAGATCACGGTGGAACCGACAGACGATCCGGGGCGGCAAGGGGCTCGTCCGAAACCGCTGGCGAGCGGAATGCATGGTCGGCCGCTGGAAGATCGCCGGCCCGGTTTGGACGGTGCCGTGCTCTACGTCCGGGCAGGCAACCAGTTCGTGCTGTACCGCACGACACTCAACGGCGACGTTGTGGTCAACGGCCACAACGGCCGGCAGAGTTGGCTGGTTCGCCCCAAGCGGCCGGTGCTGATCAGCGACGACCCCACTCAGTTTCGTCTGCCCATGCCCGAGAACCTGGCCACGATTCCCCTAGTCGACCTCCGCTCGAGCCTGACGGAACTGCGCCACGGATACCGGCTTGAAGAGCGGCCCCCCGAGTCCCTCGACGACGGCGGTCCGGTGCTTTGGCGGCACCTGCGGGCGGAAAAGATCGATTCGGCGACGAAGGGGCCGCGGGCGATTTCCCTCTGGTTCCATCCCACCACCCATCTCATCGGCCGGGTCCGCTTCGAGCAAATGCACTGGCAGGGATGTTCCCAGCCGCGGCAACTGACGGTTTCGCTGGTAAGTACCCAGCCCCTACCGGCCGGCTGGTTCGACCACGACGCACATCATGCGGCGGACGTGCCGGTCGAAGGGGCCGCTCACTGAGGTGGCTGACTGGGATCAGGGCTGCAGATCGGACTAGGAAGGGGAATCCAACGCCATCGAGCTGCTGCCGGACGCGTCGCGGCGTGACGAATGGACCCCGTACCACATACGCCGCCTCGCCGTTCTGCCTCACCCACCGGCCTATCTCACCCTCGCGCTGCAGGGATTCATCTGCTCCCGGCGTAGCAAGCGGCGCGAGCAGCAGGGCGGCGCTGTCGCGCGGGCGTGAGCAGTGATGCAATGAGGAACGACGGCTTCAGGAGGTGGTGTTTCTTGGAGCGGACTGCGGTCATTATCCACCTGCTAATCACATGTTTGGTGTTCATCGTTTCTTCTCAGTTCGCTACTTTCGATGGCCGGGGCTGGAAGGTAGACATCGTGCGCTCACTCCATGGTTGTCCAAGCGTCAGAATTATCGCGCGCCCGGTGCTAGGTGTTCGATCAGATATCGCGTCATCAGCATTCGCAGATGGACGGCCGTGCCGCGGCCTTCGCGGAGCCCGTGGTCGCGATGGGGATACGCCATGTAATCGAACGGCTTGCCTAATTCGATCAAGCGATCCACCAGCCCTTCAGTGATCTGCAGATGGGTGTTGGTCTCGCCCGTGCCGTGGACGATCAACAAGTCTCCCTGCAAACCGTCGGCAAAGTTGATGGGCGCGGACCGGCGGTATCCCTCCGGATTCGTCTCGGGGGTCTCCATGTAGATCTCCTGGAACCACGCGTTGTACAGATGCGGCTGCGGCTTGGGCGCGACGGCGATCCCCACGTGATAGACATCAGGCTTGCGGAACATGGCGTTCAGGGTATTCGAGCCGCCGCCACTCCACCCCCAGATGCCGACCCGAGACAAGTCGACGTAGGGGCGGGTGCGGCCGAGTTCTTTCACGCCCGCCGCTTGCTCCTCGGTGGACAGAGGACCGAGGCTGCCGAAAATGGCCCGCCGCCATGCGGCCCCCTTCGGTGCCGGCGTGCCCCGGTTGTCGATGGACACGACCAGATAGCCGAGGTCGGCGACCAGTCGATGGTAGTCGGCATGGACCTTTCCCCAGGCGTCCAGCACCGTTTGTGCGTGCGGCTCTCCGTAAACGTGGACGAAGACTGGATATTTTCGAGCAGGATCGAAGCTGCCGGGCTTGATCATCCACGCATCCATGACCACGCCCTCGCCGATTTCGAGCTGGAAGAATTCGGTGGGCTGTGCGATCAACGGCTTCATTCTCTCGCGCAACTCCTGATTGTCCTCCAGCACGCGTACGAGCCGGTGTTCCGGCAATTGCACAAGTTCGGTCACCGGGGGCGTGTCAAACGTCGAATAGGTATGGAACGCCCACTTCGCATCCGGGGAGAAGACGTAGTCGTGGGTGCCGGGTTGGTCTGCCGGGGTCACTCGTTCCGGCTCGGCGGTTCCATCCAAGCGGACTCGGTATAGATACTTCTGCGTGGCGTTGTCCGGGGACGCATAAAAGTAGAACCAGCCTCCGGCCTCGTCCACCACCGCACGCTCGATAATGTCGTACGCACCGGGTGTCAGGAGCGCCAGTTCCCGGCCCTCGCGCGAATAGACGTAGGCATGCCGCCAGCCGTCCTTTTCGCTCAGCACCAGGAATGCCTGACCGTCGCGAATCCACGTCAGCCCGGCGTTCGTCCCGTAGCTGGCGACCACCCAAGCCGGATCGGATTCGCGGAAGATGCGCCGGATCGCACCGATGCGGACGTCGGCCAGGAGGAACTCACGCTCGTTCCGGAACCGGCTCAGCTTTTCGACGCACAGTTCGTGCGAGTTTCCTGCCCACTCGACCTGCCCCAAGTAGAAGCCCTCTGCCGGGATGGGAATGGAGAGCCAGCGTGTCTCCTTTCCCTGGGCGTCGACGACGCCGACGCGCAGCATCGGAATCGCTCCGCCCACCCTGGCATATCGGACTTCTTTGACTTCCGGATACGTCGGGTCGCCCGGAACCAGGACCGAACGAAGCCTGACTGCGGACGCGTCCGATTGCACAAAGGCGATCCACTTCCCATCCGGGCTCCAGACGGCCCGATCGTTCGATACCGGGCTGTCTGCCGGACTGTTCGTCAAGCGGATCTCCCGCCCGCTATCCACTTCGCGCACGTACAGGTTTCCCCGTGTCGAAACCAGGACGCTCCGGCCATCCGGCGACAGGTTGCCGGTTCTGCCGGGCATGTCTTTCCGCGATGGTTCCAAGACGCTTCGTTCGCCGCTGGCGGCATCGTACCGCACCAGCACCGGGTCTTTCCCGTCGGAAACTGGTTCCGAGACCGTGTACCCCGTGCTGTCAGGCAGCCAGTCGGCCTGGAATCTCTTGGCCCGGAATTCGTTCCGCTCGTAAATGGCCCGCAGCCGCGACTCCGCTTCCTCAAGCAAGGACGCTCGGGGACTCTCGGCACGAATGCCGGAGATGAGCGTGGAGCCGACCAAGAGCCAGCCTGCGAAAGCAATACCCGTTCGCGTACGTACCAGTCTTTGCATTGCGACATCCATTACGGCTGGGGCTCAACGAGAATAGAGTTCCTCTCCGAATACCATGGCCAGTATACCGCGTTTCGTGGCGCAAGCGATAGGGACCCGCTCTTCGATGACACTCCAGCCGACTTCGTGCTTGGTATCGGCGGTCAGCGAATGCTGAACGGGTCGGAATGGCTGAACAGGCAACCCGGCGATTCGGGCCTTCTTCTACCTTTCCCGGCGTCCACTGTCGGCGGGCATGGTGGCCAAAGCGGGCGCTCCCCTGGATCCACCCTTGACCTGACGGAACGTATGGCGGACGCGACCGGCTGGGCCGTGGCCTGAGTTCAAGGCGAGGACGGCATGGAGCCTCCTGAACGCCTTCACGGAAGTGCTCAAGGATCGTCAGAATTGGCAGCCCTCACGAGCGGCCCACGAGACGATCCCCCTGCAGAAGTTGATCGGCGGCGGGTACGGGATCCCCGTGCAAGCCACCTGATCAGCGACGCAGCTTTCCGTGGGAGCAGCACGCCCCCTCCAGTCCGGAGGGGGCATTTCACGTGCCCCGCATCCGTCTCGACAGACCGCAACGCAGGAACCGATTAGGTTGTACCCTCGGTCGAAACCGACCAACGGCAACATAGGGGACGGGTATGGGGTAATCCGAACACTGCTGAGGCGTCACGGCTCTCCGCGTGAAACTCGCAACAGAAGATCCCGGCGAATCCTCTGCTCAATCTCCATCATAACCTGAAATCGATGACGTGACACAGCAGTACGATACTGGGCGAACGGCCGCGGGTACTTCTCCGCGAGATCAAGCGGAACCGCGAGGTTAAGGAGATCTCCCTCCGCCACATACGACGCACCCGTACCTCTTTCCACCAGTGCCGCTAACAAGTCGCCTCCAAGGCAGACTCGAACAGCGAACAGCAGTCGCGTGCGATCCGCTACGCGACTTGGTCGCAAAATAAACATGCAGTCGCTACAAGGCACGCCGATTAGCTCTACCGGGACCCCAAGTGATGAAGCACAGCCACGCCCAACATGCTTCATCAACAGATCGCCCCGCTCGACCACCAACACATCGCGATTCGGAGATAACTGCTTGTGCCGCGGAGACCTTCGCCAGAAGCCCCCCTCGTAGTCACAAGTGTGAACGGCGTACAACGGCCCCGTCGGCGAAGCCTCGGTCCCCCTGTGGAAAATGCACTCCTCGCCGAGCTTTCTCCAATTCGGGCCGACTCCTCGCAGCTTGGCCAACCGTCGCTTCGCAGCGTGAAAGCCATAGTCCAGCCTGAAGTCAGGAGACTCCTCGGACATCCTTACTCGAACCGACTCCGGTGCCGAAAGGTCATGATTGCTCAAAACACAAAGCCGACCTGCACGCCGCTTCTCGAACACCACCAGATAGACCCGTGATTCTACGCCAGGGAACGTCCGTCCCGGCAACTCGTGCACACAGAGGACACTTCCAGCCTCAAGCAGAAATTCACGAAACCAGCTTGTTCTATTTGAACAAACAAGTGATCCAGGAAGTATGGCGAGGAGCCGACCCTTCGGCCTAAGAAGCTCAATCCCACGTAGAACGAACGATGCCTCCAACGGCGCATACCGACAACGGCCGCTACCTTGCCCCCCTACCTGAACCAACGACACGCGATGTAAGCTCTCCGCCCTGCCCGCGAACGGCGGATTCATAATAATGCAGTCGAATAGTCCATCCGAAGACGCCCCGGCGCTCGGCATCGCCCAAGTGAGAAAGTCCGCATGCACGAGCCGCAACTTGCGCCCCAACGCACCAAGAAACTCGGCAGCCACAATAGACAGCGCGGTATCATCGATATCGACACAGACCACTTCGCAATTTCCATCAGTAAGCCGTCCAAGAAGCGGACGCAGAAGCGCCCCGGTCCCGACGCACGGGTCGAGAATGCGTACCATACCCCGTGGGGCATATCTCGAAAGCACTTCTGCGACGCATTGCGGCGTCTCGTGACGCTTCTTTACGTTCAAAGCAAATCCACCAAGTAAAAATGCCACCGTCCGGTGCCGGTGGTACGTCCAGCTTTACGCTTCGGATGGTCGTACAACACGCCCACATTCTGTCTTTCGCACACAAACAGCGCAGCCCCAATGCCATGAGGCTTCGTCCCGATCGGCGCCACATAAATCTGAGATCCCTCTGGCAGGCTCCGATAAATCTCCTCCAGTACCTCAAACGCTGCTAGTGGATTGTCAGCAGCGCAGAAACGAGGCTCTCGTCCGAAGTCTGCTTCCCGTAGCACCCGTATGTTATTGGCAAACGAATCAGTCTCCCACCCAACCTGAAACCCTGGTACACCAAACACAATGTCGCAACGACGAGGATCAATCGGCAAGTCCTCAATCGCACGGTCAATTCGTTCCCCTTCAAAGCCCAGAAGAAAAATAACATCTTGCGCCCCGACTTCATCGTCTACCGGAACCTGATCAAGGCTCGCGATTGCGCCAGGAATCGGTCTGTAGCCAACGATAACGTCCGATAACTCAAAATCCCGCTGATGAATTACTTTTACAGCGCGACTTTGCCGCTTGTATGAATCCGGCTCGACGTACACGATGCCCAAGACGCAATCGCTCTTCACCCGCATTGCATTGCAGCACAAGAGGATCTCAGGGAACCCTAACGTCGTGGCCTCGAGCAGTACGCTAGAACCCTCTAAAGCGACCAGAACCTGAATGAACTCCTGAACCTCCATGCGACATCCGTCGAATTCAACGCTGAGGCTCTCCGGAACGTACCTCATCAAATGAGTGGATGGCGCCAGACTTGAAGCCAGCTTAATTGCCGCAGACCCGCGGTCATCCAGAGCATCGCCTACGACCACCGTGTCGAACGCACGAAGGGCGAGCTCACCAGGAACCAAACCCGCCTGCATCTTAATCCGCATCTTTGGAAGCCTCGTTCAAGTGCGAAAACAACGGCCGGTCGAGATCTTTAGTCACGACTTCCCACCGCTCTGAGTAACGACGCAAGAGAGATCGCCTTTCCTCATATGTGCCAGAGATCAAGACTGCCAAGTCGTCGGCCGAAATCTCTAGCTTTCGCTTCTTGCGATACGTGATCTTGAAATATGGGGCATAGATAGGATTCAAAATCCACTCGCTGTCCGTGCCCTGCAAAGGGTCCTTCAGCTTGGTCTCGCGTTCCTCGAAAAGCACAGACCACTTGACGGCCTCTACTAAGAACTTGCGACTGCTGTCGCTCACAGGTGATTTGCCCCCGACAATACTAAAGTGGCTAATCTCGGGCTCGCTCTGCGAGGGCCGTTGATGAGCGATGGCAAAGAGTGATCCAAGCGTCAAGACAAAGGAGTGCAATTGATTGCCGAGCGGTCCACGCCCACGGACTTCGGAAAGAAACACGGAACTGGCGTAGCGGGCGGCTTCAGTTTGTTCGTCTGGGCTTATCTGCAAGTCCTCAATTGCGTCTACGCCCAAACGTTTAAGCGACATATGGCATAGTTCAAGAAAGTGTCGGAGGTTTCCCCTTGCGAGTTGTATAAACGTGTCGAAACCGGCGTAGAACGGGCAGAGTTTTGGGTTCGCGGAATACAAGCGAAGGAGACACCCAATGAAATTGTTATGAATCCAGCCGGTACTGCCAGTGTAACGATTGTCGCCACCGGATTGCAGCGACTTCATCTCCCGCGCAATTTCCTCGCTTGTAAGCGTCGAGCGATAGAGCAAGGAGGAAGTGACGATCGCGGCTTGACGATTGTCGAGATTCACCACATCATTTACAGTAAAAGAACAGCTTCTGGCGCGGATCGCTCGGTCCACTTCCGCCGTGAGCCGTTTCTTGACGATAGAATCCGAGAAGGCGATGTCGGCCAGTTCAGAATACGTGTAGCCGGGAAAGATTCGTCTCGCTGAGCCGAGTACGCGGTCCGCATATTCCTTCGTCCGTCGCGCCGGCAATGCAGCGGAATCTCGTAACGCGTCAATGGAGACAGGCACAGGCCTTACGCCTTTTGCTGCGAAGCGAAAGAAGAGTAACTCGGCGGCAAACAGTGGAAATGTGGGATCGGAGAGATATCGGTCGAGATCGTGAATTCGATAATCCGCTACATTTTCTAGAGACTCTGTTCCGGCAGTCTCTCGCATCTGCAGAGGATCCTTCTTCATTGCAACATTGAAGATCAGAGGCGACTCACTATGTTTCAGGCAGGTGTTAATAATTCGACGTTGGTTGATCAGTAGGTTCTCAAACTCGTCGACGTACACGAAGAAGGTAGACCGCGCTAGTTGAGGCAGATGTGACTGGATTTCTTCGATAACGGAGATAAGAAAGTCTCGTCCCGGAAGAAAGGCCGGACACGGTACGGTGGGATTCACAGGGTTGTTGACCCAGAGCTGGAATTCGCGTTCCTTTTGACGAAGACACTTAGAAATCGCGTGAATGTCCCCGTGGAGTCCGTTCCCGTAGGCAGAGAGGGAGTCGAAGTTTATTGAGTTTACGTCTTCCTGTGAAATACTGCTTAGGCGACTGTTTGCCAAAGAGCGTAGACTGCGGAGCAGCTCCGCAGAAACGACGAGTGCGATCCGGTGTTGGAAGCATGTGTCCCAGGTATGGTCTGGTATGCCGCGGCCCGTCATTGCATTTGCAAAGTGTGTGTCAGCTTTCCAATATAGGCCGATGCGGGCAATTTCGGATTCTGCGATGGCCGGTCTTTTCGTCGAAAAGACGCTGTCGTGAGACAAATAGCGGAGCAACATGGTCTTCCCGCATCCGCGCCCACCAAGTATGAGGCTGGGTTTTCGTGTATCTTCGAGGTCGAGGCTGTCAAAGAAGAACGGGATCACGAAGTGTTCCCAGACATCGAAGCCAAACTCTTCGGCCCGGTTTTTGGTACAGGCGGTTTGTATGGTGCTTGTGGTAGGCATTGTATCGTGCTACCTCTCGAAAAGGGGACTTAGGCCGTTTCGGCGTCGCCAAAGCAGCGGAAGCGTTGCATTTGGAGTTCCATGTTCAAATGCGAGGACCAAACTCATACCGCCGTACCCGAATGCATCCGCCTTTCTTGCCGCCCAGCCTCGGCTCAGCATTAGGCCAATGTAGTACTCTCTAGCAGCTTTGAGGGAGTTGGTGTGGTCGTTTGCGAAGCAATTGGATGATGCGGAGAAGAGGCTGCAGGATTCGTCCAGCAGTTCGACGCATGTACAATGGGTCCAGGGAACGTCGCTCTTGATCCGTTGCATGCCATCGTTTTACGCCATAAGAGGGGCGTATATGGCTTCTGCACCGGCGAGCGAATCGCGGACGTGCATGCGGGCTACGAACTTCCGAAACTGGTGGCCCGTTCCGAGGAAGTCGTCAATGAACACGAAGGTGCGTATCCCACGTTTGCGGCAGCGTTCTATTTGCCAAGGCCAGATTGTCCAGCGATCGTCAAATCGCATTGTGCGTCTGAAGAGGCGAGCGACCAGCGGCCCGCTCTTTGTTGGGGGATCAATGTCTCGAATGACGGGTACCAGGCGTAGGCCGGGATCATCGGATTGGTTTAGGAGTTCGATCCAGTCGTCGATGTTCCGGGCCTGGAGATTCCTAGTTCGGCAGAGATCTGGTAGGGTACGTTGAAAGAGCTGTCGCACAAGGGCGCTTGTTTGCTGGCGAGATCTGTAGAGCAGTCGGTCGAGGATGCAGGCTGCAAAGTACGTTTCGAGTGGGTTTTTGAAGTTCGCTAGCCAAGCGCGTAGGCGGAGCGTGTCCAACCCTGCCCAGATCCTCGTGGATGCGAGATCCTCGCATCGACTAATGATAAGAGCGGTGTACTGTTCGGCGTCCAGCGGCAGGGAAAATGCTGTGTCTGTGGACATGGCAAGGCTCGTTACTGGAAACCTATTGAGCTGGGGTATGCGGTGGCTGTTGATTTTGGGAAGTTGCGTGTTCCAGTTCGCTATTTGAGCCTGTAGGCGTCTACCTTAGTTTCCAGGCATTTTCGCAGGGATAGGTCGTTTGCGCCAAGCTCGAACCAGCCGGCGGGTTTCTGGTAGAAATCGAGGCCGCGGCCGATCTTGATGATCCAGCCGTTGTCGAGGCGGATTTCCCGGTCGTGCAACGTGCGGTTCAGTTTCACGTCGAGGACGATACCAGATCTCGGCGTCTTCTTTGGTTGTGGTGGCGTTCTGTCTTCCGTCCGTATGGCGGGCAGGCACCGGCCACCGAACAGGTCTCTCCCGAAATCTTGACCTACGTCCTGTCGGCACGCCCCCGCGTGGACCTCCAGAATGCGTCTGTTTGGCCGATTATCGCGGTTATGGAGGGCAGAACCGCCACGCCAACTACTGGCCGGTGTCGGCTGCCGGCCAACAGAATTCTCGGATCCCTGCTCGAGCCTGTGCGTAGCCGGAAGATCTGCCTTCAGAACGACTTGTGATATTAGACAGTTGCCAGATGGTACTGTCAATGATGCTACCGAGCCTCGACAGCGCCGTACGACTGGACAGTGTCATACGACATCAGAAAGGCGAGGAGCCGAGGGCCGGCAGCACCTGGGGCAGTTCGCCAAGGGACGTGCCAGCGGCACCGCAGCGCCGAATGTGATTCAGCAGAAGGCTCTTGTTCTCTTCCGTCCGCTATTTCAGCTGGATGGTTAGCGCCACCGGCTGACCGCTGGGAAGTGCAAGGATTCGCTGATCGGCGCGATCTGTCGTACTCGCCTTGGTGTCGCCGCTGACGGAAACATCAGCGATTGCGGAGGGCAATTCGATCCACACCGTCTGCGGCCTGGCGGAACTCAGCGTGACCGTGATCTGTTTCCCCTCCCACGCGAGGCTTTGGATTTCGATGGCACCGCGGCACAGCACGCCTTCGATCCGGCCGGAAGGCCAGGCCGCGGGCAGAGCCGGCAACAGTTGAATCTTGCCGACGTCGGAAGCCACCAGCATCTTGATGATCACGGCCGGCATGCCGCCGCTGATGTCCATGTTGAACAGCGAGCGGTGATTGTGCATCGAGGCCAGATTGTTCAGCCAGAACCGGTTGACCAGATGCCGCAGGCAGTGGTAGGCCAGTTCGCCCTCGCCAAGACTGGTGGCCGCCTGTCCCAACTGGACAAGCCCAAACGACATGAAACCGCGCTGGTTGTTCTTCCAGTGCTTGTCCAGCTTGTACTCGATGCTCTTCCGGAACGCCGCTCGTAATTCGGGGCTCTGCGCAATCTCGTCCGGTATGCCGTCGAACAACGGGTAGAGTTGCGAGCAGTGGCGATGGTCATCGTTGTTTTCCAGTCGCGGTGTGAGCCACTCCTTGATGATGCCGTTGTCGTCGATCATGTACTCGGGCATCTTGTCCAACATCGCCTGCCAGACCGGGATTTTGTCCTCGTTTCGCTTCAGTTCGCGGGAGGCGGCAATCAGGTTGGTGAGCAGTTCTTTGGCAACCGCTACGTCCATCGTGGCGTTGTAGGAGGCTTGCGAGTTCGAGTTGCCGGGCGTGTTCTCCGGCGACTGGGTCGGCGAAAAAATGTACCGTCCGTCCGGACCTTCGTACAGATAGTCCTCGAAGAAGACGGCTGCCTTCTCCATGAACGGCAGCGCGTGTTCCGCCAGGAATTTTCGGTCGCCCGTGTGAAGGTAATAGTCGTAGAAGAAGTGGGCTGCCCAGCCGGCGCCTCCGACCCACATGCCGCCAGCGAAGTTGGGGTTGAAAGCGTTGTTGAAACCGTGGGTCGTCGAACGCGAGGGCAAGACGACGCCGCGAGCTCCGAACAGGTGCTTGGCGTTGATCTCCATCCACGGGGTGATCGACTCGATGTACGACGTGTAGGCCAGCATCAACTCGGGCATGTTGCCCATCAGGTTCGAAGCGATGGCCGAAGGCACATTGCCGTTGTGGGTGAAGTCGCTCGCCCAGCCGGGAACGTAGGTTCCGCCCCACACTCCCTGCAAGGTCGGCGGCAACTCGCCGGTGCAAGAGATGATATTGTAGCGGGCGGCATCGAATTCCTTTTCGATCAGCGCCCGGTTGGGATTTTCGTAGGTCGACAGCTCCAACAGTTCTTCCGTCGTCCGCTGGTGGTCGGCGCCGCCGCCCAGGTCCAGTCGCATCCGGTTGAACAACTCGCCGTGGAGTTTGGCGTGATCGTCGAGGAGTCGGCCGTAGTCGGCGGGAAGCTGCTCGACCGTGCTTTTCACTTCCGCCAGCAGCGACTTGTCCGGGTCGTACAGCATGCGGATGTCCACGAACAGTAGGACGCGGTCCGCACCGGATACGACCAGCGAACCGTCGTCCTGTGGTTCGGCAGTCCCCCCGCTTGCCATCACCCGCGCGTAACCCTCGAGCGCGTGAATACTGCCCGGGTAGGCTTTGGTGAAACGGTTGAGGTAGGTCAAGCAAGAGTCGCCGGCCGTGCTCTTGATGTCGGAAACGTGTTCCTTGAAGACCTGGTCGGACCGTTTGTTGACGTCGGAATCGGAGTTGAACTCGTCGCTCAATTCCCGCGGCTCGAGCGCCAGCCGACATTCGAGTGCCGACTTCGGTGCCGTCAGCAGCAGCACCGCGACGCCCGCCGCGCGGGACACGAACATGCGGCGTTCGAAGACGCCGCGGTTGTCGGCCCAGTGAACCACGGCCTCTCCAGTCTGGAAATTCACCGAGCGGGCGAAGTCGCGGACCTCGCCCGCTGCCTGAGTCTGGATCGTCAGGTCGAAGGCCGGCACGAAATAGTCCGGGTACATGAAGCCGTCCTGCCCCGAGAGATCGAACTGAAGCTGGCAGGCTTGCTTGTAGAGTCCCCGGTCGATGAGCCGCCGGATCTCGAATAATCGCGCCGACTGGTCGGGAGGCATCACCGGAGGCCCCATCGGCAGAAACAGTCGCTCGTGGGTGAAGATGATCCGTTCCTTCAACGGGCGGCTCAGGGCATTGGCGCCGATGGTGCCATTGCCGCAGATCAGCCCCTCTTCCCATGTCTTCGCCGGTTGAGAACTCACGAAGCCGCGTTCCGGAGCCGGCAAGGCTTCCGCACCAGCCGAGAACGTCGCGTTCAGACACAAGAAGGAAGCCAGGATGATGCGTTTCATGATTGGCGTTCTCCGTTCATTCGAGGGTGGTTTGTGCGTGGGCCAGGATCTGGAAGCTTGTCCTGTCATGTTAGCGACCGCGCAGAAATAACTTGAACAGATTGTAGCAGGCACACTCCGTGTGCCGTCCGCAGTTTACGGCACACAGAGTGTGCCTACTACTTTGGAATTGAACAACTTATTTCTGCGCAGTCGCTTAGGCGGCTTTCGAGACGCTACCTCTCCGACGGTGCCAGCAATTTGACCATTCCCCGGCCCAACGCATCTCCGACCAGCATGTACGTCTCGGCATTGCGGTTGTAGTGATAGCCTTGGTCCCGCGGCGACTGCTCGACCGATCGCCAGAAATCGCGGGTTTCGACGGTGAGTACGTTGCCCTTGAACTCCGGGTATTTGCCGTTCTCACCGCTGACGGCCAACTGGGCATTGGCCACGGTCAAATGATCCCCTTGCAGTTCCCAGCCGCCGAAGCCGATGGTGCCGAGTACGAACGGGGCCTCCGGCGCGTCGAACTCTTTCCGCAGCGTCTTGATCAAACGGACCAAGTTCTGCTCGTAGCGGCTGGCGTGGGCGGGGTTCCCGTCCTTGTGTCCCTGCCACCAAACAAAGCCGGCGATCTGGTAGCCCTGGTCCTTGTACTGTGGGAACAGTTCGTCAAAGTCTTCCAACACCTCGTGCGTCGCCTTCACGAAATCATCGTACTGTTTGCCAGCATACCAGTTGATCGGCTCGGGCTTTGTGCCCTCCGGCCAGGACGCCGGCGAATCCTTGTAGCCGGCGTAGACTCTGCCGTCGTAGGTGAACCGTTCGCTGCCGGGCGGCAGGATATCCCAACCCAGACTTCGGTTTCCAATCGACGCTTTGATGAGCAACACGGGTTCGTCGTAGTAGTAGCCCATGACGTGCCCAAAGCCCAATTCCGGACCGATGGTATTGCCCTGGATGCCGACCGTCAGTGGACCTTGTCCGACGGCCGAGATCACTCCCTTGTAGATGACGTCGTTGCGTACCGTCCAATTTCCTTGGTCATCGATCAAGTGCGGGAACTTGCCGTCCGCCTTCACCACGGTCTCGAGCGTTCCGGGAACATCGATTCGCTGGACCCATCCCAGCCCGTCAGCCGCGTCGGTCAGGTAGATAATCTGGAAGGGCACCTTCTCGCCCGCGGTCAGTTTGATGTCGGCGTACACCGGATCCGCGCCGACTTCTCTTCGATGCACCTCCTTGCCATCGACCTCCATCACGTTGTGCGTGGACGCCTGATAGCCGGGCTTGAAGCGATACACGCCGGTCGCAGCCATTTGGATGTGGCCCCGCACCACCAGAGTTCCACCGCCGGGATAGGGAGTGGGCTTGACGCCTCCGAAGGCCGGCAACTCCATCGTCTTGATCGGAATCAGACTGTCATCGTCGGCGTCCGGGGAGTACTTGCCCGCGTAGACAGAGACGACAGGAGCCAGGAATTCACTGCCCCACCGCGAACTGCCGCCGCTGATATCGCCCATGCCCACCATGTTGGATTGTCCCATCAAGACGAACACCTTCACCGGCTTCGTCCGATCCGCCGGCTTGTCGTCCGGATCCGGTAGTTGATCGGGAACGTCGGCGGTTGCGGACAACGCAAGCAGGACCGTCAGCGCGGCGGCGCGCAGCGAAACGAGCAGGATGGCGTAGTGTTGCCTCATGATTCGATTCTCCAATTCGGTACGGCACTTGGTTATCGAGGTTTCAACGCGATTTCGAACGGTTCAGTTGCCTCATGTTCCATCCAGACGATCAAATCCGAGGCCTCAAGCCCGTGGCGATGGCCGATACGGACTCTTGGACTCGGGGCACCTTCTTCGCCGTCGATCGTCAACGAGGCGTCGGAAACGCCCCAGTCCAGGATCACCAGTGCCGGGTTGTAAACGGGGCTATCCTTGCTGGCAACGACTCTGATTTTCAACACGCCCGTCGACGGAGCCAAACGCCTCAGGACGAAAGCCCGTTGCCCTCGATCGTATCCGCGATCTTCGAGACCGACGCTCACTTCCAGCCTTGGCGGGTAGTTCCAGCTTCTGGCAACGGTGACCAACTTCTCAATTGGCAGATCGGTCATGCCGTAGATGCCGTTCCACCAAGTGCGACCGTCCTTTTCGTGGACGGGCGGATACGAGATGGGGAAGCCCAGGAAATGCGTGGGGCGGTCGGCCGCTTGCACGGTGCGGCCGTCGCAAGGTGCCTGGCCCACCGGCCAGTGGTTGCAGGCCCCGGGCCGCTCGTAGCCGCGAATGTTGCGGTCGGTGACATAGTGCATGCGGTTCCCGGGCTCGTAGATGATTACCGGATCGTACGGCGATCGGAAGTTGTAACGCTGGATCGTCGGCTCCTCGGGGACACCTTCCTTCGTTTTCGCCGGATCCTCGACAAACCGCAACGTGACTTGCTCGCCCTGCATATTCGCCACCGTGCAGAAGTCCTTCTCGACCACATCGCTGCACAATTGGTCGGGATTGGTGAACGGCAACGATTCCTGAAACTGGTGCGGGCCGCCGAGCGTTCCCGTGTTCCACGTCGGCTTGCGCACGCCAATCGCATCCGGATAGATCGTGTAATACTCGTCAATCCAACAAGCGTGGCCTGTCTTTTCGTCAACATTCCAGAGGTTGTTTTTCGAACTGACCGGCGCATATCGCCAATGCACGACCGTGCGGGCCTCGCTGCTTTCGATGATCCGCACGTGGCTGTACAGGCACAGCCGATCCTGCATGTGCTCGAAGCACCCGTCGGTATCCGCGTCGCCCGTCTTCCAGGCCTCGACGCTCTGGTCGGCCATCCACTGGTCGTTGTCGGTGACCCAGGCCGGCGAGTAGCGGCTGCCGCGCCAGAAAACCACCCGGACCGGCGTTCGGTCGAAGCGGACCAGCACGTCGGGTTGCTCGTCAACGCGCCACAGCGCATCCCATTGGTCGTAGTACTTCAGCTTGCAGTAGACCGCGCCGAACCTGCCGGGCCCCTTCGGCCCCGACGGCATCCGCCGCGGCTGGATTTCGCATTCGGGCACCGGCTTGGCGTCCGCAAATGCCTTGGACACTTCTGCCGGTGAGAGCGCCCGATTGTAGACCTTCAGTTCATCGATGGCGCCGTCCAGGCACCAGAACGACGCGACGGTGCCTTGTTCGCGGTGAATGTGCGACGGCTTCATCGGCTTGTGGTTGGCGCCGATCCGCAGATTGACGTCGGGAGCGAACGCCACCGACCCCTTCAGCTCGAGGGCGCCGATCGTCTCCCCGTTGGCATACAGCGTGATTCCTTTACCCACTTCGAATGTACCGGCAATGTGGGTCCATTGGCGAAGCGGCACTACCCAGTCTTCGCTCGTGCAGCTCTGCCATGCACCGTCGACGGCCACTTGCAGCCGGACCTCCCCACGGGGCCCGACGCTGAAGGCATACCCGGCCTGTTCGTCGCGTTGTTGTGTGACCATCGGACACCAGTTCCAGGGATAGGCTCCCTGAGCCACCCAGGCCTCGACCGAGAAATCGCCGCTCAACTTTGGCGTGTCAGCGGCCGGACGGTCGATCACGGCCGTGAATCCGTCGAACAGCAGGGCCTTACCGACTGGACCGCCGATCAGCTTGACATTGCCTTCGACGCGATCCTTCCGATCGCCCGCACGGTCGAGCACCGTGCCTTCCTCGGCCGAGTCGAACGTCCACCAGGCCTGGGGCGCTTCGCCCAAGGCCACGTGGGCCGACAAAATCCATCCAAGGCCAAGTGCCAGGACCAAAGTGTTGAGTGGTTGCATGACGCTCGTCTCCCGACTCGGTTGTGCTACTGATTCATCCGTCATGAGTGAATCAAAGGACGCTAAACGATTTCAGGCGTTTGTTCGGAAACGTATTCCACCAGGGCTTTCATGTCCGTGTTCCGATCACCGACGAACACGGCGTCTTCGGTCACCACGACCATGAGCTGATCGGATGCCACGACGACACGTTGGCCGGTATTGGCAAAGACGATGTTCTCTTTTCCCAGAACCAGGGCGGGGCCTGCGACGAAATTATCATCGCGTTTCGTGCCGATTCTCTCTGCCAGGGCGGCGTGGGTCCCCATGTCCTGCCAACTGCAGGGCAGGAGGATGCTGCAGGCACGGCTCGTCTTCTGCATGACCTTGTAGTCGATCGAGCCTTTCGGCATCCGGGGGAACAGTTCGCCCAAGACCTGGTCACGAGCCGGCGTGTTCCAGGCTTGGCCGATGTTCGCCAACAGCGGCGTGGCCTCGGGCAAGTGCGCGTCGATCTCCCGCAGGATCGTTTCCGCCTTCCAAGCGAATTGTCCGGAATTCCAGCAGTATCCGCCCTCGTCCAGATATTGCTGAGCGAGCTGCCGTTCGGGCTTCTCCGTGAAGGCCGCGATCCTGCGCACCTCGCAGTCCGGGAAGTCAACCGCCTCGCCCAACTTCTGCCAGCCAACCAGCGTGCTGGGGGCGACCGCTTCGACTCCGAAAGCCACCAACTGATCGGGATGCGTCTCCAGAAAGTTCGCGGCGCCAGCGATCGCCGTATTGAACCTGTCGGCCGGTTCGATGATCTGGTCCGCCGTCAACACGATCATGGTTGCCGCCGGGCAGCGTGTCCTCAACACGGTTGCGGCGAGTCCAATGGCACTGGCCGTGTCGCGCAGACAGGGCTCGTAGACAAAGTTCTCTGGCGGAATCTGAGGCAGCGTCGACTGGGCGATTTCTCGATACTTGACACTCGTCAGGATCAGAATGCGTTCCTCCGGCACTTGGCCCTGCAGTTTATCGACGGTCATTTCGATTAGGGACCGCCCCCCGAACAACTTCAGAAAGTGTTTCGGCTTGTCTCGGCTGCTCAACGGCCAAAGGCGGGTTCCGGCGCCGCCCGCCATGATCACGGCGTAACAGTTGTCGCTCAGCATGCTCTGGCCCTACCTCAGGTTGACCTTGACTTGGAATCCGCCTTCCACGGGCTCCGAGGACGCCACGTAGATGTACCCGACGCCGCAGCCGGAAGGCATCGCGCCGGCATACTTGCGTTGGTAGTAACGCATCTTCTGCATCACGGGCGCCGTGATCGTCGGATGCTCGAAGATCGCAGGCAGCATCTTTCGCCAGGCGGACGAGCACAGGTTGAACGAAGCTCCCAAGGCTTCCACATCGTGGTTCTTGATCGCCGCGAAACAATCGTGTCCGGACTTGCCCAACTGTTCGACAACCTCCTTGGTGGCGAAGCGTCCGCCATCGAACGGGTTGTAGCCTTCGGGACGCGGCCCGACGCAGTCGACAATCCAGAAATGGCGTTCGAACCATCTTGCGGTACGCTGGTTCACGATGGAGGTCACGGTCTTGGGCAGTACGCCGTTGTGATGGCGGAAGTCGTAGTGCAGCAGATTGATCCCCGGATACACCGATCCCCAAGCGTCCTGGGAGCCACCGATCGGGACCTTCGTGGCGTTCTCCCAGTAGTACAGTTCGGTCGCCAGTTGGTACTTGTCGATGCTGTCAGGAATCCCCTGGGGATACTTCTGCATGAGGATCTGCCGAGTGCTCGAGCAGATGCCGCAGCGGTCGTGAAAGGTGATGTTCGGTTGAACCTGAACGACGACCACGTATCCATCGGCGAGGAAGTTCACGAAGTTATGATCTCCCCACCCGCCGGCCAGGGCGACTCGGTAGGGATGATCGAAGGCCGTCTTCGTACGAACCTGTTTTCCCATCAATTCTCTCCCATCGATAGCGGTGGCCTACCGAAAAACCCAATAGAGCCCCAGCGTGAGAACGAGCAGCGCCGCCGTCAGCAGGCGCGGGTCGTACCAGCCGATCAGGCGACCGTGGAGGACGACCGCCAAGGGGTTCGGCCAGGTGGTGTTTTCGACCTGTTCGCGAGGCGGGGCCGGCGTGGCCAGCGACACCAACACGTACAATACCGACCAGATCACGAACATGTACACCGCCTGCATCATGAACGGGATCCCCAAGCCGACGCGGTCATCGGAGATCCACTCCGCACCTGCCACTTGCTTGGTGTCCGCAAGGAACAGGCAGAAACCGAGCGAGAGGCCGAGCGAAAGTACGGTGACAGCGGCCTGCTTGGTGCCGCGCCGCCAGAAGACGCCCCACAGAAACACGGTAGTGATCGGCGGAGCAAGGAACAGGGCCGGGATCTTGTTGATGACCTCGAAGATCGTGCCGAACTTGCCCCCCTGCGTCGACCAGGCCATGGCCAACAGCATCAGCACGACGGCGCTGATCTGTCCCACGCGGACCTGCGCGGCGTCGGACGTTTGCGGGCGGAAGTAGCCCACGATGTCTTTGGCCACCAACGTGCCAACGCTGTTCAGCGCCGCCGCAATCGTGCTCATCAGGGCGGCCATCAGCGCCGCGGCCATCAGCCCCTTCAGACCCGGCGGCATCAATTCCGTAATCATGATCGGCAACGTCTTCGCCGTCTCGTCGCCGATCTTGTCACGCAGAATGATGTAGGCCACCGTTCCCGGCAACACCATCAGGAACACAGGCGTGATCTTCAGCAAGCCGGCGAACAGGGCGCCGTTTTGCGCGTTCAGTTCGTTCTTCGCTCCCAGCACGCGTTGTACGATCGTTTGATCGCTGCACCAATACCACACGCCCAGGATCGGATAGCCGAGCAGGATCGCCAGCCAGTAATAGGGCCCCTCGGCCCGCAACATGCTCAGACGCGGCGTGCGGATCGGCCGATCGGTGGCCAGGTACACGTTCATGTCTCCGACCGCCAGGACCTGCTGCTGCGCCGCACGAAGCGCGGCGGCGGCGGGGACAAAACGCTCCGCAGCGGAAGCCAGATCGTCCCAGCGCCGCGGCTCGGCGAACAGCGCGGCTAACTCCTCTTGCTCTGCCCGCTCCAATTCGCCCACGACGAAGTGGAGCTTTTCGGACTCTTTCAGTTCTCGGGCGCAGGCCCACATCAAGTCGCCCGCGGCCGCGCGCGACTCGGCACGGTCATGGGTGGTCACAGCCGTGGCCGCATCGAGCATCTCGGCCGCTCGGCCCAGGGCTTCGGCACTGTGTTGGACGTCGATCTTGCGGTTGAAGTCCGCCCAGGACTTCACGTCGTGCTCCGGCAGTTTGGCGACTGCTAGAACTGTGATCAGCACCGCGCCGCCGAGCAAGATCACGGACTGGATGGTCTCGGTCACCACCACCGCGCGCAATCCGCCCACCACGGTGTAGACGGCGGTGACGGTCGAGATGATGATGATCGACACTTCGACGGGGATGCCGAAGAACTGCTGGAAGACTTCGGAGCCCGCGTACAGGGAGATGCCGATGTGGATCAACACGGCCGCCAGGATGGCCATGAACGCCATGATGGAACGGGCGAGGCGGCTGTAACGTTTTTCGAGAAACTCGGGCAGCGTGGCGATCCGACTGCGGAAATAGAACGGTGCGAAGACCAGCGCCAGCAGGATCAAGGTGAACGTGGCCATCCACTCGAAGTTGCCCACCACCAGCCCGCGTTGGTAGCCGTCTTGGGCCAACCCCACTAAGTGAATGGTCGAGATATTCGAGGCGAATAACGCGGCGCCGACCATCGGCCAGCCCAACGCGCGGCCCGCCAGGAAGTAAACGTCGCCCGTCAGCTTCTGCCGCCAGACAGACCAGATGCCGACGAACATAATGCCCAACAGGTAGGCGACGATGACGAACAGATCGATGGACCAAACGGAACCTTCTTCCATATCGCCCTCCTCCTCGACCAAAAGGCAGACACGTTAGCTGACGGTGCGTTTGCCGGCCTTGCGGTCCATGTACTGCTGTTCGATCCAGGCGTAGGTCTTGGCCAAGCCCACCCGGAGCGGCGTGTCCGGGTGCCACCCCAGTATCCCTTGGATCATCGTATTGTCGCTGTTGCGACCGGCAACGCCCTGGGGTGCATCCAAGTCGTAGTGGCGTTTCAGCTTGACACCGCCAATCTCTTCGGCGACGCTCACCAGTTCGTTGATCGACACCAATTCGCTGGAACCCAGGTTGATCGGCGTCGCGATCAATTCATCGCAATGCATGATCAGGTCAATCCCTCGGGTACAGTCATCAATGTACATGAAACTCCGCGTCTGGTTGCCGTCGCCCCAGATTTCGAGTGAATCGGCGCCCCGATCCTTGGCCTCGATGACTTTGCGGCAAATCGCCGCCGGCGCCTTCTCACGGCCGCCATCCCAAGTGCCGTAGGGACCGTAGACATTGTGGAAGCGGGCGATCGCCGTCTTCATGCCCCGCTCGTGCCAGTATTCCTGACAGAACATCTCCGACATCAGCTTCTCCCAGCCGTAACCGCGCTCGGCCATCGCCGGATACGCATCGGATTCCTTCAAAGCCCGCACCTGAGGGTCTTTTTGCAGGTCCGTGTTGTAGACGCAGGCTGACGAGGAAAAGAAGTATCGCTGGGCTCCAGCGCGATAGGCCGCTTCGATCATGTGCGTGTTGATCAGGATGCTGCGCAGGCACTCGATGCGGAATCGCTCGATGAACCCCATTCCGCCCATGTCGGCGGCCAAGTTATAGACTTCGCTTGCATCCTGGCAGGCCCTTCGGCAATTGGCCTCGTCGCTTAGATCCAGGCACAAACACTCCACCCCCGGGCTGCGCTGATACCACTCGGGGAGTGGCTTCTTATCGACGGCGCGAAGTCGCGTGAACCCCCGCTCAGCAAGATAGCGGACCAGGGCTCCCGCGATGAATCCACCGGCCCCAGCAACGACGATCAGATCATCTTTCCGGCTTGTACTCACTTCTCTCTCCTGCATGGTATCGGAAACGTGCCTCGCCCGATCAGTTTACGGCGAACGACTGGAAATGCATCGCCATTTCAGGCAAAATTACCGCCATCTCTGGCAGCCAGGCAACCTGGGGAGGCACCGATGCTGAACTCGCCCCGAATCATCCTGTTACCCGAAGCGACCCGCGGGTTCGATCGGGGACTGCTGTCAGGAATTGCGAGATACTCTGCGCTGAACGGGCCGTGGACTTTCTATCGCCAGCCGCACGGCTACTTGAACTCGAGGCGCCAACTCGACTTGCAGGAACTCGAAGCCTGGAGGCCGGACGGAGCGGTCTGTCCCGTGGCACAGCTCGATGGACTGTCCACGCTGCGGGTGCCGCTGATCGCGTACGACGTGAACGAGTACTCGGGGAGCGTGCCCTGCATTCTGTCCGAGGACGATGAGGCGGGGCGACTTGCGGCGCGGCATCTGCTGGAACTCGGGCACCGCCATTTCGCCTTCTGCGGATACAGCGGCATCCGCTGGTCGCAGGAACGCTGCCACACCTTCTGCGAGTTGTTGGAAGGAGCGGGCGGCCGCGTCGAGGTGTACCGGCCGCGAAGTGGTCGGCCTGTCGCATGGGCGAAAGAAGAACCGCAGGTGAGGCGGTGGCTGGAATCGCTGCCCAAGCCGATCGGTGTGCTTTGTGCGAATGACGACCGTGCCGCGTCGATCCTGGAAACGTGCCATGTGCTGGGCTACGGCGTGCCGGAGGATGTCTCCGTGGTTGGCGTTGACGACGACCAGTACGTCTGCGAGCTGCAGAACCCGCCACTCTCCAGCGTCAGGATGGCATCGGAACAAGCCGGCTATGAAGCCGCCGCTTTGCTGGACCGAATGATCCGCGGCGAAGAGCGGATGTCGCGCCAGCGAATTACCGCCCACGCAACCGGCGTCACGGTGCGTCAGTCCACCAGCGTCTTGATGGTCCGCAAGGCGGATGTCAGAAAAGCCCTGCGTTTCATTCGCGAGAACGCTAGTCGCCCCATCCGCGTCGCGGACATCGTCAAGGCCACCGGGCTATCGCATCGGACGTTGAACGACCAGTTCCAGTCGGAGCTGGGCTGCTCGATCAACCGACAGTTAACCTCCGCGAGGATTGCCTGTATTTCGCGGCTCCTGACCGAAACCAAGATGCGGATTCACGAGATCGCGACCGCGGTGGGCTATGAAGACGATCGCCATTTTTCCCGGTATTTCAAACGCGTGACGGGCCTGACCCCGCAAGCCTACCGGCGCAAGCACGCACCACCCTGACGCTCTGCACGGGAAACGACTCGTAGCGTCCCCGATCCTGTTGTTCCTGCCGGATCAGGTCAAACGCATCGTCGTGTGGCTCCCTCCCGAGCGCCGTGACCATCGCTTGTAGGACAGCCCTTCCTCTCTGCCCGGTCGGCCCCGAAGGACCGACCTACATTCAAGAAGCGACGGCTATTTCGGCACCTGTCCTTATCGCCAGTCGAGCACCGCGCCGGTATCGGCGCTGGTAGCCAGCGCGGCGTACTTGGCCAAGTAGCCGCTCCGGAAGCGAGGTTCCGGAGCGGTCCAGGCCGCTGCGCGGCGGCTCAGTTCCTCGTCGCTCAATCGCACCGAGAGCGTGCGTCCGGGAATGTCGATCTCGATGGTGTCGCCCGCTTGCAACAGTCCGATCGGGCCACCGGCCGCGGCTTCGGGACTGATGTGCCCGATGCAGGCGCCGGCCGTGCCTCCGGAGAAGCGGCCGTCGGTGATCAGCGCCACTCGATCGTCCAAGCCGACGCCCTTGATCGCCGACGTCGGTGCGAGCATCTCCTGCATGCCGGGTCCGCCGCGCGGCCCCTCGCAACGGATCACCACCACGTCTCCCGCCTTTACCTTGCCGTTGACGATGCCGAGATAGGCGTCCGTCTCGGATTCGAAGATTACCGCGGGCCCTGAGTGCCGTAGCATTTCGGGCCGGACGCCAGCCGACTTGACCACCGCCCCGCGCGGGGCCAAGTTGCCGTACAGGATGGTCAGCCCGCCCTCTTGGCTGTACGCCGCGTCCGCTTCCCGGATGCAGTCGTAGGGATCGAACCCGAGTTCCTGCGGGGACCGGTCGCGGATGGTGCCGGCTGGCCGCGGCACGTTCATGCCCTCGACATTGTGGGGTCCGTCCGCGGCGATGCCGCCCGCGGTAACCGCCGCCAATTCCAGAGCCTCCTGGCAGACGCTCGGGGATCGCACGTCGTATTCGGCGATGTTTTCGCCCAAGGTCTTGCCGGTCACGGTGGGACAATCCAGGTTCATGAGACCGGGACGCCCGCGATTAACCGCGCCCAGCAGCGTCGAGATGCCTCCCGAGTTGTGGACGTCTTCGACGTGGTAGTGGCTGCTGGGCGCCACCCGGCAAAGATTCGGCGTGCGCGAACTGAGTTGGTGGATCCGTTCCAGACCGTACTCGATCCCGGCTTCGTGGGCGATGGCCAACATGTGCAGCACGGTATTCGTGCTGCCGCCCATCGCCATGTCCAGGATCATCGAGTTGTCCACCGACTCGGCCGTGACAATCTCGCGCGGCAGGAGCCCATGCCCGGGACC
The DNA here is from genome assembly GCA_023382975.1 of Pirellulaceae bacterium. Taxonomy (GTDB): domain Bacteria; phylum Planctomycetota; class Planctomycetia; order Pirellulales; family Pirellulaceae; genus SKKK01. The sequence continues at coordinate 34,301 of JAHDXO010000078.1, forward strand.
GAGCTTGTCGAACTGCATCACCATTTCGACAATTCGCTGCGCCGCGCGGCGGAACAGACGCTGACGCTCGGCGCTGGTGGCCAGCAGCGTCCCGTTGCCCGGCAAGGCCAATCCCAGGGCCTCACACAAACAGTTCATGCTGTTGGCCGTGAACAGTCCCGAACAGGAACCGCAGGTCGGGCAACCGGCCTTTTCCAAGGCGAGCAGGTCCTCGGCCGACAGCTTGCCCTGCTGCTTGGCGGCCGCCCCGGCGAAAACGTCGATCAAGTCGATCTTCCGGCCGTCGGCCGCCACCCCGGCCTCCATCGGTCCGCCGCTTGCGAACACGGTCGGAATGTTGCAGCGGACCGCGCCCATCAACATGCCCGGAATGATCTTGTCGCAGTTGGGAATGCAGATCATGCCGTCGAAACAGTGGGCTTGGATCATCGTCTCGACGCAATCGGCGATCAACTCGCGACTGGCCAGCGAGTACTTCATCCCGCTGTGCCCCATCGCGATCCCGTCGTCCACGCCGATCGTGTTGAACACGAACGGGACGCCCCCCGCCTCGCGCACGCACTGCTTGACGAACTCACCGACCCGATTCAGGTGGACGTGTCCGGGAATGATGTCCGTGTAACTGTTGCAGACGGCGATGAAGGGCTTGTGGAAATCATCGTCGCCGACCCCCGTGGCCCGGAGCAGGCTGCGGTGAGGAGCACGGGCATCGCCCAGTTTGATCATGTCGGATCGCATGGCAGGTATCCTTCTAGCTTCGAGTGAGGAAGTGGGACCGGAGTGATGGTGGCGGCGTGGCGATATTCAATCGCTACTGCGGCGTGGCATAGCAATGGTAAAGGGCGTCACGGAGGTGCAATCATCGCGCCTCCAAGACAACGAACTGCGATCGGATCGCGAGTCCATGACTCGCCGAGCGTTTCACCCTGTCGGGCGCAACTCTTGATAGGCGAGCAGAACTTCGTACAGGTCCGTGCTGATCGCCACGGGTTCGTCGGCGAAATCATGAATCCAGGCCTTTCGCGAATTCACGGCGTCGACCAAGGCGGGCAGAATCTCGCCTAACGGCACCGTTAGCTTCGGCCGGGACTCGGCCGAGCCCGAAAGGACTGTCTGGCTATCACCGTCTTCCGGTCCAAAATAGACCCGCAGGTAGGGCTGGGGCATAGGAAATCGCTCTCCGCTCGACGCGCCGCGGCAGACCGGCGCAAGACAAGATGTCGGCAATGACTACCGACCATTTATCGGCTGGATGACCTGGGAAGACTTTAACGATTATGTGGGATTTGTAAATTTCTTGTTTTCGAGGCGTACGCGGTTGACGCCGTTCGTACCAAAAAAAGCACAGGCTGGCAGCCTGTGCTACGGTGGCGGCGATGCTAGCCACGAGGTTGCACGACAAGCGGCAGGTCAGGTCGAACTGGCCGCCGCAACTCGCGGCTGTGCCAAACCAGTCTGCAAGGCCACGCAGTAGCCCCCGAACAGCGAAAACGCGAACAGCAGGTCGCCCGTCAGCGTGTAGCGGAAGAAGGGAATCGCCTGGGTGTAGCAAACCATCAGCCCGGTCCAGGTGTGCTCGTACATGTCGTACCACAGCCACGAACCGAAATTGGTGACGAAGAAGAACGCCAGCGAGGCGCCGAGGCTGCAAGCCACCAAACCGGCAACGGCGCCCAACGCCTGCCCCAGACCGCGTTGGCTCACATCGAGGTATCGCCGCAGTGGGCTGCGAAGAGCGACGGGCAAAGCCAACATGCCATAAACGACGGCCATCATCCGCCAGTCGTAGGCTCCGATGAATGCGTCACTGACCACCATCACCCCCAGCGGAACGCAGACGGCCATCGCCCACGAGCGGAAGTAGTATCCCGCGAACAGGGCCAACGCGGCGACAGGAGCGAAATTCGGCAGATCCTGAAAATAGATCCGCAGCAGAACACCGGCGATGATCAGCGCAGTCAACGCCACACCTTCCACCAAAGCTTGTCGTTTCACGGGCGTGCTCTCCGATGGCAATTTAACCGAATTAGGGGATTCGCCGGGGATCGCCCCCGGATTCACAACTTCAAAAGATAACAAAATGGATGCGTCGAGTGTATCGCAGCTAGCCCCGCAAAGGGGAATTTCTAGTTTTCCTGGTACTGGCTGAACTCCCAGACCACGCGGTCATTCGCCCCGACAGTCTGCACGGCAAAACTGCGGTCGGCCAGTTTGTCGTTGATTCGGTAAAGCCAGTTTCGGCCCCGACCTTCGTTTTTCAAGTCGTCGATCTGGAACAGGAAGGCCGTGATTTCCCGGCCTCGATACTGGAAATCGACTCCGCGCGGATGGGCTTTCGCAGCTTGCATGAGATCCAGGATGGTCATCCCGTCCCGCCAAGCCAGTCGGGGGAAGTGTTTCTGAACCCCGTCTCCGTAATCGATGATCAGGGCCACAGTCTTTGTCTGACCGTCCGTCGAGTCGGCTGCGACTCCCGGCCCGATCAGTGCCAGCGATGCAGCGATGCCGATCAAAACGCGGCACAATAGCCGCCAATTCGCGTTTTGGATCATGGGTTGGTTTCTCCTGGGGACAACGATGATGATCGCTTTGGCAGGCGTGCGCGTCAAGAAGGCGCGTCACTTTCTCGCCGCCCCTACCGGTCGGGTTGCTCGCCCACCGTGATCTTGATTTCCCGCCGCGCACCGTCTCGGTGAACGACCGCGATGGCGGTCTCGCCCACCCGGGTTCTCGCCACCAGACGACTCAGGCTTACAGGATCTTCGATCGGCTGGCCATTCCAGCCGACGATGACATCGCCCGGTCGGATGCCCGCCCGGTCTGCCGGAGCCGGGTTGCCTGCGTCGCGAACGACGGCGGCCACGTACGCTCCGCCGGCATCAGGCAAGCCCAATTGGATCGCCCGCTCGGGCGTCACCGCGTCCAGCGATACTCCCAACCAGCCGCGTGGGACGCGGCCGCTGGCTCGCAACCGCTCGTATACCTGGCGAGCCGTTTTCGCGGGAATCGCAAATCCGATGCCTTGGAAGGACGGACCGATGACCGCGGTGTTGATTCCTACCAGATGGCCGTGTCGGTCGACCAGCGCCCCGCCGCTGTTTCCCGGATTGATCGCCGCATCGGTTTGCAGGAAGTCCTGAAACGGGCTGGCCGTCAGGCCCTCGCGGTCCTTGGCGCTCAGGATGCCGAACGAGACGCTCCGTTCCAGAGCGTAGGGGCTGCCGACCGCCCACACCAGTGCGCCCACTGCCAAGGTATCGCTGTCACCCCAGGTGATCGCCGTCAGGTCGCTCGCATCGATTTTCAACAGAGCCAAATCCGTCAACGCATCGACTCCGATGACGCGGGCGGCCAATCGCTGCCGCGAGTCGCCGGTCACCCAGACTCGCGATGCGCTGCGGATCACATGAAAGTTGGTCAACACATAGCCGTCCCGATCGACGATCACGCCCGAGCCCTGCCCGGTACGGGTCGGAACGGCGGCACTCCCGAACAACTGAGCCAGCGCGTCGGTTTCTCTGCCGTCACCGGAGATCGAGTCCGTCTCGACCTTCACCACGCTGGCCCGGGCGGCTTGCGAAACTCGCTCGGAACCGGCGGACAACGCCGCTAGCAGACGGCCATCGGCGTCGTCAGTCGCGACCGGGACCGCCGGCGCCGAGCTGTCGCGTCCGCCGCAACCGGGCAAGCAGACGACCATGAACAGCACGGCGACCAGACACCGGCCGCCGACGTCAAACGAGGCAGCTTGGAGAAGATTTGCCATTGATTCTATTTCGGATTTAGCGATCAAACCCGAAGTGTCGATTCCGAAGACTAACACAACGACGCCTTTCCGCCGATCGTACCCGGCAATCGGTCCGTGATCCAGATAGCCAGGGGCAAGCAGCGGCGTTTCCAGGGACGGAACCACTCATGGCCGGTCTGTTGTTCACCGCGAACTTGAACCAACGAAGCGGATGTCGAGCGATCACATTCCGCTGTTGGCCGCTGCTTGCCCTGCTGGCGCTGGCCGCCGTTTGTGCGGACTGCCGGGATGTCCAAGCCCAAACCGAATTGCTGGCCGGAAACTGTTGCTTGTCGCGCCGCGTGGGATTGAACATCTGCAGCCCGCACTGCCAGGGCTGTGTGGCTCCGCTTCCACACCGTCGCGGCAACGCCGGACCGTGCGGCTGCGGTCCCCAATCGAGTTGCCCAAGCTGCCTGGAGAAACCGCCGGCGGACGACCAGTCGACTGCCCCGCCGAGCCCCGAGCCCCAGTCGCCGTCGCTGCAGGACGAGCCGTTCCCGCCGGACACCGACTTCGAGGGCGTGGGTGCATCGTTCGGCGCCTCGGCCCGCACGTCCGATGTCGCCTCGATGATGATCGGCGATTTTTTCGGCGGTGGCCAAAACATGTTCCTGCCCAGTCTGGGCTCGGATTTCGTCTCGGTGTTGCCCGTCGGCGGCGGTGACCGCCGCATGAAACTGTCGGAAAACAACAGTCCCTTCCCGGTGGACCGGGTCTTCGTGAACTTCAACCATTTCCAAAACGCCGTGCGGGACGTCAACAACCGGCAGTTCAGCTTGCAACGATATACGTTCGGGATCGAGAAGACGTTCTTCAACGGAGCATCGTCGGCCGAAGTGCGGTTGCCGTTCGCGTACGGACTGGATGCCACGCAAGCGGTCGGCACTCCTTCGACCAACAGCGCCACGGAACTGGGCAACCTGGCCTTGATCTTCAAGCAGACGCTCTGGCGCACCGAGACGTGGGCGGCGGCGGCCGGGGTGGCTCTGACGCTTCCGACTGCGGCCCGGGCGGTGATCACGGGTGGCGGCAACACCGTGACCGTTGACAATGAATCGTGCCATTTGCTGCCGTACTTGGGCCTCCACTACACGCCCAACGACCGGTTCTGGACGCAGGCGTTTGTGCAAGCGGATTTCGACACCACGGGAAACACGGTCGTCTTCTCCGGGCCGGCGTTCGGCAATACGACTCCTCTGCCCGGCGTCGACCCGTCGGTGCGAGGCGTGTTGCAGGACCAAAGCGTTTTGTTCATGGACATCGCCTGGGGGTATTGGCTGGTGCGCAACCGCAGCCACGGTTGGATTTCCGGCATCGCTCCGATCGTCGAATTGCACTACTCCACCTCGATGCAGGACGGCGACGTCGTCTTCAGTCCCAACGGCGATGCGGTCGGCGGTTTCGACACGCTTCCCGACGGCGAGACCCCGGGCGGCCAGGGCGGGGATGGTGTAGGCCGCCGGTTGGACATCCTGAATCTCACCGCGGCGGTGCGGCTGGAAATCGCCTCTCGTTCGCTGTTGACCCTGGCCGCCGTCGCTCCGCTGCGAACCGGCAGCGACCAGCCGTTCGACGCCGAATTCAGCGTGCAGTACGTCTGGTTGTACTGAGCCATCGTCGCGCAACGGCGAAGGCAGTTGGCGAGGTTCCGCACACGGCTTCACGCTGGCGAACGTCTTCGTTGATCCGGCGATTCAAACGGGCACCGAGGGAACTCGCCCCCGCCCGCCCCCGTTGTGGCGAGCCGATGACCTATCTTGGCTTCGTGTCCGCTCCTGAAGGCTCGGTGATGATCCACGACAGCAGCCGAACGCAGCCCACTCTGCCGCGCACGGGGTGAGCGACCGACGCCCATCCGGTCGACGTCCACCTTACCGCACGGCGGCCCAGGGGATCGATCGTCCACGCCACCGCGCTGGCGAGCAGCGTGGAGGCCCCTGGGACTGCGGACGAACGACTGCCGTAACCTGGCGGTCGCCGAAAGGCCGTGATTTTACAACCCGCATTGTCGGCCGCTCCGGCTCACGGACTTGTTAGCAGTTATCGCGGCTACATCAAGTACCGGAGTTTGTCAGTGGCTTCGTTGCGCCGGTCTTTGTTCATCACTAGTTCCGCCAGCGTGTCGAAACCGTAAATTGTCTTGATTCGGTGCGTCAGGTGCGCGCGCTCCCTGCGGATTTTTTCGGGGATCCAGAATGTCGGCGTGAGTGGAGCATCAGCCGTGGGCGTCTCTGGCCCCTTCTCGTCCGAGACGTCCGGCACGGTCCTGAATAATCGAAAGTGCTCGCGAAATGCGGGCAATCCCTTGACGGCGAGTTCCCGATAGCCATGCTGCGACAATTCAGCTAGCGCGGCGGCATGGTTGATGATATGCCACGGTCCACCAAATCCTTCGCGGCGCTCTGCCGCATGATGAATCAGATCATCAACGACAATGTTGGCCATTTGCTGCAGGTCGGCAATCGAAGGATCGCCGTCATCTTCCGGCAGCGATACCTTGCGACCATCGATACGGCCTTTCTCCTTGCCATAATAGCCGCTGCCGGGCGATGCGTTGTCAAAACCCGCAATCAGTTTCCGAATGCCATCAACGATTGAGGGAGTAGCCAGATCCGGATGATCCTTCAGAGCGCGAATCGCGATCGCGGCAAAGATGACGTTGTGACCAGATTCGCGTGTGCGATTGATATTGTGCGAAAGGGCTTCCGCAATGCCGTCAATCAGATCATGTTTCGGCCGCTCCTTCGGGAACGGCTCAAACATCGCAGGGGCGTTCAGCGCTGCGTCCTTTTTGGGGCTGAATACAGATTCGCCCCGAATGATGCGTTCCAGTTCCGCTTCAACTCCATCGTAGACTTTTTCATCAAGGTCTGGATGTTGCTCGCCAATAAAGTATCCAGCGACGACCGCCGCTCCAAGGTGGCCCGACATCGTACTTACGCGGTGAGCACGGGCCATCGCGTTAAGGCCCTTGGGAAGATAATCAAAGGCGATCATGCACCGGTCTCCAGTTCAACTGTTAAAGATACGGATCAGACGGCGGCGACGCGAGAACACTCCCACACCGTTTGGACGCAACCGCCACTCTTCTGCATCGCATGGTTCAAGTAAGCCGCTGGCGCAGCGGATGGGGGTCGGTGCCACGCGGGGGTCGTTTGATTGCATGTCGGCGTGACATGGGCCACAGTGCTGCTGACCGCGACGGATTGACGCGGGCCATTTCGGCCCGCTCCGGCCGCGGACGTTTTCCCTGGAGACCCTGCCCATGGCACGCCGTTCCCCGAATTCTACCCGGCCCGCTCGACCTTCGTCCACTCCCGCCAAGCGAAAAGGCATCCCGCTGTCCGCCCTGGCCCAACAAACGCAACACGATTTGCAGTTGGCCGGCCGCAAAGAGAGTCCAGGAAGCCAATGTGGCTCGCGGGCGCCGAACGCGAGTCGAACCCGCAGACGTTCGCACAGCAGCAACCCGGCCGCGTCCTGGACAGCACGGATGGCAGGGCCGGGGCACGGATGGAAACGCGAATCGCACGTGCCGCATCCCGCGGCGGACCAGACCCAGGATCGTTCCCAGCGCGAGACGGACTGCTGATCATCCGTGCTCCGGTTTTGCCATCCGTGCGATTCTAGTCTTCGAGAACGCGAGCACGGCAAGAGCTCAGCGAAACACTGAACTGCCCTCCCGATACCCGCCCCCAATGCGCTTCGAACTCGTTGCCACGCGAATCGCCGCCCCCTCGAGGCTCGATATCGCTGGCCGGAACCGGCCAGTAGAAATGCAAAACCCTACAGCGAGCCCCTTCTCCCGCGCTGCCGTTCTCTCCCGCCGAGCG
>JAHDXO010000079.1 GCA_023382975.1 Pirellulaceae bacterium
TTTGACACCCCCACTTCCCAACCCCCCCCAGTGGTAATCTTGGAAGCTTACCCCACGACTTTTTCAGCAGCCTCCGAAGGCGACTGCGTCCGAGGTCAAGTTGCTCGAACGCTGCGCAGCCTCGTGGGGCGTGCCGTTCGTTGAAGATGCGCGCACCATTTTCCGGGGCGTCTGGTTGCCCGGAAAGGATTTACGCCACATCCCGAGGTTTCCCTCGCAGCCTTTCGCCGCCATCTCGATAACTCAGAAAGCCAATCCCATGAAAGCCGAGCGAGGACAAATCAAGCCGATCGACCGGACGGTCGATGGTTTCGAGCAGTTGCTGATCGAGAACCTGTACCACGCTCACGGGCAGGCACTGCAATCGGCGACGCGGCGCGATATCTACATGGCGTTGGCTTACACGGTGCGCGACTATCTGATCGAGTCCTGGCGCAAAACGAACGAGGTGTACTACCGGACAAATCCCAAGTTCGTGTATTACCTGTCTGCCGAGTACCTGCCGGGCAAGCAACTGCCGCAGAACCTGTTGTACACCGGCACCACCGAACTGGCCCGACAGGCATTGGCCCGGCATCCCATCGATCTGGACGAGGTCTGCGAACTGGATGCCGAGCCGGGGTTGGGCAACGGGGGCCTGGGCCGATTGGCTGCCTGTTTTCTGGACTCGCTGGCCACGCTCTCGATCCCCGCCGTCGGCTACGGGATTCGTTACGAATTCGGCATCTTCGAGCAGACGTTCGAACACGGCCAGCAAGTCGAACGGCCCGACAAGTGGCTGAGGTACGGCAATCCATGGGAGTTTGCTCAGTCGGATGAAATGGTCGAAGTGGGATTCGGCGGACGGTCGGAGTACTACCGGGACGCCGAGGGCAATTTGCGCGTCCACTGGCTGCCCGCTCAGAAAGTGCTGGGCGAGCCCTGCACCACCTTGGTGCCGGGATTCGGCAACGAGACGGTGAACATCCTGCGACTGTGGCGCGCCCGCGCGACCGAGGAGTTCGACCTGCAGTTGTTCGATGTCGGCGACTATGTTCGAGCCGTCGCGCGGAAGGTCGAATCGGAGAACATCAGCAAGGTGCTGTACCCGAACGACGAGACGATCCAGGGCAAGTACTTGCGCCTGCAGCAACAGTACTTTTTCGTCGCCTGTTCACTGTGGGACATCATCCGCCGATTCCGGCTGCGAAACGACGACTGGGACACGTTCCCCGATCAAGTCGCAATCCAGTTGAACGACACGCACCCGGTCGTGGCGATTCCGGAATTGATGCGGATCCTGATCGACGAGCATCAGTTGGCCTGGGACCGCGCCTGGGACATCGCTCGTCGGACGTTCAGCTACACCTGCCACACGCTGCTGCCCGAGGCGCTCGAACGGTGGCCGGTCGATCTGTTCGGCTCGCTGCTGCCCCGGCACCTGGAGATCGTCTTCGAGATCAATCGCCGGTTCCTGGACGAGGTCCGCCGCCGCTTTCCCGGCGACGAAGCCCGAGTGGCCCGCATGTCGCTGATCGAGGAAGGGCCGGTGCGGCAGATCCGGATGGCCCATCTGGCCACGGTCGGCAGCTCGGCCGTCAACGGCGTCGCCGAGTTGCAGTCGCGGTTGCTGCGCGAGCGCACGCTGCACGATTTTGCCGAAATGTGGCCTGCGCGGTTCCAGAACAAGACCAACGGCGTCACGCCGCGCCGCTTCATGCGGCTGGCCAATCCGCAGTTGTGCGATCTGATCGCTTCGAAGATCGGCGACGGCTGGCTGAACGACCTTGAACGGCTCCGCGAACTGGAGCCCTACGCGGACGATCCGTCCTTCCAGCACGATTGGCGTTTGGTGAAGCAGCACAACAAGCAACTGCTCGCGCATAACCTGCTGCATCGCAACGGCCTGGCGCTCGATCCGCACTCGCTGTTCGACATCATGGTCAAGCGGCTGCACGAATACAAACGACAGTTGCTCAAGGTATTGCACATCGTCTGGCTGTATCAACAAGTCAAAGCGGATCCGAACCGCGACATCGTGCCGCGCACGTTCTTGTTCGGCGCCAAAGCCGCGCCCGGTTACCGGATGGCCAAGCTGATTATCCGTCTGATCCACTCCGTGGCCGACGTGGTGAATCAAGATCACGACGTGCATGGACGCCTGCGGGTGGTGTTTCCGCCGAACTTCAACGTCAGCCTGGCCGAACGGATCTACCCGGCGGCCGACCTCTCCGAGCAGATCTCGATGGCCGGCAAGGAAGCATCGGGCACCGGCAACATGAAGTTCGCCTTGAACGGCGCGCTGACCGTCGGAACCTTGGACGGGGCGAACGTCGAGATCCGGGATCTGGTCGGCCCGGAGAACTTCTTCCTGTTCGGACTGACGACCGACGAAGTGTTGGCGACCAAGGCGGCCGGCTACTCGCCGCACGAGATCTACCGCAGCAACGCGGAACTGCGCGGCGTGATCGAGGCCATCGCCTCGGGCAGCTTCTCGCACGGCGATGCGAACCTGTTCCGGCCGATCGTCGATTCGCTGATGCGGTACGACGAGTATCTGTTGCTGGCGGACTTTGCCTCGTACATCGAAAGCTCCGAACAAGCCGCCGCGGCCTATCGCGACGCCGAGCGCTGGACCCGCATGTCCATCCTGAACACCGCCCGCTGCGGCTTCTTTTCCTCCGACCGCACCATCCGCCAATACTGCGAAGACATCTGGCACGCCAAACCCGTGCCCGTGGAATAAGGAGACTGAGACGATCGACGAACGTCCGTCGTGCGTTCACTGCATCTTCGTAGTCGAGACTTGGCATCCATCGATCAAGCAAAAGGCACTGCTCAGATTGGTATCGTGAATGACTTTCGCAGCCGCCAACTTTGCCACACACCACGCGAACATCGTCCGGAGCCAACAGCATTCGGTCGGACGTGACAACACATGGTCGACATCAAGACGCTTCACGATTAGTCCACCGTGTGCTATTTCGTCAAATCCGGGCCAGCGTTGTTTCAACTCGTTCTTGGGATGTCCAATGGTCTCGACGTCCGTGGGATGATCGGCCGGAAGCACCGTGGTTTCGGCGACGGAGTTGACCGCCCGTGAGTCAGCGAAGTAATACGCTTCAAGCATATTCACTAGGAAATGGACCGCCGCACGCGATTGTAGGCCGGACGGAGTGAGAGCTTCGTCAAGTGCAGTGCGATATCGGGCAAACACTTGATCTTCGTCGTCGCGGCGACCGCCTTCCAGATCGTCTATTACGATCGCGTAGCTGCCAGGATGTCGGCGCAGGAACCCAAGAACAGGCAGGCCGATCTCTTCTTCGTCTTTGCTGGGCAGTCGGTGGCCGGAGCCGACCATTTTGAGAACTCTCTTCGGTGCCGTGATGGGATCACGCTGTACCACGCGCCGAATGACGGTAAAGACACAATTGGCGCGCGCCATCAGGACGCGGAACAACTGGGGCAGGAACAACTCTTCGCCTTTGCCAGTGACGATCAGCCCAAATCGGCAGATCTCGCTCGTCATTCGGGCCTCCGATCAGCCTGTGGACAATAATTGCGGCCAACTCTGTTGCCCGACCTGCTCGGCCATGTAAAGGGAACCGAGCGAGTACTGGTCGACGATCTCCCGCAACTCGTCGATCTCGGAAACGCGGCGCAGTTCGGTGGAGCGATCCGCGCCGGGTTCGGCCACCACCACGTCCGCCGGCTCGAATTGGCTGATCAACACGGGCGAGTGGGTCGCGAGGAACACTTGACGATTCCATGCATGCGCCGCCTCACGCACTGCCTGAGCGAATACAGCCAAGGCGTGAGGATGGAGCGACGTCTCTGGTTCGTCGAACAGCAAAAGACTTGACCGATCTCGCATGTCTCCGAACAAAGCAGTGAGAAGCCCGAGGAGCTGCAAGTGACCGTCCGAAACTCCAGACGCCTGGATCGGCTGTCTCCGTCCTTGCTCTACAAAACTGCCTCCAACCCGGTCGGCTCCCAGCGGCTCGAGAACCAAGTCTTTGAAGGACTGAGGAAATGCTTGGCGCATGTAACCAATGATCGTCTCGAAGCGATTGTCGACCGCGCGTCGATCGTTCAGATTGCGCAGCGCAGACCACAAATTCTGCCAGCGGTCCCATGGGTAAGTATGTACGCTGGATTCGGAGCCCAAGCGGCGTAGTTGGAACAGGTTGATCGCTCTGCTGCTGTACAAATGCAACGATTTGAGCAGCGCATCCAACTCGATCGCTTCCTCTTCCGGTTGATAGAAGAGTAGGAAATTGCTGAACGCCAGCTTTTCCGGGTCGCGCAGCTTCAGGGTGACCATCTGCTGGAATTGTTCGTGATAGAAAGCCGCCTGATCGCTGCCAACGAGCCGGTTCACCAAATCAATCTGGCGGTCCTTTGACACGAGATGTTCCCCAACGAACGGCTCGATGCGGCCCGAGGAGTAACCAAAGCTGACGCGGTAGGTCGCCGTGCGTGTCTCGATGCCGATTTCTATCCAATCGTCGCCCGGCTCGGCATTGTCGGCCAGAGCACCGATGCCATGGTGACGCGACGAGGCGGCTTCGGCCGTTCCGCGCATCGCGCAGTCCCGGATAAACCATAGCGCGTCCAGAAAGGTTGACTTGCCGACCCCATTAGGCCCGAACAGGACGTTGATGCTCCGCGCCGAAAAATCGACATCCCGGAGACTTCGGTAGTTATGTACGACCAGTCGAAGTAGTTCTGCCATTTCGCTCTTTCATGATCAGGTGATCCCACATAGCTATCCCGTATTCCTGATTCCAACTTTTCCACCATGGTCGCACAGCAAGTCCGCGGCAACAAGACCACCGATGCGATCCGGCGATCGGGAATCGGCCCGCTTACCGGTGCCAGGGTGGCGCGAGGAAGTTGATGGCTTCTTCGAAGGTGGCTTTGCGGCGGCAGTCGGCGGGGTCGTAGGCGGGTTGGTTGGGGTCGGGACCGGTCCATTGCGAATGCTGGCGGCCGAAGTAGCTGCCGTAAAACTGGTAGTTGCTGTCCACCAAGCGGCTGACGATCATCCGTTCCATCTCGGTGAGCATCTGGGCGTGGTTGTCCTTGGCAATCGCCGGATGCTGGGCGTCGGTCGAGACGGCGATCAGCTTGCTGGCGGGACTTCCCAATTGCTTGGGCGGCAGGTAGGCGCCGTTGAAGTTGCCGCGGTCGCCGTGCAAGAAGGACGTGAATTCGGGGATGATCGGACCGGCCAGTTCCCGCTTGCCGAGTTCCTCGTAGGACGTGTTGTAGAAGGCCGTAATCTCGCCCGTCAGACGTAGACCGCCCGCCGGCTCGCTCGCGCCGTGGCAGCCGACGCATTTCGCATCGAGGATCGGCTGGATGTCCGTCGGATAGTGAATGACTTGGCCCGCGATTCCGTCTCCGCCGTTCTCGACCAGGTCGCACGGTTGCGGCTGCGGTGCGCTCGGCTCGCGCGCCAGGGCCAGCGGCGTCAGCGAGCCGCCGACATGCGCGGTCCGGCTGGACTGGCCGTGGCAGCCGGTACACGACCGGACTTCGCCGGCCCCGCAGTTTACATAGGTCCGCTCGCGCTGCAGCTCGCGGAAGTTCTCGTCCAGGGCCTGGAAGAACAGACTGCGGTTGGCCGGCACCAGGAAGTGAGCCGAGCCGTCTTCTTCCACGGGCACCACCCCCCACTGCACGCGCGGCCACAAGGCCGCTGTCCAACTGGAACTGCTGTTCGACGCGACCATTGTCGGCCAGTGGACGAGTATCTGACGATCCGTCTCGGTCTGGTCGCGGTCACCTCCGCTGGTCGGAACTTGACCGCTGATGGCCGCAAGTATGCGAATTCGCCGTTCGATCTGCGACACAGGATTTCCCGTCAACGGTGACGGAAATGCGAAACAGAGCCTTGCAACAAGGCTGCAGAGCCAGATACCTTCACGACGGCGAAAGTCCGAACCGGCGAGAGCGGCACGGCCAGGATGTCCTCCTCGCGCTGCTTGCCGTAGTACACCAACTCGTATCCTTGCTTCTCCGGCGGGAACAAGATGCGCGCCCATTCAGGCGAAAGCTCCTCGCCCTGCTGCAACAACCGGATCACTTCCTCGCGTTGTTCCTGGTCCATCTTCACGCTTCCTCGTAAGCAGCAAGGAAATCCTCGCGGGGGATGTCGGACTGGCGGCAGATGGTCCGCAGTGTCGAACTCTTGATCGTCGAGTGATTCGGCATGGTCAAGCGCGTGACCGTGCCGTCCGGGTTGGCACGCTGCAAGTCGATGTGCTCGCGCTCAATCTCGAAGCACAGCGTTTGCAGCGCCCGCAGGACCCTCGCCTTCGGCGCATCCACAGGAAACTTGGGCATGTCACACGCTCGCTTCGGCGACGAAGGCTTCCAGAACCGGGGTCTCGTCCCCGTCCAAAACGTCGGTCCCAAAGGTCTCCAGGTGGAATTTCAAGGCCGACTGGACGTCCCGCAAGGCGTCTTCGTACGAATCCCCCTCGCCGACCACGACGCCTTTGACGCCGACCGGGTAGGCGACGTAACCGTCGGGACGCTTTTCGATGATCACTTTGACCTGCTTCATGACTTTGTCCTTCGCCATCAGCATACCACGATCGCCTTGACCCCGGAACCTCAGCGCACGCCGGCTTCCAGGGCCAGTTCGTCCAGCAAGCCGCTATCGGCGAAGCTGTACGTGGCTTCCTCCGCGACGATGACATGATCCAGACCGACATAGGCTTCCAGAACCGGGGGTCTCGTCCCGATCCAACACGTCCGTCCCGAAGTGGCGATGAGCAGCAGAAGCCGGGGCGGAGAAGTGATGCGCTCGCAAAAGAGGGCCACCGTGCTTTGCCCTCGCCATTCTGGCACGGGATTCGTACGAAAAGTGTGCCAAGCGGTGAGGCTTGCGCATCACTGCTAGCCGGATGCACCGATCGAGTAGAATGACGGCAAGATCTGCATCGTTCCCGGCCCAAAAGGAAACACGCCCATGTTTCGCAGTTGCCTCTTCGGTTTGCTTTTCTGCGCCTTTGCCGCGCCATTCCTGCCCGCTGCCGACGACACCGGGCACATCGACTTGGCGGTCGTCCGCACGGAACCACAGCAAATCCCCGCCGACCTGACCGTGAGGGTTCGGTTGCGTTCGATCGTCCCGGACGAACCGACGCCGATCCGCTGGCGGTACGGCGGCGAAGGACAGGGCGGGGAAGTGATCCGCGGCGTGTTTCCCAAACCGGACGTCGCGGCGGATGCCGCCGAGGCTGCGCATGCGCTGGCAACGGGCCAATGGTCGGCTCCGTTGCCGCTCGCATCGTTCGCGAAACGCTTTCCCGAGAAGTTCTTTCTGACCGTGACGGCGGGTAACGCGGGCCGCGTTGTCGACCGCATCACGCGACGCCAGGAAGGCTACAGCCGGGATGTTGCTTTCGAGTTTGAATTCGCGCGGGGAAGCCAGTCGCTCAAGAAGTTCACATCCTCCGGCCCTGACGGCGGGACGACCACGCTGGTAATCCCCGTTTACCGTTTGACACCGAGCGCCGGACCGGACTCGCGCGAGTTTCTCCACGAACTAGGCGACGTGTTGCAGTACGCCCGCCAGCGGGCCGATTGGCTCGAATCGCTGCCCTGGGCGTCGGGGCCATTGCCGAAGAAATACGCCGTGATCAACAACATCAGCGGCTACGGGACGGGACACGGCTACGGCATCCGCACGACAGACCGCGCGGTGACCGAAGCGGAGCTTCGCAGTTTGCGTCAGTTGGGTGTCAACGGCTTCCGCGAAGGGCCGGAATTCCTGATGGAGCGGATACTGGCAGGCGACTCGGCGGCCGAGCCATTTCGCCGCGGACTGATCGCCCACGTGATGGGATTTCCTGTCGGCAGCTACCGTCCGGGACGCGACGAGGATCCGCAGGTCGGCTGCCCATTCGGCGACCAAGTGGCGGCCGAGACCGAGCGG
Source organism: Pirellulaceae bacterium (assembly GCA_023382975.1). GTDB lineage: Bacteria > Planctomycetota > Planctomycetia > Pirellulales > Pirellulaceae > SKKK01. Next base: position 7,931 of record JAHDXO010000079.1, read on the forward strand.
TTGGTGGCCGAGTCGCTGCACGAGGCGCTTCGCTGGCCGGTCGACGAGGTCTGGGGACTGACGGTGGACGAGATCGGAACCGTCATCGACCGGACGGCCGAGAAAAAATCCCATTTGGCCGCCTGCCCGCGTTGCGCCGCGGCGTTTCGAGATTGGCTGAGCGAGAAAGGTCTTCATCCCAAGGATTTCGGCGTCTCGGCTTGGTCGTCGGTCAGGCCACTGGACGTGTGGGGCGACGGGGAGAAGACATGGCTGACCGATCCGAACGCGGCGCGGCTGGCGTACTACACTCGCGACTTCAATAACTACATCACGGCCAAGCTGTTCACGCCGCTGCGCGACGCATTTGCCCGCGCGAACGAGGACAAACGGTCGGCGCAGCAGCAAGGGAACACCGACAGTGCCGCGGCCCGTCAGCCGTGGATCCGCAGCTATGCGCTCCGCGGCAACACGTTCCTGATGCAAGGCCACAGCCTGGACTTCTTCGACTTCTACCGCTCGGCCGACAACGCCATCGTCTACGAGACGTCGAACCGCGAGCCCCGCGTGTGGAGTTGGGACAGTTACCTGTGCGACGTCCAGCGCGTCGTCGGCGATCGCATGAACGTCGCCCGCGGCATCTACATCAAGCCGCATCGCGGCGCGCCGGTGCAGCGGATGCTGTCCGCCGTCAGCCGCGGCAACACGATGATCTACTGGTACACCTACGGTCCGGACTACTGGAAGGGCGACAGTTTCTCGCAGGACCGCGAAGCCTTGGAGTTGACCAGCCGGGCCGCTCACCTGCTCGGGCGCGCCGAGGACGCGCTGTACGGCTCGCGCTGGGCCGTGGCGGCGGAGATTGCGGTGGTCAAGCCCGAGACGACGCAGCGCTGGATGAACCTGAGCGGCAACCCGCCGCATCTGACCGCCGCGTGGGAGAACGCGAAATGGATCTACACGGCGCTGCAACACGCGCATCTGCCCGTCGATCCGTTGGACGAGCGGATGCTGACGGAACTGGACCTGTCCCGCTACAAGCTGATCTACGTCAGCGGTTCGCATCTCACGCGCGCGGCTGCCGAAGCATTGCACCGTTACGTGGTCGGCGGCGGCGAGTTGTACTTGAGCGGCTGGGGCCTGGCGCGCGACGAAGCCAACGTACCGCTCGACGTCTTCAAACCTGTGCTTGGGAGTTCCGGGCCGCTGCCGTTGCGTGCGTTGCGAGCCGAAGACGAACCGGAGATGTGGTACGAAGTCAGCCTGTACGGCGCGTCGTCGATCGAACCGTACGACGATCCTAGAAAACAACTCGCTGCTGTGCCCGACGGGGCGAAAATCGTCGGGGGGCGAGAATACCCGGGCGAATTCACCCCGATCGTCGGCCGCGAGATACTAGCCCGCGACGGACTCGAAGTCCTGGCCCGGTTCGCCGACGGCCGTCCGGCGATGGCTCGGCGGTCGCTGGGCCAAGGCACAGTGACCATCGCCGCGTTCTTTCCGGGCTTGGAATACAGCGCCACGGTGCGCCGTCCGGACTTCAACATGCGCCGCGATTTCGACCGGGCGCGGCGGCTGTACATCGACGGGCCTGCGCTCGAGCGGACGCGGCCCGTCGTGGACGTCTCCGACCCGCTGACCGAAGGCGTCTTGCTGGCCGACGCCGATGGCCGACCGACCGCTGTCACCCTGGCCAACTGGGCCTACGGCGTAACGGCCGTCGAGGAAGATCCCACCGGCCGCCGCCGGCCCGTGGTGCGCCACCTGCCGCTGGAGAACGTCCAGATCTCGATCCCCGCACTCGCGCCGTTGGCTCGCGCGACGTCCTGCATGTTGCAGCGCGACCTGACGGTCACCCAGGTCGCCGACCGCTACGTGATCCAACTGCCGCGGATCGACGAAGGCGACGTCCTGATCCTGCACGCTCCCGCGCGTGCGGAAAACTAGGAAGTTTCGCTTCTCAGAGACGCAAGAGGGCCGAGCCCCAGACGAAGCCGGAACCAAAGGCGACGAGCAGAACCAGTTGGCCCGGCTGGATGCGGCCCGCGCTGCGGGCTTGGTCCAAGGCGACCGGCAGGCAAGCCGAGGCCATGTTGCCGTGGTCGACGACGTTGACGAAGACCTTGTCCATCGGGATGGCGATCCGCTCGACGATCGCTTCGAGCATCCGCAGGTTGGCCTGGTGCGGGATCAACAAGCCGATGTCGTCGAGTTTCAACCCCTGCTGGTCGAGCATTTCGAAGATCGATTCGGACATGCGATGGACGCCGTTCTGAAACACCTCTTTGCCGACCATGCGGAAGTGAACGCGGCCCGCGTCGATGTCCTCGGCGGTCAGATGCTCCTTGCGCCCCAGGGCACTGCCGGGCGCCGCGGTGAACAGGTTCTTCGCCCCGCCCCCATCGGCGTGCAGAATCGTCGACAGGATGCCCGGATTCTGACCGTCACTCGGCCCTAGCACGACCGCGCCGGCGCCGTCGCCCAACAAGATGGCGATGTTCCGGCCGTCGTATGACCCGTCGATGCGCGTCGACAGCTTCTCGGCGCAGACGACCAGCACGTGGCGATAGGTGGCGGCTCGGATGAAGTGATCCGCCAACGACAGGCCATAGATCAGGCCCGCGCATTGCTGCTTGATGTCTAGCACCGGGATGCCGCTCAATCCCAGTTTCGGCTGCAGGAAGAACGCACAACCGGGATCGGCATGGTCCGGGGTGATCGTGTTCATGATGACCAGATCGATCTGGTCCATCGTCAGCCCGGCGTCCTCGACCGCGGCGCGGCAGGCCGGCACGGCCAGGTCCGAGCAGGCCGTCGCGTCGTCGGCGTACCGGCGGCGTTCGACTCCCGTCCGCTCGACGATGAAGTCATGCGTGGTCTCCATCACCTCCATCAAGTCGGCGTTCGTGACGACGCGATCCGGAAGATAGTGACCGGTACCGAGGATTTGTGATCGAAGCATGGGATGTGGTCTCATCGTTTTCGAGTCGCGTTCGGCGGCGCGCGACCCACTTGGATTGCGGCCGGCAGGCCGCGTTAAAGCTCTCGGATTATGAAATTGAATATCAGAATTCCTACCTCTCTGGCACTTACGCGGCCGGAGCCTCGATCCCTTCGTGTTGCAGGGACGCTTTGATCAGGATCGCGCAATTCTTCTGAAAGAAATCCACGGGCATCAGCGGCGCCTTGTCGTGGATTTCCCGGCCCAGTTCCTCGGCGACCTCGCGCACCGTCCGTCCGGACTTCGCGGCGTCGACGATCCGCTGGTGGTACGCTCGTGTCGACGCCAGCACTCCGCGGAAGTACTCGCCGACCGCTTCGGCGCCGCGGATCGCCCCGTTGTGGCTCAATCCCAGCACTTCCGCGTCGATGGCCGCCAACCGCTCGATCGATTGCACGTACGGTCCGTAGCCGGCGAAGTAGTTGGGCCACCAGTCGCCGTGTGCGGGCATGTAGTAGCCCGTGGCGTCGGAGACGATAAGCAGCTTGGCCTGCGGCTCGTAGAAACTGAGGCTGCAATCGCTGTGGCCCGGCGTCTGGAGAACCTGGAACGCGACCCCGTCGTCCACCTCGATCGTGTCGCCCTCGCGCACCGGGCGGTCGATGGCGATCCGGTTCTCCGCCAGGGGAGCCCGGCGCTGCGACTCGGCGACCAGCCCCTGCGCGACCAGCGAATCGGTCAGCGCGTCGTCCATCTTGGCGAAGAAGGCGACGGCTTTCTCGACGCTCAGGGTCCGCGCCGCCGTCTCCGAGGCGATCACCTGGATGCCGGGGCAGAGTTCGCGCATTGCGGGCACCGCCATCACGTGGTCGGGGTGGGCGTGGGTGACGATCAGTTGGCGGATGCTATCTCCGGCGATTCCCAAGTCGGCCAGTTGCTGTCGCAGCACGGCCGCCAGCGGTCCGATGCCGCCCTCGAACAGCGTGGCGTACTGGCTGCCGCGGAACAGGTAGACGGGGTACTCGGTAGTGCCGAGCATCCACAGCCGATCGGTGATAGCCACCGGAGGGTTTTGAATCAGCATGGTCAGGACTCCTTGTCGTTTTTCTCCAAGGCATACAGCGCGGCGCCGAATGCGCCGATCGCTTGCGGATCGGGAGGCACCAAGGGCGGAACGCCCAGCGACTCTTCGGCCAACCGCACCAGCAGCGGATTGTGGGCGATCACGCCGCCGGTCATCACCAGGCAGCCGTTGATCGTGCCCATCTCCGCGATGCGTTTGATTACGGAACGAAAAGCGCCCCGCACGATATCCTCCACCCGCTCGCCGGCCCGGATCTTCTCCAGAATTTCGGTCGCCGTGAAGACCGTGCAGAAACTGCCCAGCGTCACCTCCTTGGTCGACCGTTCGGCCAAGGCGTTCAGCTCGTACAACGGCAGATCCATCCGCAGCGCGATCTCTTCGAGGAACGCTCCCGTACCGGCGGCGCACTTGCGGTTCATCTTGAAATCCACGCGCCGTCCCTGGTCGTCCAGATGGATCAGTTTGTTGTCCTGGCCGCCGATGTCCACGACTGTCATCGCCTGCCGGAAATGGTGGTATGCGCCCTTGCCGTGACAGGCGATCTCGGTCACCGTCCCGACCACCCACGGCACGTTGTCGCGGCCGTAGCCGGTCGACATGGCGCGGCAGATCTGTTCCCGCGCCAGCCCGGCGGCTGCCAAGGCATCCTGCAGACTCTGCTCGGCCGTGGCCCGATAATCGACACCGGAGCGCCGCACCGACTTGGCCACGACCTGCCGGTCCTGGTCGATGATCACCAGCTTGAGCGCCGAGGCGCCGATATCGACTCCGCAGAAGTATTCCATGGCCGGAACTACACCTCCACCAACTGCTCGGCGAAGGCTTGCAGATTGGTGCGAGTCTGCTCTTCGGAGAACAGCCGCAGGTCGTTCTGGTCGCCGTTGATGATCAGGAAGGGCACACCCAGCCGGTCGCGCAACCGCTGCGGCATGCCGTAGCGGTTGTTCGAGTTGTTGGGACAGGTCTTCGAGTCGTGGTACAGGATGCCGTCGACCTGGAACTGTTCCACCATGCGGGCGATGTAGTCTTCCTTGCGGTCGTCGCTGCGGCAGATGAAGATGTTCGAGCAGGCGCGGGCCATGCTGAGGAACGGTTCGGCCGGATCGAGGTCTTCGAAGATCCAACTGTTGCAGTATGTCGACGCGACCACGCAGGCTCTCATTTGCAGGAACTGGGCCGACATGTCGCGCAGCTTGCCCCAGAACGGCATGCCGTCCCAGTAAATCCGCATGCGTTCGCCCTCGATGGCGGCCACGCCGTCCGCCACTCGCTGCTGCAACTCGGCCAGCAGCGTCTCGTAATAGGGCAGCGCCGCCGCGTCGCCCCGCAGCACCACCGCCGGTCCCATGTGGATCGTCGAGTCGAAGAAGGTCAGCGGCGAGGGGCGATTCGCGGCTGTCTCGAGCACCTGCTTCCACAGCACGGTCAACTGCTTCGACAGCCGCACCGTTTCGCGCAGCCGATCGATGTCGAACTTGGCGCCCGCGACCTGCTCCAGCGGTTCGATCAGCGCCTCGGTCTGCTCGGCGATGTTCGCCACCAGCGTCCCGTCGATGCTGCCGATGGAGCGCGGCGTGTGGATTCCCACGCACGGGACGTCCATCTGCCGCGCGTACCACTGGAACCAATCCTTCACGTCGCGGCACTGGTTGGTGTTGAAGACCAGCACATCAGGCTTGGGCGGGCCGGTCATGCCCATCTTCTGCAGCGGCGTCACGCCCTTCAGGTACGAACCGATATCGCTGGTCAGGTACGAGCAGATATCGGGCGAGAACCCCTGCGCGTTGGCCAGCGGGATCAGGTCGGCGGCCATCTTGGCGGCGCCGAGCATCGCGCTGTGGTTCTCGGGAAAGTACACGTTGAAGTCCATCGCCCGCAACAGTTCGACCGGACCGACGCTGGTACACCAAGCGGTCTTCTTGCCCTGCTCGGGGCCCTTGGCCAGATCGCTGAAATACTGGCCCATCACTTGCCGGAGCTGCCCGGTCGAGGCGAACTCTTTTCGTTCGGGAGCATTGCTCATTCGATTCTTCCTTTCTTTTCCAACAACAAGCGGCCGGGCGCAAAACGCTCGCCGCATCGACGACTGAATTCCTGAAGCCGGCTGCGAACCCGGTCCAATCCCAGGTCGCTGGCATACCTCATCACGCCGCCGCGGAAGTCGGGAAAACCGGTTCCCAACACCAGGGCGACATCCACATCCGAATCGCGCTGCACGATCCCTTCCTGCACCGCATGAAACGCCTCGTTGACCATCCGCAAGACCAACCGCTCGGTGATCTCCTCCGACGGAACAACCCCGGGCGATCGGTCGAGCGAGCGGCGGACTTCGTCGACGATCCGCCCCGTTGCCGGACTGGCGTGAGGCCTCACGTCGCCGGGGTCGTATCGATAGACGCCCGTGCCCGACTTCTGCCCCAACGATCCGGATTCGACTAGCCGAACCGCAATCTCCGACAGCGCGCCGTGGTGCGGGAAAGCGTCTTGCAGCACCCGCTGAGCGTCCACCAGGATATCGAGCCCCGCCATGTCCATCAACACGAACGGCCCCATCGGGAATCCGAAATCGACGGCCGCTTGATCGACCGCTTCCGGCTCAGCACCGTCTTCCAGCAGGAAAAACGCCTCTTGCAGGTACGGGACAAAGATCCGATTGACCAGAAAACCCTCGCGGTTGGCAACCACGACCGGCGTCTTGCGGAGACGCTTGGCCAGTCCCAACGCCGTGGCAAGCACCTCGGGGGCTACGCTGTCGCGGCGAATGATCTCGACCAACGGCATGCGATGCGCCGGATTGAAGAAGTGCATCCCGATCAGCCGTTCGGGACGGCCCATCCCCGCCGCCAAAACGTCCAGCGAGATGGTCGAGGTGTTGGTTGCCAGAATGGTGTCCGGCCGACAAAGAGTCTCCAGCAATTCGAGCACCCGCTGCTTGACAGCCACCTCTTCAAAGGCCGCTTCGATGATCAGGTCGGCTTCGGACAAGTCCTCGGCGCGCGTCGTCGTGTGGATCGAAGCCAGCAGTTGTTCGGCGCGAGCATCGTCCAATCGGCCCAGTTGCACCCAGCGCCGCAACGAGCCCTCGATCCGCTCGCGTCCGCGATCGAGCGCGGCGGGATTGGCGTCCAAGGCCACAACCGGCACGCCGGCCAGGGCAAACGCATGCGTGATTCCCGTTCCCATCGTGCCCATGCCCACAACGCCGACGCGATGCACCGGCACAGGCGCCACGCCCTCGATCTGCGGCACTCTTCCCGCAGTCCGAGTGGCGAAGAACAAGTGCATGCAGTTCCGAGCTCCTCGCGTGGCAACGCATCGCGCGAACGCTTCGCGCTCTTTCACCAACCCGGCCTGGAACGACTGCTCGATGCCCGTTCGGACGGCTTCGAGGATCTGCTGCGGAGCAATCCAATCGGGTCGATTGGCGGGCAGCGACGATGCCGCCTGTTGCAGAGCCCGTTCGCAGGATGTCCGGTCGGCGATCCGGTCCGTCCGCTGGCCGGTTCGAAGCGGCGACGGGTTGTCGCGCAAACACTCCGCCGCTCGATCCAACAACTGCTCGCGGGAAGCCAACGCATCGACCAGGCCCCCTTGCAACGCCGCAGCGGCCGGGATGACTTCGGCCTTCAACAGCATGCGCAAGGCTGCTTCGACGCCGATCAGTCGGGGCAGCCGCTGCGTTCCGCCGGCGCCTGGATTGATGCCCAGCGTGACCTCGGGCATGCGGAACCGCGCGTCCTGGACCGCCACTCGTCGGTGGCAGGCCATCGCCAACTCCAGCGCGCCGCCCACCACCGTCCCGGCCAGCGCCGCCGCCACCGGCTTGCTGCAATCCTCGATCGCCTGGAATGCTTCCTGGAACGTCTGCGACAGGCGGATCGCATCGTCGTCGCTGTGAATCTGCTGGAACAGTTGAACATCCGCGCCGGCGCTGAAGTGGTCCGGGCCCCCGGTGATGACGATCCCGGCGACGCCCGGGTCGTCCTCGGCTCGGCGAACCGCGGCGCGCAGTTCTTCGAGCAACTGAACGGTCAGGGTGTTCAGCGGCGGCGAGTCAAGACGCAGGATGGCCAAGCCATCTCGGATTACTGTTTCGAGCATGTTCGGCAACGGAGAGAGAGTGGGGAACGCTCAGAGTTCCAGGGTCAACTTCAATGAACCTTCGGCGCGCGCCGGATCGGCATACATCTCGAATGCCTCCGCCGCGCGCTGCCAAGGCATTCGCGGCGTCACCATTTGCACCAAGTCGGTTCGTCCCTGGACGATCATGTCGACCGCGTTTTGAAAATACTCTTTGCACTCGGGGCCCATCGAAGCGACGATCTCGGTCTCGTTGGTCACGGTATGAAACCAGGGAAACTCCTGCAGATCGTGATGCGGCACCCCGAACACGTACAAGCGACCCTGGCGCCGAGGCAGATAGGCCGCTGCGACCAAGGCGTCAGGATGGCCCACGGCCTCGACGCAGAAATCGACCATCTGCCCCTCGGTCAACTCCTTGACCTGCTCGGTCACGTTTCCTCGCGAGGCATCGACCACGTCGGTGGCCCCGAACCGCTTGGCCCAGTTCAATCGCCATGCGACCTTGTCGATGCCGATCACTTGTCGGGCGCCCATGCGGCCGAGCAGATGGGTGAAGATCAGCCCCATCGGGCCTTGGCCGACGACCGCGCACCGCTGGTTGATGACCGGTCCGGTTCGCACCAGTGCCCGCAAGACCGTCGCCAGCGGCTGAGCGACCACCAGCGCGCCGACGTCCGGCGGATCCGCCGGCAAACGGGCCAGACCGCCGGGTACCGAAACGATGTACTCCGCAAAGCCGTTGTAATCCTCGGGGTGAGCCAGCACGAGCGTCCCCGGTTCCCACCCGGCCGCTCGCGACTCGACGATCGTGCCGATGTTCTCATGCCCCAACCACCCGGGCGGCGGCGGCCACTTAATCCTGCCCCAACGGCCATCGCCCATATATGGCCCCATGTTCGTGCCGCACAGCGCGATGTGGCTGCACCGCACCAGCACCTGGCCATCGGCTGCTTGCGGTTGCGGAGCGTCATCGATCAGTCGGATCTTCCGGGGTGATTCGAACAGCACGGCTCGCATGGTCGAGTTCTCTCCAAAGGAGGCATGGTACGGGCGGGTGAAACGGGTTTCAACTTACCCTCCCGCCCGCAGTCGGTCAAGAAGGTCGGAAACTCCGCCGCCGTAGCGGCTTACAAGCCGCGGAGGAACCAGTCGATCGCTTCCGCGACACCGCAGGGGGTGTTCGAAGGAATGAACCGGGCCAGCCGTTTCAGTTCTTCGTCGGCGTCCGGCATGGCGACCGGCACTCCGGCGTATTCCAGCAGCGGCAGATCGTTCATCGAATCGCCGATCGCCAAGCAGCGTTGGCGCGGCACCCCGTAGAAGTTCAGCAGCCAATCGAGCGCGCGGCCTTTGGAAACTTGGGGCGAGAGGAATTCCACGTATTGGGGCATCGAACGCGTCACGTAGACCCGGTGATCCCATCGCTGACGGGCTTCGTCCAACAGGCGACCGACGTTCGCCGGTTCGTCGATGACCAGCAGCTTCAACGGCTGCCGCCCGGAAAACCGCCGCATGTCCGGTTCTTCCAGGCAATTCATCCCATTCCGCTCGCAGTAGCGGCGAGCCAGGTCGTTGTACCGGCTGACGAACAAGTCGTCGTTCAGGTAGTAATGCAGATGGAGTTGCCGGCCCAGGCACATCTCGACGATTTCGCAGGACACATCGGCCGCCAGGCAGGTACATGCCAGTTCGGGACCGCCGCAACTCCAGCGGATCAGCGCTCCGTTGAAACCGACAACAGGAACCCGGGGCAGCCCTACCCGGGCGGCGACGGCGTCGGCCGAAACATAGGGCCGTCCCGTCACTACAATCACGGCCGCCCCCTGCTGCTCCGCGCGCCGGATCGCCGCGACGTTCTCCGCCGAGATCGTGTTGTCCGGCGCGATCAACGTGCCATCCAGGTCGATGGCGATCAGCTTGTCGATGGGACCGGGAGCGTTCTCGTTCATGACCGCGCCAAGGATGCTCGGACCACCTCCACGACCGCGTCGGCCTCCGCGAGACCGATCCACGTGGCGGCGGATCTCCGAGACGCCGATTGTTCGGTCTCGGAGAGACCGATCCAGGTGAAGCGATTCGGAGTGCGGTACAGCATACCCCGAGTCCCGTCGGCGAACCACCCCGCGCGGTCAAACCGCCGTTGCCGTCAAGCCGATCTGTTCTGCGATTTCGTGGACGAGCCGTTCCGGATTGATCGGTTTGGGGAACCAGCGGTCAATCCCTTCCGGTCCGATCGAGATGCCCATTTTCTCGGGATCGGTGCCGCTGACGGCGAAGACCTTCAGGTCGCGGAGATCGTCGCTGGCGCGGACTTTCTTGATGAAGCACCGACCGCTGCAGCGCGGCATCTGCATGTCCAACAAGACCACATCCGGCAACGCGTGCAGGGACAGATAGTCCAACGCATCCTGCCCGTCGCCGGCGGTCGTCGTTTCGATGCCGTACGAGCGCAGGAAGCCGGCCAGCAACTCCCGCTCGTTCGCATTGTCTTCGATCAACAGCGCCCGCGGTGCGCGTTCCTCCCGCGGTCCCACGGCTTCCGTGGCTTCTTTCTCCAGCATCCGCAATTCGCGGAATACGTCCATCACCATCTGCTGCGCTTCGCCGTTGCGGTCGTATTCGCACTGTTCGTGCAACCGGTTGAGCGACTCGGCCGCGGCGTCCAAACGGTGGCGCACGGCGTGGATCAAGTGGCGCAGCGAAACGGACGAATCCTCGTCGGTCGAGAATTCGAGGTGTTTCTTGTCGGTGAGTTCGTGCCGGTAGATCGGCACTTCCGACGGCGCATCGATCCCGATCCTCGCGACATTGCCGCGGATTCGCAGCACCTCGACCGTAATGCCCAGCGTGGGGAAAACGATTTTGTCAGTTTCCTTCCTTGAAAGTACCAGCATGTTCGTGCCTCCTTTGCCTCTCCTTCCCATAGGGAGTCCCCTCAGCCCTTTTCTTCTGGAGGGGACTTCGCAGTCAGCCGAAGCGCAACGACAAGCGGTCGCCACCGGGCGACCGAGCGCAAGGCCAATTCCGCAGACGTCCGGCATCGTGCCGGGAAAACCACGAGAGGACGAGGCGGGAATCCATTCCCCAATCGTCTGCACTGCGGTCATTTTGGCACGGGGGGCGGAACTGAATCAAGATCGATTTCCGCCGATTTTGCGGGAAACCGGGCGTTTTCGGCAGTGCTAGCACCGGTCAGAGGCGCCGGATCCTCTCCGAAAAGTCCTCCGCGGACGCGTACCGATTGGCTCGCTGGTTGATCAATGCCCGCTTCTTCGTCCGCTCGAATGTGTCCTCGGTGTCCAGCAGTCCCAGGTCGTAAGCCAGTTGGTCGGAGAAGCCGGGCAGCAGAACGCCGACGTTCGGAGGGATCTTTCCCGGTGCCATGCGGTTGATGTGGGCCACGATGTTGGTCGTGCAATTGTTGGTGAAGGTGTCGTAGAACTCGGGCTCCACCGTCAGTTTGTTGACACGCGCCATCATGTCCAGCAGCAGGATGCGCGCCTGTTCCGGCGTGGCCCGCGTCGGATACAGGTAGACCTCGACATCGCGGTGCTTCGTGCGCAGCGGGATCACGTCCCGTTCGTCCGCGACGACATACATCAGCTCGTACTGCCGCATCAGCCCCTTGACCGGCGAATAGGTCTGCCCTTCCTCCAGACGCGCTTCGACCGAAACGGCCAGGTAATCGTTTTCGCCGAAGCCGAAGCTGAGCATCGTGTGGGCCAGACTGGGCGCACCTTTGAACGGAACGACTAGGAAATCCACCGAATCGAGCCGATTCAAGTCGAACGTTTTGTCGTAGTAGCGGACGATGTACTCGCTCTCGCTCAAGTACTTGCAGTTGCGGATGTTGCGGATGGTCAGATGGCTCCCGTACAGTTCGGCGCTCGGCAGCACTGCCAAATACGGCTCCCAACGGCGATGATTCGACGCCGTCACCGCCCGCTGCAATTCCTCGGGGCTCAGCACGTCCGTCAACTTGGTCGGCGGACGTTTTGTCGCGCAGCCCGACAGCACTGCCAGCACCAAGATGCCAGCCAGCCACGGAACACGGAAGATCGAGACGAGCCGTTCCACGTTTGACCGCCCAATCGCTTGGGGAGAAGAGAGCGGCCTGTGAATACCGACAAACCGCAGCCGCGGCAAGCCCAAAAAAGGCTGCGAAGCAAGGGCAAAGGGCACTCGCTCCGGGCGGAAGCCGATTCGATTTCGATCGGCGCTGGGAACCCGCCACGTCCTTACAGCAAACTCTCCAGCAACAGACGCATCTTGCGCATCTCGACAATGTGATCGACGCCCGGCAATTCCCGCAGATGGACGCTCAATGCCAAGCCGTAATTCACCTGCCTCAACATGTTCACCAACCGCCCGTACTCGATCTCCCCCTGGCCGATCCGGACCTGCAATTCGGTGGGCGTGGTGTCGCGGAGATGCACATGGTAGACGTACTTCATCAACCGGTCGTAGTTGCGCGGGCCAAGCGGATTGCAGATGTAATGGCTGGGATCCAACGTCAGACCCAACCCGGGCACGTTGTCGCACAGCACCTTGACCGTGTCGGGATCCTCGGACAACCGCCCCACCTGACTCTTGATACCGACGCGAACCCCTTCCAATTCGGCCAAGGCGACCAAACGCTGAAGGTGCTCGACCTCCTGATTGAAAGGCGTACCCAGTTCCCCTGAAGGAACCGTCAGCGTCACAACCTTGGTGGCTTTTGCCAGTCGGCAGCAAGCGGCGAATTGCTTGTAGTGTTCTTCGCCCTCCGCCTCGATCTCGACGCTGTACGAAACAACGGACGCACGGTGCGTGTCGCGGGCACAATCGACTGCGGCATTCAAGTCCTCGGATACCTCAGATGGCTTGAGCTGGTTGCCGCTTTCGTGAACCGCGATCTCCACGTGGCTGTATTCCAAATCGATGATGCGGGCGACCGCATCGCGAAGGGACAAATCGCAAAAACATTCCGTCGAGGCAGCCACTAACACGGGGGCAACTCCTTCCACCAACCTGCGCTCAAGAACCAATTCCATTTCCAAGCGGGATAGCTTACTTGATCAAGCGGGTCGACGGCAACACCATCCCGCGCGGGTGCGGTCGGTTGCCGCCGCGGTTCTCGGAACTAGAATAGGGGCTCGTCGATTCGCAATCCGCTGGAACTGCAGGAGATCCCTATGGAAACCGATATCCCAACCGCCGAAATGGCCCCGTCCCCGCCCGCTAGCTCGAACTCCGGTTCTGTGCCACTGCCGCCGCAGATCGTGGTGCATTGCGGTCCCGGAGGTTTTCAGCGGTTCTTTGGCTGGGCCGGCTGGATCGGGTTCAGCGTGACACTGCTGGTGCTGATCAGTTGGTCGTTTGCCATGCAACAGTATTTTGACACGACGGGAGGCATCCAGGAGCGTTTCCACTCGGGCGAAAAACACGCCCGCGACAAAGTGGCGATCATCTCGGTGACCGGGACGATCGTCGACGGCAGCGGATTCGTGAAGAACCAGATCGACCGCATCCGCGACGACGAGGACGTCAAGGCGATCGTGGTGCGAGTGGTTTCGCCCGGCGGCACGATCACCGGCTCGGACTATATTCTCCATCACCTGGTCAAGTTGCGGGAAGAGAAGAAAGTCCCGCTGGTCGTGAGCATGGGCAGCATTGCGGCCAGCGGCGGCTACTACGTCGCCATGGCCGTCGGCGACCAGGAACGGTCGATCTACGCCGAACCGACGACCACCACCGGCTCGATCGGCGTGATCATCCCGCATTACGACCTGACCGGCCTGCTCGAGCGGTTCGACATCGAGGACAACTCGCTGGCCAGCCATCCCAACAAGCAGATGCTGAGCATGACCCGTCCAATGACCGACGAGCAGCGGAAGATTGTCGAAGCCTATCTGGACGCAGCCTTCGTGCGGTTCAAGGAACGGATCAAGCTGGGACGTCCCGTCTTCCGCAAAGACCCCGGCGCGCTGGATCAATTGGCAACGGGCGAGGTGTTCACAGCCGATCAGGCCAAGCAGTACGGCCTGATCGACGAAATCGGCTTTGTGGAAGATGCAATCGACCGAGTGATCGAGATGGCCAAGTTGAATAAGTCGAAGATCCGGGTGGTGCAATACGAGCGGACGGCGTCGTTGTTCGACGTGCCTTGGCTGGTCGAATCGCAGCACGCCCGCTCCCGCTTGGATCTGGCCAGTTGGTTCGATTTGCACACGCCTCAGGCGTACTACCTGGCCACCACGCTGCCGGTCCTGGCGACCCGAGTATCGCGCTGACCAAGGCCCGTCGTCAGCCTGTTCGGGACGCCCCTCGGCAGCATTGTCGATGTCGAGCGGTCCCGAACACAATCGTACTTTCATGCGCGAAGCTTCTCCGGGCCGACCAGTCCGTAGCGGGCGACCAGCCCCAGCAGGATAAAGACGCCGCCGATCAGCGTCCACCATTGGGGAAACTCGTAGCTTGGTACGTGACGCCAAGCCAGGTAAACCCAGACAGGCACCAGAATCGGTTCCAGCAGGACGATTCCCGTGGCTTCGTGCCCGGCGACGTAACGCAGGCCGCGGGCGAACAGCAGGTAGGGCAACCCCATCTGGATCATGCCGAACGCGGTCAAGCAAAGTGTCTGACCGCCGCTGGGCCAAATGCCGTGGTGCAGCACAAACGGAAAGAACAACACGGCGGTGACCAGATTGTTCAGCAGCATCAGCCACGCGCCGTCCTCGGTTCGCAAGTATCGCAGCGAAAGGACGACCCCGGCGTACGTGATGCCGCCGCCCAGCCCGTAGGCCACGCCGACCGGCGATTGGCCGCGGACCTCGAACCACAGAATCAGCCCGATGCCCAGCACCGAGCATCCCAACAGCCACCGGTCGCGCGGATGCACCGGCTCGCCGAAGACGAGCACCCCAATCAGAAAGACCCACATCGGCGCGGTGTTCTGCAGCCAGATCGCATTGGCCTCGTTGGTCAGCGTCAGCGCGTTCAAGAACGTGTAGTTCATCGCCGCGTAGGCCAGAACCATCGGCACCAATTGAATCCTCCACCGCGGACGGCGCACGAACGGCAGAATCACCAGCGCCGCAAACAACGCGCGCCAGAACGCCAACAAGGGTCCGCGCACCGGCATCCCGTCGATTTCCGCGGGCCAGTCGGCAAACAGCGGCGCCTTGGCGAACAAACCGTTCGTGCTCCACAGCACGGCCGCCGTCAGAATCAGCAGTCGCCCGGCGGTCTTTTCGTTCATTCCGTTGGTTCGTCCTTCGAGGGCCCAACCAGCCGGCGCAAATAGATGTCTTTGAACTGGACGAGCATCGGCGGTCCGACGTGGACTTGCAGGGCGAGCAGGCCTCGTGCAATCCGCCGCGGGTCGCGGTCATCGAGTTCGCACATCGTGACTCCGTTGATGTTGAGCACCACACGGCCGCCCTTGGCAGTCACGGTGTAATCGTTCCATTCGCGGAGCTTGACGGTTTGCAGCAACTCGGCCGAATCGCCCAACGCCGTGATCTCCTTGTTGCCTTGCGGGTCGATCACCACTCGTTGGCCGCGTTCGGCCAGCACGCCGCGCAGCAGATATTCCATGATCACGCCCGTCCAGCGCCCCGAGGCGTCGAAGTCGGCTTGCGTCCCAATCAGCGGATCGCCCTTGGTCTGGTCCGCCGGCCGCTTTCTGGCCCGGTAGTAGATCCCAGAATTTCCGTTCTCCAGGCGGAACTTCAAACGCAACTCGAAATCTTCGACCGGGTCTTTCCAAATCAGAAAGTTGTTCTCTTTCAGGCCCGTGTCGGCGGTGGTCCGGCCCGTGATGGCGCCGTCCTGGACTGACCAGATCGCTCGGTCGCCATGCCAGCCACCCAACGTCCGGCCGTCGAACAACGATTCGAAACCGGACTGGGGCACTACGGCCGAGAGCTCGGTCGGCTCGGCAGCCAGGATCTGCTCCGCCGCAGTGCCGAGCGAAACGGAATGTCCGGCAACCATTACGAATCCGAGCATGACGAGAAGGGTGAGTCGGGTCGCGGGCCGGCTCGATTTGTGATCAAAGCGGCGAGCGCTCGGTCGCCATCTCGACGAATCGGAAGAGAACATCATCGTAGATCTCCTGATTGAGTTAGGCTCAGGAAGGTAGAAAACGATTCTAGACGAGAGTTTGCTCCAGGATTTGCCGGGACCAGAATGCATCGTCAGCCGAAAGCGGCGGTGTAGGTTCGCGCGTGTAAATCCAATTTTGATAGCGAGCCGAGTCGTAGACGCGGTGCAAGAGGAACTGCAGGTCCAGCGACAGATCGGCGGACGGACGAGGCAAGGGGACCGGAATTACGGGTAACGGGTCGCGCAGACGAACCGGCCACAGGCTACCGCGCGGACGGTCTTCACAGCGGCTGACCAATGCGTAGTACTCGCAGTCGGGCAAGTCGTCGATCGGCAATCGCGGATCGCCGCGCAGCAGGTCGACCTCGACATAGTGAACGTTGCTGGAAAGCAACTGCGAACGCTTGGAAATGAACTGCTCGCGGTCTTTGCCAAGCTGTTTGTTCGACGGACTCAGAAGCTCGATCACGCTGACCAAGGTCCAGGAGTCGCGGTCGCGGATTTCGACGTAGGACAGCCGCTCGGTGTCCACGTCCGGCAAAACCACTTCGCAGGGCGCCTCCAGCACGGCGAGTGAAGCATCACGGCCGGAACGTTTGCCCGGCCTGGCGATAGAGACGTCCGCCCGGCCGAGCAATGCCGATCCCCCGCCGTTGATTTCATGAATGAATACGTGTTCGTCAATCTTCACGACATACCGAGGCTCCGCCTGTCCAGCCAGATGATCGGCGATCGCAGGCAGAAAACGCTCGTGGAAGTCGTGCCAGACACGCGGCTGTTCCAAGTACGGGTTCATTCCGGGGAAAGGAGACGGCATCACCACACCTCACAGTCAAGCACCCGGCCGCTGTCTCGTATGTCGTTGAAATCCGGTCGGGGTTAGAATTCGGATTGTACATCAACGGGCAGCGGCCCGCCAATCATCGCTTCGCAGGTGAATTCGCGGGAATTCGGGTCGGCAGTCTCACGACGACCGCTACGGAGCGAATTCAAACGCCAGCACAAGGAGTTCACGGGATGAAACGGATCGTGTCCGCGGTTGTCGGGATCGTTTTGCTGGGGATGATCGCCAGCGGCGGCGAAGCAGTGACCGATACGGCGATGTGTCCTTTGCCGCATTCTCCCTATGTTGCCTTCCGAGGCCGTGTCGATCTGCCGGCCGACGGGTTGTGGCATGTCCGGACCCCGACGGACGAAACGGTTGTCCAGATCTACCTGACGCCGCCATCCGAGATCGGACGCAGGCTGCAGGGACGGCGGATGACGGCGGCCGTGCGCCAGCAGCGGATCGACCAAGGCCGTTGGAAAGTCCGCATGCCGTATCACGCCTGCTTGTCGTTCGCCCGCGACCACAACGCAACCGGCCCCGCCGCCATCGGGAACCTGGATGCCGAGGAACATCGCTACATCGTGGACTACCTGCAGTCGTTCCCTTGGGGTGACTGGAATGAGGCGGTTGACGGCGAGCGTCCCGACGGCCCGTTCGTGTTTCTCGTGCCCGGCGCCAAGTTCCACTTCGCCGACGTGGATCGTCAGGTAGTTCCCGCCGAGCGCCGCGAACTGCTGGCCGTCGAGTTGCGTCCCTACGTCAACGACGGCAAGCACTGGGTGCTGTACACCGACGGCTCGACGGTGCGAGAACCGATCGACAAGACGCGCGTCGAACATTATCAACTGGCGATTCGCCCGGTGGTCGACGTCGACAAGGAAGAAACGCTGGCAGCTCAGCCGACGCTCGCCTACACCCTGGTCGCCGTGCGCAACGGTTCCGTGGCAAAGCCGTTCGAGGTGCGGGTATTCAACTCGATCAGCGGCGACGAGCAGCAGCGGACCTGGGCGTCCGCCAACGCGCCGCAGGACAAACAGGTGCTCGCGGCCTTGCGCGAGGCGCGCGCCTTCGCCTGGCAGCCCTATCTACGCACTGGGCCGGCACCGACGTTGCGTTCCTGGCTGGCCTCGCCGGCTGCGGTGGACGCCGACGAGACGTCAAGGCCGGGCGACAACCTGACCGCGTTCTCGCTGCTGGGCGGCCGTGCGGCCATCGAAGAAACGCTGCAGATGCAGGACTTGCGGCCGGTTGGCCAAGCAGAGGACGCGACGATCGATGTCTCGTCGTTGACGGGCGTCGAGGTCCAATCGCATCCGTTCGCGGAGATGCTGGACGGCCAACCCGGCGGCCAATTGAGTCTTGCAAACGCAGTCCCGGCGGATCGGTTCTTCGTCTACGTGGCAAGACCGGAGGCCATGCTGCCGTTCCTGGACAAGGGGGCGGGATTCGCAGCCGCGGCCGGCGCTGGCTGGACGGGCAATCGGCTGGACTACGATCTCACTCGCCGGTATCTGCAAAGGTTGGGCGTCTCGCGCTCGTGGCTCGAGGCCGTGCTGAAATCCGGCGTCTTGCAGGACATGGCGGTCGTGATGCCCGACCTGCTATTGATCGACGGCACGGACGTCACGGTCGTGGCGCGGCTCAAGCAGCCCGAACTGCTCGCGGCGTTGCTGCCGTTGGCGGGCATCCAGGGACTGTCGTCGGATGGCGTTTCCACGATCAAGACCGGCAGCGGACGGGAGACTTCGTGGGCGCTGCGGGGGGATCTGCTCTGTATCAGTTCGCACCGCAGCGAATTGGACGCCGTGCTGCGGCTGATCGCCACGGACGGCGTCGGCAGCCTGGGGCGCAGCGACGAATTCCGCTACATGCTGACCCAGGTTCCGGTGAAGCCCGAGACGCGAATGCTGGCGTATTTCTCCGATCCATTTGTGCGCCGCATCGTCGGACCCGAGGTCAAGCTGAGACAGTTGCGGCGAGTCCAAGCCCGCGCGCAAATGGAATTGCTGACGTCGCAAGCGTTACTGGCCCGATTGGACGGTGTGCCGCCGGTCGAGTCCGTCGCCGATCTGATCCGCATGAAATACCTGCCGGCCGGGTTTCCGACCGAGAGTTACTCGATCGATGCCGAGGGAATGGTCCGTTCCGCGATCTACGGTTCTTTGGATGACATGAAGACCTTGCGGGAAGTACCCGTCGAGCGGGTGACGCAGGCCGAGGCGGACGTCTACAAGCGGTACGTGGAGAACTATTCGCGGTTCTGGCGTCAGTTCTTCGATCCCATCGCCATTCGATTGGACGATGCGCCGGACCGATCGCTCGAATTGACCACGTTCATTCTTCCCCTGATCGACAACACGATCTACAACCGGCTGCGCGAAATGACGCTGCGTCACGAAGACCGCAAGCCGCTGGTCGTTCCCCGCATCGAACCTTCGCCCGTGCTGCAATTCTCGGTCAATCTAGGCGAGAAATTCTGGGAAGAAACCGCCGGGGGATTCGCCGAGTTCTTCCGCCACTACGGAGGCGCCAGTCCCGCGCTGCTCGACGATCTCGGCCCCGCCCTGCATCTGGCCGTGTTCGACGCCGATCCGGTAATCGCCTTGGGTAGCGGCGACGCGATGGGCGCGTTCGGCGGCAATGCACTTCGCGGCGGCAACGACATGCTGTTCCTTGCCCCGGCGCTGTCGTTGCTGACGCGGCCCTGCACGATCCTGATTGAAACGCGAGATCCCGAACAGACCGCCCGCTATCTGCGTCAGGCCGCCAATGCCTGGACCGCCCGGGAGGATCGTGGCGGCGGCGACGAATTCCGCGTATCGTTCTATCAAGTCGACGGGCGCGATAGCTGGGTCTGGACGATGAACTTCGTGGGGGTGATCAAGCTGCGGTTCGGCGTCGAGGTCGCTGACCGTTATCTCGTGATCCGCAACATCCCGTGGGCTGTGGGGGACCGCGTCGTGCGCGCCGACGCGGCCGATTTGAAGACGGCCGGGTTGTCCGTTTGGCCCGCCGCGAGCCGATTGGAACTGCCTGGTTTGTTCGCCAGCGCCGCGGACCAGGAACGGCGAGCAGCGATGTCAGCCGCTGGGCGACTGGTTCCGCTGATTCAGAGCGGCGCGGCCACCGTCGAGACCGCCGAGCAGCGACACCGCGAACTGTTCGGCTTCCGCCCACTCCATCCGCCGGCCGGCCAATGGATCTGGCAGGACGGGAACCTGACCAGTTCGGTCTACGGGTCGGCGTGGCGCCAGCGACAGCCGTCGTTCGATCCCGAGCGGCCGTTCGGACTGATGCAGTCGGTCGAGTCGATGCAACTGAACATGCAGTTCGAAGACGCCGGGCTGCGGAGCGTCATTCGCTGGAAACTGCGTCCGGCGCCGTGACCCCGAATTCCGCTGATTGCGACCCGGCAGAAATCTCCGAGAAAAAATTCTCGCGTCCTCTTGACTCGCTTCCGAATCAGTGTACTATGCAACTAGAACACCGATACACAGAGCATCGAGTTCGGGGTGAGGGATGTTTTTTTCGATTGATCCCAGCAACAGCGTGGCGATTTACGAGCAGATCGTGCGGCAGGTGAAGTTCGCGATCGCCGAGGGCACACTCTGTCCGGGCCAGTTGCTGCCCAGCGTTCGGCAACTCAGCCAGCAACTGGCGATCAATCCGAACACGATCGCCCGGGCCTACCAGCAGTTGCAGGCCGACCAAGTGATCGAGACGCTGCGCGGCCGGGGCCTGACGGTCTGTGCCGGGGCGACCGAGCGTTGCCGCGAAATCCGGCGGTCGCTGATTGCCCAGCGGCTGCGGTCGGCGTTGGCCGAGGCCTTGCACGGCGGCCTGAAAGCAGCGGAGATCCGCGAGATCGTGAAGAACCAGTTGGAGTTGTTGTCGGGGACGGTCGCGACGGTCGCTTCTGCGCCGAACGAGGCCGGAACGTCGTAACGGTAGCTGGATTCGTGAGAATTCAGACAACGGTAGCTGGATTCGTGAGAATTCAGAGGGGGTTTCTTTTCCGACTTTGAGAGTGATGCGGCGATGTCTCACGTCATTTCGGCGAGCGGTTTGACGATGCGTTTTCCCGGCTGTCTGGCCTTGGACGGCGTCGAACTCCAGGTGCCGACAGGCACGGTGTTCGCCTTGCTGGGCGAAAACGGGGCCGGCAAAACAACTTTGATCCGAATTCTGACCGGGTTTCTCAGGGCGACGGCGGGCACGTCTCAGGTGCTGGGGCTCGATCCGGTTCGCAACGCGCTGGAGATCCGCCGCCGCGTCGGGTACGTTTCGGACGCACCGGCCTTGTACGATTGGATGAAGGTGGGCGAGATCGGCTGGTTCACCTCGTCGTTTTATCCTCCGGGGTTCTTGGACAACTATCAGGCGCTGATTCGCCGCTACGAGGTGTCCGAGGATTGGAAAATTCGGCGGTTGAGCAAAGGTCAGCGGGCCAAAGTGGCGCTCGCGCTGGCACTGGCCCCCGACCCGGACCTGTTGATCTTGGACGAGCCGACGGCCGGACTCGATCCGCTGGTGCGCCGCGAGTTCCTGGAGAGCATGGTCGACCGCGCGGCGGTGGGCAAGACCGTCTTGCTGTCGAGCCACCAGATTGTCGAGGTCGAACGGGTCGCCGATTACGTGGCCATCCTGCGGCAGGGCAAGTTCTGCCTCGTCCGGCCGCTGTCCGAACTGAAGGACTCGGTCAGTCTGGTCACGGTCAGCATGGCGGATCCGCTGATCGTCTTGCCCCCGTTGGACGACTCGGCCGAAGTGCTCAGCGAGCAGACATCCGGTCGGCAGCGGCAATGGGTCGTCATGGGCTGGACCGTCGAGATCGAGCAGCAGGTCGAGCAGCATCCTGGCGTGCTGAGCGTGCATTCCCGCAGCGCGACGCTCGACGAGTTGTTCGCCGCCTGCGCACGGCCGCGGTCGGCGGCCGTCTCCGGGCACGAGAAACTCTATTTCGAGGCATCCACCGCATGAACCGCCAACTTGCATTGCGCCGTCTCTGCTGGAAGGAAGTCCGCCAGGTGCTGCCCCTGGTGTGGATGCAGTTGGGGCTGGGGATCTGCTTCCAGGTGCTGCTCTTGTTCCAACGCCAGAACCCGTTTACGCCGCAGATGATGCTGATCGCTGGGATGCCGAGTCTTTTTGCTTTGGGCGTGGGCGCATTGCTGGTGGGCCAGGAAAAGGAACGCCGCACGCTGGATTGGATGCGCTGGCTGCCCGTCGCTTCGGGCGAATTGATGTTGGTCAAGCTGACGGTCGGTTTGCTTGCGCTCGTGGCCGTTTGGTGTATGAATCTGTTGCTGTTGCCGATCTTCGTCCTGCCAAGCGGCGGTTACCGAACTGCGGCCTGGGCCCATTTGTGGCTGTTCGATCCCGGTTGGGAATACCTGTGGCCGTTGCAGAGCGTGCTTTTCCTGCTGGCCGGTTTCGCGACCGCCTGGACGTTCCGTTCGTCCTTGGCAGCCATGTTGGCATTGGTTCCGATCGCGTTGCTGCCGGGAGCGATCACTCTCGCGGTCATCCTTTTCTACGAATGGGCCAGCAGTGACCGTTCGTTCGTCAACGAGCTTGCACCTTGGGTCATGGGCGTAACGATGGTCGTGCTGAGCCTGCTCATGCTGCGGATCGGCTGGCGCCGCGGCATGCGGTATTTGGCGGCGGAGGAGTTCGTCGATCGCCGGACCGGGCGCGCCGTTTCCCTGTTCAATCCATGGGACGATACACCCGTCTGGACGTATCCGGCGTTTGCTCCGGCGGCCATGTTGATCTGGCAATTCCTGCGTCAAAACCAGTCGGTGTTCCTGGGGATCGTCGGGATGTTGTTGGGCGCGTTGGTGCTGCTGATCTCCGATCCGACGTTCAACAGTGGCCGACCGTTCGTGGCTGCATTCCTGTTGTTGCTGGCGACCTCCTGGCTGGGCGTGCTTGCCTTCCACGGCGATGCTTTGCACGAGCGAATCCGGTTTCTGGCCGAGCGCGGCATTTCGCCCGCGAAGGTCTGGTACACACGGCACGTTCCAGCCCTCAGTCTGCTGGCGCTGGTTCTGTTTGCCGGTGCGTTCGCCCTGCCTGGGACCGTTCGATCCGGGGCACGGCTCGCGGTCGGATACTCTCCACCGCTCATCCTGTCCGTGGTCTTCCTGGCGATGTGTACCTACGCGGTTTCGCAAGCCGTGGGGCAGATCCTTCGCAGCGCGACGATCGCCGCGATCACGGCGCCCGTGCTGGCGTGGATCTCGATCGTCTTTGGCTCGGTCATGGTCGTGCAAATGGGCACACCGGTTTGGCTGATGGGCAGCCTGTCGCTGCTGCCCTGGGTGGCGACCTTCGTGCTCATGCGGCGTTGGATGGACAATCGCCTGGGTTGGGGATTCTGGGGCGCACACGCCTGTTTTTTGGCGGTCGGCATCGCGCTGCCCTTGATTCCTTTGGGTTTGGCCATGATGGTTCAACCGAACATGCCGGGCGACGTACGGCGGCAGTTGACAGCCGAGGCGCAGCGATACGGCTCCGCATTTGCCGAACCTAGGGAGCCCGTGTTGCGGTTTCATGATGCCGGGTCGAACGAGCCGTCCGCGCTGAGCCGCCGCGAGGAAGGCCAGATGATTCAGGAGCAGCTCGAAAACGAGTTCTCCTTCGATCCGGGGTCGATCCGCTTTGTGCCCCGTGTTGCGACTTATCTGATGGGCGAGGCACGACTTGCCCGCATGGCGCTCGAACAGGACGCTGAATCCGAATCGCAGCGGAATCGATACCGCGACACGATGTCGCTGATCGGAACGTTCGTCCAGCGTCTGCGGCTTAGCTGGCGGCTGATCGATCAAGACGGCGCCGATCTGATGGAGATCTGGTTGGTCAACGAACTGTCCCGGCCAAACGCTCAGTCGCTGCTGGATGCGGACACTTATACCGGTTTAATTCGCACTCTGGCCGACGATGCGGGGCGCCAGGCGGCCAGGCGGCGAGCCCTTGTGATGAGTTGGGCAGCGTATCGCGCCCAATTCCGCAGCGACGCTCCGGAGACTCCGCTGGGCGGATATGCCTGGCGAGGGCAAGCTGCTCTGACCATGTATCTGGCCAATCCATTCAGCCGACAGCGAGCGGCGGACTATCTGACTTGGCAGATGTTGCAGCGGCTGGAAGAATGCGAATCCAGCCAGGATGCGGAACGAATCAGGGAATTGGCGAGATACTGGGGCGTCCCCACGATGTTCTACGGCGTGGGAATGGGCGGCGAGTTCTTGCGGGCTGACGATCCGTCCCATTTCGCAATGCCCGTCGAAGGGATGTTTCGCCAGGCTCCCGGCAGCCAATGGCACGCCGGCTGGGAACGCCTCGCCCGCGAATTGGCAAACAAGTAAAGCGGAATTCATTCCGCTCCCAAGTAGAGCGGAATTTATTCCGCTCCAAATCGAGTAAGCAGGAATTCATTCCGCTCCCAAGTAGAGCGGAATTCATTCCGCTCCCAATCAAGGAACACCTCCATGAACGATTCCATCCCGAATCAAGAACAACGCCCCAGACACCGCAGGCGGTGGCTGCTCGTGTTGCTGCTGCTTCCGGTTGCCTTGGGCGCGATCGTCGTGGCGGTTCTGGCGATCGGCGAATATCGCAGTTCCCGCGCAGTGGCGGCGGATGTGGTGCGACTGCGCGACGCGGGCGAGCCGGTCGACAACGAATCGATGGCCCGATGGTTTATGGCCAATACGTCGCAGGAGGGGACCGCCGCCTGGCGCGAGATTCTCGTGGCGGTCGAGCAGGTTTCGTCGAGCCAGACCGTCTCGTCGTTTCCGATCATGGGCACAGGCAAGTTCCCGGACGATCTGGTTCCCGGCGGCGACTGGCCCGACGAGCCGCAGATCGCGGAGTTCCTTCGCGAAGTCCAACCGCTGATCGCGCAGATCGAGCAAGCCGCCCAATACCCCACTCCGGTCTGGCAACCGATCGCCTTTGATTCGTTCTCGACGTTGTTGCCCGAGATCCAGACGAGTCGGAGCGTGATACGGCTGTTGTCGTTGGAGGTCCGCCACGCCTTGTATCATCGAGACACCGAACGTGCCATGCGCGGCTTGGCCGCGATGCAGGCTGCCACGGAGGCGTTTGATTGGGATTTCTGCATGGTCGTCGAACTGGTTGGGATCGCCCTGCGGAATATCCATCGCGACGCGATTCGCCAGTCGCTGAAGGACACCGCTTGGGAGCCTGAGCAATTGGATCAGTTGCTGGCTCAGGTCGCCCAGCCGCGCGACGTGGCAACTCATTGGCGTCATAATGTGACAGGCGAGCGGGCGATGGCGTTGGCGCTGTTTCAGGGGACTCGGGAAAGGCAGCGCGCGATGCTGGACGATGGGCAGACTGGTTTTCCCTCGCTATTGATGCTCATTCCCAGCGGGATCAAGCGGTACTTGGAACGTTTGGCTGCGATGCAGCGGCTCGGTGACGCGGGTGTGCTAGGGTTGGCCGCGCGTGCCGAAGCATCTGAGAACGATCTTGGCTTGGCAGACAAGAGACGGTTGGACGACATTCTCACGGCGCTCTTGCTACCCGCGGTTCACGGCATAGCGCGAGCGTACGAGCGCGACGAACTTGATCGCCGACTGGCCCGAACCGCTTTGGGCATCAAACGCTACCAACTGGCCGAAGGGCGTTGGCCGGAGAAGCTGAGCGATCTGACGGCCGTCGGACTCGAAGCGAGAGACTGGACGGCCCTTCAGGCGGGACCGTTCGGCTACCTGATCGAAGCCGACGGCGCCGTCGTTTGGGCCTACGATGCCAATGACCCCGATTCGCCCTCGCGCATTCGCAGCGAACCGCCCACTGCGGAAGATGTTGCCTCGAATCTGGACTGGCACGTCACGCGAATTCGTTGAGCATCCTCCTTGACTTCGATGACGCTGGACGCTCTGCGCCTGTTGGCCGAATCGGTGCGAGCCGAACTGCTGGCGAAGTCTTGAGCTACCAGCTTGATCAAACGCCATCCAGGCACTAAGTTCTTGGGGCATTGACTGCTGCCCTCTCCCCCACTGGAAAACGACGTGGAACACTCCAGCCTGACCGGCAGGATGGGCGGCACTACACACCACCCAACTGCTGCGCTCAGGGAGTAACCCGCCGTGCCCAAAATCGACGACATTCAAAAGGTCATGATCATCGGCTCCGGTCCCATCGTGATCGGCCAAGCCTGCGAGTTTGATTATTCTGGCACCCAAGCCTGCAAGGCACTGCGTCGCCTGGGTTACCAAGTCGTCTTGGTGAATTCCAACCCGGCGACCATCATGACCGACCCGGGCATGGCCGACGCCACCTATATCGAGCCTTTGACGCTTGACTGTCTGGCGGACATCGTCGCCAAGGAGAAACCCGACGCGCTGCTGCCGAATTTGGGCGGTCAGACGGGACTGAACTTGTCCTCGGAACTTCACCGGGCAGGCGTACTGGAGGAAAACGCCGTACGGGTGATCGGCGTCCAGGTGGATGCCATCGAGCGTGGGGAGGACCGGCAGGCTTTCAAGGACACAATGAATCGTCTGGGCATCGAGATGCCTCGCAGCGAGATCGCCCGCACCCTGGAGGAAGCCGAGGATTCGATCCAGCGGATCGGATTGCCCGCCGTGATCCGTCCCGCGTACACCATGGGGGGAACCGGGGGCGGGCTGGTCTTCAATATGGACGAGTTCCGCATGGTCGTCCAGCGCGGCTTGAACGCCAGCATGGTCGGCCAGGTATTGGTCGAAGAGTCGGTGCTGGGCTGGGAGGAACTGGAGCTGGAAGTCGTCCGGGACGCCAAGAACCAGATGATCACGGTGTGCTTCATCGAGAACGTCGACGCCATGGGCGTCCACACCGGCGATTCGTACTGCACCGCTCCGATGCTGACCATCAGCTCGGAGCTGCAGAAGAAATTGCAGAAGTACTCGTACGACATCGTCGAGGCGATTCAGGTGATCGGTGGCACGAACGTCCAGTTCGCGCACGACCCGAAGACAGGCCGCGTCACGGTGATCGAGATCAATCCGCGCACGTCGCGTTCGTCGGCATTGGCATCGAAAGCAACGGGGTTTCCCATCGCGATGGTCTCGTCGCTGCTGGCGGGCGGAATGACACTGGACGAACTGCCCTACTGGCGTCTGGGGACGCTGGAAAAGTACGAACCTTGGGGCGATTATGTGGTGGTCAAGTTTGCCCGCTGGGCGTTCGAGAAGTTTCCCGGCCTGACCGACAAACTGGGCACGCAAATGCTCGCGGTCGGCGAGGTGATGAGCATCGGCAAGAACTACAAAGAGGCGTTCCAGAAAGCCATCCGCTCCTTGGAGATCGGCCGCTACGGCTTGGGCTTTGCCAAGGACTTCCACACCCGGTCGCTGGACGACCTGATGCGGATGCTGGCTCAACCCTCCAGCGAGCGTCAGTTCATCATGTACGAGGCGTTGCGCAAGGGTGCGGACGTCCAGATGTTGCACGAGAGAACCCACATCAAGCCGTGGTTCATCCAGCAGATGAAAGAGTTGGTCGACCTGGAAGAAGAGATTCTCCAGCATCGCAGCGGACTGCCGCCCGACGATCTTCTGGTCCGCGCTAAGAAAGACGGTTTCGCGGACCGCTATCTGGCCAAGCTGTTGGGCGTGGCCGAGCAGCAGGTCCGCCAGCGGCGTCAGTCGCTGGGTGTGGTCGAGGGCTGGCACGCGGTACCGGTCAGCGGCGTCGAAAACGCCGCCTACTACTACTCCACCTACAACGCCCCCGACACGATCCAGGTCTCCGATCGCCGCAAGATCATGGTGCTGGGCGGCGGTCCCAACCGCATTGGCCAGGGTATCGAGTTCGACTACTGCTGCGTCCATGCCGCGTTCGCGATCCGCGACGAGGGCTTCGAGTCGATCATGGTCAACTGCAACCCCGAAACCGTCTCGACCGACTACGACACGTCGGACCGGCTGTACTTCGAGCCGCTGACGGTCGAAGACGTGCTGAGCATCTACGAACGGGAAAAGCCCGAGGGCGTGATCGTGCAGTTCGGCGGCCAGACGCCGCTGAATCTGGCTCGCGAACTGGCCGAAGCCGGCGTCAAGATCCTAGGCACCTCGCACGAATCGATCGAGATGGCCGAGGACCGCGACCGGTTCCGCCACATGATGCGAAAACTGGGCATTCCGCAGCCGGAATCCGGAATGGCCAGCACGCTTGACGAGGCGCTGGCCATCGCCGAACAGATCGGCTATCCGCTGATGGTCCGCCCGTCGTTCGTGCTGGGCGGTCGCGCGATGGAGGTGATCCACGACGAGCTGGAACTGCGGCGCTACTTGGCCGCCGCCGTCGAAGTCTCGCCCGACCGGCCCGTGCTGATCGACAAGTTCCTGGAGAACGCCATCGAGGTCGAGGCCGACGCGATCGCCGACGGCGAGGACGCTTTCGTGCCGGCCGTGATGGAGCATATCGAACTGGCGGGCGTCCACTCGGGCGATTCGGCGTGTGTGATCCCCCCGATCAGCATCGCCCCGAAACACATCGATACGATCCATCAGTACAACCGCATGATCGCCAGCGCATTCAACGTCGTCGGGTTGATGAACATCCAATACGCCATCTGCCAGGACACCGTCTACGTCCTGGAAGCCAACCCGCGGGCCAGCCGCACGGTTCCGCTGGTCTCGAAAGTGTGCAACATCCCCATGGCCCGCATCGCGACCCAAGTGATGTTGGGCAAGAAACTGTCCGAACTAGGGCTCGGCCGGAAGTCGATTCCGCATTTCGGCGTCAAGGAAGCCGTCTTTCCGTTCAACATGTACCACGAAGTCGATCCCGTGTTGGGACCGGAGATGCGCAGCACAGGCGAAGTGCTCGGCTTGGCCGACTCGTTCGGCTTGGCGTTCTACAAGGCCCAGCAAGCGACTCAGGTGCGGTTGCCGGCCGAGGGCACGGTGCTGATCAGCGTCGCCGATCCCGACAAGCCGGCCGTGGTCGAGGTCGCGCGGCGCTTTGCCGAGATGGGATTTGCGATCAAGGCCACCGAGGGCACTCGCCGCTGCCTGGCCGCGGCCGGAATCGAAGTCGAAGGAGTTCTGAAGATGCACGAGGGACGGCCCAATCTCACGGACGCGATCTCCAATGGCGAGATCCACCTGATTATCAACACGCCCAGCGGCAAAGCGAGCAAGGAGGACGACTCGTACATCCGCAAGACCGCCGTCAAACGCAAGATCCCCTACATCACCACGCTGGCCGCCGGCCTGGCCGCGGCCAAGGGCATCGACGCCTTCCGCAAAGGCCGCGGCCAAGTGAAGAGCATCCAAGAGTACCACGCCGGAATCCGCTGAGAAGTGGGTCGCGGGCCGCCGAACGCGACTCGAAAAGTGGGTCGCGGGCCGCCAAACGCGACTCCGGACCGGCACAGTTTGATCACATCCTCCAAGGAGAAATGCCATGTCAGAACCCGTCATCATCATGCCCTGCTTGGATATGCAGAACGGCCGCGTTGTCAAAGGTGTTCATTTCGTCGACATCCGCGACGCGGGCGACCCGGCCGAATGCGCTCGGGCCTATTGCGAAGCCGGCGCTGACGAGTTGGCGCTGCTGGACATCACGGCCACGGTCGAAGGGCGCGGCACGATGCTCGAAGTCGTCCGGCGGGTCGCCGAGGTCACCACGGTGCCCTTCACCGTGGGCGGCGGCATCTCGGACGTCGCGTCGGCCGCCGCGGTGCTCGAGGCTGGAGCCAACAAGGTCTCGACCAGCAGCGCCGCTTTCCGCAAACCGGAGGTGATCGCCCAGATGGTGCGCGAGTTCGGCCCGGACAAAGTCACCGTGGCGATCGACGTGGACCAGAACCCCGCGATGCCGTCCGGCTACGAAGTCTACATCGACGGCGGGCGCACGGCGACCGGCAAGGATGCCGTCCAATGGGCCAAACAAGTCGATTCGTACGGCGTTCCGGTCATCTTGCCGACCAGCAAGGCCGGCGACGGCGCCAAGACCGGTTACGACCTGCCCGTGATCCGCGCGATGAAGCAGGCCACCAGCGCCCAGATCGTCGCCTCGGGCGGCGCCGGTCAGCTCGAACATTTCCACGAAGCCGTCCAAGCCGGCGCCACCGTCCTGCTAGCCGCCTCCGTTTTCCACTTCCACTTGATCGGTATCGCCGAACTGAAAACCTACCTTCGTGACCGAGGTGTGAACCTCCAACAGGAGTGAATTCCCATGACGCGAATCGACGCCGATTCCGCCCGCGAGATCGATCGGATGTTGGAGCAGACGTTTGCGGACCGGCGCTTGTCGCGGGGCGAGCGGCAGGCGTTGCAAGGGGTGCTTGAAGCGGCGGGTTCGTCCGAAGCGTATTTGCAGTTGTTTCGCGCGCGGGCGTTCGAGTTTGCTCGCAACCGCTTGGCCGGCGCCGACGCGCGCGAGGTTCTGGACTGGTTGGAGCAGGTCGTCAAGCTCGTCCAGCCCGGCCTGGGGCCACCGCGAGCCGCGCGGGCGTATTTCAGTCCGGAGGACGACTGTGTCGGCGCGGTCGTCGAACTGTTCCGCGCCGCCGCGCGTCAGGTCGACGTCTGCGTCTTTACGATTACCGACGACCGCATCGCGGAAGCTATTCTGGCCGCGCATCGCCGCAGAGTCGCCGTGCGGATCTTGACCGACGACGAGAAGGCGAGCGACCTCGGTTCGGACATCGAGCGTTTCCGCACAACGGGGATTGCGATCCGTGCGGATTCCTCGCCTCACCACATGCACCACAAGTTCGCCGTCTTCGACGCCCGTACGCTGTTGACGGGCAGCTACAATTGGACCCGCGCCGCCAACGAGTACAATGAAGACAACTTCCTCGTGACGGAGGATCCGAACTTGGTCCGGAAATTTTCCACCGCCTTTGAACGTCTTTGGGCCCAGTGCGAAACCTGAATTCCGCGTCGCCGGACGCTTGTTGAGGACGACACATGGCATCCGACCTGTCCGGTAAGGATCGCGCACAACTGGCCGCGCGCGGGATCTCGGCTGACGAGGCATTGCGACAGTTGGAAAGGCTGCGCTCGCCGTGCCGTTTTCTTCGCTTGGCGCGTCCGTGTACGATAGGCGACGGAATCCAACAGATTCCCGAAGACCGCCAATCCTTGCTGATGGACTCGCATCGGCAAGCGGCTCTTCAAGGCCGCTGGACCAAGTTTGTGCCCGCTTCGGGAGCGGCATCGAGAATGTTCGCGTTGGAACGCCAAGCCGATGTCGTGCGTCTGGCCGAGCACCTGGATCGCTTTGCCTTCTACCGCGATCTCGAATCGACAGCCGCTCGCAGCGGATGCGATCTGTCGGAACTGCGGAACCGACGACAGCATTCCGCTTTGCTCGCTTGGTTGTTGGACGCCCAGGGACTGGGCTATCGCGACCTGCCCAAGGCATTGCTCGCATTTCACCGCTACGACGAGATCAGCCGCACGCCGTTCGAAGAGCATCTGCGCGAAGCCGCCCGTTGTTTCGCCGACAGCGACCGGCGTTGCCGCGCCCATTTCACCGTATCGCCCGGGCATCAATCTCGCTTCGAAGAAATGCTCGTCCGATTGATGCCTCGCCTCCGCATGGAAACAGACGTGACGCCCGACGTCGAGTTCAGCCAACAGAAACCAGCAACCGATCTGCTGGCGTTGGACCAGGACGGATTGCCGCTGCGGAACGAAGACGGTAGCTTGGTCCTCAGGCCGGGAGGTCACGGCGCGTTGCTGGACAATCTGGACGGTCTTCGCGGCGATCTTGTGTTTGTGGAGAACATCGACAACGTTCGTCACTGGCGGTGGCAAGTCACCGCGGAACACTGGCTTCGAGTGCTGGGCGGCTATCTTGTCGAAATGCAGGACGAGATTCGACGCAGCTCGCCGTCAGCCGAGAATGTCTCCCATCCGAATCAGCGGCTGGAGCCAATGAAACCTCTCTTGCGTCGTCCCCTGCGGATCTGCGGAGTCGTGCGGAACCAGGGGGAGCCGGGCGGCGCTCCGTTCTGGGTTCAGGAGCCCGATGGATACTGCAGCTTGCAGCTTGTCGAGCAGGCCGAAGTCGACCCGGACGATCGCGAGCAACAAGCGGTGTTCGCCGCGGCCACGCACTTCAACCCCGTATTCATGGCGTTGGGAGTGCGCGACGAGCAAGGCCGATCTTTCCCGCTGGTCGACTACGCGGCGAGCGAACGCTGCCTCCTGACCTGGAAGTCTGTTGACGGGCGGTCCGCTCGCGTGCTTGAACATCCCGGCTTGTGGAACGGTTCGATGGCAGCCTGGAACACGGTCTTCGTCGAAGTGCCCACCGAGGTCTTTGCCCCCGCCAAGACCGTCCTCGACCTCCTCCGCCCGTCGCACCAACCGTAGCCGCGTGCCGCGAAAGGCCGTATACTGCTGGCGGCAGATCGACTGAAAGCGCGAGTTAGCCATGGAGACTGTGAAATGACGCCGGCACAACTGGAAAAACGAGTGGCGGTCCTGGAAGCGGAACTGGCCAAGTTGAAGAGCAAGGTCGAGGGGTACGACGCTTCCAAGCCGTGGTGGGAGAAGATCGCCGGGACGTTTCAGGACGATCCGATCTACGAGGAGGCGATGAAATTGGGACGGCAGTACCGGCAATCGCAGAAGCCTGACGCTGCCTCCCGCAAGAGAACTTAGGAGTTCCCCATGCTCGTGCTCGACACGGATCACATGAGCCTGCTCGAATGGGGTGGCAGAAACTCGCCTGCGTTGCGCGAGCGTCTAGCAGATGCTGACCCCGAGCAGGTCACTACGACGATCATCAACTACGAGGAGCAGATGCGCGGCCGAACAGCGTACATTGCACGCGCGAAGTCCGTCGACCAGGAAGTGGAGGCTTACCAACGACTGCGACGGCATCTGGACAATTACCGACAAATCGTCATCTTGGACTACGATCGCCGCGCGGCAGCCGAGTTCCAGCGTCTGCGACGTGCCCGGGTTCGCATCGGAACGATGGACCTGAAGATCGCAGCGATCGTCCTGTCGCGCGACGCCACGCTGCTGTCTCGAAACTTGGCGGATTTCGAAGGCGTGCCCGGACTCAAAGTGGAAGATTGGGCATGAATATCACCTGGAGCTATCCCATCTATCTGATCCCGCACGGTGCGGGCTATGTGTCGATCCTCGCACGTGACGGCTCGGTCGATCAGATGCTGGTCGTGTACACGTGCGAGCAATCGGCGATCGAATTCATGGACAACCATGGCTTGCCCGGCGAACCGCGGCCGCTGCAGAACGGGCGGGAATTTCGCTGGCTGCTGGACGCGCTGCGCAAACCGGTGACCCGAGTCGCGTTCGATCCTCAAATCATCGAGCGGCAGGCGCATCCTCGTTGGGAACTGCCGGTCAAGACGCTGCGCGACGAGCACCTCTCGGCCGATTTCTCGCCTTGGAACTATCCGGTCTATGTGATCGCTCAGGGCACCGGCTTTGTCAGCATCGACGGTCGTACCAGCGATGGCCGACCGCTGACCGCCATCGCATTTTTCACCTCGTCCGGGCGGGCCACAGAATACCTGACGAACGCCGGCGAGACGGGCGAATTGTGCGAACTGCCCGACATGCGTCTCACCCGCCGCTTCTTGGACCGGTTGGCACTGGAGGTTTTCGCCGTCGCGGTCGATCCCGTTGTCGATGAAGCGGGCCGGAGGGCGAAACACTGCTTCGACATCGCGACGCTGTTGGAGAAGTACTTGGTGGCCGCTCCGTAACACAGGCTGCCAGCCTGACGGCTCACCCGGCGTCTTCGGAGCCTGCTGAAATACTGGCAAGAACCGAGGTGGGGTAAGCTTCCA
>JAHDXO010000080.1 GCA_023382975.1 Pirellulaceae bacterium
GTGGGCCCCCCCCCTCGTTGGTTGGGTTTCGGGGTTTTTTCGGACACCGCCGCCCGCGCCGCCCCCCGCCCCGCCCCGCCCCCCCCCCCCGGGGGTGGGGGGGGGGGGCGGCGGCCGGGACGGACGGGGAAATGGGACTGCGAAGTCGTAGGTAGTGCAAAATCACGGGCTCCACCGAGCAAGCTCGGCGGTGGCCTGGCTTGGTCGCCTGTCGGCAGTTGTCACGATTCGGAACTGAAAACGTGACGCTGTCCAGCTACGGTCCCGTGAATAATCCGTGCCAGCGCACCTTCGCGATCAGCAACTTCGAGCCGGGGCCGCACACTCGTTCGCTGCCGGTCTCGAAGAGCCGGCGCGAGCCCGGATCTGCACGGTGGAGACCGGCACTCCCACAGTCGTTGCCCCCACGGCCGTGACGATTTGCGACACCTACAGCCCGATACTGCTATCCGGACATGCGACACTATTTCGAGTACGTTCCGTAGGTCCGACGAGCCGAGTCAGACCGATAATCGGCACCTACTCGGCTGCGGCCCCGCTCCCCGTGGTTGCCGAGTGGGCGTCGAGCCATGCTTTGGCCGCCGAGATTGCGGCATCGAGCGATTCGCCGGTGACCGACTGCGGATCGCGGGCGGCGGACAGCAAGCCGCCGCCGCAGGATGCGGCACGCGGTGACGAACGCCAGGGCCTTCTCGCGGCTGCCGTCCTTCCAATACGACGCGTTGACGTCGTATGTCGCCCAAACTTCCGCGTCGGTCGAATTGCGGTTCAGCGTGGCCATGCACCAAGCATGCAGGAATCGGGGCGGCAAGTAAAAGCGAACTGAGGGAACACCGGAGGCATAATTCACGTCTGTGCCATTCGGCTGGTACTGGCGAGCGGATACACTTCGCCCACGTTTGGCCTTCTCGCGCGGGCGGCACGATTTCGGCGGACTTGGTCGGCACTCAGCACCGGACGCGACGCGGGCGAAACGTCTCCGTTGTGCTCCAGACGGGGCTGAAGCCAGCGAATTAGCATCTTGATCCAATGGCCGGAGAAGCATTCACCAATCCTTGACTGCCTGTGGTTCATGACCTACATTGCCTCGGAAATCATCTGTTTCATCAAGCCAAAAGGCGATCCTCCCAAGGCGAAGACCTTTCACCACATAAGTCGAGGACAGTCGCAGATGTCGCCTAGACAGAACGAGCGAAAGACGCTTTACATTCTCGGAGCCGGATTCTCCAGTCCAGCAGGCGGGCCGCGGCAGGACGCTATTTTGAAGACGATCATCAGTCTTCCGGAACGCGGGGAGGTGGCGTCCAAGCGGAAGCGACTTCTCGAATTCCTCACAAAGACGCTCGAGATCCCGGAAAGCAAGATCGGGGGCCTATCGCTTGAAGACTTATACACGCCTATCGATAGATGCCTTGCTGACCGCGTGTCGCTGCGTGGTAAAACATCTATAGAGCTTGAGGAGGTCCGTTCCGCGTTGGATTATTTGATCTCGATGGCCATAAGGGAAGCATTCGACGGACCTTGGGGCGATCGCCAGTACGTTGACAAATTCGCTAGGTTCCTGGTTAACAGGGCTGCGAAAAGGGCCGAACTGGCCAAGGACGCAACAACATCAGCCAAAGCGAAGGAATACGATCCATTCTCAATAATTTCTCTCAACTGGGATATTCTCCTGGACAATGCTCTGGATCGCGCCCTGCAGGAGAAAGATCGGGGGAGTGACTTTGGAGATTACGACTCCTTCGGAGTTGTGGACTACTGCTGCTACGTAAGTTCTCTAAAACGCGAGAATAGTAGGATTCGATCGGGTCTTTGGAGCCTCGGATGCCGCGGATACAACGTGAAGATGCTCAAGATACACGGCTCGATGAATTGGCTTCAGTGCACAAACTGCCAGCGGCTTTTCACTTCATTTGACGAAAAACTTGTTGTTTCTGAGCATATAGGGAACCCATGCCGACATTGTAAGAAGAACGGGATTACGGCGAAGTTGCGTGGCTCGCTGGTCATGCCAACATTCCTAAAGGACCTGTCCAACTTCCAGATCAAATTGGTCTGGCAGAACGCGGGCGTGGAATTGATGGAAGCCCGAAGACTGATCTTCATCGGATACTCGCTCCCTCACGCTGATTTCGAATTCAGGCAGCTTCTGTCAAGGATGGTCCACAACTCGGCGTCGATTCACGTTGTCCTTTGGCGGGACGATCACAATCCTGAGCCGTATAACGGCGAAGTAAGAAGGTATAGGCAGTTCTTCTCCAGGCACCGCTTGACGTTTGAGCCGATGGGAGTGCAGCGGTTCGTCGACGAACACTTACAAGGACAAGATTAACCGAGATTCTGGCTCCCAGATGTCGGGTTTTGTTTGAGGAAAGCTGGACTTCGTCGTGTCGTCAAAACTCCGCAAAAAGAAACCTGCCAAAGTCTTGTGTTACAGCCGCAAGATCGGCCAACGCTCGAGCTGCGCTCGTTCTTCAAGTTGCTCGGTCAACCAGAGCACGCCGTTGTTGCGGTTGAAGACCTTGCGGACGTTGGCAAGCTTGGCGCCGGTCTTTTTCTGGCCCCACCAGAGGCGCTGCACAATTTTCGCTGCGTTGGTCCGCGGAGTTTTTCCTTCACGGCCAACTCGGGGATCTGTCCGCAGATCGCAGTCCAGTTCCTGCAACGTCAGACTTTGCGGCCGATGCCGAGGACTTCGCGGCAGTACTTCAGGCTCTGCTCCAAGTCCCATTTCTGCTGGGCGCGTTCCAGTTCCGGCGTCGCATCTCCGGCGGGACGTCCGTCGGGGGTCTCGAACGGGCGGCCGCGTTTGGCCAAGGCGACAAAACGAGCGAACTCGGGCGCTCGGACGCCCGGATACCGCGACCAGAATTCGGGCTGGAGGTACGTCAGTTCGTGAGACCAACGGTAGGAAATGATCTCCAGCACGAACGGCGCGGCGGGGCAGAGTTCGCGGAAACGCTTGACGTAGGCCGTCCAGTCGACGACGCCTTGCCCCATGTTGGCCCACATGCACATGGCTCCCGATTCAGTCTCCCACACGGCCGTGTCGCGGATGCCGGTGGTCACGACATACGGACCGAGCAACTCCAGGTTGACCAGCGGGTCTTCCAGCGTCCACGTGGCGTTGCCCGGATCGATCGTCGCGCCAACGAAGCTCTTGCCCGCTTCCTCGATCAACTGGACCAGTTCCCAGGCCTGCATGTCCCCGGCGTGGTTCTCGACGGCGATCTTGACGCCCGAGTCCTCCGCCTCGCTGCGCACTGCCTTGAGCACCTTGACCATTTCGTCGATGTGGCGGGCGAGGCCGCCGTCGCCTTCGCGGTCGCGGCGACTGCCCAGATAACAGCGGGCTACCGGCGTGCCCAATCGCTTGGCGGTGCGGATCAGCAGCCGCGCATGATCCTCGGCCGGTCCCCATTTGGCCGCGTTGTACGATTTCGAGGTCGGGCAGATGCTGCCGGTGCCGGCCTGCAGCTCAATACCGGCACGGCCGGCTTGCTCCCGGATGCGAGTCAGATAGTCTTCTTCCAGACTTTCGTAGACGTCCAAGTCCGACAACAGCAGCGTATCCACGGCCAACGAAGCGGCGTAATCGATCAATTGCGGCGCCTTCCAATCGAAGGCCCGGATCGAGAAATTATCGAATCCCAGCTTGAGCGGCCGTTCATCGGCCAACTCGTTGGCCCAAGCCGGCGCCAAGCAACCCGCCGCCCCGGCGGCCGCCAGCGAGCCCAGAAATTGTCGTCGGTTCCAGAATTCAGCAGGTGCGCTCATCGTTTTGTCCCTCCAGCTCGTTCGTCCAAGGTTGTCCCAAGATGGCGAATCGGCGGCGGAAAAGCAAGACGCAGCGAGAAATGCGACGGGTACCGGGCGGACGAATCGCCTGAAGGCGACACCACAAGCAAACTTTCGATCGGGTCCGTATAATGGGCGCCGAGTAATGGAACGATCCAGCCATGCGATGGAGTAGGACGATGAATCGACAGCTTTCTCAGTGTCTTGCGGTCGTGGCGGTCGCGATCGCTTGCGTTGCCCCAGGCCGGACCGCGATGGCGGCCGAGCAGCCCGTCAAGGTGTTCATTCTCGCCGGCCAATCCAACATGGAAGGCAAGGCGAAGAACAGCCTGCTCGAACACCAGGCCACCGACGACAAGACGAAGATGCTGTTCGCCCACCTGCGCCGCGGTGACGAGTGGATCGTGCGGGACGATGTCTTCGTCAAGTTCTTCGACTGGCTCGGCGGACTGACGATCGGTTACGGTTCGCCCGGTCGTACCGGGGTGGAACTCGAGTTCGGCACCGTGCTGGGCGATCGCTTCGACGAACCTGTGCTGCTGATCAAGACGGCGTGGGGCGGTCACTCGCTGTTCAAGAACTTCCGGCCGCCCGCGTCGGGCCTGCCTGACGACGAGTTCCTGCTAAAGGAGTTGGAGGACGCACGGAAACGCGTCGAGAACAACAACCAGAAGAACAACCGCAGCGATCCGCTGCCCGAGATGGCGGAAATTCGCGAGGCGTACGGCCGGTCGTACCGCGACATGATGGCCGAGGTGCGCGGTGTGCTCGAAAACTACGAGACGCTCTTCCCGGCACTGAAAGGCAAGCAACTCGAGATCGCCGGGTTCGTCTGGTTCCAGGGCTGGAACGACATGTTCGGAGAACTCGGACCCGTCGAATACGAACGCCATCTGAAAAATCTGATCACCGATCTGCGACGGGATCTGAACCGGCCGAAGCTGCCGGTCGTGATCGGAGCGATGGGCCAAAACGGCTCGAAACCGGCCGAAGGCAACATGGCCAAAGTCCAGCAGGCCCAGTTCGCCATGAACGAGGTTCCCGAGTTCCAAGGCAACGTCAAGACGATCGCCACGGATGTGCTGGTCGACAAAGACGCCGAAGAGCTGTACCCGCGGTGGCGCGAGAACGTCGAGCAATGGGAGAAGACCGGCTCGGACTTCGGCTACCACTACATGGGCAGCGCGATCTGGTTCAACCGCATCGGCCAGGCGATGGGCGAAGCGATGCTGGAGTTGATGGCTGCTGCCCCTGGACCATGAACCGGGAATCCGGCGGCTCCAAGTCCACGAGACGCGGGAACCACCGCCGAAGACGGTTCGCACGTTCGTCGACTCGC
The DNA here is from genome assembly GCA_023382975.1 of Pirellulaceae bacterium. Taxonomy (GTDB): domain Bacteria; phylum Planctomycetota; class Planctomycetia; order Pirellulales; family Pirellulaceae; genus SKKK01. Next base: position 5,138 of record JAHDXO010000080.1, read on the forward strand.
TGAAATACACGCAGACGGGCGTCCAGCTAACCCAGGTACTGCCCGGGTCGGTGGCCCAGCGCGCCGGACTCGAGGCGGGCGATACAATCGTCACGGTCGAGGGCTATCAGGTGGGTTACGTTTCGGGACGGCTGTACGACATGAGTGAGGAACTGGCCCGCCGAGTCGATCGGCAGGGTCGAGTCACGCTGCTGGTCCGCAACCACCGCGACGGTCGATTGGTGAATGTCCCGGTCCAGTTCGCAACGGGGCCGCGGACGGTCTCGGGCAACGTCCTTGCGAAAGGCACGGCCGGATTGAGCCGCACCGCGATGCTGTCCGTGCGACTGTTGGATGTCACGCAGCCTCGCTGGCGCGATGTGGCGATTGCGGAAGTCAATCTCGAGATACCGCGGCGGTGGCCGGTGCCCTACCGACTGGAAGTGGATCCGGCGAGTATTCGCGCCGGGCATCGATATGCGGTGGATGCCCGCGTCACCGACCGTGGCCAAGTGATTCTTCAGACCGCCGGGCCGCTTCGCGTCGGGCTGTCCGGCAACGAGGGTCGCATCGACCTGACGCTGATCGGGACCATCGATCGGCCGGGCACCGGCATCGTTCCGTACGATCAGATCACCCCGTAAGGTCAACGATCGTGGGGCCGAAGTCCGTGCGAGATTCAAGCACCAGGGCTGGATTCGCTTCGGGCGACGATTCGAGGAACCGTTGCAAGCTTGCATGGCGCACGGTGCCGACGCGGTCGGGTTTCGGGCCGTTGCCCGCCAACGATTGATCCTGGGCATTCTCGGTGCCGGCATTGCCAACGGCGGAGAGGCAACACGTCGTGCTCCTAGAAACTCAGATAGCGCAGGAAGTTGCGCACGGGTTGTTCGGGGACGTACAGCTTCGGCTGGCCGAACAGGCCGCGACCCAGGTAGTATTGCGCCGGCGGCGGGGCGACGGGCACCAGCGGACGGTAGGCGGTAACGGGGGGCGGCACCGGCTGAGGCGGATGCGCGTACACGGGCGCGCTGGCGGGCGGAAACACTGTCGGCGGCCACGTCTGGCCGGCCGGTGTCGGTACCGACGACGCCGCCGACTCGGAGACGACAACCGAAGGCTGAAGAACGGTCGGCGCCGCGGAGGATTGAGGAAGCAGCGGCGGCACGGAAGCTGGATCGACGACGCGCCAGCCCTCGCTGCCGGACCCGACGACGCCCTGCGCGTATGGCGTGGCCGTTCCAAAATCGGCAGGAGTCGAAGTCCGGTCCTGCGCGTACAACCCGGCCGTAGCCGCCCACACCGCTGCGACGAAACACCCGAACGCTGTCCTCATGGCTCTGCTCCTTTCCGCATGATCGACGTGCCTGTTCCGTCTGCATTTTTCGCAGCAATGGCCGCGAGTCAAGAAGGTTCCGAGCGTCGGTGGTGCTTGCGCTGGTGAGAACCCGCGCCGCGAATCCATACAAACCGTTCAGGCGTCTCATCTTGCCGCACGCGCCGTCAGAGCTAGCAGCGCGCGGCATTGCGCACGGAAATCCGGCGGCGAAGACGGAGTGGAAACGACTGGGCCTGGCTGCCCTTTACCCGCCCAACACGGTGACGACAATCTCGCGGCGCCGCGGTTTGACGTCGCATTCCAGATGAAAGATCTGCTGCCACGTTCCCAGCACCAACCGCCCTTGCTCCACTGGCACGGTCAGCGCCGGTCCCAGACACGTCGCCTGCAAATGGGAGTGCCCGTTGCCGTCGTGCCAAGCCTGCTCGTGGCCATACTCGCGACTCGGCGGCATCAGCCGGTCCAGCATTTCCGGCAGATCTCGCTGCAGCCCCGGCTCGAACTCGATCGTCCCCACCGACGCCGTGCTACCGACATTGAACACGTGCGCGACCCCGGTGCGTATTCCGCTGCGCGCGACGATTTCCGACACGTGCGACGTGATATCGTGCATGTCTCGGTGACCCGACGTGGAGAGTAAGAAGCGTTCCTGGTGATTCATGGTGCTACCTCGCTGATCTTTCATTTCAACTTGCCGAACATCTTGTTCCGCCGTCCGGGCCGTGTCAACGGAACTGGCTGGTGCAACAAGGCGCACGGCGGACTATGATGGTTTCTGTCGAGGTGCGAAAGTGCCTCCGAAACCCATGAAACAAATCACGAAAAAGGCAGCTTGTATCATGAACGACCGTGTTCTTTCGCTTGCCGTCCTCGGCGCGTTGGTCGCTCAGGTCGTTTCGTCCTCGCACGGCCTGACGGCGGATGGCGGATTCGAGCGGCGGCCGAATGTCATCTATATCCTGGCGGACGACCTTGGGTACGGCGACCTCGGTTCTTACGGGCAACAACTGATCCGCACTCCGCGGTTGGACCGGATGGCGGCGGAGGGGATGCGGTTTACGCAGCACTACGCGGGCGCGCCTTCGTGCCATCCTTCGCGATGCGTGCTGTTCACGGGCAAGCACACCGGCCATGCTCGCATCCGAGCGAATTCGAAACGGCCACTGCACGCCGACGACTCCACCCTTTCGCAGATGTTCCAGCAAGCCGGCTACGCCACCGGCGGCGTCGGCAAGTGGTCGCTGGGCGACGCGGACACGATCAGCGCGCCCTGGCGCGTCGGCATGGACGAATTCTTCGGCTACCTGGACCAGACGCACGCGCACACCTACTATCCGGATTTCCTTTGGCGCGACGGACAGCGGTACGAGATCCCCGAGAACCGCGATGGCGGACGCAAGGTGTATTCACACGATCTGTTCGCAGCCCAGACGCTGGACTTCATCCGTCGGCACAGGGAGCGGCCGTTCTTCTTCTACGCGGCGTTCACCATCCCGCACGCGGAGGTGACCGTACCGGACGACTCGCTGGATGAGTACCGTGGCCAATGGCCCGAGCCGAAGGCGTTTCCTGGCAGCAAGACCTACTGTCCGCAAGATCAGCCTCGCGCCGTTCGCGCGGCGATGATCACTCGGATGGATCGCGACATCGGGCGAATCCTGGATCTGCTGGACGAATTGGGGCTGGTTGAGGACACGCTGGTAATGGTCACCAGCGACAACGGTCCGGTCTCGGCGGGCGGGCAGGATCCGGCGTTCTTCCGCAGCGCGGGGCCGCTCCGCGGCTCGAAGTTCGGTTTGTACGAGGGCGGTATCCGCGTGCCGCTGATAGCCCGTTGGCCCGGAAAGGTCGCCGCCGGTTCGACCTGCGCCCGTATCAGCGACTTTGCCGACATGCTCCCGACCTTTGCCGAACTGATCGGCGCGGTGCCGCCCTCGGGGCTGGACGGCGTTTCGATTGTGCCCACACTGCTGAGCCAACCCGAACGCCAGGCGCAGCGCGAGTTGTTCTACTGGGAAGCCGCGCCGCAGCAGGCGTTGCGCTGGGGCGACTGGAAAGCGTATCGCGCGGCGCCAGACCGCCCGCTGGAAGTGTACGATCTGTCGAGCGACATCGGGGAGAAGACGAATCTGGTTCACGAGCGGCCGGACATCGCGGCGAAACTGGAACGATGGATGGCCGAGTCGCGAGTCGATTCGCCCGACTTTCCGCTAGTGCCGGAGAAGAGCCCGAAGAAGACCGCGAAATAGTCACTCAATAGCGACGTGTTGTACGACGCCGATCGCTCGATCTGGAACCCCAGGTCACGGTTGCCGGCGGCTTTGAACCAGGAGCAAGCCGATCAGCGTCTTGGCGTCTTCGATTTCGCCTCGGCGGACCATCGCCAGGGCTTCGTCCCAGGCGACGACGACGTTCTCGATCTCTTCGCCCGGCTCTCTTGCCGGCGGACCGGCCACCAGGTCGGTGGCCAGGAACAGATGCATTCGCTCGTCCAGGATGCCCGGCGAAACCCAAAAACCGGGAAGTGGTTGCCACTGTCCGGCCCGGTAGCCGGTCTCCTCGATCAGCTCGCGATCGGCCGCGCGCAGCGGATCTTCGCCGGGCACCAGCGTGCCGGCGGGCAGTTCCAGCAGCGGACGCCCGATGGCGACGCGAAAATTGCGGATCAGGCACACGCGATCTTCGTCCACCATCGGAATGATCACGACTGCCCCCGGATGGCGGATGACTGCGCGTGTCCGCCGCCCGCCGCTCGGCAGTTCGCGCCAGACTTCTTCCACCGAGAATCGTTCGGTTTGCAGCAATTGCCGCCCCGTGCCCATGCTTGTGGTTTCCATATCAATCAGATCCTACTTCGACCGTCGTATTTCGGCGAGCGGTGAGGCGTTAGCCCACCGGTTCCCTTGCTGCTGGCTCATCAATGTTATGAAAACCGGTGGGCTAACGCCCGCCGCTCGCCAGATATCAAGGCGATTTTTCCGAAGAGAGACCGTCGAATTACGTAGTTCGTGGGGATTTGAACGCGGCCAATTCCCGTTGAATCGCCATGTGATCCGCGTTGACAGACGGTGATGTTGCCGTCAAACTTGTGGGTTTTCCCGATGCGATTCTCACGCCGAACGCGGAGTATAGCCCGTGCAAGAGGCCATTGCAAAAGCCGACACCCTGATCGAAGCCCTAGGCTGGATCCGGAGATTTCGCGACAAAGTCACGGTCATCAAGCTGGGTGGAAGTCTTCTGGAACATCCGGAATTGTTGTTGCACGTGCTGATCGACATCGTCTTTATGGAGACGGTGGGCATGCGTCCGGTCGTCGTCCACGGCGGCGGCGCCGCGATCAGCCGAGCGATGGACGCGGCGGGGATCGTGCCCCGGTTCATCCAGGGGCGTCGCTACACGGACGACCGGTCGCTGGAGATCGTCGAGCGGGTTCTGGGCTACGAGTTGAACGAATGGCTGGCGGCCCGCATCGAGGAACTGGGCGGTCGGGCGATGAATTTGAATTTCCGCACGACCAACGTCCTGTTCGGCGAGCGGATCACGTTGACGGACGAACACGGCGAAGCGGTCGATCTGGGACATGTGGGGCAGTTGACGCGGGTGGACCGCGCGGTCATCGACAATCTCTGCTACGCGGGGCAGGTGCCCGTGATTCCTTCGTTGTGTCTGGGCCCGAACGGCGAAAAACTGAACGTGAACGCCGACACGGCGGCGATGGCGGTGGCGCAGGCGCTGGGCGCGGAGAAACTGGTGTTTCTGAGCGACGTGAGCGGTGTGCTGCTCGACCGGGACGACCCGCACACGTTGGTCCATTCGTTGAATGCGTCCGAGGCGCGGCGGTTGATCCAGGACGGCGTCGTGGGCGGCGGGATGATCCCCAAGGTCGAAGCCTGTATCGAGACGCTCAGTAAGGGCGTCCGCAAGATCCACATCATCGATGGCCGCATCCGGCATTCGTTGCTGCTGGAGGTGTACACGACCAGCGGCATCGGCACCGAGATTGTGCTGGAGTAGGGCAGGCGCGCCGCCGGACCTCCGCCGCTTGGTTCGGCGTCTTCTTCTGTTGGCATTCGACAAGAAATGGAGCATTTGTGGCAACCGTCAAGCATTTGTCTTCTTCCGAAACGGTCGAACTGTTTCGGCGGTACGTGATTCCGAATTACACTCGCTACCCGATCAATCTGGTACGCGGCGAGGGTGCGTTCGTTTGGGACAGCGAAGGCAACCGCTACCTGGACCTGTTCCCCGGCTGGGGCTGCAATCTGCTGGGGCATTGCCCGGCGCCGGTCGTCCAGGCGGTGCAGGAGCAGGTGGCTCTGCTGATCCACGTGCCCAACAGTTGGCACATGGAGGCGCAGGGCCGCTGGGCGCAGATGCTGTGCGAACGGAGTTTCGACGCGCAAGCGTTTTTCTGCAATTCGGGAACCGAGGCGAACGAGGCGGCGATCAAGCTGGCGCGGCTCCACACGCCGCCGGAACGCTACAAGATCATCACGTTCACCGGCGGTTTCCACGGCCGCACGCTGGGTTCGACGGCGGCGACGGCGCAGCCGAAGTACCACGAGGGGCTGGGGCCGCTGATGGCCGGTTTCGTCTATGCGCCGTTCGGCGACTTGGACGCGGTGGCCCGGCGGATCGACGACGAGACGGCGGCGATCATGATCGAGCCGATCCAGGGCGAGGGCGGCATCCGCATTCCCCCGGAGGGTTTTCTGCAGGGGCTGCGACGGCTCGCGGACGAACACAACCTGCTGTTGATCTTCGACGAGGTCCAGGCGGGCTGCGGACGCACCGGGCATTGGTTCGCGTACCAGCACTTCGGTGTGACTCCGGACGTGATGACGTTGGCGAAGTCGCTGTGCGGCGGCATCGCCGGCGGCGCGATGCTGGCGCGGCGCGACATCGCCCCCAGCCTGCGGCGGGGCATGCATGCGGCGACGTTCGGCGGCAATCCGATCGCGGCGCGGGCCGGAATTGCGGCGCTGGAGATGATCGAGAACGAACATCTGCTGGAGAACGTCGCGCGCGTCAGCGGCGTGTTCCGCGAACGGCTGGAAACGCTGCAATCCCAGTGCGACCTGATCCGGGAAGTCCGAGTACTGGGACTGATGATCGGCGTCGAGTTGACGGTCGAGGGAGCGCCGGCGGTCCAGGCCTGCATGGAACGGCGACTGCTGATCAATTGCACCCAGGGCAACGTAATCCGTCTGCTGCCTCCGATGAACCTGACGGTGGAGCAGGCCGAAGAAGGGTGCGACATCCTCGGCGAAGTGCTGACGCAGATGGCGCACTCGCCGTCGACTTCTTGAAGATCCACGAATTGAAGGACCCATGCACCATGCGTAACGTATTGACGTTGTTCGAACTGACGGCGGCCGAGATCGAGCGGATATTCGAGATCACGGCGGACCTGAAGACGGCGCTGAAACAGGGGGTGCGCGAGCCGTTGCTGGCCGGGCGGGTGATGGGATTGCTGTTCGAAAAGCCTTCGCTGCGAACTCGCGTCAGCTTCGAAACCGGGATGGCTCAACTGGGCGGCGCCAGTCTGTTTTTGGGGGAGGACGTCGGCTGGGGCAAGCGGGAAGCGATGAGCGATTTTGCACGGGTGCTGAGCCAGTACGTCGACGTTCTGGTGTGCCGCGCCAAGTCGCACCGGACGGTCGAGGAACTGGCGGAACACGCGACTTGCCCGGTGATCAACGGGCTGACCGACCAGTCGCATCCCTGCCAGGCGCTGGCGGACCTGTACACGATGCGCGAGGTGCATGGCGACTTGCGAGGCCGGAAACTGGCCTACGTCGGCGACGCCAACAATGTGGCGCGCAGCCTGCTGCTGGCCTGCGCCCGACTGGGCGTCCAGTTCGCCATCGCCTCGCCGCCCGGCTACGATTTCGACGAGCAATTCGTCGCACGGGTCAAGGCGGCCGAACCGAAAGCGGATCTGCTGCAAACCCGCGATCCGATCGAAGCCGTGCGCGGCGCGGCGGCGGTCTACACGGACGTCTGGGTCAGCATGGGCCAGGAAGCGCAGCGCGACGTGCGGGTCCAGGCGTTCTCCGATTACCAGGTTAATCAGGCGTTGATGCAACAAGCCGCCGCGGATGCCTGTTTCCTGCACTGCTTGCCGGCGCGTCGAGGCGAAGAAGTGACGGACGAAGTGTTGGACGGCCCGCAAAGCGTTGTGGTCCAGCAAGCCGGAAACCGCATGCACGTGCAGAAGGGCTTGATCGTCTGGCTGTTGGGAGACGAAGCGTGAACCGCACCGACGACCAGTTGCGAGCCGTGAAGATCAAACGCCGCTTCACGCGCCAGGCGGCGGGCAGCGTGCTGTACCAGGCCGGCGGCACCACCGTGCTGTGTACGGCCAGCGTCGAAGCGAATGTGCCGTCGTGGCTGGCGGGCCAGGGCAAGGGTTGGATCACGGCCGAGTACAACATGCTGCCCGGCAGCACTCAGCCGCGGAAGGCTCGCGAGCGCAGTGGCCGACTGGACGGCCGCACGGCGGAGATCCAGCGTTTGATCGGGCGCAGCCTGCGCGCGGTGGCCGATCTGGCGGCGCTGGGCGAGCGGCTGATCACGGTCGATTGCGACGTGTTGGAAGCCGACGGTGGCACCCGAACGGCCAGTGTTACGGGCGGATTCATCGCGCTGGTCGAAGCGCTGCATGAGCTGCGGGACGACTTGCCCGATCCGAACTGCTATCCGCTGCGCGACAGCGTGGCCGCCGTCAGCGCCGGACTAGTTGACGGCCGACCAGTGCTGGATTTGGATTACCGGCAGGACGTGGCCGCGGAGGTGGACATGAACGTCGTGATGACGGGCAAAGGTCGGTTCATCGAGATTCAAGGTACCGGCGAGGAAGCCACGTTCGACGATTCGCAACTCGCATCGCTCCTCAAGTTGGCCCGCCGCGGCATCGCGCGACTGACCGACATCCAACGCGAAGCACTCGGGCGCCGTTGGCCGTTCGCTTGACACTGCCCAAAAAAGATTTCTTCCGCCGAATGCTAGCATTGCCTGCGCCGAAGCGTTAAGATCCGGTGAAGTGGATCTTCAAATCGAGGGTGTCGCGAGCACTGCGAGCGAAATCGCCCGATGTGGTTCGTTCGAGCCGACTTGTCCAATCGCCGGCGAAATTCTGGGAATTGAGCAAAGAGGAGTCTGGCCGTGCCTCAATCGGTATTTGAAGCGATTCAGTTGGGCATTTGGGACTTCGAACCTGACGAGTACGAGGCGACGACCTACGAAGCGACGAAGGCGTTGCCCGGCACGCAGGAAAAACTGGAAGTGATGGCGCGGCGAGTCCGTTCGGGACTGCCCCTGTGGCATCCGAGCGACCGCTGCACGTACGAGGATTTTCCCAACGAGTGAAACGCGGTTGCGACGCTGCGCGCAAGCCGCTCGCAACTCGAATCGCCAGCGAGAGAATTCGGTCTGCGGACTTTCCTCTCGCTTACGCTTCGGGTTGCTTGCCGAACACCTGGTCCTGGCAGATGGGCGAAAGATCCTCGGAAAAGTCCGGTGCCGGGAAGGCGGGCGGCCAGAAGGTTTCTGCGCGGATTCCTCGCACGACGTCCCGCGCGACGTCATCGGCCTCGTTCAGTTCCTCTGCGGTCCAATCGGCGAATTGAACGTCGATGCTGCGGAGATCCTTGGGCAACAGCAGATATCCGAGCCGCAGCGGCGCGTCCAAGCCCATCGACCGGACCAGGTGGCGGTACAATGGCAGTTGCAGATCGACCCATTGGCCCCCTTGCCGATGCACGGCCTCCGGCCCTTTGCCCGAGTCCGAGGACTTGTAATCCAAGACGGCCAACTCGCCCGTCTCGCGATGCACGTCGATGCGGTCGATCCGGCCGCGCAACAGAATAGGCTCGTCGCCGACGAGGAATTCCGAGCCGGGCTGGTCGCGCGGCGGAACTTCGGTATATCGGATCTGCCACCCTTGATCGGCCCAGCGGGCCTGGAAGTCGGCGAAGGCGCTCAGGCGTTGCCGCAGTTGCTCGATCTGCACGCCGACGGTCGCGAGCGCCCGGCCATCGAATGTGGCCTCGACGTGCTGAGCGAGCAGATGTTCGAGGATCTCTCGGATTTCGCCCGGGTTCGTGCTGTCGCGGCCCAATCCCTCGCCGAACTGGCGCATCACATCGTGCAACAGGTTGCCGAACGCCGCGCCGTCCAGTTCTTCGACCGCGTCGTCGACTGGCCGCAGGCCGAGGATGTGCCGCAGGTAGAAGCGATAGGGACAGGCCAGATAGTCGCGAAACGCGGTGACCCGCAGTGCGAGCAATGGCCGGTCCAACGGGTCCGGTTGCGGGACGGGGAAATCCGGTTGATCGCGTCCGGCCGCCAAGCTGCCCGCCAGTGGCGGCAATCCGGACACCGGCGCGGGAGGCGCGAAGAAACGCAGCGCACGACGGGCGAGTGTCTCGCGATCGGTGGCAAACAGCAAGCGGCTGGGGACGAGCGGGTCGCCGTCCAGATTCCTTCGCGACACGATCAACTCGACTCGCTGGCGCGTCGCGGTCAGGACGCTCAGCGCATACGCATCCCGCGCGTATCGGCGCAGATTGTCTTGCACGCCCAGCCGGTTGCGCAATGCATCGGGCAAGAACTGGTCCGCGTTGACCGAGGACGGTACGTAGCCTTCGTTCAGTCCGCACACGATCAGCGCCGGTGCGTCGTCCAGCGGCAGTTCCAACCAGCCCGCCAGTTCGATCGCCTCGGCATCCGCAGGCAGAGGCAACGAATCGGAGGCCAACGCCTCCAGCACCAACTGCAAAGCATCCGGGGCGGGCAAGTGCGGCATCAGCTCTGCGGGAATCGTCTCGGCGTGCTCGTTCAACACCGCCTGGAACCCTCGCAAGACCCGGACCACCGCCCGTTCCGCAGGCACCTCTTGGTTCCAATCCCGCCCGCCGTAGACGGCCACCAGCAGGTCGCGCAGAGGAGCGGCCCAATCGGTCAAGGGCCGTTGCTCTTCGTCGAATCCACGCAGCCAGCCCTCGACCAGCGAATAGATCTTCGCGACCGATTGTCCGCAGTCGTCGGGCGACCAAGGAGGGCCGAGTTGGTTCTGCAAGTGCTGACCGTAGTACTCGTCCAGGTCGGTCAGCCACGACAGCCGGGCTCCGTGGCGCCGCAAGGATTCGCCAAGATCCGGATGACGCACGAGGGCCGCGAATTCCGAATACCCACGCGAGCGCAAGAACGCCTCGACCGCCGCCACCAGACGATACGGCGGACTGGCCGACACCGGCACACCGGCCGCCCATCGGGCGCGGATGCCGCATTGTTCGAGCTGCCGTTGGACGAGCGGAGCAACCTGTTCGTCGGCCAACCCGACGGTGACTTCGTCGGCTCGGAAGCGGCCATCGAAGTCCGCTAGGCAGCGTGCGACCCGGTCGGCTTGCTCCGGCGGCCCCTGGACCATGTGGACTCGCTGGTCGTCCAATTCGACCGGCACGGTTTGCCAAGCCGCCGGGACCAGACAGCCATGCTCGTCGAAACGGTCGCTCCACGCTTCCGGAGCGAACACCAACGCGGTTACTCGATCCGCTACCTGATCCAGCATTCTCCGCAGGGTGATCGTCATGTCGACAGCGCCGACCAACACCAAATCGTGGTCCGTGCGGCATTCCCGCTTCTGAACAGCCACCAAGCGAGCCGTTTGAATATCCCACAGTTGCAGCTCGTCCAGCAGACGCAGATAAGCCTGCTGCAAGTGATGCAGCACGGCCCATCGCGGCAGTTCGGGGAATTGCTCCAGTTGGCGGCCGCGCCGCGCAACCTCGTCAAAGTCCAGGCCGTCCGCCGCCAACTCGGTGTGCAGACGGCACAGCAGACGGCCGTACTCCAGCCAGCGCAGTTCCTCGTGCTCCGCGGGTGGATCCAGTACCCGGCGCAACTGGGACCGGTCGCATTGCTTCAGCACGTGTGCCCAGGCCAGTTGTTGAACCAGGTCAGAGGCAAACGGCCGCTGCGGGCGGTAGAGACGCTCGGGGACTCGACCGACGGTTTCGATCGGAGGCGGCGTCAGCACCAGCGAACGGCGAGCTGCTAAATCGACCAGAATCTCCAGCAGTCGGCGCCCCGCCTGACTACCCGGCACAACCACGACGACACCGGACAGGTCGGCGACACCTCGGGCGGAGTAGCGATCGATCAGGTATTCCGCAGCGATCGGCAGACAGGCTCGCTCCAATCCCAGCAATTTCCGTTCGATAGGCATTGGGGACTCGAATGAAGAACTTTCAAGAGGTTTGAAGAACAACGATCGTCGCGCGTCGTGGGCGGAAACCGGCGTTCGTTCGCAAGTCGCTTTCCATTTGGCACTTACAGCGATCGTGCGGCATTCGGCGCGATTTGGCACACATCCTGCATTGAGAAGATTCGCTTGTCAGTCGAGTCGCTGGACCCGACACCAAATTCGGAACATGTCCCCCTGGTTTGAAGGAGTATGCCATGTTGGTTCTAACACGCAAGTTGCAGGAGAAAATTCACATCGGCGACAACGTCACGATCACCATCGTGCGAATTCAGGGTAACACAGTCCGAGTGGGGATTGAAGCACCTCAGGACGTCCGGGTGGTCCGCGGCGAAATCTCGGCGACACAACCGACGGACGTGGAAGCGGCCGAGTCGGCGGTTGCGAACGGCGCTGTCAGCAGTGGCAGCGAATCGGTGGTGGCCCTTGAGGGCGTGCATCGTTTTCCGGGCCGCGCTCTGGCAGGCCGGGTTCGGCGGCGCCCGGAAGTCCGCAGGACTCCGCGCTCCGAAGGGACGGCGCTGAACGCGATCTGACGCGTGGTCGCGGCGGCGCGCTTCACCGCCCCGCGGCGGGAACCACGGGCGGCAACGGCAGCGGGCTCCCGTAGGCGGCGGGAATGGCAATGCGGCGAGCCGTCTCGGCATACATCTCAGCGGAATGTTGCAGCAGGATCCGGCGAACTTCCAGGATGCTGCGGGGATGCTGGTGAACGGTCAGGTGATCGGCATCGACCACGATCTCCGAGTCCACGTCGTCCAGGTGAGCGCTGCTGTACGGCACCACGCCGTCTCCCTTTTCTGAAACGCGGGCCAAGAGTTTGTTCTTGGAGATGACACCCACGATGTTGTGGTACGTGACGGACGGGGAACGTTTTGAACTGAGCATCACGGGCAGCACCGGCGAGTCGGGCGACAGCGAATCGATGCTCGTGGTGACGGTTAAGAGCTCGGTGTTGTTGAAGAAGTCCGGATTCTCGCGGATCACTCGCGTCTTGACCTGAACCAACGACGTGGGCAACGTGATCAGTTTCCGGCCCAACCAACGCGTGTAGTCGTTGGCGAAATAGCTGCCTCGGTGGGGCGTACCGATCGTGATGACGCGGCGAACGGACGGATTCGGTTCAAAGAAGATGGTGCTCGCCAAACGCTCTCGGGTCTCGTCGTCCGCCTGCAATTCGTCGAACGAGCGATCGGTGAGAATCCGCCAGAAATCCTCGCCGCTCTCCAACGTCTGCATCCGCGACACGAGCCCGCCCATGCTGTGGCCGATCAACACCATCTGGTCCAGCGACTCCCAGCGGCGGTTGGGATCGACCATCTGGCGAGTCTTCGCCAAGTCTTCCCGCATCTGCGCGGCGCTGATCCAGAACGGCTGTCCTGTCGGGTACAGATACGTCCAGAATTGATACCGGTCGCGGATCTCCGGCAGGGCTCGCAAATCGTTCATCATCTCCGTCCACGTCTCCGGGCTGGACCAGAGCCCATGCACCATCAAGACCGGAATCTTCCGCGGATCGAACGCTTCGAGCATGTACAAGCCACGCAAGTGGCTGGTCTGGTTGGGATTCAACAGGCCCGCGGTCGCGACGTTCGCGTTCCGGAATTCCGGATTGTCCAAGTAGAAGCCCAGCGGCGTGGTGAGATCCGACTGGAGCGGCACAAACCGTCCGGCGATATCGACGACCCCCGAGGCCAGCGGATCCTGCAACTCCAGCGCGCATGCCACCACCTGCTGCTCGTCGGGGCTCAGGCACGGACGTTCGACAGCCCGCAGGATCGCCGTTACGGGAACACTCATGCCGCGCGGATAGAAACTCGACGCCGGATCTTCCGTGTCGTCGCCGCGGCGCACCGCGATCAACGGAACTCCCAAGCCGTAGTTCACATGCCGGTGCTGCAAGCCCTGCACGCGGTAATCCGAAACGAACTCGAAACGGTCGAAGGCCCGGTTTCCCCACAGGCCTCGCGTCACGATCCGCACGTCGATCCTGTGCTCCCCGGACTCGAGGGTGTACGTCTCGCCGGGCTGCAACCGGCCCTCGGCGTTGACGATCCGCAGCAATTCCTCCAAAGCGGTGTTGTACAGGTCGCAGGCCTTGCGGAATTGAGGATCGTAGTAGCTTCGACTCGTATCGAACTGCGGAGAGAACAGGTAGAGGTAGGCCTGAGAGACGGCTCCGCTGTACAGTTCCAAAGCTTTGGACGTCTTGCCCTTGGCCTGCGCCCGCTTGCCCAAAACGTAGGACAACTCCGCCAAGGCGTAGGTCTTCTCGAGTGTTGGTTCCGCCCGGTTCTCCTGCTGGAGTCCCTGCAACGCGTCGGCCGGAGCATCCTTCACCTGCTCGTACAGATCGTAACGCTGCAGCAGATTCTCCGTGCGTTGCGATGGTTTCGGACCGTTTAGCGACGCAAGATTTAACGTACCCGTCAGCGGATTGCGCGGCGACTTGCGGACGGACAGATACGAGGTCGACGCACAGCCGCCTGCCGAGATGATCAGCAAGGCAAACAACCATCGTGCTGTCCGCCGATACAGGCTTCGGTTCATGGTTCGCAGGGCCGCGGGAACCCCAGAGAATTGTTTGGTTGCAAAAGGAGCCAGTCGCAAATTCCGTTTTTTCGCAGCGTCGAGGCGCCGGGATCGAGACGAGGGCGGGAACGCTACCCGAATCCGCCCGAGGGCGTCAAGACGGATTCGCACCTAATTCCCACGCCCGCAAGTCGGCGCACACTTCCTGGTTTGCCCAGAACCTACATCGCTCAATTTGCACACCGGCGTCAAAAGACGATCGACCGGAAGCCGATGAACTACCACACCCGCCTCCAGCGCGGACGAAGTCGCGAGACTTCGGAACGACGCGCAAGCACCCGCCTGGCTGACCCACCCGAAGGAGCCGAGTTGTCGATGTCCGAACTCGAGAGGCCCTGCAGCCTGCTGGAAGAACTGGACCAGCGCCAAGACGAAGTGCTCGCGCAATTGGAAGATCTAAACGGCCAGATCGAAAACCTGTTGCGCGACTGCCTCCAGTTCCGCAGCGAACACGAACTGGTGATCGAAGAGGAACGCCCCGCAAATCGCGCATTCGGCCGCACCGTCGCGGCCTGACGCAACTCGTAGCACAGGCTGCCAGCCTGTGCGTGTTGTGAGCCGGGCCACAGGCTGGCAGCCAGTGCTACGGCTTGATTCAGAACTTGCCGCTCACGACTTGGAAATGCGTGGGCCGATTCAGACTCTCGCCTCCTCGCAACACCCAGTCGGCGGTCCAACGAATCATCTGGTCAGCCGAAACCTGGACGCTGCCCAGCAATCGGTGCCCTTGCGAGCCGTCGTTCAAGTAGGCGATCGGCCCTTCTTCGCCCGTCAGCTTGACCGGCTTGTTCATCAACTGTCCAAAACGCTCGGCAACTTCGCGCACGCGGAGGATTTCGGGACCGGCCAAGTTGATGATCTTGGCCGGAACGTCCGTTTGGGCCAGTGCCGCCAACGTCATCGCGTTCGCCTCGCCCTGCCAGATGACGTTGACCGTCGGCAGCGTGACGTCGATCGGGTTGCCGGCCAGCACATCGCGGGCGATGTCCACCAAGACTCCGTACCGCAATTCGGTGGCATAATTCAAGCGAAGCAAGGCGGCGGGAATCTGGAACTGCTCGCCAAAGTACTGGAACATCCGCTCGCGTCCCAACACGGTCATCGAGTATTCGCCGACCGGTTCCAGCGAGTCCGCTTCACGCGAACCGGAGCTGCTCGCCGAAACCATTCCATAGACATTTCCGCTGCTGAAGGCAACGATCCGGCTGTGGCGAAACTTGCGGCAAACCAAAGCAGGGGCGTAGCAGTTCATCGCCCAAGTTAACGCCGGATTGCGGCTGGCTCCGAATTTCATGCCCGTCATGTAGACCACCAGCGGTACCTCGGGCAGTTTGTCCACTTCGCTCTCGTTCAGCAGATCGCAGGCGATCGTCTCGACGCCCCAGTCGGCAAGTTGCTGGCGAATGCGGGAATCTGAAAATCTTGACACGCCGATGATCCGTCTGGACCGCCCTGCCTGATCGGACGCTCGCCGGGCCATCCGGGCTAGAGTTGGTCCCATCTTGCCGCCGACTCCCAACAGCATCAGGTCGCCGGTCAGGTTGCCCAGCACCTCGATTGCCAGCTCGCTTGGCAGGCTCAACGAATCGTCCAACTCTCCGATGTCCCGCGGCCCAGCTTCGTTCATTGCATTCTCCATTTGTTGACGGCTCGTAGCGCGGCAGGCCCGCAACCCGTCTGCCGACCTCGTTTTCCGCGATTATTCGCCGAACGAGCGTTTCCGGTCAAGCAAGGCACCTGTCCAGTGGGGAGCATTGCCATTCCGATGGAGGATGCCGTGGCGTTCGGATTTCGCGGTCCGCTTGCCTGTCTTCTGCGGCCCAGTTCTATCACTTTGCGTAACTGGTTATTTTCAAACATATTACGACGATATCGCCGGTGGTAGACCGGCATGGTTGAACGACCGCTTGGGCACTTGATCGAACGGGCGACCCCGGTACACAATGGGAACACGGTTCAGTGTGACCGGTAATGCACTATGGTGCCGCAGAACGTTAACTTTCTCAGCTCTGGAGTATCCGCATGACCAATCAAGGTGCTCGATCGGGTGGCACGGCCCGACTGGTTCTACCGCACAAGGAAGTCGAATTACCGATCATTATTGGGACGGAAGACGAACACTCTGTCGACATCACCAAGTTGCGCGGGGAGACCGGCTACATCACGCTGGACGAGGGCTACCGGAACACGGGGTCGGTGGAGTCCAAGATCACGTTCATCGATGGCGAGAAGGGGATCTTGCGTTATCGGGGCATTCCGATCGAGCAACTCGCCGAGCATTCGACGTTCATCGAGTCGGCGCTGTTGCTGATCTACGGCGAACTGCCGACGGCCGACCATTTGGCCCACTTCCGGGATTTGTTGACCGAGCACGAGCGGATTCACGAGGGGATGCGGCACTGCTTCCAGGGCTTTCCCCCGACCGGGCACCCGATGGCGATTTTGTCGTCGATGATCAACACCCTTTCGTGTTACAACACCGACGTGTTGAAGATGGAAGAGGAAGGCACGTTCGAGAACGCCGCGGCTCGTCTGATCTCGAAGATCCGTACGGTCGCGGCTGCCGCGTATCGGACCTCGATCGGCCAGCCGATCATGTATCCGGACCCGAAGCTCAGCTACTGCAAGAACTTCCTGCACATGATGTTCTCGCTGCCCAATCGGACGTACGAACCCGATCCGGATGTGGTGCGAGCGTTGAGTTTGTTCTTGATCCTGCACGCCGACCACGAACAGAACTGTTCCGCCGCGACGGTGCGGATGGTCGGATCGTCCGGCGCGAACCTGTTTGCTTCGTGCGCAGCCGGTGTCTGCGCCTTGTGGGGCCCGTTGCACGGCGGGGCCAACGTGGCGGTTGTCGAGCAATTGCAGCGGATTCACGAATCGGGAACCAGCATCAAGGATCTGATCGAAAAGGTCAAACGCAAGGAAGAGCGCTTGTTCGGCTTTGGACACGGCGTGTACAAGAGCTACGATCCCCGCGCGCACATCCTCCGCGACCACGCGCCGAAAGTCCTGGCCAAACTGGGGCGGAAAGATCCGTTGCTGGATATCGCCCAGCAGTTGGAGGAGATCTGCTTGAGCGACGATTACTTCGTCAGCCGCAACCTGTACCCGAACGTCGATTTCTATTCGGGCGTTCTGCTGCGGGCGATGGGGATTCCGGTGAACATGTACACCGTCATGTTCGCCATCGGCAGAATGCCGGGCTGGATCGCTCAGTGGAAGGAAGTCCACGACAACCAGAGCCGCATCTATCGGCCGCGTCAGGTCTACACCGGCCCGGCATTGCGCGATTACGTGCCGATCGAACAACGCGGCTAAGCACGAGCCGTTGAGGCTGAGTCAGGGCGTCGAGCGATGAGTGTTGTGACGAAACTCGGGTACGATGACTACGCCGCCATTGCCGCGGATGGTCAGCGACATGAGATCATCGACGGAGAGCACTATGTGAACCCGGCGCCCAATTTGTACCACCAGACCGTATCGAAACGTCTGCAGTACCAGCTTTACACAAAGATCGAATTGGCCGGCCTGGGAACGCTTTACAACGCTCCGTGCGACGTCCAGTTGTCGGACCATGACATCGTGCAACCCGACCTGCTGGTCGTGCTTGCCCCCCGGCGCCGGATTCTCACGCCCAGCCGGGTCATGGGCGCGCCCGATCTGCTGGTCGAGATCCTGTCCCCGTCAACGATTGACCACGATCGCTCGTTGAAGCGCCGGTTGTACGAGCGGTGCGGTGTGCGCGAGTACTGGATCGTCGATCCCTTCGATTACGCGATCGAACAGCTTGTACTCAAGGCTAGAAAGTACCGGTCCCAGACGGTTCGCGATGAACTGCGGGCCGAGTTTATCGAGGACTTGGTGATCGATCTGCAGCAGGTTTGGTGACGAGTCGATGTATCTTGTCGAAAACCCCGTGTTGCAGCGCGAGCTGCTGGTCAACCTGCGCACCTCGCGGGCGTTCGTGCTGCTGTTGTTGTACCAGTTGATCCTGGCGGCCTTGGTCTACTTCGCCTGGCCGCAGGACCAGCGTCTGGATTTGACCACCAATCCAGCAGCAGCGAGGAACCTGGTCGATTTGTTCTTCTTCGGCCAGTATCTGCTGGCTTCGCTCATGGCCCCCAGCTTTGCCGCTGGGGCGATTACGGGCGAGAAAGAACGATTGACCTATGAGATGCTGTTGGCCAGTCCGCTGCGACCCGGCGCGATCGTGGTCGGCAAGCTGGTGGCCTCGCTGACCCACCTGGGCGTGCTGATCTTCTCGTCGTTGCCGATCGTCATGCTTTGCCTGCCGCTGGGTGGCGTGTCGGTGTACGAGTTGCTGGCGGCCTACCTGGGATTGATCGTGTCAGTGTTGACGTTCGGAGCCATCAGCATCGCGTGCAGCAGCTACTTCAAGCGGACTTCCGCATCGCTGGTGGTGTCCTATCTGCTGATCCTGCCGCTGGCCATGACGGCCATCCTGGCATGGTACTGGCTGACCAACCTGGGCCAGTTCCGCTTACTGCTGACTCTGACGCTGGTCCCAGGCGTGGGCCTGGCGCTCTGCATTACCTTGCTGGCCAACACCAGCGCTCGGCTTTTGCACCCGCCTGATGTCGGCAGTGAAGGCAACGAGGTGGTCGACCTGGAACGGGAAGCGAAAGAGGCGGTGGGCTTGGTCATCCAACGCGATCAATTCCCCGACATGCTATTCGCGCCGGCCAAGCGCGACACGCTGATGCCCGACGGAACGAATCCAGTTTTCGACAAGGAGATTCGCAGCGAGATCTTCAGCCAGGGCACGCTGATGCTGCGCGTGGTGATTCAGGTGAGCATGGTGTTGGCGATTCCGCTGATGGCCCTGTGTCTGTACATCGCGCCGGCCTACGCCCCCTGGTACATCGCTTACGTGCTGCTGTTCAACATGCTGGTGGGGCCGGTATTCTCCGCCGGCAGCGTGACCAGCGAACGGGAGCGGCAGACTTTGGATCTGCTGTTGACCACCGCCATCACGCCCTGGCAGATCCTTTGGGGCAAGCTGCTGGCAGGCCTGCGTGTCTCGTCGGTGCTGACGTCGTTTCTGCTGTGGCCGGTCTTGCTGGCCAGTGTGATGGTCTCCAGTTACTGGACGAATCTTCTGGCGGTCGGCGGCTATCTCGGCATCGTCATGCTTTCGTGCGTCACCACGGCCATGCTGGCATTGTTCACCTCGGTGATCTTCCGCAAGACATCGGTCAGCCTGATGACGGCGTACCTGTTGATCCTGCTCTTGTATGCCGTTCCGCTGGCGGCGCGATTCTTCGCAGAACGGTTCTTTCCCGCGCACGAAGCCGTGCAATACGTCATCCGCTCCGGCCTGACCAGTCCCTTTGCCGCGGCGTTCGCCATGCCCTTGGACGTCGAGATCAGTACGGAGATCGGCAGCCCGGCTGTCATCGGCGATCTGTGGTTGGTAACGGCGTATGCGATCTTCACCGTCGCCCTGAACATCGGACTGCTGGTCGCCATGATGTGGCTGTTCAACAAGCGGTGGCGAGTGTCGCAATAATCACGCCGCATTCCGAAGCCTCGCCGCGTCGGCCGCAATCCGGCCTGGCGACCGGATGCCCGGAGTTGCTTGTCCGTATATGTAAGGCGAGTGAATTCATCAACGATCAGGCATGGAACATGCGTGCCTGGACGGTAGAATAGACCGGGAAGATTGTTCCAAACGCCGCGTCGAGGAAGATTCCTGCCATGCGCCATGTGCCCCCGTTGCTTGCCCTGATGGTGGCGTCGATCGTCTCTGCTCGATCCGCCGCAGCCGACGCTCCGATCGATTTCAACCGGGATATCCGTTCGATCTTGTCGAACCGCTGCTTCACGTGTCATGGACCGGATGAGTCGAATCGCCAGGGCGGATTGCGGCTGGACGTGCGCGAGGGCGCGTTGGCCGAGGCCGATTCGGGCGCGCGGGCAGTGGTTCCTGGCGAGCCGGAAGCGAGCGAACTGATCGCGCGCATCATGTCGGACGACGAGTACGTGCGGATGCCGCCGCCGAATACCGGCAAGGCGTTGTCGGAGCGCGAGAAGCAGTTGCTGAGCGAGTGGATCCGCCAAGGCGCTGCCTACGCCCAGCACTGGTCGTACGTCAAACCGCAACGGCCCCCGCTTCCGGATCTGGATGCCGCGCTGGCACGAGCCGGTGTAGCCGATGCGAACCGCTGGAAGACTTGGCCGCGCAACGGGATCGACCATTTCATTCTGCATCGGTTGCTGGACGAGTCGATGCTGCCGTCGCTCGAAGCCGATCGCTACGCGCTCATCCGCCGTGTTGCCTTGGATCTGACCGGTTTGCCGCCGACGGTCGAAGAGGTGGATCGATTTGTGAACGATCCCGCCCCGGACGCCTACGAGCAGCTAGTCGACCGCTTGCTGAGCCAGCCGGCCTACGGCGAGCACTGGGCGCGGATGTGGCTGGATTTGGCGCGCTACGCCGATTCGGCCGGCTACGCCGACGATCCGCCGCGAACGATCTGGGCCTATCGCGATTGGGTGATTCGGTCCTTGAACGACAACCTGCCGTTCGACCAGTTCACCATCGAGCAACTGGCCGGCGATCTGTTGCCCGGGCCGACCGAAGACCAACTGATCGCGACCGCGTTTCACCGCAATACGATGACCAACAACGAAGGCGGCACCAACGACGAAGAGTTCCGCAACGTGGCCATCATCGACCGCGTGAACACGACGATGGCCGTGTGGATGGGCACGACGATCGATTGCGCTCAGTGTCACAACCACAAGTACGATCCGATCTCGCAGGAGGAGTACTTCCGGTTGTTTGCGATCCTGAACAACACCGAGGATGCCGATCGCCGCGACGAGAGCCCGTTCGTGCCATTGATGACCGACGAGCAGAAGCGGCAGAAAGAGGCTTGGGAGTCGGAAGCGGCCGAGTTGGAGTCCCTGCTTGCCACGCCTACGCCACCGTTGTTGGCGTCGCAGCGGCTATGGGAGCAGGCGTTGGCCCGCGCCGCCGTCTGGCAGTCGCTCCGTCCGCGCGAGACGAGTTCCCGCGAAAAAGCGGCGATGTCGGTCGGCGAGGACAACGCGGTGCATGTCGATTCCGGAGGCAAGACCGATGTCTACCGCATCGCGCTGCCGCTCGGCCCCGCGTCCGCCGACGCCGAATCGGGCGCAGTCACCGCGATCCGCCTGGATACGTTGCCGCATGAATCGCTGCCCGGCAAGGGGGCGGGATACGGCGGGGGGAACTTCGTGATCACCCGGATCGCGGCCGCGCTGCAGCCTTCGCAGCAATCACAGCCCCGCGGCCGATTTGTCCGCATCGAGATTCCGGGCCGGCAGAAGATGCTGTCGTTGGCCGAAGTCCAGGTGTTCAGCGACGGAACCAATATTGCCCTCGCGGGCCAGGCGACGCAGAGTAGCACCGACTACAACGGGCCCGCCCCGCTAGCGATCGACGGCAAGACGGATGGAGATTACAAAGCCGGTTCGGTGACGCATACCGCCGTCTCGGACGATCCCTGGTGGGAAGTGGATCTCCAGGTGGTCAAACCGATCGACCGCGTGGTGGTTTTCAACCGCACCGACGGCGACGTAGGTTCGCGGCTGAACGGGTTCCGCTTGGCCGTCTTGGACGAGCAACGGCAGCCGGTGTGGGAGACAACGGTCGCCGAAGCGCCGAAGACAAGCCGCGAACTGGCCATCAGCAATCTGCGCGAGATTCCCTTGGCTGCGGCCTTCGCCGACTACGCCCAGGCTGGTTTCGACGCCGCGAACGTGCTGGACACCCCGGATTCGGCCAAGACAGGCTGGGCGGTCGGCGGCCAGACGGACGTGCCGCACCATCTGACGCTTGTTCCGGCCGAGCCGTTCGAAGCATCGGA
Organism: Pirellulaceae bacterium; assembly: GCA_023382975.1. Classification (GTDB taxonomy): domain Bacteria; phylum Planctomycetota; class Planctomycetia; order Pirellulales; family Pirellulaceae; genus SKKK01. The sequence continues at coordinate 27,195 of JAHDXO010000080.1, forward strand.
CGATGCGGTTCTTCACGTGACCATCGAACAATCGTCGCAGCACGAAGGCCATACGCTGGGCCGTTTCCGGTTGGCCATCAGCCGCGATCCGCAGGCGGTCGAGTTGGCGCGGACGCCGCCTGCAATACTGGCCGTCGTCCGCACGGCGGTCGAGGCTCGCAGCGACCAGCAGCAGACCGAGCTGACTCGGTTCTACATTGCTCAGGTCGCCCCCGAGTTGCAGAAGCAACGCGAGCGATTGGCCGCGCTGCGGCAACAGTTGGCCGATCTGAAGCCGGCTACCTCGGTACCCGTCCTGCGCGAGTTGCCCGAAGACCGCCGCCGTCGAACGTTTGTCCAGCTTCGCGGGAATTTCCTCGATCTGGGCGCCGAAGTCACGGCTGGGTTGCCGGCGACGTTCCCCGCACCGCCCGCGGACCAACCGCTGAACCGGCTGACGCTGGCCCGCTGGTTGGTCGATGAAGACAACCCGCTGACCGCCCGCGTCGTGGCCAACCGCTATTGGGAGGCATTGTTCGGCCGCGGCATCGTTGCCACCAGCGAAGAATTCGGCTCGCAAGGCGATCTGCCGACCCATCCGGAATTGCTCGACTGGCTGGCGACCGAATTGGTAGGTTTGGGCTGGGACCGCAAGGCGTTCCTGCGACTGCTGGTCACCTCGGCAACGTACCGCCAGTCGTCGCGGGTCACGGAAGATCGGCTGCAACGCGATCCCGATAACCGCTGGCTGGCGCGCGGCCCGCGGTTCCGCATGTCGGCCGAAATGGTCCGCGACCAGGCGCTGTACGTCGGCGGTCTGCTCAGTGCGAAGTTGTACGGTCCACCGGTCAACCCGCCGCAGCCGGCGTTGGGATTGAGCGCCGCGTTCGGCAGTGGCATCGACTGGAAGACCAGCGCGGGCGAAGACCGCTACCGCCGCGGACTGTACACCACGTGGCGGCGTTCGAACCCGTATCCTTCGATGACGGCTTTCGACGCCCCGAGCCGCGAGGTCTGCACGGTTCGCCGCGACCGTACCAATACGCCCTTGCAGGCGTTGGTAACGCTGAACGATCCGGTCTACGTCGAGGCGGCACAAGGGCTGGCTCGCCGCATGACCGCTGCGGGATCGGGATCGGCGGAACGGGCGACGCTCGGTTTCCGCTTGTGCGTCGCGCGTCCGCCGAGCGACGCGGAAGTGAAGCACTTGGTCGACTTGTACGAACGGGCGCGGCAGGCGTTCGCGTCGGATGCGGAAGCAGCAAGGAAGATGGCCACCGTGCCGCTGGGGCCGGCGGCCGAAGATGCCGACTTGACCGATCTGGCTGCCTGGACGGTCGTGGCGAATGTGTTGTTGAACCTGGACGAAGTCCTGATGAAGCGTTAGTGCCAAAGGCGGGCCGGTCCGGTTGAAGGTATTCGAAGAACGGAAGGTGACACTCATGCATCCACGGTACGAATTTCTGCAGACCGTGACGCGGCGGCATTTTTTGCACGGTTGCCAGATCGGACTGGGAGGCATCGCGCTGGCTTCGATGCTGCATGGCGACACAGCGGCGCAACCGGTCGCCGCGAACCTCCATGCGCCGAAGCCGCCGCACTTCCCGGCCAAGGCCAAGCGAGTGATCTATCTGCACATGACCGGATCGCCGCCGCATTTGGATCTGTTCGACTACAAACCGGAACTGGTCCAGTTCGACGGCAAGGACTGCCCGCAGGAGTTCCTGGCGGGCAAGCGGTTTGCGTTCACCTCCGGCACGCCCAAGCTGCTCGGCACCCCCCGCAGCTTTGCCCAGTACGGCGAAGGCGGTGTCTGGATGTCCGATGCGATCCCGCATTTGCACGAAGTGGCCGACCGGATGTGCGTGATCCGTTCGATGACGACGGACCAGTTCAACCATGCTCCGGCCGAACTACTGGTGTTCACCGGTTCGCCGCGTCCGGGCCGCCCGTCGATGGGCGCCTGGGCGACGTACGGGCTGGGCACGGAGAACCAGGATCTGCCCGGCTTTGTCGTGTTGATCTCCAGCGGCGTGCAACCCAACGGCGGCAAGAACTCGTTCGGCAGCGGCTTCCTGCCGTCGGTCTACCAGGGCGTCCAATGCCGCTCGCAAGGCGATCCGGTGCTGTACGCATCCGACCCCGACGGCATGAACCGGGACGTGCGGCGGATGAGTCTGGATGCCCTGAACCGGCTGAACGAATTGCAGGCCGAGGAGATGGGCCATCCGGAGACGGCCACCCGCATCGCGCAGTACGAATTGGCGTTCCGCATGCAGACGTCGGTGCCGGAGGTGATGGACATTTCGCAGGAGCCCCAGCACGTGCTGGACGCCTACGGGGCCAAGCCGGGGCTTTCCAGCCTGGCCAACAACTGTCTGCTCGCGCGGCGGTTGAGCGAAGCCGGCGTGCGTTTCGTACAACTGTTCGACTGGGGCTGGGACTTCCACGGCACGAACCCCAGCGAGGACATCCGCGACGGCCTGACCAAGAAATGCGCGACGATGGACAAGCCCGTGGCCGCGCTGATCAAGGATCTGGAGCAACGCGGCCTGTTGGACGAGACGCTGATCGTCTGGGGCGGCGAATTCGGACGCACGCCGTTCCGCGAGGGCCGCACGGCGAAGAGCCAGGTCCTGGGCCGCGACCATTTCCCCGATTGCTACGTGATGTGGATGGCGGGGGGCGGAGTCAAGGGCGGCTACACGCACGGCGAATCCGACGCACTGGGATTCAGCGTCGCCCGGGACAAGGTCCACATCCACGATCTGCAAGCGACGATCATGCATCTGCTGGGATTCGACCACGAGCGATTGACGTTCCGTTTCCAGGGCCGCGACTACCGCCTGACCGACGTCCATGGCCGCGTGGTCAAGGAACTGCTGGCCTAGCAGGAGCGCCGGGTGCGGGATCGGTCGCCGGCTCCCGTCGGCCGCACCGCGTCAATCGTCGTCCAACAGGTCGACGCTGCTGAAGCGGTGGCCCTCCAGCATGTGCAGACTGGCGCCTCCACCGGTCGAGACGTGGGTCATTTGGCTGGTCAAGCCGCATTCCAGGACCGCCGCGGCGCTGTCGCCGCCTCCGATGATGCTGGTGGCGCCATTCTGGGTCGTGGCCAGCGCGATGACCTGAGCCAGGCTGCGAGTCCCTTCGGCGAACGGATCGTACTCGAACGCGCCCAGCGGACCGTTCCAGTAGATCGTCCTGGCCTTGGCGATTTCTCCCATGAACTGTTGCAGCGTCTTCGGTCCGACATCCAGACCGAGCCAACCGTCCGGGATGGCGTGCTCGAACAGCCTGGAGGTCGCTTGTTCGTCCAACTGTTGCGCGCACACGTGGTCGACCGGCAACAGCAATCGCGTTCCCGTTTGGGCCGCCCGCTTGACCAACTGGGCCGCCTGCCGCGTAAATTCAGGCTCGACCAAACTGCTGCCGACGTTCACGTCCAGCCCGCGCAGGATCGTGTAGGCCATCGCGCCGCCGATCAGCACGACATCGACGCGCGGCAGCAGGTTCTCGATCGACGAGATCTTGTCCGAGACCTTCGCGCCGCCGAGGATCGCGACAAACGGCCGGCGCGGCTCGTCGAACGCTTCGGCCAGGTGGTTGATTTCTCGTTCGAGCAGGAACCCTGCCACCCGCGCGCCGCCTTGGCGTCCGATCGCCTCGGGCACAGCGATCATCGAAGCATCTTTGCGGTGCGCGGTGCCGAACGACTCGTGGCAATAGATCTCGGCCAAGCCAGCCAACTCGGCAGCGAACGCCAAATCGCGGTTCTTCTCGCCCTGGTGAAACCGCAGATTCTCCAGCACGACCACATCGCCGCCGTTCATCTGCAGGATCATGTCCTCGACGTCGCCGCCGACGCAATCGGGGGCCATGCGGACGGAGACGTTCCCCAGCAGTTCGCGGAGCCGCGCGGCGCACGGAGCCAGACTGAACGCCGGCTCCGGACCGATCCCTTTCGGGCGTCCGAGATGACTTGCCAACAGCAGTCGCCCGCCCCGGTGGAGAACGCTGTGAATCGAATCCAGCGTCAAGACAATGCGGCGATCGTCGACAATGGCTCCGTCGCGCATCGGAACGTTGAAATCGACACGCATCAGCACCGTCTTGCCGAGCACATCGACGTGGTCGATGGTTTTCTTGCCTCGCGGCATCGGAGATCTCCCTGGACGAACGGCCTGGACCGTGATTCGTTGGTCCCATTATGCTTCGGCCCGCGGCGGGCTTCAACCATTGCGTCCGACGCCCAAGGAAGCCCAGCGCGGTCGGTCACGCCGCTTCCGGCTTCGCGCCCGGGAACAGCATCACGGCCGCTGAGGAGCGAGGCCGGGCGCCGCCGAATCGAACAGCTCGGCAGGCGGGGTCAGATCGAGTTCGCCGAGTCCGTCGGAGATGCGAGTCGTCCAGACCGGATTCGACTCCGGCGGAACCGCGCCCGGGCCATGGTGAAACGGCACGGGATACGAGACGGGCGTGCCGATCCCCGGCGGCAGATGCACCGTGTCCGTGGATTCGGGCAAAGGAATCTGCGGCGCGGGAGGCGCCGGCGCCGGTCCAGGCATGGGCTCCGGCGGCGCAGGCAAATCCGCGTCGGCCGGAGCGGCCGTCTCGGCTGGCACCGGGGCGTCCGGCCATGTGGGCGGTGCCTGCGGCAGGCATCCCCGGGTCGGGCACGACATGTCGTCGGCCAGAAAGACCTCGTGGTACGTTTTCCAGGTTCCCTTTTCCACATGCACGTTCTTGATCGCCAAGGCGTACTCGGCCAAGGAGCGGAAGAAGTCGCTCTCGGCCGAAGCCAGCCGTTGCTGGGCGTCCAGAATCAGGTTCGCGTTGCGGATCGTCGTTTCGCGGGATGCCTGCAGAGCCTGCAACCGCTGCTGAGCCGCATTACGGCGGTCCAAGTTGACCTGCGCGACTTTGTAGGCTCGTTCCAGCTCGGAAACCGCGTTACTCAAGTCGTGGAGCACCTGGCGTTCCTGGCGTTCGAGGATCGCCCGCTCGCGGGCCAGGCCCAATTCGTGGTGGCGGATCGCGGACTGGGCTTGCCGGAAACCCAGTGGCATGCTGAACTCGACGCCCAGTTGCCATTCCTGATAGTCTCCGGAAAGAAGATTGGAGTAGGCGTTGCCCGGCGTCGGCCCGGTGCCGCCGTTCGAGTTGATCAAATCGTCTCCGAAGCCTCGCCAGCGGTATGTTCCGACCGCATCCAACCGGGGCTTCAGGAAGTTGCGGCTGGCGATCAACTCCAGTTCCTGGCGCTGAATGTGCAAACGCTGGCGCCGCAGTTCGGGACGGCGGGTAAGACACTCGCCAACCACCGTGTCCCAGTCGAACACAACCTTGGCCAGCGACGGATCCTGGGCAGGCCGGATCAAGTGCTCGCTGTTCAACGGCAACCCCAGCAGGAGCCGCAGACGGCGCTCGGCGACATACACGCCGCCGTTGGCGCGGAACGTCCCGCCCGTGGTGTCGTTATCCGCCTGAGTCCCGCGGACCAGATGGCCGCTCAGCGCGTTTTCCACATCGGCTTCGAAGCGGAAATACTGTTCCCGCGCCTGCTCGACCTTGTCCGCTTCGGCGCCGGGCAGTCCCTCTTTCGCTTTCAACTGCTGCCACAAATTCAGACTTTCGGCCCGGGCGCGTTTCTTGGCGTCCAAGTCGCGGTAGGCGAAGTACAAGTCCCAGTAGGCGTTCTCCACGTTGCTCAGATAGTTCCGCAAGCCGACTTCGAGGTCGGCTAGGCTGATGTCGGTGTTGATCCGCGCGATCACCACGCCGTTCAGATTGCCGAGCGTCGCGTTGGGACCGGCGATCCGGTTGAACTCCAGGCCGCTGCCCTGCATCAGGGGATGCCGCAATTCGGCCTCGACCGCCGTGTTCCAGGCGCTCGGGAAGATGTTGCCGTTGGCGTTGTTCGAGTCGTAGTCCCACGTCTGACGCAAAATGTACTCGGTGCCCGTGGCGGATCGCTTACGCAGCGCGATGTCGTAGTCGTGCCAGTCTTGGAACAGAATATTGGTGCCGGACGTGAACAGGTTGTTGTTGATCCGGTCGTTCTTCTCGAAGTTGGCGTTCGCCAGCAACTCGGCATCGAACGCGCTGAGCGCCGCGGCGACGCCAAAGCGAGGATCTGTCTCGATGATCGAAGGGTTCTGCAACGCCGCCAACGTCTGCGGTGCTTGCAGGATCGTTCCGCCCAGGTCCGCCAACACCGTCGTGTTCGCCAGTCCCACGCGGATCGCTTCGCTCAACGGCAGATCCCAGTAGGTCAGTTCCGCCTCGCCCCGCAGCGCGATCGGCTGCGGCGTACCCGGATGAACAATCTGCGGTGGCACGTGGACGTCCGTGTAGTCCGTCTCGGCCAAAATCGCCTGGTAGTGCAGCAAATCGTCATGAAACGCGACTCGGGCATCGCGTGCGGCGCAGCCTGCCATCGCTGCCAGCGTCGCCGCAACCAGTCCCAGAATTGACAGTATTTTGCAATTCATGGCACCTACCAAGAAACAGCCATGCGCATCCAGATCGCTTAGAGCGACGAACGATTCGTCCTAACATCCATTCATCGGCGAGGCGGCGGCCGGACAAAACGTTATCTTCGAAAGGAGACGTATTTTCCGCAGAATCGCTATTCCAATTCCAGCACTCACGGGACCGAGTAGCCGATCTCGTGAGTATTCGGATGAGGACCGCATAACCCGAGGCCCAGCGACTTGGGCAACCATGCTGGCATCGGCAGCACTTCGCACGCCTGCCGCCGAGGTCAGAAATCCTGGCATGGCCCCGCATAGATTCCCCAATCGCTTCAGATTCCAACCTCTCGGGAAAACCCAAGTGCATTCGATCTTCCCGCGGCAAATCGCCCCCGGGCACAATTGGTCGCAGCGACGATGTGTTGTATCGTGAGGGAATGCCACACGCTGCATCTCAACACGCGGACGCACAACAACAGACCTGGGAGACGCTCGAACGTCTTGCGGACAATGCCGCCCGTTTGTCCCGCGAAGATCTGCAGCCGAGCGACTTCTACCAGCAGTTGCTCGGCGCATGCGTTTCAGCGTTGGCCGCCGAGGGCGCCGTGGTGTGGCGTTTTCGGGAGGGACGCTGGACCCTGGAGCAGCACGCTGGTTTGCAGCAGGCCGAGTTCGCCGCCCCGCTAGCACAGCCCGCGCATCTCGAGTTGCTGGCCTCGGTCGCCCGCGACGGACGGCCGCGCGTTGTCTTGCCGACCGGTGCTGCGGCCCATGTTCGGTCGCCGGGCAACCCCACGGGCTGGATGCTGATTCTTGGCCCTGTGTCCGGCGACAATTCGCGGGTCGGCGTGATCGAGGTGCTGCAACGTCCGACCGCCGACGCAGAACTGCAGCAAGCGTATGCCAATCTGCTGGCGGCCTTGTGCGAGGCCGCTGCCGACTTCCACCGCAACCGCGAATTGAGAGACCTGCGGGCACGGCAGCAGGCCTGGGAGGCCTGCGATCGGTTTGCGCGGCAAGTGCACGACGGTGTCGGCCTGCGCCAGGTGGCCTACACGATTGCCAACGAAGGCCGCCGTCTGTTGGCCTGCGACCGGTTGTCCGTCGCCCAGTGCCGCGGTCGGCGGTGTGTGCTGTTGTCGGTCAGCGGCGTCGAGCGGATCCAGCGTCGCTCGGTCACCGCGCGCTGCCTGGAACAAATGTCCGCCGTGGCTGCGTCGATGCGCGAGACCCTGGCGTACGCTGGTTCGTCGGAGGACTGGCCGCCGGAACTCGAATCGCTGCTGAGCGAGTACGTCGAAGAGACCGAGGTGCGGTCGCTGATCCTGCAGCCGTTGATCGAAGCGACGGACGAGGATGCGGACGATCCAAGACTGCGCCAGGCTCCGCCGGTTGGCGTGCTGATCGTCGAGCAGTTCGACGCGCGGCGAAACGCCGACGGCGACGGGCTGCTGAGAACGGTCGGCGACCACAGCCGGATCGCACTGCGCGCGGCCCTGCGGCGGCGGCATTGGCTTGCCAGAACGGTCGACTGGTTCCGGCAGGGCAGCCGTGCGCTGAAGGCGGGTCTCGCCGCCGCGCTGGTGCTGGGTGCGGCATTGGCAGCAGCCGTCGTGCCGGCCGATTTTTCGATCCAGGCCCGCGGTCAACTGGTTCCCGAGCGGCGTCAGGACGTCTTCGCTCCGCGCGACGGCGAAATCCAGCAGTTGCGCGTGGCGCACGATGATCCGGTCGAACCGGGCCAGGAACTCGCGAGGTTGACCAGTGCCGATCTGACGCTGGAACTGAGACGCTTGCGCGGCGAAATCGAAACCACTCAACAGAAGCTGCGGTCCATCCGCGCCGAACGCGTGCGGGCAAGCGCCCCGACGGCGGCGGATCGTCAGTCGGCGGCGTCCTGGTCGGCGCTCGAGAAAGAACTGGAAAAGCAGGAGCAGAGCCTCCGTGACCAGTTGGCGGTCGTACAAGACGAAGAAGCCCGTCTGACCCTCCGCAGTCCGATTCGCGGCAGGATTCAAACCTGGGATTTGCAGCGGTTGTTGGAGGCCAGGCCGGTCCGGCAGGGACAAGTTCTGATGACCGTGGCCGACGTCGATGGGCCGTGGGTGCTGGAACTGGAAGTCCCCGATCATCACATCGCCCACGTGACCTCCGCCCGGGACGAACATCAAGGTGAACTGGCAGTGACCTTCATCCTGAAGACTGACCCCGAGGCGGTCTACCACGGTTCCGTGCAGCGGATCGGCATGACGACGGTTAGCGACGACCGGCACCAGGCCCACGTCCAGACCGTCGTAGCGGTCGAGCGCGACCAGATCCGTTGGTTGCGGTCGGGCGCCTCGGTCGTCGCACGCATCCATTGCGGGCGACGGCCGGTCGGCTATGTTTGGCTTCACGACTTGATCGACGCGGTGCGGACGTGGGTTCTGTTCTGACGCAGCTTGGGAATCCGCCAAGGGGGAATTCAATCATGGGAAACTGGCTTCGAATGGCGATGGGTCTGGCCGCAACGGCGATGGCGTCGGTTGGGGGCGCGGCCGAGATCGAAGTGATCGTCCGGCTGATCGAGGAAGTACGGATCTCGGCCCGCGAGCCCGGCGTGCTGACCGAAGTCGCCGTCAAGGAAGGACAGATGGTGCGGCAAGGCGAATTGCTGGGAAGCATCGAGGACTGTCAGGCTCGCTACCGGCACAGGCGGGCCGAGCTGGAATTGCAGGTCGCGCGGGAAGAGGCCGAGAACGATGTGATCGTCCGCACCGCCGAGAAGGTCGCGGCCGTGACACGCAACGATTCGCAGCGCGCTCAGCGGACCGTCGAAAAGAATCCCAACGCCATCTCCGACTCGGAAGTCGAGCACCTGCGGCTGACCGCCGAGAAAGCCGAACTGGACATCGAGCGTGCGCAGCGAGACTTCCGCGTCGCCCAGGTCAATCGCGATCTGAAAGAGAACGAGTTGGCCTATGCCGCCGAAACGCTGGAACGCCACCGGATCACCGCGCCGATCGATGGCATGGTGGTCGAGGTGAACCGGCGTCGCGGCGAATGGGTCGAACCGGGCGAGACCGTATTGCGGATCGTGCGCATCGACCGGTTGCGGGCCGAAGGCTTCTCGGACGCCCGCCTGCCGCGTCCCGACTGGATCGGCCGGCCGGTCACCATCCAAGTCGACCTGGGCGGCCCGGCCCCCGAACCGTGCTCGGGCAAGATCGCCTTCGTCAGTCCCGAGATCGATCCGGTCAACGGCCAGATCGTCGTCTGGGCCGAAATCGACAACCCCCACCTCCGCCTCCGCCCCGGCCTCCGCGGCACCATGACCATCGACGCGCCCAAGAAACCATCCCTCACTCCGTAGTACAGCGCCCGCGGGCCGGTCGGTCAAATTTCATGTTCGGCGGCGTTCAATACAACTCCAGAACGTGTTCGCCATTGTGAGCCGGGTTGCCGATCAGTTGCCGGGACTGCGGGTCGACGACCAGATCGAGCATTTCCAGCGGAATCTGGCCGATCAATACGGGCACCTCATCGGGTACTTCCATCACATCGACCGTGCAGAACCGCTCCCCGATGGTCAGCCGCGCCGCTTCGTAGACGGCGACCAAGTCCACGCCTCGCGTGGACCTCGCCCGCTTCTCGTACACCTTGTTCAAACCAAGCTGTTGGATCAGACGAGTCGGCAGGGCCAGCGTGGTGGCGCCGGTATCGACGAGGGCATCGTCGACCGTTGCCCGCCGAACGTCCGCCGCCGGCCGCGAACCCCGTGCCACCTCGAACAAGTCGCCCATATTCTCGATCGTAGCGTCGGTCAATACGCGTCCCATCGTCCCCCTCCATCCACGTGCCCGTGTTCAACCACTTCCAAATTCATCGTACCCACCCGACCGCCGCAAGGAAGATGGGACATTCTACTTTTTCGAACATCAAGAAAAGCAGAATCGCCCCCTTCTTTTTGGGTCGGTTCATGCGGATACTGACGGGAAATCCGGAACCGCTATCGGAGCCCTGCCTCATGGCCGAATCTCGACCGATTACGATCCTGCACGTCTCGGACACGCAGTTTGGCAAGAATCACATGTTCGGGCGATTGCAGGTGCCATACCCCGACGGTCGATTCGATTCGCTGCTGGTCCGAATGATCGACGATTTGAACCTGTTGCGGCAGGACCACGGCCTGTCGCCGGATTTGATCGTCGCCTCGGGCGACCTGGCCGAATGGGGCCTGAAGTCTGAGTTCGAGTTGGTCGAGCAATTTTTGGACGGCGTCGCCGCCCATCTGGAACTCGGACGTGAGCGCGTGGTGATTGTGCCCGGAAACCACGACATCAACCGCAACACGTGCGAGGGCTACTTCAATGAGTGCGTCGGCGACGAGAAGACGCCCATGTGGCCGTACCATCCGAAATGGAAATGGTACGAGTGGTTGTTCAATCGATTCTACCAAGACGTCAAAGACGTGCGGTTCACGCGCGAAGAGCCCTGGACTTGGCATGAATTCCGCGACTTGAATTTGGTCGTCGCCGGCATGAACTCGACGATGGCCGAAGCGCACGACGCCGCCTGCCAACCCCTGCGTCCCGACAAGACGAAGCCCGCTGCGGATGACTCCGGTCCCCGAGACATCTGCGGCCATTTCGGCTACCTGGGCGAAAACCAACTGCGTTGGTTCCGCGAACGTCTGGACGCAGCCAAGGCAGACGGTCTGTTTCGTATCGGCGTGCTGCATCACAATTGGCAGCGTAATGCCGTGGATGACGACGAACACCTGACCGACGCCGACGACTTGAAGCGGCAGCTTGGCCCACTATTGAACATGTTGCTGCACGGGCATACCCACGACAGCAAACTTACCTGGCTCGACTCGTCCGTCCCGGTCGTCTCCACCGGCAGTTCGGGCCTGAATCGCATAGCGCGACACGAGGAGATTCCCAACCAGTACCAAATTCTGCGCATCCACCGCGACAAGCTCGAACGCTGGACTCGGCGATACGACCCAGGCAACAAGCGTTGGGAGGGCGACAACCGCTGCTCGGACGACGGGAATCAATGGCACAGCAAGAAAGAGATCGCCTTCGTCGCTGTCCAGGCTGCGTTTCCCGGCGAGGAAACAACGGCCACCGGGCGACACGGCGGCAAGTCGGATCGTGGCGGCTGTGAACCGCTGGACGAGCGCGAACCGTTCCACCGTGATCGGGCGCCCCAGGACCAGTTTGTTCAGCGCGTCGCGGATGTCTGCCGGTTGCGCGAAGACGGTGATCGGATGGAGGCGACGCCTATCGAACGCGATGGCCTGATCTATCTGCGGGTCACGATCCACAAGGGCACCTTCACCGAGCAATTCCCCATGGGCATCTTTGAGCACGGTGTCCAGCGCGACAAAATCGACGCCTTCATCGACCGGGTCGATCCGCTGTACCGTGCCTGCGACCCGCAAGTCCGGTCGATGATCGTCTACGGTGGACCGCGCGTCGCCGAGGAACTGGTCCAGTACGCAGCCTCCCGTGGCATCCGGTTGGTCAGCTTCCTGCAGTACGAAGGCATCCTGGACCTGGAAGACTACGTCAACGCCCAAAGCCGGCGTTTGGCTGCCGATGCCCAGTACCCGCCATCGTTGTACGTACCGCAACGCATGAAATTCTCCATCGGCGACCAGACGCATGACGCGGACCATGCGTTGCAGACGGTACTGGCATGGCTGGCCGAGCCGCGGGGCCGGTTTGTGCTGATCCTGGGCGAGTTCGGCACGGGCAAGACGTTTCTGTTGCACGAACTGGCGCGGGTCATGCCCAAAGAATTGCCCGCCCTGACGCCCGTGCTGATCGAGATGCGCAAGCTGGAGAAATCCCACTCGCTGGACACACTAGTCGCCCATCACCTGTTCGACTCCGGCGAAGACCGGTTCGACAAGCGGGCCTTTCGCGACATGCTGAAGAACGGCCGCATCGCGCTGCTGTTCGACGGGTTCGACGAATTGGCGTTGCGAGTGACCTACGACCGAGCCACCGAGCATTTCGATACGCTGATCCAGGCCACCGAGGGCCAGGCCCGCGTGATTGTGACGAGCCGCACCCAGCATTTCATCTCTGACAGACAGGTCACATCCGCCCTGTACAAGAAGGCCGAATCCCTGCCCGGTTTGCGGATCGCCCATGTGCAGAAGTTTGACAAAGACCAAATCAAATCCTTCTTGCGCAACCGCTTCCAGGACCAAGCGGTGGCCGACGCTCGCTTTGAATTGATCCAAGAGGTGCAGGATCTGCTGGGATTGAGCGAGAACCCGCGCATGCTCAGCTTTATCGCCGAGCTGGACGAGCAGGAGTTGCGCAACGCCCGCGACCGCATGGGGAAGATCACGTCGGCCGATCTGTACACGTTGCTATTGGAAAAATGGCTGATCCACGAATACCAGCGGGCACAGCCGCGCGGCGCCGAACCTGCGTTGACCGTCGCGGCCCGCTGGGACGCGGTCACGCGGGTAGCCATCCGGCTGTGGGAGCGCACCGAGCGGACGATCAAGCTGGACGAATTGACCGACGACGTGGGCCAAGCCGTCAGCCAGTTGACCGACCTGAAAATGGACGCCCCAACCGCGACCCATCAAGTCGGCTCGGGCACCCTGCTGATCCGCAGCGAAGACGGTGAGTTTTCGTTCGTGCATCAATCCGTGATGGAGTTCTTGATCGCTCGGCGGGCGGCGAGCGAACTCTCGGAACCGACAGCACAACGGCTGCTCTCGCTGCGAGATGTCTCGCTGCTGATGTCGGATTTCTTGACTGGCCTCGCGGGACGCGAGGCTGTCGCGGCTTGGGCACGCGACTACCTGCAATCGCATCCCGACGACGATGAAGGGGAAGCCACGGACCGGGGTCGGCGCAACGCTCTCCTCATTCTTCAACGGTTGGGAGAAAGCGACGCGGCGGGGGTCAATATGGCCGGTCGCGACCTGCGCGGCGAGGATCTGTCCGACCGAGATCTCCGCGGCGCCGAACTGTCCCGAGCCGACTTGACGGACGCCCGATTGTTGCGCTGCAATTTGGCGAACGCCAACTTGGCCCATGCTGTTTTCTTGCGATGCGATCTGAGGGATTCCAACCTGTCCGGCGCCGATCTCTCGAACGCGAACCTCTCGCAGGCCAACCTGATGGGCGCCGACTTGCGCGGAGCGAAACTGGATGGCGTCAATCTGCGGCGAGCACGCCTGATCGGTTCCCTGCTGGATCCGAACACCTTGGAACCCGCCGATTGTTTTGGCGCAGCTTTACCCGCCGCCCTGGAATCAACTCGCTTCCATACCGCCGTTTCCTCTCCCTGTTACGCCGTCGCTTGCAGTCCCGACGGTACTTTGATCGCCACGGGCCACGCTGACACAACCGTCAGGCTTTGGGATGCGCACGACGGCGCCTGCCTCCGCACGCTCCAGGGACACACCGGTTATGTCCTAAGCGTC
>JAHDXO010000081.1 GCA_023382975.1 Pirellulaceae bacterium
ACACTCCGTGGGATGATCAGCAATAAACACTGGACAGTTATTTCTCGAACGATGATAAGCAGGCCGCGTGCGCCGAGCGCGACTCCGTGAACCTTGGCCAGTTCGGAACGGGAACTCTTTCGATCGGCGCTCGGTCGCTGCTACACCCTGGATTCCTTTCCGTCTAGGTGCGACGCGCGATGCTGCCTGATCGAAAACAATTTGTTACACTGACGCACCTGGGGTTCCTGCTGGAACCTTGCGGGTCACCGCTGGCTGCTGATCTCCCGAGGAACTGCCGTGCCGATTGAACGAAAACCGTTGTTTCGCCCGGACGCACAATCTGAACCTTTACAGCATCGGCGAATGCCTGTACCCTGGCAGATGTTGGCAAGAGCTTAACTGGGAAATTTTGGATGTTTGGTCCTCGGATGGAGAATGCGACCCGCGCCGCGCTGGCAGCCTTGGTGCTGACGGCTGCCGTTGCGCCTCCGGCCCTACGGCACTCGCACGCCCTGGAGGACGACGCCGAGGCCCAGCATCGACACCATGCGAATCACCACGCGGAGGATGGACATGTTCACCATCGACACGTCCACCACCGCGAACAAGGAAACCTTCAACGGAGCGATTTCCGATCGAGCGGTGCCAGTTTGTCCGCGGGCCCTTGGGAGCACTTGCATTTTCACTTCCTTGGCCTGGAGTTGACATTGCCGGAGCGGGAGCCGGACCAAGGAGATCGTGAATCGCATGGGCTGGCAGTTGTTTCGCTGCTGTCGTTTGCACAGACTCCGGTACTGTCCGGCACGGCGCAGACGGTTTTGACCTGGCAAGTGTTCCCGCCGTTCACCGCCGTTTCCCCGGAAGATGCTGCGCTTCTGCAGGTCGTGGTCGCCGCGTCTCCGCCCGTTTCGAGCCCGCCTCTGTGTGACCGTGCGCGCCGCGAGCGCTCCGGCGTTCTGATCGCCTGATTCTGTCAGCGAGTCTGGCTGACGTTCTGCTGCCCTTCTTTTGTCTGCGCGCCGATCCAGATTGCTGAGCGCGTGCTCACGACGGTTCGTGCGAGCGATCTACGACGAGTTCCACCGTTCATTTCACGAGGAGAAGATCCATGACCACGCGTTTGCCGGTTGTTCTGTTCCTTTCTGTCAGCATGGTGACGGTCGCCATCACGATTGGCTGCACTCAAACCGCTCCGCAGCCAGCAGGTAGCGGCGCCGCGCCAGCGGCGCCGGCTGACGCCGACTACGACCCGCACGACAGGCCGATCACGGACGAGCAGAAGGCCGAACTCCGCGATCAGACTGCCAAGTTCGCCGATGCCGTTGCGGCCATCAAGCAATTCCGCGACGAAATCGCCGAGGAGACCAAGGCCGGAATTCCCGAGAATCCCTACCGAGCGCACCAGGCGCTCGACAAAGTCGACCTCGTTCTTCAGTGGCTCCCCGAGAGCGCTCGCCAATCGGCCGTTGCCAAAGAACACTGGGAATCGATCAACACCTCGGCCAATACGCTGCGGACGTTGTTCGAACAGGTCCATCAGAATATCGACGATCGTCGAGACCCCGACTTCGCTGCCGTCGGCGAGGAGATCGACCAAAGACTGGCCTCGCTGACGGAAATCGCTGCGGCACGGCCGTCCGGCGCGGAAGCGGAGGATTGATTCTTGAGCGACATCGGACAGAACGTCGAATCATGCGCAGGAGACACGGCGATGAAGGGGAAGAACTTTCCGGGGAAGGTCCGCGCACTAACGCTGACGGTCCTCGCGTGCGGTGCCGTTGCATCCGTCTCGAATCGCGCAGCGGCACACGAAAACCACGCGCCACTGCCAACCAGGGGCGTGACGATCGCTGGCGATACCATCATGCTGTCGGACAAGGCGCGTGAGGCAATCGGCCTGACCACCGCGAAGATCGAATTCGGTGATATTCATCGAACGGTGACCGTCAATGCGCGAGTCGAACTGCCGTGGTATTCACAAGCCATGATTACGACCCTGGTGGCCGGCCGAATCGATGATGTGCTGGTGCGGCCCGGCGAAACCGTCGCGCCGGGGCAGGAACTCGCTCGAGTGGTCAGCACCGAGTTGAAGACGCTTCAACTGGAATTGGTGCAGGCCGCAGCCGAGGTCGAACTGGCCCGCAAGCTGGTCGATCAGCAGACCGCGCTTGACCTTCAAGGAGTCATCCCCGGCAAGATGCTGCTCGAATCGCAGGCGAGACTCGCCGAAGCATCGGCCGTCCGGCAGATCGCACGCCAGAAGCTGGCGGCTCTCGGAGTGGAACATGCCGACGTGGAACGGATCGAACGGCAGAGCGAGTGGCTCCCTTACATTCCGATCCTCAGTCCAACCGGCGGCGTCGTTACGCACGCGGACGTCCGCATCGGGCAGATGGTGCGTCCCGTGGATCATTTGTATCACGTGGTCGATCTTTCTACGCTCTGGATCATTGGCGAAGTACTTGAGTCCGATATCCGGCTGCTGGCGGAAGGCCAGCAAATCGAGGCGGATTTTGCCGCGTTACCGGGCAGACGGTTCCACGGCAAAATCGACCACCTGGGTCTGTCGATGAACTCGCAGACGCGAACTCAGGAGGTGGTCATCGCGATCGACAACAAGACTCGGGAACTCCGGCCAGGCATGTTCGGCCGCGTGCGGATCTCGGTCGAGGTTGTCAAGGAAGCGATCGTCTGCCCGGACGACGCGATCATCCGCAGCCGCAGTGGCAATTACCTGTTGGTGCAACGGTTGCCTGGGAAGTACGAGAACCGCAAGGTGAACTTGGGCCTGACGGACAAAGGGCTGACCGAAGTTCTCGACAGCGTGTTTCCCGGCGACCACGTGGTCGTGGTCGGCAATTCTCTGTTGGCGGCGTTGTTGGGCAACGAACACAAGGCCCGCGTCGACACGGAGGCCCCCGGGGCGTTGGCGGGGAACCATCCCGGCGTGATTGCCACCGCTCACGGCACCGTGGAACTACCGCTGGATCGGCAAGCCCTGGCCACCGTGCAGGTCGAGGGCCGCGTGCGCCGCATCCTGGTCAAGCCCGGTCAGGACGTCTCGCCCGGCGACGTGCTCGCGGAGATCGACAGCCTCCCGTTGCGATCGGTTCAGTTGGATTTGCTGCAAACGCGAACGCAGGCCGCGCTGGCTGAGCAGTCTCTCCAACGCCTGGAGGAACTGCACGAACAAGGCGTCGTGGCCAAACGGCAACGCTGGGAACTGGAGAGCCGGCAGCAGTCGCTGCGCGCGAAAGCCGAGATGTTCGAGCGGCAACTGATCGACTACGGTCTGGAGCCGGATTCGATCGAGAAGCTCAAACAGGCCGACCTGTCCGAGTCCGGCTCGTTGACGGAATTGATTCCGACCTTGCCAGTCCGCTCGCCCGCCGCCGGGCAGATCGCCGGTTTTCACGTCGTGCCAGGTCAGGTGGTTCATCCGCAAGAGGCGATGTTCGAAATCCACGACCTTACCGTGGTATGGGTCAAGGGCTTCATCTACGAACGCGACGCCAATCGGGTTCTGTTGGGTCAGCCTGCGCGAATCCACTTCACCGCCTATCCCCACCTGGAGGCCCACGGCCAGGTCGTGAGGATCTCGCCGCTCATGGACGAGCGGATGCGAGTCCTGCCCGTATGGATCGAAGTGGGCAACCCGGACCGGCGGCTGAAAAGTGGCATGCTGGCCCGAATCGCGATCTTGGAGCATTCGGCGGCAGACATCGAGTCCCGAGGCGCCGCCCGGCTTTCCCCCATCCCATCGAAACACTGAGCAGAACCCATCCGTTGGAAAGGGAGAATGCGGCCGATGTTGAACCATGTCATCGCCTTCTGTCTGAAGAACCGAGTGCTCGTGCTGGCGCTGACCGTCGTGCTGGTGATCTACGGCAGCCGACGGGCGGCGGAACTGCCGATCGACGTTTTCCCCGACCTGAACCGCCCCACCGTCACGATCATGGTCGAGGCTCACGGCTTGGCGCCGGAAGAGGTGGAGACGTTGGTGACGTTTCCGATCGAGTCGGCGATGAATGGAGCCAGCGACGTGCTCCGCGTGCGATCGGCTTCGGGTATCGGTCTGTCGATCGTCTGGGTCGAGTTCGATTGGGGAACGGACATCTACGTGAATCGACAGATCGTCGCGGAAAAACTCCAACTCATCCGCGAGCGGCTGCCTGAGGAAGTCCGTCCCGTCGTGGCTCCGATCAGCTCGATCATGGGGGAGATCATGCTGTTGGGGATGAAGACGAGCGGCGAAACGACGCCGATGGAGTTGCGCACGATCGCCGACTGGGAGGTGCGCCAGCGTCTGTTGGCGGTTCCGGGCGTCTCCCAGGTGAGCGTCATGGGCGGGGAATTGAAGCAGTATCAGGTGCTCACCTCGCCGGAGCAACTTGCCCGGCACGACGTCACCCTGGACGAACTGACCGCGGCGGTCGAAAAATCGAACGTCGTCACCGGCGGCGGGTTCCTGCTCAGCAAGACCCACGAATCCTTGATCCGCATCATTGGCCGGGCAACTACCTTGGACGAGGTGGCGGACACCGTGGTCCGCGCGGGAGATCCCGTCCCGATCACCGTCCGCCAGGTGGCCGACGTCCGGTACGGCGGCCCCGTGCGCCGCGGCGATGCAAGCATCGGAGGCGAACCATCGATCATCCTGGCCGTTCAGAAGCAACCGGGCGCCGACACGCTGGTGCTGACCGGCAGAATCGACCGAGCGTTGGCGGACATTCAGCAACGCTTGCCGGCAGGCGTCGCCATCGCAACCGGCATTTTCCGGCAGGCGGACTTCATCGAAACGGCAATCGACAACGTCAAAGAGGCCATCCGCGACGGCGTGATTTGGGTCGTCGTCGTCCTGTTTCTCTTTCTGGCAAACCTGCGGACGAGCCTGATTACGCTCAGCGCGATTCCGCTGTCGATCATCATCACGGCGTTGGCGTTCAGCTACTTCGGCGTGTCCGTCAATACCATGACGCTCGGCGGACTCGCGGTGGCCATCGGCGAACTGGTCGACGATTCGATCGTCGACATCGAGAACATCTTCCGCCGGCTCAAGGAGAACAACCACAAACCCGCGCCCGACAATCCGCTGCGGGTGGTCTTCCTGGCTTCCTGCGAAGTGCGGAACAGCATCGTGTACGCCACGTTGATTGTCGTCCTGGTCGTCCTTCCCTTGTTTTCGCTTGTGGGACTCGAGGGCCGGATGTTCGCCCCCTTGGGTTTGGCCTACCTGACCACGCTGCTGGCATCCTTGGTGGTCTCGCTGACCGTCACCCCCGTGCTGGCGTCGTACCTGCTTCCTCGCGCCAAGTTTCTGAAGGGCGAGAACGATCCGGTGCTGCTCCGCGGGCTGAAGTGGGCCGACAGGCACTTGTTGCGATTTACCTTGCGGCATAGCACCGCCGTGCTTGTCGTCGTGGCGATTCTCATGCTGTTGTCCGTCTCGTGCATCGCCTGGATGGGCGGCGAATTCCTGCCTCGCTTCAACGAAGGTTCGCTCACGATCGCCGCGATGGCCCCACCCGGCGTGAGCATGGAGGAATCCAATCGCATCGCCAAACGGATAGAACTCATGCTCATGGACATCCCGGAGGTCAAGCACGTCTCGCGGCGGACCGGACGAGCCGAGTTGGACGAGCACGCCGAAAACGTCAATTTCTCGGAAATCGACGTCGGGTTGATGGAACCCGAACGGCCGAAGCCCGGGATCCATTTCGCGGTGCTGCGAGCGATTCCCGGACTGCATCGCTTCGGCGTCGACATCGTCGGCCGCCCGCGCGATGCGGTCATGGCGGAGATCCGCGACATCGTCGCCGAGGTTCCCGGCGTCAAGGTGAACATCGGTCAGCCGATTTCGCACCGGCTCGATCACATGATGTCCGGCATCCGCTCGCAAATCGCCGTCAAACTGTATGGCCGCGACCTCGAAGAACTGCGGGACCGGGGCCAGGACATCGCCGAGGTCATGGCCGAGATCCCCGGTGTTGTCGATCTGCAAATCGAACCGCAGGTGGACATTCCCCAAGTCCGGGTAACCATCCTTCGCCAGGAAGCTGCCCGTTACGGCCTTGCTCCGGCCGACGTCGCCAAGGCGCTGGAAACCGCCCTGCAAGGCCGAACCGTATCTCAGGTGCTCGAGGGGCAGCGCGTCTTCGACCTGATCGTTTGGTTTGACGAGGAGGCCCGCAACAATATCGACGCCATCCGCGCAACGCTGATCAGCACCCCCGATGGCTCGCGGGTCGCTTTGGGCTCGGTGGCCGACGTCGAGGCCACCCAAGGTCCGAACACCATCAACCGGGAAAACGTGCGACGACGGATCGTCATGCAGTGCAACACCGCGGGCCGCGACCTGGTAAGCGTGGTCCGTGACATCCAAGCGGCGGTCGACGAGAAGATCGAACCGCTGCTCCAAGACGGCTACTTCGTCGAGTACGGCGGCCAATTCGAAGCCCGGCAGGACGCTAATCGGCGACTGCTGCTGCTGGGCAGTCTCGCGACGGCCGCGATCTTCCTGCTTCTCTACAAGTGCCTCGCTTCCTGGCAAGCCGCGCTGCAAGTGATGGTGAACATCCCCCAAGCAGCCATGGGGTCCGTCATCGCGCTGCTGCTGGTGAACCGCCCAGCCGCGGAAACGCTGGCGGAGGCCGCCTGGTGGGAAGTGCCGGGGATCTGGATCGCAGCCACCGATCTGTCGGTGGCCCATTGGGTCGGCTTCATCACCCTGATCGGAATCGTCAGTCGTAACGGCATTATGATGATCTCCCATTACATTCACCTCATGAAGTACGAAGGCGAAGTCTTTGGGGAGCGGATGATCATCCGCGGCAGTCTCGAACGGCTTGCACCGGTTCTGATGACCGCTTTGACAACGATGATCGGCTTGGTGCCCTTGGCCATGGGCGCCGGCCAGACCGGCAAGGAGATCCTGCATCCCTTGGCCGTCGTGGTGATCGGCGGTCTGTTGATGTCGACGCTGTTGGACCAGATCGTCACGCCCGCGTTGTTTTTCAAGTTCGGCCGCCGAGTCTACGAATCGTCCGGCGGCGAGGAAGATCCAGAAATCTCCGGGCCGTCCGCTCCACTGCATCTGGCCGGGCAATTCAGGTAAGCATCCCGCGCGGGACAGCCGGTACCTCTGGCGCTGCCTTGTCGAAAGCGATCTGTTACATTGGCATCCCGACCTTGAGAAACGATCCACCCCAGTGATGGCCGCGCAGAAGGCTGATTTTTCGAGGAACTGCCGTGCCGATTGAACGAAAACCGTTGTTTCGCCCGGATGTGATTCACCAGCACTTGGCGGCGTTCTCGTTGCCGGAGCATGTCGGCGGCCTGCGCGCGAAGCTGACGCATTGGGCCGATCTGATCGCGTCGGGGCGGGCCGACAAGCTGAACGAGAAGGAGCTGCTGCCCGATTTCCTGACCGACTACTTCGTCTCGCTGCTGGGATACACCCGGCCCGCCGACGGCGGCGCGCGGTATACGCTGTCGCGCGAGAAGCACGTCCAGGTCGACGGCAAATTCGCCGACGCCGTCTTGGGCGACTTCAACGGGCACGACCGGCCGGTACTGGCCGTCGAGGGCAAAGGCACGAAAGATCCGCTCGACCGCCCCTACGCTGGCCGCAAGCTGTCGGCCGTCCAGCAGGGATACCAGTACGCGATCAATCTGACCTGCGATTGGATCATCGTCACCTCGATGCGCCAAACGCGGCTGTACTACAAGGGCGCCGATACGCAGACCTACGAGTTGTTCGACGCCGAGGCGCTGGCCGAGAACGAGAATTTGTTGCGCAAATTCGTCTTTCTGCTCGGCGCGGATCGCGTGGTGCCGACCAGCGGACGCTGCCACTTGGTCGAACTGCTGAACGAGTCAGAGAAAGTCGGCCGCGAACTGACCAAGAAGTTCTACGTCCAGTACGGCGACATGCGGCAAGACGCCTTTGCCCGGTTGTGCCAGGACAATCCCGAGGCCTCGCCCAAGGCCGTGCTGGCATCCACTCAGAAGCTGCTGGACCGCGTGCTGTTCTGCGCCTTTGCCGAAGACCGCGGCTTGTTGCCCGTCGAGACGATCCGCAAGGCCTACGAGCACCGCGACCCGTACCACCCTCGGCCGATCTACGACAACTTCCGCGGCCTGTTCCAAGCGATCAACCGCGGCAACGCGGCGCTGGGCATCCACGCCTACAACGGCGGGCTGTTCGCCGATGATCTGGGGCTCGACGCGCTGCGGGTGTCGGACGAAGTGTGCGGGTACTTCCGCGATCTGGGCGACTATGACTACCGGCCCGCGCATCAGACGGCATTGGTCGAGGGCCAGGGCCGCATCATCGACGTCGAGATTTTGGGCCACATCTTCGAGCAATCGATCACCGACCTGGAACGGCTGCGGAACGAGCTGGATGGCTTAGTCGAACCGGCCGGGCCTGACAAGCACAAGACGCGGCGCAAGAAAGAGGGCGCGTTCTACACGCCGTCGTTCATCACCCGGTACATCATCGAGCAGGCGCTCGGCGGCGCGCTGCGGGACCGCTTCCAGCAACTGCGGGACAAGCACCAACAGTCCGCGCGCGGGACGGCGCGCCACGCGCTGGAAGACCCGGCGGTCTACGCCGTCGAAACGCTGAAGAAGCCCGAGCGCGCGGCGCTGGTCGATTTCTGGGAGGCGTGGCAAGACGAACTGGTCGGCGTCCGGCTGCTCGACCCGGCCTGCGGCAGCGGCGCGTTCTTGATCGAGGCGTTCGACCAGATGTACGCCGAGTACCGGCAATCGAACGACCGGCTGACCGAACTGCGCGGCGCACGGCCGCTGCTGGACCTCGACCGGCGCATCCTGGAAAACAACCTGTACGGCGTGGATCTGAACGACGAGGCGGTCGAAATCTGCCGGTTGAGCCTGTGGATCAAGACGGCTCATCGCGGCAAGCCGCTCACCAGCCTGGACCACTCGATCCGCGTCGGCAACAGCGTCGTCAGCGATTCGGCCGTCCACCCACAAGCCTTCGACTGGCAGACCGCCTTTCCCGAAGTCTTCAAGGCCGGCGGCTTCGACGTCGTCGTCGGCAATCCGCCGTACATCCGACAGGAATGGCTGGCGCCGTATAAGTCGCATTGGGAAACCGCGTTTCGAAGTTACCACGGCGTCGCCGACATTTTCACCTACTTTTTCGAGCGCGGCTTGCAGGTGCTGCGCGACGGCGGGCGGTTGGCGTTCATCACCTCGGGCAGTTGGGTCCGCGGCAACTTCGGCGGACCGTTGCGCAAGTACCTGGTCGAGAACGCGGCCATCGAGTCGATGGTCGACTTCGGCGAATTCCAACCGTTCGAAGACGCCGAAATGATCCGGCCAAGTATCGCCGTGCTGGAAAAGCAGCCCGCCCCAGGCAAGATGCGCATCTTCAAGTGGCTCACCAGCGGACGTCCGCCGGAGAACCTGTCGGAAGTGATCGAAGCCGCCCCCGTGATGCGGACCGAACACCTGGGAACCGAAGCATGGGAGTTGGACGCGGACGAGGTGCTGGCACTGCGGCGCAAAATGTCCGAGAACGGTCGTACGCTTACCGCGTACACCGGTGGCGGAATCTACCGCGGAGTGTTGACAGGATTGACAGAGGTCTTTTGCATCGACGAAGGGACTCGTACCGAGTTAGTCAGCCAAGATTCACGTAGTGCGGAATTGATGGGACCGTTTGTACAGGGTACAAACCTGCGTCCATGGTACGTCGAACACCCCGAGTCGTACTTGTTAGCCATCAAGTCGAGCGGCGACTATTCATGGCCTTGGTCCGGCAAGGACGATGCGGAACGCGAGTTCGAACGCAGTTTTCCTGCCGTCTATGCCCATTTGAACGAACACCGCGACCGAGCCATCAAGCGACAGGATCAGGGAAAGTTCTGGTGGGAGTTGCGGGCATGCGGATACTGGGACGAGTTCAAAAAGGCGAAGATCGTTTGGCCCGACATCAGCAAGCTGCCCCGCTTCAGCATGGACACCACGGGACTGTATCTTGGTAACACCGCTTTTACGGTTCCCGGCGAAGATTATTTCCTGCTCGGCATCCTGAACTCTTGGGCCACGTGGTTCTTCATCAGCAAGACGGCGCAGCCACTACGGCTTCGCGGCGATCGCTGGCAGTACCGACTCTTCGCTCAGTACATGCAGCAAGTGCCGATCCCGGAGGCGAGGGACGACGATCGGCAGGCGATTGCGGAGTTGGCCCGAAACTGCGGCCAGCAGGCGACGGAGCGGTACGAGTTGCAGACCAAGGTCCAGCGCCGGTTGCTACAAGCGTTCGGTCAAGACGCCGCGGGGGCGGCGCTTGGCCAGTTGAATCAGAAGGCGCAGCAGTGGTGGACGCTGTCGCTGAACGAATTGGGCCAGGCGCTGAAGACCAGTTTCAAACTTCGCTCCAGCCCGCTGAAGGATCCGCGGACGGCCGACCAGTGGGAACCGTATCTGGCCGAGAACCGCGCGGCCGTCGATCGCTTGACCCGTTCGCTGGCCGACGCCGAAGCCGACCTGAACGACCGCGTCTACGCCCTGTTCCACCTGACGCCCGACGAAATCAGACTTCTCCAACGCGAGGTCGAACATTGACTGCGCCACGCGCCAGTGAACAATCTTCGGATCATTCGTCAAGAGGAACAACGATGGGACAACTCCGAGCCTGGTGGGATTGAACGAAGACGTTTTCCGGCGAGGCGGAGTTCGTCAGGTTGCTTGGTGACCAGCAGGTTTCGCTTTGCAGTGCAGCGGGCACCGTCATCCAAGTACCTCTTGACTGGTTCTGCAGAGAAGACCAAGCGTATATTCGACGGCAAGTGTCGGAGCAGAACAGCCGGTCTTCCTCGCTCCAAACGGAAATTGAGAACGTCGCTGCTCAAGCGGGGGCGTTTGCACCAGATGGTTCGGCGGTCTGCAGCAGCGCAAAACGCTCGGGGCCACCCGTTCGCCCTTGGCAGCGAATCCTGACCGATTGCGACATCTTCTGTTTATATGACGGGCTGGAGCGGTACTTTCAAATCTACGACCACGAGCGGCGACACCAGGCACTCGACTACAGGACGCCCTACGAGGTTTACCAAGAGAGCGTGAGCCTGGCGACGTAACCACCGGCGTGCCGCACGGACCTACCGCAGACCGTCCAGGGAAGCCTCTTAGGTCTCGCTAACCAAGCGGTCTCCGTGGTCCAGTTTCCGGGGGCCACTTCAACGATCCTATTTCCCGACGACAGGATCGCTCACCATCGATTCCGACCGGCGGACGCGGAGCATCGCACAGAGATTTCTGGCGGCATCGAGATGCATCCGATGGAGTTGACGAAGTATAATTTGCAGCAAGCAACGATTTCCTTGGCTCCGGAGATCGAACAAATGTACGACCAACGACTAAAGGCACAGCGCGATTATCAATGGGGACTGGATAGCGCGCGGGAACAGGGACGACAGGAGGGACGACAGGAGGGCGAAATGCTGGGGAAGATTCGAATCCTCCAGGAGCTTCTCGGTGAATCGCCGAGTTCTTCGGTAGAACAAGAGATGTCCGCTCATTCTCGCGATCTTCCCCTCGATTTTGCACTGCACCTTCGTCTCACGCTGCGAAGGCCGCAGGCACCAAACTGGCCGCTTGCTCGAACTGGGCATCCGCCACGTCGTCACCTTTTCGCGAGCGTGGCTACCGCATGCTTCTGCCTGATGGCGGTTTGCGCTGGGCCGGGGATCTGGCGGCCAGCAGTTGCGGGCGAGCAGCGGATCGTGTTGCGCGAGTACGTGAATCGGCAGTGGACGGACGAGTTGATCGGCTACCCGTTTGCGGCGGCCGATGGGGCGTGCGACGTAGAATCGATCCGGCTGCTGGGGCCGAATGGACTGCAACCGGTGCAACTGACAGACGTCCAGCGGTGGCCCGAGACCGGCGCGGTTCGCTCGGCTCGCCTTTGGCTAGTCGCCGATCTGGCGCCGCTTACCGAGAACGTGTACACCGTGCGCTACGGTCCGGCGAAAGCAGCGGACCCCGCGCCGATCAGCGACCTGACCGTCAAGCTTCAGGCAGAACACGTGGAGGCGACGACGCACCGCTTCGGCGCCCGATTGCGGCTGGGCTCCCAGTCGTTCGACCCGCCGCGGGCGGCGGCCGAAGTTCCCGGCCCGCTGATCGCCCTGCGGCGCGGCGATGGAGCTTGGTTCGGCGGCAGCCGACTGTACGGCGCCGCTCGGATCGTCCGCTGGTCGGCTCAGTTGGCGGAGGCCGGACCGGTGCTGGCGCGCGTCGACTATGCCTACCACTACGAAGACGGCAACACCGTGCGGCTGAGCGCCATGTTGCACCAGCGGTCCGGCGGGGTGATCTGGGAATCCGCCGTCGTGGAAGATTGTCCCGAGGACGGCATCGACCTGCTGCTCAGCCCCGGTTTACCGCCCCTGACGCTGGTGCTGCAGCGCGAGGCGTATCCCGACCGGCCACAAATGGAAGCGGCTAGTTGGGGCGAGTGGGTGGAGATTCCTTTGGCCGATTATCGCGATCCCGTCGTGACTCGGCTCAGTCCCTGGGCGGATTGGTGGAACACCTGGACGCAGACCTCGATCCGAATGCGAGTCGGCGCCGGACCGCTGGAACTGCACGTGGCCAGCCACGATCCGGGCGCGTGGGTCGTGCCGGCCGAAGCGGGGACGATGCGCGATTGGAGCACCTGGCAGCACAAGCTGGCGCCGGTCGTCAAGACGGACGACGGCCAGATCGCGCTGCGCGTGAACCATGCGGCGGGCGCGCGGAAGTGGTCGATCGAGGAGCGTGAGCCGGAGTATGCCGAGCGGCGGCGCATGTCGCTGGCCCAGGTCAAGGCCGAGTGGCCGCCGCTGGACGAGGTGAAGGACTGGATTCTCCACTGGCCCGCCGACGATCGGCCGCATCCCCGGCTGTTCGCCTCGCCCGCCGACCTCCAGCGAGCCTGGCAGCGGCTCGAACAGGATGCGCAAGCCGCCAAGGCCGCCGCGACGCTGCGCGACATCCTCAGCCGCGAAGAGATCCGACCGGTGCCCAGCTACAAGGATGCTCAGGCGATCGAGGTCTACTTGACGATGCGCGGCGATCCGGACGCGGCCACCGCCGTGCGGTTGGCCGATCGGGCGCGGCAGCATCTGGGTGCGCTGGGCGACTTTGACAAGATGCGCAGCACCCAGACGGTTGCCGCGTTGTACGACGTGATCATGAGTTCGGAACTGGTCGACCGGGCGGAGAAGGAGCGGTTCCGCTCGCAACTGGCATTCCTGGGCTACATCCTGGCGCGGCCTTCGACCTGGGATATCGAACGGGGCTACCGCTCGTACAACCCGAACATGAGCTTGTCGTATCTGCTGGCGCGCGGCATCGTGGCGTGCGCAATCCCCGATCATCCGTGCGCCCGCCAGTGGGTCGAGCCGGGGTTGAGTCGGGCGCGGCGCTGGTTGGACGAAGAGGTCGGTCCGGAGGGCGAATGGCACGAGAGCGCCCATTACTCGCAGGTCAGCGCGTTCGCCCTCACGTCGATGGCGGTCGCAGTGAAGAATGCCGGGATGGGCGATCTGTTTCAGGACGAGAACCTGAAGAAATGGTGCCTGTGGCTGGCCCAAATCTATACGCCGCGCGATCCGCTGCCCGGACGCGGCGGGCGGCGGGCGTCGCCGCCGATCGGCCGCGCGACCGCGGGCGTGCCCTGGGGCCTGTTCGGATTGATGGCCCGCGCAACCGCTGAAACCGACCCGCAGTATTCGCGCTGGATGCAGTGGGCCTGGGCCGAAACGGCATACGAGTTCAACACGGCCAATCATCTGGGCGGATTCGAACGGATCTATTTCGATCCGACGCTGCCGGCGGAGACGCCCGCCTGGCGTTCGAAGCTGTTTCCGCAGGTCGGACCGATTCTCCGCAACGGAGTGGGCGACAAGCACGAAAATTACTTGGCGTTGCATTCCAATACGGGTGCCGGCGCCCGGGACTCGGAACTCGGGTGCCTGGCGCTCTGGTTTGCGCGCGGCGTCCCCGTCGCCGGGTCGTTCCCGGGCGGGTACAAGGAACGCCATCAGTTGCTGATGTCCCGCGTGATTCCCGCGATGTCGTGGCGCACGGGCCAGCCGTGGAACGAGGACCAATTCGGTTGCCGGACCACGGTCGAGCCGGGCAAGTTCAGCGCGCTGCCGCGCCAGGACTATTTCAGCAGCCGTTACGTCCTGAGCGGATTCAGCGGCGGAGCATACGGACAGCCGGAAGGCGTGGTCGATTGGCCGCCGGTCGCCGAGCCGGCAGCCTGGCCCTTGGCTTGGGACCGGCGACTGCTGTACGTCCAGGATGACGATCCCGGCGGTTGGAACTACCTTGTGCTGCGCGATTCGGTTAGCGGTGAAGTGCCTTCGCTGTGGCAGATGTGGACGGTTTCGGAGGGGCTGGGTTCGCCGCAGGAAGTGGCCGATCGAGACGGCTTCACCGCAGCGGCGGGGGGCAACAAAGCGGCCGCGGCGCGGCGACTCGCGGGCGACCGGTTCACCGCTGTGGGACCGCTGGACGTCGATGTGGAGTACTTCGTCGCCAGTCCGCGCGAGACCGAGCGTTGGACGATGCGATGGGGCCATCGCTACGTCGACTACAGCGTCAATGGCCAAGACTATCGCGATTTGCTGCAATTGCGGTTGGACGGCGACGGCGACTACTTCGTCGTGATGTTCCCGCGCTTCCGCGCGGAGGCAGCGCCGCAGTTCAGCACGATCGGCGACGGCGCGGTCATCCGAGTGCAGGGCGAGGCAGGCACCGATTATTGCTTCCTGCCGGCGCGTGAAATCCGGGTGAAGGCCGATAGCGCCGAGTTTCGCGGAACCGCCGCTTCGGTCCAAGACCGGCGCAGCGGCTTGGTGCTCGCGCTGGGCGCCGCCGGCGAAATCCGCTACCGCAACTGGACGCTGACGGCCGAACAGGCGGCCAGCCTGCGCGTTGCGCCAGACCGCTTGATCGTCGATCGATCCGCCGACCAAGAACCGGGCCGGCTGACCATCGCTGCGCCCGGCGACTGGAGGCTCGCCGAACCGGCCCACGGCGCACTCTTGACTCGCCGCGACAACCATCTGGAACTGGAACTGCCGTCCGGAGTCGCCCGCGTCGAACTGATCGCCATCGGCGCTCGGTAACGCCCGTTACGAGCCTTCCGTCCGGCGCCGATGGCAGCCTGGGAGATGCCGGCTCCGCGCCGGCGGCCATCGACGATGGCAAACCAATTCACTGGCATAACGATTTGGGGCTGGTGTTGGTGAACAGCATCCTGCTAGGGTTCGTTTCCCCGCTGGGCGGCATCGGCGTCGCGGTTTGGGCCGAATCCCGGGACCAGCTCAGACCGCCCCGAAGGGCCTTTCGAGTCTCGCTTAGCAAGCGGCCGCCATCGTCCAGCTTCTGGGGTCCACTTCAATATCGACATTGATACCTGCTTCCCTCGTTGCTTTGCCTCCATCTGCGATCACGAACCGACAAGGCCACCGATCCTTTCTTTAGTCGGGCTCCGCCAGCACAACTCGTGAACGGCGGCTTCGCGGCATCGCGGCATCGAGTCGTCTTGACCGATCGCCGTTCGCCAAATAGGATGACTTTAGGCTCTTGGAAAGGAATTGGCTGCCGTGCGACGGTTCTGCGAAGTACAATTCGTGCCGCGACTGCTGATCGCGGTGTTGGTCGCGACGAGTTTCATCCCGCCGACGAGTCTGGGGGCGGTGTCGCACGGACAGTGTCGCGCCATGCAGTGTGCTTGTGGTTGTTGTTCGCAGCCTGGCGAGACGCTGCCGCCTTGCTGTGCCGCAGAGAAGACTGCTCCGCGCTGCTGTTGCGCGGCGCCGGACAAGCCTACCGTCCCACAACCACGGACTCCGTCGTCGGAATGGCGCGAGTGGACCGGTGTTCTGGCGGTGCTGTCCCCGGAACCCGGTATGGTCAGGCCCGGCGATGGCACCTCTCTGACGAAGTGGGAATTGGTCGCGGACGTCTGCTATCTGCCCGAGCCATGCGTTCTTTGCCGCTGGCGGAACTGACTCCAATCTTCGTGCGCTACCGCTGCGCGCAGTCCTGTTCAACATCAGGGCCAACAGGCTGGGCGCGTCCGCGCGACTTCGTCTTGTTGCGGAAATAGCGATGGCGACCGCCACGATCGCAGCGTCTTATCTGGGCATAACGGGCCAAG
This sequence comes from Pirellulaceae bacterium, assembly GCA_023382975.1. Taxonomy (GTDB): domain Bacteria; phylum Planctomycetota; class Planctomycetia; order Pirellulales; family Pirellulaceae; genus SKKK01. The sequence goes on from JAHDXO010000081.1 coordinate 16,175, forward strand.
GTCCAGTGCCCCGAGACTACCATTTTGTTGATCGAGTCTGACCATGAATGCTGTGAATCATTCCGACCGCAATGCTGCTTCGCAGCGGACGGATCAGCGCCGCGAATCGTTGCGCTGGTGGCTGAAGTTGATGATCCAGCCGCTCCTGTTTTTGGCCGTTGGTGCGCTGTTGCTGGTGGCGTTAGGCGTCGCCCAACGGTTGGGCTGGATCTCCGCTGGCCATCCGGACGAATCAAGTTCCGCCACGTCGGCAAACGCATCGAACGATGCCCTCTACATTTGCCCCATGATGTGCGTGCCGCCCCAGCCCGAGCCGGGTCGTTGCCCGGTGTGCGGGATGAAGCTGGTTCTCACGGCATCGAGCGCCGGCTCGACGGATCCGCGCTCCATACAGATCGATCCCGTGGCGCGGCGCGTCGCGAACATCCGCACGGCGGCCGTCAAGTCGGCACCGCTGAGACGGAGAATCCGCGCCGTGGGCGAATTGCAGTACGACGAAAGCGCCTTGAAGACCCTCGCGGCTTATGTCGACGGCAGGCTGGAGCGGCTGTACGCCGACTTTACCGGCGTGGTCGTCAAGCAGGGCGATCCCTTGGCTCTATTGTACTCGCCGCGGCTGTACTCCGGCCAAGTCGAATTGCTGCTGGCCAAGCAGGCTTGGGACCGCAGTCTGACATCGACGCCGGCCGGCACGGCGGAGTCCGCACGCGGTCTCTACGAAAGTGCGCGGCAGCGGTTACGGGAGTTCGGCATGACCGAAGACCAGATCGCCGCCTTGGAACGCGAAGGAGAGGCAAGCAGTCGGCTGCCCTTGCATGCGCCCATCGATGGAACCGTGATCGAGAAGCTGGTCGTCGAGGGCCAGTACGTGAAAGAAGGCCAGGCGATCTATCGGTTGGCGGATCTTGCGTCCGTCTGGTTGATGCTGGAACTGTATCCCGAGGACGCCGCCTTGGTGCGTGACGGCCAGCAGGTCGAGGCCCGGATGCAATCCCTGCCCGGCCGGACGTTTGCCGGTCGAGTTGCCTTCGTCGATCCCAGCGTGGATTCCCGCACCCGCACGGTCGGCGTCCGCGTGGTCTTCCCCAATCCGCAAGGAAGCCTGCGAGTGGGCGACTATGCGACGGCTACCGTGGACTTGCCGGTAACCAGCGGACACGGCGAGGATCCAGAACCGGAACTGTTGGTGGTTCCCAGGAATGCGGTTTTGCTGGCGGGCAGCAACAGCGTGGTGTACGTCGAGACGGAACCGGGCAGATTCGAGCTGCGCCGCGTCGTTCCGGGCGCCAGCAACGGAGACGAGATTGCGATCCTGCAGGGAGTTGCGGCGGGTGAACGGGTCGCGGTGAACGGCAACTTCTTGATCGATTCGCAGATGCAATTGTCGGGCAAACCTTCGCTGATCGATCCTGCCAAGGCGCAAGAGCCCGCCTTGGAGGTCGACGGCGCTGACGAGGAGCCGGTCATCCACTTGCGTCCGACGGACTTGCCCCCGATGGACCTGCCAATGGTCGAGGTGACGCCGTGATCGCCAAACTGATCGATTTCTGCATCCGGGAGCGGCTGGTGGTCCTGTGTGCCGCCGCCGCCGTCGCGGTGTTCGGCTGGCGCGCCACGCAAACGGTGCCGCTGGATGCGATCCCCAATGTCGGCGAGAACCAAGTGATTGTCCTGACCGAATGGATGGGTCGCTCGCCGAAAGACGTCGAGGACCAAATCACGTATCCCTTGTCGGTCGGGCTGCAGGCGGTTCCTGGCGCCAAGAGTGTCCGAGGCAAGAGCATGTTCGGCTTCAGCTTTGTCCAGGTCACTTTCGACGACGCGATCGATTTCTATTGGGCTCGTTCCCGAGTCGCGGAGCAGTTGACCACCGTCGCCGGTTCGCTGCCCGACGACGTCACGCCCCGCTTGGCTCCCGACGCGACGGCCCTGGGACAAATCTACTATTACGTGCTGGATGCACCGCCGGGCACGGACTTGGTGGAACTACGTTCCAAACAAGACTTCTTCATCAAATACGCGTTGCAGTCGGTGGACGGCGTGGCCGAGGTGGCTTCCATCGGCGGCTATGTCCGCCAGTACCAGATCGAAATCGATCCGGATGCGTTGCGTTACCACCGAATTCCGCTCAGTCGCGTCGTCGACGCCGTGAAAGCCTCGAACCTCGACGTTGGCGCCAAGACGGTGGAATCGGGCGGCATGGAGTTCCTGGTCCGCGGCAAAGGGTTCATCGGATCAGGCAAGACGGAAGCTGAGACGCTCGAGCAGATCGAAACGACGGTCGTGTTCACGCGGGATGGCGTGCCGGTCCGGGTCCGCGACGTAGGGCATATTCAAACCGGTCCCGCCTTCCGCCGCGGTGCGCTGGACTTCAATGGCCGCGAAGCCGTCGGCGGTGTGGTGGTGATGCGTTACGGCGAGAATCCCCGCGATGTGATTCAGCGAGTCCAGGAGAAAATCAAGGCGTTGGAGTCCGAACTGGACGGTATCAAGATCCGGGGCATCTATGACCGGACCCTGTTGATCGACGAAACCGTCCGGACACTCGGCGAAGCGTTGGGGCAGGAGATCCTGATCACGATCGTCGTGGTGGTGCTGTTTCTCCTGCACGTCCGAGCCAGCTTGGTGGTAGCCATTACGTTGCCGATGGCGGTGTTGATGGCCTTTCTCAGCATGAAGCTGTTTGGCGTGGACGCCAACATCATGTCGCTGGCCGGTATCGCCATCGCCATCGGCACGATGGTGGATATGGGGATCATTGTGCTGGAGAACATCTACGACGCCTTGGGGGAATGGGAAGCGGCGGGCGAACCGGGCGGATCGGAGCGGCGTTTGGCGGTCATTCGCGAAGCCGCGGGCGAAGTGATTCCGGCCGTTATGACGGCGATCAGCACCACCATCGTCAGTTTCCTACCCGTGTTCCTGCTGACCGGACGGGATTACAAACTGTTCGCCCCATTGGCCTGGACCAAGACGTCCGCGCTGGCCGCCAGTTTGATCGTGGCGCTGACGGTCGTCCCGATGTTGTGCCGGGTGTTCCTGAAAAGCTCTCGCATGCCTCGGTGGTCGGGTTTCGCGGCGGCCATCGCCCTGGCCGCCGCGGCGGCTGCCCTGTGTCATTTCGTGGGGCGCGACCACATCGGGGAGTGGACGCGAATGAGCCCGCATTGGGCGACGGCCGTCGTCGCCGGGATCGCGTTCCTCGCCGGGCTGTGGATGTCGCGTGAGACCATCCGGCCGATCGAGAGCAACCCGGTCAGCCGCTTCGTCTTGTGGCTGTATGCTGGCCGACTGCGTTTGGCGTTGCGTCACAAACTGGCCATGCTGTCGCTGCCGGCAATGATCTTCGTGATGGGCCTGGGTGCCTGGTTGGGGCTGCCGACCGTGCTGCGGCCTGTCGAGCGGCTTTGCGCCGCGCTGGGCGCCGACCTGAACGGCGTGCCCGGCTACGTGACCGCCAAGCACGCCTTTACTGGCTTGGAGTCGGACGACTGGATTGCGCTGGACGAAGGCAGTTGGTTCTACATGCCCAGCCTGTATCCGGCTGCCAGTTTTTCGCAGGCGATGCAAGTCCTGCAGACCCAGGATGTCCTGATCGGACGGATTCCGGAAGTCCAGAATGTCCTGGGCAAGATCGGCCGGATCGAATCGGCGCTGGATCCGGCCCCGGCCGCCATGATCGAAACCTACGTGATGCTCAAGCCGCGCGACCAATGGCGGGTGGGAATGACCGAACGGAAGATCTGGAACGAAATCAACGCCGTCGCGACCGTGCTGGGAATCACTCCCGCGTCGCCGCTGCAACCGATCGAAGGGCGCGTCGTGATGCTGCAGAGCGGCATCAAAGCCTCGATGGCGGTACGGATCTACGGCGATACTTTGCCGGGACTGGGGCAAGCCGCCTTGGCGGTGGCCGATCGCCTGAAGCGGTTGCCGCATGTGAACGCGGGCACTGTCAACCCAGATATCGTCATGGGCAAGCCGTATTTCGAGTTCGAAGTGGATCGCGAGGAGGCGGCTCGCTACGGTATGAATACCATGATGGTCAACCAGATCGTCTCGGCCGGACTGGGCGGTTTGGACGTCACCACGACGGTCGAAGGACGCGAACGCTATCCCATCCAGATCCGCTTTCAACGCGACGTCCGCGAACGGGTCGACGAACTGGGACGCGTGCCCGTTGTGACTCACGCCGAGGAAGTCGTGCCGCTGGAGCGACTCGCGCAGATCGCCACGACGTGGGGACCGGGTGCCATCAACAGCGAGAACGCACGCCTGGTGGCCCACGTCGCCTTCTCGCCCTCCGGGGCCGCGGGCGACCTGGAAACCGTCGAAGCCGTGATGGCGGCGTTGCGCAGCGCCCGGGAGAACGGCGCACTGAAGTTCCCCGAAGGCAATTTCGAAATCCAGGCAGTGGGCTCGTTTCAAAACCAAATCGAAGCGAATCGCCGGCTGCTGTGGATCATCCCGGCAGTCATCGCGATCAACTACTTGCTGCACTATCTGCATTTCCGGAGTTTCTCCCTGGCGCTGGTCGTGTTCTCCGGCATCCCGGTCTCGGCCGCCGGAGGCATGATCGCGCTGGCGTGGGCGGGCGTCGAAATGAACACGGCGATTTGGGTCGGCTTCATCGCCTTGTTCGGCATCGCAGCGGACGACGGGATCGTGATGGCGACGTACATCCAGCAGGTATTGAAGCGGCGGACCATCTCCAACGTGGAAGACATCCGCAACGCGATCTACGAAGCGGGCCTGAAACGCATCCGGCCGTGCGCGATGACCACGGCGACCACGCTGATCGCGCTGCTGCCGGTTTTGCTCTCCACCGGCCGCGGCGCCGACGTGGCCCGGGCGATGGCGTTGCCGGTGTTCGGCGGCATGCTAGTCGAACCGTTTACAACCTTCATCGTGCCGACCCTGTATTGCGGCTACATGGAACTGAAGATGCGGGCCGGTCTCCAGGACTCGTTCTGGTCGGCCCGCGACGAACGCCCCGTGGAGGACAACGCCCCAGCTACGTAAACGCATTGCGAAAGAACAAGAATTGCGGTGTAGGTTTTTTCCTGTTTGCTGCGGCCCCCCGAGGTTCGCTTTACTCCCGAGGAGGATGAATGATGAAGTACGCATTTTCCGTGGCATTGCTGAGCGCGACGATGATGTTGTCCCCAGGCACGGCCGCTGAGAATCCCAGTAGCGACCAATTACGGATCGCGGTGCAAGGCATCTGCCCCGTGTCGGGCCAGAAACTGGGCTCGATGGGGCAACCGGTCAAAGTCAGAATTGGCAAGGAAGAGGTGTTCCTGTGCTGCAAAGGCTGCCTAAACGCTGAGGTCAAGCCCGAGCACTGGGTGACCATTCACGCCAACTTCGCCAAAGCCCAGGGGATCTGCCCGGTGATGAAGAACGCCTTGCCGGAGAAGCCCAAGTGGACAATCGTCCACGGCCGGATCGTCTTTGTCTGCTGCCCTCCTTGTACCGAGAAGATCGAAGCAGATCCAGCACCGTATCTGAAGGCAGTGGACCAGCGATATGCTGCCTATCTGAGGTCGCAGACGGAATAACCGTTACAACCGGCGACGGATTTCGGATCCTAGCGGCCGTGCGGTTCGGAGCGGCTGTAGCAGAAACACGCATCGCTCCGATCAAGGCTGCTGCATCGGCGCGAATTGTCGATCAGAAACCTTAGCGGTTTGCAAACAACGCACGGCCGCGGCTCGCGCATGTCGCCCTCGGCCTGCTTGGGCTGCCTTCACGGCGGGAGACCACGGATGGTTCCGCGATGTCTGATCTACGCGTTCGTCGCCGCAGTGCTGGCGGCCGGTTGCCGCACACCACGCCTGATCCGCGATCCGGAGTTCGCGCAGGTCGAGCAAACCGTTCACCAATCGTGGTGCCATTCGGGTCTTGTTGATGCTGCTCTTCCGCCCGCGTACCCGGACTGGGATGGCCCTCGCTCGGTCGATGAGTACGTCCAGATCGCCCTGTGGCAAAATCCTGGGATCCAAGCCGCGCGGAAACGAGCCGAAGCGGCGGCTTACGAAGTTCCCGTCGCGGCCAGCCTCCAGGATCCCATGTTGGCCGTCACCATCCAGCCGGAGCCAGTGCAAACGGCTGCTGGGCAGCAGCGGTCGATGCTTTCGGCCAGTCAGAAGCTGCCCTGGTTCGGTAAGTTGGAAACACGCGCGCTCGTCGCGGAGAGCCAGACGGACGTAGCGCGCGCACACTTGGCTGCGGTCGAGTTGACGACGGTGGCCCAGGTGAAACGGGCTTACTATGAACTGTATTTCCTCCAGCAGGCGATCAAGGTCACGCAAGCGGAACAACAGCTTCTCCGCGAAATCCGGGGCGTGGCCGAGGCAAGGTACGCCACGGGCCGCGCGAGCCAACAGGACGTGCTGCGAGCCGACTTGGAGCTGGTCCATGTGGAAAACGAACGGATTCGCTTGCAGCAGCAATTGCTGAGCGGCCGGGCAAAACTCGCTCGGCTGCTGCACGTTTCCCCCAGCGCCGCCGTGGCCGCGTTGGACGAATTGCCTGCGGCGGACATCCCGGGTGACCTGGACTGGCTCCACCGGCAAGCAGTCGCCGCGCGTCCCGAATTGCACGCACAACTGGCCATCCTGGAACGCGACCGGCGAGCCGTCGACCTGGCGCGGCTGGACTACAAACCCGACGTGACCGTGGGCCTGTCCTGGATCGACGTGGCCGATCATGGCCTGAGCGGCGTTGCCAACGGCCAGGACTCGCTGCTGCTGTCCGCCGGCGTCAATCTGCCCGTGTACCACAAGCGACTGGACAATAGCATCCGATCGGCCGAAGCGAAAGCGGTGGCTGCGGCGCGCGAGTACGATGCCCTGCGGGATGGCACCTTGGAGGAAGTCACCGATCTGTTCGCCCAGGCCCGCAGCCAGCAGGATCTGTTAACGCTGTTCGAGCAGGAGATCCTGCCCAAAGCCCGACAGACGTTCCAGGTATCCAGTCAGGCATATCAGGTTGGCGAGGTGGATTTCCTGCAACTGCTTGACAACTGGCGACAATTGCTGCGGTACGAAGTCAACTACCACCGACTGGAGGCCGGACTGCGGCAGACGATCGCGGCATTGGAGAAGTCGATCGGTGGATTCGGTGGGCCGACCGGGTACAGCGGCACCGCCTGTTACGGCTACGCCGCGCCCTCACCGCTGCCCTTCCCCTGCGTTTCCGACAGCGGCGACTGTCCGCCAGGGCCGTGCTCCGAGGCGCTGCCTTGTCAATAGCGATTGGATACCCTGGCGAGCCGGTTCCTGCTGGAACCTTGCAGGTCTCCGCTGGTTTCCGAACGCTGCCGACATTCGTTGGTAGCCTTCCTGAGACAAAGGAGCATCGTCCGCGGAATGCCGCGCGAGGTCACTCATCGTCATCCCCTTCCTGAACGGTTGAAGAAACCGCTGATCGACGCTCATCGGATCGACGAATAATCGCGTTCCAGTGGTAAACGCGTCGGTCGCACGCACAGGCTATCCAGGCGGATGTTTCGGATCGCGAAGATAGCGGGTGATGCGGACGTCGGAGACCGTCACCAGCCCCTCGCCGATCATCGGCTCCAACGCCGCCAGGAACGGAGCGATGCGCTCCTCGATGTCGACGATTTCGATGCGGACGGGCAGGTTCTCGGCCAGTTCCATCAGACGCGTCGTGTGAATCCGTCCGCTAGCGCCGAAGCCTTCCTCGCATCGCGTCACGGTGGCCCCGGCCATGGCCCGATCCTTGCACAACTGGACAATGGCCGCGTACAGGGCCTGACCGTGGTGACGATCCGTGCTGTTGACGTACACGGTTACCAGCTTGGCGTCGGCTTCGATTTTCATAATCCCTCGTTTCCGGCTTGACGCGTCTTGGCTTGACCAGTTCACCGCCGCGGAAACACGAGTCCGGCGACAGCGACCGCAAGGATCACCCCGAGGAACCCCACCAGCACGCTGCCCACGATGTTCAGCAAAGCAAACGCGAAATTGCCGTCGCGGACCAGCTTGAATGTTTCCCATTCGAACGTCGAAAACGTGGTGAAACCGCCGCAGAACCCGGTCCCCAGAAAAAGATACCACATCTGCTGCGACGGCGGGAGTCGTTCGAGCACGATCACCGCCACCAAGCCCACAAGAAACGAACCGGTTGCATTGACCACAAACGTGCCCATCGGGAAGCCGCGCCCCCCAGCGACTTCGTCGACCCAGCGACCGAGCAAGTAGCGGGCGTTGGTCCCCAGCGCCCCGCCCAGGGTCAAGACCACGAACCGGTTCGCAAGAATGGCGTGCGTCCAGGCGTCGATCGCTTGCAGCCAGTCTCCCATGCCAGATCTCCATCCCCTCGTAACCGGTCCCGTGCTACGTTTTCACGACCTTGCCGCGCCCCGGCGGCTCCAGTGCCGCTGGGCGGCCCGAGCGACCGCGTCCACCGCCAGCGGTCCGAGTCGTCCGCTGTTGACCGTCAGGTGATATTCGAGCGGATCCGTCCAATCGGCACCGAAACAGTCGTGGCAGAAACTGCGGCGTTGCGCATCGCTGCGGGCGATCAGCTTCCGCGCCACCTCCTCGCGGACCCAGCGATACTCCATCACGCGGCGCACCCGAGTGGCCAGCGTCGCGGTCAAGTGGACGTGGAAAGCGTTGGGACGGTCGCGAAGGAACCAACTGCCGCCTCGGCCCACCAGCAGCACCTCGCCGCCGTCCGCCAATTCATGACTCAGTTGTTCAAGTGCCTTGATGTACTTGTGGTAGAAACTATCCGGCAGCAACTGCCCGAACACTCCCGCAGGCTGTTCGTCGAACTTCTCTAATTCGGATTCCGGCACGCCCAACCGGACGGCCTGGCGTTCCAACAGCTTGCGGTCGTAGATTCGCAGTCCCAGACGCTCCGCCAGCGGCGGTGCGAAGCCCTGGTCGCCCGCCCCGAACTCGCGCGAGAGCGTCAGAACCCGCTTGGCGGAGGAAACGGAGCCGTCCCCTTTTTCTCCATGACCGATTTCAGGAGAGGCATGAACGGGAACACGCACCAATTCAACGATGGTGTCCGCAACGTCCTGCAACGGCACGCGCCCGGTGTTGACCACCAAGTCATAGTGCGACGAGTCGTTGGCCGTCTCTCCAAAGAAGCAGCGATGGAAACGCCGCCGCGTCCGGTCCACCTTCATGCATTCGGCCAGTGCCACTTCGGGTGCCTTGCCTTCCAGCCGCGCCAAGCGTTCGGCCCGCCAAGCCTGGGGCGCCACCAACCGCAGATGCAAACAGCCCGACCGCTCGCCCAGCAGATGCCGGGCGCCGCGGCCCACCAAGATCACCCGCCCCCGTTCGGCTGCCTCCACGGCGACCCGCCGCAATCCGTCCAGGTATTTCTGGTGCGGCGGACGGAGCCGGAACAGGTCGGACATCGAGATCGCCTGTTCGTCCAGTCGCTCGAGTTCGGCGTCGGGGATTTCGCCCACCTGTCCGGCGCTGTGCAACAACTCGCGGTCCAGTAGGTTCCAACCCAGCGCCGCGGCCAGCAAGCGAGCCAGTTCGGCCCCCCCGGAACCAAATTCGCGGGTGATCGTAATCACGTTCATCGCACACGTCTCTGGGCCAGAGCGCAAAGAAAACCCCACCAGGAATAACCGGTTCCCGGCGGGGTCAGTGCCTTGCGCGTTCTTCCCCTACCGGAAATCGCCTCACCGAGGTAGGAGTCATCAGCCGCAGATATATGGCGGACCTGCGGCGGTTCATGGCGAACCCCATCGCCGTCAGGATCCTAGCAACGAATTCAGAGCGCGTCAATGGCCCGTGGGACAGCTCTCTTGCGAAGCATCCGGCGGAAATCGGCGGTTATCGTCAAGCCGTTCAGCCGCACGCCGTTGGCGAACATCTCGCCGCCCCCGCGGCAGCCGGCTTCGACCAGGTGCCTCTGGCGGCCGCGGGCAGCAGGGAGTGGGTCGAACTGGTCCTGGGCGACGGCACCTTGGTCCACGTGCCGCCGCGGCAGACGGCGGCCCTTGACAACGATCATTCGGAACAAACGGTGCTTGACTCAAGCATCGTTCAGGCTCCGCAATTCGATGGTTTCGCTGGCGTTCTCGATATCCGCCATTAGTGATCGGAGTTGATCGATCTGCGGCTCGAGGCCCCGCGCCTCCTCATGGGCGAGGAGATCCTCTTCGAGTTGCCGGAGTTGGGGCAGCAGGGGCTTGGCGGCGGCGCCATACTGGCCCAGGGTCTTCAGGCAACGGGAAATCCGTTCGCGTTTGCCCCATTTCTGAATCTCCATGATCTCGATGCACAGCGGCATGCCTTCCCGGATGCGATGCTTGGCCAGCAGATCGATGCCGGCCAGACGGATGCCGCTGGCGAACATGATGCCGCTCGGAGCGGGCGTCACGATCGCTTCGTGGATGGCCGGCAGGAGCGGCTTGATCTCGTCATAGCTGAGATTTTCGTAGACCGAGCCAAGGCTGCCTCGTGCTCGTCCATCTTCGTTCCGCAGGCCAGCGCGAACGGCTTCCACGAGCAGGGCTCGGTCCACGCCATCCAGCGACCGTCCGAGCAGTCCGTCTCGCCGGTTGAACAGGGCGAAGCACAGGTAGCGTTGTTCCATCCCTCGCGGGTCGTTCTTCGAGGGGCCTTTCGCAAGCCGCTGCAGCAGTTCCGGGACGGCCGACATCGCAGGCTCGCCAATGGCGGCCAGCGCTTCGGCCGCTTTGACGCGGAGCCAGAGGTCGTCGTGTCGAAGGGATTCGCTCAGGACCGGCACCGCCGGGGCAGCGGCGCCTTTCAGCAGCGCGAGTGTCTGGCAGGCGCCGTAGCGGAGTTCCAGCCGTGGGGAGTGGAGCATCTTGACCAGTTCGGTCACCGGCGCATCTTCGCGGCGGGCAAGCGCCATCGCAGCCCGCTCGCGGACGATCGGTGACCAACTGCCTAGCCGGCGCAGCAGCTCCTTCTGGTCCAGCGCGTCGTAGAAGCTGTTGCGGTCCTTGTTGCTCCAGCCGCGTCCGTCAAGGATCAGAGCTTCGGCGGCGGCCGGATCGAGCTGGGGTACCGCCGAAGGACGCTTGCCGGTCAGATAGATCTTCTTCAGCGGCATCGCATAGGCCAGCAGGTACGCGCCGGTACAGTCCCAGCCCGAGTACTTGTCGTTCCCGATCTCGGGAGGCCCCTGGTGCGTAAAGGTTCCGTCCCAGCATCGTGCGAGGTCGAAATACCAGGCGCCGAATTCTCGCATCCAGGCCCCGGTCGCATGGGGGCCGGAGGGGGCCACGCCCGGCACCGACCACAAGAGGTTGAAGAAGTTTCCCGTGTGTCCCGTGTCGCGTTCCGGCCCGTGCGAGGCGACGCTCATTCGCGAAAAGAACTCCGCCCCTTCCGTCTCGCCGAGCAGATCGAACATCACGGCGGCCATCCCGCATTTGCCGTTGTCCTCATGGGTCTGGATCCAGGGGTGATGATCGCCGTAGGGAATCGCGCCTTTGCCGATGTAGAAGCGAATCAGTTGCGCGCTCTTCTCGATGGCCTGACCGACTTTCGGATCGTCCACCCCGGCTTGGCGCGCCAGGATCAGCGAAATCGTCAGCGGTACGCCCGGCGAGTTCATCATGCCATAGCCACCCAGCCGGCCATCCGGACCGGCGAACGCGTGGCCCCAAGACCCCACGATGCTCTGCCCGTTGGCGGCTTCCAATGCAAGACGTCGAAGGCCCGGCATGACCGATTCGTCGCCGGTCGCCATCGCGTACTCGGAGAGCAGCAGCATGACGTAACCGTAGTACCAGGTCTGGAAACTACCGGTCGAAAAGTCCGCCGCCCACTGCGCTTCCTTCCGCACCAAGGGCAGGTACTCCGCCCGGCCGCTGGCCAACAGGGCGAGCGCGTTCAGGCAACGCGGGATCGCGTTTTCCCGGTACGAGGGATCCGCGATACGTTCCGCCAGAGCCTTGCACCCTTGTTCGAGAATGCGCTGCGACTTCGGGCACTCGTAAGGCGCCGTGGCACTGTAGGTGCCCAGCACCGGCAGTTTCACGATGACATTCTCGCTTGTGCCGGCTCGCCAGCGGATCAGCGACAGATTTCCGCCACCGGCCTCGGATTCGGCCGTGGTGAGCGCCCGGCCCAACTCGGTGCGCGGGTCGTAGGAAAACGGCTTGCCCGCAACGCCCATGACTACATCGCCGACCGCGAGGATCCCGTCGGCAGGAGAATGCCTCTGCACCTGGGTGACATGGATCTGCCGCGCGTCGGTCGTGACCAGCTTGTCGCAGAACATCCACCCACGGGCTCCGGTGGCTCCGAGGTTCCAGTCGTGACTGGCGTGCTCGGGAACCCCGTCTCCCTGAGTGAAATCCGGGATGGCCAGCCGAGGAGGAGCACCGGTCGCCGAGGACGGTACCACCTGAGAAAAGAACATGACCGCAACGGTGACGCACCAGAGCATAAACGGTCTTCCCTGTGTTTGCATTCCCATTCCTTTCCTTCTTCGTTGAGCAACTCTGCCAACGTTGTCGCTTGACGTGTGTGGTTCTTCACTGGGCCTTGGCCTTCTCAAGGATTGGCTTCAGCTCCGCGATCGTCGCTTCGGCCTCCTGAATACGGCGTTCGAGATCGGCGAATTCCAGTTTCTTGCGAATCTGGCCCGCGGCAAACCTCTTGGCGGCGTCTTCCGGCATGTTTTCCGGCGTGTCGATTTTCTCGGGAGTCTCTTCGAGAATCCAATCGTCGCTGCGCTGGGTGGCCAGGGGCACACCGCGGGTGTTGACGATGTTCGACATCGGATTCCGCGCCCAGGCATGGCGATAATGCACGGGTTGAGGCACGAACCGGCTGGTGAGGACGAGGACGTTCCGTTGATACTTGGGTTGATTGCGATTATCGACCGAGCCGTCCGTATAATACTGGACGTCGGTGGGATAGAAGCGGCGATCCTGGCCGGCAATGGCGAACCCCAGCAAGTTAATGTCACTGTCGTCTTTGGTCTTGATCTCGGTGGTCATCGTCAGCCGGATCGTGCCGTCGACGGTCTTCACGTCGGTGATCGAAGGGGGCAGCCAGTACTGATCGGCATCCCTGCCTTGCAGGATCCCGTATTGCCGAACCAGCGCCCACTTGGCGGCTCGCTCGCCTGCCGGGACCTTGATCTGGGGGTGATACCAGCTCTTTCGCAGGTCGAAACTACTGACGAACCCGATCCCTGGATCGCCGGCGTCATAGAAATCGCGGAACGTCTTGTACTGCGCCTCGCGAATGAGCGCACCGACATCGTACATCGGCGGGAGAAAGTTCTCTCGGGTCTGCGGCTCACCTGCGGTGCATAATGAGATGATGCAGAACGGCATCTGGGCATCGCTGAACGCCGTACGCCAGGCTGTGATCATGGTCCCGAAGACCTGGTAGTACATCCTGGCTCCGGCGGAACCGTTGAAGCAGTTGTTGAACCCCTGGTGGAAAACGGCGCCGCGAACCGTAAGTCCCTCGAGGGGCCAAATCACGCTGGCATAACAATAGCCGGGGCGATTTCTGTCGGCCGCCGGGCCGGGTCGCAGGTCGCTGGGACGCTCGAGGTCCGCCGGCACAGGCTGGCCCTTGGCCTGGAGATTCTTGATACGGTTCTCGTAGCTCGCAATCCGCGACTCGAGGTCGGCCTGAGGATCGAACGCGGCGATTCGATCGTTCCAGTCTTTCAGCAGATCGCGGGTTTCTTCGCCGTCGATCTTCGCCAGCACCTCCTGCGGTGTCCACGTTTCGACCGTGGTTCCGCCGATCGACGTGTCGATCAGACCGATGGGCACGCCGCTGGCCATGAACAACCTTCGCCCGAAGACATAGCCAATGGCCGAGAATTCCCGTACGGTCTCGGGCGAGCAGATATCCCAATCGCCCTTGCGGAAATGACGGCTCGACCAGGAACTCCACTCGTGCAGGCGTTCAAAGCTCTTGACGGAATCGAACCCCTTGCCCTGCGGCATCGTCAACAGTCGGATCTGCGGGAAGTTCGCCGAAACGATCTCCAACTCGCCGTCATCCACGTTGCTGATCGGAAATTCCATATTGCTCTGCCCGCCGAGAATCCAGACGTCGCCGACGAGGATGTTCTCCAGCGACAGTGTGGTGCTCGTTCCTTTGACGGTCATCGTCTGGGGCGTGGTATTGGCGGGCATCGAATCGAGGGTGACTTGCCAGGACCGGTCGGCCGCCGCCTGGGCCTTCGCCTGCTGGCCGGCGAACGAAACGGTGACCTCTTCGCCCGGGTCGGCCCAGCCCCAGATGTTCAGCGGCTTCTCGCGCTGGACGACCATGTTCGTCTGGAAGATATTACTCACGCACAAGCCTTGTCCGATGGCCGGGACCTGGACGACATCTTCGCGCGGCATCTTGTCCTGGGCTTGCTGAGCACAAACCGTTCCGCGACAAAGCACACCCAGCAACACACACGATAATAAGAGTTGGCGAAACATCTTCTTCCTCTTGAAACAAGGGTTGCACTCGTCGGTCGAGTGACAGGTAACAGCAGATAATCGTCGATCATCATGGGAACCGATCAATGCGGATCAATTCGGCGTATCGATCGTGGCTCGCGGCCTGCCCCAGATCTTCTGCAGAAGTTTTTCGAGGACCGGATCGCGCTGCCCTACCGCTTCGCGTTCGTCTTTCGTTCCGAAGTAGCGTGTGGTTACGCCCGCAAAGAACTCCTTGTGGTTGCTCTTGACCCAATCTCGCTCCGGATACGTGGTGCCCTCGACGCACCGTTTGTAGGCGGCCAGGATATCTGGGTCGTCGAATGTGAGTATCTGGTCATGATACGCGTGAGCCAATTCGTGCAACAGGACGCTGACCGCCGCGTCGCGAGACCTCTTCGCCAACGACGCCGCGTTGCCAAACTCGACACACTTGTGCTTCTCCGGATTGAAGTCCATATCCACCAGCCAGTCGCGTCCCGGATGATACTGGTAGCCCGACGTCCTGCCCCACGGGCCGTTCGTCGAGTCCCACTCGAGCCAGACCTTGACCTTCAACATCTTTGCCAGCGGTTCCGCGGGGATCCATGTTTTCAAACGGAGCAGGGCGTCGGTCAGACGCTCGATGGCCTCGGCCCCCGTTTCGGCATGCTCCCCGTCGGGCAGCAGCGAGTTATGCACGTAGACTTCCCAGCCGGCGAGATCCTGGACGGTGTAATCGGTGGTCGGCTCATAGAGCTTGGACGCTCCCGGGAGCGGTCGCGCCACGCCCTCGGGCAGGATGCCGCTCTCGCTGATCCAGTCGCCCAGGTCGGCCTTCCACGGGTTGGGCTTTCGCGTCACGTCATGGCCGCCCTCGCGGTAGATCTTCAGCGTCGCGGCGACTCCTGCCTTCTTCAGGGCCTCGTGGTACTGGATGCTGTTTTCCGGCGGGACCAGCGTGTCATCCTTCGCGTGGGCCAGGAACGCCGGCGGAGTGTCCGCGGTGACTTGCAGTTCGTTGGACAGTTCATCGATCAGCTTCGAATCGGGGTCCTTTCCCAGCAGGCGGTCCACCGAGGGGCGGTGCGGATGGCTTTTCATGCTGATGACCGGGCAGAACAAGGCCATATAGTCCGGCCGGCAACTCATTCGCTCGACGGGATCTTCCGCATCGGCTCGGCCCAAGTCGAAGTGCGTCGCCAGCGTCGTGGCCACGTGCCCCCCGGACGAAAAGGCCACGACCAGCACGCGGTTGGGATCGATGTTCCACTGGTTCGCGTTAGCGCGGATGGTCCGCACAGCCCGCTGGGCGTCCTGTAGCGAGATGGGGTGTCGATAACCATGCACGGGCAGGCGATATTTCAGCGAGAAGAACCGCACCGGACGCGTCTGGAAGAAATCCCAGTACGTGCCGTAACCCGAGATATGCTTGTACCCGCCGCCGGGGATCAGCAGTACGGCCGGGGCCGGACCTTCGGTGTTCTCGGGCAGCGAAAACAACTTCAGCGTGGGGGTGTCGTTTGTGTCGGCGCCCTTGGCCCCCGGCGCTCCGTCGGGCCACAGTTTCATGTCCTGACCGTACGCGGACGCGAACATCAGCGATACGATCACGACAACCGCGAGTGCGACGGCCGGCAAGCGAAGGACGCCGCGGCCGAAGCCGGTCCGCGTTCCCCTCCTCAGGTCGTCACTCTTGATCAGAAGCAACATGGATCATCTCTCCGAACGGCTTGAGTGTTTTTGCGTGGGGCTGGCAGCCCTGCCGCGCTACTGGCTAGTCTCGGGAGACAGTTTGCCCAACATCTTGAACCGCGCGACGATCTCGACGGCCTGCTTGGCCTCTTCCATTTTGCGGTACTCCAGACGCTCGGCGGTCTCTTCCTGCCTTGCCCGACTATACCTGGACCGACCTTGGTTTCAAAGGCCCTACCCAGCTTGTGATGGTCAGGGCGATCCTGGGCGGATTCGATTTTTTCGATCGCTTCCCGCACGGCGATTGCTCTTCGCCCGCTGAGGTGTTTGGGGAAATCTTTCTCGCCTCTCGCCTTGGTCGAACAGCACGGCAGTCTCGCGCCGATGCGGCAGGATGAGCGTTGCGCCCGTCTGGCGTCGGCCGCTACTTCGTTCCCCGACCGCTTCATGCAGACACATTTTCTCCAGCAGATTCAGGGAGGCCAACAGATTGACTTTATGGAGAAGGAAAACAGCACCCATCCATCGCGTCAGTCAACCACGCGTTCCTTCTTACAAGAGCAGTGCCATGCAGAATCCCAATCTGCTGGCCTCCCTGAATCTGCTGGAAATCCGAAGCCTGAACACCAACGAGTGCCCGCTTTCAAGAACGCCTTGTTGGGCGTCAATTTGCTTTCCCCTCTTTCCGTTGAGCTACTTCAGCCGCGTCGGATTCTGCCGCAGACGGCGCAGCGGGCGGCGATTTCGAGGTAAGCAGCGCGAGCAGGCCTGTCGGGCTCAGGACCGGAATGGGACCAGCGGCAAACCCGGCCGAATCACAACGTAGAACATGTTCGCCAAGGACAGACTGACCGCCGCACAGGTTACCTGACCGGCCAACTCCGGACTTCGCGCCAGACTTCGTTCATGCGTTCGGACTGTTGCAGGATAGATTCAGTCTTCGCTGGCGACGTAGGACTCGTTGGCATCGGCGCGACCTCTCCGGTTCCGCTGAGCTACTTCAGCCGCTCTAAGTCGGGGCGATCCTGGGCGGATTCGATTTTCTCGATCGCTTCCCACACGGCCTTTTCTCTTCGCCCGCTGAGGTGTTTGGGGAAATTCTCTTCGCCTTGATCGAACAGCACGGCGGTTTCGCGCAGGTGCGGCTGGATGAGCGTTGCGCCCGTCTGGCGTCGGCCGCTACTTCGTTCCCCGACCGCTTCATGCAGACACATTTTCTCCAGCAGATTCAGGGAGGCCAACAGATTGACTTTATGGAGAAGGAAAACAGCACCCATCCATCGCGTCAGTCAACCACGCGTTCCTTCTTACAAGAGCAGTGCCATGCAGAATCCCAATCTGCTGGCCTCCCTGAATCTGCTGGAAATCCGAAGCCTGAACACCAACGAGTGCCCGCTTTCAAGAACGCCTTGTTGGGCGTCAATTTGCTTTCCCCTCTTTCCGTTGAGCTACTTCAGCCGCGTCGGATTCTGCCGCAGACGGCGCAGCGGGCGGCGATTTCGAGGTAAGCAGCGCGAGCAGGCCTGTCGGGCTCAGGACCGGAATGGGACCAGCGGCAAACCCGGCCGAATCACAACGTAGAACATGTTCGCCAAGGACAGACTGACCGCCGCACAGGTTACCTGACCGGCCAACTCCGGACTTCGCGCCAGACTTCGTTCATGCGTTCGGACTGTTGCAGGATAGATTCAGTCTTCGCTGGCGACGTAGGACTCGTTGGCATCGGCGCGACCTCTCCGGTTCCGCTGAGCTACTTCAGCCGCTTTAAGTCGGGGCGATCCTGGGCGGCTTCGATTTTTTCGATCGCTTCGCGCACGGCATTTGCTTTTTGTTCGCTGAGGTGTTTGGGAAAATTCCGCTCGCCTTGATCGAACAGCGCGGCGGTCTCGCGCAGATGGGGCAGGATACGCTGGGCTTGCGCGCCGTAGGCTTGGAGGATTTCCAGAATCTCCGGCGTGCGATGCTCGCTGGCCCAGGGGTTCTGGGTGCGGAGGTAGTCGGCGCTGGCTTGCATGCCTTCCTCGATGTGATGCTGGGCGAGCACTTTCAAGCCGTTGAGCCGCACGCCGTCGGCGAACATTTCGCCGCTGGGCGCGGGCTTGACGATGGCTTCGAAGACGGCGGGCAGGAGCGGCTCGATTTCGTCATAGCTCAGACGGCGATAGATTGCGCTGATTTCGCTCCGGGCGCGGCCGTCCTGATTCTGCAGGCCGCGCGCGATGGCGGTGCGCAATTGGTCTCGGTCGACGCCTTCGAGCGAATTGGTGCTGGTAAGCATCTTGCTGAAGATGGCGAAGGAAACGAATCGCTGCTCCATGCCGCGCGGATCTTCCGGCGACGGGCCGCGGGCGATGCGCTCCAGCATGTCAGGCAGCGCGGGCAGGGCCGGTTGGCCCATGACGGCCAACGCAGTGGCGGCTCGCACGCGCAGCCAGAGGTCGTCGTGCTGCAGCGTGCGGCGAAGCTGCGGCACCGCGGGCGAGGCGGCGCCGCGCAGTGCCTCCAGCGCGTGACAGGCGCCAATGCGGGCGTCGAGATCCGGGGAATCAAGCAGCCCGATGATGGCCGGCAACGGCGGCTCTTTGCGCCGGGCGAGCGCCGCGGCGGCGCGCTCGCGCACAATGGGCGACCACGAGCCGAGGCGCTCGATGAGTTCTGCGTCGGCGATCCCGTCGTAGAAGCTCTTGCGGTCCTTGTTGTCCCAGCCGCGACCGTCGGCGATCAGGCTCTGCGCGGCGGCGGGCGCGAGCGGCTGCACGACGCCAGGCTTACGGCCGGTAAGGGCGATCGTCTTCAGCGGCAGCGCGTAGCCGAGCAGGTACGCCCCGGTGGCGTCCCAGCCGCGGTAACTGTCGTGGTCAGGCTCGGGCGGGCCTTGATGCGTGAACGTGCCGTCCCAACGCCGCGCGAGGTCGTGATACCACGCGCCGAATTCCCCGATCCACGCGCCGGTGGCGTGCGGTCCGGCCTGCGCGATGGCGGGCAGCGACCACAGCAGGTTGAAGTAGTTGCCCGTGTGCCCGCAGTCGCGCTCGCTGCCATGCGAGGCCACGGCCATGCGGGTGAAATAGTCCGCGCTGTTCGCTTCGCCGAGACGGTTGAACAGCACCGCCGCCATGCCGCACTTGCCGTTGTCTTCATGCGTCTCGGTCCACGCGGCATGGTCGCCGTAGGGCACCGCGCCCTTGCCGGTGTAGAAACGAAGCAGCCGCGCGCTGAGTTCGATGGCGCGGGCGACTTCGGCGTCCTTCACACCCGCGTCGCGTGCGAGGACCATCCCGATGGTGAGCGGTAGGCCGGGGGAATTCATCATGCCGTAGCCCTGCAGGCGTCCATCCGGCAGCGCGAACGTATGCCCCCACGAACCGACCGCACTCTGGCCGCCCGCCGCTTCCAACGCCAGCCGGCGCAGGCCGGGCAGCACCGAGTCATCGCCCGTGGCCGTGATGTACTCCGCGAGGAAGATCATCACGTAGCCGTAATGCCACGTTTTGAAGTCGCGCGCGGTGAAATCCGCCGCCCACTGCGCCTCGCGTTTCACCAGCGGTTGATGCGCCGCGTCGCCGCCGGCGAGCAGGGCGAGGGCATTGAGCGAGCGCGGGATGGCGTCCTCCCTTTTCTGGTATTCCGGCTGTGCCATTCGTGCCGCGAGCGCCGTCAGACCCTGCGCAAGGATGCGCTGCGACTTCGGGCAATCATACGGCGCTGTGGTGCTAAACGTGCCCAGCACCGGCAGCCTCAGCGTGACCTCTTCCGTATTCCCCGCGCGCCAGCGAGTGAGTTCGAGCCTGCCGCCGCCGGCTTCCGTCTCCGCTGCGGTGATGGCGTGCCCCAGTTCCGTGCGCGGGTCGTAGGAAAACGGCTTCCCGCCCGCGCCGAGCAACACGTCGCCCACCGCGATGACGCCATCCGCCGGCGAGCCCGAGTCCACGGCGGTGATGGCGATCTGCCGCGCATCGGTGGTCACCAGCCGATCGCAGAACATCCAGCCGCGCAGCCCTGTAGGGCCGAGATTCCAGTCATGCCGCGCTTTGGCCGGAATGGCGTCGCCTTTGGTAAAATCAGGAATGGTCGGAGCCTCGCCGCTGGGCGCAGGTGAGCCGAAGCCGAAGCACGCGGCGACGATCAGTGAGAGCAGTGTGGTTTTTGTCATAGCAGTGGATGTTCAGCCGCCTTTCAGTTCGGCCAGTCGTTGGAGATTTGCCTCTGCGAACGCCTGCCCCATCAAGGCGAACGTCTTTGCACAGCCGAGGTAGTGGTAGCCGGCGTTCGATGCGCCGCGTTTCCAGAGCGCAACGTCGGCGGGCGTGATGAGGTCGGCTTCGAACTTGGTCATGAACTCCCGCTTTTGCTCGTCGGTCATCTTCCCATCCGCGTTGGCGTGGTCCTTGTGCATGGAGTCCAGAAAATATCGCATCTGACGGATCGTCGCGCGCTTCTTGTCAATGGCCCCAAGTTCCTCCGACCAGAACGGCGCCGTTTGCACGGCGACGACGTTCCCCTTGAACTCGGGCATGGCCGCCGGAGCTGCCATCGCCCGCCGGAAAGCCGCCATATCCGCTGACTCGTCCTGGAGTCCGCCCACGCCCATGACGCCGATGACGAACGGCATCTTCGGCGCGTTCAGATCCTTGCGCACGTCACGGATGAAATGTGCGAGCAGTTCCGAGTAAAGCGCGTAGCGGTCTGGTTGGTTGTGATTCGGATAGACGTGACCGTCCACCATGTCATTCCAACCTTGAAGCCACGCGAATCCGGCGATCTCGTAACCCTGCGAGGCGTCATAGCCAGGGATGACTTGTTTCGGGTCGGCCAGGACCTGTTTCACATGATCGATCATCAGGCGGTAGTAGACACCAGTCCGGTCGCGGACCCCTTGCCACCACGCGTCCCGCTCCTCGAGCTTCGGAATCCCGTGGGCACCCTGCGGGTGCTGGTCCCAGAGTTCCTTGGTCCGTGCCGGCATTTCAAACGGCCCGGCGCTGGGCGGGCGGAAATCCGTGTGCAGGCTCTTGCCGCCCCAGGCGGCCTTGATGATCAGCACCGGCTCGTCGAACGCCGCGTCCATCGTGAGACCAAAGGTGAACTCCGGCCCGATCTTGTCGCCGGGCCTGGTGGCATCCTGTCCCCAGAGCGAGCCGTAGCCTGCTGTGAGTTTGCCAGAGATTTCGAAGTTCTTCTCGCCGGCGCCGGTGAGATACGAAATCCACGCACCGTCGCACACGGTCGGCTTCCCGTCAGCACCACGCATCATTTTGAGCATCGGCGCGGTGGCCGGGTCGTCGCCGATGTAGTCGAAGGTGCTGATGTTGGCCGGCCCTTCCATGTTCGACTGGCCGGCGAGGATGAAGACTTTGAGCGGTTTCGCTTCCGCGCCGGCAGTGGCGAAAAGCACGGTGGTCAGGAATATGGCAAGGTATTTCATCGGACGCTGTTCTTTCTATCGGAGATCGGCACGTCGCAAAACGTCAGCGCGGCGATGCCGTTTTCTCCGCGGAGTACATTCTTCGGGTTCCACGACTTGCTGTCGAGATAGGTGATGCCCGTCGCGGTCGAGGCGGCGGTCAATTGGATCGTGATTGTCTTGCCGGATGCGGTACCGGATGCGACCCGGCCTCGTTCGCCGTCCAGGTAGAATTGGCTTGCCAGGGCATCGTCCCACTTGACGGGCTGGTCGAACTCCAACACGACGTGGTCCCGCTTGTCACTCGCATAGTAAGCCTGCTGGAGATCGGGCGGGGTGATGTCGGCCGCGAACGACTTGTCGTAGTGGTCGCGCTGGATCAGCGGGCAGATCAGCCTGGCGAATTCGGCGTAACCGTCAGCCGGGTAGTGGCAGCCGCCGGGCGGGTCGACGCCCACCGTGGACATGATGCTCATCCGGGAGAACGCGGTGGGCAACTGCCGCTGCACCTCCCGCAAGCGGTTGTCCGAGCCGTCGACGCCCATCGCGCAGGCTTTCGGCCAGATCTGGAACACGTAGTAGTGCTGGACGTTGGGATAGTCCTGCTTCCATCCCGCCGCCATGTCGATGAAATATTGGCGGTAGGTCTCCCAGCCGAAGCCGCCGGTCGGCCCATCGGCGCCCTGGTCGTTTTCACCCTGGTGCCAGAGGATGCCGCGGATGCCGTGCGTAAGCCTGGCTTCTTGCACGCGCCACAGCAGCCGCCCGTAGATCGTCTGCGTGTCGGCAGGGTTTTCGGGGTTTCGCTGATGCTGATCGACGCGTGTGCCTCCGACGGCGCCGTTGATGATGCAGATAGGAATCTGCTGGTCTTCCACCAAGCGGCGGGCCAGTTCCATGCCCCAATAGCCGATTTGCAGCTTCGCACCATCGTGGTTGCGATGGACGGCTTCGCCCCACAGCCGGATACCGTCTGGGTTTCCGGACATACTGCCAAAGCTGCGGATCCACGGGCTGTGGAACGTGGGTTCCCCCTCGCCCCAGTCCGTGGCCACGGCGTTGGACTGGCCGTTGATGATGAAGGCATCGCCACAGACAATGTTGGTCGCGGCGTGCAGAACCGTGTCTTTGCCGCCAATGGTCGTTCCGAACTCGGTTCGGTATTTGATGAGCCCTGGCTTGAGCTTCACTGCCAGGGCGTAAGTCATGTCCGCGCCGGGTTTGGCCGTCTCCGTTTCTATGAGCTTGTTGTCGGCATAAAGCTTCACAAAGACGCTGTCGGCGGCTGCGTCGAGCTTGCCGGTGTAATGCAGCGTGCCTTGGTTGTTGTCGACTCGTGCAAAAAACTGGCCGTCCTCCGGTTTCTCATCCTTGGCGGGCGCCCGGGCCACCCAGGCATCGCTCTTCGGCTCGGTGACCTCGATGGAGACGCGCTGCGTGACGGCCTGGCCGCCGTTGCTCACAGTGGCCGAGACCGTAAGACGTCCGCTGTTCTGCGCGCGCAGCAGCCGCAGCTTGCCGGGCGCCACTTCTTTGATAACCGCCAACGGTCCGGCGCTCCACTCGAACCGCAGTTCACCCGCGTTCCTGGCCTGCATCGCGGCGAGATTCGCGATCTGCGACTCCACCTCGATGGTCGCACGTCCATCCCACGTTGCCGGTGCCTTGAGCGTGAAGACCGGCTCGGGAATGGACTCTTTCACGGCGATGGCGATGTCCTTGGTCCTCACCCCGTCGGCGTAAACGGCTTTGAACTGGAGTGTGGCCGTCGCGTCACCGCTCACGCGACCGGCGGCGAAGTCGAAGCGAAAGCGGTCGGTCGCGACGACCTCTTCACGGCCATCGCGATTCAAAACCCAATAGACCTTCTCCGCGCCGCCCGCCTTGGCGATGAACTCGGCGCTCGAGCCTTCCTGAACGACG
This sequence comes from Pirellulaceae bacterium, assembly GCA_023382975.1. GTDB lineage: Bacteria > Planctomycetota > Planctomycetia > Pirellulales > Pirellulaceae > SKKK01. Next base: position 39,625 of record JAHDXO010000081.1, read on the forward strand.
GCTCTTTCCGGTGACACGCTGAACTCGTTGCCGGGTGGCACGAGCGGTCCCACGAGCGTCTGCATGGGCTTCTGGTTCTCGTATTGCAGGCGGATCCACTCGGCGGAACGCGTCACCTTGGAAATGCGGACTTCATCCAGGTCGCCGACAAAGGTGTAGTTGTTATACCAGCCGCCGATCCAGAATCGCGCCGGAGTCTTGATGGCCAGAGGTGGACCGTCCTTGGTGTTCGAACCAGCCAGCCGGCCATTCACATACACGAGCGACTCGTTCTCCCGATACGTATGGACCACGTGTGTCCATTCCCCGCGCGGAATGCGTCCCTCGCTGGCCACGTTACCGCGGGAAAAATAGCAATCCATGCGAATGTGAGGCGGACTGCTGAACTGCATCACCACCTTGCCCTGCCCCTGTTCGTTGCCCCAGCCCAAGATCGTGGTGTTCGGTGTCGTGGTGCGAAACCACGCTTCGGAAGTATGCGGACGCGCGCCCGTGGGATAAGTGGCGATACTGTCTCCGCCAAACACGCCCGCCTTGCCCGGAAAGTGCCGTGCCGCGCCAATGATCCCGGCCGTGACCGCGGTGCCCGTGTCCTTCACCTCCAACGTGCCGACTTCGTCCTTTGCGTCATCGCCCAAGTGAAACACACTCAGGTAGCCGTTCGATTCGCTGAAGACCGCCTTGCCGTCCGAAACACTGGTTGCGTCGGCCTTGCCCCAATGGAGTTTGATCTCCTGGCGCGCGTTGCCTTGGATGATCGGCATGCGCACCCAAATGCTGGTGTTCTGGTTCAGCGGGACGTTGAGTTTCGATGTGTTCGAGTTAGTGAGTAAAG
>JAHDXO010000082.1 GCA_023382975.1 Pirellulaceae bacterium
AGACGCCCCATTTGGCAAGCTGGAAGCTTACCCCACGACTTTTTCAGCAGCCTCATGAGGGGCGCCGTCTGCCGTTTGCTTGGACTCATCTACTCGCCGATACCGGCTCGTTCTCTGCCAGCAAATCTTCTTGGCTGCGCTTCCTGCCCGTTGCCTGCGCCGGATCGCATTTCAGCGGCGGGGTTTTGCGGCGGAGCTGGTTGGCCGCTCGGCGAGAGCGGCGTCTGGAACGAGGGCTCGTCTGGTACGTTGTCTGCGGCGGACGTATACTGCCGGATGATTCGCGGGGCCGTTTCGATCTTGTGCAGGAAAAGGATGGGTGATGAGCAAACAGCTTGGGATCTCGCGTCGTGCGGTGCTGGCCGGTTCGGCAGCGGCCGCATTCGGATCGTTTGTCGTTTTGCCGCGGCGCGTTTGGGGAGCCAACGAGCGGCTGAACGTGGCCAGCGTGGGCGTCGGCGGCATGGGCTCGAACGATATCCGCCAAGTCGGCGCGACGGAGAACGTGGTCGCGCTGTGCGACGTGGATGCGAACAATCTGGCTCGGTCCGCCGAGCGTTTTCCTGCTGCCAAGACGCATCGCGATTTCCGCACGATGTTCGATGTTCAAAAGGACATCGATGCCGTCATGGTCGGCACGCCGGACCACGCTCATGCGGTGGTCACGATGATGGCATTGAAGCTGGGCAAGCATGTGTTCTGCCAGAAGCCGCTGACGCGCACGGTTCACGAAGCGATCGAGATCGGCCGCGCGGCCAAGGCGGCGGGCGTCGCGACCCAAATGGGCAACCAGGGCCAGGCCAGCGAAGGGGCGCGTCTGGTCTGCGAATTCATCTGGGACGGCGCGATCGGTCCGGTGCGCGAGATCCATTCCTGGTCGAATCGCCGGCCCGACATTTCGCCGCGCGGCATTCCGCGCCCGAAGGACACGCCGCCGGTGCCCTCGCACTTGGACTGGGATCTTTGGCTGGGGCCGGCGCCGGTTCGCCCGTACCATCCGTGCTACCACCCGTTCGCTTGGCGCGGCTGGTGGGATTTCGGCACGGGCGTGCTGGGCGACATCGGTTGCCACAACGTGTCGGCGGCGTTCAAGGCGTTAAAGCTGAAATGGCCGGTCAGTGTCGAAGCGTGTTCGACGCATTGGAACGCGCCGCCGGAGGTGAGGAACGAGACGGCGCCCGCGGCGTCGATCGTCACGTTCCGTTTCGCGGCCGAGGGTGAGCGTCCGGAGATCGTGCTTCGCTGGTACGACGGCGGCATGATGCCGCCGCAGCCCTTGGGATTGGACGTCGGGCGCAACATCTTCGAAAACGACGGGACGTTGATCGTCGGCGACCAGGGTATGCTGCTGGGACACCGGCTGCTGCCCGAGACGCGGAACCAGGAGTATGGTCGGCCTCCGCAGGTTCTGCCGCGTTCGCCGGGCCATTACCAGGAGTGGATCGACGCCTGCAAAGGCGGCCCGCCGGCCGGCAGCAATTTCCCCGACCACGCGGCGCACTTGGCCGCCGTCGTGATGATGGGCAACATTGCGATCCGCACGCAGGAGAAACTGCTGTGGGATGCCGAACAGTTGAAGTTCTCCAACAGCGACGTGGCGAACCAGTTGCTCGATCCTCCTTACCGCGAGGGTTGGAGCCTGTGATGCAGCCCCGGTTGATCTACGAGCATCCGCTGGCCAAGGATGGACAAGGGCGGTTGAAGTGCCGGGTGGGCACGGTGTTTCCCGACGCGAACGTGATCGTGACCGTCCCCGGGATCCACGCGACCCAACGGATGGCCTACCTGGAGCTGTTGGAACGGGAACGCCAGGCGGCCGGGCAGCCGCCGCTGACGCGCGCCGAGTGGAATGAGCACTGGGAGAACGCCGTCGACCTGATCATGGAAGGCAACGTCATCCAGATCCGCCCGGATCCGCAACGCATGCCGCTGGCGTTCGCGGCGGACGAAGTGCTGCAGCGGCTGCCGGTTTCCAAACGTCAGATCCGGTTCCTGAACGTGCTGAACGAACAGGTGCGGGAAGCGATCAAACGCCGCGGCGAGTACTGGCGGATCACCCGGCTGCCCAGCTCGATCGTCGAGATGGAATACATGATCCTGGGCGCAAAGATCGGCGTCGGCGGCTTGGAGATGTACTTCTACAACCGGACCACGGGCACCCGCTACTTGACGTGCCAGGAATTCTGCAACCTGGACCGGCTGGACGATTGGCAATTGCGCAAGCATCTGCTCGAGATTCAGGATCTGTCCAGCCGCCTCAATTCGATCGGCAACCTGGAAGTCGATTTTTTCCAGGCGGAACCAGGGTTCCGAGCCGAGCTGCAGGCCTGCGACTTCCGCGAACTGTCGTCGACCGACTTGCGGCAGCAGTACCGGCGTCTGCGGCACCATTTCCGCGAATCGGTCACGGCGCCGTTCCGCACCGACAACCTGTCGCTGCCCGAGTGGCGGTGCCGGATGTTTGCCGCGTTGATGCCCGGCAGCGATCAATTGGTGAACGAGGAAGAACTGCTGGGGCTGAGTTCCGAGTTCTTCATGCAGATCCAGTGGCTGCCGGGCGCCCGGATCGAGGAAAGCGAGATGATCTTCGATCCCGCCCTGCAAGAGCCCCAGGGATCCGGCCATTCGGAAGCCGCCGCCAGCGAGGAGATCAGCCGCGGCTTGGTCCACAACCTGCTGCGCGAGTACGGCGTGCTGCAGTACGTCAACGTGGGTTGCGTCGTCCAGCGACTGTCGCAGCGCCCGCCTTCGTCCGGACGGCGCGGCGTCTTCTTGATCGAGATGAAGCTGTCGGACAGCGGCGAAGAACTGTTGAAATTCGTCCGACTGCAGAAATGGGGCGTGGGCGAGCGACTGGACGACGGCAAGGACTTGCTGCAAGCCATCCTCGAGACCGAAGAGTATGTCGACTACGTCCTCGACCGACGGCTCGGTTGCCGTCAACTGGGAATGAATTTGGCGCCTCGGATGAAGGTGCGGAAGCTTCGCGAGATCTACCGCGGCAAGAACCCGTGCTACCACGGCGTCCGCATCTGGACCCCCTACTTCGAACGCGACTACCTGCACGGGATGGCGACCGACAAGATCCTGCCTGCGCGGTTCGAGGACGAGGAATTCGCCATGCGATTCGCTCGTCTGCTGGGTCACGCGGCGGCGCCGAACATCATCGTCGGACGCTGGTCGGACGGAGGTCGCGTCACCTTTAACGACGGCGACGAGGTTCTGATCGCAGACGAACGCGGGCAACCGGACCGCATTGTCGTCGCCGACATCACCGGTTCGTTCGTCAATTTTCAGGACGACCTGACCGTCATTGCGGCCGCTCATGCCGAACCCATCCGCCGAGCCGGCTCGCGCGTGTCCGACCTGCGGGCCTTTCGCGAAATCTACATCGCGGCGCTGGTCGAGCACTACACGCATATCCGCGGCGAGTACCAGAGGCAGCGACAGGCCTTCGATATGCTGTTCCAGAACCAACCTGTCGACGCCGGCGGCAGTCTTGCCTACCGCTGGGAACAGGTGCTGCGCCGGCTGGACAAGACCGCGCCGGAGCAAATCGAACAAGCCGTTCGGGCCGCGATCGACGACGGCCCGGCCAATGTCAGCGGATAAACAGACCGAGAGCTCGGCGCAATTGCGGCCGGTGTACGTGCTCAGATGGCGGCCCTATAATCCACTGTCGCTTATGCAACGGGTCTTTCGAGGATTTGCCAGATGAGTGTTTTCGTCGACAAGGGCTTTCGAGGCTCTTCGCGCGCGGCCTTTGCGCTTTGCCGGTGCGTCGGCTTGGTTCTGATGGTGGCCCTGGGAATCGGGGTCGGTGTACCTGGCAGCGCGGCCGAGATCGATTTCTCGCACGACATCGTGCCGGTTCTGCGGCAGCACTGCGGCAATTGCCATACGGGAGGTGAGCGGCAGGGCGGGTTGTCGCTGAATACGCGAGCCAGTGTGCTGAGCGGCGGCGATGGCGGCCCGGCGGCTGTGGCGGGCAAGAGCGGCGACAGCGAACTGATCGCGCGGGTCACGGCGGACGACGCCGGATTGCGGATGCCTCCCGAGGGCGAGCCGCTGCCCGCGGACAAGATCGAATTGCTGCGGCGCTGGATCGATGCCGGGTTGCCGTGGGAGCCCGGATTCTCGTTTGCGGCGTCCGGCTATGAACCGCCGCTGCTGCCGCGGAGGCCCGAATTGCCGCCCGCCGTCGATGGCCGCACCAATCCGGTCGATCGGATCGTCGATGCGTATCTTGCGGAGCGGGGAATCGAGCCGCGGGCGACCGTGGACGACGCGGCTTTTCTGCGCCGCGTCTCGCTGGATCTGGTCGGCCTGCTGCCGACGCCCGAGCAGTTGGCCGAATTCCTGGCCGACGAACGTGCGGACAAGCGGCAGCGGCGGATCGATGCGCTGCTGGCGGACGAGGTGGCCTACGCCGAGCATTGGCTGACCTTCTGGAACGACTTGCTGCGCAACGATTACTCGGGAACCGGTTTCATCACGGGGGGACGCAAACAGGTCACCGATTGGCTGGTGCGGTCCCTGACCGAGAACAAGCCGTACGACCGGATGGTTCGCGAGTTGATTGCGCCGTCGCCCGAGTCGGAGGGCTTCATCCAGGGAATCCGCTGGCGCGGCGACGTGAGCGCCAGCCAAACGCCCGAGGTTCAGTTCGCGCAGAACGTCGCGCAAGCCTTTCTGGGCATCAACATGAAATGCGCGTCGTGCCACAACAGTTTCATCGACCGCTGGACGTTGGACGAGACGTACGGACTGGCCGCGATCTACGCCACGGGACCGCTGGAAATCCATCGGTGCGACAAACCGACCGGCCGGCAGGCGCGGGCCGCGTGGATCTTTCCCGAGTTGGGCGAAGTCCGCGCGGAGGCTCCGCAAGCGGAACGGCTGGGTCAGTTGGCCGAGTTGATGACGCACCCGGAGAACGGTCGCTTGACGCGGACCATCGTCAACCGGATCTGGCACCGTCTGCTGGGCCGCGGCATTGTCCACCCGGTCGACGCGATGCATACGCCGCCGTGGAGCGCCGATCTGCTCGATTTCCTGGCGGTCCATCTGGCCGACGAGGGCTACGACTTGAAGCAGACGATCCGACTGGTCTGCAACTCGTACGCCTACCAAGCCGCGGTGCCGCCGCGCGACGGATCGCCGGACCTGGACGAACCCGAGTTCCGCGGACCGGTGGCCCGGCGGATGACGGCCGAACAGTTTCTGGACGCCGTGTGGCAGATCACCGCGGCCGGCCCGGCCAAGCCGGATGTCAAGATCACGCGGGCTGCCGACGACTCGGACGCCGCGGCGCCGATGGTCCGCGCGTCGCTGATGAAGAACGATGCGTTCATGACCGCGCTCGGCCGTCCGACCCGCGACCAGATCGTCAGCACGCGCCCCAGCGATTTGACCGCGCTGGAGGCGATCTACCTGAGCAACGGGCAGCAGTTCGCGGACACCGTCGCCCGCGGAGCAGCGCGGGAGCATCAGCGGATCGCGGAAGGGAATGTTGCGGCTGACGAGGTGATCGCGCGATTGTTCGCCTTTGCCCTTGCCCGGACGCCAACGGACGACGAGAGCACGGCCGCGCGCGATTTGTTGGGCGACCGGCCCGCCGCCCAAGACATCGAAGACCTGCTGTGGGCCGTGTTCATGCTGCCCGAGTTTCACTTGGTACGATAGACTGTGGGAGAGGCTTTCGAAATCGGGATCTGTCGTGCAGATTCCATTCTTGCGGTCATAGGACGCTTTCCTTGCGAACTGGATCCGTTCGCTGGAAGTGGAGAATGTGCAAAGCCGATCCACGGATGAGGAGCAAGACGCAATGTTGTTGACCCCCGATCAAATCCACGTTGAAGCATTGTCGCTGTCTCGTGCACAACGTGCGGAACTCGCCGAACTGCTGCTGGCTAGCTTGGGCGAAGACACACCCGAGACTGCTCAGCGGGAATGGTTGGAGACCGCGCTTCGTCGCCTAAATGACTTGCGAGACGGCTTGGTGGAGTGTGTCGACGGAGAGGAAGCGCTGGCCCGTGCTCGGAATTCACTATGCTCATGAATTTCCGTTTCCATCCCGAGGCTGACTCTGAATTGCGCGAGGCAATTCGCTATTACAAGTTGCGTCGCGAGGAACTAGGGCGGGAATTTCTGGACGAAATTGAAGCTACGATCAAGCGAGTAAGGGAGAATCCATTCCAGTTTGCATGCGTGGAAGGAGAAGTTCGCCTGGCTCGAACGAATCGATTCCCTTACGGAGTCTTGTTCTCTGTGAACGATGGGATCGAGATACTTGCTGTGATGCACTTACATCGCAGGCCTGGATATTGGAAGTCGCGGCTTTAGCGTTCTCGTGTGCCTCTGAAGGATCGGCCGACCGTCTGCGTTATCGAATCTTGACGTCATGGGAGCCAAGACATGAAAGATACCCAACCCACCCAAACCCTTGCTCGTCGCCGGTTCCTCAAGCAGTTGGCGGCTGCGTCGGCTGCGGCCTGGATGGGCGGGGCGCCGCGGCGGTTGACGGCGGCGGACGGGCATGCCGTCGAGCATCCGGAGCCGACCGCGGATGCGTGCATCTTGATCTGGATGGCCGGCGGCATGGCGGCGCCCGAGACGTTCGATCCCAAGCGATACTTGCCGTTCGAGGTCGGGACGCCGGTCGAGAAGGTCATGAGCACCTTTCCGGCGATCGACACGGCGGTCGATAACATCAAGATCTGCCAAGGTCTGGAGCGGATCGCCGACGTGATGGACCGGGCGACGCTGATCCGCTCGCACGTGCTGCCCGACCTGGGCCACATCCTGCACTCGCGGCACCAGTATCATTGGCACACGGGCTACATCCCGCCGCAAACGGTCGCCTGCCCGCATCTGGGCGCGTGGATGGCGCGCGTGCTTGGGCCGCGCAATCCGGTGATGCCCGCGTTCATCAACATCGGCCAGCGGCTGGAGGGCATCGGAGAAAACGAGGAGATCAAGGCGTTCACCACCGCCGGGTTTTTCGGCAGCGAGTTCGGGCCGATGAATCTGCCGTATCCCGACCAGGCGGCTGCGGCCGTGCGTCCGCCGCGAGGCATGGAGCCGGGCCGGTTCTCCAATCGCTACCGGTTCTATCGCCAGTTGGTCGACGCCGCTCCGCAACGCGAGTACATGTCGGATTACCAGCAGGAATCGATGATCCGTTCGATGGATCACGCCTACCGGCTGCTCAGCTCGCCGGAGCGCGAGGCGTTCGACATCTCGTTGGAGCCCAAGGAGAGCTTCGAAAGGTACGACACGGGGCGATTCGGGCAGGGTTGCTTGCTGGCTCGGCGATTGGTCGAGGCCGGCGCGCGATTCGTCGAGGTCACAACCGAATACATCCCGTTCGTCCATTGGGACACGCACAACGATGGGCACACGACCGTGGCCCGCTTGCACCAGGAGATCGATCGGCCGGTGGCGCAACTGATCCTGGACCTGGAAGCCCGCGGATTGCTCGACCGCACGCTGGTCGTCATTGCCAGCGAATTCAGCCGCGACATGATCATCGAGGGCATTCCGGGCTCGAACGCCCGCGACCAGTCCCGCGTGCCGACCGATGTGTTGCAGGAGCTGAAGCAATACGGTCTGCATCGCCACTTCACCGGATCGTCCTCCGTCGTTCTGTTCGGCGGCGGCATGAAGCGAGGCTTTTTGTACGGCCAGTCCGCCCCCGAGCGCCCGTGCCTGGCGATCGAGAATCCGGTTTCGGTGGCCGATCTGCACGCCACGATCTATACGGCGATGGGCATCAGCCCCAAGACCGCCTTCGACATCGAGAAACGTCCCTTCTACGCTACCCCGGACGGCAAGGGCCAAGCCGTCACCGATCTGTTCGCGTGAGCCGCGAGGGGCGTTGGAGTTCACGCTTCAGCGTGTGGCGGAAGGCAGAATACAACATGCAAGAACACGCTGAAGCGTGAACTCCAGCGGGAATCCCACGCAGCGAACCAAGCCAATTCCGGTCGCGGCGCGCATCTACTCCAGTTCCGCAAATTCGCACAGACTGGCGTTTAGCACGGATTGCGGACAGCTCCAGACCAGGAAGAACAGGGCTTCGCGGGCCCAGCGTCCGGCGGGGTGCCCGGTGACATAGCCCGCGCCTTTGGCCGCGGCCAACGCGGCTTGGGTCGCCCGCAGCGCCAAGTCATTCGCGCGGTGGCGAAGTTCCTCGTTCGTACCGACCGGCTCGCCCGCGGCGGCGGCCAACAGGGCGTCGCACAATCGCTGCCACTGGTCCCGCAATGCTTCGCTCGGCGCGGCGATTTCGCTCCGCTGTTGGCCCTCGGTTTCCAGGAACTTGATCGCCGCGCCGGCCAGGCCCGCGGCGAGCGTCGATGTCTGCAAGCCGCCCGATCGAGCGCCGACGCCCTGTTTCATGACGGCTTCCACCGGTCCCACCAGCAGGTATTCGTTCGCAATATGGACGCGATGGCAGGCCACCGGACCCGTTTGGCTGGCGGACAGACCGATCAGCCGCAGCGGATCGGCGACCTCGACGCCCGCCAAGTCGGTCGGCAGCGCGACCAGGATTTGTCGTCCGTCATCCAGCGTCGCCCCCATCACGATCAGGTCCGCGTACGGCGATCCGGTCACCCAGGGACTTTGGCCGTCCAACACGAATCCATGCTCGGTCGGCTCGGCGCGCAGCGCCGGTTGCGCCAAGTGACGACGGCTGGTGGTCAAGTGCGAGATGCCGACTGTCGCAAACCGTTGGCCGGAGACCAAGTCGGGCAGCAGCCTCTGTTTGATCGGCTCGTTTTGCTCGTTCATCGCGATCCGGCGGCAGGCCCCCATCCGCTGAGTGATGATAAACGTCGTCGTCAGACAAGCCTCGCTCAGTCGCAGATAGCCACGGATGATATCCGCATCGCTCCATTCCAGGCCGCCGTAGGCCTTCGGGACGAACCACCGGTAGACGCCGTATTCTCCGCACAGGGCCAACTGATGGCCTGGCCACGCGTCGGGCATGTCCAGCTCGGGTGCCATTTCCGCCAATTGATCGACCAGTTCGTCCAACCGTCTGTCCTGGGGACGGATGATCTGCGCGTTGTCGTCCATGGATTTTGTACCACTTGACAATTCGGGGCTGCTGAAAGTAACAAAACCCGTTATAACTTAATGCCTTCCGGCGAAAAACACCCTCACCATCCGGAATTCGGTGTTGTCCAAAACAGGAACTCAAAATGAATAAGAATACTACTGTAGGTGGTCGTGTATCATCCTACACATACGGAGAATTTGGCAGCGAAATGACCGCGCAAGCACTTTACGACAAATGCATGGCTCTGGCTCGCAATCTGTGGTGGTCTTGGCATCCGGAAGTTCACAGCCTGTTTCGCGATCTGGACCCCATTCGCTGGAGGCAGTTGGACCACAATCCGATCGCACTGCTTCACGAGTTCACTCCGGAGCGACTGGCCTCGCGCGCCTCGGAGATGGTGCTCCACAGCCGCATCAACTACCACTTCCGGAGACTGAAGGAATACGTTTCCGAACGCCGCAAGACCTGGGGCATCGAGAATGCCGGGGTCTTGGGCGCTTTTCCGGTGGCGTATTTCTCGGCCGAATTCGGCATTCACGAGTCGATCGGTATCTATTCGGGCGGCCTGGGGGTTTTGTCGGGCGATCACATCAAGAGTGCTAGCGGCTTGGGCGTGCCGCTGGTCGGCATCGGCTTGTTCTACACGCAAGGTTACTTCAAGCAGAAACTGAACCAGGACGGTTGGCAGGACGAAGAGTACATCAACAACCGGGTGGAGAACCTGCCGATCGAACCGGCGCTGGGCGCCGACCAGACGCCGATCACGGTCCAGATCGACACGCGAACCGGGCGGTTGCTGGCCAAGGTTTGGCGGATGAACGTGGGGCGGGTCAAGCTGTATCTGCTGGACTGCGACGTTGAAGGCAACCAGCCGGACGACCGGAAGCTGACCAGCCGGCTGTACGGAGGCGACGTGCGGACGCGCATCCGCCAGGAGCTGGTACTGGGCATCGGCGGGGTTCGGGCCCTGCGGGCGCTGGGAATCCGCCCCGGCGTGTATCACTTGAACGAAGGGCACAGCGCCTTTGCCACGCTCGAGGCGGTTCGCGAGCGGATGCAGGACGACGGGCTTCCGTTCGACGACGCGCGCCGCGAAGTCGTACGTCAGACGGTCTTCACGACACACACTCCGGTGCCCGCGGGGCATGACCGGTTTCACCGCGATTTGACCGAAGAGCATCTTGGTCCCCTGCGGGATGCGCTGGGGATCTCCCATCAGCAGTTGCTGGGGCTGGGCCGCGTCGATCCGCACAACGAGCATGAAGACTTCTGCATGACCGTGCTCGGTTTGAAGATGTCCCGCCGCGCGAATGCCGTCAGCCAATTGCACGGTCACATCAGCCGCCGCATGTGGGCGCACCTGTGGCCCTGGCGGGTGGACGAGGAGATTCCGATCGGCCACATCACCAACGGCGTGCATGTTCCCAGTTGGTTGGCGTGGCAGATGCGCCAGTTGTACGACCGCCATTTCCCCGACGGTTGGTTCCAGGGCATGGGCTTGCCCGAGGCGTGGCAGCACATCCACGACGTCGATCCGGGCGAGCTGTGGGAGACGCACAACTCCTTGAAGAACCTGCTGCTGTCGTTTGTCCGGCGGCGGGTCAGCCGCCAGTGCCGCCGCCGCCAGGAGAGCGACCAGGTGGTCGAGGCGGCGCGGAACATCCTGAATCCCAGCATCCTGACGATCGGATTCGCGCGCCGTTTCGCCACGTACAAGCGGGCCGACCTGATCTTTCAAGACCTGGACCGGCTGGACGCGCTGGTCAACAACCCCGAGCGGCCCGTGCAGTTCATTTTTGCGGGCAAGGCGCATCCGCGGGACGAACCCGGCAAACGGCTGATTCAGAGGATTGCCAACCTGCGACAGGACCCGCGCTTCTGCGAGCGGGTCGTCTTCATCGAGGACTACGACATCAACGTCTGCCGCCATCTGGTTCAGGGCGTCGACGTCTGGCTGAACAATCCGCGGCGTCCGCTGGAGGCTTCCGGCACCAGTGGCCAGAAGGTGGTGCTGAACGGCGGGCTGAACCTCTCGGTGCTGGACGGTTGGTGGGCCGAAGCCTACGACGGAGCGAACGGCTTCGCCATCGGTCACGGACGCAGCCATGCCAGCGACCATGAAACGGATCGCCGCGACGGGCTCAGTCTGTACGAAGTTCTGGAGAATCAGGTGATCCCCATGTTCTACGACCGGGACGTGGACGGCTTGCCGCACCGCTGGATCAAGCGGATGATGAATTCGATCAGCACGCTGGCCTGGCGGTTCAGCGCGCACCGCATGGTGATGGACTACACGCGGTGCATGTATGTTCCGGCGGCGGGTGGATTGAGTTGCGACATGGACCGCCGCTGACGGGGAAGTCGCTCGTAGAAAGGTTGGATCGCCATGCCCGATTTCGAACGTCGCCGCGGACGCCTCCGTCACCTGCTGCAAAAAGCGGGCGTCGGGGGCCTGCTGGTCACCAACTCGACCAACGTCACCTACTTGACCGGCTTTACCGGCGACGACAGCTACCTGCTGCTGACGGCCGGCGACGCGGTGTTGTTGAGCGATTTTCGTTTCGTCGAGCAATTGGAGCAGGAATGCCCGGGCCTGGACGTGTCGATTCGCAAGCTGGGAACCGAGATGTCCGAAGCGGCCGCGGCGGCGGTGCGGGCGTGCAAGGCCAGCCGGTTGGGCGTGGAAGCCGCGTCAATGTCGGTAGACCTGTTCCTGCGGCTGTCGGAGAACCTGGCGGAGGTCGAGTTCGTGCCGACCAAACACTTGGTCGAGCAATTGCGCGAGATCAAGGACCGCGACGAGATCGCCGCCATCCGCGAAGCGATCGCCATTGCCGAGCGTGCGTTGGCCGTCGTGCGGGCCTCGCTCACGCCCGAGCAGACCGAGAAGGAGATCGCCAGCGAATTGGAGAATCAGATCCGGCGTTTCGGGGGCTCCCGCTGCAGTTTCACACCGATTGTCGGCGTTGGCCCGCGCGGCGCCTTGCCGCACGCGACCCTTTCCGACCGGCGGATGGGAGAAAGCGATTTCGTGCTGATCGATTGGGGGGCCGTGGGATCGCTGTACGTCAGCGACTTGACGCGCGTGCTGGTCACCGGTAAAATCCCCCCCAAACTTGAGAAGATCTACAGCATCGTGCTCCGCGCGCAGCAGGCCGGCATCGCCGCGATCAAACCCGGTGCCGTCATGCAGGATGTGGACGCCGCGGCTCGCAAGGTGATCGAAGACGCCGGATACGGCAAACGGTTCGGTCACGGCCTGGGGCACGGCATCGGGCTGCAGGTTCACGAGTTGCCGCGACTGGCCGCCAACCAGCAGCGAGAACTGAAAGCGGGCATGGTGGTCACGGTCGAACCGGGGATTTATCTTCCCGGTTGGGGCGGCGTGCGAATCGAAGACGATATCCTGGTGACGCGGACGGGACACGAGGTGCTGAGCAGCTTCCCCCGCGAGTTCGCCGACTGTGTGCTGAAGTAGCATCGGCTTTTTGCCAACCGGAGAATCCTATGACCGAAACCCAGTCCCCAGCCGACGACGTGTTCGACTTGGGTCGAATCCGCGACTTGATCGAGCTGATGAAGGAGTTCGATCTGAACGAGATCGACCTGCGTCAGCAGGAGCAGCGGATCCGTCTGTGCCGCGGCGGACCGCCTGTGGCGCCGGTCTTTGCTGCTCCGCAGCCAGCGGCCGTGTCCGCACCCGCGGTGGCTCCGTCGCCCGCGCCGGCCAGCGAAGCGCCTCGGCCCGCCGAGAACCCGAATCTGGTGCTGATCCGCAGTCCGATGGTCGGCACCTTCTACTCGCGGGCCAATCCCAAGGCCGAGCCGTTCGTCAAGGTGGGCGACCGGGTCGACAAGGAAACGACGGTATGCATCGTCGAGGCCATGAAGGTGTTCAACGAAATCCCGGCCGAAATCAGCGGGCGGGTCGTGGCTATGCTGGTCGACGATGAAGAGGCCGTCGATTTCGGCAGACCGCTGTTCAAGATCGATACCAGTAATTGACGGCCGGTTCGGAGCTGACATGTACAAACGCATCCTGATTGCCAACCGCGGCGAAATCGCTCTCCGCATCATTCGCGCCTGCCGGGAAATGGGCATCGAAACCGTCGTCGTCTACAGCGAAGCGGATCGCGAAGCCGCCTATCTGCAGATGGCCGACGAAACATACTGCATCGGCCCGGCCAAGAGCGCCCACAGCTACCTGAGGATCGACCGCGTGATCAGCGCCGCCGAAGTCGGCAACGTCGAGGCGATCCATCCCGGGTACGGGTTTCTGGCAGAGAACGCCCAGTTCAACGAGGTCTGCCGCAGTTGCAACATCGATTTCATCGGTCCGACCCCCGAAGCCATGGACATGCTGGGGGACAAGAACCAGGCGCGGCGGCTGGCCCGCGAAGCCAAAGTCCCCGTCGTGCCGGGCAGTCCGGGCTTGTTGGAAAGCGAAGAGGAAGCACTGCGAGTCGCGCACGAGATCGGGTTCCCCGTCCTGGTCAAGGCGACCGCCGGCGGCGGTGGCAAGGGAATGCGGGTGGCCGGAAACGACCTGGCGCTGAAAACCGGTTTCGTCCAGGCTCAGAACGAGGCCAAAGCGGCGTTCGGCAATCCGGCGGTCTACCTGGAGAAGTACATCGAACGGCCTCGGCATGTCGAAGTGCAGATCCTGGCTGACCATCACGGCAACGTTGTCCATCTGTGGGAGCGCGATTGTTCGACCCAGCGGAGGCATCAGAAGCTGATCGAAGAAAGCCCCGCGCCCACCCTGCCCAACGAGACACGCGCCGCCATCTGCGAAGCCGCCGTGCGGTTGATCAAACTGGCCAATTACACCAACGCGGGTACGGTCGAGTTCATCGTCGACCAGGACAACAAGTTCTACTTCATCGAAGTCAACGCGCGCATCCAAGTCGAACATCCGGTAACGGAACTGGTCACTGGAATCGACTTGATCAAATCGCAGATCATGGTCGCAGCCGGTCAGCCCCTGCCCTTCTCCCAGGACCAGATCCCGCAGAACGGATGCGCGATCGAATGCCGGATTAACGCCGAGAAGTGGGAACGCAACTTCCAGCCGAACCCCGGCCGCATCGATTCCATCTTCTACCCGGGCGGGCCCGGAGTTCGTTTCGATTCGCATGTCTACGCCGGATACACCGTCCCGCCGCACTACGATTCGATGATCGGGAAGCTGCTGGTCCACAAGCCGACGCGCAGCGAAGCGATCGCCTGCATGCAGCGGGCGTTGGACGAACTGCGGGTCACGGGGATCGAGACCACCGCGCCGTTCCACCGCCGTCTGCTCGCTCACGGGGATTTCGTCGAAGGCCACGTCGACACTGGATTCGTCGAACGAACCTGGCTTGCGTAAACGCCAAGCGATGAACCGCTTCCTCCTGGGAATCCCATGCCCGGCCAACTGCGAGTCCTGTTTGCGATCGGCTCCTTGGCCGGGGGCGGCGCCGAGCGGCAAACGCTGTTGTACTTGCGCCACTTGGACCGCCAACGGTTCGCGCCGCAACTGTACCTGACGTACCGCCAAGGCGAATTGTTGGATCAGGTTCCCTCCGACGTGTCCGTGTCGGCTTTCTGGGACCGGCATCGGTTTCCCCGCTGGAACGTTCCCGGCCGCATCCATCGCTGGCAGGCCCGCGATCTGGCCCGCGTCCTGGCCGAACGGGACATCGACGTGCTAGTGAGCGTCACCTTTCTGGCCACCCTGGTCGCCGGTTCGGCGGTTCCGCAACGCCCCACCCCTTGGCTGGCCGTGGAAATGGCCGATCCGCGCCGCGATTTGGCCAACGAGGTCAAGCGGTTCCGCTGGCTCAAACGATGGCATTTGACCCGCGCCTACCGGCTGGCGGACCGCGCGGTGGCGGTGTCGGAAGGAGTCCGCGAAGGTTTGATGGCCATGTATCGGCCGCCCGCCGACCGGTTGGCGGTTCTGCCCAACTTCATCGACGTGGACGACGTGGACCGGCGTGCCGCCGAGCCGGCGCCGGATCTCGATCCCGATCGTTTCCATTTGGTCACCGTAGGGCGTTTGAATCCGCAGAAAGGCCATCTGGATCTGTTGCGGGCCATGACCCAACTGGTTCATCGCCGACGACTCGACCGTCTGCACCTGCATCTGCTCGGACAAGGGCCGTTGGAGGCCAAACTCCGTGATTTCGTCGTCCGCCACCAGTTGCAGAACCACGTGACCTTTGCCGGCTACGTAAGCAACCCGCTGCCGTACGTCAAACGTTGCCAGCTATTCTGCCTGCCATCGCTTTACGAAGGCCTGCCGCTGGCGCTGTTGGAAGCCATGGCGTGTACGGTGCCTGTGCTGGCCACCGATTGTCCGAGCGGGCCACGCGAGGTTCTGGCCGATGGCCGCTTCGGCCGACTCGTCCCCGCCGCGGATCCCGAGGCTCTGGCCGACGCCATCGCCGACGCCATCGCCCAACCCGATACCGTACGACAGATCGCCCGATCTGCCCGCCAGCGGGTGGTCGAATGCTACTCCGCAACCGCGGTGATCGGTCGATTGGAAAAACTACTGATCGGCTGTTCCGATCTCCAGCGGCGTGGAAATTAAGGTCAGATTGCTGAATGGCTACTCTTGGCAACTGGCCCCGCCCCATTAAATCGGTTATGCTACACCAAATCCAAATGGTTTGTGGGATGGGGTCGGTTTCGAGACTCTGGATGATGGGCGAAGATCATGGCACGTAAAGTCGTCAACCGCAAGGAATTACGCGAGGAAGTCGAAGCCGCGGAGCGAGCTGGCCTCGACACCGCGGTCGAGAAGAAGAAACCGGCCGCCAAGGCGCCGGCGAAACGGAAGAGCCGAGCGAAGGATCCGGTAGACGTCCGGATGCGGGTTTTCTGGGGCGTTTTCAACCAGGCCATGAAGCCCGTGGCGATGTTCGATCACAATCAGAAGAAAGCCGCCGAGAAGAAGGCGGCCGCTCTGAGCCAATCCGGCAAAACGCCGCATTATGTCCAGAAAGTCAAACAGGTCATCGACGAGCCGTAGACACTCGGAGAGAATCGCCCCGAAAGAGTCGCTCGAACCACCGCAGGAGCTGATCGCGATGAAATCGTACGGGCAGTTGCAGAGCTTCGTTTGGGTTGCCTTTGCCACGGTCTTGGCCTTGTCGGGATGTGGTCCCAGCGGATCGACGTCCGGCGATCGGTCTGGGTCGAGCGCCGGTGGTTCGGCGGGTGGGTCCGATAGCGGTTTCGAGCAGTTGATCGGCCAATACATGCCACCCCTGGAAGGCGGAAAGCTCGAGATTGCTCCGCCGAAGGAATGGAATTTCAGTCGTGCAGGCAGCGAGTATTTGGTCGGTTTCCACCCGTCCAGCAGTTCGCTGAACGACCTTCCCCGCATCTTGATTTCTGCGGAAGCTTCGCCGTTTGCCGGGGTCGACGACCTGCAGGCGTCCAACGCGGAACAGGTGGTCCAGGCGGTGAAGGCCACCCTGGCCAGCGATCAGATGAAGTCGCCCCCTACCGCCGTGACGTTGGGTGGCCGGACCTGGATCGAGCACGTGGGGTTGGGGAAAAGCCGCAACGCCTTGGTGGCGCGTCAGGTCTTGCAGACGGTGGTGGGAGGCCGTTTGTACAAGATTCGTCTGGAAGTATTCGACCGGCACTTTGGCAACCAGCGGAAAGCCGGCTACGCTGTCGCGGCCAGCGCCAAGTTCCATACCTCGCCGTCCGGCGACGCCGCCGAGCCAGTCGAGCCTGCGGCCGATTTGCCTCTTGAGACCGGTTCAGACAACTGACGCAGCTTGCCTGAACGGATCTAAACCGGTAGTTGAAGTTGCGCGTAGCCGAATTCGTGAGAATTCGGACGTGTTTCGCGGGGGGACGGCCACCAACTCAGAGTCCGAATTCTCACGAATTCGGCTACTCCCCGTCGAAAAACGCAACGTCAAAGAAACCGTTCGGCACCCTCATAAGACTTCTCGCAGATATCGACCGGTGACGGAATCCGGGTGGGCGGCGATGGTTTCGGGCGTGCCTTGCGCGACAACGCGACCGCCTTCGTCGGCGGCGCCGGGGCCGAGGTCGATGATCCAATCCGCGGCGCGCATCAGTTGCAGATTGTGCTCGACGATGATCAGCGAGTGGCCGACGGCCAGCAGCGCGGTAAAGCAGTCCAGCAGTTGGATGATGTCGGCAAAGTGCAAGCCCGTGGTAGGTTCGTCCAACAGGAACAGCGTGCGGCTGCGTTTGGCGCCCGACATGTACGCCGCCAGCTTCAGTCGCTGGGCTTCTCCGGCGGAGAGCGTGTTGGCTGGCTGACCCAGCCGCAGATAGTCCAATCCCACGTCGATCAACTGCTTCAGCTTGGTCTGGACCTTCTTCTGTCCGCGGAAGAAGGCGAACGCTTCCCGCACCGTCATCTCCAGCACGTCGGCGATATTGCGGCTCCGGTAGGTGACTTCCAGGATCTCGCGACGATACCGCGTCCCGCCGCACTGGCTGCATTTCATGAACACGTCGGGCAGGAACTGCATGTCGATTTCGACGTAGCCGTCGCCGCTGCACGCCTCGCACCGTCCCCCGTCGACGTTGAAGCTGAAGTGGCTGGCCGAGTAATTGTGCGTCCGGGCCTCGATCGTGTCGGCAAAGACGGCGCGGATCGGATCGAATGCCTTGATGTAGGTCACAGGATTCGAACGGGGAGACCGGCCGATCGGGTTCTGGTCCACCAGGACGACGTCCTCGATCTGCCCGTCGCCGAACACGTCGTCGTACGGACACGGCTTGGCGCATTCCTTTCGTTTGCGGCGGCACAGCGCGCCGTACAGCGTGTCCTGGACGAGCGTGCTCTTGCCCGCGCCGCTGACACCGGTCACCAGGCAGAGCAAGCCCAGCGGGAATTCGACGGTCAGATTCCGCAAGTTGTTGCCGCGGGCGCCGGTAAGCTGGATGCGCCCGCGCACCGGTTCGCGGCGCCGCGAGGGCACCGCGACGCCGCGACGTCCGCTCAGGAATTCACCCGTCAAGCTGACGCCCGGTTCAAGGATCTCGCGCGGCGGGCCCTGAAACACGATCTGTCCGCCTCGCTCGCCCGCTGCCGGGCCGATTTCCACGATCCGGTCGGCGCGAGTCAGCAGCGACACCTCGTGTTCGGTGACGACCACCGTGTTGCCGCGGTCGCGCAGCGAAACGATCGCTTCGGTCAGACCGTCCATGTCGCGCGGGTGCAGGCCGACCGAAGGCTCGTCGAGCACGTACAGCATGTTCACCAGACTGGACCCCAGCGCCGACGTCATCGCCACGCGCTGCGCTTCGCCGCCGCTCAGGGTCCGCAAGGTCCGATCCAGGCTCAGGTATCCGAGCCCCACATCGCACAGGTAGCGCAACCGCGACTGGACCTGTTCGAGCATCGTGCGCCCCACGGCAAGCCGCCAATCGTCGAGCGACAGGAGGGCGAAGAATTCGCGGGCGTCCTGGATCTTCATCCGCGCCACGTCCGCGAGGTCGCGCCCGCCGATTTGCACCGCCAATGCTTCGGGCCGCAACCGCGCGCCGCCGCAGGCCGGGCAAGGCCGGTAGCTGCGCCAGCGGCTGAGGAACACTCGCAAATGCATCTTGTACTTGCGCCGCTCGAGCCATTCGAAGAACCCTCGCAATCCGCCGAAATCGCGCTCGGGAACGCCTTCGCGGATCAGTCGCAGATGGTCGTCGCCCAGTTGCTCGAACGGCACGTCCACCGGCAGTCCGTAGTCGTCGGCCAACGCCAGCAGCTCTTGCAGTTCGTGGGCATAGGCGGGCGTGTTCCACGGAGCAATGGCCCCGTCGCGAATCGACTTGGCGACGTTGGGCACCACCAGGTCCATGTCGATGTCCACGACGTCCCCGAATCCTTCGCACTGCGGACATGCGCCCCACGGACTGTTATAGTCGAACAGCCTCGGTTCGGGTTCCAGGTAGTCGCGCTGACACGCCTCGCAGCGCAACGCATGGCTGAAGCCCCAACGCTGCCACGGTCGGCCGTCCACCACCAATCCCAGGTTTTGCGCAACCTCGCTGTCGGCCGAGTCCTGAACCAGGACGCAGCAGGTGCCGTGACCGTGGGTAAAGGCGGTCTCCAGCGAATCCCGCAAGCGATCCGGCGCGACGCCGCCCGCCGTCAAACGGTCGGTGACCACCAGCAACTCCTGGCCCGCCTGTCCCTCGTCCGTCCCGCTGGCGAATGTGCCGTCGGTCAGCGATTGCGTCGCGCCCTGGTAGATGGCGCGGACGAATCCGTCCTCGCGCAGCTCCGCCGCCACGGCGGGAATGGTCTCCCCGGATTCCAAGTGGCGAGGAAACGCCACCTGGAACCGCGTTCCATCCGGCAGCCCGCTCAAACGCTCGGCCACCGTTTGCGGCGTGTCCTTGCGAACTGGCTGGCCGCAACCCAGGCAATGGATTTCGCCGATCTTGGCGTACAGCAGCCGCAGATAGTCCGCCGTCTCGGTCGTCGATCCAATCGTCGCCCGGTTCGAGCGCGTGGTGCTTTTGCGAGTCACCGCGATGGCGGGCGGGATGCCGTCGATTCGCTCGGCGTCCGGTTTTTCCAGACGGTCCAGGAACTGCCGGGTGTAGGCCGAAAAGCTCTCGATGTAGCGGCGCTGGCCCTCGGCGTACAGCGTATCCAACGCCAGACTGGTCTTTCCGCTGCCGCTGACCCCGCAGAACACGACCAGTTGGGCGTGAGGCACGTCCAGATCGATCGATTTCAGATTGTGTACGCGGACCCCGCGCAGCTCGATGCATCGGGCAGACAAATTCGACGTTCTCCTAACTGCTCCGAAAACGGGACTGGCTCCGAGTCACGGATACCCGCTGCCAGTTTCGTTTTCGGACTCCCTACCGGGGATCGACGGTCCAAACGAATCCGGTATCGTAGCCGGAGCCACACGGCGTGGCCAGTCCCATCCCTCGGCCATCTTGCCAACGGCGGGGCCGCGACGATAATTCGGAGGTTCAATTTGGCGTTATATCCAACCTGAAAAACGCTCCCTGGAGTTTGATGCCATGTTTCGCCCGTTTTCCTGGATGTTGTCGGCAGTGATGCTCTTCTTGACGCTCTCCCAAGCAATCCGTCCGGCGTCTGCCCAACCGGCGGCACCGGGTGGGACGGCCGTGTATCTGGGGAAGCCCCTGGACTATTGGACGGCGCAGGCGGCGGCCGTACGGAAGACCGACGATGCGGAGACCATCGTCAGCGCGTTGACCCAGGCTTTTCAATCGGGCGATTTCAACACGATGGTCGCCGCGGCGGACGGACTGCGAGCGATGGGGCCGCAGGCCAAGACGGCCGCGCCGGCGCTGGCCGGGATTCTGGATCACATCCAACCGTGGGTCCGTACCGCGGCGATGGACGCCTTGGCGGCGATGGGCAGCGAAGCCGTGCCGGCCCTGATTCAAGCGTTCCAGACCGGTAGCGAGGGAACGCAAGTCCGCGTGGCGATGGTCTTGGACGTCATCGGTCCGGACGCCAAGTCGGCGCTGCCGGTTCTGGAAGCCGCGGCGCGCGTCGAGACCGACGCCATGCGAACACGCCTGGAAGGCATCATCGCCAGCATCCGCGGCGAAGAGGGCGGAGCGGGCGTCCGGCGTCGAGCGGTGGCGTCGTTCAGCGACTCGGACGAAGCCACGTTCGTAGCGGTCGCCGCCAAGACGGACGATTGGCCCCAGTTCCGTGGGCCGCGGCGGGACGCGATCTCGACCGAGACAGGTTTGTTGAGCCAGTGGCCCGAGGGCGGTCCGAAGCTGTTGTGGAAACGGGAAGGTTTGGGCAAGGGCTACTCGTCCGTCTCTATCGCCGGCGGCAAGATCTTCACGATGGGCGATCGGAAAGACGCCGACGGGAACGAACAGCAATACGCGTTGGCCTATGATCTCGAGACGCGCGACGAATTGTGGGCCACCCGCGTGGGACCGCCGCACTCGGACGGTCCGCGCTGCACCCCCACCTGGGACGAAGGCACCGTGTACGTGCTGGGCACCGCGGGCGAACTGCTGGCGCTGGAGGCCGACTCGGGCAAGGTGGTCTGGAAACGCAGCCTGCCGGACGATTTCGGAGGCCAGATGATGTCGGTATGGAAGTTCAGCGAATCGCCACTGATCGACGGCGATCAACTGATCTGTACGCCCGGCGGTCCCGAGGCCACGATGGTCGCGCTGAACAAGAAGACGGGCGAGACGATCTGGAAATGCGCCATGCCGGCCATCGGCGACGCGGGTCGGGACGGCGCCGGGTACTCGTCGGCCGTCGTCGCCCAGTTGGCGGGTGTCCGTCAATACGTGCAGATGCTCGGCCGCGGCGTGATCGGCGTCGACGCCCGCACCGGCCGATTCCTGTGGGGCTACAACCGCATCGCCAACGGCGTCGCCAACATCACGTCGCCGATTGTGCGAGGCGACTTCGTCTTCGCCACGACCAGCTACAAGACGGGCAGCGTGCTGTTGCACATCGGGCGCGACGGCGACCAATTCGCGGCGGAAGAGATCTACTTCCTCGGACCGCGGGACTTCGAGAACCACCACGGCGGCGTCGTGCTGCTGGGCGATTACGTCTACGGCGGCGACGGCCAGAACCGCGGGAACCCCGTCTGCCTGAAGCTGGCCACCGGCGAGATCCAATGGAAGGAACGCGGCCCGGCTGACGGTTCCGCGGCCGTGCTGTACGCGGACGGCCATTTCATCTTCCGTTACGACCGCGGCCCGCTGGCACTGATCGAAGCCACGCCCGAAACGCTGCGGGTCAAGAGCACCTTCGAACCCATTCGAGGCGACGGACCAGCCTGGGCGCATCCCGTGATCCACCACGGCCTGTTGTACCTACGCCACGGCGACCTGTTAGCCTGCTACGACCTGCGCGCCGGCGATTGACCGGTTTCAGCGATCCAGGCAGCCATCGATGCGAGCATGGTAGCCGAAGTCGTGAGACTTCGGATTCTCCAGTTTCCCTCCGAATTCTCACGAATTCGGCTACAAGCTTACGATCAAGGCCATCCGTCAAAGTCTGCCGCTTGCCCAAATCGACTCGTTGGGAGAAACACTACTCGATAGCCTTACGCTTCACCGTACCGGAACCGGAGGAAAACATGGAAACGGAAATGGTCAGAACGATCCCCGTCGTGTTCGATGCAGCCGCAGCGGTCAGCCGCACCGATGATTTCGGGGAGGCCACGCTCGGCATGCGGTCGACAACAACTCGCGCCGGGCGGTTCATCAAGGATGTGCCGGTGGACCAGTTGCAGCGAAAGCTCAAGGATCTGACCGCGGCGCTGGGCGAGTTGCTGACGGACGTGAAAGCCGTCGGCGGATTCGAGTTGTCCGAGGTGCAGATCGGCGTCGAGCTGACCGCCGAAGGCGGCGTCAACCTGATCGGCAACCTGACCGCCGGCGCCAAGGGCGCCATGCAACTGACCTTCAAGCCCCCAACCCCCTGACGTAGCACAGGCTGCCAGCCTGTACCCCAGTCCGTTTCTGCGCCAACACCTCACTTGATCGCTTCACCTCGCAGACGGCGCCCCCGTGCGCGGACCACCCCACGTAGGCGAGTTTCTCCGAGACTCGCGTCCCTCTCCGGCACGCAGCGTTTCCGCCAAACTTGCTCGGTGGTACGGCGATTCTGCACTACGGCAAGGTCGGCGGTTCGCTCGCGGTCTCGTCCCTCGACCCCCGCTCAGCGCCTTCGTCAAACTCCGCGAGTTCTGCCTCAACCTGACCTCCGGCAAGACGGAAGCCCCGGTAGTCGTCCGCGCCCGACGGAAGCCAGCGGTCCCGGCACGCACACCGCAGCTCCCTGGCAGAGTCCGCCCAGTAGCCCCCGCGGTACACGCGGTACACGCGGACCCCGCCGCTATCCGGGCCGCGGCTATCGGGGTCCGTTGCTCCGGAGATCCTGTACCATTCGATGTCGAACCAGTCCCAGCACCATTCCCAAAGGTTGCCCGCCACATCGTACAGACCGTAACCGTTGGGCGGGAACGAACCGACCGGTGCCGTAGCGCCCGAACTGGCCGAGTACTGTGCCTTCGTAGGATCGACAAACCTGGTGTGCTCAGCCCCCTGGCTCGCCCACGGGTAGTGATGCCCCTCGAGACCGCCGCGGGCCGCTTTTTCCCATTCGGCTTCGGTCGGTAGACGATAGCCTTCGCCATGCCAATCCACCGCCACGGCCGACAGTTCGACATTGCCCTTCTTGTACGGAGTCCCGCCAATCCGGTCGGTGAAATAGGCCGGGGCGCGATTTTCCCGCTGCGAAAGAGCATTACACCACTTCACGACGTCGTACCAACTGACCGTATGCACCGGATGATCGTCGCCAAAGCCGCTGCCTTGGTTTTCGAAGTGATAGCCGTTCCGGATGGCCCACTTGTAAACCTCGCGCCATCGTGCCAACGTGACTTGATGCTTGGCAATGAAGAAGGCGCTCACCTGCACCCGATGTTGCGGCCGCTCCTCTGAGTCGCCCTCCTCCGTCGGATCGCCCATCAGGAACGGCCCGGCGGGGATTTCGACCATGCCTGGGGGCGGTTGGCGCTGCATCAGGATTTGCAGCCGGTACGCCTTGCCAGCTTCCAACTCTTGCGACGTGCTGACCGGCCAGCAGAACCGCCGCGTCGCTGAGATTCGGCACACCCCGGGCTGGACCAGCGTGGGTTCGCCGACCGGTATCTCGCGAGCCAGCTCGTCCGACGGACCCTGGACGCGCAGGGAAATCCGCGGGGATGTGGAAGCCTCCTCCGCGACGGGGTCGGAACTTGCGTTCGGCGCCCGGGAGCCACTGGGCAGCAGTTCGACGGTCAGACAACTCGAACGCGCTGTGCTTTCCTCAGTCGGTTCGCTCTCGCTCTCGGTCTCGTCCCTCGACCTACGCTCACCGCCTTCGTCAATCTCCGCGAAACCAGCATCAGCCTGACCTCCGGCAAGACGGAAGCCAAGGTAGCCATACGCGTCCGACGGAGGCCAATCGAAGCGGAATGCGCACCGTAGGTACTTGGCAGAGTCCTTCCAACTGCCCCCGCGGCTTACTCGGCTCATGCCGCTCGCTTGATCGTGTGGATCGCGCCCCGGCCTTTCGCTTTGCCAGTACCTTTCCGACCAGTCCCAGGTCCACTGCCACACATTGCCTGCCATATCATACAGGCCGAACACATTTTGCTGGTATCTATCGACCGAAGTTGTCCCGCCCATCTGACTCTCGTCGTAGTTCGCCCACTTGGGCGAAATGAACTGCTTATTCCCGTTACCCCAACTCTCCCATGGGTAATGGTGGCCGTCCAGCCCGCCGCGCGCTGCCTTTTCCCATTCCGCCTCGGTCGGCAGCCGATACCCGTCGGCCGTCCAGTCCACCGCTTCGGACGGCAGATCCAACTGACCCTGCTTGTAAATCTCCGTCCGGCCCGCATCCGTGTAGTAGGCCGGTCGCCGCTTTTCCTTTTCCGATCGTGCGTTGCACCACTTGACCGCATCGTACCAGTTGACGTTCGTCACCGGGTGATCGTCCCCGCGCCCCTTGCCTGGGTTCTCGAACTGGTATCCATGTTCGACCGCCCAGTCGCGTACGTCCCGCCACAGCCGCCAAGTCACCGGGTGCTTGCCGATGTGGAACTCGCTGACCTCCACCTCATGCCGCGGCCGTTCGCTTTCCCATCCTTCACGAGTAGTATCCCCCATCCAAAATTGCCCGGCGGGAATCCGCACCATTTCGGGCGGATAGCGATCGCGGGTTTTGGGTAGGAGCCCGCGGCGTTTTAGGAACTCGGTCTGCTCTGCGCTCAATCGCTGCATGGCGCGCAGCAGTCGCGAGTCTTCGCCCAATCCGACGCGGAAGGCCGGTCCGAGACGCCCACCAAGCAGCCGGTCCACGACTTCGATCTGCGGCACGCCCCGTTCAAATAATTGCAGTCGCATCAGCAGTGTTTCGCCGGATTGCCGCGCCAGCGAGCCTGATGCCAGTTGCTGGACCTTATCGCCGATCAGGCTGCGAAGGAAGGCAATCACTTCGGCCTGTTGCGCATCGGAGCGCGACGCGCAGAAACCGGCGAACAACGCGGCTCGAACCGGTTCGGGCAACTGCAACCCTGCGGTATCGTCGGGCTTGTCCGACAGGGCATACAGACGGCCGATCGCCGTTGCCGGGGTTTCGGGGTGGAATCGACGCCGCAGTGCGTCGGCCAAGCCCGCGGGAATAGAGGGCAGACAAGAACACGTCTGTGCCCAGGGCACGGCGCTTTGTAGAGTTACGCGCAGTCTTCCTTCGAGCGATGCATGGGGTTCGCCGGGGGACGGTAGCCGACTCTGCGAGACAGTTCGCCCCTGCTCGGTGAAGAACGCCTGGCTCATCCGCAGCAGACCTTCCGCCGAAGCCGGAAATACCGACATGCGCAACCGGACGGCCCGCAACGTGGCGCCGTCCCAGAACGTTTCGTCGCGCAGATCCATCCAGGCCAGCCGGGGCCACTGCTGCAGCTCATCCAACACGCGCGGCGCCGCGGCAGCGGAGAGCCCGCTTCCGTCCGTGAACAGCAGTGCCAGGACGCCGTCGCGGAGATCTTCCCAGTCCTCCAAATCGCAGCCGCCCGAACCGTCCGCGAGCCGGAATCGCATCGGATTGCCGTAGAAGAATCCGCGCGTGACGGGGATTCCCCGCTGGCTCATGCCCACTGCGAATTCGCCGGCCACGCGGTTCCAGGCCCGGTCTTCGGCGTACAGGTCTTCGAGGATCAACAGATGACAGACCTCCCGTTTCGGGAGGAAGCAGACGGTCGGGCACCGGTTGGCGATCGTCCGGTCGACCGTCGCACTGAGATCCAACTGTCGCGACGGCCGATGACTTGGAAAGTAGCTCATCGAGTCGGCCAAATGATCCAACAGCTCAATGGCCAGCATCGGTCCCGGCTCGGCGACGTCGCTTAGAAAAAACACGCGTTGATCGGCCGAACCTTCTCGGTGTGCGAATGAGAGAAGATCAAGTTCAGTCGTCTTTGTCCTCGCGGCTTCGCTTCCGACCCGCTCGGGCCAGGGAATTTCCATCCATCGTACCAGCGCGGGTGGTGGCAAGGGCTGCAGATCTTCGCTACGTGTGGCTGCAGCCGAGTACCCGGCCTGCTTTTCCTTTTGCGGAGGTGGCGACGTCTGATCGCGGTGTTCCGCAATAGGAAAGGGCGGAACAAGCCGCCTGTCGTACTCGGCTGCGATTCGCTCAACCAGCCGTTCGAGGTCCAGACGGAGCCGTTCGAGGTCCCACGGCAGCGAACGGAGCGACCGAGCGTTGGTCGGTGGTCCGAAGAAGTCGCGAAAATGGTTCTCAAAGACTAGGTGTTCCTCCGAACTGCGGGCCAAGAGCGAACCGAGGATCTGCTGCAAGCGCGCGGTGGTCCAAGCCCCGTCGGCCTGCAGCACGTGCGCGATCCGCAATCGGTCCCGCACGCTGACGTCCCAGCCGTGCTGGCGCGTCAACCGGTCCAGGAACACTTCGATCGGAAACGAAACGATCGATTCCTGCCCGACGGTCGGTGTCTCGGGCGACTCCAACTTTTCCGGTAGCGGTGATTGATCTATCATCTGCTTATGTTTGATTTCCCCGGGCGCGCCTGCACGCCAGACGTCCGAATTCCATTTTGCCCGCCGGACGAGTTAGATGCAACCAAGAGGGTGAGACCAGGCGATGTCGAACGAGACGCTGGAAGTCCGAATCGAGATCCGGGTGGTCGATGGCGGCTGCCAAGGCCAGCGGTGGGTCGGGCCGCGCGCCAGTCCCCATCCCTTGAAGAAACTGCGGTTGTTGCCGACCAGCAGGCTGGACCTTCGCGGTCGGAAACGCCCGTTGAGCGAACCGGTCGAGGCGCTGGTCGCCCGCCGACCGGGTTTCGTCCCGCCGGGATTCGAGGAAATGTTCGACGAGCGGGGCCAGCACGACTTGGGCCAATACCTGTACGGCCAGTTATTTTCCTCCCTCGCCGAGCAGGAGCGGTTGGCGCTGGAGCAGGCGAAGGAAGTGTGCGTAACGGTGGTGTGTCAGGATGTCTTCCTGACCAGTATCCCCTGGGTGCTGTTGGCCCGTGATGGGTATTTTCTGGCGCTGGACGAGCGGGTGAACTGGACGATCGCGCTGGCCGCCGACCGGGAATCCTTGGATCGGACCGTGGATTTTCCAAGCTCGCCGACGATGCTGATCGCTGTGCCGAATCCGTGTACCGCCGAATATGGCGAGACGTCGGCTGCCGAGCATGTCGAGGAACTGGAATCCGCCCTGCGGCTGCATCATGCGGACCTGGTGCGTGGAAAGCAATTGCGCGTGGTCGACCGTTGGGCGGATCTCGTCGATTCGTTGCAAACGCATCCTCCAGACGTCCTGTATTACTACGGGCACGGGCACGGCGACCGGCAGGTGGCCCGCTTGGTCTTTCCACATCCAGAACCGGGGAAAGGAGTCCAGGAAATTCCCGTCGCCGACTTGGCGCTGCGTCTTCAGCGACTGGTCCGCAAGCCGTACATCGTCTACCTGAACTGCTGCCACGGCGACGCCGGCGCGGGCCTGGGCGCCGGCCGGCAGTTGGCGGACACCGTCCCCGCCGTGATCAGCAACCGGTCTCTGGCCTTCGTACCGCAAGCCCGCGCGCAGGCGATCCGTTTTTTTCAACAGACGCTGGTCCAGGGCGAGCGCCCCCACACGGCGATGCGCCAACTGTACCAACCGCAGCTCGCGCAAGATTCCGTGTCCAACCCGCGGTGGATGACCCCGGTGTTTTACCGCAGCTACGGACCATGGCTTGCGCGTCCGGTGATCCAGTCTGGGTGGCTGCCGGATACGGACTGGTCGGCCCGGCTGGACCGGGACGTGCAGTGGGCGATCGTCTTCGAGAAGACCTGCGACATGCTGTACGGCGGCGCCCGGAGAGGCTTGGCCTTCCTCTGGTACGGCGAAGAGGGCCAGGGTCTCGATTTGTTCCATCAGCGGTTGAGGACGCAGTTCCGCAAGCGATTGCCGCAGGTCTGTTTGCTGGAGTACCGGCCGCACTGGCCCGATGTGCTGGGCGCAAAGGATCTGTCGCACGAAGACGTGTACGGCACGCTGGGCGAGTTGTACCAGAAGACGTTTGGCGTCCAGACCTTGAGCGACGTCCAGCGCGCGATCCTCCGAGCGGCCGATCCGCAATGCCCGAAAACCCTGGTTTACATCCGGCACGCCGTGTTGACGCCGCGACAGGTGTTGAACCTGCGATTTCTCGAAGACTATGTGTGCTGGTGGGACCAGATGCTGCCCCGTATGCTGGGACCGGGGCAATTCGCGTTGCTGGGCATCTCCTACCAGGCGGCGCCTGGAGAGGATCCCGAGACGTTCCAGCATCTGGTGGCCGAACAGATGCAATTGGAGGATCTGCGGTACACCCACATCCACTGTCACGTGTTGTCGCGGTTGGGACACGTCGACCGGAGGCATTTGCGCAGATTCATTGACGAGATCGGGTTCCCGTTGCCGGCCAACCGCCGCGAGCAAATTGTCGAGGACATCTGGGAGCGTTCGGAGCACGGAATGTACGAGAAAGTGATCGTTGCCTTGCAGGCGTTGCTGCGAACCCTGCACGGCGGACAATCGCCGGGATAGGCCACGCTGGTGCGGACGGTTCCGCGCGGCCAGGCCGTGGAGTACCATCGAGCTTGTTGCGTTTCCCCAACCATCCGAAGGACCGTGAAGAAATGAGCACCCCCGAATACTGCTTCGATGTGTTCTCGGAAGTTACTCCCGATCCGATCGACGACCCGACGGTATTGGCTCGGCGGCCTCTGGCCCAGAAGACGCGTTCACTGCAACGCGACGCATCGCGTTTCGTGCCGGGCGAGGCCTTGGCGACCGCGATCAAAACCTCGATCTGTATCGGCGAACCGCTGCTGATCACCGGTGAACCGGGCACGGGCAAGACCCAGGCCGC
Organism: Pirellulaceae bacterium; assembly: GCA_023382975.1. GTDB lineage: Bacteria > Planctomycetota > Planctomycetia > Pirellulales > Pirellulaceae > SKKK01. The sequence goes on from JAHDXO010000082.1 coordinate 29,005, forward strand.
GTACTACGCCGCTTGGAAGTTGGGATTGGGCGCGGACAACGTCCTGCATTTCCAGGTGAAATCGGACAGCACGGCCAAGGATCTTTTGTACCATTTCGACACCGTCCGCTATTTCCAGGATGCCAACCTGGGCAGCATCCCCGTGGAACATTCCGCCGACCAAACCGCAGCGGCCTGCAATGCTCGCAAGAAGTACCGCGAGCGGCGCGAGTTGTGGATCGCGTTCCGCAGAGCGAAGAAGAAATGTCTCCCGAGCGTGCTGTTGATCGACGAGATCGACAAAGCCCCGCGCGATTTTCCGAACGATCTGCTGCACGAATTGGACCAGATGGAGATCCGTTGCCGCGAGACCCGGGAACGCGTCCGCGTCCCCGCCGAACTGAGGCCGTTGGTGTTCATCACCAGCAACAGCGAGCGGCGGCTGCCCGAACCGTTCCTGCGGCGCTGCGTCTATCACCACATCCGCTTCAGCCACGAGTTGCTGAACGAGATCGTCCAAGCCCGCCTGGACGAGTTTTCAAACCTGAGCGCCGGTTTCCGCGATCTGGCCATCGACCGGTTCCTTGCCCTCCGCGCGAGCGGATTGATCAAACAGCCGTCCTCCAGCGAACTGCTCGTCTGGCTCCGCGTCGTCTCGATCGCGGTCGGCATGGACAAAGACAAGCTCGAAGAAGCGCACCGCAACCTCGACCGAGCCCGCACCGACCCATCGAAATTTCCGTACCTGGGAGTCCTACTGAAGAACCGGCAGGATCTGCCGGGAGAACAATAGGCTGCGTTGTGTGGGCCGGGATGTCGGCAGGCAAGAAAACTCGAACGACCGCCAGCACCTTCCGCGGCATGCAAGGGGGCTCAGCGTCCGGTCTCCTCGTGTTGTTTTTCGTGCAAGGTGTAGTGCCATCGGCCGCGGGCGTTGCGGGAACGGTCCAGCCGATACCAGATGCCGAACACGGCGGAGTACTGGTACGAATCGTCGTCCACGGGGGCGGGGTCGTATTTCGATGGGCCTCGATGGTGAATGCGGAAGAATAGTTCCTCGCGGCGCGCGTCGACCAACCAGAACTCGCGCACTCCCGCACGCCAGTAGGAACCCGGTAGTCGTTTCGTATCCTTGCGGACGGACCCGTCGCTGACGATTTCCGCGATCAGATCGGGCGCGCCCTCCAACTCGATGTATCGGTCGTCCGCTTCGCCAACTTTCGGGACGAGCCGCAGTTTCCCGGAGTCGAGCGTTTCGTTGGTTACAAAGACGATGTCGGGCTCCACAGAGAGATCTGCTTGGGGACAGGAGACACGAGTCCGATCGGTATACAATTCGCCCAAGTCCAGTTCCAGCACACGGTTGGCCAATACGCGGATCATTTCGACTTTCGGCTTTCCATGCGTGTGTAACTCTTCGGGCGACATGTCCACCTCGATACGTCCAGCAACGAAATCGATCCGACCAGGTTCCAGAAACTCGTCTGACGTGGCCCAACGGCGGAACTCGTCGAGATCCCCAATCGCCGGAATCTCCAGTTCGTCTTGGATTAGAATTGCGCTTGCCATGCTTCAGCCTCCAACGCGATTCTAGCGAACTGGACCAGCGAGGGAAACTGGCGTCGTCCGGAAGCGGCCCTGGCATGGGCTGCTCCGGCGCTCGAGGCCGTCCCCACTGGTCTGCCAGTTGCCGGTTCTGGATAATGGCCTCTTTGTCAGAACCATTTGGAGACCACCGATGATCCGCCGCTTGCTGTGCCCTTGGTTCGTTTGCCTCGTGCTGCTTCTGGACATCCAGGTTGCCGGGCCAATCGTTCACGGCGCCGAGCCGGCGGCGAGGACGGTGCGGCTGTTGACGGTGGGCAACAGTTTCTCGCGGAACGCTACGCGGCATCTGGAGGGGCTGGTCGAAGCCGGCGGCCACGAACTGATTCATCGGCCGATCATCGTTGGGGGGGCGTCCCTGGAACTGCATGCCGATAAGGCGCAGCGGCACGAGCAGGATGCTAACGATCCGGCCGGCTTGTACGCCAACGGCCGCAGCTTGAAGCAGGAACTGCAATCCGAGCCCTGGGACTTCGTGACGATCCAGCAGGCCAGCATCCGCAGCCACGACGTGGACACGTATCGGCCGTACGCTCGGCAGTTGTTCGACATCATCCGGAAGTATGCGCCGCAAGCGGAGGTGGTCATGCATCAGACGTGGGCCTACCGCTGCGACGATCCGCGGTTTGCCGTCGAATCGCCGAAACCGGGGGAGCCGGCAACACAAGAGGCCATGTACCAAGGACTGTCCAATGCGTATCGGACCACCGCGGCGGAACTGGGCGTGCGGATGATCCCCGTGGGCGATGCGTTCTACCGAGCCGATACCGATCCCCGCTGGGGCTACCGGCCCGACTCGCAATTCGATTTCCAGAACGCCCGGCCTCCGGCTCTGCCCGACCAGACCCACTCGCTGCACATCGGTTGGCGCTGGAGCAAGCGGCCCGACGGCACTTCGGTGCTGGGCATGGACGGCCATCACGCCAACCTCGCCGGCGAGTACCTGGGCGGCTGCGTGTTCTACGAGTTCCTCTTCGAAACCAGCGTCGTCGGCAATCCCTTTGTCCCCGCAGGACTCGATCCCGATTACGCTCGGTTCCTGCAACAGACCGCCCACGACACCGTCGCCAGCATGGCCAAGTCGAGCCCTCCCGCCACGACGCAACGTCAGACCGACGACTGACGCGGCAGCGGGATGAACGGAGAACGCCGAGGAGCGGAGAGCGCAGAGAGTCCAAACCTCTGCGCTCTTCGTTTCTCTGCGTTCTTGATCAATCCGCAGCACCGGCTGTGTAGCCCTCCGACGCACGGCTCCGAAAGGAGAAGACGCGAACCCATCAACGCAGAGGAGCGGAGAGCGCAGAGAGCTCAAGACTCTGCGCTCTTCGTTTCTCTGCGTTCTTGATCAATCCGCAGCACCGGCTGTGTAGCCCTCCGACGCACGGCTCCGAAAGGAGAAGACGCGAACCCATCAACGCCGAGGAGCGGAGAGCGCAGAGGGCCCAAGAACTCTGCGCTCTTCATTTCTCTGCGTTCTCAACAAGCCCCTTCGCGAATTGGCAGTTTTGCTGACAACTACCTCAAGTTTGGATTGACGATCCGCCGCACGCCCGCTCCCAGCGTCTTTTCGCTGAAATTTAGTAGCAGTCCCTGTCGCCAACATCCGTTCCGCAGTCGTCCGAGCAATCGAGCTTCCAGCAGGGGTGTGATTCCGGCAACACTGACGATGCTCAGCGGCAATTCGCCTGCGACCACGACGTCGATTTCAACCGGCTTGGGTAAGGCAACGTCTCGGAACCGCAGCGGCACGCATGCCTTGCGTTGAAATGGCAAGCGTCGAAGCGAGAGTTCGTAACACAGGCATTCGTGATAGACCGATTGCAGCAGCCCAGGGCCAAGATGACGGTGGACTTCGATCGCGGCTTGGATGACATCAAATGTCAAGTCATCCGATACGGCCTCCAGAGAAAACGGTTCGACAATTGGTTGGGCAGGCACGACTTGCACACCATCCTCCACCAACCCCATCACTCGACGAAGGACTCCATCCTTCAATACAGGCACGTCAAAATTGATCAGAAGCCCAAGCTGACGGTACGAGAGACGCAGATACGTCAGCAACTGCGCCTCATGGACCGGATGCAAGGAGTCCACGGCTTTCAGTTCGACGACCAACGCACGGTCGACGAACACATCGACGCGAAACCCAGCCTCCAGATGTACGCCCTTGTAGACGACAGGGATCGGCTGCTGAGACTGAAAAGGGATGGCAGACGCCGTCAATTCCGCGCTCAATGCCATCTCGTAATCCGACTCCTCAAGTCCCGGTCCCAACTCGCGATGGACGGCGATCGCCGCACCGATGACGCGATAAGACAATGCGTTAAGTTTGGAGGCATTCATCAGCGTATAGTTTCCCTCGACGTTCAACACAGCAGACGAGAGAGGCACGAGCAACGGAAGCGAGCGTTTCTCGGGAAAAGCAGACTGTTTCCTTGTGCTTGGTCAACGATTGGCGGGCACCGGTTGGCCGTCGTCGATCACACCGAGCAACTGGTAGACGCCGACGCGGGATTGCGCCGCGGCGCTGACGAAATCGCTGGCGTTGCCGCTGTTGCCTGGGTCCACGCCGCCGCGCTGCGAGATGATGGCGTTGGAAATGAAATGCACCGAACCGTCGGCGAAACAGAACAGCGCTCCGCCGGGGTGATGGCTGCTGAACGAATGCATGACGTTGGGATGATTCAGCTCGGTCGCCACGCTGGAGCTGACCGTGCTGCCGATGCCGAGCCCGCCGGGGCCGCACCACGAGGGCCATTTGCTGGGATCATCCTGATGCACGGCCAAGACCGTTCGCTCGCCGATGGCGAACGTGTTGCTCGTGCCGTCCAGAATGTCCCGGAGGCGTGTCCCGCTCTGGGCGTAGAACACGCCGTTGTTCGCCTTGCTCAGATGAGTGGTGCCGCCGTAGTCGAAAAAGCCGCGGCAGCAGGTATAGTTGGCCGTGGCCACCATCTGCCCGCCGCCCTGAAACTCGCGCAGCGGCGGGATCGGCGACGAGGGACATGAAAAGACGCTCACCTTCGTCTGCAACATCGGCAGCAGCGCGGGGTCGTTGACCACCTCGGACAGCGTGTACCGCATCGGGCTCAGTTCGTGCTGCAACGGGCTCTGCTCGATGAACGGCGTCAGAAACACGCCCCAGGCCCACCCGCCGGAAACCGTGCTCGTATGACTGATCGCCATGAACCCCGGCGGAAAACAGTTCAGGCTATCGTGGTAGCTGTGCATCGCGATGCCCAACTGCCGCAGATTGCTGGAGCATTGCATCCTTCGCGCCGCCTCGCGCGCCGCTTGAACCGCGGGCAACAGCAGGGCGACCAGCACGCCGATGATCGCGATGACAACCAACAGCTCGACCAGCGTAAACGCGCGGGGGCTTCGTCTGGACAGCATCGGAGTTCCTCCGGGTGGCAGCAGGGCGGGTGGGACATTTCGGTGGGAGACATCGACACTCGGAGTGTAACACGCATTCAGCGAAGACGTCAACAAGGCGGTCCAGATAGCCGGTGCGGGTGCGAATCGGCTCGTCAAGCCATTCCCTGCAAGAGGATCGCGTGTTAACGTATGTGCGGCCTTCCGCCACTTTTGGCCACAAAAGGAGGATCGCATGTCAACGCAACACGAGCCGAACACAGAGTCGCACCGCGGCGCCGACCAGGATGTGGTGCCTCTGGTCGGCGTGATCATGGGCAGCAAGTCCGATTGGGACACCATGCAGCACGCCGCGGAGATCCTCGACCAGTTTCAGGTTCCGCACGAGTGCCGCGTCGTATCGGCTCACCGCACGCCGCAGTGGATGTGCGACTACGCGCGCACGGCCGAAGAGCGCGGCTTGCAGGTCATCATTGCCGGCGCCGGCGGCGCGGCCCATCTGCCCGGAATGGTCGCCGCGCAAACCTGCCTTCCCGTGTTGGGCGTGCCGGTGCAGAGCCGCGCGCTGCAGGGCCTGGACTCGCTGTTGTCGATCGTCCAGATGCCGGGCGGGATCCCGGTCGGAACCCTTGCCATCGGCTCGGCCGGGGCGAGGAATGCCGGCCTGCTGGCCGTGCGCATCCTGGCCAACCAGCAGCCGCGGCTGAGGGCCGCGCTGCAAGCGTTCCACTCGCGTCAAACTCAACAAGTCCTTGACGAGTCCGAATTATGAGTCAAGTCGTGCTTCCGGGATCCGTGATCGGGGTACTGGGCAGCGGTCAACTGGGCCGCATGTTTGCCATCGCGGCAAGGCGGATGGGCTACCGAGTCCATGTGCTGTCGCCGGACGATGACACGCCGACAGGGCAAGTCGCCGATGTCGAGATTCAAACCGCCTACGAAGACTTGGATACCGTCGCCCAATTTGCCCGCAGGGTCGCGGCGGTCACTTTCGAATTCGAGAACGTTCCGGTAGCGACGGCCGAAGTCGCGGCGCGCTACGCCCCGATCCGACCCGCCGGGCAAGTGCTGCATACGACCCAGAACCGTCTCCGCGAAAAGACGTTCCTGCGGCGCGCTGGGCTGCCGGTAACTCCGTTCGCCGCAGTGCGGACGGCGGCGGACATCGGCGGCGCGGCGGCGGAGATCGGTCTTCCTGCCGTTTTGAAGACCGCGTCGTGGGGCTACGACGGCAAAGGGCAGGCCCGCATCGCGACGCTCGAGGAAGCCGAACGGGCATGGCGATCGATGGGGAGCGGCGAAGCCATCCTGGAGCGCTGGATCGATTTCGAGTCCGAGCTTTCCGTGGTGGCCGTGCGCAGCGCGCAAGGCGAATTGGCGTGCTTCGATCCGATCACCAATCTTCATCGCCACCATATCCTGGACGTGTCGTCGACGCCGGCCGATGTGCCGCCGCACGTGGCGTCGGCGGCGATCGAGATCGCGCGAGCCGTGATGACGCATCTGGACGTGGTGGGGGTGTTGTGCGTCGAGTTCTTCGTGACGCGGAACGGAGATCTGCTGATCAACGAACTGGCGCCTCGCCCGCACAACTCGGGACACTTGACGATCAACGCTCATGTGGCGTGCCAGTTCGAACAGCAGGTTCGCGCGGTCTGCGGCTTGCCGCTGGCGTCGACCGAGCAACTGCGGCCCGCGGCCATGGTCAACCTGTTGGGTGATCTTTGGGCGGGCGGCGAACCCCATTGGGACCGCGCGTGCGCGCTGCCCGACGTCAAACTCCATCTGTACGGCAAACGCGAAGCGCGTCCCGGCCGCAAAATGGGACATCTGACAACGCTCGCTTCTTCCGCCCAGGCAGCGGTTGCCCGCGCGATCGAAGCACGACGACGTTTGACCGCCGAAGCCACCGAGAATTTCCGGTAAATCAGGAGCCCGCGATCACCATGAACATCCAACGTCTCGGTCTTGCTCTGTTGACGTCACTCGCTCTTCCCATCGCGGCTTCAGCGCAAGCCGACACGGCGACGATCGAAAACGAGTTCCTAGTCGCTTCCATGAAGGACGGACAGGTCAGTCTGTACTCCAAGACGCTCGCACGGATGGCGGTGTCGGCCTTGGGCTTGCCTGCAGAGATCGAATCGTCCGCCGCCCGGCCTTGCCAGGATCCGGTCTGGGGCACCGGCCAGGAACTGCTGCTGACCGACGTCCGAGGTTGGACGACCTCGATCCGCCTGTTTCGCGAACATCCCTTTGCCCACATCTGCACGAGCGCCGGCAATCGCACCGGCGAACCGGTGTCGATGAGCCAGGCACCGCTGTTCTCCTACGACGTGGATCTGGGCATCCCCATCGATCAGGTTCGCACGCTGGGCACCGGCGGACTCGGGCCGATGCAGGCCGAGGGTTCCTATTCGTGGTCGGTCGTGGCCGATCCGGACTCGCGGCGCGGGATCGTGGCCGGCTGCCTGACCCACGAAACCGGTGTCGGTGTCTTTTTCCCGACGAAGATCGAGGGGCAAGATCGCGGTCGCGTGTCGGTCCGCGGCGATTTCGGCCAGTTCCGTGTGCTGCCGGGAAAGACGCGGCCGATCGACACGGCGGTGCTCGGTTGTTTCGCCGACGCGCGCTGCGGACTGGAGGCCTATGCCGATGCCATCGCCCGGCACTACCGGATCGAACTCAAGCCCAAACCGGGCGTCTATTGCACGTGGTATCACAGCGGCGCCTCGGACGAAGTCAGGCTCGCGGAAAACACGGCGTTCGCCGCACAGCACCTGAAGCCGTTCGGGCTGACCGTGATACAGATCGACGACAAGTGGCAGGCGATTCTGCCGCGGGGATTCCAGCACGAGGGCAAGATCCAGACCACGGGACCGATCAAGGTCTTTGTCGATACCAACGCGAACTACGCCAGCGGGATGGCGCACACGGCGCAGAATATCGCCGCGCACGGCATGACCGCGGGGATTTGGTTCATGCCCTTCGCGGGAAACTTCCGGAACCCCTACTTCGATCACGATATCTTCGCCAAGAATCCCGATGGCACGCCGTTTCACGACCAACGCTGGTCGGGAACCTGTCTGGACATGTCGCATCCCAAGGCGCAGGCGTTCGTCGCGGAAACCGTCCAGCGGATTCACGGGTGGGGCTACCGCTATTTCAAGCTCGATGGCCTGCATACCGGTGCGCCCAGCAAGAACATCTACGTCAACACCAAGTACCAGGACGGCAGCTTTGCCGACAGCCGTCTGCACGACCCGGACGCCACGCATCTGGCGGCCTATCGCCGCGGCCTGCAGATCGTTCGGGCCAACGCGCCCGACACGTTCATTCTCGGCTGCAACGTTTCGCAAAACATGTTCTCGATGGGTCCCGCTTTCGGCCTGATCGACGCCATGCGGATCGGTCCGGACAACGGCGGCGCCGCGCGGGGCAACTGGACGCAGGTCGTCAAGGGCGCCTGGCACGGCACGAACCTGTACTTCCTGAACGGCCGCGTGTGGCACAACGACCCGGACCCGGTCTACGTGCGGCCGTCGAACCCGCTGGAAAGCGCGCGTTGGATGTGTTCCTGGATGGCCGTCGCGGGCGCGATGCATACGTCCAGCATGCAGTACGCCGAATTGCCGGCCGAGCGGCTCGACCTGCTGAAACGGTGCTTGCCGAGCCACGATTTCCCCGCCCGCCCCGTCGATCTGCTCGAAACGAACGAGCCGCGGATCTGGCTGACCGGAAACCAGCGCATGAACGTCATCGGCCTGTTAAACTGGAGCGAGCAGGTGGCGGACGAGATCGTTTACGACATGGCGAAACTGGGCCTGGACGGCACCGCCCGATATGCAGCGTTCGATTATTGGCAGGATCAGTTTGCCGAGGATATGTCCGGCACGCTCCGGCAGACGCTGCCCGGCGGAAGCTGCCGCATCCTGGCGGTGCGGCCCGTCGCGGATCATCCCCAGGTGCTCAGCACCTCGCGGCATATCACCCAGGGGCTGATGGATGTCGTTCAGGAGACGTGGGAACCGACGACGCGGACTCTGGCCGGCCAGAGCCACGTGGTCGCCGGCGATCCCTACGAAATCCGCATCGCCCTGCCCGCGTCGGGAACCTGGAAAATCGCCCAAGCGACGCTCGACGGGACGGCAACCGAACCGGGCGAGGCGACAAGCCAAGGCGTCCGAGTGCGATTTCAGCCGCAGCGGACGGGGCTGGTCGACTGGCAGATCCGGTTCTAGCATCGATCCCGTCGACCGCAGGTATTTAGTGGAAACCCGCGTCGCCAGCGAGGTGGAACCCGGGCGCGCCGCCGATGCTCGTCCTGACGCCTTTCGGATCTCTCGTGGATTGTGTAAACTTGCTGACCGCAGTTCCCTAGCTCGTACCATCTTCTGGAACGAGCCGGATGATTGCGAACACACCGAGGTTGTAGCTCAGTCGGTAGAGCAACGGACTTTTAATCCGTAGGCCCTGGGTTCGAGTCCCAGCAACCTCACTTTGCCACGTCTCGCAGATCTTCGCGTAAACCGCTGCTAGGTAAGACCTTCCGATTATCTTCCTCGTTCTGGCTATCTTCGTCCAGTTCGCAGGGATTCGCAGCGTCTTGCGTCCCAACTGCCCCCGCATCTGCCACCGCCTCCGCGTCCTGTCTGGGAACAAATGCCCGTAGGTGTCCATCGTCAGAGTGATAGCCGAGAGTCGCATCACCGTTTGGACTACCGACGGTGACTGTTTGACAGGCGTGCTGCCCAAGTCAGGTTCTGAAGGTCCGAGCGCCGAGCGGGATCTACCGCGCTCGGCGAGGGTCTCCGACCCCGCCGAAACCGCCGACCGAAGGTCTCTCGCGATGCTGGAGACCTTCGGTCGGCGGGGTGGCTCGGTCAGAGACCGGCCACAGCGCGCTCGGGAAGCGGAAGGCGACTGCGCGAGTCAAACGTCTCGGAAACGTCGCCTTTGGCTTGCCGTTAAGGATCGGCAAATGGATTACCGTCGGATTTTCAATGTGGTCATCACGCTCCGCCGTGATGACGTGTCGTCACGGCG
>JAHDXO010000083.1 GCA_023382975.1 Pirellulaceae bacterium
GCGACTCCGGAATTACGGCGCTGATCGGACCCGCGGCCGGCGGACGCGGGCCACTGGTGGGCGGACACGGGCCACTGGTGGGCGGACGCGGGCCACTGGTGGTCGATCGGGTACTCGACGAGTTGCTGCGCGACGACCTGCGGGTCAGCAACCGGGCCTTGGGCCGTGAAGAAGACGACGAACTCGAGCTGTTGGCGACCGGCCGCAGCAGCGAACAACAAGCCGACATCGACGACTACTTCGCGCAACTTTAGGACAGAAACGCAGCGAGTACGCACCGATCATGGCGAGCGTGGAGGCGTCAGCCCCACGGTGGAGTTGCCCCGCACGGGCACTGCACCGGCAGGCTGACGCCGTGCCGCTCGCCGGGAGGTTGGCGGCTTACGTGCAGTTCAATCTTGACGGGCGAAGACGGCGCCGGTTCGCGACGGGATGCTCAGTATCCAGCCGTCGGGCGCGACGGTGCGACAAGCGGCTTGGCCGAACACGGGCACGAGGGCGGCACCGTATCCTGGACAGTCGGCAGCAGACAAGGGCAGTTCGACGGGCTCCTCTCCGGCATTGACTGTCACGACCAGCGTCTGATCAGTGTCGGATCGCACGAAGACGTAGGCGTGGCCCTGCGCCCACAGGGTCTCGTAGCCGCCGTGGCGCAGCACGGGGTGGGTATGCCGCAGCGCGATCGCTTGGCGGAAGAACGCGAGCAGTTCCAGATCCCAGCGGGCGCGGTCGTGCCAGGGAAACGGCCAGCGGGCGTCGCGGTCCTGATGCGGCTGGTCGTAGTCGTCGGTGCCGCGCAGCGCGATCTCGTCGCCGTAGTAGACGCAGGGGGCGCCCGGAAACGTCATCTGCAGCAGAGTCGCCAGGCGGATGGTCGCCCGGTCGCCGCGCGCGAGACTCACCAGCCGCGGCGCATCGTGGCTGTCGAGCAGGTTGAACTGACTCTTCGTGACTTGCCAGTCGTTCAGATTCAGCAAGCGGTCGATGCGTTGGGCGAATTCCGCGGCGTCGATCGCAGGGCAGGGGTCGTACGAGCGGGTGCTGACCAGGATAGGGCTCACCCGGTCCCCGGCGGTAAATGCGATCACGGCCGCCGCCCACTGGTAATTCATGGTCGCATCGAAACGGTCGCCCAGCAGCCATTCGGGCGCATCTTCCCAGATCTCGCCGACCAGATAGGCATCGGGCCGAATCGCGCGGACTCGCTGACGGAATTCTTCCCAAAAGCCGGGCGTGGTGATTTCGTCCGGTACGTCCAAACGCCAGCCGTCGATGTCGTAGTCGCGAATCCAGAGTTCGCCGATCTGCATCAGGTACTCGCGCACCTGGGGATGATCGGTGTTGAATTTCGGCAGCGCACGGTTGCCCAGCCAGCAATCGTAATTCGATGGACGCGTGTCGTCGTAGGGGGCCAGCGGCCAGTCGCCGATGCGGAACCAATCGAGCCAGGGCGAGTCCGGGCCGTTTTCCAGGATGTCGTGGAAGGGCAGGAATCCGCGGCTGGCATGATTGAACACGCCATCCAGCACGATGCGGATGTTGCGCTGATGAGCCGCTTCGACCAGGGCCCGCAACGCTGCGTTTCCGCCGAGCAGCGGATCGACTTTTTCGTAGTCGTGCGTGTGATAGCGATGATTGGACGCCGATTGGAAGATCGGATTCAGGTAGATCGCGTTGATGCCCAGGTCGGTCAAGTAGTCCAGACGCTCGACCACGCCCCACAAGTCGCCGCCGTGATATCCGTGCGAGGTGGGCGCGGCCGCCCACGGCAACAAGCAGGACGGTTTTTCCTCGCGCGAACTGCGCGCGAAGCGGTCCGGAAAAATCTGGTAGAAGACGGCGTCGTGGACCCAGGACGGCACATCCAGAGTGCGTGCTTGGATTTCGTCAGTCATTCCTCGTCTCGAATCTCTCGGCGAAAGACGGCCACGACATCCTCGACCGGAACAACGAACAACTGATTGTCGGGCTCGAAGTCCACGGGAATCGCGTTCTTCGGATGAAACAGGATCTTGTCGTATTGTCGCAACGGTACATCGGGATCATTTTCCACTTGTGTCGAAATCGTGACAATTCGTCCGGTAATCGTGGGAATCTCGGCTTGGTCCGGCAGCGCGATCCCCCCTTTTGTCTGACGCTTGGGTTCGTCCTTCCGTACCAAGACACGGGATCCGATCGGTTCGACGTACTCGAATTGCTGGTTGCGTGCTTGAGCCATGCTTTTCACCGTGCGGTAGATCAACTTCGACACCAGGGTACTATTCGCCCGACCGCTCGGCAAGGCAAGTCCCGCGCGTGGGAACGCCGCTGGACGGGCGCTTCCGCCAGTTTCCGCCGAGGGCGTTGTGGTCTACGATAGTGGCTCGAATCAATTCGGGCGAAAAACCGGGCGGCAATTCTTCCATGAACGACGAGCAACCGAGCGGCGAGCAACCGACGCGAGACCAGCTTGCGGCGGAGTATTTCGAGCAACTCCAGTTCGCGCCCTACCCGGTTCAAGAGGAATCGCTGCTGGCGTGGTTCACGTCGGACCAAGGCGTACTCGTCTGCGCGCCGACCGGGACCGGCAAGACGCTGATCGCCGAAGCGGCGGTGTACGAGGCGCTGCGCACCGGGCGGAAGATCTACTACACCACGCCGCTGATCGCTCTGACCGACCAGAAATTCCACGAATTGCAGGACCGGGCGCGCGGTTGGGGCTATTCCGCCGATGACGTGGGCTTGGTGACGGGCAACCGCCGGATCAACGCCGATGCCAGCGTGTTGGTGGTGGTGGCCGAAATTCTGCTGAACCGTCTGTTGAATCCGACGTTTGTCTTCGACGACGTGTTTGCCGTGGTGATGGACGAGTTCCACAACTTCAACGATCCCGAGCGGGGCGTGGTCTGGGAATTCTCGCTGGAGTTGCTGCCGCCGCACGTCCGTCTGCTGCTGTTGTCGGCCACGGTCGGCAATTCGCTGGAGTTCGTCAATTGGATGTCGCAACGCTTGAACCGGCGTCTGGAGTTGGTTCAGAGCGAGGACCGAAAGGTGCCGCTGACGTACCAGTGGGTCGGTGACGCCCTGCTGGCCGAGCATCTGGAGCAGATGGCCCAGGGGACGGACGAAGCGAAGAAGACGCCGGCCCTGGTGTTCTGCTTCAACCGCGAGGAATGCTGGTCGGTCGCCGAGCAGATCAAGGGCAAGCAACTGCTGGCGGACGGTCAGCAAGCCGCGTTGTCCAAGGAATTGGACCGATACGACTGGTCGCAAGGCGCCGGCCCCAAGCTGAAGCAGTTGCTGATCCGCGGCGTGGGAGTCCATCATGCGGGCGTGTTGCCCCGGTATCGGCGGGTGGTCGAGGATTTGTTCCAACGGAAGCTGCTGTCGGTCACCGTCTGCACCGAGACGCTGGCGGCCGGCGTGAACTTGCCGGCCCGCAGCGTTGTGCTGCCGAATCTGCTCAAAGGTCCGCCTGACAAGAAGAAGGTGATCGACGCCAGCTCGGCCCACCAGATGTTCGGCCGCGCGGGACGCCCGCAGTTCGATACGCAGGGCTATGTGTTCGCGCTGGCTCACGAAGACGATGTCAAGATTCTGCGTTGGCGCGAGAAATACGACCGCATCCCCGAGGACACGAAGGATCCGGGATTGCTCAAGGCGAAGAAGGCGTTGAAGAAGAAGATGCCGACTCGCCGCACCAACCAGCAGTATTGGACCGAGTCGCAATTCGAGAAGCTGAAGACCGCCGCGCCCAGTCGCTTGCGAAGTCGCGGCGTGCTGCCTTGGCGGCTGCTGGCCTACATCCTGGACATTTCGCCGGACGTCGAGCGGCTGCGGACCTTGGTGGGCAAGCGGCTGATGGACAGCGACTATCTGGCCGGGGCCCAGAAGACGCTGGACCGCATGTTGCTGACGCTGTGGCGAGCTGGTTATGTCGAACTGGAACCGACGCCGCCGCTGCCGGGCACCGAAGCCGACGGCGGCGCAACCGCGGCACTACCGGCCGCACCGGTCGCGGCGGCCGGCCCAGAGAAGCCCGGCGCATCGCCGCCGGGCGAAGAAGGCCCGCCGGCTTACCGCCCCGCGATCGCTCGCCCCACGGCGGCCATGGACAAATTGGTTCTGCTGCGCGGCATCAATCCGCTGTACGGCGTGTTCCTGGTCAACCAGTTGGGCATCGCCGATCGCAACGAGCGGTTGCAGGCGATGGAGAGCGTGCTGGAAATCCCCGGCTCGGTCGCCTATCACCTGCATGTCCCGCCGCACGACGAACTGCCGCCCGGCCCCTTGGCCACCACGCGACTGGACGTGACGTTGCTGCAACTGGGTTTGGCGTCGCCCGAGGAACTGGGAGCGATCGAATCGCCGCCCGACGAGGACGACGATCGACGACGCTCGGCCATGTTCCCTGAGGACCGCGTCTGGGTGCTGACGTTGGCGGACAAGTTGAAACGACTGTTCGACTACGATTTTCCGGGCGTCCCCGACTTGCGCGTCCAGCCCGTGTGGGCCGCGGGCGAGATCCTGCAGTTCGGCGGGGATTTCAACAAGTACATCACCAGCAAGGGGCTGCAGAAGCAGGAGGGCGTCATTTTCCGGCACCTGCTGAGGCTGATCCTGCTGGCGGCCGAGTTCACGCAGTTCTCGCCGCCCGATGCGGACGAGGGCGAATGGCTGGACGATCTGAACGACATCGCCGACCGGTTGACGGCAACGTGCCGCGCGGTCGATCCGGACAGCACCGACAAGACGCTGGAACAAATCGACAATCCCGACGAAGTGGACTGAGGACTTGAACGAGAAAGAACGAGGGAAACCATGAACGACCATCTTGCTGTATTGATCCCCGGAGACGGGATCGGACCGGAAGTCACCGCGGCCGTCTGCCGCATCCTGGAAGCGGCCAAGGCGCCGGTGGCTTGGATCGAGCGCCAAGCGGGACTGGCCGCACTACACGCGGGCAGCCGGGACGTGCTGCCTGAAGAAACGCTGGACGCAATCACCCGCTACGGCGTGGCGCTCAAGGGGCCATGCACGACGCCGGTCGGCGAAGGGTTCACGTCGGTCAATGTGCAATTGCGCAAGCGACTGGACCTGTACGCCGCCGTCCGTCCCGTCCGCAACCTGGACGGTGTCTCGACGCGATTCCAGGACGTGGACACGATCATCATCCGCGAAAACACTGAAGGGCTGTACAGCGGCATCGAGAACCAGATCACCAAGGATGCCGTGATGAGCATGAAAGTGGCGACCGAAACGGCTTGCCGCCGCATCGCCCACTGGTCGTTCCGCTTCGCCACTCGCCGCGGGCGCCGCAAGATCACGGTGTTCCACAAAGCGAACATCATGAAGATGACCGACGGCTTGTTCCTGCGTTGCGCCCGCCACGTCCACCAGCAGGAATACCCCAACATCGAGTACCAGGAGATGATCATCGACGCCGGCTGCATGAAGATGGTGCAAGACCCCACGCAGTTCGACATCCTGCTGCTGGAAAACCTGTACGGCGACGTGGTCAGCGACCTGTGCGCCGGCCTGGTCGGTGGACTGGGCGTCGTGCCGGGCGCAAATTTCGGCGACGAACAGGCAGTGTTCGAAGCGGTCCACGGATCGGCGCCGGACATCGCCGGACAAGGGCTCGCCAATCCGCTGGCGCTTTTGATGTCGGCCGTGATGATGCTGAATCACCTGGCCGACACGCGTCACGACGAAGCATGCCGCAAAGCAGCCGAACGGATCAAGACGGGCTACAACCAAGCTTTGAAAGACGACCAGAAGACCCGCGATCTAGGCGGCCAACTCGGCACCGAAGCCTTCGCCGACGCCGTGATTGGGCGGATGGCCTGAGTCGAGGCTGACCGAGACGCGGGTGCCCCGCTGTGGTCTTAGCACCTGTCCAAGAACAACTTCGCGATTTGGTTGTAGAGCGGACTTCAGTCCGCTCGGGCGGAATAAATTCCGCCCTACGGAGCTGTTGCTGGACAGGTGCTTAGCGGACTGCGCACTGCGGAGCCGAAGCGGAGACCGTGCGATTGCGGCCTTCGGACTTGGCTCGCCGCAGTGCTTCGTCGGCCGCCTCGAACAACTCGTCGGGGCGGAGGAATTCACCTCGTTTCCCGTAGGCTAATCCCACGCTTGCCGATACCGGCGGTTCGATTTGGTCGCAGCAGGCGACGCGCAGCCGCTCCATCCGGTCAGCCGCTGTGATGCGACTCGCATCCCCGAAGATCAAGCCGAATTCGTCGCCGCCCAGACGAACTGCGAAAATCCCCTCGGCACTGGAACTGGCCAGTCGCTCGGCCACCTGACACAGAAGTTGATCTCCCGTCAGGTGCCCGAACCGCTCGTTGACCGATTTGAAATGGTCCAAGTCCAACACGGCCACGCACCAGCCCGCCGGACCGGCTTCGTCCCCGGCTGCCCAACCGGTCAGCCGATCCTGCCAGGCGCGTCGGTTCGGCAAACCCGTCAGCGGATCTCGCATCACCAATTCGCTGAGCGTCCGTTGAATCCGCCGCTCGCGATTGATTTGTCGTCGCAGACGCACGACTTCGGTCAACAGCAAGCAGGCCAGTTGCAATTCTCGCGGCGTGACGTTCGACGGCAGACGCACATCGGCGGCGCCGTCCTCGCCGATCCAGATCATCCCGATCTCGCCACAGGCCAGACGCGAGCAGGAGCCCGGATCGGTCAGCATATCGCACGTGACGTTCCGGTCGGTGACGATTACGTCGATGGCCGTTTCGGCGGAGAGGGCGGCAACGCCTTGCCAGAGCCGCATGGTCGTACCGGTCAGCATCCGGGTCCAAGAGCGGATCTGCGCGAGTTCATCGCTCAGCAGCAGGATTTCGGGAGGTTTTGACATAGTCGTGCGGGTAATCGACGTCGCGCGTTTTCTTGACGCTGCTTGCAGCGGGCGCAGCGCTTGATATACTCCAACCTAGCATCATTCCGGGGTGTCGTCACCCTGCCTAACCACCGCTCGGGAGTTTGTCGTGTCTACCGATGTCATGGGAGTGCAGCCAGGCCAGTCTCCGCCGTTTCCCGAGTCGTGGCATCGCCGCCATCTGCTCGACCTGGAGAGTCTGTCGACCGAGGAACTGGTCACGGTCCTGGACACGGCGGCCGCGTTCAAGGCCGCGACCGAAGGTTTTCGCCGCAAGTTGACCGCTCTGCAGGGGAAGACTTGCGCCAATTTGTTTTTCGAGAATTCGACGCGCACGCGAAACAGTTTTTCGTTGGCCGCGCGGCGACTGGGCGGCGACACCATCGAGTTCACGTCGTCGGGCAGCAGCATTGCGAAGGGCGAGACGTTCATCGACACGGCACGCAATATCGAAGCGATGAACGTCGACGTGATGGTCGTCCGCCACTCGACGCCCGGCACTCCTGCTCGTCTGGCACAGCACGTCGGTTGCAGCGTTATCAACGCGGGCGACGGTGCGCACGAGCATCCCACGCAAGGGCTGCTGGACATCATGACCATCCGCGAGCACCGGGGAAGCTGCCGGGGTCTGACCGTCGCGTTGATCGGGGATATCGCTTACAGCCGCACCGCTCGCTCGAACATCTGGGGACTGCAGAAGCTGGGTGCCAAGGTGATCGTTTGCGGACCGGCCACGCTGGTCTCGCGGCACTGGGAGGATTTCGGAGTCGAAGTCGCTTACAGTCTGGACGAGATCCTGCCTCGCTGCGATGTGCTGAACCTGCTGCGCATCCAGTTCGAGCGTCAGCACACGCGACCGTTCCCGTCGGTGCGCGAGTACGCGCTGCTGTTCGCCATGAACCGCGAGCGACTGGGGCGGGCGAAAAAGAACGTGCTGATCATGGCGCCCGGCCCGATCAACCGCGGCGTCGAAATCACTCCCGAGGTGGCGGACGGCGAGCACTCGGTCATTCTCGACCAAGTCACCAACGGCGTAGCGGTGCGGATGGCCGTCCTGTGGTTGGTCTCCGGCGCCCGCGACCGAAGTGGCGGTGAGAGAAAGGGACGGTCGCCGAGCGAAGTGGCGGTCCCCGATTTTTCCCAGCCGCGGGACGGAACTGCTTGATGAACGAGTACGACATTTCGCGACCGAGCGGACGCTTGCTGGACTATTTGCGGTTGATGCGGATTTCGAATCTGTTCACCGCAGTGGCGGACGTGGCGATGGGCTTTCTGTTCGTCCATCCGACGTTCGAACCCGTCGGCGTATTGGTCTGTCTGGTGGTGGCGTCCGGCTTGCTGTACTCGGCGGGCATGGTGCTGAACGACGTGTTCGACGTGGAACGAGACCGGCGCGAGCGGCCGGAGCGGCCGATTCCCGCGGGACGCATCGACTTGGCGGCGGCCCGCCAGTTGGGATGGGGCCTGTTGATTGCCGGTTTGGCTTCTGGCTGGGCGGCCGGATACTTGCCGGGCGCGGCCAGCGAGTGGGCTTGGCGCAGCGGCGCCGTGGCGACGTCGCTGTTTGTCATGATCTTGGCGTACAACGCGATGCTGAAGCAGACTCCGCTGGGCCCGCTCGCGATGGGCTCGTGCCGGCTGTTTAACGTGTTGCTGGGGATGAGCGCCGCCGCGCCAATCACCGAAGGCTGGAATCTTGCGGGCTTCAACGCACCTCAGTTGGCTGCGGCGGCCGGGATCGGCCTCTACATCACCGGCGTCGCTTGGCTCGCCCGCGACGAGGCGACCATCAGCCACCGGGTTCGACTGTCTCTGGCTACCGCAACCGTCATGGCCGGAATCGCTGCGTTGGGGCCGGTACACCGGTTATTGGTCGAACATCAGGGGGCTCGGCTCCTGCTGTTGGAACCGTACTGGTGGATGCTGCTGGGGATGCTGGCCATCACCATTCTGCGACGGTGCTCGATCGCCATCTCCAGTCCCGAGCCGCAGCAGGTGCGCTATGCGGTTCGACACGCCTTGTGGTCCTTGATCATGCTGGATGCGGCATTGGTTCTGTTGGTCCGTGACCTGTACGCCCTGGCCATCGTCGCGTTGTTGATCCCCACGGCAATTCTCGGAAAATGGGTTGCTTCCACATAACGGAGTTGGCAAGACGGTGAACCAATCGCCCGGCACGAGCATCTGGAACGTCCCCAACACCTTGACGGCGCTTCGATTCGCGCTCTCGATAGTCGTCTTTGTCCTGATCCCGTGGCATCTGTACCAGGCGGCGCTGGTGGTGTTCATCATCGCCGCGTCGACCGACTGGGTCGACGGTTATTGGGCACGGCGATTCAATCAGACGACTCAACTGGGCAGGATCTTCGATCCTTTTGTCGACAAAATCATCATTTGCGGCGTATTCATTTTTCTGGCAGCCGAAGCGGGATCGGGAATCGCCGCCTGGATGGCCGTGACCGTGGTGGCCCGCGAGATGTTGGTGACGGCCTTGCGCGGATTCATCGAGCAGCACGGAGGCGATTTCTCGGCCAAAATGGCCGGCAAGCTGAAGATGGTCTTCCAGTGCATTGCGGCCGGAGCGAGCCTGCTGGTGTTGAGCTACGAGGCGCGTCCTGTGCCAGACTGGTTGGACTGGACGCTTGTGATCTTCGTTTGGCTGGCCATCGTATCGACGGTCTATTCGGGCTTGGAGTATGTCGTCGTCGCGGCTCGGTTCCTGCGTCCGATGGCAGCCAAGTAATCTCCGGATTGGGACCGCCGCCCATCTTGGCGCGAATTCACGAAAAATCGCGACCGGGAAGCTTGTGGCGTTCGTCCGTTTTGCACCTATGCTATGAAATATGGACAACACAACGTTGCTGGTCGCCGTCTCGCCGTTTGTCGTCGCCTCGCTGTGGGGGTGGGCGCGGGTGGTTCGTCGCGCCATAGGCGGCCAGAGTCCTCTGCCTTTCACACCATCCCGAACTGTGCCGTGGACCGTTCTGGACGTGTTCTTCTGCATCGCCATCTTCATCATGCTCCAAATGGTGGGCGGTGCAGTGGTGCGAGGAGCGTTCCAGTTGGACCCTGCGATCGAGTTGAATCAGATGTCCTTGCCCGCTCGCGCCGTGATGATGCTGGTCGGCTCCCTCGCCACGATGGTCGCGACGTTGTTGTCGCTGCTGGCCGTCATGTGGCACTCGCGAGCGACCCTGCGCGACGTGGGCTTCGATGTCCGGTACTTGGGGCAGGATCTGCGCATCGGTCTGGCGGCGTTCATTCTGTTCGCACCTCCCGTCTACGCGGTGCAACTGCTGTTGGTACAGTGGTTTCCGTCGCAGCATCCGCTGGTCAGTTTGCTGAAGGAAAACCCGAATCCTTTCTTTCTTGGAGTCAGTGCTTTCACGGCTCTGCTGGTCGCACCGTTGTCGGAGGAATACTTCTTCCGAGTGCTACTGCAAGGATGGCTCCACAAAGTGAACAAGGGTGGCGAGGCACTGTCGCACTGGTTCTATGTTTCTCCTGAGCAGATTCATCCTCCGGAACAGAACTACCCGAATTCCCCGGTGCGAGAGGTGATTGCGTTGATGGACGAGCATCCGCGGGAGACCACCGTCGCCGAGATGGGAGTCTGGCCGATTCTTGCCAGTGCCATCCTGTTTTCGCTGCTCCACGCCTCGCACGGTCCCGATCCGATCGCCTTGTTTTTCCTGGCCGTGGGACTGGGTTACATCTTTCGCCAGACACATCGCGTGCTGCCATGCATCGTGGTTCATTTCCTGCTCAATCTCTGCAGTCTTGCCGCGTTGCTGTTCGAAATCTCGGCCAATCGATGATTCATCCTGTGAGCACAGGCGGAAGCTGGAGAAAATAGGCCGTTTCTGCGTGTCGGGGCGACTCTGCCTGACGATCCAAAAGATCTGATCGAAGCGGATACGACGGATCGATCAATATTTCCGAACAGTCCGATCGTTGCGACTTTGACAGGAGGGAGTTCGGGATGAGAAACCGCTCGTTAGCCTACGGTTTGGCCTTGCTCGTTCTGGTGACCGCCGCAGGGGAATCCCGTTGCCAGGACACCTGCGGTTCCGCCGGCCGTTCCGAAACATTGATCGATTTGTTCCAGCATCGAATTTTCGGCTCTTCCTGCGATTGCGGGTGCGACGCCAAAGCGATTCATGAGACCTGCTCTCAGAAGGCCGCGCCGCTCCAGAAAGCTGCACCGGTCCAGAAGGTCGCGCCCGTCCAGAAGGCAGTTCCGGTTCAGAAGCCGGCTCCCGTCCAGAAGCTGGCTCCGGTGCAGAAACCGGCTCCGGTGCAGAAACCGGTTCCGGTTCAGAAGCCGACATTCGTCCAGAAGTCGATTCCGTCGCAAAAGGTGCCGTGCGTGATCGATACGCCCAGTGTCAAGATGGCCCCAAGCGTGCAGCGACCGGTCTGCGAGCCAATTTTCCGAAGCGTGCAGAAGGAAACCTGCGTGCCGCGGCCCGCTTGCGTGCAACGCCCCACCTGCGAGCAGAAGAGTTCGACATGCCAGAAGGGCGATTTCATGGCGAAAGGCGCGGTGGCATCGTGTGGGTGCGAACCTTGCGGCTACTGCCACTCCAATCCGATCACCGACATGGTGCAACGCTTGGATGGCGCCCTGCTGCGAATCTTCCCAACGCCCGTGTGCTCCAAGTCGAAGGATGATGGCAAGGGCGACGGCAAGGCCGATGGGTTCGTCCACCACGACAAAGGCTGCGGCTGCGACGGATCGATCATCGAGGACGATCTGCCTGTAACGATACCGGACGTTCCGAAACCGCAATTCGACAACAACCCGTTCCAGGACGATACGCTTCAGCCGGCACCACTGCCGAGCGCGCCGTCGCGCGAGGCTAGACTGCTGCGGCAGGAGTCGACGAACCGCACGGCCGATGCGCGCGAGCCGCTGCAACCCGTTCGCGCGGCGTCGCACTATTTCGAGCCGATCCGCGTCGAGTAGCCAGCGTCAAACAAGGCGCAACAGGCCCCGCAGATGCCAGCAGACGGCGGTGCCCAGGTGGTCCAGGTCGTAGCCGCCTTCCAGGACGCTGACAATCCGGCCCTCGGCCCAATCATCGGCCACCGCGACCAACTCCCGAGTCATCCACCCAAATGCCTCGGGCGGAAGGCTGATATGCGACACCCGATCCCCGGCGAGGGCGTCGAAGCCGGCACTGACCAGCAGCAGTTCGGGTCGGTAGTCGTTCAGTGCCGGAATCACCTGCGCCGCGAAGGCCGCCCGGTAGTCCGGTTCTCGGCTGCCGCAGTTCATCGGTACATTCAGCGTGTACCCGCGCCCCGCGTCTCGCCCGACCTCGTCCGCTTCGCCGGTTCCCGGAAATGCCATGGAACCGGAACCCTCGTGAAGGCTGATGTACAACACGTCGCTGCGCGACTCGAAGATCGCCTGCGTGCCGTTGCCATGGTGTGCGTCGATGTCCACGATCGCGACTCGCTGCATCTCGTGATGCCGGACAAGGTGTTCGGCCGCCAAGGCGACATGGTTGAACAGACAGAACCCGTTCGCCCGATCCGCCTCGGCGTGATGGCCCGGCGGGCGGACGGCGCAGAACGCGCTCGGCACTCGCCCCGCGACGACCGCATCGCAAGCAGCCAACACACCGCCCGCAGCCAGCGCCGCGACGTCGTAACTCCAGCGGCAGAGCCGGGTATCTTCGGAACCGATGAAGGCGAATCCTTCGTCGCATGCCAAGCGGACCAAGGCGATGTACGCCGGCTCATGGACGACCGCTAATTGATCTTCCGTGGCGGCGCGAAATTCGATCGGCTCCAGACGCGCCATCAGATCCGCGTCCTCGATCGCTTCCAGGATGGCCACCAGACGATCCGCACACTCGGGGTGGAACCTGCCCGTGTCGTGCTGTAGAAAGCGGCGGTCGTAGATCCAGCCTAGCTTCACGGGCCCGGCGCACTCAGTTCTCTTCGCAGGGCAGGACCAGCGCGTGACAAGGCGGCGAGTCCGGCATGACGCCGTTGATCCGTTCCATCATCCACAGATCCATGTCGTGCAGCATCTGCGTGGTCAGTTCGTCCCCGCACGGATACTGCCGGACCATCACCCGCAACGCGGCGGAATGAAAAAGCCGCAATTCGTCGCAAGTGACGTCCACGGGATACAAGCGGGATTCGCGGCCCTGCGCAATGAACAGCGGCAACCGCTGAATCGC
The DNA here is from genome assembly GCA_023382975.1 of Pirellulaceae bacterium. GTDB lineage: Bacteria > Planctomycetota > Planctomycetia > Pirellulales > Pirellulaceae > SKKK01. Next base: position 13,066 of record JAHDXO010000083.1, read on the forward strand.
TTGCAGATGCGTGAGTGGTGCCAGATGGCGAGGAAAACAACCGCCGATGGAAAGAACTCCGGCAAACGATTCCGGGTAGCGCAATCCGATTCGCAGCGCCATCGTGCCCCCGCACTGAAAACCGGCGAGGAACACGCGGTCGTCCGCGACATGGTAGCGCTGGCGGGCGGTCTCGATCGCCTCGAACACGCGGCGTTCCGCCCGGCAGATCGAATCCTCGCTCTGCTGCCAGCGGAATCCCGGTTCGCCGAATTCCGGTGGACAGCAACCGCGCGGGCCAACCCCCACGTAGTTGCGCAGACTGACGTGCGGCATGATTCGCCGCAACTGCCGTTCGTCGTCACCCGGCCCGTGCAGCCAAACCAACAACGGGTAGGCATATCCGGGTTCGTAGTGATGGGGCGCGAATAGCGTGCATTCCGCTTGGCGATAGGAGGTGGATTCTACAGAGGCCGATTCCACTCGGGAAGCGACTTCCAGCGACTTTAAGGCCTCGGCGGGCCGTCGTCGAATACGATTCATATTGGCGATTTTCAAAGTCGGAAGGCTGGGTCAGCGTGCCGTCGGTGGTTTGTAATCAAGCAACGCCCGTCTGTCAACGTCAGTTGCAGCGAGCGAAGACTGCGACGCACCCATCTTCAGCCGCACCCAGGGCAGCGTCAAGTAGGTTGACGACCCTCCTTTGCAAAACCGACCCGAACTCGGTTAAACTGGCAGCATGGCCATCACGATCCCTGAATTCTGGCAATTGGTGACCGACAGCAGCCTGCTGACGCCGGAGCAATGCCAATCCCTGCGCGTTGCCTTTGGCCAAGTGCGAGGCGCTTCGGTGCAGAGCAACGCGCGCACGCTGGCCGAATGGCTGATCTCGCGAAACGTTCTGACGCGGTACCAAACAAGCATTCTGCTGGCCGGGCACCCGGGGCCTTTCCTGTACGGAGCCTACAAGATCTACGACCGCGTCGATTCCGGATCTTTCGGCGGGATGTTCCGGGCGATGCATGCGGCAACGGGGCATCCGGTGCTGCTGAGATTCCTGAGCGGCGACACGTTCCGCGATCCCCGCAGTTGGGCGGCAATGTCCGCCCGCTGGAACGCTCATTGTCGCGTTCAACAGGCGAATTTGCAGCGTTGCTTCGAGGTGGTCGACCTGGATGCGTACAAGTTTCTGGTGCTCGAGGATCTGGCCGGGCGTCCGCTGGACACGGCTCTGGAGGCCGGCAAGCGATTGACGCCCCCGGAGGCGAGTCGGATTGTTCGCAGCGTGGCCCTGGCGTTGGACGCGCTACATCGTTCGCATCTGGCTCACGGCGACGTGCGTCCGGCGCGGATCTGGCTCGAGAAGAGCGGGTTCGTGAGACTGCTGCGCGATCCGCCCGCCGATTCCGCCCCGATCGATTTTTTGCAGCCCGATCCCGAGGGCCGATTGTTGGCGCGAGCCGATTACCTGGCACCCGATTTCCTCCAAGCGGAAAAGATGGCCGACCCGCTGACGGATATCTATGCGCTGGGTTGCGTTTTTCATCATCTGCTGACCGGCCAGCCGCCATTTCCCGGCGGCGATATCCGCGAGAAGATGATCCAGCACGCCAACCAACCGCCCGGGGCGCTGGAGGCGGCTGGAATCCCCAAAGCGGTCGCCGACGTGGTGGCGTCGATGCTAGCAAAGCAACCGGCCAGCCGGCTCCAGCCCGCCGCGCGCATCGTGGCCCCACTGACCGCGCAGATCGAACCCGCTCGCTTGAATATCGGTCCCCAGCCGGCTCCGCCGACGCTGGGGCAGTACGAACAGTCGTTACGCCCAGCACCGCCCGCCGCCGCGACGGTGGCAGCGCCCGTGGCAACTCCGGTCGCGGGCCTTCAGGTCGCCCCGGTCTCCGTCGTGCAAGTCGCCGGTCCGCGGCCCGTTCCAGGAGCCGTTGGTCGTTCCGGAATTCCGGTCGCTTCGGTGACGTCCGCCCCGACGGCCGCGGCGCGATCGACCGGTCGTCCCCAACGGAAAAAGAACAGTGTGCCGCTGGTGGCCGGGATCGCCCTCGGCGCGGCGGTGTTGCTGATCCTGATCGGTCTGATCGTCTTGAACAACATGGGCGGGGGGCCTAGCCCGCGTCCGCAGCCCGGGGATGTCGCCGAGCAGTCGCCGGAGGCCGATGTCACCCCGGTTCGCCCGGACGAAGGCACCGCACGGAGCGTCAACGGATCGGACCGACCGGTTACGGAGTCCGCGGGCAGTTCGTTCGCGACCGTTGCGGACGATGGCCAGACTCCCTGGCTGCCGCCCACCTCCGGAACGCCGGTCGTGCTGAAGTACGTTCCGCCGGGTTCGCAACTGTACCTGATCGCGCGGCCCGCCGACGTGTTGGCCAGCAGCGAAGGCGCCCGCAGTCTGGAGGCGTTGGGACCGAGCTTTGCCGCCGCCCGCGCCGCCTGGGAATCAGCGGCCGGTTGTGCGATGAGCGACGTTCGGCAACTGATCCTCACCCTGCACCCGGCCGGAATCGACTTTCCCCGGCCCGCGGTCGTCGTGCAATTGCTGCAACCGATCGACAAGACGGCGCTGTTGCAGCGTTGGGGGAACCCGTCGGTGGCGACGTTGGGCAGCGCCGAGTATCTGAACGCGGCCAACGGATGGAGCTATTATGTCCCGGCGGACGGCGACGGCCGCACATTCGTGATGGGGCCGGAGGCCCAGATACGGGAAGTGATTGAATTTCAGTCGGCGCCGCCTCCGCTGCAACTGGCCATGAACAAGCTGCTGGCCGTCTCCGACGATCAGCGGCATTTGACGGTGCTGTTCTCGCCCAACGAACTGGTCGGCAACCTGTTCCGCGACGGGCGTCAATGGTCGCTGTGCGATCCGCGCAGGATCCGCGAGCCGCTGGATTTCTTCCTTGGCGACAACATCGAGGCGGGGTTGTTCAGCCTGCATTTCGACCGGTACGCCTACGCCGAGTTGCTGATGATCGGCCGCGCCGGACAGGCGCGTGACACGCTGGCCCGCGAACTCCGCGGGCGTCTGCAGGAAATGCCCGACCGCGTCGAGCGGTACGTGGTCGGGCTGAATCCGCATCCGTACTGGAAGATGGTGGCGATGCGGTATCCGCAGATGATCCGCTACCTGTACGGCAAGACGCGGATTGGCACCGAGGGCGATGTGGCGGTGATCAATGCCGCGCTGCCGCTGGAAACGGTACATAACCTGGTCTTCGCCAGCGAGATGGCGCTGCAATCGTCGTCCGGCGCCGATCCGGGAATGATCGCTTCCGGTCAGCCTGCAGCGGGGCCAGCGGATGTGCCCGACCTGCTCAACCGCCGGTTCTCGATCCGGTTTGCCCAGGATTCGCTGGAGTTCGCCGTGCGGAACATCGAGGTGGAGGTGGCCGACACTTTCCCGAACCTGCCCTTTTCGTTTGGCATCCGCATCCTGGGCGCCGACCTGGAACGAGGCGGCATCACGCGGAACCAGCAGATCCGCGATTTCGACCAACAGGACAAGACGCTGGCCGAGATCCTGACGGCGATGATGCTGAAGGCCAATCCGAAAGTAGCCGCCGGGGCGCAGGATCCGGAGCAGCAGTTGGTCTGGCTGGTTGGCGCCGATCCCGAGGCTCCCAGTCGGAAGATCGTCCTGATCACCACGCGCGACGCGGCCACTCAGCGGAACGATCCCCTGCCCGCGGTTTTCCTTGGGAATTGACGAACGCTTCTCGTAGCCGAATTCGTCAGAATTCGGAAGACTTCCGAATTCTCACGAATTCGGCTACGGACGGTAGGAAGCCGGAGCGACGTGGCTGGCCGTCCGGTTGGCCACCAGCGACTCCAGATTCGCCAAGCCATCCTGGGCCGCCTTCAAGTTCGGATTGAATTCCAACGCCCGATGATACTCCGCTCGGGCGTGCTCTACGCGGCCTTCCAGCGTCATGGCCAGCGCCAAGTTGGCCGATGCCTGAGCCCGGTCGCAGCCGGCCATGCGAAACTGGTGCATAGCCTCCGGCTCGCGCCCGGTTCTGGCAAGCAGCAGTCCCAGGTTATTGCGAGCGCGGGACAAGCTACTGTCCAGAGCGAGCGCCTGCCCCAGGCTTGCTTCAGCTTCCGGCCAGCGCCGTTGCAGATAGTAGTTGTAGCCGAGATCACAGTGCAATTGGGCGTTCTCGGGGTCAAGCTGGATCGCCTTTTGAAACGACGACTCCGCGGCTTGGCATTCGCCCTGCCGTGAATACAGCAGGGCCAAACGATAATGCACGTCAGCCCGCTTCGGCACAATCTTGACAATCTCCAGGTACGCCTTCTTCGCCTCTTCCGTCCGGCCTTGCCGCTCGGCCGTGATGGCCAGAGCCAACTGAAGATCGGCCTTTTGTTCGGGCCGTAAGGGCGCGGGAACGTCGGACTGAACCGAAGTCTGGGCAACACCGCCGCGAGCCGGCTTGGACCAAGGCAACCAGGAGCGCGAAGAACCGTTCGGGGTCTGGCAACCGGTCACGCAAACCAGCAACCCGAGTGTGATCCACCGACCGCATCGATTTCCGAACCAGTTCATCTTGCGTCCCTGCATGGATATGTCCTCTCCCGTGGTCGCGTCTCTCCGAGACGCGCGTTCATGCTTCCGCTGCAACGGCCACTTGACCACATGGCTGCCAACCGGGGTTCTGCGGAAGGGGTCGGGAGTCGTTTTCGGGCAATGGGTCGCCCATGTGGTTCATCGTTGCTCGAAAACGACTCCCGACCCCGTCGCGCCGCGTGCAGAGTTACTGCCCGCTCTCCGAGTCTTCGCCGCTGCCCGACGACTGTCCTCCACCGCCGCCGCCCCCACCTCCGCCCGAGGGCATACTGATCGAGCCTCCGCCGGTACGAACCTGTCGCAGGAGATTTTGATTCATCAGCAATGCTTCGTCGCCCATCGGCATGAAACCCGTTGGCACGCCCACTTCGACCTGAGCCGGAATGCCGCTGTCGTGCAGCATCTTCGTCACGTGGTTCCGCCGCGCCACGGCCAGTTGCGGACGATCGGGCGTCGCTTCGATCAGCAATCGATGGTGCGCCCAGCATTCGAATCCCGTCACCAAATCTCTTAGCCGCCGTTGCCCCGAGGGGTTCAAGGTTACGCCGCCGTCGCAGAAATCGTACTGGTACAGGACAAGGCGCGCCGCATAGCCGCTGGAGATCTGGGCTCGCTGGTGCGCTCGCAGACTGGTGCCCAGCGGGGTTTCCTCAAAATACTCGGGGTATCCCCAATGCGTGTACTGCAGGAGCGGCTTGGCCCGGTCCTGCCACCAGCGGACCAGGCGATTGCGCGGATCCACGCCGCTGCAGTTGGCATCGTGATCCCAATACGGTTCTTCGGGAGCCGGGATCGCCGGCACCTCATTGGACGCACCGTCCGGCTGGCTGGACACGGCAGGAGGCGGATCCTCGGCGCCCGCTGCCGCGGCCCATGACACCACGATGCCGGCAATGAACCCCAGTACGCTTCGGCTATGCATCATTTCGGTCTCCCCCTGCAGCATTTATTTCAGAACGGAAGTCACTCCGTTATTTCTGCAACACGATTTCGCCACGCTTCCTTGGCCCCGGAAAAACGGCGTCCGCTTCGTTGGAGCTCACGCTTTCGCGTGCGGGGCGAGGAACCACAACACGCTGAAGCGTGAACTCCAACCCAACGACTCCCCAGTCCGACTCGGTTTCATTCCATCGGCGAGAACCCCACCGGACCGCAGCAGTTGCTCTGCTCCAGATGCATCAAGTAGCGGAATCCCCACGGGTCGTCCCACTCGCGCGTCGGGTAGAATTCGCGGCCCGTGCGGCCCTCGATGCGGTTCAGCAAATAGAACTCCAAATCGTTCGGATCGGTGATGCCGTCGGTGGGCAGGCACGGAACCTCGTCCGGGTTCATCGGCGCGACCAGATACGGAGTCACCAACACCAGTAGTTCCTTCTCTTGGCGACTGTGCGTAGTATTACTGAACAACGGTCCGATGTACGGCAAATCTCCCAAACCGGGAATACGTTTCGTGTTGGCGTCAATCGCTACTCGCAGGAGCCCGGCCATCGCTAACGTTTGGCCCTGTCGCATTTCGACGGTTGTTGTGACTCGTCGGTTCGTCGTTGCCGGAATGGTAATCCCCTCGATAATCAACGCATTGGCATAGTCGAGCGTGCTTTCCTCGGGTGTGACGGTCAGCCGAATTGCCTCGTCTTCCAAGACAAACGGTTCAAACTCCAGGCTGACACCGAACTGGCGCCATTCGATGGAAATATTCGTGGTGCCACCCGTAATGGTGCTCGTCGGAATCGGGATCTCGCCTCCTGCCAGGAACTGAGCCTTCTGGCCGCTCATCGCCACGAGATTCGGCTCCGCCAGAACCGACACCAACGAGTTCGTTCGCAGTGCCCGAAGAACAACTTCCAGGTTGGCCGACGGGAATACGCCAGTTACCGTGGTATTGTCGCCGCCGATCAGCGTAGTAAGGATATTTCCCGCACCGAATTCCCATCGCCAGTCCGCCCCGATGTTTCGCAACGCCGTGCGGTTCAATTCGGCAATCTGCACTTGCAGCATCACCTGATGGACGCCGGGCACTCGCAGCAGATTAATGATCTGGGGCGAAACGAACGTTCCTTGGACATCGGCTCGGCCGCCTGGTTCGGGCACGGCCTGGGGCGCCCCCGGACGGTCGCTGGTCGATGGCTGCGTCCCGTCGCCGGATGCTTGCCCCTCGTCCGCCGGCTGGCTCGCTCGGGATCCAGCATCCGCTCGCGCACCGCGCCCGCTCCCGCCGGTCGCTCCCGTATCCTGTCCTTGCGCCGAAGACGGCACTTGGACCGAGGCCAGGAAGACCTCGATGGTCTTCAGCACTTGATCCGCCTGGCGAATGCTGCGGACTTGCCCTTCCACAGCGAGATGTTCCCGAATCTGGAACAGCCGCAATTGCACATCAGGATAGATCTGCCGCAACTGGGCGTTCAACAAAGCCAGATCGTAAACGACGTGGACTTCGAAGCCGTAGATCTCGCCATCGGCCGTGGTGATCGATAGATCGGTGACTCCGGCGCGCCGGGCGGTCAGGCGGAGCACTCGCGGATTCGGCATGATGTCGAAATCAACGACGGTCGGATCGGCCACAGCGACCACTCCGGTCCCCTGTTCGTTGACCAGATCCGCTCGCAAGGTCAGCAAGCGAGCTTGTCCGACGATCACTTGGATCACCGCGTCGTTTCCGCGCAGTGGTTCGATAAAGCCGGCCGTTGGCGGGGTCGCGGGATGAACGCCCGTCTGCCACTGCAGTTCCGGTGCGTCCCCCTCGGCTGGCCGCGGCGTCCGTACTGGTACATTCGGTAGAGTCACCGGCTGCGGACATGAGGTGCTGGGCCAGTTCATCGCGGGCGGACCATAGGCACGGGCCGGCTCTTGCGCCCAAGCCGACGATCCCGTCCCGGCGAAAAATCCCCACAACAAGCAGGCAACCGCTACTGCCGAAACGCCCCTACAAACGGTTCGATGCTTACCATCGGTTCTAGCACTGCAATCACGAATCATGGTACGCCCCGTACAATCGGAAAAGGTCCACAAGGCAGAGGTGGAATCGGGCGTATCCGGCAAGAAGTTCCAGCTTTTCGGCGCTGCGCGGAAAAGTCGACCGAGACGGAACGGTTTTCGGCTCCTAGGCCGCCAAACAGGTCTCAACCGGCACCGATGAGTCAGTCGTCCGGGGGATGCCATCCCACGGCGACCCAGAGTCGCCTGGCATGCACCAACGAGGGGCGATTCAGGTTTAGTGCGACGACGCTCGCTCGACCGGTTGGAGATATGCCCACAATCCGGTCGCCCGACTCCGTCCAGCGGAAATGATCGCACCATGATTGATGGCGCGGATTAAACAATCGCACGACCTCTCCACTCAACGGATCCAGGCCGACGATCCGATCCCCCTTGTGATTGTTGCAAAGCGAGCATGCCAGCCACAGGTTCGTCTCCTCGGTCAAGCCACCCAAGGCTTCCGGGATCAGGTGATCAATCTCCATTGGAGCACCGACGATTACCTCGCGCGACAAGCAATAGCCACAACGGTATCGAGCTGCCTCAGCCACGCGTTCCCGAAGTGGGGATACGGGAACGGCTCATGAGTCCAGCAGTTCGGTAAGTTGGCAGCCACGCTTCTTGAGCAACGCGGCGGCTTGGGCACGCACCAGCATGTGACGCTCGTACTGCCTGACCAATCCCGTCAGTCGTGTCGTTTCGGCGGCCGACAACCCCTCGCGCTGCCGTTTGTCATGCAGGTGCTGCAATTCGGAAACGACGTCGCTTCCCAAAGGGCGCCGCGCCGCTTCGATCAACGCTTGGGTATCCTGCACGGCCAACGACGACATCGCTTCCTGCAACTCTCCAGAAAGCGATGGTCCCTCCGGCACAGCCATCGCCAGCGCCGCCAGCGTCTCCTCTTCGACCGACCGCTGCGTTTGTACAGCAAGTTGCTTGAGCTGATCATACAGCGGACTCGGTACATGGAGAATCAACGTATTGGTTGACATCGCACCACGTCTCCTCCGGACACAAGTGATTGGATTGCGCTGGGCGCGGGGCTCCTGCCCCCAGACCCCTTCGACCGAAGTTCTCGGCATTCGCAGCAAGGCGGGAGACCTTCGGTCGGTCGTTTCGGCCGGGCGCGAGACCCGCGCCGAGCACGCTTGCATTATTGTATCCCGCCCCTCGCCGTCGGAACAAGAGACTGATGGCCCATTCCATGCGACCTGTCGTGGTCGATGTCGTTGATCGTCAGTTCGTTGGCCGTCGGAACAAGAGACTGATGGCCCATTCCATGCGACTCACCGAAGCACCGCTGCTTGGCATCGGGTTTGCACTGCCTGGTTGCCGTGTTCGTCGGCCGGTCCGGGGGGCAGGACCGGCGAACGAACGACTGGCTCCACCAACCTTGTTTCTGATCGAAGGAGAACGACCATGAAGAACTGTTCGACCGTCGCCGGCATCCTCGGGCTGCTGGCAATCACCGGTGTACTCGCGTGGTGTCCGAATGCTGTCATCGGCGGCGAGGATCCGACGCCTGCGGGAAACACGCTGGTCGGCTGGGGCGCCAACGACCTTGGCGAAACCGATGTTCCCGACGGGGACTTTGCGGCAATAGCCGGGGGCGAGATGTACAGTCTCGCGATTCGAGCGGACGGTTCGCTGGCCGGCTGGGGATTCAATCAATACGGACAGACGGACGTTCCTGCGGGCAACGACTTCGTCGCGGTGTCGGCGGGCTTCGCCCACGGCCTGGCCCTGCGCGCGGACGGCTCACTGGTCGGCTGGGGCGGGCAAGCTCACGTTCCCCAGGGCAGCTTTGCGTCCATCGCAGCGGGTGGATCCCACAGTCTGGCCGTGCGGGACGATGGCTCGCTGGTCGGCTGGGGCGGCTGGAACTTGTTCGGCGAATCCGACGTACCCCCAGGAAACAACTTCGTGGCCGTCGCGGCGGGCTACTTCCACAGCCTGGCGCTGCGAGCGGACGGCTCGTTGGTCGGATGGGGATCGAACCTGTACGGCGAGACGAACGTTCCCGCAGGCAATGACTTTGTGGCCGTGACGGCGGGGTACTTCCACAGTCTGGCTCTGCGGGCCGACGGCTCGCTGGTCGGCTGGGGCTGGAATGAGAACGGCCAAGCGGATGTTCCGGAGGGCACCGGTTTCGTCGCCGTTGCGGCGGGATACGCCCACAGTCTGGCTTTGCGAATCGATGGCTCGCTGGTCGGCTGGGGATCGAATGAACTCGGCGCGACGGACGTTCCTCAAGGCAACGATTTCGTTGCCGTGGCAGCGGGAGCCGCACACAGTCTGGCCATCCGTTCGTCGAACACGCCTCCGGTGGTCCAGGTGGCTACGGATGTGACCACGCTCTGGCCGGCGAACCTCGCCATGGTGCCGGTGACCATCACCGCAACGGTCGTCGACCGTGCGGCCCGGCCCGAGGATTTGATCGTCTTGTGCTGGGTTTCCAGCAGCCAGCCCGACAACACGACAGGCAGCCGCCAACATACGGGCGACGTGGATGGCCGGGACGGATTCACAGCGCCGGTCGCCATCGATCTGGAACCGGTCGGCCCGGGCCGCTACGAAGCCACGATCCGATTGCGAGCCGAGCGCGACGGCAAAGATAAAAGCGGCCGGGTGTATTCCATCCTGGTCGAAGCTTGGAACCCCAGCGGTCTGTCGAGTGCCGCCGTCTGCTCGGTCCACGTACCGCACAGTCTGGGAAAAAGCGCCGACAAGTGAGGAAGACGCCATGCGCGGCCGGGAGTCGCCTTCGTCCGTCAGGGAAACGCATCAAAGAACTCGATCCCCCGAGCATCCGTGACTGGCAACTTGTCCGTCGCTCGCGAATAGATCTCGAAAGCATCGTCCTGGTAGCATCGGTACCAGCCGGGCGATTCTGGCAGTCGCCGAGCCAACGGCAGCCGATTGGGTACCAGGATCGCATCTGTCGGATACTTGTCCAGAACCGCTTCCCAACCGTCACGGCCCATGTAGAAGGAATACAATTCGTCAGCCAACTCCGGCGGGAATGCGACCTCGTATCGCCCGTCCATCGAAATTTTCACCTGCGGCAATCGCCAACTGACGTACGCGCCCCATTCGAAAGGCGTCATCAGATTCCCGCTGAACCCGTGGCGACGAAGGTATTCGACGCCGCCGACAGGGTAATACATCTTGGATCCCAAACCCTGCATCGGCTGGCCCGGAACGACCAATTGCCACGGCTGCAGCGTCCAAGCCAATCCGGCAAATACCAACGCGACAAGGGACCAAACGACCAAAAGCAGGCGTCTCCGTCGGCACCAGAGGCGGCGAGCCCCCGCGCCGATTGGTGTGCCAGAAAGCGTGCCTGGAACGAAACAAAACCAAGCCACGGCATAAAACGGCAACATCCGCTGCGACTTGACTGCGACCAGGGCCGTGACCAGAACCAGGGGCCAACCAGCAAAATGGCGGAACCCGGAGTGGTAGATCGCGTAAACCAATACCCCAATCGACGCAAGAAACGGTCCAATCTTGGCCGGATCGGAAAACCACACTGGCCCCCACTCGGAGACGTTCGGTCGCGACATCGTCACGGCGTGTGCCAGGTAGCCGTAATAGTCGAATCCGTAGGGGTTCACCGCGATCAACCCGATCATCATCAATCCGCACAAGAACACGTGCCAGTGCGGTTGCCGCCGAATCGCCTGTTCGAGCCAATGAATCGCATACAAGCCAGCTCCTACCAAGAACCCGGCGTGAACATTCAACCAGCACACGAACACCGGCAGCCACACCAGCATCCACCAGCGTCTACCGGCGCGGTCCAGATCCAGCAGGTTTAGCAGAAGCGCCGCGCCAACGAAAGAATACAGTTGGGCGCGGATCGTCGAAAAGCCTTCATCGGCGAGGAAGATCGCCAGTGGAGCTAGAAAACTGAGCAAGGGCACCGTAGCTCCGCGCCGCCGCGCGCAGATCCAGCACAGCCCGGCCAAGGCCACGCTCAGCCCAACCCGCAGCAACACGATTCCCGGTGCGCCAAACCAGTGCGCCAATCCGAACGCGATCATCCCGGCGCCCCATTCGTGATGGACTACCGGTTCGATCGTCGGCGTATAGGCAAACGAGTCCGTACGCGGCACCGCTCCCAGTTCGACGATCTCCCTCGCCAAAGCCATCTCGTGCCACAGATCTGGATCAACGATGGGCCGAGACCAACGGTAGGCGGCCATCATCGTCAGACCAAGCGCTACGCTCAAGGACAGCCAACGTCGCCAGCTCCCTCGGTTCAATGGCAATCTCTTCCGAACGATCAGCGGAACCCCTGTCCCTGTACCTTCAATCATGAAACCTCGCTACCCTGCAGCCCCGCGCAGACTTCACCCATTGCCCTCCACGAAACGTGCCTGCACCCTCGATACGGGTCTCATCCCACTGCTCGGATCCTGGCTAGACTGAGAACCGTCCAACGACCCGCTCCTGCAACCCAAATCCTCCAAAATTGGCAGCCTCGGGGGAAAGAAGTCAAGACTCACCAGGCTTTTGCTGGTGTAGTAATCCAATTGAAACGCCAAATGCGCACGCAGCAAACCTTCAAGCTGTCTCCCGATCAAGTGATTCCGATCATACAGGTTGCGTCGTTCCTCAGGGTCTTCGGCCAGATTGTAAAGCTCGATCTGCCCAACAAGCGGTTGATACAACAGTTTGTGAGTGTCCAACACCACGCCATACTGAGTTGCCAAAGGAGAGTGAACCGCCATATAGTGAGGTGTCCCCGGACAGCCAAACGCGCCATCTCTAAACAGTGACCTTCCCTGAAATCCTTGATATTCCGGCAGATTCAACAGGGAAATCAAAGTAGGCGCAATGTTGATATGGGAAGTCACGAAATCATACACGCCTCGATGGGCCGCCAAACACTCCGGAAGCAAGATCCAGCATGGTGTTCTTAGAACTTCATTGTACAAGGGGCCACCATGATTCGAGTAGCCATGCTCGAGAAACGCCTGGCCTGTATCGCCAGTGACCACAAGCAAAGTATCGTCAAGTAGATCTTCTTCTTTCAGAGTTTCGAAGAGACGGCCGATCTGTTGGTCTACATAGTGCAAGCTATCCAGATAACGGCCATACATCTCCGGCACCATCTCTGGAGTCATACCATTCAAGCCCACGTTTGAGTGTTTCACATTGGGCCAGAACTGCCGCAGTCCGCCCTTGGGAACGCGATAGGGGAAATGGCTGTTCTGCAGGTTGGTGTACAGGAAAAACGGCGTGTTCTTCACACTTCGAATCCACTCCGTTGCATAACCTATAGTTTCGGCGTCATCGATCTTGCCCGACCGCTGGAGTCTTGCGAAAGCTGCGAAGACTCCATCATGTTCTTCAATATACAACTCTGTCGAACGACCGTTTCCGGCATGGAAAAACAGATCGAGATGCTCAGACTTAAGATATCGGTCCATCCCGCCCCAACGTTCATCCTGGGATGAGATGATAGCAGTCTGATATCCAACACACTTCAATAGATCATAGATCCGGGGTCTAGGGTAAGAGTGAATCGAGGAATAGAAGTGCTGAGTCTCACTTCTGACGGGGCTTTGAGATGAAGAGAGAACGATATCAGCGTAGCTGCTGCTTGAAGATTGTGAGAAGTGATTCGAAAGCACGGCACACAGCGGTTGAACCGCCGCTAAGTGCGGCATCACCTCGCTTCCGTGCGAAATGAGCGTTGGAACCTCAGGTCTCAGGGACTCTACAGCAAGCAAGATGACGTTGAATCTGCGCACGTCATACGGTTTGGCGAGGTCGGACCACTCGGTAGCTGGTTCGAACGGAGCGAGCCTCGGCACAGCCTCGAAGTCGCCATAGGGGACAAGCCCCGCGACATGCGACTGGCCACATCCTCCACGAATGAGCGTTGTGGCGGGGCCAACTGTCGTCATGTGGATACGCTGTAAATGCGCTACTAGGGTCGCATGACACTCGGCTCTGATTCTCATTTGGGCAAGTGCATCGGCAGTATACAAGGGAGGGACAATTCCTTGACCGATTGTTGCCATAAGGACAAGAGTTAGCGCAACGTATGTGCGAACACGAGAATGGGGTTTGAATGCCCACCCTGGAGGCATGTAGCGAAATAGAACATAGGGTGAAGTGCTTAGGCAGAGGGCGATCGCGAGATAGAAGAAGAGTTTAGCGCCGAGTTGCTCTACGGCGTGAGCGAGCAATTGTTCCGGGTTATGCACCGCCATTCTAACGCTCTCGCGATCGAGAAACATGTTCTGAGTTAGGAACGTAGCCCAGGATGCAATGTAAAGGAATGCTGGCAGGGATAATATCGTTATTTGAAGAAATCGGGTGGGCCATCGTCTGCATTTGGTTTCCAGGGCCGTAACCAGAATCGCAAAAGGGAGGGAGAAAAATGCGATACCGAGGACTTCGGAGACGAGGTAACGAAGTGTTATAGTTGAGGCGGGGGCAGTTCTGATGAACGAATTGAATGTGAGAGTCTGGAAGAGGAGATGCGAGAAGAGCAAGACATAGTTCAGGGAAAGGTACGCCCAGAGGAATATGCCGAGGCGGCTCTGGTATGTGGTTCTACGTGTTGCAAGTTGGGTCAGGATTCGTGTCGTGGCTCGGGCTATCATCGGTCCGTTAATCCTTCATCACTCGTACGATTTGGAGAGGGAAGCAGAACGGATCTTGGATCCCAGGGGTTTTCGGTTTCGCGTGGTCTCAGACCCGCGCCAAACGGTTTCATGCAAGCACAGGGTCTAGTCGTCTTCGACGAACTCGTACGACGGGTGACCTGGTGTCGGGGGAAAAAGCTGCTTTTCGCCGACCGGTTGGCCGAGTTGGTTGCCGTTGGCATCGTAAAAACGCGTTTGACTGATCTTCATCGTCTTGAAGCGATTGCCTCCCATGACGATGCCCGAGTTCTTGGCGATCTCGTCGAAGGTGTAAAGCTCCAACGGCGGCGCCCAGATCGAAAACGTACGTTTCACGGTGTAGGGGCCAGGAATCGTGCCCCATGTCTTGCTGGAGATGTTCGTGACCGTGAAGACGTAGCTCAAATCGGAGATGTGAAGCCGTTGCGTCCAGGTGATGACTTCATCGTCGATGCTCAACCGCTCTCGCCACGGCGGCGTCACAATCTCCTTGTCGTCAAGCAGGTTGTTCCATTTATAGACCTGCAACTGAATACCACCCTCTTCAAGAATGGGAATGTCCCGATGGTTCCAGGTGCATTGGAACAGGGCCGACACGTACGGGATCGCAAAGCCGGAGACGAACAGGGGCGAGGTCAAACGGTTGCCCTCGGGCATGACGAGCAATTCCACCTTCCAGTCCTGTTCGATCGCCCGTGTGCCCGAAGGCGCTTGGGCAAGCGTGCTCGATGTTTGCAGCAGCACGGCAGCGAGCACTGCCGTGGTCAGCCATATTCCACGGTTCGTCTTCATCGTTATCGTCTCCTGTGTGATTCTGATCATCAGCGCTAAGCTCGGCCGGGCCGCAACCGAAAGGGGTCGGGAGTCGTTTTCGGGCAACAACCAACGAAATGGAGAACGCCTTCTCCGAAAACGACTCCCGACCCCGCCCCGTCTCCCCTTCCGCGACCTGGCGGCCACGGAAGGGAAGAAAGGAACGAGGCGGGGCGTTGCGTGCTGAACTGAGGCTTGGCCCGTTCCGTTCATCCGCCTTTCGGAGCGGGGCTACTTTCCGTCCTTGATCTTTCTCAATCTCGGCGGCTTGAACATGTTCTCGCTGGTCTCCCCGTCCATGCCGCCGCCCAGGGCTGTCCCGTCGGTGACGTAACAGGGCTGGATCTTCACGTATTTGTCCGTCAGGGCTCCGGTCAGATTGACGTCCAGGATCGTGACGCCGACAAACTTGACAATCCGGAACTGGGCGTTGTTGCCATTGCCGGTCGCTTTCCAATGGATCGGCAGAATTCGCGGCTGGCCGCGGATGGCCCACAGTTCGTCCTTGATCGCGGCGCTGATTCCGGTGTCGCCGTTCAGATAGAGAACTTTCCTGCCATTGGGCTCTTCCGGGTCAGTCTGCGAGATCTTGACTTCGCTGTTGGGAAAGAACGAGAAATCCGAGGCGTTGGGGCCGAACAGGATCTGCCGGGACAGGTCGCTGGTCGAGTTGTTGGGACTGCCGATATCGACCGTGCCGAAGTTCCCGGGCGCATCTTTCAGCTTTTCCGGGTACAAACGAACTTCGTAGATTCCGTCCGGCCCGTTCGACACGGTCGAATTCTGGCTGTTGTGGGTGAATTCGTCGGCACCGACCTGCACCCGCGCGTTCCACAGCCCCTCCCACAGCGAGAACGGCAACAATTTGCAGGTGGCATTCGATCCGGGCTGGATGCCAAAGCCTTCGAAGTCCCTTTCGAGAAACGCTGCCGCGTCCGCCTTGGCGTTTACCGATGAGACTCCGATCAGCCCGCCGAAGTACAGGGGAATGGGGCCGTTTCGTTCAGGGTCGCGTCGTGCGCTGACCTTGGCCGAATTGTACTTGGTACTGTTCAGGATGAACTCACTTTGCTCGGGATTGCCCTCGTTGTGCTTGTAGCGAGTCAGAATGATGTCGTCCTGCTGCAAGTCCATCTGGCTGACACCCCGGCACGGGTTGGCCTGGACGTAGGTGCGAGCTTCTTGCCATGCCGTGTAAGCAACTGCGGACGAGTTCGACGAGCCGCCATTCAGCGCGCTCTTGGGCATCAAAACGGCGGTCCCCGCCAACGCGGCTGAATCGGAGCAGCGTTGGAGTTCCGCCTTGGCAACGCACAGGTTTCCGGTGTCCACCACGAGACCGCAGAGCACAAGCGCCGAAGTGGTGCCCATGGCGGCCATGACCATGATGGCCGCACGGCGTTTGGTCCGGCGGTTGTGTGTCTTAAGGAAGGGGAACTTCACGTTCATGGGAGTGGCTCCTTGTCGAGTTCGGCGTTCGCCATGGCTACTCGCGCCGCATCACGGTCTCGCTGGATAGTTGGGTTTGTCCCAAAAACCACGGGGCCGGCATCCAGGTGACATCGGTGTAGTGGACTTGGACTCGAACCTTGACCTGCGCCCCGCTCTTCACACCTTGCAGGCTGGACGGCGTAATCGAGACATTAACGACCGCCGGATTGATGCTGCCGGTCGCCAGATAGTCCTTCACCTTGTTGGCGACGTCAGTTTCGTTCGCTCCGGACAGAATCGCGTGTCGGGCGCCCTCGCGCGCGGCGTTGGTGACCATCTGTTGGACCATGAAGCCGCGCCCGAATTCGAGAATCCCCACGCCCATCAAGATGAACATAGGCAACGTCAGGGCGGTTTCGACGACCGTCGCTCCCGCCCTTGATCGCCGCCGGCAGTTGCGCTGCACACGAAACATTTTACTTTCCTCCCAGGATCAGTTGTGTATAAATCTGGACGCCGGCCGGACCGAGAATGACCACGAAGATCGCCGGAAAAATGAACAGCACCGTGGGAATCAGGATCTTGACGGCAGCCTTGTGAGCTAGTTCTTCGGCCTTTTGATGCCGTTTCAGCCGCAGGGTCTCGGCGAACACCTCCATCGTCGCAGCGATACTGGCCCCGATCCGCTCGGCTTGCTTGATGACGGAGGCCATCCCGCGCAGCTCTTCCATGTCAAACCGGTCGGCGATTCCTCGAATCGCCTCGCCCGCCGTCTGGCCCATCTGCATCTGCCGCTCGGCGATTTTGAATTCCATCGCCAGCATGGGATGTGCCGTCACCAGTTCGTTGGCCACCCGGGACATGGATGCCATGACGCTCAGGCCGCCCTGCAAGCAGACCACCAGGACGTCCAACGCATCGGGCAGAGCGCGGCGGAGTTTCGTCTGACGGGCCACTTTCAGATGGTCCAGCCAAAAACTGGGGGCGACGGTGGCGGCGATCCCGCAGAAGGCGCCGAGGCCGATGCCGTACTGCATCGGCATCTTGCTCATCGCGGCGATCAGGAATCCCAGCCCGGCACCGCCGACGACCAGCAACATGCGGAACATCATGAACAGGGAACCGGCGGCGGTGGCGTAGAAACCCGCTTGCATCAACCGTTCGCGCAATTTTCGCTTCTTTTCTTCGTGCTGCAACCGCTGCCGCGTCTCCCGGTCTAGCGGGCTGTCAGCATTCAGCAAGCCAGCCACTCCACCGTCCGCAACCTCGTGCGGCGAGGACTCCCCGGAAACATTGGCCAACCGGTGACTCACGTGGCCGCGATGGGTGCCTAGCACGGCCACCAAGCCCAAGAACAAAATCGCCGCGCCGCCAAACCAAAGCAGCAGAGTACCGGTTTCCGGAATCATGATCGTCGTCCAATCATTCTCGCTCGCAAAAAAGGGGACAGGCTCCTTTTGCCGGAACGGCCCGTCGGGTGCTTCGCAAAAAAGGGTCCTGGCCCCTTTCTTGCGAGGCCTAAAAATCAAAGTTCACGATCTTTCGCATCCACAACCAGCCCAAGAACATGGAAACCCCCGCCGCGACCAACAGCCAGTAGTGGTGGAACAACAAAATTGCGTACGGCCGGTTGATGGTCAGCATGATCGCCAGCATCCCCGGCGGCAGGGCCATCAAGATGTAGGCTTGCATGGCGCCTTCGGCCGTCAACGCCTTGATAGAGCCACGGATCTTCGCCCGGTCCCGGATCACCCGCCCCAATTTGTCGAGCAGTTCCGCCATATTGCCGCCGGTCTGGCGATGGATCATCACCGCCATCACGAAGATCTTCAGTTCCAGCAGACCGGTCCGCAACGACAGGTCTTGCATCGCAGCTTCGGGAGTCAGCCCCAAATTCTGCTGCTCGTAGCAGAAGCCAAATTCCTCGGAGATAGGCGACGGCCCTTCGTCGGCGACCGTCTGGAGCGCCTGGGACATCGTCTGCCCGGCGCGCAGCGTGCGGGACATTAATTCGAACGCGTCGGGCAGTTGGTCCAGGATCTTCTGCCGCCGCTGTTTCCGTACAAAGGCCACGTAGGCCAGCGGCAGGGGCGATGCCGCCAATCCCAGCAATGCGCCCAGCCACCAGTGTGGTCCGACCAAGGCAAAGGGCATGAAGGCGAGCAAGCCGAGGGCACCGCAGGCGACCAGCAACTGATCGGGGCGCATCGCTATCCCGGATTCGGTCAGGAAGTCCCGCAGTCGTTCCTTCAGTGTCCTGCGCGGCATCATACTGGCCATGCCCGCGGCCGTGGCCATCTGCAAATCGCGGTCGGCCACCGACGCCTGGGCCAATTCCTTCTGCCGACGGCGAAGCTCCTGCTCCAATCGCATCCGGTAACGATGGCGATGCGCATCGGCCACGTCCGCCAAGGCATAATTGATCGCGAAGATCAGGAAGAACCCCGCGCAAAACGCCAGTACGATCATAAAGGGGGACATGGCTATACCTGCATGACTCGACGTTCGAAAATCTCCACCGGTACCGGGATCCCGCAAGCCTGCAATTTTTCCAGGATCACCGGACGGATACCATGGCACACGAAATGTCCTTGGGCGACGCGGTTTTCGTCCAGGCCCGTCTGCTTGAACTCGAAAATGTCCTGCATGCTAACCACATCGCCCTCCATCCCCGTGATTTCGGTGATCCGGGTGATCTTGCGTGGGCCGCCGATCAAGCGGGCCGCCTGGACGATGACGTTGATCGTCGAGGACACCTGCTTGCGAATCACCCAGATCGGCAGTTCGAAGCCCGCCATGCCGACCATCATCTCCAAGCGGCTGACCGCGTCGCGGGGTGTGTTGGCATGGATCGTGGTCATGCTGCCGTCGTGTCCCGTATTCATGGCCTGCAGCATGTCCAGCGCCTCGCCGCTGCGGCATTCGCCGACAATGATCCGCTCGGGCCGCATCCGCAAGGCGTTCTTGACCAGATCCCGCGTGGTGATCTCGCCATGCCCTTCGATGTTCGCCGGCCGGGTTTCGAGCCGTACGACGTGCGGCTGCTGCAGCCGCAGTTCCGCGGCGTCCTCGATCGTCACCACCCGTTCGTCGGCCGGAATGTACCGGGACAAGGCGTTCAGGAGGGTCGTCTTGCCGCTACCCGTGCCGCCCGAGATGATGATGTTCACCCGCGCTTGCACGCAGGCGGACAAGAACTGCAGCATCTCTTTGGTGATCGACTTGTTGGCGATCAAAGTTTCGGCCATCAGCGGTTTGTTGCCGAAGCGGCGGATGGACACCGAGGCCCCGTCCAGAGCGATCGGCGAAAGCACGGCGTTGAAGCGGCTGCCGTCCATCAAGCGGGCGTCGCACAACGGATTGGTCTCGTCGATCCGCCGCCCAACTTTGCCCACGATCCGCTGGACAACTTGTACCAAGTGGCGCTCGTCCGAGAAAACGACGGGCGACTTGGTCAACCGGCCTCGCTTTTCGATGTAGATCGACCGGGGCCCGTTGATCAGGATGTCCGAGATGTCCGGGTCGCGCAGTAGTTGTTCCAGCGGGCCCAGGCCGAACGTCTCGTCCAACACTTCGACGACCAACCGTTCGCGTTCGGTCGCATTCAGCAGTTCGGCACGTTCCTGGCACAGGGCTTCCGTCTGTCGCCGGACCTCTTCCTTCAGTTCGTCCTCTTTCATCGAGCGGAGGACGCCGGGATTCAGCTTACCGACAATCTGTTGGTGCAGTTCCCGCTTGAGCGTCAGGAACCAATCGGCAGCCTGCTCCTCGGGTGGCGGATCGGACTCCACGACCGGCGACGTAACGGGCTCCGTCGGTATCGGCACCGGTTCAACCGGGGCGTCCAAGACCACCGTCTGGCCCGCGACCGCCGGGTGCTGCTTGCCGTTTGTTCCGCGTAACCACGCCATGGGATGCCTCGTTGATAAAGGGGTCGGGAGTCGTTCTCGGGCAACCGCTTTTCCACCTGGAACGTCGTTCCCCGAAAACGACTCCCGACCCCGTGCGTTGGAGTTCAAGCTTCAGCGTGCCCGCGCTGGAGTTCACGCTTCAGCGTGCCATTGCGCGTGACCTTGGCCGCGGACACGATGAATCGTGAACTCCAACCAGTCGCGGACACGATAAATCGTGAACTCCAACGAGAACGATTACTTTTTCACTCCGTTGACGCTCAGGGCCAACGCACGTATGTTTCTGTTGATTCTTGAAAATCCGCGTCTCAGGACGACGGGTTGCCCATTGTTGACGGCCAAATTCACGGCCCCAGCATCGTAGGGGATGCGGTGGGCGGCTTTCATGCCCACCGCCACCTCGGCCTGCTCGACCTCCAACTGCCGCCGTTGCCCGCACCCGTTCAGGATCAATTGCATTCGGTCCCGGCCGATTCCCAACTCGGCCATCGTATCGATCGTCCGCCGCGTGTTGCGGATCGACGTGTAATCCAGCCGGGCCACCAGCAAGATCAAATCGGACTGCCACAACACCTCGACCTGCTCGGGGGTCAATACATTGCTCATGTCGACCACGACACACGGAAACCGCACGCGCGCCAGCGCCAGCGCCCGCCGCACCCCTTTGTCGGTCACCCGATCAGCGTCGGCCGAATGCTCCGGCGCCGCCAGCAGATGCACACCGCTGGCGTGTCGGGTCAGAAACTGTTCGAACAAGGCGTGGTCCAGTCGAGCCAGATGATCGCACATATCCGCCAGCGTTCTGGCCGGGCGCAGATCAAACAGGGCCGTCTGGTCGGCCACGCCCAACCGCAGATCGATCAGACCCGTCTGACCGTGTTCCTGGGCTAGCGCCGTGCTGATGCCCGCGGCCAACGTGCTGGCCCCGCTGCCACCGCTGGGCGCCATCACGGCGATGATCCGTCCACCGCCAGGCGCCGACTCGGTCCGTTGGCAGGCCGTTTGAAAGCGGCCCAGCGCGCCGGTCAACTCAGACTCCAATGCATCGCGGTCCAGGAATTCATCGGCGCCCTGCTTCAGCGTTTCCAGAATCCGTTTGGGGTCGTTGGCCGCACCCAGCACCAGCGTCCGCGCCTGCGGCGCAACGCTTTTTGTTTCGCGAAGCACGGTCCAGCCGGCATTCCAGTCGGACGGCATCACCAAGGCCAGCAGTTCCGGCCGGAGCAAGCTGCTACGGTCCGCCAGCACGTCCAGCGACACCAAGTGCCCCGCGGGGCACTCCATGCCATGCTCGACCAGCACGCGGCGAATCCGCTGGCTCATAGCTTGTTCGTCGCTGGCAACCAGAACTCGCATGATATCCGTCCTCTTGGATTCCAGCACGGTCATCGGTTGGTTTCCGTTCCCGTCAACAGCACCCGGCCTCGCTGGGTACCGCGCAAGGTGACGATCCACGTCGACTCCGGCTTTTCGACCAGCGGCGGGCTGACCACGACTTTCATGCCTGGCGGCGGCGCCACGTCGCCGTCCAGGAACATCGGCGTTTCATTGGGCGGCATCGCCAGCCGGCGGATGTCCGTCAGGGTCGCCGGCGCGACATCGGCATCGGCCATGTCGGACGAATTGCGCAAGGCAAAACTGAGCGTGCCCATGTTCTGGGCCAAGTCGAGCACGTTGGCCTGGTCTGGCGTCACTTGCAACGTGACGCAGGTCAGCTTCTTCGGGTCGAACTGGTTGGTGTCCGGGGCTTCCTGCATTTCGTCGACCGCCATCACTTCGACGGCTTGCATCAGTGTCGTCGTGCTGCCGCCGCCCGTTTCGTCGCCGCGCCCGCTGGCCCGCAGATTGAACAACACGTCCACCTTGCTGCCGGGCAGCACGAAGCCGCCCACGTTGGTATTGACCCGCGAGGCCACGATCGTGATGGCCCTCATGCCCACGGGGATCACCGGCGCCAAGCCGAAACCCGCGCCGGGTTTGGCCAGTTTGACTTCGCGGACCAATTCGCCCGCCAGGATTCGCCCCGCGGCGGCCCGCCCCTTCGAGGCTTCGAGGGTCCTCAGCGTATCGGGCGGAGCAAAGCCCTTGGGCCACTCGCGCACCTCGACATCGGCCTCGGTCACCATCTGGCCCCGTTCCAAGTTGCTGATCGCGATCAGAACGGGTTCCAGTTGCGAGACGTCCACCGTCTGCGCACTCTTCGGCCGATTGGATTGCAGCACGCCGACCGCCATGCCGGCGCCGCTGAGCAGCGCCAGAAAGACCACTAGAATTGTCCGCGTACTCATGAGTGTACTCCCAACATAAATCCGGCCTTACCACAGCCGCCACAACATGTATGCGTCTTTCTTATCCCCAGCCCCGCGCTCCGACCGCGAGGACGATGATGGCAATCAGCGCCGTGCCTGCGGCGGTGGGATTCAGCGTTGCGGCAGTGGCCGCTACCGCGACGACCCCGATGGCGATCATCACGGCGAAAGGCATGACGTGGCAGCTACGATCGGGACGCTCGGCGGCCACCGACACCGACTCGCTTCGGGCGATATGCCGTCCCAGCGTCAGCAGTTGCACGAAGGTCACGCGCAGGATTGCGGGGATTTGGCGCCATCGGCCCTGCGCGACGATCGCGGCCAGCGAATAGAATCCCGCCAGGACGCCCGCGACACAGAAGACGTACAGCGTATTCGTGCCGCCGATCCAGGCTCCGACCGCCGCCAGCAGCTTGACGTCACCGGCTCCCATCACCCCCATGACAAAGAAGACAGCGAGAACGCCAAATCCGACCGCGACGCCCAGCAAACTGTACTCCAGGCCCTCGCCCGCGATCGCGTGAAATCCCATGCCCGACAGGCCCAACGGAATCGTGAGGGCATTCGGGACGCGAAAGAGACGAAAGTCGAACACGGCGGCCACCATGGCCGTTGCGATGGTCACCACAAAGGCGACCGAACCCACGCTCATCCAGTCGAGAATCATGACTCGCCCTCTTGCGCAGCCCTCTGTTCGAGATCCCTAATACGATTTGAACTCCCACACCGCGACGAACACCACCCCGATCGCGATCATCACCGCAAACGGCATGACGTAACGGGCCCGATCGACCCGCTGGGTAGCCTCGGCAAGCGACGCCGAGTCGGAACGCGAAATGTGACGCCCCAACGTCATCATCTGCAACAGGCAGACCTGGAAGATCACGGGCACGACACGCAGCCGGCGCTGCCAAGCAAGTGCCGCGAGCGAGTGAATCCCCGTGGCAATCCCCGCGACGCAGAAGACATAAAGGACGCTCGTTCCGCCAATCCAGGCTCCCACCGCGGCCAGCAGCTTCACATCGCCGGCGCCCATGACACCCGTGATGTAGAACACCAGCAGCACCGCGATCCCGACGGCGATTCCGCCGCCGCTGAACTGCAGTCCCGTCAGGCCGCCAGCGATCGCATGAAAGACCAAACCCGAGATGCATAGAGGAAACGTGAGGGTGTTCGGCACGCGGAACCGCCGGAAATCAATGATCGCGGCAACCAGCGCCATCACCGTCGTGACCACAAAGGCAAGCAGCGTTGCGTGTTCTCCGAGGATGCTCATGGTATTTCCTTTCCCGAAATTTCCGTTCGATGAACGCACGCATCCCGGGAAGTCGCGATTTGCCGGGCCTACCTACCCCCCGACACGAATTGCGCGAGCAAACCGGCTGCTACAACGAGTACGGCCATCCAGCCCAAATATGACGAATACATGGTGTCACCGATCTGAAAATGCCTACGTCAAGCCGACAGCACACTCGCCATTACCAAGGCGGATTCCAGAGCAAGAATCGCCGAAATCCGCCTTGCGATAGTAACGCGCGAGAAATGCGCGCGAGCTGACTCAAGGTGTCGTCTTCAACTCATCGTTCACCTCGCTGAACTTCGCGTTCATGTTCGTCCCAATCAGGCCGACCACCGTAATCAGGACGACCGCGATCAGGGCGACCATCAGGCCGTACTCGATCATCGTGGCGCCTTCTTCTTCCCGCAGAAAATTCTTCACGTACGTCAACATGGCACAAACTCCTCGCAAGAAACAGGTTGAAAAAACACGGAAACCGATCACAAGCCTGACTCGCCCGCCGAATCCGGCTTGCGTTATCGTCCGCTTGTCGAAAGGAAGGCAATTGCACGACGCGTGCCAAGTGACCGCACGACGGAACGGAAGCTGGAAAAAAATGCGGAGCCCTGCGGCGACGCGGTCCGAAACGCCGTATTTCCCGGTGTTTCTTCGTGGGGAACCGCAATTCGCCGCGCCGCACGACGCAGACATTTCCACTGCTTGGACCGCGGCGTCAACCGAGTTGTAAACCACCGGTATTCGCCGGGCGCTAACCGGAGCGCTGCGAAACGGTTTACGGTGGGCTCGAAGCCAAGGAGCGGCGACTAGTCCGTGTTCGTCGCCGGAGAATGACTTCCGATTCCTGTTTCATGGCCGAACAACGTGAGCCGCAAGGCGCTAGCCCGGATTTTTCACGGGGGCGCGTTGTAGCACAGGCAGCTTGCCTGTGCTCCCCAAATACAGGCTGGCAGCCTGTACTACGGCCCCGCGGAGCACTTCGTGAATAATCCGGGCTAGCCGCGGGTTTCTGCGGGAATGCGTGGCCAAGCATCGTTCGGATTTTCAATGTGGTCATCACGCTCCGCCGTGATTGTCTGTCGTCACGGCGGAGCGTGACCACGACGGATTTGGCGACCCGTTCATTGGCGCGCCAATTGCCCTCCCTTCCATGAGCGCTTCTAGAATCCGCTTTCTCCTCATCGAGGATCTCGAGCATGTTCCCCGAGGTACGCATCCCCTGGCTGCTGGTCGCGGCCGTGCTGGTGGTGGCATTGACGATGATGGGCAGTACGCACCTGGCCGAGGCCGGACGCGATACGGCCGACCGGATATTCCTCCAGCCGATCGAACGTGTACTGCGTTTCGTCTGGTGACGGGGCGTTCCAGTACACCGTCGCCTTCGGAGGCTGCTGAAAAAGTCGTGGGGTAAGCTTCCAGCTTGCCAAAT
>JAHDXO010000084.1 GCA_023382975.1 Pirellulaceae bacterium
TCCGGTCTTGGAAAATGGAAGCGTCATCCGGCGCGGCCCGGTGACGATGGTCGTTCTGCTGGAAATTCGCGTCGCCGCCCTCGCTGAGCATTGATCGGCTGCGTCGGCGGGTGAGCACTCGGAGGAGGATTGTGGCGATGTTCAGTCGGACCAATCTTGTCTGCGCGGCGATGGTCGTAGTCGTGATGGGGCTCCCTCAGCTCGGACGATCGCAAGATGCGCCCGGCAAGCTCATTCGAAAGGCATACGACGTGGGGCGAATTGTGGCGGATGGTGACGAAGCTGACTTGGTGGACCTCGTCACTTCCGTCATCCAACCCGAGAAATGGGATTGCGTCGGCGGGTCCGGCAGGATCTCTGTCGTCAAGAAGCACCAACTGGAGGTGTTCCAGAACCAAGCGGCGCATGCGGAACTCGCAAGGCTTCTGGATGCCCTCACCAAGATGCCTGGCCTGAAGCAGAATGAGCCGGCCGCGAGGTATCAGCCTGGCAGGCAAATCATCGTGACCGACGGCAAACTGGCACCCAACAGTCCCGCCTTGATTGTGTACGATGTCACGGACTTGGTGCCAACCGGCGACTACCACGCGCTCGTGTCCCCGATCGTAGGCATTGAACCAACCACCTGGGACACAGTGGGTGGCCCCGGGGTAATCGTGCCGGTTCCAGCGGCTAAAGCACTCGTCATCGTCCAAACTGGCGACGTGCATCGGCAATTGCAGGACTGGCTGCGCCGTCAACGGCGCCAATCAGGCAATGACCAGGGAAAACCAACGACGCAGAACTAGGCCGTGCGCCCGAGCGGCGGGTCAGGGCGAAATCCGAATGGAAGGTTACTTGGCCGCCGCCGGGTGACGGCGGGCGTTCTGTCGCAGAGCCACACAAACGCGATGGTGTTCAATGCTGGGGTACAAGAAACGGATTGGCCGTCTCGCCGAAGAATGCAATGCCACTGTTGAGTACGGCGAAGACGATTCAATGCGTGTCTGCTGCAATACCGGAACTGTCACATTTACACCCATTTCCTTTGAGACCATGGCATGCCGCATCGACTTGGGTAATGGTCCGAGAACGTTTCCGCTTCGGAAGAACTACGTATTCGATGTCGTAGACCGCCTCGCATCATCTCATCTCGCGACGACACTCTCTGATTATCCGAAACCGCCGATCCTGGAAATCGACGACTACATAACTGACGAGCAGGGGCTTCCTTTTCTGTTGGCACTCCAAGAGGAACTCTCAACCAACCCTGCTCTTGTCCATAAAGAACTCGGTGGAAATCGAATTCTCGCGAAGTATTTCCACGGGGTGCTGATCCTCCGTGATGACCTTATAATGGCCGGAACAAACGTCATTGAATTTGGCCCAAAATCGCCTACGCTGACAAAAAGCGACAGAACCAAGCGGTGAACGGGAGCCGCCGATGACACGGGTTTTGAAATCAAAGTTTCTTGGCGGCGGCCCCGTTACCGCCGTCGTTATTCCGCTTATGAAAATCCGTGCAACACCACAGACAATTTGGAAGCGTCCTGCGTACCTTCCGTACGTTCAATCTCCCCTGAACGATGAAACCTTAGCTGCAGCGGAAAAACAGCTTGGTCACTCATTGCCGGAAGAGTTTGTCGAAATTCTCAGGGTTCAAAATGGTGGCCCGATCCGATTCAGACTCCCAGAATCGGTTGGCGATATGATCGCGGGGATTGGCAATCAATTCCCATCACTGCTCGATCAAGGCTTAACAGATGCCCAAGAATACGTTGATTTTGCATTGGAGGATTTGATTCCGTTTGATGGTGATGGTCATTGGTATCACTGCCTAGATTTTCGAAGCGGTGATCGGAATCCATGCGTTTCGTACATTGACGTTGAGTGCAATAGCGAACATCGCATCGCCAACTCGTTTGCGGAATTCTTGAAACTATTGGAGTTGGATATTGATCGTGAGCTGGTTTTGGGGAACGTCAAGGACTTTGGCGATGCAAGACATCGTCTACAGAAAATTTTTGGTGTGGCCCCCGAAGAAGAAACGTCCAATATTGGTGTTCCGTACTCGAGGTACCAGACTGGTAAGGACTGGAGGGTTTGCTGTTGGATTTCATCCAATCGGGTTGCTGCTGGCTATTCGGGGGATTCGCCGGAATCGTTCAAATTTAGAGGAGAGGCGGCCCTATTTCCGGAACTACCTGACCATGCTGTGATTTTTGAATGTCCCGAGGAACGTCTGGAATCGTACCGCGAATTGTTGGGCGCTAACGATCTGGAACTTGTAACGATCGAACAGGCGGCGAATGCGGAATAACACAAAAATGCACGCGAGTTGCGGATCGCGCGTTTCCTGATGGTGAATCATTCGGCCGCAACCGCGTGATTTTCAGCGTTCTGTCGCAGGAGTTGATCGCAACGGCGGGCGCAACAATGTCCACTGACCATCCCAACGATTCGCAAGCCGCCACGGTGTCCGGCACTTCGGAGCATCCGGTCACCGTGGAACGAAAAGGGCGCCTTCCCATTCTCGTAGGCGTTCTGGCTGGCATGATCGGTTGGATGCTCCTTGCGTCACTTGAGTCTCCATCATTCTACTGGCTGGCCGTGTTGATCTTCGGCGAGACGTCTCCCAAGATCCTGTTCACGATTCCCGGATACTATTGCATTCATCGCACGCTACTCCTCACGTTGTGCGCTATTGGCGGCGGAGTGGGCGTCGCGATGTCCAGCGTGCGCAGACTGACGGCAATTCTGTTCCTTGGTGGTATACTGGCCGTCGTGGCGACGTTTGCCGCGATTTTCCTTCGATGACGGAGCATCGCCATGACGCGCCAGAACAAAATGTTGGACCAGAGCCGCGATCTGGTCTGGGAAAATGGTGGCGTTGACTCGTCGCGGCCTGGTCAACGCGGTCGTTCGGCCATACGAGGAGACATCCGGATGTCAGGGAACCTGTTTGTCCCCGAATCGTTTAGCTCGCGACCCTTCTGGGTCGCAGTGTTGGGCAGGTGGCTGGGCTCCCTCAAGGAATACGAAGCCATCGATGCTTCCGACCGAGATCTAGCCTATTGGTACGGCGAAAGGCCGCTGACTGGCCTGCTCGGCGCAGCCGCATGGCAGCTTGGCGGGTGGAGCCTCGAAGAATTCTGCGCAGACCGACGTAAGAAACACTCTGACGAAGTATGCCACGGCCGCGGGGATCTCTGGCTTGGCTCCAACCGATCGGACACATCTGGCGCGGCTACTGTCGAAGCCAAGGTTCTTTGGGCCTACCAGAACTCGCTGGATGCGGTGCGGACTGGTCTGAATGATCAACTGAAGCAAGCGAGGAAGCAGTTGCGGCAGATCAAACCGACAGACCGCGTGGGTCAACCGTTCGCCGTGTGCTACGTCGTTCCGTGCTATGCGGGCCCCGAAAGCAAACAACGGGGCGAGAACATTCTGACTTGGCTTGCTGAGCAGACGCAGCAAGAGGGAATGGCCAATGCCACGCACCTCGCTACAATCGGAGACATAACGGACTTTGAGGACAAGGACCGCCCCACGTATCCGGGCGTCCTCCTCGTTGCCAGGCAAGAGCAATGGCGAGATGAGTAGGCATTCCGCAGAATTGCAGGCCCGCTCTCGCCGGACGCCGGACGGCAACGGCCGAACCAAGCGATGAACCCAAGCGGAAACGGCGGTTGGGTTTTGGATGATGGTTGCGTTCCCGGCGCCGTTTCCGCTGGG
This sequence comes from Pirellulaceae bacterium, assembly GCA_023382975.1. Classification (GTDB taxonomy): domain Bacteria; phylum Planctomycetota; class Planctomycetia; order Pirellulales; family Pirellulaceae; genus SKKK01. The sequence goes on from JAHDXO010000084.1 coordinate 3,715, forward strand.
TTATCGCTACCGATATGCAGCAAAGGTGACCGCAACGTGACCCAGAAGAAAGGCACCTTCGTCAACATCGGTGGCGTCCGCGTTGATCTCAACGCCGGGATGATCGATGCCGTCACCAATCCGCCGCCGGGATTCGTGTCCAAACACCGCTTTCAGGCAACCGACCTATACGCCCGCGCACGCGAAATCGACTGGTTCCGCAATTGTGGCTCGCCTGTAACCGTTGAACTGTCAATGCACACGGAATCGGTCGATTCATGGTCGGCTGCGATGATCGAATGCGAATCCGAAAATTGGGAAACCGCCACACTCGAAGCACGAAATCAACTGACGATATTCCTGTCCAAGCACAACCGAGATAAGTATCGGAACTGGAATAACATCACCCGCGAACACAAAGAGATGCTCGTCAATCCACTTGTTGACGAACACATCCAACCTTTCCAAAAACAAAATGATCTGAGCATGTCGCTCGTTCACTCGGTCGAATGGAACATACTTGCCGCTCTGATGGAATTGTCGTACATCGAGTACAATCACGGCTGCTTTTTCTTCCATGAATTGTTCATGGTTTACGAAGCTGGGCATTGTCCCTGCGGCTGGCGCGGTGAATGGCCCAACGGATCGCTGATCGTTTACTGATGCGGAAATACTGCATATCAATGCGGTGAACGGGAGCCGCCGATGACGCGGATTTTGAAATCATAGTTTCTTGGCGGCGGCCCCGTTACCGCTGTCGTTATTCGGTACCCCCAACCCTGCTCGCCGAAGATTGGGATCTATGTGGCGTTGCTCAAACTGTGACGAATCCGTCGATGACACGTTCGCAATCTGCTGGAATTGTGGCGCGGCTGTTGATGGTACTCTCGATGCCGATTTCACACCCGAACCTGACGACCCGACTGTTCGCGATCCTGGCGAAGATGCGCACTCCGAAGCCGTTTCCGATCAACTCGATGCGGCACCCCAGTCCCTTTGCAGCGGCGGCATGAGTCGCCAGGAAATCGCTGCTCTGATCTGCAAAACGCTCGCGCTGATCTTGTTTGCAGTAGCCGCCGTTCTATCCGTGACCGCGGCGTTCCTCTTGGCGTTTATGCTCCTTGCGGCTCCTTATGGTCATCCACCCAACGCGCAGGAGTTGTTCGTTTTCCTCGTCTCCGCCGTGCCCGTGTTGGCCATTGTTGGTGCCGGTGCCATCTATTGGAAGAAATCGAAATCGATCGCCTCGCTGATGGTATCAGCCGATCCCGGGGCAGTAACTCTTCAGCCATTCACTGTCCAAGATGCGACGATTGTGGCGTTCAGCACCTTGTCAATCGGCGTTTCAAATGCAGCCACTGATCGGCGCTTCAAATGCAGCCAGTGGTGAATGGTTCTATAATCCTTACAACAGTTACGCTTGGCAAGTCCCTTGCTCGTCAGAGGCGGACTTTCGTAGCGTGGGCGGGCCCTGAGCATTTGACGTGCCAGTGGAAGCTGCCGATTCGGGCTCGGAGCCGGTCGGCGCATTGGCGGGTTTTGAGTCCTCCTGGCCGTCGGCTGGCGAGGCGGATTGATGGCGCAGACGGTAGCTCTTGCCCGTGATGGAGATCAGTTCCGCGTGGTGCAGGAAGCGGTCCAGGATCGCGCTGGCGGAGGGGACGTCCCCCAAGAGTTTGCCCCAGTCCTCCAGCGGCCGATTGCTGGTCATCATCGTGGAACGGACCTCGTAGCGGCGCATCACGATCTCGAACAGGTACTCGCCGCTTCGCCGGGGCAATTGTTTCATGCCCATGTCGTCGATGATCAGCAGGTCGGGCTTGAGATACTTGGCCAGGATCTTGTCGTCCCCGGCCAGGGCTTCTTCATGCAGGAAGTCGCGGACCAGGTCGAACACCGAGCGGTAGAGCACCGTCAGGCCGGAGCGGATCGCTTGGTAGCCCAGGGCCTGTACCAAAAACGACTTGCCCACGCCCGGCGGGCCCAGGAACAAGACGTCGCGAGCCTCGCGGACGAAGCGGCTGCTGGCCAGGTCGTAAATCCGCTTCTTGGGGATCTTCGGGTTAAAGGACCAGTCGAACTGGTCGAGCGTCTTCAGCTCGCGAAAGCCGGCGGCCTTAACGCGGCGGCCCAGCAGCCGCTGCTGGCGGATCAGCATCTCGTCCTGCAGGATCAGCTCCAGGAACTCGGCATGGCTGAGGTTGTGGCTGGCCGCTTCCTGGAGTCGGATCTCCAGGGACAGGGCCAGGCCGGACAGCCGGAGTTGGCGAAGGATGCGTGGCACGGATTCATTCATCGAAGTCACTCCCGGGGTGAAAAAGGAACTACAGTTGGAATGTCTGGAGAAACGGAGTCGGGCTCTGCTGGGGAGCATCCCGACGAGGGATATCCGGATCGAGGGCGCGTCGAAGACGCGACAGGGCCCCGGTGAGCCGACTCATCGGGGCTTTTCTGTGGGGTCTCTCGAACGCCCGAGTCATGCCTCTCAAAACCCCGCGGCGCAGCCGCGTCTTGCCGGATCGCCGCAGTCACGAAGGCTCCGTATTCGGACAGCGGGCGAATGATGGGGGCCTCCTCGGCAAAGGCGAACTGGGCCTGCCGTGGAGCTTGCCGCTGGAGCAAGGTGGTGACGATCCGCAGGCGAAACGCCTGATGCGCCAGCGCGGTCTGGCAGGCTTGCTCCAATTCGCTGGCGGGGTGCTTGCGGGCCAGGTTCAGCAGGCCCTGGAGCACGCGAATCCCCTCCACGCCGCGCTGCTTCAGCAGCGTTTCCGCCCAGCGGGCGCAGTGCGGACCCAGCAGCCGGACCCTGCGGAGCAGCCACTCGGCTCCGCGTTCCACGCCGCTGATCTTCTCGCTGGCCAAGTGCTGCGACTGCGTGCTGAAGCGGCCCGGCTCCTGACGGACATGCACCGCAATCTGCTCCCAGCGGTGATTGAACACGCGGACCAGGCGACCGTCCCAGCGGACCCAGACCCGGCGGCCCACGTACTCCGGCGGCACCGAGTAGTAGGCCTTGGCCACTTCCGCGTGGCCGTCGCGATGCACCGTGCGTTCGGCCTCGTGGAAGAAGGGGAACCGCTCTCGGGGCAAGGGCTGCAAAGTGGAACGCTCGGCCTCGCGGAAACGTTGCCCGACCTGCTGCTTGGTCGTCCCGTGAATCCGCGTATCCGCGACGGCGCTTTCCCAGTCCCAAAGATGCCGGTTCTGCTCGTCCAGACTAGCGAAGGTGTGTCCCTTCAACGCGTTGTCCTGCACATAGCCCACGCCCCGCTCCACCTTGCCCTTGTGCCGAGGCGTATAGGGCCGGGTCGGCAGGATCACGCAACCGTAGTGCCGGCAGAAGGCCTCCAGCTTCGGGTTCAGTTCCGGATCGTACCAGTCCGCACGCTTCACGGCCGCGCGGAGATTGTCGATGATCAGCGTCCTGGGCACGCCGCCAAAGTGCCAGAACGCATTCTCCAGCAACCGGATGAAGTCTTCGGTCGTCTGCCGCCAACTGGCTTCCGCATAGGCCTTGCGGCTGTAGCTGAGCACCACGCGAAACACATGCGGCCGCCGCCGTTGGCCGTCCGGGCCGACGACCGGCGCGCCTTGGCCGAAGTCCACTTGCGCCTCCTCACCCGGCGCACACTCCATCCGCCGAAACGGCAGCGGAGCTTCTCGCCGCAGATGTTTCACGAACCGCCGCACGCTGTCGTAACTGACATCCGCCTGAAACTCCGTCCGCAAGTCCAGGTGGATGCGGACCGCCGTGAGCCCCTGCTGGAGCTTGGCCAGGATCGTCTCGCGCCAAGGCTCGCACTCGCTCCGACGGCCCGGCTCAGCTCGGCTGGTGGTCGCTTCGCCGCCTGCCGCAGGGCCGCCGTGCGGCGCTGCCGACCCGGTCGGCGCATGGGCGGCGTCGCCCGCCGACCCGGCCGGCGAAATGGCTGGTTTTGAACCCTCTCCAGCCGCCAAAAAATCTTCCGTTGAAGATACCGGATGTGCGGAATCTTCCAGTCGTTGCAGATAACGCGAGACCGTCCCCCGGTCGATGCCCAACTCGCGGGCAATTCGCCGCTGGGACCAGCGTTTCTCGTGGAGCGATCGTATCGACTGTAACGTGGCCATCTTCAGTTCGTTCGACATTCAGGACCTCCTTCCGCGGTGTTCCCGCTACAAGGTCCTTACCTCGAACGCCTTCTCGAAAATGGCTGGTTTTGATTCGCCGATTACTGGCTGGTTCTAAGCGCCGACTGACAAGCACCGCAGGCATCTTTTTCTTCCTGGATGGCGTTCGGGACATTGCCAGGGTCGTATACATGGTGCAAAGATACTCAACGGGCGATTCCGATTCCGGGTATGGTTTCGAGATATGGTCTGCGATCATTCAATTGACGCTGGCATCCTGGCTTATCTTGGGATCGCGAGGCATCGTTGGCGCAATCCATTGGTGCCGCACTGCGGGCGTTCCGCAACTGAGGAATGAATCGGAAGACGAAAACGCCGAATAACTCCCCAGGAACTCTCCGGACACACCGCGATAGTGGAGAGTTGCCATCGTCGTTGGAAGAGGGGAACATCGCGAGGCGTGACTGGTTTCGGGCGCTGAGGGATGTGCGGTGAGCTTGGATCGTGCGCGACTTGCCTGGACCGCGCGCACCTCGAACCGGCCGGTTGTTGATGCCGGTGCATGGCGGATTGGCCGTCCGTCGCGGGAAGCTGCGACTCCTTAGGCCTCCGAGACCCGCAGGCCCAGATGCTCGGCCCGACGTTGGATTTGCTGGACGACCCTTTCTCGGTACTGCTCGTCGTAGTACTCTGCGCCACGGTCCACGTACGCCTTGCCATACTTGAGCATTCCGTAGATGATCTTCGCGAGTTTGTGGGCAACGGCGGTGATCGCCTGGGGGGCGCCCAGTCTGACCCGCATCCGTCGGGCAAATGCGCCCAGGGCACAGTCTGCCCGCAGCAACGATTGTCCACACAATCGCAGCACGCGGGCCACGCGATTGGCGCTGGGACGCGTTTTCCCGCTCTTGCTCTTGGCTCGCTCACCGGTCTTGTTGACGCCGGGGCAGAGGGCCAGCCAACTGCAGAAGTGCTTGTCCGTCTCCCATCGGCTCATGTCCGTGCCGATCTCCGAGACGATTTGCAGCGCCGCGTACGGTCCGATTCCATGGATCGTCGTGAGGTCGACACCCAGGAGCCGATACAACGAGGCACGCACGTCGAAAGCCGGCTCTTGACGGCCTTTCTGCCGCTTGTTTCCGCTCAGGGGCGGCAGGTCGTCGCCGGCGGCAGGCGGTGTCAGGCTGGCGAGATACGCCTCGATCTGCTGATCGACCTCGCCGATCTTCTGTTGGTACACGCGATACAGGTCGACCGCCTGCCGCAGGGAGAACAGGTGCTCCTCCCGCCAGTTCCCTTGCAAGGCCAAGGCGATCGTCGCCGCGTCCCGCTTGCACTTGGCGTCCCGCAACCGGGCCAACACGGCAGGGTCTCGTTCGCCGGCCAGAATGGCATCCAGGATGCGCTGCCCCGTCTGCCCGGTGACGTCCGAAAGCACCTCGGTCAGCTTGACGTTCATCTGCTCCAGCGCCTTCTGCATGTGCTGCACCTGCTGAGCCGTGCCCTGGGTGAGCGTCTCGCGCTGGCGCAGATACGCCCGCAATACGACCACGGCATCGGCCGGACGAAAGGAGGCACGCAGGAGGCCGAAACTGTGCAGCCGCTGAATCCACTGGCAATCCAACACGTCGCTCTTGCGGCCGGGCACCTTCTTGATCTGACTGGGCTCCGCCAAAAGCACTTCGAACCCCCGACGCTCCAGGATCTCGTACAAGGCAATCCAGTACACGCCCGTCGACTCCATCGCGACGGTCGTCACACCACACTGCGCCAACCAGTCGGCCAAGCCTTCCAGATCGGCGGTAAAACTCCCGAAACTGCGCACGCAGACCTCGTCCGCCCCTTCCGGCACGGCCACGAAATGCATCGTGGCCCCCACGTCAATCCCCGCGGCGTGCGCATTGAGTTCGTCCAGTGCCGGAGCCCTTGCCGCAGCGGCGACTGGCAACCCGCCACGATGAACAGGCTCGCAGGAGGACGAGCGTTTGGAATGTTTGCGACTCATGGCCAAGTCTCCCTGAATGGTGAACACGGAAGAAAACCGGCGGGCGACCGGCGGGCGCCACAACAAGACATTAACCTCCCCAACGGGGTCAGCAGCCGGCCCTCGGACAAAGACCAGCCGAGCCACCAATGACAACACCAAGAGCGACGCCAGACCAAGTTATAAACCGGGCACGAAGCACCAATGTTACGCCGGCCTTCGCGACCAGTCGCCCCCAGCCATTCAGTATATCCGAGCAACCCCCCGCACCCGCCGCAGGCGCGCCCACTGCACTCCAGTTCCTGGCAGTCACCCGGTCGCCGTCCGACCTAAGCCAGTTATGAAGGATTAGATCGTGCGGTGATCAGGGAGGGGAGGTTTCGGGGGAGAGAGACGTTGTCTCGGGAAAGAGGTTGCGGGGCGGTAGACTCCGCCACGATCTAGTCCTCGTTCAAGTAGCCCGGCGCGCTCGGCGGAAGAGAACGGCAGCGCGGGAGAAGGGGCTCGCTGTAGGGTTTTGCATTTCTACTGGCCGGTTCCGGCCAGCGTTCTCGAGCCTCGAAGGGGCGGCGATCCGCGTGGCCACGAGTTCGAAACGCATTGGGGGCGCGTATCGGGACGGCAGTTCCATGTTTCGCTGAAGTCTTGCAGTGATCGCATTCTCGAAGACAGGAATCGCACGGATGGCAAGGCCGGATCGCTGATGATCAGCAGCCCGTCTCGTGTCGGGAGCGATCCTGGGGCTGGTCCGCTGCGGAATGCGGCGATGGCGATTCGCAGTTCCAACCGTGCCCCGGCCCGGCTCTGCCGCGCCAGCGGCGATCAAGCTCGCACAACGAGATCCGGAATTCGTTGATTGCGCGGCGGATCGTAGACAACACCGTTTCGTCATTGCGAGTACGCTACCGGAAGCGGGCTGTCGGAGAACCAAATACACGGATCTCTGAAAACGAAACGTGTTCGCCATTCGTCTCATAAGTGTGATGCACGACGAAACCGACGAAAGGAGCATTTCATGACACAAGTTGTTCGAGGAATCGTGGCGATTGGCATTCTGGCTGCCAACGTGGCCGGATACGCCCACGACAACCCGAATCGAGCGGATGCCGACCACATAGCCTGGGGCAAGGTCGTCAACGGTCTGCAACTCGGGATCGCGCCGCCTGTCGAGAACAACGGAGAGGCGGTATTTGATGGTAGCACTTTGCAGGCACGTGTACTCTGTCGGAACGTGGGTAGTTCGCCGGTGCGATTGCTTGCTTCAGTGCATACATGCCTTCTCGGGAAGGGCGGAGACAATGCCCTGCTTGTCTCGGAACTTGTCCTCACGCCGAAGAACGGGCGTGAGTCTCTTTCCCTGACGTATCACGGATGGAACCATCTGAGCCTGCTGGACGAACATCGCCCAATTGGGGAGCAACCACAGGAGACGCTGAATAGGAGCTGCGGTGGAAAGACAGACGTCAAGTTGTCCGTTGAGAATGCTCAGCGGATGGCGACCGTTCTTTCACCCGGCGATACCGGGCGAGTGGCCCACATTCATTTCACTCCGGGCAACAAGCCTCGATCCTCGTGGCGGTTGAAAGGAGGCTCAGACACGGTGGCGCCAGGCACCTATCGGCTGACGGCTGTCCTGCACATCGACCATGGGCTTTCCGAGTGGAGGGGCATGGTCAGGTCCGGTTGCCTTGAGGTTGAGATTTCTCCCCAAGATAAGCAATAGGTGCGAAAACAGAATCGGGAATGCTGTACTATTCGCCGCGGCTCTGGAGATCCGGCTCCGCCAATCGCCGATCCCAACTGATCAGGCCGCGTCAACCGACGCGGCTCAACACGACACTCCTGATGGCTGTCGAGATGCCCCAATAGGAACGCGAATCTGCCGTTCCGACGAACGTTAGAGGTGACCCTGCTGCGGCTGAGAAACGTCGATTTCCGATTCCGCCCGATTCGCCTCCGCTGAGGAAGTTCAGCGGCGCTCGGTCGGATCGCGGTGCAGGATCAGGAGGAATTGGCCCTTTTGGGTTTCGAAGGTTTTCGGTCGCTGCTTCTGGGGACTGACGCACCAATAGAGCGTGTCTCCTTCCAGGCGGTAGATGCCGACGTAGGCTTGGCTACGGCCTCGCTCAGCAGTCTTGGCGGCGTCCAAGTGCTTGGGGTTGGCCCCCATGCGCAGGACGTATTCGCCTTGGCCGTGGTCCATCCGGTCGCTGCCGCGAACCTGGATGCCGCGGATCGTCCGCTCGGTGATCGTCAGCTCCAACTGGACCGGTCCTTCGTTGGGCCGCTCGCCGCGGCCGTGGACCGCAAACCCCTTCCAGACGCCGACGAATCTCGCTCGCTCGGCGGCCTCGTCCGGCGGTTGTGCCACGGCCATCGCCGAGCAGAGCGTGAGCAATGCGACGACCAGAACGCCGATACTGCGGTGGAATGGATTCACGGACATGCGAGCACTCCAGGGGATTCGCGGGTCATTGCAGCGTGGGTCGAACGACTTCGCCTCGGGATTGCGCTGCGGTGTTTTCATAGGATCCAAAGAATTCGCTATTGGCGTCGAGCCAGAGGTTGATGCGGTGCCGGTCCTCGGCGGGCAGTTCGACGCCGTAATGGTCGGGTCCGAGATATTTCTGTAGCGGTGCGACCCGAGCGCCGAATTGGCCGGGGATCGTGCGGCTGCCGCCGTGGATGCCTTGATGGATCGAGCCGTTGCCGACATGGAAGTAGAATCCGTACTTCTCGGCCAGATTGGCGTACGACCGCGTCCAGCCGTTGGCGGCACCCGACAGACCGGTCAAATCCAGCGCCTTCTTCTCCTGGTGGCAGGAAACACAGTGGCGGTCCAGAACCGGCTGAACCAGCCGGACATAGCTGAACGGATTGCTGCCGTCGACATCGGGTTGGATCGGCGATGGGGCGCGCTGCATGGCCAGCGGCAATCGCGCCGGCATTTTGGGCGGATCGTGTTTGCGTTCGTGGCAGCCCAGGCAGACCATCTGTTCGCCTGGGTGGACGTAGGTGGCCGACCGCATCGACTGGACGGCCGTGCCGTGCTGGTCGATGGCCTGGAAGTAGATGGGCATGCCGACCGGCGCCTCGAAGTACGCGCTGCCGTCCGACTCGACCGGCACGGTGCCCAACACAGCGCGGGCGTTGGTCTGGTTGGCGATGCCGATCCGCGGTTGGTTCGGCGGCGCGGTGCTCTTGGGCAGCAACTGGAACACTCGCAACGCCTGGATTTGCGTCTCAGGCGGCCAGGAGAAGTCGGCGTCGTAGACGTTCATCACGGCGATCGTGGGCGGCCGGTCCTTCGCGGCGTCCTCGGCGGCTTGGCTGGTCCGCGAAGGGATGACCGGCGGCACGGGACGAGCTTGCAGCGGGATGGGACTGAGGCAGGAGATCTGCGGATCGCGGTAGACCAGTTCGCGGTTGCCGGACCGGTCGAGCCAGTAGATGCCGCGGTTCTTGGCGTCTCCGTCGTAGACGCACAGGTAATCGTCTTCGCTCAACGGCCACGGCGTGCCATAGCACATGTAGTTGGCGATTGGCCGGCCCTCGGCTTCGGGGAACGGAACGTCGGGCGTCAGGCGTTCCAATTGGGACATCGCGCGGTCGTCCTCGACGCGCGGATCGATCAGCACCAACGACCCGAAGGCGTGACCGTGATGCGCGCCCGTAACGGCGACGAACTTGTTGGAATCGGGGACTGCGCGGATGTCCATCTCCATCCACGGCCGGCTCTCGCGACGCTCGGGATAATTGCCGTGCAGGGCTCGCGGGTCGCGGCCGTCGGGAAAGCAGATCCACTTGTGGTGGGCGATGTTGGTGTCGCGGTCGACGTAGTCCCAGCGGCTGTAAACGAGCATGCCGTCGTTGGTCACGCTGGGTTGCCATTCGTGCGTTTCGTGGTAGCTCAGGCAGATGATGTCGCTGCCGTCGGGACGCATCGAGAACATGGTGTACACCGGGCAGTGGCGGCCGCAGCGCAAATACCCGCCGCGCCGCTCGGAGACGAACGCGATCCGCCCGTTGGGCAGGAAGCAGGGATCGAAGTCGTTGTGCGGCCCGTCGGTCAATTGGACCAATCCGCTGCCGTCGGCGTTGACGCGGAAGATGTGGTAGCTGCACTCGGGCGTCCACTCGTACGCCTCGCGGCCTTGATACTTCTCCCAGACGCCGGCTTCGCTGTAGGCGAACAGCACCGTGCGACCGTCCCACGACACCTCGGGCGATAGGAACGTTCCGCCCTCGAGTTTGCGACCCGCCAAGCGGCCGTTCTCGACGACCGAGTCCTCCAGCAGATTCGTCAAACGCGGTTCCGCCCCGAACGGGTCTTCCAGAACGTACAGCCCGCCGCCCGGCTTCGCGTTGCAACCGTAGAACTGGTCGCACATGTGGAACACGCCCACGGAGTCATGGCGTTTGAGGAACAGCAGTCGGTCGATGTTCAGTCGCGGGTTGCTGAAGGTGATCCGGCGTTTTACTTCGCGAGCCGCCAGATACAACCTCCGGCGATCCTCGGCAGACGCTTCGTCGCTGGATTCCAGGCCGGCCAGACGCGCCTGCAGGGCGGCCAATTGATCGAGGGCCGGCTGCAGCGCCGTCGGAGCAACGTCGGTCAGACGGGCTGCCAACAGTTCGGCTTGTTGCAAAACTTGGCGGCTGAGCGTCAACGGATGGTCTCGGCCCGGATCGCTTTCGGCGGTCGACGCCGAAGGCTTTTCCTGGTCCACCGAAGCGTCTGCCGGCCGCGCGACCAGCGGCTCAAAGCCAATTTCCCGGTACTGCGCGTCGCTCATCGTGCCGCGGCGCGAATACTGGCTGACACTGATCTGGTCGGCGGGTTGGTTCAGCGCGATGTTCTTGGCGGGATCGTCGGTCGCGTAGACCTCCACTTCGTCCAGTGCCAACGAGCAGCGGCCGGGAACTTGAAGCCGCACGATGCGGGCCGTGACGGCCTGCTCGGCGAAGCGGACGGTCAGTGGTTGGTTTTCGACGCCATGAAACGGCGTACCGTTGTGCTGGTAGACGCGGCGGAACGTCTTGCAGGCCTCGTCGCCATCGCCGCCGGCCACCAGAATCTGCAGATGGCTGGTCCGTGCGGCGCTGTTGCCGCACCGGTTGTACACGACGACGCGGTCCAGGCGGCACTCGCGGCCCAGGTCCACCTGCCACCACGGATCCTGTTCGCCGCTGGCCACATGGAAGCCCCACAAGCCGTTCCTGATTCCGTCGCAGCCACCGGCAGCATCTTCCGCGGTCGTGACGGACGACGAGGCCGGGCCGGCCGTCGAGCGACCGCTGGACCGTGCGTCGGCAGCCAGCGAGGAATCCTGTCGCTGCCAATCGGCTTCGATCAACGGCCGCAGCGAACCGGCCAGATCGAGCGGATCAGCCGCGGCGACGCTGACACAAAAGAGAACGACGGCTGCGGCGCACCAGCCAACCGGAATGCGGCTTGATTTCATGGGATCGGACCTCGGCAAGAGCGAAGGGGGAGGTTGGGCACGTCGGACTTCGAACCGCTTTCAGGGAACTATCCCATTATGTCCTGTTGCCAGGAGGCGTGCTAGTGCGGCTTCCTGAAGCATGGAACGCGGGAGGCAAGTCACGGTGCTAGCACACCCGCTAAACGTCTGAAAATGGCGGGAATTCGTGTTGATTCGAATTGGCCCTTCTTGTTACCCTCCGCCCCGTGCGCGGCGGTAACTCGATCGCGATGCGCGGCTGATCGAGCCAAGTGGTCAACTCGGGTTATCCGTTTGACGCTCGTCAATCGGGTTTTGGGCGGCGGGTCCGGTGGGCCGGCTGCCGCCTCGTCTCTCCTCGACAGAAGGTGCGACCATGCGTAGGCACGGTATCCGCTGGGAGTCAGTCCCATTGTTCCGCGGCTTGGCAGCGATACTGCTGGCGGCTTCGGCAAGCTTGACCTCGACCTGCTATGCCGACCAGACGGCCCAGTGGATTTGGTCTCCGGACCATCCGCCGCACGGTGTGCCCCAGACATCCTGTCATTTCCGCAAGGCGTTCCAGGTGCCGTCGGTGCGTCAAGGCACGATCGAGATCGCGGCCGACGATCGCTACGAGTTGTTCGTCAACGGCCGCCGCGTCGGTTCGGGATCGTCGAGCAGCGAGTTGACGCGGCACGACATCTCGCGGTTCTTGACGCGAGGCCGCAATCTGGTGGCCGTCCGGGTCCAAAACACCGATGGATCGACCGCGGCGCTGGCCGCCCGCATCGACGTTCAGGACCAGACGCGCCAAATGCATCGGTTCGTGACGGACGATTCGTGGGCCACCAGCTTGAATCCGCTGCCGTTCTGGTACACGCCGTTGTACAACGACGCTCGCTGGGACACCGCCCAGGCTTTCGGACCGCTCGGGGCGACGGCGCCTTGGGACGATGTCGCTCCGACCGTAGCGGTTCGTGGCCACGATTCGCAGCCGACGGTCAGCCGACGGTCGATTCAAGACGACGAACCGGCGCACTCGATTGACGCGCCGGCTGAAACCACGGCGGCCGAGCTTCCGCCGGAGAACCCGTTCCGTGCGCCGCCGGAGTTCGACGTGGAGACGCTGTTGGACAACGAGGCCACGGGCTCGTTGATCGCCATGACGTTCAACGAATTCGGACACGTCATCGCGTCGCGCGAAGGTGGCGAGCTGTTGTTGATTCACGACGGAAACGGAGACCGGGTGCCGGACAAGATCCGCATCTACACCGATCTGGTTACGGATTGCCACGGGATCCTCTGCCTGAACGGCTATGTGTTTGTGACGGGCGAGGGGCCGGACGGCCGTGGACTCTACCGGTTGCTGGACAAGGACCGTGACGGGGATGTGGATGAAGTTCGCACGCTGCTCAAGTTCAACGCCGTGGCCAATGAGTCGGGACCGCACGGTTTGACGCTGGGCAGCGACGGCTCGATCTACGTCGTGCTCGGAAATCACACCCAAGTGCCCGAACAAGCCGACAAGGGAAGTCCCTATCGACGGTACGACAAGGACACGCTGGTCCCGCCGCGGCTTGAAATTCCCGAGCAAGTCGAAGCGGATCTTGCGGCCCCCGGCGGCACGGTCTTGCGTCTGGACATCAACGGCGAGCGGGTCCAGGTGCTGGCCGGCGGATTGCGGAACACGTACGATCTGGCGTTCAACCGCGAAGGCGACCTGTTCACCCACGACGGCGACGCGGAGGCCGACCTGGGAACTCCCTGGTATCAGCCCGGATCGCTGTATCACGTCGCGGCCGGCGCCGAATTCGGTTGGCGCAGCGGTTGGGCGCGTTGGCCCGCCTATTATCCTGACCGTCTGCCCGGCTTGCTCGAAACGGGCCGCGGGGCGCCAACGGGGATGGCATTCTATCACCATTACATCTTCCCCGAACAGTATCACGATGCCATGTTCGTGGCGGACTGGTCCAGCGGCGAGATCGCCGTGGTCCAGTTGGCTCCGAGCGGATCGAGCTACGGAGCTAGCCGGGCCGTCTTTGTCGAAGGCGATTCGCGCAGTATCAGCGACCTGGAAGTTGCGCCCGACGGCAGCCTGTATTTCGTGACGGGCGGACGCGGCACGGTGGGCGGACTGTACCGCGTCAAATGGAAAGGCACGCCGCCGCGAGCCGCAACCGAGCTGGGAACGGGTCTGGACGCCGTCATTCGACAACCGCAAATGGAGTCAGCCTGGGGCCGCCAGAAGATCGCCGCGCTCAAAACCACGATCGGCGCCGACTGGGACCGTCTGGTGCCCGGCGTTGCGGTCAGTGCCGCCAATCCCTGGCAGTACCGACTGCGCGCGTTGGACCTGATGCAATTGTACGGCCCCCCACCGTCGGCCGAATTGCTGGTCAAGATCGCGCAAGACAAGAACGAGCGGGTTCGCGGCAAAGCCGCCGAGCTGATGGGAATCCACGCGAGCGAGGAAACGGAACCGGCGCTGGTCCAGCTATTGGCCGACAGCGATCGGCGGGTCCGCCGCAGAGCTTGCGAGGCGCTGCTGCGAGCCGGCCAGAATCCGCCGCTCGACGCGTTGATTCCGCTGCTGAAGTCGGATGATGCCGTCGAAGCCTGGGCGGCGCGTCGTCTGCTCGAAACCAGCCCGGTGGACTCGTGGCGCGGCCAGTTGCTGTCCACGGACGATCACCGTCTGTTGATCCAAGGCGGGCTGGCGCTGATGATGGCCGATCCATCGCGGAAGCACGCCAAGTTGGTCTTGGACCAGGCCGCCGCCGCGATGCGGATGTTCGTCACCGACCGCGATTTCGTGGACTTGCTGCGCGTCGTGCAAGTCGCGCTGTTACGCGGCGAGGTGCCGCCGTCCGAGGTGGAACCGCTGCGGGACCAATTAGCCGCCGAGTTCCCTGCGGGCAACGCCTCGATGAACCGCGAGTTGATCCGTCTGCTGGTGTACCTGGAAATCCCCGGGATGCAAGAGCGAGCGGTCGAGCAACTGAACGCGGCCGGTGTGGCGGACGTCGAGAAACTGCATTTGGCCCTGCATCTCGGTTCGCTGGCGGGAGCTTGGAAGCCCGAACAGCGGATGCGAGTCCTGGATTATTTCGAAAGCATCAAGCGGGGACAGGGCGGCGTCAACTACTCGGCCTACGTCACGCAAGCGGCGGGCGAGTTCATCGCTGCGATGTCGGAGGAAGATCTCCGGACGGCGCTGACGTACGGCGACCGTTGGCCTCGGGCTGCCTTGGCCATGCTGTACCGCGCGCCCGAAAAGTTGGATGCGGACTTGCTCGAGGCCCTGACGCTGTTGGACCGCAAGATCCTGGATTCCATCGAACCGGACGTGCTGCGGCTGAAAGTCGGCATCGCCGCGGTGCTGGCGCGCAGCGGAGACGACGCCTCGATGCGGCATCTCCGCGAACTGTGGGATCTCGATCCCGAGCGGCGACTGGCCGTCGCCATGGGACTGGCTCAGTGGCCGAACGAAGAGAACTGGCATTACCTGGTCCGCAGCCTGCCCGTGCTGGACGGCGGTGCGGCCAAGGAAGTCTTGGTCAACCTGCGCTCGATCGCCCTGGCGCCCGAGGAACCCGAATTCTACCGGCACGTGATCATTCGCGGCCTGCAATTGGGGGAAGACGGCGGCAACGAAGCCGTTGCGCTCCTGGAGTTCTGGACCGGCAGCAAGTTGACCGGCGAGGGCGAGGCCGACAACGTGGCCGGCAAGTTGGCCGCTTGGCAGGCGTGGTATGCGGACAAGTGGCCCGAATCGCCGTCAGCCGATTTGCCTCGCTACCGGACGCGGGGCATCTGGAACTACCACGAGTTGGTCAAGTACCTGACGCTGGGCGACGGCCGCTTCGGTTCGGCCGAGAAGGGCAGCGAACTGTTCGAGCGAGTCCATTGCGCGAAGTGTCACCGTGTCGGCGATGTCGGCCAGGACGTGGCGCCCGACTTGACCGCGCTCAGCCGTCGCGCCATGAAAAAGGAAGTCCTGGAATCCGTCCTCTTCCCCTCGCACATGCTGCCCAAGACCTACGCCACGCATACCGTGATCACGCAGCAAGGCCGCACGTACTCGGGACACTTGGTCCGCCAAGACGGCAGCGACCGCCTGCTGCTGGTCCAGCGGGATGACCGCGTGATTGCGTTGTCGCAGTCGGAGATCGAAGAGATCCTGCCCGAGAAAGTCTCCATCATGCCCGAGGGATTGCTGGACGAACTGACGCTGCAGGAAGTCTCCGATCTGTTCGCCTTCCTGAGCGGCAATCGGCCCGAACGCCTGGCGGAGACCCCCGAGTCGCTGCCGCTGCGATAAGTGTCTGTGTAGAAGTTCTCTCGCGTTTGCATTGCCGGCTTCAGACGTTCCACCGGATTGCCTGAAGTCGGCACGACAAGCACAACTCCGCAATTTGCTCGTAGGGCGGACTTTAGTCCGCCCAGGCGGAAGAAATTTCGCCCGTCGAAGCAGTTGCTGGACGGCACTTACTGCCGCGGTCGGCGATCCGACTTTCGCTTCGGAGTCTTCGTCGCTTTCTTCTCGCGGTTCGCCTTGTCCGCTTGCCGCTCGGCCGCCGAACGTTCGCCGCGGCCGACGTGAATCTCGATCTGCACGGTGATGCCCGAGAAAAGATGGTTGCCCGAAAGGACGTTCATCTCGTTTCCGGACAGCAAGTCGATATCGGCCTCGTTCTCGCGGATCGTACACGGATTGTCGGTCAATACGCCCATCTTCTCGGGCTGGATGAGACCTGCGAGACTCGGCAACGCATTGGACCCAAGCAGATCGAACAGACCGGAAAGCGGGCTGCTCGGGGCGGAAGCGGTTGCTGTTGCGGTCGCGTCCTGGGCCGAGGCGGCTCGACTGGCCAGCAGGATCAATGCGGCGGCGGCCATCGAAAAGCAGAACTTGAGTTGAGTCGTCATGGGTGATTCTCCAGGAAAATGGAACCTCGATGTCACGTACCCGATTCTCCTTGGAGCGGTTCTGTGATACAAGAGCGCCGGTCGAGATCGCGGTGTTTTTCGGTGCAGGGTGGCGAATGGGACGGGTGCAGAAATCGTTTGACGTAGCGGCGGATTCGGCGGAGGTCGGGCTGCGCGCGGACCGCATTGTGCAAACGCTGTGCGGCCTGTCGCGGTCCCAGATCACCGGGTTGTTCGACCACGGGTGCGTTCAAGTAAACGACGCTGTGTGCCTGTTTCCCGGTCATCGTGTCGAGGCTGCCGACCGGGTGCTGCTGACCTACGACCCGCAGCAGCGGTATCATCCCAAGAACAAGCCGCGGCGCAACCTGGGATTCGAGATCGTGTTCGAGGACCGCTTCCTGGTCGTGGTCGTTAAGCCGCCCGAGTTGCTGACGGTGCCGACGCGGCGCCGCGAGACCAATACGCTGGTCGACCGGGTAAGCCAATACGTGCGGCATGTGTCGGGAGCCCGCGAGGCGTTTCCCGTGCATCGGCTGGACCGAGGCGTGTCGGGACTGTTGGTGCTGGCCAAGACGCTGGACGTCTCGCAAGCGATCCGCGACCAGTTCGCGCTCCGCAAACCCGAGCGGGAATACGTGGCGATCGTGGCGGGACGGCTGGAACAGTCGGAGGGGACCTTTGAAAGCCTCTTGGCGACCGACCGCGACTTGAACCGTTTCTCGACGGACGACGCCGAGATCGGCCAGCGAGCGGTGACTCATTTTGCACGGATGAAGCAGATGGCCGACACCACTTTGGTGCGAGTCTGGCTGGAGACGGGCCGGCGCAACCAGATCCGCGTCCATTTTGCCGAAGCCGGGCACCCCGTGCTGGGCGATCCGCGTTACGAGCCTCAACTTGCGGCGCATCGCCATTGGCCGTTCAAGCGTCTGGCCCTTCACGCCCGCCGGCTCGGTTTCGAACACCCGGTCACGCACCAATCGCTGCGTTTCCTCGCCCCGCTGCCACCGGAAATGGAGCGGTTCATCGAACGTCCGTGACGCCGGGGCTCGCCCTGTCGTTTCATGCTCGGCAGGAGCGTCGATCCGGGTACGTTGCAGCCGCCGACCGCGTCCGGTACAAGTAGGCCCTATGACCGTCGCCCTGTCTGTTGTCATTCCAGCGTACAACGAATCCTCGCGGCTGCCGCCGTTCTTGGCGACGGTGCGCGAGTATCTGGAAACTCACTATCCGGACGCTCACGAAGTGCTGGTCGTGGATGACGGCAGCCGCGACGGCACGGCGGCCATGCTGGCCCAGGTGGCGGCGCAATGGCCTTCGCTGGTCGTCATCTCGCTGCCGGCCAATCAGGGCAAGGGCGCCGCGGTACGCACGGGGATGCTTGCGGCGCAAGGCGATCTGATGCTGTTCGCCGATGCCGACGGGGCCACGCCGATTGCCGAAACCTCCCGGTTGGCAGTCGCTATCGGCGAGGGAGCCGATGTGGCGATCGGATCGCGGCTGGTCGAGGTCGACGGTCTGACTCGCCGCCGCACCTGGCTCCGGCGTCTGGCGGGCCGCTGTTTCGCGGCGCTGGCTCGCTGGTGGCTCGGCATTTCCGAGCGGGACACGCAGTGCGGCTTCAAAATGTTCCGCCGCGAGGCGGGCCGACAGTTGTTTTCCCTGGGCTGCGAAACCCGCTATCTGTTCGACCTGGAACTGCTTGCGCTTGCCCATCGGCAGGGATATCGGGTGGTCGAAATCCCGGTCAGTTGGCACGAGGTTCCGGGCAGCCACCTGAGTCTGACCCGCGAATCGCTTCGCATCCTGGTCGGTTTGCGGCGAATCCGCCGCCGTCTGCGGCGATGCTGAGCTGCCGACGGACGGGGCAGATCTCGATATGCGTCCGTCGCGAGATTCGCTATAATCCGCCGCGCGGTTTCATGGACAGGAGGCGGTCATGTGGATTCAGGGACGAAACGGCGCGGTCAGAATGGCAGTCGTGCTAGCAGCACTGGCCGCCGTCTTCGCCTGGCGCGCCGAGTGCTTTGCTCAGCCGTTTCACGCGCCGGACGCGCTGCTGGCCGATGCGGAACTGAACGACGTTTTCTTCCTCGATCCCGACCGGGGCTGGGCCGTCGGAGACCGCGGGGTGATCTGGTACACCGACGACGGCGGCCGCCATTGGCGATTGCAGGGCTCGCCGGTCCCGTGCCGCTTGGAATCGGTATGGTTTGTCGATGACCGCCGCGGCTGGATCGTGGGCGGTTGGACGCATCCGTACACGCACCGGACCACGGGAGTTGTCTTGCGAACCAGCGATGGCGGGCAACAGTGGGAAGCGCTGCCGCGATTGAGCTTGCCGGCGTTGAAGAGCGTGAAGTTCTTCGATCTGCGCAACGGCTGGGCGCTCGGCGGCGCGTCGGCGCTGTACCCGGCGGGCGTGTTCCGCACCGAAGACGGCGGACTCAGTTGGTCGTCCGTTGCGGCGTCCGGCACCGCGGGCTGGCTGAGCGGCGATTTTTCCGATGCTCAGGGCGGCGTCGTGGTCGGTCGTCACCCGACCGTGGCCCAAGTGCGTCAGCGAGGTGCCGTAACCGCCGATGCACCACCGACGGGGCCCCGGACAGCCCGCTGCGTGCGGCTCGATACCCCGTCCGGCACGCCGTCCGCTGCGCCGATTTCCACGGCGCCCGCGTCCGGTTGGCTGGTCGGCGACGGCGGTCTAGTACTGCGGACCGGTGACGGCGGTCGCAGTTGGTCGCTGCCTGCCGCGCGGTTGCCGGGCGGGATGGCCGAATATTTCGACTTCCACTGCGTGTCCGTGTCCGGCGCACGCTGTTGGATCGCCGGCACTCCGGGAACCCGCGTCCTGCACTCGGCCGATGGCGGACAAAGCTGGCAGGTCTTCGACACGGGCCAGCCCCTGCCGTTGCGTGCGATCACCTTTCTGGACGACTATCGCGGCTGGGCCGTAGGGGCGATGGGAACCATCCTGGCGACTCGCGACAGCGGAAGAACCTGGCAGATTCAACGCCGCGGAGGCGAGCGGGCAGCGTGGCTGTGTCTGGCGAGCCAAGCGGACGGAATTCCACTGGAACTGGTGGTCAGTTTGTCCGGAAACGAAGGGTTCCTGGGCGCGGTCGAAGTGCTGAACTCGATGCCTGGCGCGGGAGACGGGTCTCCAGCATCCCACGCCGAGGACCGCTTGCGGGAGGCCGTTTCGATTCTTGGCGGATCCCAGGCGAATCTGGCCTGGGGATTCCCGCTGCCGTTGGCTGAACGAAATGCGCCGTTGGCCGAGATCGGTGCCGCCTGGGACCGCCTGCACGGCAGTCCGGCGCAAGGCCGATTGCACGAGTACCTGGTGCGGAGAATCCGCCAGTGGCGTCCCGACGTGATCGTGACGGAGCCGATTAGTCCCCGCGGCGAAAACGAGCTGGCTCAGTTGATCAACCAGGCGGTGCTGGCCGCAGTGGAAGCCGCCGCCAATCCGTTGGCCGAACCCGATCAATCGCTGGTCACGGGGCTGAAGCCCTGGCCGGTGACGAAAGTCTTCAGTTTCGAGGGTCCGGAGCAAACGGGCACGCAGAACTTGACCACCGCCGAGTTGGCGCCGCGGATGGGTCAATCGCTGGCCGACCAGGCCACGCTCGGCCGACAACTGCTCGATCCGCAACACCGGTGGCCGGCCCGAACGCTGGGTTTTCGCCTGCTGCTGAGCCGTCTGCCTACCGAGGTGAGCCGCCAGGATTTCTTCAGCGGCATCCCGATGCCGCCGGGTTCGCCCGCTCGGCGGCAACTGCACGCTCCGCCCCCGAAGGACATGCGGACGATCAGTCGCCTGATCCAGCAGCGGCGCAACATCGAGCAACTGCTGCGTTACACGTCGGCGTCGTCGCGTCACGGCGCGACCTGGTTAGGACAGATCGAGGATCTGATCCGCGACTTGGACGCGCAGGCCGGCGCCCAGGTGCTGTTCGAATTGGCGCAGAGCCTGCAGCGCGCCGGCCAGTTGGATCTGGTGGCCGACGTGTACGATTACTTGTTGAGGCGGTTCCCGGCGGATCCGTTGTGCGAAGCGGCCGTGATCTGGCTCGTTCAGTTTTCGGCCAGCAGCGAGGCCCGTTGGGCCTTCGAGCGGCCCGGGATGGTCGCGGGAGCCGAGGTGCCTCGGGCCGTTTCCCCGGCGGGCGCACCCGCGGGTGCTGTACCGGCTGGCGTGGTTCCGGCCGGATATCCCGCCGAGAACGTCAACATTCCGCCCGCGGGCTTGCCCGAGATGGCCGAACTGGCATCGGCGGTGGTGGAGTCCGGGCCGCGCGACCGCACTCGTCAGGCGGCCGCCTACGTGCAGTGGGTTCGGGACCGGTTTCCACCCTTGTTCGTCGACCCGAGCGTGCGGTTCCCGCTTCTGGCTGCCCAGCGAACGACGCTCGCCCCAGGCGAGAGGGACGGATATCTGAACTCGCTGGTTGCCAACCGGTTGTCGGACGCTTGGTGGGCTTGTGCGAAGAGCGAGCTGTGGTTCGAATCGCCCACGCGGGTAGCTCCCAAACCGGTGGCCATCTGCGCCCGGTCGAGCGAACCGCCGCGTCTGGACGGCCGTTTGGACGATCCGGCTTGGACCGACAGTCTGCCCTTGTCGCTGGTCAGCGACCGAGGCGACGATGCCCGTTGGCCGGCCGCTGTCCTGCTGGCCTGCGACGACGAGTTTCTGTACGTGGCTGCGAACTGCCGGAAAGTTCCCTCGCTCGCGTACGCCACCAGCAGTGGCCCGCGGCCGCGCGATCCGGACTTGGGCCAACGGGACCGCGTCGAAGTGATGATCGACGTCGACCGCGACTACGCAACCTATTACCGGTTGGTCATCGACCACCGCGGCTGGGTGCGCGACGAGTGCTTGGGATCGGACGCCTGGAATCCGCAGTGGTACGTCGCGGCTGCCGAGGACGACGCTTCGTGGACCGTGGAATGCGCGATCCCGTGGCGCGAATTGGTCGAGACGCCGCCGAACAAGCAGCAGTACTGGGCCATCGGACTGCAACGGATCGCGCCGGGCGGAGGCTTCCAGTCGTGGAACCAACCCGCCGAGCCAACCGTCCGCCCCGAAGGCTTTGGCCTGCTGAAGTTCCCGTAGGAGTCGCGTTCGGCGCCCGCGACCCACCTCGGATTGCGACCCTTGTTATTGCCGGGGACCGAACAACTGTTGCAGTCCGCGGCCGAGTTCCTGCTCCAGAGCGCCGCCGGCGGCGTTGCGGATGATCTGCTGGTTGAGATCGGCCAGTGCGCGGCGGTCCGCCTTGGGCTGCGAGAACGATCCTTGGATCGGCAACTGCAGCGTGGTGCCCTTCAAGCCTTGCAACAAGCGTTTGTTGGCGATCCAACGGTCCTGGATGGGCACTTCGGCAACCAGGGCCAGCGTCTGGTCGAATCCGACCGAGCCGCTGGTGCGGAGCACCAGATCGCCGGCCGTCACCGTCAAGCCCTGGTGATGCACGCGGCCCTGCTGGACGTCGAACGGTATCTGCTGTTCGGGGATCACCAGCCAGGTGTTCGCTTGGCTTCCGGTGCCCGCTGCGGCCTTGGCCTCGATCATCGCGCGAATTTGCTGGGCCGTTCCAAGGAACTCCTGCGCCAATGGTCCCGGCCCGACCTGCCCGCTGTGGATTGTCAACACGCCCTTGGCCGCGGTGCGCATCGAATCGGGAAGCGGAACTTCCGCGTTGTCCAGCGCGATCGAGAACGTGCCCTCGGCCCGCGTGGCGTCGGCCAGCAGGGGCGTGACGTACTTGAGCCACGTTTGGCACATCTCGGGCGTGATGCGGACGTTCTCCAGCAAGGGGCCCCGATCCAGCATCAGCCGGACGGGCAGCGCGTTCAGATCAAGCCGCGGCGTCCCGCGGATTCGTCCTTGGCTGACGGCGATGTCCAACGGCTGGAATTGCAACACGCTGCGCAACAGCGATCCTTGCAGATCCCCCGGTCCCAATTGCAGCCCGTATACATCCGCCGATTGCCAACCGGCACGCATCCCGCCGCGCAAGTCTGCGGAGACGAGCGGACCGGCAGGCGGAGTTCCCGTCGCACTTGTCGTGTTCAACAGGGCGGCAGAACTGGTGGCGCCCGCCGCGCTGGCGACCCACAGCGGGCCGGCGATCTGGAACTGGCCCTGCTGCTTGCCGGCGAACCGGATCTGATCGCCCAGCGATGCCTGGAACCGACGGCTTACATCCGCCAGATCGTAATCCAGCGTGCCGGTCAAATCCGCGGTGGGTTGAGTGGTGAGTTGGGCGATCTGGCCGCCAACTGCCAGCTTCATGGTCTGCGCGACGGCTTCCAGTTCGTCCACGTAAAGCAGATCGCCGCCGTGGTCGTAACGTTGGCGTCCGGTCAGGCGGATCGACGCTTCGCGCCACACATCTTGCCACGACGCGGACGTCGAGACCGGCCGCACCGGCGTGCCGGCGGGCGGAGCGTTGAACGTGGCGTAGGCAAATTCCGCGACGTCCGTGGTCCAATCGATGCGGGTCAGCAGGTCTTCGTGCGTCGCCCGCACCGTTCCCGTTGCCGAACCGGTGACGCGGCTGGCCGGCTGTGTGCCGGGCGTTTGGAAACAACGGGCCAAGCGGCCCAGGTCCGCACGGTAGCCGACCGTGCCGCGAACGGAGGTCCGCTCGCCGGGCAACTGCAAATCGATCTGTTGGGCGCGCAGCGCGACAGTGGAACTGGTCAGCGTCGTATCGGCGGCCTGCAGTCGATTGGCGGCAAGATCCCAAGTTCCCGCGGTTTCGAGTCGCACGGTGTTTTCGTCGATGGTGACGCCTAACGGCGCGTTCTGCGCGCGCAGTTCCCGCAGCGCCAGACGCACCAGATCGGCCGCCAGACGGTCGGTG
This sequence comes from Pirellulaceae bacterium, assembly GCA_023382975.1. Classification (GTDB taxonomy): domain Bacteria; phylum Planctomycetota; class Planctomycetia; order Pirellulales; family Pirellulaceae; genus SKKK01. The sequence continues at coordinate 27,045 of JAHDXO010000084.1, forward strand.
GCGACCGTGGCCGCAGCGGTCAGTTCGATCGCGCCCGATGCATTCCAGCCCTGCAAGCTGACCACCGGCTGCAGCCGCGGCAGCCACGTCTCCAAGCGTCCGCTGACCTGCAGATCCAGCGGCCACGACGACTCGGGCCACGGTGCTTGCACCGGCTTCGTGAGCCGGACGGTCAATTGGTCTTGGTCGGAGCGCAGGTCGAACGTGGCCGACGGGATCGTCGCGATCTCGCCCAGCGACGTCTGGGCTTCGGCGGCGAGGTCGATTACCAGTTGCTTTTCGCGCCACGGCAGCGAGCCCGCGGCGGACAGTTCGAAGTCGTTCAGCTTGATCCGGCCCGTGGCGGTCAACCGTTCAGCGGCCGACTGGTTCCATTGCAATTGGCCGTCGACGCGGCCCGCCATCCGGAATTCGCCCAGGTCGACGAAGCGGCCGATTTCGGTGGCCATCCGGTTCAGGTCGCCCTGGACGTTGGCCGAACCGGCGCTCAGCCGGCCGCTGGCGAGCACGTCCAGAAATTCGGCGTGGCACACCAGTTGGTCGATCACCGGACCGTCCGCCGTGTAGCGGAAATTGGCGTTCGCCACGATCGGCTCTTTCCAGGCGAACGGGCGCCCGTTGTCCACGGCCGCCAGATCGGCCGCTTGCAGCGAGGCCGAGAAGCTCGGCTCGTTCACCGTTTGGCTCGCCAGCGAAAAGCTCACATTTCCGGACGTGATGCGGGTGGTCGGGCGAATCGCCAGCGTCTTGGGCAGCATCGCCGTCAGGGCCGCGGCATCCAGGCGGCCGGAGATCTGCACGTCCTCTTTCTGCAAGTCGCGGATCAGATTCAACCAGTTGAATTCTGTCCCCGCGGGTTGCGCCGGCAACGTCCCGCGGGCTTCAAGGCGGGCAAAGTCGCACTGCAAGGCGACATTGTCCAGCCGCCAGCGGCCGCCCGTCTGCCCCGCGGCTCCGCGGACATCCAGCGAGTTGGTCCTGAGCGTTTCATCGCCCAGCCAGAGCGGCGCACGCATGGCCACCTGCTGGCCGGTCAGGCTTTCGAGCGTCAGTTGCGGGTTGGCCAGTCCGGCCTCCCACAGGAAACTGCCGCGCGCGGAGGCGAGTCCGCTGAGTTGCAGATCCACGCCTGCCCGCCGCAGCGCCGCGTCCCAGGGACTGAGAGGCAGGTTGGCGATTTGCCAGGCCATTCGACCGGGGCCAATCGACTCCCCCTGCCCGCTGGCCGCTTGGCACGCCAGTTCCGCCGAGACTTGGCCCGGGGCGGTTCCGGCCGCTTGAACTTGGCCTCCGACCCGAACTTGCAGCCACATCTCGTCCTGCTGGGACATCTGCATTTCGACGTCCAACGCGTCGATCCGCCACGGTCCCATGGCCGAGTCCTGGATCTCGACCGATCCGCCCGTGATCTTCAACCGCAGCTTGTCCACAGCGCTTTCGCCCGCCGGTTGCTGGAGGTACGTGTCCAGCGCATCTTCCCAGTTGCTGCCGTCCGGGCGGAGCACCAGATGGACGACCGGTTCCTCCAAGCGGAATTCGCCCGGTTCACGCCGGTTCATCAGCAGCCCGACCAGACTGCGCTCGGTTTGTACCGACTTGATCTGCGCCAGCGGCTGGCCCGCCGCGTCGACGGCGGCTACGTCGTGGGCGATCACGGGCGAGAGCCAGCCCAGCGAGGCCGAGCCGACGGTCACCCGGCCCTCGAAATCCGACAAGGCCGCGGATATGATCTGGGGCATCAGCGCGGTGTTCGCGACGATGGTCGGAGCCATCCACAGCAGGGCGGCCCCCAGGGCGAACATCGGCAACAGACCGAACAGCCAACGGCGGCGCAGGACGCGCCGCAACCGCTGCGAACGTTTTCGAACCGATGGAACCTCGTGCAGATCGTCGTCCATGATAAGGCCCTTGTTCCTGGGGAACGTGCCGAAGAAGAGACAGGCGCGGGGGGATTCTAAGCAAAAGGCCCGATTCAGCAAAGATCGAACGATGACCGTTCCCCTTCAAAACGCCTTGCGGTTCCCCCAACGGTTCAGCAAAATGGGTGGATGATGTCCGCATACCCGCAATTTTTTCGCTTGAGACAGCATTTCGATCGGCCACGCGTCGACGACGTGCCGGGCACCGTCGAGTCGCAGCTAGCATCGCTATCGCTTGCGCAGCGGGTCCGGCCGGGCCAAACGGTCGCGATCACGGCCGGCAGCCGCGGCATCGCGAACCTGGCCGTGATCCTTCGTGCCGTGGTCGATCACTTCCGCCGACTGGGCGCCGAACCGTTCCTGGTGCCCGCGATGGGCAGTCACGGGGGCGGGACGGCCGACGGACAGCGCGAACTGCTGGACGGCTACGGCATCAACGAAGCGTTCTGCGGCTGCCCGGTGCGCAGCAGCATGGAAACGGTCATCGCCTGCCAGGCGGCCGAGGGGTTTCCGGTGCATTTCGACCGTTTGGCGTTCGAAGCCGACCATGTCGTGGTCTGCGGCCGAGTCAAGCCGCATACGAACTTTGCCGGCCAGATCGAAAGCGGATTGATGAAGATGATGCTGATCGGCCTGGGCAAACACAACGGCGCGAGGATCTATCACCGGGCGATCAAGGACTACAGCTTCGACCAGATCGTCCACAGCGTCGCCCGCGAGGTGCTGGCTCGTTGCCCGATCCTGGCGGGGCTGGCGATCGTCGAGAACGGCTACGACGAGACGGCGCACGTGGAAGCGGTCCGCCCGGAGGATTTCGAACCGCGGGAGAGAGTCCTGCTGCAGATGGCCCGCGGCTGGTTGCCCAAGCTGCCGTTCGCCCGGGCGGATCTGCTGCTGATCGACCAGATCGGCAAGGACATCAGCGGCACCGGGATGGACACGAACGTCGTGGGGCGTAAATTTGGAATTCACGAAGCCGGGGTGGACGAATGGCCCAAGATCCGTTACATCGCCGTCCGCGGCCTGACCGCCGCGACGCACGGAAACGCGACCGGACTGGGCCTGGCCGAATTCTGCCTGAGCCGCGTGTTGGGACAGACCAATGCAGAGATCACCCGGATCAATAGCCTGACCGGCGGACATGGCATCGCCGCCATGACTCCGCTGGACTATGCTACGGATCGGAAACTACTGGACGCGGCCTTGCCGACCATCGGCCTGACCGAGCCCGAGGACGCGAAATGTATTTGGATCCGGGATACGTTGCATGTGGCCGAGTTGGCGTGTTCGGCCGCGTACTGGTCCGAAGCACAGGACCGCCCGGATTTGGAGATTTTGGGTACACCACGTCCGCTGCCCTTCGATCCGGAAGGGAATCTGCCGGACTCCGTCGCCGACTGGTAGAACGATCACGATGACCCGGGCTTGGTCGAAAAAAATCGAGCAACGGTATGGCTTCCAGTTGCCACCGGAATTGGCCAGTTGGTTCGACGACGGCATCTGGCGGCAGTCCGGCCGGTCCGAGTTCCGTTATCCGCTGGAGCCCGAGCAGTTTATCGAACCGGCCGACGGGACGATCTGGGCCGGTTTCATGCTGCCCGACACGCTGCCGCTGGTGGGCAACCAGTACGGCGACTGGCTGTGTCTGCGCGTCGCGCCCGAGGGGCGGGTGGCGGAGATCCTCTGCTGGAATCACGCCGGAGGCGATTGGATCCCCTACGGCCGGAATCTGCCGGAAGCGTTGCTGTACGATGCGTATTGTGTTCAGGGCGGCGCCGAGCCGTCGGCGCACGAACCGCCAGCCAGCGGTCGCGACGAATGCCCGCTGGTCCGCTGGGCCTGCGACTGGATCTCCCGCACCAACCGGCAGTGGCAGGGGGCGTGGAACGGACGGCCGTTGCACGGGCCACCCGCGCGCGACCGGTTGCTGGCGGCCGGCGTGGCCGAAACGGTGATCCGCCGGGACCGAATGCTCGACGCGCTGGCCAGCCCGCTCAAGTCCGGCAGCGATCCCGACCTCGCCCGGCACCTGAACGTCCGCTGGGATCCCGAGTTCGTGCGGTGGATATTCGACACCGACCTGATCCCGCTCAGCGCCCGCGAAGACTTGGGCCGTCTGTTCGGTCAGCCCTTGGACCAGTTGCTCGCCCAGGATTGGACGACCGCCGAACGGGAAGCGCATGCCGTCATCGGCCTCCGCCAGGATCTCGGCTGGCCGTTCGACATCGCCGGCTGGGCAGCCGAGCGACGCGGGGATTTGCAGCGGGCCGTCGAATTGTACGCTCGCGGAGTCCGGTCCTCGTTGTTCGCCGACGAAAGCGTCCGGTTCCGCACCCACTGGTTCCCCGAGGGATTGGGCAAGTTCGCCGCCGCGCGGTTGGCTCATCTGCGACCGCATCTTCCGCCAGCGCTGCACGATGACGGCTATCTGCAACTCTTCTGGAAAAACGATCCGGAATCGCTCCGAACGCGGCTGCGCGAGTACTGGCTCGGCCAAGCCAAACAGCACCGCGACAGCGCGCAGTACCTGCTGTCCATGCAGTGCTACTACCGCGCAGGATGGGATTGTGGCTCAAGTGACCTTGACGGATATGCCGAAATCCTGGATGGAATAGGCGCTTCCGCAACTGCGGCCGGTAGCTCAGCATTGGCAACCGTCGCGGGAACCCATCGGCGGTTCCTTTCGGCGTGAGTTCTGGCAGGCAGTGGAAGGTCGGAAGGTATGTCCAGGCGGAACCCCGCCGAGCTCGGGTCCGCTCTCGTCCGAATGACTTCTTCTCTTCAGGATGCGTCGAAATGAAAATGATACCTCGGATCATGTTGTGGTTGGCCGTCGCAGGGTTGGTGATGCCGCCCGCGGGGCACGTTTCCGCCGCCGATTCCCCAGCCTTGCAAACCCAGGCCGCGTCGCCGCAAACGCCGCTGGCCGATGTCGCACTGACTGCGGATAACTTTCTGCAAGGGCAATTGCTGGATCGCCAGGGTGCTCCCAAAGCGGCGACGAAGGTCCGGTTGACCTCGGGCGCGAAAGTGCTGTCCGAGACGGTCACCGACCCGCAAGGCGCGTTCCGCATTCCGGTCGAGCGCGGCGGAGTCTATGCATTGAGCGATGGCGAAGCTTCGGCGCTGGTCCGGGTCTGGACGCACGATGCCGCGCCGCCTTCCGCCAAGCCGGCCATCCTGATGGTGTCCGATCCCGAATTGACTCGCGGCAACTTGGGCCGTGGCGGGCTGGACACGGTCATCGGCTGGGCTGCGATCATCGGCGTGACAAGCGCCATTATCTGGGCAATTGCGGACAGGAAAAGCGGCAGTTGATCCGGCGGCATCCGCAGCGCGTGTTTCGCCGGAAACCTGAACTCAAGAAGAAAGAGAGTTCCGACATGAGATGGATGAATCGCTTGCGGGCCAGCCTGGCCGTCTTGGCCCTGGTTGGCATGGTCTTGCCACGGTGGGGATTTGCCTCGGAAACGACGGTGCCCGCGGCCACACCGGCCTTGGATATCATCGACGTGACGTTGCACGAAGACGGTACGTTGCGCGGCCAAGTCATGGATCCGCAAGGCGCCGCGGTCGCTGCCGCGGTCGTCGCCGTGGTCCACCAAGGCAAAGTGGTGGCGACGACCCAAACCGACAGCGCCGGACGCTACGCCGCGACCGGATTGCGAACCGGGGTTTACCAGATCGTCACGGACAAAGGCATCACGGTATGCCGGGTCTGGACGCCCGCGACGGCTCCACCCTCGTCGCAGGCCGAAGCGCTGATCGTCGACGGCGATCAGGTCATCCGCGGCAGTCTGGGCGGCCGGTCGTTGGGATCGATGTTGTCCAACCCGTGGGTGCTGGGCGCCATCGTCGCCGCGGCAATCGCCATTCCGCTGGCGCTGGATGACAAGAAGGACGGTAGCTGAGCCAAGCGGCGTGCAAACACTCCTTGACGGAACCCGAGTCGCCGAATCCGCGACGATTCGGATCGCAGCTCCGAACACGGGACAGGCATCGAGCATCCGTGCTTCGGTGCCACAACCGTTTTCGGAGTCGTCCCGACGGGGACTGCTGGCGACTCTGCTGATCGCCATCGCTGTCTGTGCCGCCGGATGCCGGACGATGGCACCGCCCGACTGGTCGGCACTCGATCGGTGGAACGCCCTTGTTGGTCTGCCGTCTGCGCCGGACCACGTCACGGCATGGCAACGCTGGGGCGAAGCCCACTTGGACGACGGCGATCTGCTGTTCGTGCGCGGCGAGAACCGTATCTTCCTAGGGTTGGTCGACTTCTCGAAACTCACCTGCGACCTGACCGACAGCCCTTTCTCGCACGTCGCGTTGGTGTCCCGCGAGGACGACCAACTGCTGGTGTACGACATTGTCGCCGAGGGTCCGCGGCGGATCCCCTTTGCCGAGTTTGTCGCCGACCGCCGCCTGTCACTGCTGGCCGTCAAGAGGCTGCGTCCCGAGCACCGCCATCACGCGCCCCGGGCGATCGCGTTCTGCCGGCAGGCTTGGCAGCAGCAAACGCCCTTTGACGAAGACTTCCGGCTGGACAACGACCGCTGGTACTGCTCGGAACTGATCGAGTCGGCCTACCGCCATGCCGGGTTGCCGCTCTCCGAACCGGTGCCCATCCAGCAATTGCCCGGTTACCGCCGCGTGCCGCCCGCCGTTCGCCAGTTGGTATTGTCCACCAAACCGATCCAACCGACCGAAGCGGTGTTCATCCCAGGCAACGACACCCTCGGCATCTGGTCCAGTCCCTCGCTGCAACCCCTGCTCGACCCGACCAACATCGCCGACTCGCCCCGTCCGAACTCGTCGGCGATGTGAACTCGACGCTCCGCGAAAGGTCTGGCTTCAGGCAAACTACTGGGTCGCGAATTGGGCGAACAACGCGTCGACCTCGTCGGTGCCGCCTGCTGGAAGAGCCCGGCCCAGCAGCAATTCCTCCTCGTCCTCGTCGTCGTCGTCGTCCACGACCGGCCTCAGGTCGTCGCGCAACAACTCATCGATCGCGCGATCCACCCACAGTGGCCCGCGTCCGCCGGTCGCGGGCCCGAGCAGGGTTCCGCTTTCCGAGTCGCGTTCAGCGCCCGCGACCCACAGTGGCCCGCGTCCGCCGGCCGCGGGTCCGAGCAGATTTGCAAGCTCCGAGTCGCGTTCAGCGTCCGCGACCCACAGTGGCCCGCGTCCGCCGGCCGCGATTTCCATCCGTCCCGCCCCGGGCTTCAACACGCCGGTCATGATGTGGTCGGAGTGATGGTCCGGGTCCAGGTCGTCGTACCCCAGCACGTGGCCCAGTTCGTGGGTCAGCACGGTCAGCACGTCGTAAGCGGTCGTTGTCTGTGAACCATTGACAACTGACCACTGACTACTGCCAACTGACCAGCCGAGTCCCGCACCGCTGGCGTCCAGCCAGATGCCTTCGGGCTTGGCCACGCCCAGCGCGCCGCGGTAGGACAGGTCGCCGATCGACACCGGCGTCCGGTACAATTCGGCCACCTGCCAATCGGCCAGTCCCGACGACATCCAGTACTCGCGAGCCGCCGGCAGCACCGCGTCCACCGCCGCCTGCGTCAGTTCACCGCCCACCATCTCACTGGACCAAGTGGCGGCCAACAACGTCGCTTCGCCCGGATCGGTTGCCGTGCTCTCCCACACGTCGATCCCGTTGACCACCCAGTACGGATCGCCGCCCGCGTCGCGGATGCTGATGCTCAACTTGCCGCCCACCGCAGATACGCCGGAGACGTTGATCGTGGCAAACACATTCGCACCGATCGAGAGGGGCGTCATGTTCACCCAGGTGCCTCCATTAACGGAGGCCTGGATCCGGTCGCGAGCAAAACTGGCGTCCCCCACGTAGACGCGGATGCTGTACGTCTTGGTGTCGTCCGCGCTGACCTGGAACGTTCGCACCGCCGAGCCCCAGTGGCCGTCGCGGTACAAAGCCACGCTCGACTTGGCCGCCGACGCCCGCTGGAACTCGGACACCGCCTGCGTCCAGCCGTAGCCGTTCTGGTCGCTATACAACTGGTTGCCGCGCACGCCCTGGAACGCCACGTTGCTGGGAGCCAACGCCGTCTGCGTGTCGTTCCCCGTGCCGTTGAAGTCGAAGCGGCGGACCGCCGGCGCGATCACGGAGTAGAGTTGCGTGGTACTGCCCTTGGCCAAGCCCGTCACCTCTTCGCTCGTCACCGTCGCCGTGCCGCCGCCCGCGGGCGGCGAGACTGTGAAGCTGAAACCGCCGCTGCTCACCGCGACCTGCACTCCCGCGTAGTTCAGGTCGGCGTCCGCGCTGGTAATCGTTCCCAGCGACGTCGTCACCGTCACCAACGCGCCGTTCGGGGCCGACGAAGACCCGGTGAAGGTCAGGCCGCCGTTATTGGTCGTCAGACCGTGGTTGCCCTGCGGCGCGTCCAACACTTCCAACGCATTGATCGTGAAGTACGGATCGCCGCCGGTGCTGGCGACCTGCACATTCAACTGGCCGTCGGCAACCGTGACGGGGAACGACCGGTGGATAAACTGACCGGCGGCCGGGGCCAACCCGCTGTGTTGCAGAGTGCCCTCGCCCCAGATCGAAAGGTTGTTCCGCGCGAACGACGCGTCGCCCAAGGTCACGTTGACCACGTAGTTTCCGTTAGGCACGTTGACCAGGAACGTGTTGTCGACACCCCAATGGCCGTCGCGCAGCAGGTCCGTCGGCCCGCTGCGGCTGAAGGTCGAAGAGGTCGTCGTCCAGCCGTAACCGGGGACCGGGGCGTATGCGTTGGTCGCGCCGACCTGGGTAAACGCCGGATCCACCGGACTGGACGACGTGCCGAAATCGAACCGCAGCGGGAAGGGCAAGGCGACCGGCGGATCGACCGGCACCGGCGGCGGCGCGGGCAACAGGCCGCTCTCCGCCACCTCGATGCCGTTGAGCACCCAATATGGATCGCCGCCCAGGTTGGCGATTTGGATGTCCAGGATGCCGTCGCCCGAGGGCGTGACGCTCAACACGGTGATCGTCTTGAACTCATTGGCCGCTGTCGCCACCAGCGGTTGCACCGCGTCTTCGACCGTGACCTGCAACTGGTTGCGGCCGAAGCTGCGGTCGCCCGTGTGGATCCGCACGTCGTAGGTAATGCCCGGATCGACTTTCACCTGGAACGTCCGCGTCGCCGATTGCCAATGGCCGTCGCGGTACAGCGAATCCAACTGGGGCTGGCTGATCCCAGCCACGCTGCGTTCGAACTCGCCGACCGCCGCGTTCCAGCCGTGGCCGACGACTGGATCGTACACGTCGCCGCCGCGCACGCTCCACCACGTGCCGCCGTCCGTCTCGGTGTCCACACTCGACCCGTTGAAATCGAACTGGCGCAAAGCCGCGTACACGTAGGATTGCTTCGCGGAACCTCGCGACGCCCCGTTCACCTCCTCGACCCGCACGTTCGCCGTGCCCATGGCGGAGCCGCGCCGGACCGTGAACGAGAAACTCGTGGCGGGCGCCTGAATCTGTACCCCTGCATACCGCGGATCGCCGTCGGCCGTCGTGACTTGGCCCATGTCGGTGCTCAGCGTGTACCAGGCATCCGCGGTGGCTCCCGTCACCTCGAACGTATCCGTCGTCGCCCCGTCAGCCGGTTGAGCCGCACCGCCGCCCGATCGCGACACGCCCAGCGCCGTCACCGTCTGCCGCACCTCGACCGAGGTAACGGTCCAGTACGGATCGCCGCCGGAGTCGCTGAACTGCAGGACCAAGTCGCCTTGCGGGTTGGGTGTCGCCGAGAATGAAGCGTGTACGAACTGTCCCGCTCCCGTCGCCACGTTCGATAGCCCTGCGCCGTCGCCGGTCACCACCGACACATTCATTCGGTCCCGCGCGAAACTCGCATCGCCGAACGTCACCGTCACATCGTAAGTCATGTCCGGTTCGACCCGCATCCGGAAATCCCGCGGTCCGCTGCCCCAAGCTCCGTCTCGCAACAGGTCCCCATAAACGCTGCCGACCAGACCACCGCGATCGAGCGAGCCCGGTGAACTGACCCAACCGAAGCCTTCGGCGGAATTCCACAAGTCGCTCGACACGACACCAACGTACGGCGTGTCGCCGGCGACCGCTCCAGTTCCAGCAACGCCCTGGGTAGGCGAACCGCCAGAATTGAAATCGAATCGCCAAGCCGTCTCTGAAACCGTCGGGTAGTCGTCGTTCAGGACCGTGCCTGCGGCTGTGGCCGTGGTGACTGTGGCCCCATCAGGATCGCTCAGGGTAACCGCAAACGTCTCGTCGGGCTCGATCGCCGCATCGCCGGAGACGTTGACTGTTACGATGTGACTGGTCTCGCCTGCGGCAAAGGTCACCGTGCCCGCCGGCAGCGTGCCGCCGAAGTCGTCCGCATCGACCCGATTCGCGCCGCTGCCTGCCACAGCCCAATCGACCGTACTCGCACCGCTGGTATCGCCCGTACGGGTGATCGCAAATGTGAACGAAGTCAATCCGCTGTCGCCCTCGACCTTGGCTGCGTCCACGGCCATGATCGAAACGTTGGGTGCCACAGCCGTGATTCGGAAGACGGCACCATGGAACGTGATGGCATAATTCCCGTTGATGGCCGTCAATGTTTCCTGCAGGATGGCGTAATCGCCAACGCTTTCTCCTGATTGACGCGTGAGTGTTCCAGTCAGAGCTGCAGCTGCAGTCTCGCCGCCGACCAACCCATCCGTGACAAACGTCAATGCCGGATCGGGTGTTCCCCAAGCTTTGCTCGCGGCATTCGCGGTGACTGTCAGCGATGCCGGAGTGATGTTGGCTGTGGTCTCGCCGGCCGATCCGACGGAATAGTTGCCAGCATCGATACCGCTGAGCGTCACCGTGCCGACCGTCACCGTCTTGGCCGTACCCACGTCTTTGCTATCAAAGACGCCGGACGCAGAGCCATCAACCGCGTCATCCCCGATCACGCCGTTCAGATGGATTGTCACCTGGGCCGCAACCGAGGCATCGTAAATCTTGTCCATTGCAGCAGCCGTGGCCGTCAGCGTCTTCGCCGCGATGGACAGGTTCGCATCGACGTACGTCAGCGAGTAGTTCGCGCCCGCCGTCAGCGTGCCTTGCTGGATGGCGTACGCACCGACGTTCTCGCCCGCTTGGCGGACGAGGTCACCGGTCAACGAGTCGCCGGTCACCAGCGCCCCGGCCGTGATCTGGTACGTCAACGCTGGATCGGCCGTGCCGTAGATCTTGTTCTGTGCGTCCGCGGTGACCGTCAACGCGG
>JAHDXO010000085.1 GCA_023382975.1 Pirellulaceae bacterium
AGCTGGAAGCTTACCCCACCTCGGTTCTTGCCAGTATTTCAGCAGGCTCCGAAGGAGATGACGTCGTTGGCTTGCACATCGTCATCTTGTTCCGTTTCCAAGATGTCGGAGTGGGCCTTGCCAAGGGGCTTGTCTCCGAAATCCACGGAGTGGATCATCCTTGTGACCACACGTTATTGAACTCTCTCGTGAAGGGCATGGTGATGCAGGAAAAAATTCGCGTCGGGATTGTGACCGTTTCGGATCGAGCCAGTCGCGGCGAGTACGAGGACCGGGGCGGGCCGGCCATCCGGGAGTATCTGACCGAAGTGTTGACATCGGAGTGGACGGGTGTCTGCCGGGTGATTGCCGACGATCAATCACAGATCCAATCAACGCTTTGCGAATTGTGCGACCAGGAGGGATGCTGTCTGGTGGTTACCACCGGTGGCACCGGGCCGGCGGCTCGCGATATGACGCCCGAGGCGACCGAGGCCGTTTGCGAAAAAATGATGCCGGGTTTCGGCGAGTTAATGCGCAAGACTTCGCTGGAGAAGGTGCCTACGGCGATCCTGTCTCGGCAGACCGCGGGCATTCGGGGCAATTCGCTGATCGTCAATCTGCCGGGACAGCCCAAAGCGATTCGCGAGTGCCTGGACGCCGTGTTTCCCGCGATCCCCTACTGCGTTGATTTAATCGGGGGGCCGTATCTGGAAACGAATCCCACCCGGATCGTCGCTTTCCGGCCGAAGAAATGACCCGCCCGGAGCGGCTGCTCCAATTCTTTCACCATCCGGGTCCTACCGGTCGCGAGCCTCCGGATGACAGTAGCAACTGGCAACGGGCATCACGTCGGCGCGTGCCCACGCCTGCTCCACCTGCGGAGCGAGAAATTCCGACTCGCGGGTCTTGCCCTGACTCTGCAGCGACTGTTGAAGTCCCAGCAGAGACCAAGCGTTGTTCGGATGCCGCACCAGATCGGCGCGGTAGACGGACTCCGCCTCGGCCGGGCGGTTGTCGGCCAACAGCAGAGCCCCCAACGCGTGGCGAACCGGTTGCATCCAACCAGGCGGTTCGTCGTAACGCAGGTTGTCCTCCAATTCGACAGCTTGGCGCAGCAACGCAAATGCCCTCTCGGCGTCGCCTTCGCGATAGGCCAGTTCACCTTCGGCCATCGTCCGAGCGATGGCGAGAACTTCGGCTGCCGAATTGTTGCCCATTTTCCACTCGTCAGTCAGTTCCTTGGCGACTTCGTCGAGCCGCTGGAGTTCGCGGCGCGCCTTGTTGGTCTCCCCTAGTGCGGAGAAGGCGACCGAACGAGCGAAGTGCCGTTCCGCGCGGCTGAACCGCCGCCACGCGTCGGGCTCAGGTTCGTCCAGAATCTGCTGCCATTTTCCAAACCGGATCAGCACGTGCAGCGCCGTGGGCATGAAGCCGTCCGCGATGGTGACATAGTTCTCCAGGAAGTCGGGCGGAATCAGCTTCTCGATCTTCTTCGCAGCGTCGATTGCCGTCTGGTATCGCCCTTCCATCATGGCCGCATAGGCCAGGAAATGGATGTTGTGGATGAAGTACAAGCTGTAGAAGTCGGGTTTCGGAGCCAGCGCGAAATAGGCTTCGTCCGCCTTGATAGCCTGTTGGTTGGCCCGTACCGCATCGTCGTACCGTCCAACTCGCATGAAGATATGCGACGGCATGTGGACCAAATGCCCCGAGCCCGGAACCAGGCTCGTAAGCCGCTCGGCCGCTTCGATCCCTTTCTCGGGCCAGGGTGACGCTTCGATGGCGTGGATGTAGAAATGATTGGCGCCGGGATGCAGCGGCGCCTTGACCAACGTACGTTCCAAGACGGCAGCGATCTCGAGAGTCCGCCCCTTGGGCGCCCCGGCACCTGTCCACAGATCCCACGGCTGCAACGTCATCAACGACTCGGCGTACAGCGCACCCACGTCGGGGTCGTCGGGGAACTGGTGCCACACGGCCTCCATCGCCGCAGCGTACTGCTGGTCGAGCGGCGTCCGGTCCTTGGGCACCGGCCATTGGTAGCGATGGCGGACGGCCTGGACCAGCGCCCGTTCGACGGGTGTCTCGCGATCCAGGGCAGCGACAGCCCGACGCGCGGCTTCGTCGGCCAGCCGACTCTGCTCTTCGCTCATCTCCGGATTGTTGATGTGCAGACCGCGAGCGTACGCCGAACCCCACCAAGCCATCGCGCACGACGGATCGATCTCAGCGGCTCTTTCGAACGATCGGATCGCCTCGTCGTGATTGTAGCCGTACAACAGTTGGATGCCCTGGTCGAACCAGCGTTGCGCCTCGGCCGAATCGGTGGTCACCTTGCGGGCGTATCCCTGGAATCCAGAGTAGAGCTTTGCCGGAGAGGCGAGTTCTTCGGATCGAGCGGTGTCTTCGATAACTCGCCCTGGACCTTGGTCAGCCATGCCGGTCAGACCGGCACACGCGAGTGCAACGATTGTCAGGCTTCGTGCGCAGAATCGGGACATGGTCATCCTCCTGTATGCTTTTGGGCGGTTTGCCCGAATAAGCCGGGCAACTAAGGGAAATACATCTGGCGACGACAAATCCTATGCAAAGATAACTGTGGGGCCAGGCATTCGCGGCACACGTTTCTCGCCCGAAATCATCAAAAACCAACCGAGGGATCTTGGTCGGAACGTCGTCGCTCGGCCGATATGGTCATGCGAACAAAGAGAGGATGCAGTATGGTCGTCCGCTGGAGCTCGCTGTCCGTGGTCTTGTTTCTCGCGTGCAGCGGCTCGCCCGCGGCCGCTTGTTCGATGTGTCCGGTCGTCCGCGACACCTTGTCGGAAAAGCTGGCACAAGCAGAACTGGCCGTTGTGGCCGAGCTCGAGTCCGTCCAGCGACCCGCCGGACCAGGGGAACGAGCTTCCAGTCCGCCGGCCCTGTTCGAGAAGCGGCTCGCTCGATTTCGCGTCCTTCGTCTCCTGGGTGAAGGTGCGCTCGACGGCGTCGGCACTTGCGTCGATTTGCTTTGCCGCACGCAAGCGTCCACCGGCACGACGTTTCTGCTGCTCGGTTCTGGCGGTCGCGAGCCTGAGTGGTCGGAGCCGATTGAGTTGAGCGCCGCAGCCCTAGACTATCTGGATCTACTTCGGGAATTGCCGTCGGTTTCCGCCGAGCGTCTGGCTTTGCTCCTGCCCTACACGAATTCGCCCGACGATCTGGTGGCCGCCGACGCCTATGCGGAATTGGCCCGGGCCCCGTATGCGGACTACGTCGCGATGCGGACGCAACTGGACCCGCACTGGCTGATCGCGAGAATCCAAGCCGCGGACACCAAGACCCATTGCCGAATCCTGTACCTGATGCTGCTGAGTGCCTGCGGAACGGTCGAGGACGCGCAGCGACTGGCCGAACTGCTGCGGCAGCGCAACCAGGCGCAGCAGCCCGTGCTACACGCGGCGATTGCCTGTTATCTGAGGCTGGCCGGGGCGGAAGGCATCGCGCTGGTCGAAGACCTGTTCTTGAAGGATCGGACGGTCGAGTGGACGGACGCCTACGCCGCCATCGTAGCGATCCGCTACTGCGGCGAAGAATTCGACAATGTCCCTCGGCCTCGTCTGGCCGCCGCGCTGCACCACCTGTTGACGCGACCTCGACTGGCCGAGCACGTCCTGGCCGATCTGGCCCGCTGGGGCGACTGGTCGGTCGTCGAACGCCTGCCGAACTTGTTCCGCGAGGCGTCCGGCGACGACCGCTCGGTTCGTGTGGCGATCGTTCAATACTTGCACGTCTGTCCGCTGCCCGAGGCCAAAGTCCAACTCGAAACGCTACGCCAGTACGATCCGCAGTCCGTCCGCGCCGCGGAATCCTGGTACGGGCTGGGAGCGGTGGCAGCCAGCGAAACGTCGCACGTTTCGTCGGATGGGCAGACAGCCGTTTCAAAAAGGACAGTTCCGGCGACGGATACCGCAAGTCTCCGCAACGAATTCGGAGCGAGCACCGCGGTGCGGTGGTTGATGCTCGGCGGCGCCGCGATCCTGGTCTGCCTGCTCGCGGCGGGCGGAGTCGTCCGCTCGCCGGTGGCAAAAGAACCGGGGTTGTGACGAAGTGAGAATCTGAAATGACCACATCACCATGCCTTTTGCAGGATCTCCGTGAGCGCCGCGTCGGACAGGGTGACCGGGTTGTAACGCATGCTGCTCGCCTTGCGAGCCAGCGAGACGAGGTCGGCGACTGGCTCCGTTTCTTGGACGTGTTGTTGAAGCGATCCCATGTTTGGTAGTATTTGGCGTTGGCTGGTCCCAGTGGCAACGTAAGGTTGGTCGCGCAGAGAAATTGGGCAGGGACGTTGACCATCAACGGCTCTCGTGTGTTTCGGCACTCGGCTTACCCCGGTCGTGCGGAGACGATCAGGAACTTGGCGTATGAATCCCGGAAGCATCGTTCGTTGCCGCAACCGTGATTGGGTCTTGTTGCCTGGCGACGAACCCGATATTCACCTGTTGCGCCCGTTGACCGGGGCAACGGATGACGTCGTCGCGGTCCACAAACGACTGGCCGACCTGATCGGTTGTACGGTCCAGGAGGAGCGGCTTTCTTCAGCCGCGTTTCCCTTGCCCACTTCGGACGATCTCGCCGATGCGGCCAGCGCTCACCTGCTCTGGCAGGCCGCACGACTCACGCTGCGCGAGGGTGCGACGCCGTTCCGCTCGCTGGGCCGCGTTTCTATCCGACCGCGAATGTACCAGTTCGTGCCGTTGCTGATGGCTTTGCGGTTGGACCCTGTCCGCATCTTGATCGCCGACGATGTCGGCGTGGGCAAGACCATTGAAGCCCTCTTGGTTGGACGGGAATTGCATGATCGGGGGGAAATCAAGCGGATTTGTGTGCTTTGCCCGCCCTATCTGTGCGAACAATGGCAGCAGGAATTGTCCGAGAAGTTCAATCTGGAGGCCGTCATCATCCGTTCGGGCACGGTGGGACAACTGGAACGTCGCAAGGCGAGTCAGGAGAGTATTTACAAGTATTACCCAATTCAGGTTGCGAGTATCGACTTTCTGAAGAGCGACCGGAACCGCCATCTTTTCCTCCTTGACTGTCCGGATTTGGTCATCGTGGACGAGGCTCATGGCGCCGCCGCGTCGTCCGGCAAGAATCAGAACCAGCATCAACGTCATCAATTGGTTCGGGAGATCGCCTCCCGGGTGCATCAGCATCTGATTCTGTTGACGGCGACCCCCCATAGCGGGATAGAAAACGCTTTCCGCTCGCTGCTTTCTCTGCTTCGGCCCGAGTTTGGTCAGTGGGATACGGCGTCGCTGGAGGAACCCGAGCGGATCGAACTGGCAAGGCACTTCGTTCAGCGGACTCGCCGCGACATCGAACACGATTGGGAAGGGGAACACTGTTTTCCGCGGCGCGAGTCGTCCGACGAAACCTACCGGCTTTCGCGGACGTACCAGGATCTGTTCTCCAAGACTTATGACTTCTGCTCGGAATTGGTCAGGACGGGGCAGAATCTGAGCAAACGCCACCAGCGTGTCCGGTATTGGGGGGCGTTGGCGCTATTGCGCTGCGTCATGTCCAGTCCGGCGGCAGCGGTAGCCGCGTTGGCTTCGCGCCACGATGCCCTGCATTCGGACGACGACGAACCGGATTTCCGGTCCTTCGTTTTCGAGTCGGCCGAAGACCAAACGGATGATGACCAACCGACCCCGCCTGTCGAGTCGGCCGAAGCCACGATGAACGAGGCGGACCGCCGAAGACTGCGGCAGTTGGGCAAAGTCGCGGCGACGCTCCTCGATTCGTTGGGCGACACCAAGATGGACGGTTGTGCCGCCTTGGTCTCGAAACTCCTGACCGAAGGTTTTCATCCGATCGTCTGGTGCCGATATATCGCCACGGCGGATTACTTGGCCGAACGGCTTCAGAGACTTCTCAAACGCACTCACGCGAATGTCCGAGTGGTGTCGATCACGGGTCGTATCGGGGACGAAGAACGCCGGGCCAAGGTCGACGAGCTGGCCGAGGAGCCCTGCCGAGTCCTAGTCGCCACGGACTGCTTGAGCGAGGGGATCAACTTGCAACACGCCTTCAGCGCCGTCTTGCACTACGACCTGCCGTGGAACCCGAATCGCTTGGAGCAGCGCGAGGGCCGCGTCGACCGCTATGGTCAGAACGCCAAGGTGGTAAAGTCCATCCGGTATTTCAGTCCCGACAGCCCCGTCGACGGCGTGGTGCTCAAGGTCCTGCTCGACAAAGCCTGCGAGATCCACAAGACGCTGGGCACCTATGTCCCAGTGCCGGCGGAGAGTGAAACCGTTACCGAAGCATTGCTGAACGCTCTCTTCTTGCGGGCCAAGCCGGGCAAGGAGGCTGCCTCGAAGCAATTGATGTTGGACTTCGGCGAGACCGAACCGGAAGTGCAAGCCTTTCATCGGCGCTGGGAACTTGACGCCCAGCGGGAGAAGATCAGCCGTACCCGTTTCGCCCAACGTGCGCTGAAGCCGGGCGACGTGCGTCAGGATTTGGAGGCGACCGATACCGTACTCGGCGACCCGGACGCCGTCCGCGAGTTCGTCCTCGCTGCAGCGCAACGCCTTGGGCTGAGCATCGTCGCCGACAAGCGTTCCCGGGTGTATCGCGTGGCGATCGGTCCGGAAGCTCTTGCAACCGTGCCCGCGGCCGTTGCTTTCGCGCTGCCCGCTGCGGGTACGAAACAGTGGCTGATCAGTTTCGAGTCGCCCACACCGGAGGGAGCGGAGTATCTGGGCCGCAATCACCCGTTTGTGAGCGCACAGGCGCGCTTCCTGATGGAAGAAGCCATGACCAAGGGCGGTGCGGCGACGGCCACTCGATGCGGCGTGATCCGTAGCCGAACCGTTTCACGCCTGACCACCATCCTGCTGTTGCGCGTCCGGTATCTGCTGAGCCAACCCGACCGACCGTCGCTTCTGTCGGAAGAGGTGATGGTCGTGGGCGAGTCCACTAGCGGGCCAGGCGGTGCGGCCGAGTGGGACGTGGGCGACGAGCCGTTCCGGTTGCTGGCCCAAGCCAAACCGGATGCGAACGTGCCGATGGCCGAAAAGAAACAACTGATCGATCAGACGCTTCAACGCTGGCCGGCAATCGAAGTGGCGATCCGGCCGTTGATCCAGGCGCGAGCCGTGGAGTTGCAGGAGAGCCATAAGCGCGTCCGTCAGGCGGTTTCCTTGAAGATTCGGCAACTGTCCCTGGCCCCCCAGTTGCCCCCAGACTTGCTTGGCCTGCTTGTACTGCAACCAATGGTTTGACCATGTCGCTGTATCCGTCAATTCGCATCGAAGGCGCCCTGCTTGGGTCGGATGTGCTCGATCAGCTTGTCAGCGGCGAGTTGCCCGGCCAGCGGCCTGCGGACTTTGGCCTGGAGGGCAAACGGAATCTGACCGACGAGATCGCTGCGACGTTTGCCAACGCCCGGGCGCTGTGGGGAGTTTATCAGCATCGCTTGGATCGCTTGAAAAGCGACGATTTAGCGACCAGTGTCACGCGCGACGCCTGGGCAATCCCTTTCCTGGGCCTGCTCGGCTACGAGTTGCGGTACAATCCCAAAGCCTATGAGGTGGACGGATTGACGTTCGCCATCTCCCATCGCGCCGGCGAATCGGTCGAGACGCCGCCGGTGCATATCGTCGGACTTCGGCAGCCGCTGGGCCGCGTGCCGCCGTCAGGTCGTCCGCGTCTGGCTCCCCATTCGCTGGTCCAAGAGTACCTGAATCGCACCGAGAATCTGTGGGGAGTGGTCACCAACGGCGCGACGCTCCGATTGCTGCGCGATTGTACGTTCGTCCGTCGCCAGGCGTACATCGAGTTCGACTTGCCCGGCATGTTGGAAGAGAAACGCTTCCAAGACTTCGCCGCGCTCTACCGACTGCTGCATCGTTCGCGGTTGCCCCGCGGCGTTGAAGATGCCAACGATTGCTTCCTGGAAAAGTACTTTGCCCATTCGATCGAACAGGGTGGCCGGGTGCGCGAGCACCTGCGCGACGGCGTCGAGGAATGTTTGATCTTATTGGGCAACGGATTCTTGCGGCATCCCGCCAACGAGGAACTCCGACAATGGGTCGCACCCGGCTACAACGATCCAGACCGGATCAGCGAACCTGCGTTCTACCGCCAGTTGCTGATTCTCGTCTATCGGTTCCTGTTCCTGCTGGTGTCCGAAGACCGCGGTCTGTTGAGCCCTGATCCGCTGTACCGGCAACACTACGGCGTGGCTCGACTGCGCCGGCTGCTCGATCATCGATCCGCTTTCACGGACCACGACGATCTATGGCAATCGCTCCGCGTTCTGTGGTTGGTGTTGACCCACGAGCAGCCGCAGGCCGCGCTGAACAACCGGACGATGGCCGCCGCGCTGGGGCTGCCGGTGTTGAACGGCGACCTGTTCGCTCGGCAGAAGCTGGACCAATGTACGATCAGCAACCGGGATCTGCTCGAAGCGTTCTGGCGGTTGGCCTGGTACCAGGAGAGTCCCACCAGTCCCCCGCGACGCGTGAATTATGCCGCGTTGGACGTCGAGGAACTCGGTTCGGTCTACGAGAGCCTGCTGGAACTTCATCCGTTGATCGACTGCACGGCAACTCGCCATCCCACGTTCGACTTCATCAAAGGCGGTGGACGCAAGGAAACTGGCT
Source organism: Pirellulaceae bacterium (assembly GCA_023382975.1). Lineage (GTDB taxonomy): Bacteria > Planctomycetota > Planctomycetia > Pirellulales > Pirellulaceae > SKKK01. The sequence goes on from JAHDXO010000085.1 coordinate 8,640, forward strand.
CGTACTACACGCCGCCGCAGTTGGTCAACGAGGTGATTCAGTCGGCGCTCGATCCCGTGATCGCTGATCGTTTGGCAGCGGCAAAGCCAACGGGCCGCGAGCGCGCCTTGTTGTCGATCCGCGTGTGCGACCCTGCCTGCGGTTCGGGACACTTCCTGCTGGCCGCAGCGCGCCGCATCGGCAAGGAGCTGGCGCGGATCCGTACCGGGGAAGACGAGCCATCACCCGAACGCATCCGGGAAGCCGTGCGGGACGCCGTCTCGCACTGCATCTACGGCGTCGACCGCAACCCGCTGGCCGTCGATCTCTGCCGCGTCGCGCTGTGGCTGGAAGGCCACACGGCCGACAAGCCGTTGACGTTCCTCGATCACCGCATCCGCTGCGGGGACTCGCTGGTCGGCGTGTTCGATCTGGAAGTCCTGCAAGAGGGAATCCCGGACGAAGCGTTCAGTCCGCTGGAAGGCGACGATCGGGCCGTGGCGCGCGAACTGGCTCGCCAAAACCGCGAAGAGCGACGCGGCGCGCGCGATCTGTTCGACGATCGACGCGGGGCGGAACTGGTCGAACTCCAGCAGCACAGCCGCGAACTGGATGCCATCGCCGACGATTGCCCGGAAGCGATCCGCCGGAAGAAAAATCTGTTCGAGCAGAGTCACGCCGACCCGGCATGGCTCCACCGCAAGGAACTGTGCGATCTGTGGACCGCCGCGTTTTTCCAGCCGCTGCAACCCGACACGCCGACGATTACCACCGCGGTCCTCGACCAGTACACCGGCGGACGGCGTGACGACGAGCGTCTCATGAGCCGCGCCCGGGTCGTTTCGAAGCTGCAACGGTTCTTTCATTGGCCGCTGGAGTTTCCCGAGGTTTTCGCCGACGGCGGCTTCGACGTTCTGCTCTCCAATCCGCCGTGGGAACGAGTCAAACTGCAGGAGCAGGAGTTTTTCGCCACGCGCGATGCCCGGATCGCCACGGCCAAGAACAAGGCAGCGCGGGCGAAGTTGATCCAGCAGTTGCCCAAAGACAATCCGCCGCTGCATCGCGAATTTGTCGAGGCCCTGCGCGCGGCGGGCGGCGCCAGTACTTTGCTGCGCGGCGGTGGGCGTTTCCCGCTGACCGGCCGAGGCGACATCAACACCTATGCCGTGTTCGCCGAACTCGCGTCCTCCGCCATCAACGGCCACGGACGGGCTGGGCTGATCTTGCCAAAGGGCATCGCCACCGATGATACGACGAAGCACTTCTTCGGCTCGATTGTCAGTAGCGGGCGTCTGGTCGATCTGATCGGCTTCGAAAACGAGGAGTTCATCTTCCCGGCGATCGATCACCGCGTCACGTTTTGCAAGATGACGATTGCGGGCATCGACACAGGAGAACACCGAAGCCGCATCGGATTCTTCATCCGCCGCTTTTCGCAGCTTTCCGAGGAGCAGCGGTTCTTCTCGTTGGACAAGTCCGAATTCTGGCTGCTCAACCCGAACACTGGCAATTGCCCGATCTTTCGCACTCAGGCGGATGCGGAATTGACCAAGGCCATCTACCGCCGCGTCCCGGTGCTGTGGCGCGAGGCAACCGACGACCAGCCGGAATGCAATCCTTGGCGGCTCAAATTCAAAACCTTGTTTCACATGGCGAACGATTCGCACCATTTTCGCACGGCGGAAGAACTTCGGGCGGACGGCTACCGGCTGGAGTGCAATGTGTTCGTCGGCCCGCACGACCGGTATCTGCCGCTGTACGAGGCCAAGATGCTGCACCAGTTCGATCACCGCTTTTCGACCTACGAGGGCGCGACCGAAAAGCAGTTGAACGTCGGCATCCTGCCCCAACCAAGCGCCGAGCAGAAGGCGGACCCGTCGTTCGTCGTGCAGCCCCGTTACTGGGTGCGGGACGAGGTGGTGGAATCGGCCATCCCGAAGTATCCCGAACCGTTGGCCGCGGCCCTGCAGATTGAGCACACCGACAGCATCCGCCGAGTGCTACTATGGTGGGCCGCCGGTTTTCATCTGGCCAACGGCAACGAAGACGCCGCCACCCGTCTGCTGGTCACCGCGCGAAAGTCCAAGATCGAGAAGTCCGTCGCCAAGCTTTTGCCGCTCGACGACCCGCTCGCCACGTGCCGCGAGTTACACGACAAGTTCCCTTTGAACGGCGAAGACGCCACCGCGATTGAACAGCAGCACGAACAACCGGAAGATCTCGCCCGAGCACTGGTCGTGCGATTCAGCCCGAAGTGGTTGATGGGGTGGCGCGATATCTGCCGTGCGACGGATGAACGCACGCTCATTGCAGGTCTCGCCCCGCGCACTGCCGTGGGTCACAAATTTCAACTCATCTTTTCCCTGAGAAGTCAAGAACTGCGACTGCCTTTTCTGGCGAACCTGAATTCTCTGGTGTTGGACTATGTGGCTCGTCAAAAGCTAGGCGGCACGTCTTTTTCGTATTTCATCATGCGCCAGTTGCCCATTCTTTCCCCGGAACTGCTTTCGTCTCGGGCTTTCGATCTAAGATTTCCGGTGGAGTTATTGGCCTCTCGTACCCTCGAACTAACATGCACGGCGAATGACGTTCTATCTATGCGGTGCGGTACGATCCAGCCTGCCACGCCCTTCGCGTGGGACGAAGACCGCCGATTCGAAATCCGTTGTGAGCTTGACGCGGCGATGTTTCACTTGTACTTGCCGGCCGACCCGAACGGCGGCTGGCGGCGGGCCGACGGGGAGACGGACGAGCAGCTTGCCGCATTGACGCGCCACTTTCCCACGCCGCGCGACGCCGTGGCGTTCATCCTGGACCAATTCCCCATCACCCGCGACAAGGACATCAAGGCGCACGGCGTCTACCGAACCAAAGACCGCATTCTGGAAATCTACGACCAAATGCTCACTGCTCAGCGCACGGCCCAGCCGTATCAAACTCGGCTCGTCCCCCCGCCGGGCGATCTCAGCGCGGGTTCTTGCTGTACACCTAGCCCAAACGGAATTAACTGAAGGAACACTGATCCTTGCGGAAAAGGAGTCGCACATGCACCTGAAACTAGCGAACGTTGGCCAGATCGTCGAGGCCGATCTCCGATTCGGGGACTTGACGGTGTTCGTCGGCCCGCAGGCCACGGGTAAGAGCATTGCGTTGCAATTCTTGAAGTTGATGGTCGATGCGGGACATGTTCAGGACGAACTCAGCCGTTACGGGCTGGACTGGTCCGGCCGTGTGCCCGAATTCTTCGACATCTATTTCGGCGAAGGGATGCGATCGCTCTGGGACGATGAGCAGAGTGCCGTGACGTGGAACAGCAAGGCCATCGACGTTCCGAAGCTGGTGGGACGCAGACAGCGAAACAAGGACGAATCGCTGTTCTTCATCCCGGCTCAGCGAGTCCTGACGCTCCGCGACGGATGGCCGCGGCCGTTTACCGATTACTCCCCCGGCGATCCGTTCGCGGTGCGGGAGTACAGCGAGCGACTGCGGACACTAGTCGAGAAGGAATTCGGCGCGAACGAGAATCTTTTCCCGCAGGATCGACGGCTCAAGAAGGAGTTCCGGGACATGCTGGAACGCAGCGTGTTCGCCAAGTTTCGCTTGCAGGTGGATAAGTCCCGCGTCCAAAAAAGACTGGTGCTGGAGACTTCCGGCGGATCGCTGCCGTACATGGTGTGGTCGGCGGGGCAGCGCGAGTTCGTACCGTTGCTGCTGGGGCTGTATTGGCTGATGCCGCCAACCAAGGTCTCGCGACGGGGGGATATCGAATGGGTCGTGCTGGAGGAATTGGAGATGGGCCTGCACCCGCGGGCGATCAGCGTGCTGTTGTTGATGGTACTGGAGTTGGTTGCACGCGGCTACCGCGTCTGTCTGTCGACTCACTCGCCCCAGATCCTGGAAGCCGTGTGGGCGCTGCGGCACTTGAAAGCCAACGGCGCATCGCCATCGTCCCTGCTGGCGTTGTTCGGTGCGCCAAGCACCCATCCGTTGCAGAAGCTGGCGGAAAGCGTGATGACCAAGACGTTCAGAGTTCATTACTTCGATCCCGTGACGGGACGCACGAAGGACATTTCGAACCTGGACCCCGACGCCGAAGAAAGCGGAGATGGAGGCTGGGGAGGCTTGACCGAATTCAGCGGGCGCGCGAATGCCGCCGTTGCGCGGGCGGTCGCGAATTCGGGACGGGAGGCGGAGCGGTGAAATTCAAACAAGCTGTCGAGCAGACTCCCGAGGTCAAAGATGCGTTTCGCAACGGGCTGCAAGCGCTGCGCAGGCGGGACAAATCCCATATTGCCGCGCTAGACACGCGACGCATTACAGGCAGCGTCGACGTGGATGCTGCGGTGAACGATCTGTACCAGAATGATCCAAGGTGGGACTATGCTGTCGGCCATCGTCCCGCCAACCGTGACGAAGAAGTGGTGTACTGGATCGAGATTCATCCGGCGAACGACCGTGCGGTGGATGAGGTACTCGCGAAACTGGAGTGGCTTAAACGCTGGCTCAAGGACCGGGCCCCAAAGTTGAACGAGATGCAACGCGAGTTCATCTGGGTTTCCAGTGGCGCGACCTCCTTCACGTTGACTTCCCCGCAGCAGAAGCGATTCGCGTTGCTCGGTCTTCAGCACAAAGGTCGCGTCTTCCAGATCCCCGACAAAGGGCCCGTGCAATAAAAGGACGACCATGAGTATTTTCGATCTGCACACGACGGTTCTGGGCGACTACCGCGATTTTGTCCGGTCGTTTTTCACGATCGCCGACGATCGGGCGCGGGAGTTTGTCGATCGGTCGCTGGTCGAAGAGGCGCGGCTGTGGCCCGACTTCTTGCTCCAGGTCAGTCCTTCGTATGCCCGCGCCGATACGGTGGACGATCTAGCCGCTCGTGGCGCACTGCACCAGCAGGCGGCGCAGATCTTCCGCACGCCTGACGGGCAGCCGTTCCGGTTGTACCAGCACCAGATCGAGGCGCTGAACATGGCGCATTCCGGGCACAGCTACGTGGTAACCAGCGGAACCGGCTCGGGGAAGAGCCTGACGTATTTCCTGCCGATCATCGACGGCCTGTTGCGCAATCCGCCGACGGGCGACCGGGTGTGCGCGTTGGTGGTCTATCCCATGAACGCGCTGGTCAACTCGCAGATTCAGGCTCTCGAAAAGCTGAAGGATGGATACCAGCGGCGCACGGGCACTCCTTTCCCGGTGACGTTCGCCAAGTACACGGGCGAGACCTCGGATACCGTGCGCAACGAAATGCGGAACCATCCTCCGCAGATCATGCTGACCAACTATGTGATGGCGGAATTGATGCTGGTACGGCCCGAGGATCAGCGTTTTCTGGACCGGACGGGCGGCGGCTTGCGGTTCCTGGTGTTCGACGAGCTCCACACGTATCGAGGCCGCCAAGGGGCCGACGTGGCCATGCTGATCCGCCGGCTGAAACAGCGCTGCGCCGCACCGGGACTTGTCCACGTGGGAACCAGTGCGACGATGGTGGCGAACCGTGAAGCCACACCGGCCGAGCGGCGGGCGACGGTGGCGGAGTTTGCCACGCGGCTGTTCGGCCATACGCTGGACGGTAGCCAGGTGATCGAGGAGACGCTGGTCACGTTCACCGAGGGCGGATCGCCGTCGCGCGACGAGTTGGCCGCATCGTTGGCCGCGCCGGTCCCGGCGACGATCGAAGCGTTTCGCCGCAACGCGCTGGCGCGGTGGGTCGAGGCCGAGTTCGGGGTCGAGCCGGAAGAAGGCGGGCGTCTGAAACGCCGCGTGCCCCGCACGCTGGCCGTCGCCGCAGCTCGGCTGGCCGAGTCCAGCGGGGTGGCGCTGGGGGATTGCGAAGCTTGCTTGCGGCAATTGCTGGACCGCGGGGGCGAACTGGTGCGCGACGATGGAGGACGCGCGTTCGCTTTCAAGCTGCACCAGTTCATCGGCCAAGGACGGGCGCTGTTCGCCACGTTGGAAGCTGCGTCTTCGCGCGAGTTCTCGCTGGAAGGCCAGATTCTGGCTGGCGGCGGACGGATTTATGCGCCGGTCAAGTTCTGCCGCCAGTGCGGTCAGGACTACTATCACGTGCTGCAATCGACCGGGCGTTTCCTGCCTCATCCCGTAGGCATCGAAGGCATCGACGACGATAATCATCCGGGGTATTTGATGCTCGCGCCGGATACGAACGATTGGAGCGATGCGCGGCTGCCGGTGGAATGGTACGACGCGCGCGGCCGCTTGCTCCGCACCTGGCGCGACCGCGTGCCCGAGGCGGTTTGGGTTGCTCCGGACGGCAGCTTCTGGCCGCATCCGCGCGAGGGAGCGGTCAAGATGTGGTGGCAGCCGGGTTTCTATCTGTGCCTGAACTGCGGCGAGTACTACGACGGGCGGGCTAGGGACTTCAGCAAACTGGCATCGCTTTCCAGCGAAGCGCGCAGCAGCGCCACCACCGTCTTGGCCACATCGCTGCTGCGGCATTCCGGCGGGCCGGACAATCCACGCGACAAGTTGCTGTCGTTTACCGACAACCGCCAGGACGCATCGCTGCAGGCCGGGCATTTCAACGACTTCGTGCATGTGTCGTTGCTGCGCTCCGCGCTGTATGCGGCCTTGCTGCGCGAAAACGAAGTGACGTTCGACCGTGTCGCCCGGGCGGTCATCTCCGCCTGTGGGCTGGCCCTGCGCGACGTTGCCCGGAACGCGGAACTCGACCCTGCCTCGCCGGCAGCTCAAGAGGTCTGGCGCGTTTTCACCGAGTTGACCGAGTACCGATTGTACGAAGATCTGCGGCGAGGCTGGCGCGTCGTCCAGCCGAATCTGGAGCACGTGGGTCTGCTGCGGGTCGGATACCGTGGGCTGGAGTCCCTGTGTGCCGCCGACGAACGATGGGCGTTTTCGCCGCACGTGGCGGCATTGGCTGCCAACGAGCGGGAGACGGTGACCCGGGCGATCTTGGACCAATTCCGCCGCAAACTGGCCGTTTCGTCCCGCTGTCTGCTGGAAACCGCTCAGCAACAGATACGGCGTCGCTCCGAGCAGCATCTGAACGAGTACTGGGGACTGGACCCGGACATCAACGAGCTGCGCGTCGCCAACCGGTTCGTGCGGCTTGGCCAATCGCAACGGGCCGTCGAAGGATTCAGCCTGGGCGATCGCAGCGCCATTGGTAAGTTTTTGCGCGGCCGGTGGGGGATCAGCACGGGCGATTATCCCGCGTTCATCGACAATTTCCTGCAACTGCTCGTCGGCCAGGGACTGTTGATCCGGCTCGAACCTGTCGAGGACCATCAGTTCTTCCAACTGGATTCGGCTTGCTTGCTGTGGCAGTTGGCCGAGGGAACACCTCCGCCGGTCGATCCGATGTACGCGCGTCGGGCTGTGGGCGGAGGCTACGTGGATGCGGCGCCGCCGGTGAACCGCTTCTTTCAGAATTTCTACCGCGAGGCGGCGGACGCTCTAGCGGCTTTTGAAGCCCGCGAGCATACGGCGCAGGTGGTCAAACCCGGAGAGCGCGAACGCCGCGAACGGCGGTTCCGTTGGGAGGATGGCGACCTGCGGAAAGAGCAGGAACTGGGCAGACGGCTACCCTACCTTGTGTGTTCGCCGACAATGGAACTGGGCGTCGACATCGCCGATTTGGATCTAGTCCACATGCGGAACGTGCCGCCCACCCCAGCGAATTATGCGCAGCGCAGTGGCCGAGCGGGCCGTCAGGGACAGCCGGGCCTAGTGTTCACGTACTGCGGCGCGTTAAACAGCCACGACCAGTACTTCTTCCGGCGTCGAGAGGAGATGGTGGCCGGCAGCGTGCGACCCCCGCGGCTCGACTTGGCGAACGAGGCGCTGGTACGGGCTCATGTCCAAGCCGTCTGGTTGGCTCAAGTCCGACTGAACTTGGGGCAGACCATCGAAACCGTGATCGATACGGAGCTGGAGGAATTGCCCTTGCGCGAGAACGAGGCCGGCCAGATCCAACTCGGAGCCGCCGCCAGACACGAGCTGCGCGAGCGCGTCCGCCAGATACTGTCGCCCGATGCCGGAATTCTGAACGCCACCGGATGGTTTCATGAAGCGTGGGTCGAGCGTGTGCTGGACGAGGCACCGGAGCGGTTCGACCGCGCCTTTGACCGCTGGCGCGAACTGTACCGGGCCGCCACGCGCCAGTTCTTGGAATCGAGCACGGCGCTGTTGCGCGCGCGACGTCCGGACGATCAAGCAATCGCCACCGCCCGTCAGCAAGAGGCGCGACGCCAGTTGAACTTGTTGCTTCAAGTCGGCGTCAGCCGCGAGGAAGGCGATTTCTATCCCTATCGCTATCTGGCCAGCGAAGGCTTTCTCCCAGGCTACAATTTTCCGGCACTTCCGGTACGAGCCTGGGTGCCGCGCGACGAAGGCGAGTTCATCGGTCGTCCGCGGTTCTTGGCATTGCGCGAATTCGGGCCCGGCAACATCATCTATCACGAGGGCGCCAAATGGGAAATCGTCAGCTTCCAATCTCCGCCCGGCGGGCTCGACGAACGCCGCAGCCAGAAACGCCTGTGCGATACCTGCGGGGCCTACGGCGACCACACGCTGGATCTGTGTTCAGTGTGTCAGACCCGCTTCGACGGCTCGAACAGCCAATTGGTCTCCTTGCTGGAGATGCCAAATGTTCGCGTCCGTCGCAGGGAACGGATCACCTGTGACGAAGAAGAACGGCGGCGCCGGGGATACGACTTGGCGACGTGTTTCCAATTCTCCCAGGATCCGGCAACCGCACGTGTCCAGCAGGCCGATGTGACAGTCGGCGATACGCCAGTCTTGCGTCTGATCTACGCGCCGGCAGCGACGATCTTGCGCGTCAATCACGGCTGGCGGGCGACCGGTCAGAACGGATTCTTGCTGGATTTTGAGAGCGGGGAGATCCTGACAAGTCCCCCCGCCGCTGGAAACGCACCGCCCCGGGCGCGAAGGATCGACCGCGTGAAGCTGGCCGTCCAAGGAACCCAGAACCTGTTGCTCGTCCGGTTCTTACGGCCCGATCTGGTCGACGATGAAGCACTTCAGTCAACTCTGCAGTACGCCCTGCAGCGGGGCTGCGAACAGTTGTTTCAACTGGAAGAATCGGAACTGGCGGCGGAACGGATCGGAAGTGGGTTGCACCGCACCGTCCTGCTGTACGAAGCGACCGAAGGCGGCGCGGGCGTCTTGCGGCGTTTGGTGGAGGAGGCCGATGTCATCGGTCGAGTCGCGGCGGAGGCATTAGAGCGATGTCACTTCGACCCTCAGGGGAATGACATCAAGCCCGATTGTCAAGCAGCCTGTTACGAGTGCTTGTTGAGCTTCAACAACCAGCACGACGCCTTGCAACTCGATCGCCACCGCATCCGGTCGGTATTGCTCGATTTGCTGAACAGCCGGTCGCTGTTGCGGATCGGAGGCAGGGATTGGGGCGATCATCTGGCATGGCTTCGGTCGTTGACAGATTCTCGCTCGGATCTCGAACGCGACTTCCTGGATGTCTTGGCGGCGGGGCGTCACCGGTTGCCGGACGAAGCGCAGCGGGCCATCGACGAACCGCGCTGCATCCCCGACTTCTTCTACCACCCCAACGTCTGCGTCTTCTGCGACGGTTCCGTCCACGACGATCCCGCCCTGGCGGCGCGAGACTCCCAACTACGCTACGAACTGCTCGCCCGCGGTTACCGCGTAATCGTCATCCGCTATGATCGCCCGATTCCAGACCAAGTGGAAGAACATGCCGAGGTCTTTGGTCAGGCGTGACACTCAGTGTTTGCCCGGACGACTTACCATGCCTTTTGCAGGATCTCCGTGAGCGCCGCATCGGACAGGGTGACCGGGTTGTAACGCATGCTGCTCGCCTTGCGAGCCAGCGAGACCAGGTCGGCAAAGCCTTCGGGGGTCAAGCCGAATTGGCGCAGCGGCGGGATCTGTAGCTGGTCGACCAAATCGTTCAGGCATCCGATCCCGGCTTCGATCGCGTCGGACGCGGCGTCGCAGGTGCCGGTCAGCGCCCGGCCGATCTCGGCATACTTGGCCAAGCCTGGATGATCGCGATCCTCGGCGTGCAGCGCGGCCACGTTCGCCTCGATCACCGGCGGCAACAAGCGGGCGCAGACCGCGCCGTGGGGGATGGGATAATTGGCGCCGGCCGGCGCGGCGAAACCATGCACGGCGCCCAGTCCGACGTTGGTCAACGCGACGCCGCTGATCACTGCGGCCAAGGCCATCTGAGTGCGGGCCTCCACGTCATCGCCCGCCGCCACAGCGCGCGGCAGTGCGCGGGCGGCCAGCCGGATTCCGTGCAGGGCCCAGGCGTCGGTCAGCGGCTGCGCGCGGTTGGACGTGAAGGATTCGATCAACTGGCACAGCGCGTCCATGCCGCTGCACGCGGTCACGTGCGGCGGCACGCCGACGGCCAGACTCGGATCGATCAGGGCGATCCGCGGCAGCAACAACTCGCTGCGCAGACTGGCTTTGAAACGCTTCTCGGGACAGCCGATTACCGCGTTGCGTGTCACCTCGGCGCCCGTTCCCGCCGTGGTGGGCACGGCGATCCAGGGTGTCGCCGGTCGCGTCAGCTTCCGCCCCTGACCGATCACCTCCATGTAATCCAACACCGACCCGCCGTTGGTCAGCAATCCGGCGACCGCCTTGCCGGCGTCGATCGCGCTGCCGCCGCCCAGCGCGACCACCAGGTCGCAGCCTTGCTCGCGGGCTGCCGCAACGGCCCGCTCGACGTCCTCGACGCGTGGTTCGCCACGCTGACGGAAGCACGTCGCGGCCACACCCGACTGCTCTAAGTGCCGCAACGTCCGGTCGACCAACCCGCCGTCTCCCGGATCACCAGCGTTGGTGACCAGCAAGCTCCGAGATCCCAACCGGCGAGCAAATCCGCCAAGTTGCTCCCATCGTCCAGTACCAAAGGCCACTTGTTCCACGCTAAACAGGTCGAACGCCTCGATCATCGACTGTCGCTCCTTTTTTTTCAAACATACGGTTGTCAAAAATGTTTTTAAGCCGTATAAATCCCTGGTAGATGGTAACCAACGACCATCGTGGAGCCCAGCTAGATGTCCGACGCTTTCGTACCCTCCGACACCGCCATCCTTGATTTGCTTCGCAAAAACGATGCGCTTACTGTAACGGAACTCGCGGAAGCCATGGAGGTTACGCCGACCGCCGTCCGCCAGCGGCTGAACCGGTTGATGGCCCAGGAATTGGTCGAACGCACGGTCAGCCGCCACGGAAGGGGGAGGCCTCTCCACCATTACAAGATTACTGACAAAGGTCGGCGAAAGGCCGGTTCGAATTTTGCCGACTTGGCGGTAGCCCTTTGGCAGGAGATCTCACAGCTTGAGGATTTGGAAATCCGCCGCATGATGATGCAGCGGCTGGCCAAGCGGCTGGCCGAGATGTATTCGGACAAGATCCACGGGCGCAACTTGGAAGAGAAAATGCAGGCCCTGTCGGAGTTGTTTGCGGAGCGTCGAGTGCCGATGGACGTTCAGCAGGGTGGCAGTCTTCCGGTTTTGACGACGACTGCGTGTCCTTATCCGGACTTGGCCGAGCACGACCGTTCCATCTGCAACGTGGAACGGATGTTGTACTCCGAACTGTTGGGGGCGGAAGTTCAGTTGGCATCGTGCAAGCTGGACGGGGCGGAGTGTTGCAGCTTTCATTCGAATTGAACTCGATCGGTCAGTAGATCCAAAGACCAGGGGAAGCAATGACGTACACGCTGAAGATTTCGAACTTGCATGTTTCCATCGAAGGCAAGGCGATCCTTCGGGGAGTGAATCTGGAGATCCGGTACGGCGAGACGCATGCCTTGATGGGCCCGAACGGTTCCGGCAAGAGCACGCTGGGTTTGGCCGTCATGGGGCATCCGAACTACGAGGTGACCGAAGGCAGCATCGAACTGGACGGCCGCGATCTTACCGAGTTGGGCGCGGACGAGCGGGCGCGTGCTGGGCTGTTCATGGCCTTTCAGCGGCCGGTCGCGATCCCCGGCGTCAAGTTGGCCGATTTCCTGCGTCATGCGACCACGAACGTCCGTCATCCGGAACGCAAGGAGGGCGAGGAACTGATACCGATGAAGGAGTTCCGTCAGGAACTCCGCTCGAAGATGAACCAGTTGCACATGAACTTCGAGTTTGCTCGGCGTTACGTGAACGACGGATTTTCGGGCGGCGAAATGAAGCGGGCCGAGATCCTGCAGTTGGCGATGCTGCAGCCGAAGTTCGCGATTCTGGACGAGACGGACAGCGGTCTGGACGCGGACGCGGTCCGGCTGGCGAGCGAAAGCATCGCGGAAATCGGTCGCGAGAAGATGGGTTTGCTGATCATCACGCACCACGACAAGCTGCTGGAGCACAATCCGCCCGAGTTCACTCACGTGATGTTGGGCGGTCGGATTGTCGAGACGGGCGGCGTCGAATTGGCTCACGAGCTGCACAGTAAGGGTTACGAGCGGATTCGCCGCACCTATCCCGAGGCGGACGCCCAGAACCAAGCGATGCTGGAGAAGGACGCGATCAGCGCTTAGCCTGTGAAGCGATCGATTTGAATCGACGGTTTCTCCCATTCTCACAAGGGAAAGGTTCATAAACAGATGTCAACCGATACAGCAACCTTGGCACCGCGGGACACCGTGGGCGAGATTAACAAATACGATTTCCGGACGGAAAGCAAAGCGATCTTCAAGGCTCGCAGGGGATTGGACGCGGACATTGTTGCGCAGATCTCCGAGATGAAAGGCGAGCCCGCCTGGATGCGCGACTTCCGTCTGCGGTCGCTGGAAATCTTCGAATCCAAGCCGATGCCCAAGTGGGGCGGGAGTCTGGACTTGAACTTCCAGGACATTTTCTACTACCTGAAGCCGACCGACCGGCAGGGGCGAAGTTGGGACGACGTACCGCAGGAGATCAAGGACACGTTCGAGAAACTGGGCATCCCCGAGGCGGAACGGAAGTTCCTGTCGGGCGTCAAAGCCCAGTTCGAAAGCGAGGTGGTCTACGGTTCGCTGAAGGAGGATCTCTCGGAAAAGGGGGTGATCTTCACCGACACCGATACCGCCGTCCGCGAGCACTCGGACATCGTTCGCGACTACTTTGCGACGGTGATTCCTCCGGACGACAACAAATTCGCGGCGTTGAATTCGGCGGTCTGGTCGGGCGGTTCGTTCATCTACGTGCCGCCCGGCGTGAAGATCGATTTCCCGCTGCAAGCCTACTTCCGGATCAACGCGGAAAACATGGGGCAGTTCGAGCGGACATTGATCATCGTGGACGAAGGCGCGTCGATCCACTACGTCGAGGGCTGCACCGCCCCGATGTACAGCACCGAGAGTCTGCATTCGGCCGTGGTCGAGATCGTCGTCAAGCGCGGCGCCCGTTGCCGGTACACGACGATTCAGAACTGGGCGAACAACATCTACAACCTGGTGACCAAGCGGGCAATGGCCTACCGCGACGCCACGATGGAATGGGTCGACGGCAACTTGGGCAGCCGACTGACGATGAAGTATCCGGCCGTGTACATGATGGAGCCGGGCGCCCGCGGCGAGATCCTGTCGATCGCCTTCGCGGGCGCGGGCCAGCACCAGGACGCCGGGGCGAAACTGGTCCACTGCGCCCCGCACACCACCGGGCAGATCATCAGCAAGTCGATCTCGAAGAACGGCGGACGCAGCAGCTACCGCGGCTTGGTCAAGGTCGAGAAGGGGGCCAAGCACACGAAATGCAACGTCGTCTGCGACGCCCTGATCCTGGATCCGGCCAGCCGCAGCGACACATATCCGTACATCGAAATCTCCGAGCAAGACGTGTCGGTCGGGCACGAGGCCAGCGTCTCGCGGATCGGCGAGGAACAGTTGTTCTACTTGATGAGCCGGGGCCTTTCGGAATCCGAGGCGAGCACGATGATCGTCAACGGCTTCATCGAACCGCTGGTCAAGGAACTGCCGATGGAATACGCCGTCGAGATGAACCGCTTGATCCAATTGCAGATGGAGGGATCGGTCGGTTGATGGCAAGGTAGTATCGGCAAGGAAATAACTGTCGCCGAATCCGTAGTCGTCACGCTCCGCCGTGACGACACATCCCCGCCGTGGCGACACATCATCACGGCGGAGCGTGATGACCACCTTGAGAAGGACGGAACGTATTCCGTTCCAAGATTTCGAAGGACGACGCGAAGCACCCATGATCACGAAGACGACCACCGTCCCGCAGACGGCCTTTTCCGAAGAGGGTTTCGAGGCATTCCTGCGCGGACGCGACGAACCGCAATGGCTCACCCAGCAGCGCCGGTCCGCATGGCAGACGTTCTGCGAGCTGCCGTGGCCCCACCCGCGCCACGAAGAATGGATTCGCACCGACATCCGGCTGTTCAAGCTGGACCAGTACTCACCGCCCGCGGCCGGCGGCGACCTGCCCGCGCTGCCGCACGCCCAACTGGGTGCGGGGGTTTCGCTGGCCGGCTTCTCGGCCACGCTGAACAGCCAATCGGCCGAGTCGCGTCTGGACGCGAAATGGGCCTCGCAGGGCGTGTTATTCGGCAGTCTGGACGCACTCGTGAGCGAGCACGGCGAACTGATCCAGCGTCACCTGATGCGGCGGGCGGTCGATTCGACCTACGACCGGTTCGCCGCCCTGCATGCGGCCTTCTGGTCCGGCGGCCACTTGCTGTACGTGCCGCGCGGCGTCGTGATCGACCAACCGCTGCTGGCCCTGTCGGCGCTGGCGGACGGCGGCGTGGACTTCGGCCATACGCTGGTCATCCTCGAAGACGGCGCAGAGGCGACGATGATGTCCGAGTCGGCCAGTTGTACGCCGGAGGGAGGCGGACTGCACTGCGGGGCGGTCGAGGTCATCCTGGGCCGCGGCAGCAACCTGCGGTATATCAACCTGCAGGACTGGGGGCGCGGCGTGTGGCACTTCGCGCACCAGAAGGCGCTCGTTCGACAGGACGCCTCGCTGCAATGGACGATCGGCGCGCTGGGGTGCCGCCTGTGCAAAGTCAACCAGCACGTCGGGTTGATCGGCGAAGGCGCCAACTGCCAGGTCAACGGCGTGATGTTCACCGAAGGCAAACAGCACCTGTCATACCATACGCTGCAACACCACGAGGCACCGCATTGCCGCAGCGACTTCCTGTACAAGGCGGCGTTGCAGGACCGTTCGCGAACCGTCTGGCGGGGCATGATCAAGGTCGATCCCGGCGCCATCAAGACCGATGGATACCAGCGGAACGACAACCTGCTGCTCAGCGACCGCGCCCGGGCCGACTCGATTCCGGGGCTGGAGATCGAAGCCGACGACGTGCGTTGCACGCACGGTTCGACCAGTGGCAAGGTGGACGAGGAGTTGATCTTCTACGCCATGTGCCGCGGCTTCACGCGTCGCGAGGCGATCCGCATGATCGTCAGCGGCTTTTTCCAGCAGATCTTCGACCGGATTCCGATCGAGAGTGTCCGCGACGCGCTCGGCCACGCCATTGCATCGCGGGTCCGGGAGTACGATTGAGAGTCACCATGTCCGAGTTTGTGAAGATCGCCAAGACTTCCGACCTGCCCGACCCCGGGAAGGGAACCTACGAGATCGAGGATTCGGTCGTCGTACTGGTCCACGTCGGTGGACGATTCTACTGCCTGAACGACGTCTGCACCCACGACGGCGGCCCGTTGGGCGAGGGCCACCTGTGCGGGCACGCCATCGCCTGTCCCAGGCACGGCGCACAATTCGATGTTCGCACGGGCGCGGCGTTGACCATGCCGGCGACCGAAGGCACCGTGATCCACGAAGTGAAAATCGAGGGCGACGACATTTACGTGCGGCTGAACGAGGATTGAACGGAGGACGAACCGATGGCCCTTTCCGAAGAGACGGTCCGCGAAGAACTGAAGAAAGTGATCGACCCCGAATTGTTCATCAACATCGTCGATCTGGGCTTGGTCTACGAGATCGACCTCCTGCCGCGCGACGACGGCCGGACGGACGTCAAGATCGAAATGACGATGACCAGTCCGATGTGCCCCGCGGGCCCGCAGTTGATCGGCGGCTGCAAGCACGTCGTCAGCGACATGGAAGGCGTCGGCGAGGTGGACGTCAAGGTTGTCTTGGACCCGCCGTGGGGTCCGGATAAAATGACCGAAGACGCTCGCGATCAACTGGGAATCTTCTGATCGGATACTCGGCCGGATCGCTGCCATTCGCAAGGGGTCCGACAATGATCCGAATTCTTACCCGGTGCTTGTTCGGTTGCTGGGCAATTGCCTTGGGGGCCGCCGTCTCCGCGGCGGACCAGCGGCCGATGCAGCCCGATGTGCTGTTGATCATGCCCGATCAGATGCGAGGCGATTGCCTATCGGTTCTCGGGCACCCCGTGGTTCAGACGCCGACGTTCGACGATCTGGCCCGTCAGGGCATGTTGTTCCGGCGAGCTTACGCCACGGTTCCGTCGTGCATCCCCGCACGCTTTGCGCTGCTGACGGGGCTGTACCCTCAGACCAGCGGCGTCGTCGGTTTTCGGCAGAAGCCGATCACCCGGCCGACCATGCCGCAGGTGCTCGCCAAGGCCGGCTACCAGACAGCCCTGGTGGGCCGCGAGATGCACCAGGCAGCGGACGCCGCGCAACTCGGATACGAGTTGGCCGTTCTTGGCTCGACCTACAAGTCCGACGACCAGTACGCCGCGGCGGTCATGCGGGCCGCGCCCGAGATCCGGGATTTCCGCAAATGGGTCGAAGGGCTCGGCTTGTCCTACAACCACTGGCAGGCGATGCATTGGCCGCTGAGCGACGATCTGCACCCGACCACCTGGGTGATCCAGCAGTCGCGCCGGGTGCTGGCCGACGCTGCGACGGACCGACCGCTGATGCTGACCACCTCGTTCTACGCACCCCACCCGCCGCTGTTTCCACCGGCGGAGTATTTCGACGCCAACTTGGAAAAGGAACTGCCTCCCGTGGCGCGCGGCGACTGGGTCGATTGGGATTCGCTCACTCACGCCGGCAGCGACAGCGGGCAGCGCGTCTTGCTCGAGGGCCAGCGGCTTCGCAAGGCCCAAGCGGGATACTTCGGGCTGATCGAACAGATCGACCGCGAGATCGCTCCTTTGATCGCCGAATTCCGGGCGCGCAGCGAACAAGCCGGTCGTCCCTGGGTGGTCGTGCTGACGTCGGACCACGGCGAGATGCTGGGCGATCATGGGTACTTCCGCAAATGCGAACCGCTCGAAGGCTCGGCCAACATCCCGTTCCTTGTCTGTGGTTCGCCGGAATTGGGCTTCGTCCGGGGACAGCGGTGCTTCGAGCCCGTCTGCCTGGAAGATCTCTTGCCGACCTTCGCTCAGTTGGCCAACGCGGATCGCCCCGACGTCGACGGGATCAGCCTGGTTCCGGTTCTGCGCGGCGAGCCGACCAAGGTTCGCGAGTGGTTGCATTTCGAACACGCCACCTGCTACAGCCCGCGCCAGGCTTTCCATGCGCTGACCGACGGACGGGGCAAGTATATCTGGCGTCCGCATGACGGCCGCGAATTGCTGTTCGATTTGGACCGCGATCCCAAGGAGGAACACGATCTGTCGCCGGACGCGTCCCGGCAAGACCAGTTGCGGCAGTGGCGCAGCCGGCTGATCGAACGATTGGCTTCCCGGCCCGAGGGCTTTTCCGATGGCCAGCGTCTAATCGCCGGACGGCCCTACGCTCCGCTGAATGCCGGCGTGACGCGTCCGTGACGGCGAGTGACGCCTGAGTTTGCGACCCAGCGACAGGCAAGCTGCTCGTGGCAACGCCTCGAACGACCGCGGCGTCGGCTATCCAATGTCCGGTGGAATGCTAGAATGAGCGGCTAACGATCGTTTCTTCTGTCGGATTTTCTATTCGGATTGGAGCTCCGATGAAACTGCTGCGCCGCCAGTTTCTTGCTGGAACCGCCGCCGGAATCGTAGGGCTGAACACCGTCAGGGCGGCGACTGCCGCGTCCGAGGGCGAACCCGCGCCAGTGCGGCCCAACCGCATCGCGGTGTCCACCTACTCGTACTGGCGATACGACGCGGCGAGCAAGCTGTCGATCGAGCAGTGCATCGACCTAGCCGCGGAAGCGGGATTCGACGGCGTCGAGATCCTGCACGTCCAGATGGAAAGCGAAACGAACCGCTACCTGCAGAGCCTGAAACGGCGGGCGCTCGTCCACGGCTTGGATCTTTGCGGGTTCTCGACCCACCAGAGCTTTGTCTCGCCCGATCCGGCCGTGCGGCAGCGAAACGTCGACCATACGCTGCACTGCATTGAACTAGCCTACGCGATGGGGATTCCCACGGTGCGAGTCAACACGGGTCGCTGGGGAACGTCCAAGGACTTCGACGAACTGATGAAGAACCGGGGAATCGAGCCGCGGCTGGACGGATATTCGGACGACGACGGGTTCGGCTGGGTGATCGATGGCCTGCAACGCTGCCTGCGACGGGCCGAGGAATGCGGTGTCGTGCTGGGACTCGAAAACCACTGGGGATTGGGACGCACGGCCGCCGGAGTGATGCGGATCGTGAATGCGATCGATTCGCCTTGGCTTCAGGTCACCTTGGACACTGGGAACTTCTTGGAGGACGCCTACGAGCAGATGGACCAGATCGCCGCCCGGGCCGTACTGGTTCAGGCCAAGACTTACTTCGGCGGCGGAACCTGGTACACGCTGGACCTGGACTATGCCCGGATCGCCCGGTTGCTTCGCAAACATCGTTACGGCGGCTACGTCTCCTTGGAATACGAAGGATGCGAAGACCACCGCACCGCGATCCCCAGAAGTTTGGCGTTGCTCCGCGAAGCGTTCTCAGCAGAGGAATGAGGCGTCCGATGCGATTGATCGTTGCCTGTCCGGAATGCAAGCGTCAGTACGAAGCACGCGACATTGAGCCGGGACGGCGCTTTCGTTGCCATTGCGGCGGCGAAATCACGGTGCGCGCGCCGCGGGGCCATGCGGCCTCCGTCGTCCGCTGTTCGTCGTGCGGGGCTCCACGAGGCGACCAATCCACGTTTTGCTCGCACTGTGGCGCGGATTTCACCATCCACGAACAGGATCTGCATACGGTTTGTCCGAACTGCCTGGCGCGGGTCAGCGACCGCGCCCGTTTCTGCCATCACTGCGCCACGGCCTTGACGGCGGAGTTGGTGGCGGGCGACGAGACGCCGTACCACTGCCCCGTGTGCGGCAAGGATCGGCTGCTAGTCAGCCGCCGCTTGACCGGCGAGCAGGTGACCGTCCTGGAATGCGAGGTCTGCGCGGGGCTTTGGCTGGGGCTCGACGCCTTTCGCGCCATGCTGGTTCAGCAGGAGGTCCAGACCGGCAACGCCCCACGCGGAATTCTGGCGCCGGCCAGCCAGCAGCCGGGTCCGCGCTACCGGGCTTGCGTCGTCTGCGGGCAATTGATGGTCCGCCGCAACCTGGGCCGAAGCGGCAGCGGGGTGATCGTGGATCTATGCGGCCAACACGGTATCTGGTTCGACGCCGACGAGCTGGCGCAACTGATGACCTGGGTACGCAGCGGCGGTCGGGAGGACGTGTTGGTCGATCTGGCCCGCCTGAGCCATTCGGATGACCCGGTTCGTCGCCGCGTCGCCATGCTCGACGAACGGCCTCGCCAGGAAGCGCCCGTTCGCCCCGCGTCGACGGCACCGTTTGGCCCGTTCGACCCTCCGGACCAGCAAAACGACCTGTTCGTCGATTTGATCTACGCCGCCGTCGTGCTCCTGGCTCGCATGTTCCGCCGCTAAGGATCGGCAACGAAATAACGAACGGATTTTCAATGTGGTCATCACGCTCCGTCGTGATTGTCTGTCGTCACGGCGGAGCGTGACGGCTACGGACTTGGCGACAATTGTTTCCCTGCCGATACGGGGCAAACGCCGTGGACCAGTCCGTCGGCCGTCTATCGCGGGTGCCTGGATCTCTGCCCGCCGGCCGATTTGTAAGAATTCGCCTCTGGCGTCGGCGCCCGCCGGATGGTTTACTAAGAATCGACAGACAGTTTCCTAGCTCGATTCCCATTGATCCCGCAGCAGGAGGATCCCATGGTCGGACTATTGCGTTCGCTTCTGGTTTTGTCGATGGCTTCGCCGCTGGCAGCGGCTGAACCGATTTACGATGTGGTCGTTTACGGCGGGACATCCGCGGGGGTGATGGCGGCGGTGCAAGCCAAGCGAATGGACCGCTCGGTGGTGATCGTCTGTCCGGACAAGCATCTGGGCGGACTGTCGAGCGGCGGTTTGGGCTGGACCGATACCGGCAACAAGGCGGTGATCGGCGGTTTGGCTCGCGAATTCTACGGGCGAGTCTGGAAACACTACCAGCAACCGGAAGCTTGGCGCTGGCAGAAGCCGGAGGAGTACGGAAACCGCGGTCAAGGCACGCCGGCCATCGACGGGGATCAGCGCACGATGTGGATTTTTGAGCCGCACGTGGCGGAAAAGGTCTTCGAGGACTTCGTCGCCGAGCACCAGATCCCCGTCCATCGTGACCAGTGGCTTGACCGGGCCAACGGCGTCACCCGCTCGGGGCCGCGGATTGCGTCGATCACCATGCTCAGCGGCAACACCTACCGCGGCAAGATGTTCATCGATGCCACCTACGAAGGCGACTTGATGGCCGCCGCCGGCGTCGATTACCACGTCGGCCGCGAGGGACAGGACGTTTACGGCGAACAATGGGCCGGAGTGCAAACGGGCGTGTTGCATCACCGCCACCACTTCGGCGTGCTGAAGAAGCCGATCAGTCCCTACGTGGTGCCGGACGACCCTTCCAGCGGCGTCTTGCCGCGGATCAGCGCGGACCCGCCCGGCGAGTACGGCCAGGGCGACGACAAGGTCCAGGCCTACTGCTTCCGCATGTGTCTAACCGATCTGCCGGAGAACCGCGTGCCGTTCGCCAAACCGGAGGGCTACGACCCAGGACAGTACGAACTGCTGGTGCGGATCTTCGATGCGGGGTGGCGCGAGACGTTCGACAAGTTCGATCCGATCCCCAACCACAAGACCGACACGAACAATCATGGCCCGATGAGCACCGACAACATCGGCATGAACTACGACTATCCCGATGCCTCGTACGAACGCCGCCGCGAGATCATTCGCGAACACGAAACCTACCAACAGGGCTGGCTATACTTCATCGCCAACGATCCGCGGGTTCCCGCCGAGGTGCGCCGCGAGATGAGCCGCTGGGGACTGGCCAAGGACGAATTCGCCGACAACGGCCACTGGCCCCATCAGATCTATGTCCGCGAGGCCCGGCGAATGATTGGCCGCGATGTCATGACGGAAAACGAGTTGCTCAAGCGGCGGCCCGTCGTGGAGTCGGTCGGCATGGGCTCGTACGGCATCGACTCGCACAACATCCAGCGTTACATCACGCCGGAAGGCCATGTGCAGAACGAAGGCGACATCGGCGTCAGCACCCAGGGCCCGTACCAGATCGCCCTCGGTTCGATCCAGCCCAAGAAGGAACAGTGCGAGAACTTGCTGGTGCCGGTGTGCGTGTCCAGTTCGCACATCGCGTTCGGCTCGATTCGCATGGAGCCCGTGTTCATGATCCTCGGCCAGTCCGCCGCGACCGTCGCGTCGATGGCGATCGAGAACGGCCAAGCGGTGCAAGACGTTCCCTACCAGCAACTGCGGGAGCGTTTGCTGGCCGACCGTCAAGTGCTGGAAAGTGCGGAGGGCACGGCGCCGCGACGGTCGGCGATCCGTGCCGAAAGCCTGCCGGGGACGGTGGTGGACGATGGACAAGCCGTGCTGACCGGTCCGTGGGAAACGAGCGCGTCGATCGGCCCCTATGTCGGATTCGGATACCGGCACGACGCCAACGGTAGCAAAGGCCAGTTGAAAGCCCGCTTTCAAGCCGAACTGGCCGCGGGCCGCTACGCCGTGCGCATGTACTGCGTGCCGACCAGCAATCGCGCTACCAACGTCCCGGTCGTTGTCCATCATGCGGACGGCCAAGCTGCATCGACGGTGAACCAGAGGAATCCGGGCGGCGAGGGCGTGCCCTACGCCGAGCTGGGCGTTTTCCGGTTCGCGGACGACCGTCCGGCCGTGGTCGAAGTCAGCAACGAAAACACCGATGGTCACGTCATCCTGGACGCCATCCAGTTCGTGCCGCAGCCGTAATGCTCGACGTGGTCAGGCGGAGACTTGCCGGTACGGTTCCAGTTGTTGTTCGATCCAGCGGTCGAATTCCGCAGGATCGCTGCGCTCTTCCGTGGGCTGCTGGGCGTCACGCGTCACTCGTTCGACGATCCGCGCGACCACGTCTCGCAATCCTTCGTCGTCCGCGCACAGGAACGCATGTTCCGGCCGGATGCGTCCTTCGCGAAATCGTTGTTCGTACATGGCCGAGGCGACGAAGTACAGTTTCGACGTGCTCGCGAATCGCGGAAAGTCGTCCATCGTCAAATAGCAGGCATGGACGAGCGAGTCGATGAACTCGGTCTCCGTCCGCACGGTTCGGCTGTAAGCTTCCAACTGATCCGTCAGGTCGTCCCGGCCCCAACTGTGTTCGAGAATCGCCGCCAACCGCTCGATGCCGGCGAGAATCTGCGCGATCCCCGTTCCGTGCAGGGGATCGACGAATCCGCCGACGTTTGGCAAACCCGCCCAGCCCGCACCGGCCGACCGCTCGGCGATCCGCTGCAATCGCCCCGTGCCGATCAGATGCGGCGTCGCCTCGTGCAACCGGGCGCCCTTGAACTGCTGGGCGAGCGTCGGGTAACGCTCCACGACCAGATGCCATTCTTCGTCGGGGTATCGGTCCGGATGGTAGGGATGGCGGTCCTGGTCCAGCACCAGCCCGGCGCTGGTCACGCCATTGCGGAACCGCAGTTGCCACATCCACCCCCCGTCGATCAGATGATGCACAGCGGCTTCGTCGCAGCGGTAGGGATGGTTCTCGACTCGTCCGCCTGCTTCCCGGTAAGCGTCGTACCACGAACCGACGTCGGTGAAGTGGCCGTACAGCGTCCGCGACTTGGTCTTCAGCCCATCGTCGCTGCTCGGGATCCCCAGCGATTTCAGCATGACACCCGTGCCGCCGCTGGCGTCCAATACGAACTCGGCCCACACTCGCACGGGCTCTTCGCCGTGATACCCGGCCACGCACCAGCGGTCCTCGTGCGTGACGTCCGTCACGTCCGTCCTTTCCATCGTCGCAATCGAGCTGGCGCGGACCTGCTTGAACAGGAACTGGTCCACGTCGGCACGCAGCCAATGGGCGTCGGCCGTTTGATCGTCGGGATTGCCGGGCACCAGTAGTTCGTTGCTGCGGTCGTCCCGCGGCTGGAACGGTTGGCCGGCCTCGTGGCGGAAGTAGCTGAAACCTCGCTTGATGCCCATCGTCGCTTCGGGATTCATCTGCTCGGCGGACGCATATTGGCAGATCGCTTCGATGCGATTCAGGCTGTACCGTTGGATCAGATCCCGCAGTACCATGTTGGCCACCGGGGACGAAGATTCCCCAATCGTAAACCGCGGATGGCTCGCGCGGTCGATCAGCACGGTCCTGAGCCCCAACCGCTGGCCGATCATCGCCATCAGACTTCCGCCAAAACCGGAACCGATCACCGCCAGATCGACATCGAATTGAATCATCGTCGCACCTCGTCTTTCCACAGGTTCGCCCCCCGCGGTGGATGCGGGCGACTCGGCGTGAATCACACTACGTCGATTGCCAAACTAGCTGATCGCAAGTTGTTTCGTCAACCACAGCAGCGGCCAGAAAGACCCCGCCAGAGTAGCGTCATCGCTGACTTGCCGTGTGGCGTCCCACGCGGACGCCGCGCCAGTCCGATTCTTGGGCCTTTGCCATTTCGAGCGAATCGGCACCGTCGCTACCTTTATCCGTGCCCTGGCCTTGCCATCCGTGCCTTTCGGGTCGTGCTGCCAAGGTCATGCTCCGGATTCGGTTGCGGTCGAACAAAACGCGACGGGGCCGTGTTAGAATGGCGACACTTTCGGCAATGTACCGATCAGGAGATCCGTCATGAAACATGCGTTCTTCATTCTCTTGTCCACCACCTTGACTGTCGCGGGGATCGTATCGAGCGTTGCGGGCAGCGATCGTCCGCCCAATATCGTGCTGATTGTGTCGGACGATCAGGGTTACAACGATCTGGGCGTGCTGAGCGGGCATATCCTGACGCCGCACGTGGACCGCATCGCGCGCGAAGGCGTGCGGTTGACGAATTTCTATGTCGCTTGGCCGGCCTGTACGCCTAGTCGCGGCGCGCTGCTTACCGGCCGGTATCCGCAGCGCAACGGCATCTACGACATGATCCGCAACGAGGCGCCGGACTACGGCCACCGCTACTCGCCCGCAGAATACGCCGTAACCTGGGAACGCATCGGCGGCATGGACACACGCGAAATTCTGTTGCCCCGTTTGCTCAGGCAGTCCGGGTACTACAGCGGCATTTTCGGCAAATGGGACTTGGGCATGCAGCGACGGTATCTTCCGCTGGCGCGCGGCTGGGACGAGTTCTACGGGTTCGTCAACACGGGGATCGATTACTACACGCACGAACGGTACGGCGTGCCGTCGATGTACCGCAACAACCAGCCGACGATCGAGGATCGAGGTACCTACTGTACCGATCTGTTCCGCCGCGAAGCGCTGCGGTTTCTGGAGCAGAACAAGGAACGTCCTTTCTTCCTGTATCTGCCGTTCAATGCCCCGCATAACGCTTCGAGCCTCGATCCGGAAATCCGGGCCGCGGCCCAGGCACCGGACCCGTGGCGCCAGAAGTACCCGGATCCGTACGCGCAGGAAGGTCTTGTCGAAGGTGTTCGCTACGGGCAAGCTGCCAGACTGCCCAATCCTGCGCTTCGCAAGACTCATTATCTAGGTTCGATCACCGCCATGGATGCGGCGATCGGCGATGTGCTCGACCGGTTGGACGAGTACCGTCTGGCGGACAACACGATCGTCATCTTCTTCTCGGACAACGGCGGCTCCGGACCTGCCGACAATCGGCCTCTGCGAGGCGGCAAGAGCCAAGTGTTCGAGGGCGGCATCCGCGTCTGCTGCTTGGTCCGCTATCCGCCCCGAATTCCCGCCGGCACGGTGAACGATCAGTTTCTTACGACGCTCGAAATGCTCCCGACCCTCTTGAACCTGGCCGGCGTCGAGCCGCCCGGCGACGTCGTCTTGGACGGTTTCGACATGCTGCCCGTGCTGAGCGGCGACCAACCCTCGCCGCGCCAGTCGATGTTCTGGAAACGCCAGGATCGCGAGGCGGCGCGAGTCGGTTGCTGGAAATGGGTCAACAACGCGGGCGAGAAGTTCCTGTTTGACTTGTCGCAAGACATCGGAGAAAAGCAGAACTTGATCGAATCCATGCCGGACAAGGCCGCCGAACTGGAGCAGCACTTCCGGCAGTGGCAGCAAGAGATGGAAGCCGCCGAACCCCGCGGCCCTTTCCGGGATTACTAGGGTCACCTCGCAGCGGCTGCGGACAAGCCACGCTGTTGCTCAACATGAAGCGTTGGCCGAGTAGTCTCGATTGCCGTGATTTCGCCGGACCGGCTAACCCAACCGAGTCAGAAACGTCGCTCGCCCATGCTGTTGACTCCCCTGGCTCGTCTCGCAAAAGAATAGCAGACTTTTCGGTCGAGACGATTGTTGTTATCCGCTCTGCGCGGTAACCTAATAGACAGTGCGAGTCGCCACCGTCGCCGGCATCTTGGATTCTCGATAGTGGTGGGTTCGCACGAAGGAGACGCGTCCTTCTATTCGCGTTCGAAGGCGCCAAGCCATGCATCCGGCGAATCTTCATGGTTTGCCACCGCCGGGCTGGTCCGCTAGATCACCGACGGTTGCGGGGGATCACTATCGATCCATGTTCGCTCCCGCCTTCAACGCACTAGCCGCTATCCGCTCTTCCGCTTCGCAATCCGGCCTTCTTGTGTTGCTTTCTGGCGGAATTCTTTTTTGTACGGCACGCCCTGACCCTGTCGTCGGTCACCGCATGTCGCAGGTCCAAGTTCCAAGAGTTTCGACTCGCCGGACCGCGTCACCGCAGCCTGGGAGCCGCCGACAAGGAGAATGGTCATGTCCCGTGACAGAAACAACGGTCTCCGTCACAGCCGCCGCTTCGCACGGAGATGGGGCAAGTACCCCCAATTCGCTCGCCGCCTGATTGTCGAACCGTTGGAAGACCGGCGCGTGTTGTCGACAATCTATGTCGATCTTGATGCGCTGGGGACACCCCACAACGGCAGTTCCTGGAACCAAGCGTACACGAGCCTGCAGGACGCCCTAACCGCGGCCGAGGCGAATGACGAAATCTGGGTCGCCGAGGGGACGTACACGCCGACGACGGGCACCAACCGGACGGTGTCCTTCAACCTCAAGACGGACGTGGCCCTGTACGGCGGGTTCGCCGGCACCGAGACCGACCGCGATCAGCGCGACTGGCTGACCAACGTCACCACGCTCAGCGGCGATATCGGCGCGCTCGGCGACAACAGCGACAACAGCTACCACGTCGTCTACGCATGGTCCGTCACCGGGGCCCTCCTGGACGGCTTCACGGTGACCGGTGGAAACGCAGGCGGGACGGGTTCGCACAGCTACGGCGGCGGCATGTACAACTACGGCAGTTCGCCGACGCTGACCAACGTCACCTTCAACGGCAATTCGGCCTACTCCGGCGGCGGCATGTACAACTACTACTTTTCACCGACGCTGACCAACGTCACCTTCAGCGGCAATTCGGCGGATCATTCGGGTGGCGGCATGTACAACCACTCCAGTTTTCCGACGTTGACCAACGTCACCTTCAGCAGCAATTCGGCCAACAACTACGGCGGAGGCATGTTTAACGGCTCCTCCAGTTCTCCGACGCTGACCAACTGTATTCTCTGGGGCAACGCGGCGCCTGATGGCCGCGAGATCTATCCGCCCGCCAGCGCGACCGTCACCTACAGCACCGTCCAAGGCGGCTGGTCCGGGATGGGCAACCTGGACCTGGATCCCTTGTTCGTCGATGCGGCCAACGGCAACCTGCGTCTGGCCGCCGGGTCGCCGGCGATCGACGCGGGAAACAACGCCGCGTTGCCGACCGACACAGCCGATTTGGACGGCGATGGGGACACCGCAGAGCCTATTCCCTTTGACCTGGACATGCTGCCTCGCCGGTTCGATGTCGTCGCTGTCGCCGACACGGGCAACGGCGCGCCGCCGGTTGTGGATATGGGAGCCTATGAGCGGAACGAGAACCCGCCGGTAGCCGACGCCGGCGGACCTTACGAACAGGACGAGGGTTCTGCCGTCGTGTTCGATGCGTCCGATTCTTGGCATCCCGATGGCAATCCGTTGGAGTATCGCTGGGACTTCGATAGCGACGGAAATTGGGACACTTCCTGGTCGTCCGACCCTAAGGCGACCTACACGTGGGTGGACGATTACTTCGGAATCGTGACCGTACAGGTAACGGACGGCTGGGATACCGACACCAGATCGACCACGGTGACTGTCAATAACGTGCCCCCTCAATTCACCTCCGTCGCAGTCGCGCCCGCGGAGATCGACGAAGGCCAGACGGTCATCCTGTCCGGCACGTTTGTGGATCTCGTGGCAACTTCGACGCGCACGGCCTTTCGCGAGGATTTTGAGGCGTACGAGGCCGGCACGTTCTTGGCCGGGCAAGGCGGTTGGACTGCCAGTACCCTGCCTAATGCGGATGGGCGTGTTTACGTAAATTCCGGCACTGGGTTGAGCAGTCAGGTCGCCGATGGTTTCTGGAATACGGAAAGTGCCAAGATGGCCATGGTAGACAACGTTTTCGCACCAGACGGGTTGCTGCAAGATCAAGTCTATCGGCTCTCGTTCGATGCCTATGCTTCGTTGACGTACCCGCCATCGAGCAACGCCGGCGTGTACTTCCGAGCGAATGAAAACCTGGGTGCCGGATGGTTCATGGACGGCCGTACTTCTACGTACGGACAACCCGTGTGGCAGTTCGATGTGCGAGGCATTACGGGACAATCCGGGAACATCCAACGATTCTCCAACGTTGGCTTTGACAAGCCGGTGACGCTCACGACCGTGCTGGATCCCATCGCGGGCGAGGTCTACGGGCTAGCGGACTTCGGGAACGGTCAACTCACCGAGACGACTCGCTACCCGCTAACGTCGCAACAGTTCGCCAGGGTGGATGGAATCATCATGCATCAAGACTATCGCAACTGGTGGTCGTACCGGGGCGCCAAATTCGACAACATCGTCGTCACGGAAACGGGCGGCTCGCGCGACGAGTTTACGCTCGACGTCAACTGGGGCGACGGCAACGTCGAACAGTTCCAGTACCCTGCCGGTACGACCTCGTTCAACGAAACCCATCAGTACCTGGACGATAACCCTAGCGGGACGGATCAGGACACGTACACGATTCAAGTGAGCATCCGCGATGACGATGGCGGGACGCCGCAGATCGCAGATCTACTGAGCTGGTGGCCGGGAGAGAACAGCGCGCTGGACGCCTGGGGCGACAACGATGGCACCATCGACGGCTGGGTGACGTACGCGCCGGGTCAAGTGGGACAAGCATTTTCGTTCAGCGGCCGGGTCCGCGGGACGTTGGCAGGATTCGCCGGCGGAGATACGGCGATCACGACGATGGCTTGGTTCAAACAGGACGCGACCTGGGGCTGGCCTGCCGGCCGTGGCGTGCTGGGCGTAGGTAACGGCGACCAGCAACGGCACTTTTTCCAGCGAGTGGCGAGTCCGGAATCGTGGTGGAATTCGCACCTGCTCGGCGCCGATGGCGAGAATCGCGTGTGGCTCGGTGCGGACAACCCAACCGATGTGTGGTGGGGATCGAATGCGGTGATCGAAGTCGGTCAATGGTATCACGTCGCCACCAGCTACTCGCCGCAGACCCGCGAGATCAAGATCTACATCAACGGCGAACTGGATCGCACCGCCACACTAGGTGCCGGTCTCAACCTGACTTCCGATTTCTGGATTGGCAACGATGCCTACGGCGACAATGCTTTCG
The DNA here is from genome assembly GCA_023382975.1 of Pirellulaceae bacterium. Lineage (GTDB taxonomy): Bacteria > Planctomycetota > Planctomycetia > Pirellulales > Pirellulaceae > SKKK01. The sequence continues at coordinate 37,653 of JAHDXO010000085.1, forward strand.
TCGGCCTGATCGACGAGGCGAAGGTCTTCACCCGCGCGCTGACGCCCGAGGAAATCCGCGGCGAACACGGATTCGGCAGCGCCGTCTGGCGTTTGCCAGTCACGGTGAACAACGTGCCGCCCACAATCC
>JAHDXO010000086.1 GCA_023382975.1 Pirellulaceae bacterium
CGCGACTCCGGAATTACGGCGCTGATCGGACCCGCGGCCGGCGGACGCGGGCCACAGTGGGTCGCGGGCGCCGAACGCGACTCGGGAATTGCGGCGCTAATCGGACCCGCGGCCGGCGGACGCGGGCCACTCGGCGGACGCGGGCCACTGGTGGTCGATCGCGTGCTCGACGAGTTGCTCCGCGACGACCTGCGGGTCAGCGACCGGGCCTGGGGCCGTGAAGAAGACGACGAACTCGAGCTGTTGGCGATCGGTCGCAGCAGCGAGCAACAAGCCGACATCGACGACTACTTCGCGCAACTGTAGGACAGAATCGCAGCGGCGTACGCACCGATCATGGCGAGCGTGGAGGCGTCAGCCCCACGGTGGGATTTCCCCGCACAGGCACTGCACCGGCAGGCTGACGCCGTGCCGCTCGCCAATCTTCCACCGGCAGGCTGACGCCGTGCCGCTCGCCGAGAATTGTTGGCGAGCGTGGCGGCGTCAGCCCCACGGTGCATTCCTGCGCACCGCATTCCACCGGTGGGCTCACGCCCACCGCTCGCCAAGCCCGGCCCCACGGTGGGATTTCCCACATCGCCGAGTTTCAACGGCGAGGGGTGCGGATCGAGTCGATGAACTCCATCACTTCCGCCGTGACCGCGTCGCCGGCGAGGCCCAAGTCGCGGTTCAACGTGGTGTGCGTCTTGTCGGCGGCTTCGAGAATTTCGGCGCGCACTCCGGCCTGTTGCAGCGCCGCGGCAAATCCAGCCACTTGCAGCCGAGTCGCTTGGTGACCGCCGGCGACCGCCAGCAGAAACGGTGGGATCGGCTTGCCAGCAGCAACATGCGATACGGGCGAAGCCTGCCGCCATTGACGGTGGTCGTCTCCGAAGAACCGCGTGTAGAAATCCGCCGACGTTTCCATCAGGCGAACGATGTCCAAAGCGGCCGTGTCCAGTTGTACCACGCCGCGGATGATCGATGGGTTCTTGCCGGACCGTTCCAACCAGCCGAAGTCGGTCGCGACCAAGGACACAAGATGAGCGCCGGCGGAATGCCCCATGAGGAACAGTTCGTTCGGATCGCCGCCGTATCGCTCGATGCGATCGTGGACCCAAGTCAGGGCGTCGGCCACATCCTGGGCCTGGACCAATGGGTCCGCGGCGGGCAACAGACGGTAATTCAGGCTGACCAGCACCCAACCTCGTCCGGTGAAGTAGGGAACCTTATGCCCCGTGGCCCGTTTGTCGCCAAAACTCCACGCACCGCCGTGGACGTACACCAGCACCGGGCAACCGCGGGCATCTCGTGGTGCGTGAACGTCCAGACTCAGCAAATTCGGCTCGACCCCGTCGAGTTTCGCGTACCGGACGTCGGGGAAGATGACCGGCTCGGCTGCGACGGGAGCAACTCGCGGGTCCGAAGCGGCGAGCCCGGTATCGATTGGTCGTACCTGGCGGATGCCTTCTGGCGATGATTCCCGCAGGCTGCAAGTTTCCCAATGGCGGTGCAACCAGCGGACTGGTCGCGCCGACTGTCGAGCCGTCTGCGCTGCGGCATGACGGTCTGCCGCGGCGACGCACACGATCAATACGACAGCGCATACGGTTCGGTTTTCGATCATCTGGCAGTCCTCGTCACCATGGAGCCGAATTCGCGCAACTTCTGCGAATAACGCCCGCCGCCAGGATAGCATATCGATCGAACAGCCGCAGCACGAGGCGGAAATGCGCCGCCTGCGCCATCCGCGACGGGAACGCTCGGGACCGGTGACGGCTGGTTGGCGTGTGTGTTATGATGAGTTTCAGTGGAAGTCGATGGGTTCTCTTCACCTAGTTGGCAGATTGGTTTGTCCATGATGTTGCATCCGGTGCAACGGCGGGTTCAGGAGGTCAATCGGCGAGTCCGACGGGCGACGTCCGTCTACGCGCTGGCTGCCAGTCTACTGCTGGTGGTCTCGGTGGTTTTTCTGATCGGTCTGCTGGATTACGTGGTGCGTTTCGAGGATTTCGGGATTCGGCTGATTGGTTCGGGGCTCGTCTTCGTCGCGGTTATTTGGAGCGTCCGCCGTTGGCTGTGGCCGGGTCTGGGGTATCGGCCGAGCGATTTGCAGATCGCGCAGTGGATCGAGCAGCGGTTTCCGGAACTGCAGAACCGGTTGAGCAGCGGATTGGCGTTTGTGGGCCAGTCCGAGCACGACGCCATCGCCGGCTCGGCCGATTTGCGTCGTGCGGTGGTGGCCCAGGCGACGGGCGACATCGAGTCACTGGACGTGGACGGTTGCGTGGACTTGCGTCAGCCTTGGCGGACGGCGTTGGCGGCGGGCGCTGTCTGTCTGCTGGTGGCCGTTTTTTGCGTACTCGATCCCGCTTCGGCCGGTCTCGCCGCGCGGCGTCTGGCGATGCCTTGGCAATCGGCTCCCTGGCCTCGGCGCCACCAGCTGGTCTTTGTCGATCCGCCGGTACGACTTGCGGCCGGTTCGGACTTCGAAGTCGAATTGTTCGATGGCCGTGGCGAACTGCCGGATGCGGTTCAAATCCACTACTGGTTCGACGGCGCCGCGGAATCCGAGATTCAGACCAAGAACATGAACCGGCTGAACGATCGCATGGTCCATCGGCTGGAAAATGTCCAACTTTCGTTCCGTTACCGGGCCAGCGGCGGCGATGACACGGCGATGGCGTGGCGGCATCTGGAGGTCGTGGAGCCCCCGCGGATCGAGGAATTGAAACTGCACCTGCATCCCCCCGCGTACACGGGCTGGCCAGTCGAAAGCAGCGGCGAAAACGTGGTGGCTCTGCAGGGCACGAAGATCGCCGTGATCGGTCGCGTGGATCAACCGGTTTCCGCCGTCGACCTGCGGGTTGCCGAAGAACAGCGGGAAGAAGAGAAAACATGGAATGCGAAGGTGGGCGGCGACGGTTTGACCTTTGCGCTTTCGGCGAACGATTCCGCACCCTGGATTGTCGAGGCGTCGGGACGCTACTGGTTCGAAGTGACCGACCCAGAGGGGCTGCGCGGACGCGGCGACCGGGCCTGGAATCTGCGAGTCGTCCCGGACGCAGCGCCGGTCGTCACCTTGGAAAAGCCGGGGGCGAACACGTTTGTGATGGCCACGGCCGTTGTTCCGGTCCGGGCCACGGTGAAAGACGACTTGGCGCTCCAGTCCGTCGCCATCGGTTACCGCCGCGGGGATCAACCCGAAAGCGACGAGCAGGGGTTCGAGTTGTACCGCGGCCCAGACAAACCGCCCGCCGCGGCGAACGGCGGCCTGCGGTTTGCCAGCGAACTGGGGGACTCGCGCCCGATCGAGTCCACCTGGGATCTGTCGCGGATCGCTGATCTCCAGCCGGGTACGTGGATCGAATTGTGGATGGTGGCGGAAGACTACAAGCCGCAATCGGGGCAGAGTTCGGTGCGGCGACTGACGATCATCTCGGCGGAAGAACTCGACGAACGGCTCGCCGCGCGCCAGGCATTCATCTTGGGCCAATTGAACGAGATCCTGCGGTTGCAACAGGAGACTCGCGCCCAGACGAAGCAGATCGAGATCGAACTGGAAGTGGCCGGCGAATTAGACAAGCAGGATGTCGACCAACTGCAGAGCGCTGAGCTGAATCAGCGCCAGGTCGGCCGGAACCTGACCGATCCCACCGATGGCGTTGCGGCTCAGATCACCGCCGTCTTGGACGAATTGGCGACCAATCGCGTGGACAACCCGGAAACATTGCGGCGCATGAGCGAATTGCTGGGGGCAGTGAATCAAATCGGACAACAGCATCTGCCCGAAATCCAGCGGCAGTTGGTCAGCAGCCTGAGACTGGCCCGCTCCGCCGTGCCGTCGGACGACAGCGGCGGCATCGATTCGGCCACGGGCGAATTGCGCCAATCGCTGTCGTCCGTGGGCGGCGGCCAGGATCAGGTGATCGCGATGCTGGAGAACCTTTTGGGCGACTTGTCTCAGTGGGACAATTACCGGCGATTCGCTCGCGAGATCAGCCGCATTCGGCGCGAGCAGCAGACCATAACGGAACAGACGGACCAACTGCGACTGAACACGCTGGGACAGCGGCCCGAAGATCTCTCGCCGCAGGACAAGGCGGCCTTGAAACGCCAATCGGAACGTCAGTCGGAACTGGCGCGGCGTCTGGACAAGACACTCGGCCGCATGGACCAGATGCGGGCGGAATTGACGGACACCGAGCCTCTGGCGGCCGAGATGCTGGCCGATGCGGTGCATCTAGCCCGGCAGGCTGCGATCAGCGGACGGATGCGGGAAGGCGGGCGGCAGATCGAAGAGAACCAAGTGGGCCAAGCGGTCGATACCCAACGCCATGTCGAAAACGATTTGGCGGATCTGCTCGACGCGCTGGCCAATCGTCGCGAACAGGAACTGGGGCGGCGAGCGCAGGGACTCGACGAAGCTCAGCGGCAGATCGAACAACTGCGGCGGAATCTGGAAACGCTGCGGCAGCAACTGGAGCAGAACCAGCAGACTACGGATGCCGACGCTCGTCGCCGCGAACTCGAACGTCTCGCGCGCCAGGCCGAGGCACTGGGCGACGAGGCGAAACGCTTGGAACGTCGCCTGCAGCGGTTGCAGGCGGAGAAGACCGCCGAGTCGCTCGAACAAGCCGCTTCCCATCTGCAACAGGCGGCACAGGCTGGGCAGGAGGGGCAGGCGGCGGAAACAATGCAGCATACAAAAGAGGCGGAACAGGCCCTCGAACAAGCCCAACAGCGATTGCAGGCCCAGCGCCAAAAGCTTGAGAAGGATCTGTTCCAGGAAACAATGGCTCGACTGGAACAGCAAATCACCGCCCTGGTCCGCCGCCAACAGGGACTGCTGGATACAGCCATCGACCTGGAACTTGCACGAGGCGACTCGGAATCCCCGTTCTCCAAGGCGCAATTGACATCGCTGCGCGACTTGGCCCAGGCCCAGCGGGTGCTCAGTGCTGAAACCACCCGTTTAGCCGAACAAGTCGTTCAGTCACGAGTCTTCGCGCTGGGATTGCGCGGAGCCGCGACGGAAATGGACTATGCGGCGCGGGCGATCGACCGGCAGCAAACCGGGGCGACGACCGAACGTCACCAACGCAACGCAATGGCTCGTCTGGGAAATTTGATCGAGGCTCTTAAGAAGGACGCACCTTCTCAAGACCCGCCGCCGGAAGCACCTCCATCCGGCCAGACGCCACCAGAACAGGCCGGAGAAGACGCCATTCAAAAACTTGCCGAGTTGAAACTACTGAGGACGATGCAGATCGAGGTGAATCGGCAGACGGCCGAATTGGGCGACGTGGTCCAGAAAGGGGGATCGGAAGCGGAAGCCGCGCTGCGCCGTATGGACGAATTGGCGGCCGAGCAAGGCCGTCTGGCGGATCTGATGCTGGAATTGTCTCAGGAATCGGTCGAACGGCCCGAAGACGATCCCGAACGGTTGCCAGATACGTCGGACTTGCCCATACTAGAGCAATAAGGTGGGAGAACTTGTCGTGAGAATACACTGCTGGCTGTTCCTGGTCTGGACGCTGTGGGCTGGAGGTACCGCCCTTGCCGACCCGGCGAGTGACGAGCCTGCAAACCGGGAAAAGCCGTCGGCCGCCTCGCTGGATGATCTGCTCCTGGACGACTTGGACAATCAACTGCTCGAAGGTTTGGATGTTCCGGCGGCTGAATCGCCGCCAGCCTCGCCGGCTTCGTCGGGTCTAGATCGCGAATTGCTCGACCAATTGGGGACGGGCGAAGATTTTGGCCGCGAATCCGCCGACCCGTTCCTGACGATCGGTCGCCAGATGCGAACGGCCGAAGAGTTGATCGCACGTCGCGATGCCTCGGCGGGCACCCGTCGGGTCCAGCAACAGATTGTCGACGATCTCGATCGGTTGATCGAGCAGATGAACAAACAGTGCTCGGGCGGTTCATCGAGTAGCGCCGGCAAACCGTCGCCCGACCCCGACAAGCAGGGCAAGCCCGGCAGCAAGGCGGGCAGCGGCGAGAACCGGGGCGGCAGCAAACCGGCTCGCGACAGCGAGACTCGGGTCGGTCAGAGCGACGCAAACGACGCGAGGTTGGCTCAGGTGATGGAAACGCTCAAGCAGGTTTGGGGGCATCTGCCGGCTCGGGTGCGCGAGCAGATGCAGAGCGGGATGGCGGAGGAGTTTCTGCCAAAGTACGAACGATTGATCGAACAATACTACCAGCGGCTCGCCGAAGAACGGGCCACACGCTAGAAACGGAGTCGCTTGCGATGTCACGACTGGACCGCCGAACGTTTCTCGTCACGGCCGCGACGGCGGGTGCTTGCGCGGCGATGGGAGCAGGATCCGCACTGGCGCAAGGTTCCCGCGACGCCATCGACCAGCCGACCAGCAATTTGATGACGTCCGAAACGCAAAGGGCGGTTTCCGCCGGCCTGGCCTATCTGAGTTCCCATCAGAACGAAGACGGATCGTTCGGACGCGGCAACTACAGTCGCAACGTGGCGATTTGCGGCCTGTCCGGCATGGCCTTCATGGCTCACGGCAGTACGCCGGGCCGAGGGCCGTTTGGCGGCGAGATCAATCTGTGTGTCCAGCATATCCTGAACAATTCCCGCGAGGGCGGTTTTATCGTCGCCCCTGGTTCGTCCAGCCACGGGCCGATGTACGGTCACGGGTTCGCAACGCTTTTTTTGGCTGAAGTTTACGGCATGTACCCGGACTCGATGGTCCGCGACAAGCTGGAAGCGGCGGTCAAGTTGATCGTCAATACGCAGAACGAGGAAGGTGGCTGGCGATACGAGCCCAAACGTAACGACGCCGACATCTCGGTCACGATCTGCCAAGTGATGGCGCTGCGGGCCGCCCGCAATGCAGGGATCTACGTCCCCAACGAAACGATCGATCGCTGCATCGAGTATGTTAAGCGCAGCCAGAACCCGGACGGTGGGTTCATGTACCAGTTGTCCCAGCCCGGTGAAAGCCGTTTTCCGCGGAGCGCCGCCGGCGTCGTGGCGTTCTACAATGCGGGGATCTACGAGGGCGATGAACTCGAACGCGGCTTGGACTATCTGCTGCGCCACATCCCGCGGGGCGACGTATCCAGCCGGGATGCCCACTTCTACTACGGCCACTACTATGCGGTCCAAGCTCTCTGGCAAGCCGGAGGCGAACGCTGGCAGCGGTGGTATCCGGCGATCCACGACGCCTTGCTTGCCCAGCAGAAGTCCGACGGTTCCTGGTTCGATCAAATCTCACCCGAGTACGGTACGGCGATGGCCTGCATCATCCTGCAGATGCCCAACAACTACCTGCCCATCTTCCAACGGTAGGGTCGTCGGCCGTGGGAAATTTGCATCGCGTTCGCCGTGGACATCCGCCTGACTGCCATTCCGGCTGGGCAACTGCCCTGGGCCTCGCTGCCTTGCTGATCGGCGCAGCGTTCGTTGGCCCAGCGCGAGGCGATGTCGGCGGCACGCCGTTGGTCCTCACTCGTAGCGGCGACGACTTCCCGGCTGCGCTCGAACGGATCGAGGCGGATTGGACGCTTGTCCTGCGTGCCGATCCGCAGCCTCGCCGCGTGGCGACGAAAGAACTTGTCCAGTGGGGCGCGTTCCGCGATTCGGATCGCGGATCGCAGATCGTGCTGACCGACGGTTCGTGGCTGATCGGCGACGTGCTGCAAATCGCCGACGATCGGCTGCAAATCGATTCCGATTTGTGGGGCCGTGTCGACGTGTCGCTGGCCGGTGTCCGCGGCGTGGTTTTCAATCCGTCCGTCGATGCGCGGGTACGAGATGACGTGCGGCGACAAATCGTGGCAGCCGAGGGAACGGAGGATCTTCTGTTGTTGGAGAACGGCGACGTCGTCGCCGGGACCGCGCAGTCGATCGTGGAGGAAGAAGCCCGCGACGGCGCGATTTCGGTCGCACTCGCCTTTGTCACTCGCGGTCGCGAGGTGCAGTTGCCGCTGAACAAGATCACGGCCTTGGTCGTCAATCCGTCGCAAGGCGTCCGCGTCATCGCTCGGGGGCCGCGTGTTCTGCTCGGACTGGCCGACGGCACTCGCCTCTTGGTCGACAAGATCGAACGGCCGGGGAATCTCGTCCGTCTGACTTTGGTCCACGGCGTCTTGTTGACGACGGATGCACCGTCGTTTCAGGAGCAGGTGGTGTACGTGCAGCCGCTCGAGTCCGGGATCGTTTATGTATCGGACTTCGAGCCCGCGGGCTACAAACACATCCCCCTGCTTTCGCAGACCTTGCCGCTGGGACGCGACCGGACCTCGCTGGGTGGCGAACTGCGTGTGGGCGGCCAGTTGTACGCCAAAGGGCTCGGGATGCCCAGCGCGTCGCGAGCCGCTTATGCGTTGCGAGGCCGGTATCAGCGATTTGCGGCGGAGGTCGCGCTGGCTGATTCCTCCAGTCCCAACGGCAGCGCCATGTTCCGCGTGTTCCTGAGCGACGGAAAGGGAGGGTGGCAGACGGCTTGGGAAAGCCCTCCGGTGCGCAGCGGCGATGCGCCTCGGCCTATGTCGGTCGATACCCGCGGGGCGCCGGCGATGGCCCTGATCGTCGATCTGGGCGAGCGGGGCGACGTCCAAGACCACGCGGTCTGGCTGAACGCTCGCCTGACGGAACAGGAGTGATCATGAACCCACCGGTGAATGTCGGTCTGCGGCTGTCGCAGACCGCACGGCTCGACCCTCGGGGAATCGCCGTCGTGGAATCAGGCCGACGGGATTCGAAGGGGCGCAGGCAGTACCGCCAGTGTACCTTTCAGCAGTTGCACGACGATAGCAATCTGCTGGCCGACGGACTGCATGACATGGGAGTCAGGCCGGGCATGAGGTTGGTGTTGATGGTTCGGCCCGGCATCGATTTCATCTCGTTGGTTTTCGCCTTGTTCAAAGCCGGGGTGGTCTCGGTGCTGATCGATCCCGGCATGGGACGTGCGGCGTTGCTCCGGTGCTTGGAGGAAGTCGAACCGGACGGTTTTGTGGCGATTCCCCTGGCCCATGCGATCCGCAGTCTGTTTCGGAACCGCTTTCCGAAGTCGCGGTTCCACGTCACCGCGGGCAGCCGATGGTTTTGGGGCGGAGTCACGCTGGCCGATCTTCGACGGCGCCGACTGAGCGACGGGTTTCAGCCGATCGCGACGGCAGCCGACGACCCGGCCGCGATCATCTTCACCACGGGCAGCACGGGACCGCCCAAGGGCGTGTTGTATCGGCACGGCAACTTCGATTGCCAAGTCGACGAACTGCGCGAATTCTACGACATTCGTCCGGGCGAGATCGATCTGGCCGGGTTCCCGCTGTTCGGCTTGTTCAATTGCGCGATGGGCGTCACTACCGTTGTCCCGTACATGGATCCGACCCGCCCCGCCTCGGTCGATCCACGGAACATCGTCGAGCCGATCCGCGACTGGGAGGTCACTCAATCATTCGGCTCGCCCGCGCTGTGGAACGTGGTTGGCCGCTACTGCGAAGAGCACTCGATCCGTCTGCCGACGCTGCGGAGAGTTCTTTCGGCTGGTGCGCCCGTACCGCCGCACGTGCTGCGGCGGATGAAAAACGTGATTCATCCCGAGGGCGATATCCACACGCCCTACGGCGCCACCGAGTCGCTGCCGGTAGCCTCGATCTCGGCCAGCGAAGTTTTGGCCGAGACCGCGACGCGCAGTCGCGACGGAGCCGGCACCTGTGTCGGGCGTCATTTCCCTCGCATCCAATGGAAGGTCATCCAAGTCGACGACGGGCCGATCGCCTCGATCGATCAGGCCCGCGAGTTGCCTCGCGGCGAGATCGGCGAGATCATTGTGCGCGGCCCCGTCGTCACTTCCGAGTACGTCACGCGCGTCGAAGCCAACGCCTTGCACAAGATCGCCGACGGCCAGTCCGCTTGGCACCGGATTGGCGACTTGGGCTACCTGGACGACGACGATCGGTTCTGGTTCTGCGGACGCAAGGCGCATCGGGTGCTGACCGCCGAAGGGACGATGTACACCGTTCCCTGCGAGGCCATCTTGAACGCTCACGAAGCCGTCTACCGCACCGCGCTGGTCGGCGTCGGCCCCGCTGGTCAACAGCGTCCCGTGTTCGTCGTCGAACCTTGGCCGAAGCGGTTCCCGAAGACAGCCGCCGAACGCGAGCAACTGATCGAGGAACTCCGCCAACTAGCCCGCAATCACCCCCTGACCCGCACCGTCGACACCATCCTGCTGCATCGCAGCCTGCCCGTCGACATCCGGCACAACGCCAAGATCTCCCGCGAGAAACTGGCCGTCTGGGCCAGCGGAATCCTGAAATAGCGGCACTGTCGCCAGCGTTGAGTTGCCGATGTCCGGACGAACGTGAGAGGCTCCATTCTTACCGCGGACGGGATACTAAAGGAGCGGCGGTTGTGGTTTAATCTTGGGGTGTGTGCCACAAATCGGATTCTTCTGGAAAGAACGGTGATCGGACCATGAGACTTGCCAAATACCGAATGCCGACCGGCGAGATCGCGGTGGGCCAATTGGACGACGAGCGGCTTTCGCCGTTGGATTTTTCACGAGGCCAATACCGGTGCTTGTCCGATATTCTCGATGCCGACGACCCCTTGGAAGTCGCGGACTTCCTGGTTTCGCGGCACAAGTCGGTTTCGCTGGAAGCCGCGACGCTGATGGCGCCGATCGACAATCAGGAAGTGTGGGCGGCCGGCGTCACCTATCGCCGCAGTTGCACGGCGCGGATGGAAGAGTCCGAGTCGGCGGCTTCCTGCTACGATCGGGTTTACGCGTCGCCGCGGCCGGAGTTGTTTTTCAAGGCGACGCCGCACCGCGTCCGCGGGCCAGGCGAGGCGTTGCGGATTCGGTCGGATTCCAAGTGGAATGTACCCGAGCCGGAGATCACGCTGGTGCTGACCTCCGACCTGCGTCTGGCCGGATTCACAGTCGGCAACGACATGAGTTCGCGGGATATCGAGGGCGAGAATCCGCTGTATCTGCCGCAGGCCAAGGTGTACGACGGCTGTTGCGGACTTGGTCCGTGCGTGACGTTAGCCAGCGTCATGCCGCCGTTGCAAGCGGTCGAGATCCGGCTGGTCATCCGCCGCAAGGGAGATATCGTTTTCGAAGGCACGACGAAGGTCAGCGAGATGGCTCGCACGTTCGAGGAACTAATCGGCTGGCTCGGACGCGAGAATTCCTTCCCCCACGGTGCGTTCCTGCTGACCGGGACCGGCGTTATTCCCGAGGCCAATTTCACGCTGCATTCCGGCGACATGGTCGCGATCAGCATCGACGGGATCGGCACGCTGATCAATCCGGTGGAGCAGGGCTAGATGCCGCAGGCTGGCAGCCTGGGCTACGACGAGAAAGAACAACATCGAACTGCATTCGAACACAACGAGGGCGAAGATGACCGTACAACCGATCTTGATCGATGGGCAGTGGCGCGAAGCCGACGCGATCGACACCTTCCGCGCCGAGGATCCTGCAACTTGCCAGCCTCTGCCGGACGAGTACCCGGTCAGCAGTTGGGCGGACTGCGACGCGGCACTGACCGCCGCGGCCGACGCGTTTCGCGAGATGCGTCGCTTGCCGGGCGAGCGATTGGCCGCGTTTCTGGAACAGTTCGCTGCGGAGATTGAACTCCGGCGCGACCTGCTGGTCCGCGTGGCGAATCTCGAAACGGGGCTCCCGGCGTCGCCACGGTTGGGCGACGTGGAGTTGCCGCGTACGACCGGCCAATTGCGGCAAGCCGCCGCGGCGGCGCGAGAAGGTTCCTGGTCCCAACCGACGATCGATACGGGGGCGGGCATCCGTGCTTGTTTCGAGCCGTTGGGGCCGGTCTGCGTGTTCGGGCCGAACAACTTCCCGTTCGCCTTCGGCAGCATCTCGGGCGGCGATTTTGCGGCAGCCATCGCGGCGGGAAATCCCGTGATCGCCAAGGCGAATCCGTCCCATCCGGGCACGACGCGGATTTTCGCCGAGGCTGCCGACCAAGCTCGGCAGGCCAGCGGGCTGCCGACCGGCGCGATCGGATTGCTGTACCGCACGAGCCACGCGGACGGCGAGCGTTTGATCTCCGATCCGCGAGTCGGCGCGACCGGCTATACGGGCAGCCGCACCGCGGGCCTGAAACTGAAGGCCGCCGCCGACGCGGCCGGCAAGCCGATCTACCTGGAACTGTCCAGCGTGAATCCCGTGGTCATCCTGCCGGGCGCGATCCGGGAGCGTGGCGAGGCGCTGGCCGCCGAGTTCACGACCAGTTGCCTGATGGGCAGTGGGCAATTCTGCACGAATCCCGGCTTGGTGGCGTTGCTGGCGGGCGATGCGACCGAACAGTTCATCGGACTGTTGACGGGGAGATTCGGCTCCGCTCCGATTGGAACACTGCTGTCCAAGGGCGTCCAGAGCGGCTTGAACGCCAGCGTCGGGGAACTGTCGCGAGCCGGCGCCGAAGTGCTGGTGGGCGGCACGGCTGGCGGCGGACGCGGATACAGTTTCGCGAACACGTTGCTGCGAGTGACCGGACAGCAGTTCCTGGCTGCCTCGGAAGCGTTGCAGACCGAGGCGTTCGGAAACGTTTCGTTGCTAGTGGTGGCAGCGGATCTCGACCAGTTGTGCGGTGTCTTGGACCGGATGGAAGGCAATTTGACCGGCTGCATCTACTCGGACACCGCGGGATCGGACGACGACTGCTACGATCGTGTTGCCGCGGCGCTGCGGCCGAGAGTTGGACGGTTGCTGAACGACAAGATGCCGACCGGCGTGGCGGTCAGTCCGGCCATGAATCACGGCGGCCCGTACCCGGCCACCGGTCATCCGGGCTTTACCGCGGTTGGAATTCCGGCCTCGCTGCGGCGTTTTGCGATGTTGGCCAGCTACGACAATGTTCGCCCCCACCGGTTGCCCGCGTGCCTGCAGGACAAGAATCCCAACGGCACGATGTGGCGCAGCATCGACGGCCGCTGGACCCAAGAAGACGTTGTTTCGTCGCCGAAGTCGTGAAGGTCCGGATACATGACCATCTACCGCTCGAAATTCTGCTCGTCGCGTTCGCCCGTACTCCCGTGGACCGCGTGGCTGCTTTGCGTCTGGCTGAACGCAACGATTGGCCAGTTGCTTTCGATCAGCGCCGCCGAGCCGTTGGCCGTGGTCCGGGCGCCGAGCGAGCTGACACTGCTCGGCCCCGACTACCCTCGCGTGTTTTTCTTCCGCGCGGCCGAGGGCGCCGCGCGGCGTCCGCAGGGTACGTTCGACGCCTGGGAGACGGAGTTCAGCCGCCTGATGGGGATCATGGGCAAGTGCTTGGATGAGGAGGTGCTCGACACCGAGGCTCGCAACCCGGACTTCTTCGCGCGGTTCAAACAGCGCAATCCGCGTCAGGCCGTCCTGCTCCACTTCAACGGCAATGCCCGCGATCCTCGCTACCACGCCGAACACTACCATCCAGGGCACTGGGTGTACCGTCGCGCGATTCGCATCCTGAGCGACGTACCGGCTGAGGAGGGTCTGACGACCATCCGCGTCGAAGACGCGCGGGACTTCCGGACGGCGACCGGCCGCTACCGCACATCGAACGATGATCTCGCGCTGTTCGGAATCGCCGCGGACGGCAAGCACGATTGGAAGCACTGCGAACAGGTGCAATTGGAGTCGGTCGACGCCGCGGCCAATACCATCGTGGTTCGACGCGGTTGCTACGGCACCAAGCCGTTGGCATTCCCGACGGGCCGCTCGCGCGCCGCCGCTCACGCCGCCGAAGGTCCGTGGGGGAAGCACAATCATCTGATGTGGTACTACAACCACGCGACGCACTGTCCTCGGGATGCCCAGGGACGCACGTGCGACGACTTGCTGGTCGACGACTTGGCGGCCTGGTTTGGGCCGGGCGGCAAGCTGGCGGCGTTCGATGGACTCGAGTTCGACGTCTTGTTCCATCAAACCCACGGCGACACCGACGGAGATGGCGAAGTGGATGACGGCGTCGTCGGCGGCGTGAACCAGTACGGGATTGGGGTGATCGAGTTCGCCCGGAAGTTGCGCGACAAGATGGGCGACGACTTCCTGATCCTGGCGGACGGAGCCCTGGGGCCGGGCGGCGTTCGCTCACAACGTGCCTGGGGACTGCTGAACGGCATCGAGAGCGAAGGTTGGCCGAATCTGAACGACTGGGACTTCGACGACTGGTCGGGAGGCCTGAACCGCCATCGTTTCTGGCAGGCGAACGCGCACCCCCCGGCTTTCTCGTACATCAACCACAAATGGATTCAACCCGTCCCCGAAAATCCCGGCGAGACGACGACGCCCGACGTTCCGTTCTCGCGGCACCGGTTGGCCTTTGCCGCGGCGCAATTTGCCGACGCCATGCTCTGCTATTCGTTTCCGCCGCCGCGCGACACGGATGGCCCCCGCGGGCAGTTGGGCATCTGGGACGAATTTCGCGCCGGCGCTGAAAACCGGCTGGGTTGGCTCGGACGCCCCGAAGGTCCCGCCATCCATCTGGCCGCCAAAACACCAAACCTGCTCGCCGGGCATGAGCTTGCGGCAAAGTTGCGAGGTGACGTAACGATCGAAGGTGGCTCCGGCCCGCTGAGGATCACCGCCGAGCAGTCCGCCGCAAGCGATCTCGAGTTTTCCATTCCGGACATCGCGACGGCGGGCAGCGACTTGGTCGTGATGGTGCGCATGAGCGGCGAACCTCGAGCCGGCTATCCGGCGACGATGGCAAGATTCGTGCGGGTCGAACTGTCCGGCGGCAGCGTGACGTTGATGAGCCCGATGCCGAACCATACGGGCATGGGCCTGCGTGGTCGGCCGGAAACGCCGATCAACAGCGAGACGGGGGCTCGCGTGACCTATCGGCCGCGGCAGACGATCGGTGATGTTACGTTGGATGCCTATTCGATCCATCCGCCGTACCAAGGCGCGAAGGGATACGTCTACTGGTGCAAAGACGTCGATGTACCCGAGCAAGCCGAATTGCGGTTCAGTTTGGGGATGGGCGAGAAAAGCCCCGAACGCTCTGACGGCGTCTGGTTTGAAGTGTGGGCTGCCGAGATCGCCGACGGAGAGGTGGCCGAGTTCGAGAGATTGTTTGCCCAGGACACCAAGGCGCACGAGTGGACTGCCTGCCGCGTGCCTCTCGACAAGTATGCCGGGCGCTCGGTGCGGCTGAAGTTCGTGGCCGACTGCGGCCCTCGCGACCACGCCGTCACGGATCAGGGGCTGTGGGGCAATGTCCGCATCGGCACCGTCGGGCAAGACGAATCGACCGACACGCCGCTCGTTTCCTCCATGACTTGGCTGAACAAGCAACCGTTCGATTCCGCCTTCTACTTTCGAGACGTTCGCTCGCCGACCATTCGTCTGAACGTGCGTGTGGAAGGACCGGAGCCGGTCACGTTGGAGAGACTCGAGGTTCACCCTCACCCCGACGCCATGTGCCGAGTCTTCGAACATGGATTGGTGTTGGCCAACCCGGGTCTCGCGCCGTACACGTTCGATCTCTCGGCGATTTCGCCCGGACGGCAATACCGGCGTCTGCAAGCCACGGCCCGTCAAGACACCGCCGTCAACAATGGGGCGCCCGTTCAAGGCAGCGTGCAGGTGGGCGAGCGGGACGCGCTGTTCCTGTTGCGCCAGTAGGAACCGTTCGAGCCCGAAGAGGAAGATCGCGACTTTGCCGATGGAACACTTCATTTTCGTTCGTCACGGCGAATCCGTGTTGAATGTTATCAACCGGCAGGAGCGCACGTTCTGCGGCCAGATGGAGACGCCGCTTACCGAACGCGGTCGTGCTCAAGCGGTGACCGCCGGTCGCCTGCTGGCGGCGTGGAACGGCGCGTCGATCACGACCGCGGTCAGTTCGACACTCGAGCGCGCTCGCGAGACACTTGACCTGATTCTGCCTGAACTCCCACACGCGGTTCGCCGTTTGCCTAACGACACCGGCCTGAACGAACGGTCGCTCGGCATGTTCGATGCGAGACGAGCGAGCGACGTGTTCGCCGAGCATCCGCAATACCGCGATGACCCGGCGCTAAACCAGTTTGACAATCACTTTTTCCAGAAGGCCCCGGGCGGCGAGAATCTCCGGGAAGTGACCGAGCGAGCTTGGCCGGTCATCGAGCGACTGGATCGTACCTGTCGAGGCGATGTCCTGGTCGTGTCTCACTACACAACGATCCGCTGCATCCTGGGCCGCGCGCTGGGTTTGTCGGAGCGGACGGTGCAGCGGATGCGAGTACCCAACGCGGTGCCGATCTTCGTGGAGCGAGGCGGCGGATTTCGGTTGATCGAGGGCGTCGATCTGCCGGACGAATTGGATTGAACGTCCGCCGGGCTCGTCGCCAGTGTGAGGCAGCCATCTCAACCGGTTCTCTTGCGCAACAGGTAGGAAGCCAATCCCATCAGGCCCAGGATGTACCCGATCCCGCCCAGCAGGTCCTGCATCCGCAACTGCGTTTTCCATTTGTCTAGATCCTGGCGCAGGGCCGTGACCTGTTGGGCCAATGCTTGAATGTCGGCGTTGGCGACTGACCGCTCAGGGCCTTGCGGGCGGGATTCGTCGGAACCCGCCGTTCCCGAAGCGGGCGAGGCGACGGCAGCGAACGGAGGCAGATCCTGCGGCAGTTCGGCCGCTGGAACGGTGGTTTCGATGCGATGTCCAAATCCCGCGTCCGCCACCAGTCTGTGGTCGCCCAGGAACTGAGGCTCGTACGAGAATTTGCCGTCCTGGTCCGTCGTCGCCTCCGCCAATTTCGTGCCGTCGGGCCCAAGAACGGTCATCTTGATGTCCCGCGCCGCATCGCCACCCTGGTAGTAGACCTCGCCCTCGATCATCTTCCCGCGAACCGCGGCGAACACAAACAGCTTGTGAGCCCAAGCCGGGGTCGCCTGGACTAGAGCACCGGACAATACCAGAAAGAAAATCGCCCGCCGCAGCCATTTGGTCGGTGTCATGTCCCGCTTCCGCATTGTACTCTTCCCCCTTGGAACGGAGTTCCTTCCGCTTCGTTTGCGCTCGCCTTCGGCATACGAATCGCTGCTTCGTAACACCCCGAGTTAGAATACTCGGATGGCCGCGAGGGTGCAACGGACGACGGGCGAAGTGTCGAGAGAGGCGTATCGGCGCGACGGCATTCTGTTTTCAGGTTGCGGGGGTTAGACTGGTGGACTTGGCAACGCAAAATCGTTTGGGCTTCAAACCATGAGCATGTTGACATTCCTGCTGTTCGTACTGGGGTTGGTTTCGCTGATCGTGGGCGCTGAGTGCTTGGTGCGCGGGGCGTCACGCCTCGCGGCTGCGATGGG
This sequence comes from Pirellulaceae bacterium, assembly GCA_023382975.1. Classification (GTDB taxonomy): domain Bacteria; phylum Planctomycetota; class Planctomycetia; order Pirellulales; family Pirellulaceae; genus SKKK01. The sequence continues at coordinate 17,271 of JAHDXO010000086.1, forward strand.
TGTTTCGCCGTTGGTGGTCGGTTTGACCGTGGTCGCCTTCGGAACAAGCACGCCGGAATTGGCTGTCAGTGTTCAGGCAGCGTGGTCGGCGAAAGGCGATCTTTCGTTGGGCAACGTTGTCGGCAGCAACGTGTTCAACGTTCTGCTCATCCTGGGCATCTCGGCGGTCATCACGCCGCTGGCGGTCGCGCGACAACTGCTGCGGCTGGACGTGCCGGTGATGATTGCGGTTTCTGTTCTGACCTTGCTGCTTGGACTCGACGGTGCGATCGGTCGCCTGGACGGGGCGTTGTTCGTCACTGGCATGTTGGTTTACACGGGATGGCTGATTCGAACCAGTCGTCGGGAGGTCGCTGCCGATGCGGCGGTTTCTACATCGGATACGACTCGTACCCCGGGTTCGGCAGGACGGCTACTGGCGGATGTCGCCTTGATCCTGCTTGGCTTAGCTTTGTTGGTCCTTGGTTCTCGCTGGCTGGTCCAAGGCGCCGTAGCGGCCGCCACCGCGCTGGGGGTCAGCCAATTGGTGATCGGGCTTACGGTCGTGGCCGCGGGGACTTCGCTGCCGGAGGTGGCCGCTTCGATCGCGGCCGCCGTCCGCGGCGAACGAGACATCGCCGTGGGAAACGTCGTCGGCAGCAATATCTTCAACCTCTTGCTGGTGCTCGGTTTGAGCAGCCTGGTCACTTCCGGAGGAATCCGCGTCTCACCCGCTGCAATCGGATTTGACATTCCCGTGATGATCGCCGCAGCCGTCGCTTGTCTGCCCGTATTCTACACAGGCGGGACGATCAGTCGGTGGGAGGGAGCGTTGTTCTTGGCCTACTACGTCCTTTACACCGCGTACCTGGTCATGCACGCCACGCACTACGCCGCCCTGCCCGCGTTTCAGGCCGCGATGCTTTGGTACGTGATTCCGTTGACTGCCGTCACACTCGTCGTCAGCGTCTGGCAATATGCAAGACGCGGTCGAGCAGAGCAACATAACTGACCGACGCATGCGGCACGGACGGCTCACTCGCACAGGAAAGAGGATAGCCCCCGTCCCGTCATGCTTCCCAATCGTCTCGGCAGCGGACGTCGTGGTTGCCGGACAGTTCGCCCGGTTGGCTAGGCGGCGCGGGGTCGTCGGCGCGGCGGATCTCCCACCAGCACTGGCCGCGGCGGTTGTGCTGGTGAGCAACCGAATAGCCCAGCGGTCCGAGGGCGGGGGCGATCCATCCCAGGCAGTGGGCACAGTAGTTTTCGTACTGCTCCAAGCCGTTGCGTAACAGGAAGCCCTTCGACGGACAATCATGCATGTCGATGCGAAAGACCCCGTCAGCACTGGTGCAACGGTAACCGGCCGATTCGTGTTCGAGCGTATGGCCCCAGTACTCGGCCATGCCGGCAAATCCTTTCTCGGCGATCAATCGAGCGGCGTGTTGTTGCGAGTCGCCGCCGATGGCCTCCGCCCAGTACTCTCGGACCAGCGTATCGCCGCCCTCGCGATGGAGCCACTGGAACGTCCACTCGTAATGCCCGCAGAAATCGTAAACCCCTAGCATGACGCGGCCTCGATCTGGCTGAGTTCTTGGGGAGCGGCAACCGCTGCTCGCGGCGAGAACGTCTGCTGGCAACGACCGTTGCCGCCCTGGATGCGAACGGTGAAGCCCGCTGGCCGAGCCATCGCTTCGCTGACGAAGTAGCAGTGCTGGCAAAAACACGGCACGATCTCGCGGCCGTGTGCTCTCAGATGGGCGATCGCCGGGCAGACGTCCACTTGCACGATCACCGATGCGTCGTTCTCTGCAACTCGCACTACCGCGCCCGGTTCGGCGGCGAAGAAGGCTCGCCAATAATCCGCGATGGCCGGCAAACCGTGCTCACGCCAGCGGGCCGTGACCGGAGCATGGTACTGCTCGCCAAGTTCGGTCCAGTACCGCTGGAGGCCCGCCATGCCGAACCGCTCGAGGAGAAAGCGGAACGTGGCGTTGATGGCGAAGTAGAAATCGGCCGCTCCTGTCGGCTTGGTATCGGAGTAAGGCAGCGGATGAGGCGGCTCGTCCATGGTGGCTACTGCGGTTCGAGGATTTTGAGCGCCGCCAGGAACTCGGTGTACGAGCCGGCTCGCATGACCCGGGGCAAGGCGTGGGGATCGCGGAAGATCGAGGCGATCTTGGCCGAGATCGTCAACTGGACCGTCGGGGCGTCTTGCGGCGTAAGAAGCAGGAAGATCGCGTGGGCCGGCTGGCCGTCGGGAGCATCGAAGTCGACGCCCGCTTCCGAAAGTCCGATGGCGACCACGGCGTTCTTCAATCCGTCGACGCGGGCATGAGGCAGCGCGATGCCGCTGCCGATTCCGGTCGCAGCGACCATCTCGCGTTCCCACACCAATCGCGAAATCCGGACAGGATCCACGGCGGCATGTTGGCAGGCCAGCGTCACCAGTTCGTCAATCGCCTCGTGCCGCGACGTCGCTGCCAGATTCCGGACGAACAGCTTGGACGACAGCACGCTCGCCAGCCGGAATGGCTGCCGCTGTTGCAGCACCCAGCTCATCAGCGGCCCGCTCACCGCGGACGTGACGATGGCCATCACCACCAACGCCACGAAGAGCCGCTCGCTGATTATGCCGGCTTCCAAGGCCAGCAGGCCCAGGATGATCTCCATCGCGCCGCGAGCGTTCATGGCGAACCCGACAGCCCACGATTGGCGTGCGGGCAGTCCACCCCACAACGCCCCCACAACCACTCCAGCCACTTTGCCGACACATGCCAAGACCAGGATCATCGCGACCAAAGGCAAGTCGAAGTTGGTCACGAAGTTGACCCGCAATCCGATGCTGGCGAAGAACACCGGCGCGAAGATGAACGATACGAACTCTTCCAGCAGCGTCCGCGTCCGCTCATGCAAGTGCGATGATTCCCCAACTGCGATGCCGACGATGAAGGCGCCGAAAATGGCATGGACGCCGATGGACTGCATGAACGCTCCGCCAAGCAGTCCCAATGTCACGACGAAGCCCAGCACGCCGGCGGGCCAGTGGGCGTAGGCCTGCAAAATGGGCAGCGCCCGATGGATCAGCCAACGACCGGCCGTCAGCGTCACGGCGAGAAAGGCCAGCGTCAGCACCATCGTGCCGCAGATTCCCCAACCTGTACCCTGTCCTCCGATCATCCCCAGGATCAACGCGAAGACCGTCCAGCCGATCAAGTCGTTGAAGATCGCGGCACTGACCACGACCATCCCAACATCCGTGCGGTACAGGTTCAGATCCATCAACGTCTTGGCGATGATGGGCAACGCGGATATGGAAAGCGCGGTAGCCAGAAACAGCGCGAAGACTGTCCGGTCAGCATCCGGCGTCGCCCCCAATGCCTCGGGGATCAGCCACGCCCCACCCAATCCGATCAGGAACGGCGCCACGGTGCCGAGAATACCGACCTTCAGGGCCGAACGTCCTTGTCGCCAGACGGTCGACAGATCGACCTCGATGCCCGCCACCAGCAGGAAAAGCACGATCGCCAGGAATCCGATGCCTTCCAAGACAACAGCTTTTGCCCCGTCGCCAGGAAACAGGGCGTGATGCCACTCGGGCAGCAGCGTGCCCAGCACCGTCGGCCCCAATACCACTCCGGCCAGCAATTCGCCCAGCACGGCCGGTTGCTGGAACCGGCGCGCAATCTCGCCCAGCAGTCGGGCGGCACCGATCAGCACCGCCAGCGCCAGCAGAATCAATCCCAAGTCGGCTTCCGAGAGTCCGTGCAAACAGCCTGCCTTTCCTTGAAACCATGAACGCTGGAGTTCACGCTTCAGCGTGCGGCGAAACGACCCGAGTCACGCTGAATCGCAACCTCCAACGACGGCGCCGCGCGCTCAGGGCGTCGGTTTCGTCCGTTCGACCGGCTTCTTCTTCGCGGCGGGAGCCTTCGGCGCGGGAGTCCGCGAATCGGCCGCGTCCTCGTCTGGCACCTTCAATTCCGTTCGCAGCCGGGCAAGTTCCGCCGCCAGTTCCCGCTGGACCGCGGCGTAATCCGGCTTGCCGTAAACGTTCGTCAGTTCGTGCGGATCGGACTGCCGGTCGATCAGCGTCCAGTAGTTCATCTCCGGCTCGTAGAAGTGGAACAGCTTGTACCGGTCCGTCACCACGCCGTAATGCTTCCGCACGCTATGCGCACCGGGGTATTCATAGTAGTGGTAGTAGAAACTGGATCGCCAATCGTCCGGTGCCTGCCCGCGCAGCAGCGGTAGCAGGCTGCGGCCCTGCATGTCGTCGGGTATCGCAACACCAGCCGCCTCGAGAAACGTTTCGGGCAGATCCAGAATCGAAACCAGGCTGCCTTGGCGGGCGCCGGGCTGCGTGACGCCTGGCCAGCGGACCAACAGCGGCGTGGTCAGCGATTCTTCGTAGATCCAGCGTTTGTCGAACCAGCCATGCTCGCCCAGATAGAATCCTTGATCCGACGAATAGACGACGATCGTGTTGTCCGCCAGGCCTTCGTCATCCAGGAACTTCAGCAGACGCCCCACGGCCTCGTCCACCGAAAGAACCGAGCCCAGGTAATCATGCATGTAGCGTTGGTAGCGCCAACGCACCAAGTCCTTGCCCATCAGGTTCGCCGAACGGAACGCTTGGTTGCGCGGCTCGTAGTAGGCATCCCACTCCTCGCGTTGCGCCGGGGTGAGATAGGGCGGTGCCACCAGTTTCGCATCGCGATCGCTGAACGTCTTGGCCAGCGTCATGTCCTGCTCGTGTTCGGCCCGGCCGCGTCCGCTGTAGTCGTCGAACAGCGTCTGGGGCTCGGGGAACTCCCGGTCCCCATTCCAGCCCAAGTTCTTCAGGGCGGGCGCCCATTCGCGGTGCGGCGCCTTGTGCTGGGACATCAGCAAGAATGGTTTCGACGGATCGCGCTGCTTCAGCCATTCAATCGAGAAATCGGCGATCAGATCGGTCGTATAGCCTTCGTGCTTGACCTGCTGCCCGTCCCGGATCATCGGCGGATTGTAGTAGATGCCTTGGCCGGGCAGGATGTGCCAATGATCGAAGCCCGTCGGGTCGCTCGCCAGGTGCCACTTGCCGATCACAGCCGTCTGGTAGCCGGCCTGCTGCAGCAGCTTGGGAAACGTCTGTTGCGAGCCGTCGAAGCGGTTGCCGTTGCGGTAGAAGCCGTTCAGATGGCTGTACTTGCCCGTCAAGATCACGGCTCGGCTGGGTCCGCAAATCGAGTTCGGCACGACGCACCGCTCGAACAACATGCCTTCCTTGGCCAACCGGTCCATGTTCGGCGTCTCGACCAGTCGCAGCGCATGCCGGTAGGCGCTAAGCGCCTGGGTGGTGTGATCGTCGGCAAAGATGAACACGATGTTCGGCGGCTGCTTCTCCGCGGCCGAGACGGACGAAACCGCGGCCAGCAGAGCGAGTGAGGCGATGGTCCAACGAAGCAGCGGAGTGGCCAACCGGCCGAACATCTGGGCGGCCTCGCCAAAACCCGCGTTCAACGGATCGGTCGTTCTCATGATGGGTCTCCTGCGTAAAGGAAAAGCGTTCAGGTGAATCGAAATGACGATGGATCAGCGCCGGTCGGCGGGCCGCGACGGGTCGGGTGCTTGCTGCAGAACAGCCAACAATTGGGCTACCTGCTGCGGATGATCAGCGGCCACGTTCCGCGATTCGTGCGGGTCCGAGTGGCAGTCGAACAGTTCGACGCCCGGTTGGCCGTCGCCTTTGCGCGGATGGACGATCAACCGCCAGCGATCGGTTCGCACGCTGCGTTGGCCGCCGCTCCAGAAGGACAACGCCGGCTTGGTCGCGGTCGCCGCGGGATCGGCCAGTTGAGTCAGCAGACTCCGACCACTGAGTCCCTCGGGAGCCGGCAACGCACAAAGTTCCAGCAGGGTCGGAAACACATCCACGGTTTCGACAATCGCGTCGGACGCCATGCCGGCGCGTGACAGCCCAGGACAGCGGATCATCAGCGGCGAACGGATCGCGTGTTCGTACAGACAATGCTTGCCCCAGATCGCGTGATCTCCCAACAGAAACCCGTGGTCGCTCCAAACGACGACCACGGTGTTGTCGCCCAAGCCAAGTGGCCCAAGAGCGTCCAGCACACGGCCCACCTGCGCGTCCATGTAGCTGGTGGATGCGGCATAGGCGTGACGCATCAGGCGAGCATATTCAGGATCTTTCTCCGGGTCGCGACCTCCGTGGCCGTAATTGCCGCGGAATTCGCCGCTGCCGTGCCAGCCCGACGGCTCCGCGGGACGTCCACTTACCGGCGGGACTGGAATTCTGTCCGGGTCGTGCAGGTCGAACCACTTTTTCGGCGCGGCGAACGGCAGATGCGGCTTGAAGAAACCGACGGCAAAGAACCAGGGTTGCCGCGATTCCGCCAACTCACGCAGCGTCGTGACCGCTTCGGCGGCCACCCAGGCATCTGGGTAGGATTCGTCCGGGCCGTCGAACGCTTCCCAAGGCGGCGATTGACCGGGCTTGCGGGGCGTGCCGTTGGCAAAGCCATGCATCATCGCCTGGGGCGTTGTCCACGGCGACTGGGGAACCCAGCAGCGGTCCCAGGCACCCGGCAGTTCCTCGGCGCCCTCGGCCCACCCCCGGCCCGTTCGACCACCGGGATGGTGCGAGATCTTTCCCAACGCCAATGTCCGGTATCCGTGCTGTCGGAACACCGCCGGCAGACTCTGCGCCGCCCATTGGCCATGCGTGCTGGCGATCGCGCCGTTGCCCGTATGCGCGGGCAAATCCGGGTAGCGTCCGCGGAGCAGCGCGCAACGCGACGCTCCACAGGTTGGCACCTGGACGTAGTGGTGCGTGAACAGCCGGCTCGACGCGGCTAGGGCGTCCAAGTGAGGCGTCTTGGCATGCTCGGCGCCCAAGCACCCCAAATCGTTGCGCAAATCGTCGATCGCCAGGAACAGAACATTGGGATTGTCCGCCGCGCGAATACCGCTTGGGATGCACAATAGGGCGAGGGCCAAGAATAGCAAGCGAAATCTCATCGATCGTTCCTCCGACTGAGTTCAACGGATTTTGGCGTCCGGCAGTTCCTGCTTGATGCCCTCGTCGATCGGCATCGTGTCGGTTTCCGGAGTCAGTCCTGTCGCCGCCATCAATCGGGCGAGTTCCGCCTTCAGCCGCTGGACGACCGGTGCGTATTTCGGTCGATCGATCAGATTGTGCCGTTCCTCCGGATCGAACTCGATGTTGTACAACTCGGCCTTGTGTCGGTCCGGTCCGCCGTCGCCGTGCGGGTAGTGAACGTACTTCCAAGACTCGGTGCGCACGCCGCGGACATTGGGCGTGTAAGGAAACTGCTTCTCGTAGTTGTAGTGGTAGAACCACGACCTGCGCCACTCGGGATCGCCTTCCCGCACCAGCTTGACCCACGATCGGCCGTGAATGTTCTCCAGCGGTGGCGCGTCGCACAGTTCGAGCATGCTGGGCGCGATATCGATGGTCAGCACCTGGGGCTCGATCGTCTTCGGCTGGTTCGGATCGGCCAGGCCCGGGTAGCGCACCAACAGCGGCACGCGGATACTCGGCTCGTGCATCGTCCGCTTATCGACCATGCCGTGCTCGCCGTTCAGAATGCCGTTGTCGCTCATGAACACCACCACAGTGTTCTCCAGTTCGCCGCGTTGTTTGAGCATTTCGTACAGGCGGCCGACGCTGTCGTCGACGGAGAGCAGCGTACCCCAGTAGGCGCGGGTCATCGCTTCGAAATCCTTCACGGCCTCGGGGCTGTCGTCCGGAAACTTCTTTCGCCAGTCGAACAGCGGCCCGTAGATTCCGTGCCACGTGTACAGCCGGTCCTTGATCCAGGCCGGCTTGTCATCCAGCATGAAGGCCGTCTCGGGGTAGGGAATTCGCACCTGATCGAAGGCGTGCTCATACTTTGGCTCGGGAAAGTAGAAGCTGTGCGGGGCCTTGTGTCCGACCATCAGCAACCACGGCTTCTCGCCGCGCGGACGATTGAGCCAATCGATCGCCATTTCGGTCACCACGGTGGTGTAGTAGCCCGGGACGACTTCGCGGCGCTGACCGTTGAAGTTGAATTCCGTGTCGAAATATTTGCCCTGACCCTTGTGCGTGACGAACCAGTTGAAACCGGGACGCGGGTTGTCATTCTCCTCGCCCATGTGCCACTTGCCAACGTAGGCCGTATCGTACCCCTCGCTCTGCAAGACCATCGGGAAACTCTTGAAGCCGACGGGGTACTCGGTGAAATTGTTCGTCACTCCGTGCGTGTGGGCGTACAAGCCGCTGAGGATGCTGGCCCGGCTGGGCGAGCACAGCGACGTCGTGCAGAACATGTTGGCGAAGTAAACGCCCTCTTTGCCCAGCCGGTCGATATGCGGTGTCTGCAAGTATCGGCTGCCGCCCAGTCCGACAGCGTCAGATCGCTGGTCGTCGGTCAGCATCAACAACACGTTCGGACGCTTGGCAAAAGCCCGATCCGCCATCGCGACGGACAGGAGGGCCAGAAGTCCGACAAACAGCACGCGGTAAAACAGGAACGTCATGATCTGGTTTCTCCGTAGGTTTGAGACGGGGGGAACGCCACATGCACCGATCCGGGCGTCTGCTCGATAGCGAGGAATCGATGCAGCACTCCCACAACAGGGGCTCCCGCCAAAACTGGTGGAAACGCTCGCGAGTGTACCCGAGCCACCCGCGAATGCAACCGGGGTAACCATTCGGGGCGTGTGCTTAACGGTTGACTCCTTGCCGTCAACTCGAAGGGAATCTATAACCGGACCAGGGCATCGCGATTTCAATCAAGAAGTGAAGAGTGCCATGTCTGAACCACGGACCGTTTTTGCGGTGGCGGCGCATCCGGATGATATCGAGTTCAACATGGCGGGCACGCTGGCGCTGTTGACCGAGGCCGGATTCCAACCGCATACGATGAACTTGTCCCGCAGCAGTTTGGACAGCAACGAGTTGTCCGAGGCGGAGATCACGCGGATTCGCTTGCAGGAAGCACAGCGTTCCGCCGAGGTGATTGGTGCAGTCCACCATCCGCCGATCGCGGACGACTTGATGATCTTCTACGAGGACCGGCTGCTGCGCAAGATGACGGCGATCATCCGTCAGATCCAGCCGTCGATCGTACTGTTGCCGTCGCTGAACGATTACATGGAGGATCACACGAACACGGCTCGGTTGGCGATCACGGCCTGCTTCAGCCGGGCGATGCGGCACTACCGCAGCGACCCGCCGCAGGAACCGACCGACCAGGACGTTTATCTCTACCACGCTCAACCGCATCTGAACCGCGACGGCATGCGCACGCTGGTCATGCCGGATATGTTTGTGAACATCACTGGCCAGATGGACACCAAACTGCGGATGTTGGGCTGCCACGAAAGCCAACGCCAGTGGCTGGACGAAACGCAGGGACTGGACGATTACCTGGAGAGCATGCGTCAGTCGGGCGCGGAGGTCGCTCGCCTGAGCGGCCAGAGTGGCTGGGAATACGCCGAAGGCTTCCGCCAGCACAGCCATGTCGGTTTTTCGACGCGCGACGGCAACCTGCTGGCCGAGGTGCTTGGGGATCGGGTTTGCCGCCCGTCAACGCCCCGCGCGTAATCGGCAACTTCGGAGGAACCGATCGTGCAACATCGAGTCTTGATCGTTGGCTGTGGCAGCATTGGCCAAAGGCACCTTCGTTGTTTCCTGCGCACGGGACGCGCCGAGGTGACGGCGTGCGACATCGACGAGCGGCTGGTCGAGCGAGTCGGCTCGGACTATGGCGTCGTCGGATTCAACGATTGGCTCACGGCCTTGTTGGCTCAGCATCACGATGCGGTGGTCGTGGCGACTCCGGCCCATCTGCATGTGCCGATCGCCGTGCGGGCGTTGCGGCATGGCGCCGCGGTGCTGATCGAGAAACCGTTGAGCACGCGATTAGACGATCTGCCCTCGTTGTACCAGGCGATCGCCGAGAGCCACCGAGCGGCGGCGGTCGCGTACGTTTACCGCTTTGTCCCAGGCCTGGCGCAGATGCGGGAATTCTTGAATTCCGGCACCTTCGGCCAACCGCTGCATGTCTCCGTGGTGGCGGGCCAACATTTTCCGACGTTCCGGCCCGCGTACCGCGAGATCTACTACGCCAAGCACGAAACGGGTGGCGGCGCGATCCAGGACGCGCTGACTCATCTGGCCGACGCGGTGCAATGGCTCGCCGGGCCGGCGACGCGGCTTTACTGCGAAGCCGCTCACAAGTCTTTGGCCGGGGTCGAGGTCGAGGACACGGTATGTGTCACCGCACGCCACGGCGACGTGTTGGCGGGGTACACGCTGAATCAATTCCAATCGCCCAACGAGTTGTCGATCCAGGTTCATTGCGAGAACGGCAGCCTGCGGTACGAAAACCACCGCCAGCGCTGGAGCGTTTTTCCGCGCGGCGCCACTGGATGGGAACACCGAGAAGCTCCGGTGAACGATCGCGACGATCTGTTCGTCGCCCAGGCCAACGCGTTTCTGGACGCCATCGCTGGACGGGAGACACCGCTTTGTACGGTCGCCGAGGCCGAGCGGGCTCTGAAATTCAACTTGGCGGCTCTTCGCTCGGCACGCGAATTGACCGCTACGACGATCGATTGACCAACCGCGGCAAGAGACATAAGGAGTGTTGCAATGAAGTGCGAGTTGACCGGGTTTCTCGGAGCGTTGATTCTGGTTTCTTGGTGGCTGGTACCCGGCAACACGGTCCGGGCTGCCGAAGCCGCGAAGCCGAATGTCGTCATCTTCCTGGCCGACGATGCGGGCTGGGGCGACTACGGAGCCAACGGCAACACGCAAGTCAGCACGCCGTCGATCGATTCGTTGGCTGCCGGCGGCGTGGTACTCGACCGATTCTACGTCTGTCCTGTATGCGCGCCGACGCGTGCCGAGTTCCTCACCGGACGCTACCATCCGCGAACCGGAGTGTACGGAGTGTCGACGGGGCAGGAACGCATGGATCTGGACGAGCGGACGATTGCCGAGGCGTTCAAGGCGGCCGGCTACGCCACCGGCGCGTTCGGCAAATGGCACAACGGCAGCCAATGGCCTTACCATCCGATGGCGCGAGGCTTCGATGAGTATTTCGGCCATACATCAGGCCATTGGGGCGAGTATTTCGACGCGCCGCTGGAGCGGAACGGCCGCATGGAACGAACCAACGGGTACATTGTCGACGTCTGCACCGAGGAGGCGCTGGATTTCATCCAGCGCAACCAAGCCGGACCGTTCCTTTGCTACATCCCGTTTACAACGCCGCACTCGCCCTGGGCCGTTCCCGACGAGTACTGGCAGCGGTTCCAGAACAAGCCCATCACGCAATCGGCGACCCAGCCCGCCCAGGAGAACGCGGACCATACCCGCTGTGCCTTGGCGATGATCGAGAACCAGGACTGGAACGTCGGCCGGGTGCTGAAGAAGCTCGAGGATCTCGGACTGACCCAGAACACGATCGTCGTCTACTTCTCGGACAACGGTCCCAACAGCTTCCGCTGGAACGGCGGCATGAAAGGTCGCAAGGGCACCACCGACGAAGGCGGTGTGCGGTCGCCATGCTTCATCCGCTGGCCCGCGAAATTGCCAGCCGGACGTACAGTTGCCGAAATCGCGGGGGCGATCGATCTGCTCCCCACGCTCACCGCCCTGGCCGGCGTTGCTCGCGTGGGCGCGAAGCCGCTCGATGGCCTTGACCTCACTCCGCTGTTGCTGGGGAACAGCGATGGCTGGCCCGAACGCATGATCTTCTCCACGTGGGCCGGGCGGGTCAGTGTCCGCACTCCTCAATACCGTTTGGACCAGACGGGTGCGCTGTTCGACATGGTCGCCGATCCGGGCCAGACTCGAAATGTGGCCGATGCCCAGGCCGATACAGCCGCGCGGTTGCGGCAAGCAGTCCAGGACTGGCGAACCGAAATGTTCGGCACCGAGCCCCTGCCGCCTCGGCAGCGTCAAGGCGTCGACCAGCGTCCGATCCCCGTCGGTTACCCCGAATTCCCAATCACCATGCTGCCCGCCCGCGACGGCGAGCCGCGCGACGGAGTCCAACGCAGTTCCGGCGCACCCAACTGTTCGTACTTCGTCAACTGGACCGACCGTAAAGGCAGCATGGTTTGGAACATCGAGGTCCGGACGCCGGGCGATTATCAAGTGGTCATCGACTACACCTGCCCGCTGCCCGACGCGGGTTCGTTGATTGAACTCAGCTTCCGCGACAGCCGAGTGACCGGTCGCGTGACGCCGGGCTGGGATCCTCCGTTGTACACCAACCAGGACACATTGCCCCGGCCTGCGGGAGAATCGCAGATGAAGGAGTTCCGCTCGCTCGAAGTCGGCAAGGTCCGTCTGGAACAAGGCCGCGGCGAACTGGTGCTGCGCGCTCTCGAAGTCCCGGGCCGCAGTGTCATGGACGTCCGCCGCGTGACGCTCACCTTGCTGCATGGCGAGAAATAGCATCCAAGACGACATTCGAGTCTTGAGAGATACGAGATTCGCGATCGCGCGTCCGACCGTTTGATCGTGAACCTTTTCGTGGTATCATCCCAGACAGCGGAATCTTCCTCGCATCGCCAGCACAGAAAGGATCGCATCGATGACAGAGCGAGACACGACTTGGAACCGGCGTCGTTTCATGGCACTGGGTGCCGCCTCGGTGGCAGGCACGGCAGCGTTGGTGGCGGGCCCAGCGGCGGGGCAGGCGGCTGAGCCGGCCCCAGTCGTCCGGCCACCCGAAGGAAAACGCATTCTGTTGTCCTGCAAGCTGGGGATGATCCCGCGCGAGCGGAACGGACAGAAGCTGACTCTGGCCGAGCGGCTAAGCTTGGCGGGCGAAGCCGGTTTGGACGGAGTGGATCTGGATCAAGCGGCGGAATTCACGCCGGAACAGGCTCGCGAGGCCGTCGCCAGTTCGGGCATCTTTGTCCACAACGCGATCAATCACGCCCACTGGTCGCAACGTCTGACCAGCGCTAACGAAGAAGAGCGGGCACAGGGCCGGGCCAACATCGAGCACTGTCTGCGCGTGTCCCACGCCGCGGGCGGCAGCGGCGTGCTGATCGTCGTGGGGCGGGGCGGCGACGGACCGGCCGACGAAATCGCCGAACGCTGCCGTGCGGAGATCAAAAAGCTGATTCCGCTAGCCGCCTCGCTGGGTCAGCCCATCCTGATCGAGAACGTGTGGAACCAAATGTTCTACGATCACGATGCGCCGCCCGAGCAGTCGGCGGACCGCTTCGTCGAGTTTGTCGACAGCTTCAACAGCCCCTGGGTCGGGATGTACTACGACATCGGCAACCACTGGAAATACGGTCAGCCGGGTGACTGGATCCGCGCGTTCGGATACCGTTGCGTCAAGCTGGATGTCAAAGGGTTCAGCCGTGCGGCCAACAAATTCACCGACATCGGCGAGGGCGATTTGCCGTGGGACCAAGTCCGCAAGGCGCTGGACGACATCGGCTTCGCCGGCTGGGCGACCGCCGAGGTGGGCGGCGGCGACGTGGCGCGTCTGACGCTCGTCCGCCAACAGATGGAAAAAGCCTTCGGGCTGTGATGTTCGACGTTTGCAGTCAGCCGTCCCCATACGCTGAAGCGTACACTCCAGCGTTTTGCCTCGTTCCCAGGCTCGTCGTGTTTCCAAGGAGGAAGTCGCGGTGGATTTCCAAGCGATCCAGAAGCTCGTGTTGACCGCCGCTGTTTGCGTGACGTGGGCGGCGTTTGCGGTGCCTGCCATTTGCGAAGCCGACGATTTTTCGAGTCAGCGGCTGGACAACTGGCATCAGTGGCGTGGGCCATTGGCCAACGGTGTCGCCCCGCACGGCAATCCGCCGGTCCAGTGGGGCGAGGGAACGAACGTCAAGTGGCGCGCCGAACTTCCCGGCGAAGGCCATGCCACGCCGATCGTCTGGGGCGACCGCATCTTCGCGCTCGCCGCAGTCGCCACGGATCGGCAAGTCGATCGGCTCGCGCCGCCGGAGCAAGAACCTCCAGGCGGCTACATGACTCGACGGCCCACGCGGTTCTACCAGTTCCGCGTGTACTGCCTGGACCGAGCCACCGGCCAAGTGCGGTGGCAACAAGTGGCGTGCGAGTCGTTGCCGCACGAAGGTCGCCACGAAACCAATTCGTACGCCTCCGCGTCGCCCGCGACCGATGGGCAACGACTGTACGTCTCGTTCGGTTCGCGAGGTTTGTTTTGTTACGATCTAGAAGGAAACCTATTGTGGACGCGGGACCTGGGCAAGATGATCACGCGGCTGGGCTGGGGCGAAGGCGCCTCGCCGGTGATCCACGGCGACAATCTGATCGTCAACTGGGACCACGAAGGACAATCGTTCCTGGTGGTTCTTGACGCGGCGACGGGCGAGACCAAGTGGCGCGTCGAGCGCGACGAGGTCACCAGTTGGACGACGCCGTTGCCCGTCGAGTACCAAGGTCGTGTGCAGTTGATCGTTCCTGCCACGCGACAGATCACCAGCTACGATCTGGACACCGGCGAGATCGTTTGGCAGTGCGGCGGCATGACCACCAATGTGATCCCGACGCCGCTCGAATTCGGCGAAACGGTGATCTGCATGAGTGGCCATCGAGGCAGCGCCGCAGTCGCCGTGCGGCTGGATTCCCGCGGCGACGTAACGGACGATCCCCGCCAGATCGTCTGGCGGCTCCAGCGGGACACGCCCTACGTCCCGTCGCCGATTTTGTACGGAGACCTGTTGTACTTCACGAAGAGCAACACGCCGATCCTGACGTGCGTCGAGCCAAGCACAGGCAAGGTGTTGACCGACGGCGTGCGGTTGCCGGGCATCCAGAGTCTGTACGCATCGCCCGTGGCCGCCGCGGGTCGGATCTACTTCACCAGCCGCGAAGGAGTCACGCTGGTTGTCAAGAACCAAGCCGCGTTGGAAGTGCTGGCGACGAACCGTTTGCCGGACGGCATCGACGCCTCGCCGGCCATCGTCGGCAACGCGCTGTTCCTCCGCACCCACCGCCACTTGGTTTGCGTGGCGGAACCGTGAGTAAGCATCGTTCGAGAAACAACTGTCGCCTCGCCAATGTAGCCATCACACTCCGTGGGATGATCAGCAATAAACACTGGACAGTTATTTCTCGAACGATGCTAAACCGCGGGGTAAGGTTGGACGGCGGATGGAGGCGTGAAAGCCGGCATCCTGACCGGGAGTCGGCTGCCCCGCGTCGCAGACTTGTCCTTCCCGAGATGGTGACATGACTCGTGCGTTGCTTATCGTGTTCTTCATCCCGCTTGTGTCACTGCCTGCTGCCGTGCCGCTGACGGCTCGCGAACCGACGACATCGTTCGATCAGATCGCTCCGATCTTCGAGCGGCGTTGCTTCAGTTGCCATAACGATCGGGACCGTAAGGGCGGTCTGTCGTTGGAATCTGCCGCGTCGTTGGGGCGGGGTGGCGACTCGGGCGACGTGGTCTGGGCCGGCGATCCCGAGTCCAGCTACCTGCTGGAACTGATCGTGCCGGTCGATGGCCGAGCGGCGATGCCCAAGAACGCCGATCCCCTGACCGCAGCGGAAATCGAGGCGATCCGGCGGTGGATCGCTGCGGGCGCCGAGTGGCCGCCGAATGTGAAGCTCGAAGCCTCCCGCGTCACCGACACCGACTGGTGGTCGCTCCGCCCGTTGGTGCGTCCGGCCGTACCGAATTCACCGCTGGGCGTACCGGTCCGCAATCCGATCGATGCTTTCGTCGCTGACAAACATCGCGAACTGAAACTTTCGTTTTCGCCCGAAGCCGATCGCCGAACACTGATCCGCCGATTGTACTTCGATTTGACCGGACTGCCGCCGACGCCGGACGAAGTCGAGGCGTTTGTCGCGGATCAGGCACCGGACGCCTACGAGCGTTTGGTGGACCGGCTGTTGAGCTCGCCTCGCTACGGCGAGCGATGGGCGCGGCATTGGCTGGACGTGGTCCACTTCGGCGAGACGCACGGCTACGACAAGGACAAGCCACGCCCCAATGCCTGGCCATACCGGGACTATGTGATCCGCTCGCTGAACGACGACAAGCCTTACGGGCGGTTCGTGGCCGAGCAGATCGCTGGCGATATCCTCTTTCCGGGAACGTCGGATGGCATCGAAGCGCTGGGGTTCATCGCCGCGGGACCATGGGATCTGATCGGGCACGCCGAGGTTCCCGAGACCAAACTGGACGGCCGCATCGCGCGCCACCTGGACCGCGACGATATGGTCCAGAACACCATCGTCACGTTCAACAGCATGACGATTGGCTGCGCTCAGTGCCACCACCACAAGTTCGACCCGATCACCATGGACGACTACTACAGCCTGCAGGCCGTGTTTGCCGCCTTGGACCGCGCCGACCTGCCCTACGACCCCGATCCAGAGACCGCCGCACAACGGCAACGGTTGGTCGAGCGGCGGCGAGTACTCACGGGGCAGCAGCAGAGTCTGGAGACACGCATCCAGGAGCTGGGCGGTCCCGAACTGCGGGAGCTCGACCGCTTGATCGCGGCTGCGGGAAAGCCGGCCGAACCGGTGCCGCCGGAGCACGGTTATCACAGCCGCATCGAACCGTCGGCGGATCGGGAAAAGTGGGTTCAGGTCGATCTGGGACAGTCGCGGGACATTGTCCGCATCGAAACCATCGCCTGCCACGACGACTTCGCCGGGATCGGTGCGGGATTCGGTTTCCCCGTGCGATACAAGGTCGAAGCGTCGGACGACGCCGATTTCCGGGAGGGTGTGCGCCGACTGGTCGACCGCACCGAGGCCGATTTTCCCAACCCCGGAACCGAGCCCGTGCGGGACGATGTCAAGGTGACGGCCCGCTTCGTGCGAGTGACCGCGACTCGGTTGGCCGAACGGCAACGCGACTACATCTTCGCCATGTCCGAATTGAGACTGTTGGACGCTGCGGGAGACAACGTGGCGTTAGATCGCCCTGTGACGGCGTTCGATTCGATCGAGGCGCCGATCCGCTGGCGGAAACAGAATCTGGTGGACGGCGTCTATCCCAGCTCGTTTGGGTCTGCAGAGAAGCTTGCGGAGTTGACCGCGAAGCGATCGGCGTTGGTGGAAGAGAAGGTCGACGCGGCGACTCGCGAAGCGTTGGCTCGCAACGCCTCGGAACGTGCGGCCCTCGAACAGCAGTGGCAGCAATTGCCTCCGCAGCGACTGGTCTTCGCCGGACGGGTCTACACCGGCAACGGCGCGTTTCGGGGCACGGGCGCCGATGGCGGGCGTCCTCGAACGATCCATGTCCTGTCGCGAGGCGACGTCACCAGTCCGGGCGAAGAAGCCCGACCAGGAACTTTGAGTTGCCTGCCTGGACTGCCCGCACGGTTCGATCTGCCCGCGGATGCACCCGAAGGCCAACGCCGCGCCGCGCTGGCCGGTTGGCTGGCGAGCAAAGACAATCCGCTGACCTGGCGCTCGATCGTCAATCGCGTATGGCAGTATCACTTCGGTCGCGGAATCGTCGATACGCCCAACGATTTCGGCCGCATGGGCCAGTTGCCGACGCATCCCGAATTGCTCGACTGGCTGGCGATCGAGTTCCGCGACGGCGATCAGTCGCTCAAGACGCTACACCGCTTGATGGTGACCAGCGCCGCGTATCGGCAGCGTTCGTTCGCTCCGGCGGACGCCCCCGGCCACGAGATCGACGCCGACAACCGCTTCCTGTGGCGAGCGAGTCGGCGGCGACTGGAGGCCGAAGCCGTGCGCGACGCGGTACTGGCCGTTTCCGGCAAACTGGACTTGACGATGGGCGGACCGAGTTTTCAGGATTTCGTGATCGAGAAGCCAGAGCATTCGCCCCACTATCAATACCATCTGTATGATCCGGAAGATCCGCCGACACATCGTCGGAGCGTCTATCGATTTCTGGTCCGTTCGCAGACACAGCCATTCATGACCGTGATGGATTGCGCCGATCCGTCGATGCAGGTCGACAAACGCAACGAGACGATTTCACCGCTGCAATCGCTGGCGATGTTGAACAACCCGCTGATGATGGCGATGGCCAAGCACTTTGCCGCGCGCGTGGCGGGATCTGCGACGTCTACGGACGAGCAGGTTGTCCACGCATTTCGATTGGCATTGGCCCGTTCGCCGACCGATGAGGAACAAACGGCGCTGACAGCCTACACGGACGTGTACGGATTGCCCAACACGTGCCGCGTGATCTTCAACTTGAACGAATTCCTGTTTGTCGACTGAACGGCGATCGCCCGCGCCCGTTGGCCCAGGAGCTGGACAACCATCATGCTGACAAAATCCGCGTTTCCACACGAGCCACGTTCCGCGTTGCTCGGATCGATTCCCCATCTTGTGCAGTCGCGCCGCGAGTTCCTTTGGCGAAGCGGCGGCGGCTTGGGCGGTATCGCTCTGGCCGCTCTGCTGAACGACGAACACTTGCTGGGCGCGTCGCCGTCCGTCCAGCCGGGCGTCCACCATCCGCCTCGGGCGAAACGGGTTGTCCAATTGTTCATGGCCGGCGCGGCCAGCCATTTGGATCTATTCGACTTCAAGCCCGAACTGGTGAAACACCACGGCCAGCCGTCGGATTTCGGCGAGCATGTCGAAGCGTTTCAGAACGGACTGGGGCCCTGGCTGCGACCCGTCTGGGATTTCAAACCGTACGGCCAATGCGGGAAACTGCTGAGCGAAGTCATTTCCCCGCTGGGCGATGTGGTCGACGAGCTTGCCTTTGTCCACAACATGGTCGGCAAGACGGGTGTTCACAGCCAGGCGACGCTGCTGCAAGCCACCGGCTTCGACCGCCCCGGTTTTCCTTCGATGGGCGCGTGGATCAGTTACGGCCTGGGCAGCATGAACGAGAATTTACCGGCCTTCGTCGTGCTGCCCGACCACCGCGGACTGGCTTCCAACGGCACGAAGAACTGGGACAGCGCATTCCTGCCGTCCCAGCACCAGGGCACCATCGTCCACCCCGACCGTGACCAGCCGATCACCGATTTGTTCCCCGCGGCACAAGGCGACTTCGTTACGCCCGACAGTGATGGGGCCGCCGTGCCGTTGATCAATCGATTGAATCGTCTGCACGCCGTTGATCGCGACGACGACGGACGCTTGGACGCGCGCATCCGCAGCTATGAACTGGCGGCGCGGATGCAGACCGCAGCACCCGAAGCGTTGGACACTTCGGACGAGCCGGCGCAAATTCTGCGGATGTACGGCCTGGACCACATTCCGTCGTCGTGGCCTGCCGAGATCAACGCGGCGGAAGAGACGGTTTACTTCGCTCAGAAGTGTCTCGCCGCAAGACGAATGCTGGAACGCGGCGTGCGGTTCGTTCAGATCTGGTCCGGCAACGATAACGGCTTTCCGCGCCGCAACTGGGACAGCCACGAGGACGTGCAACGCGACCACGGGCCGCTGGCGCTGGGCATGGCGCGCGGTGCGGCCGCACTGATCCGCGACCTGAAACAGCGAGGCATGCTGGACGACACGATCGTGCTGTGGACCACCGAATTCGGGCGAATGCCGTCGTCCCAAGGCGGCAAGGGCCGCGACCACAACCCGTACTGTTTCACGAACTGGCTGGCCGGCGGCGGCATCCGCGGCGGCGTCTCGTTTGGACCGAGCGATCCGTGGGGCTACAAGCCGCTGGACCGCAGCCAACCCACGCGAGTCTACGACATCCACGCCACGATCCTGCATCTGCTGGGCATCGACCACACGCGTCTGACCGTCCGCCACAACGGCATCGACCGCCGCCTGACCGACGTCCACGGCCACGTCATCCACGGCATCTTGAAGAACACCTAGAACCGACCGGGATAGGGAAGATTTAGGGTTCGGTTTGTCGTGAGACGGTTCTCTCCTTGTACGACGGACATCCTTGTACGACGGACATCCTTGTACGACGGACATCCTTGT
>JAHDXO010000087.1 GCA_023382975.1 Pirellulaceae bacterium
GCGCCTTTGGCCATGGTGCACCCTCCCCCCACGACTTTTTCAGCAGCCTCCTGCGGCTTGCCGTCAAACGTCTCGTCGCGTCGCGCCCGCAAGTATACTCGCCCCGACCGGGGCCGTGAAACCGGCTTCGCGGCGCGCGAAAACATCGCATCACTGGTGGCCACCGCGGCCTTACGCTATGATTGGAACGCCAATCGGGTTGCGAACAAGGTCCGAGTTTTTCGCCGTCAACCGCTTGGCACGCTCCGTTTTCCGAGTTCGAAGGATTCGCGACATGAATGACCAAGCCAAAGCATCGACCGAGTCAAATGCCCGTTCGGAGAAACCCGCGACGCGACGCAGCAGCCACGAGGAGCAGCGAAAGAAGAGCGTCTACTTGATCCCCTATCCCAAGATCGTCTTCTTCTATCCCACGTTTCTGGTCGCGGTCGCGATCGCGATCTGGATGTCGCTGACCAACCGCTTCAGTGTGTCGGCCGAGGACACGGTGGCCGTGGCGATGACGTGGACCTTCCTGGGAGTCTTGGCCGTCAATCTGGCGATCATCACGTTCGACTTTCCGCGCGCCACGTCGCTGACCATGTTCTTCCTGGCCGCGGCCTTGGTCTTGGGCGCCATCCTGCTGTTCACGTTCTATCCGCAGTGGCTGCCCAAAGTCACCGACGCGCTGCGGCAACTCCGGCCCATCGCCAACGCCACGTTCTTCATCGTCTTCGCGGCGATCATGACCGCGATTTATGTCGTCGTGATGGTCAGCGTCCGATTCGACTATTGGGAGGTCCGCCCCAACGAACTGTTGCACCACCACGGCATCCTGAGCGATCTGAAACGCTACGCCGCACCGAATTTGCGAGTCGACAAGGAGATCAACGATGTATTCGAGTATCTGCTGCTGGGTTCGGGACGCCTGATCCTGCAGCCCAGCAGCGAACGGCGGGCGATCATCCTGGAAAACGTGCCGTTCATCAGCCAGAAAGAAAAGGACATCACCGCCATGCTGGGCGCGCTGCAGGTCCAGGTCCGCACGGATACCTAGCGACCGCGCAGAAATAACTTGAACAAACTGTAGCAGGCACACTCCGTGTGCCGTCCGCAGTTTACGGCACACGGAGTGTGCCTACTACTTTGGAATTGAACATCTTATTCCTGCGAGGTCCCTTAGCAAGTCATGCTTGCCGCCATCACCAACAGAAAGCCCTGCCGAAAGGATCTTCCGATGCTCCGCCTCTCAAGAAACTGCCCCTGGTTCTCTGCCGCCGTCCTGTGCTTGCTGCCGTCCGTCTTGACGCTCAGCGCCGCCGACCAGCCTCAGTGGGGCCAGCGATACACGCGGAACATGGTTTCGGACGAGACCGGGTTGCCCGACGAGTTCGACCCGGAGACGGGCCGGAATGTCAAATGGTCCGCTGCCCTGGGAACGGCCTGCTACGCCTCGCCGGTGGTGTCGGGGGGCCGCGTGCTGATCGGGACGAACAACAGCCGCCCGCGAGATCCCAAACACGACGGCGACCGTGGCGTCTTGATGTGCCTGGACGAGGCGGATGGCAGCCTGGTCTGGCAGATGGTGGTGCCGAAATTGGATTGGGATGTTTACTTGGACTGGCCGCAGGCCGGTATGTGCTCGCCGCCCACCGTCGAGGGCGATCGGGTGTACACGGTGACCAACCGGGCCGAGGTAGTCTGCCTGGACCTGCACGGCCTGCGCAACGGCAACGATGGGCCGTACCTGGACGAAGGCCTGCACATGACGCCGGACGGCCAGCCGACGCTCGAACCCGGCTCGACGGATGCCGACATCCGGTGGCTGCTCGATCTGCGAGCCGAAGCCGGGGTCCGGCCTCACGACTCGTCGCATTGCTCGATCCTGCTGGACGGGCCGTACCTGTACGTGAACACCAGCAACGGCCTGACCAGCAAACACGACGGCGTGGACCGGCCCGAGGCGCCCAGTCTGATCGTGGTCGACAAGGCGACCGGCAAGATGCTGGCTCGCGAACGCGAAGCGATCAGCTCGCGGATCTTCCACAGCACCTGGTCGTCGCCGGCCCTGGGCGTGGTCGATGGGCGGCGACTGGTCTACTTCGCCGGCGGCGACGGCGTTTGCTATGCGTTCGACGCCTATCAGCCCGACAACGTGATCGCCGCGGACGAGAAGATGCTGAATCCGACAGGCAAGCCCGATCGAACGGCGCTGGTCGACGATTGGGTTCCCGCCTTGCGTTGCGTCTGGCGTTTCGACTGCGACCCGACGGCGCCGAAGGAGGACATTCACCGCTACATCCGCAACCGCGAAGTCAGCCCCAGCAACATCAAGAGCATGCCCGTCTTCCACGACGGCCGGCTGTACGTCACCGTCGGCGGCGACATCTGGTGGGGCAAGCGGCAGGCGTGGCTGCAATGCATCTCGACGGCGGGCGCCGGCGACGTGACCGGCACCGGCTTGCTGTGGTCGTATCCGGTCGAGCGGCATTGCGTCTCGACTCCCGCCATCCACGACGGACTGGTCTACGTGGCCGATTGCGCCGGCAAGGTCCACTGCGTCGACACGCGGACCGGCAAGCCGCTGTGGGTGCATGATGCCGAGCACGAGATCTGGGGCTCGCCGCTGGTCGCCGACGGCCGAGTCTACATCGGCACCCGCCGCGGCACCTTCTGGGTCCTGGCCGCGGGACCGGAACGGCGCGTCATCAGCTCGATCCGGCTGAGCGATCCCATCCACAGCACCAGCGTCGCCGCCAACGGCACCCTGTACGTCGCCACCATGTCGACGCTCTACGCCCTGCAAAAGAAGGACTGACCGAAGCGACGCAGCCGAATGCGCGCGGCGGTGACACGAAGACCGGGGAGACCAGCGCCTTGAATGCGAAACACGTATTCCTTTCGTATTGCCGAGACAACGCGGCGGAGGTGGCCCGGCTGCGGGACGAACTGGTCGCGGCGGGGCTGAAGGTCTGGTGGGACCAGGAGATCCGGCCGGGCGAAGATTGGAAGCTGACGATCCGCACCGCGATGAAGAACAGCTCGGCCGTCGTGCTGTGCCTGTCGCAGGAAGCCCAGCAGTGCGCGACCACCGGAATCTACCCCGAGGCGCTCGACGCGATCACTCTGTACCGGTTGCACCGGCCCGGCGAAGTGTTCCTGATCCCGGTGCGGCTGAGCGACTGCGAAATCCCGCCGATCGAACTCGACGACCTCCGCTACCTCGATCGTCTGCAATGGGTCGATCTGTTCCCCGAGAAGCAACGTCCCAAGGGCTTAGCCAAGTTGATCGCCGCCCTGAAAGGCGAACCTCTGCCGCCGCTCCCGCCACCCGCGCGACCCGATTCGGACGACGACGTGCGCCGCTATCTGACCGACCTGAAGAAAGAAACGGCCTTCATCAAGATCCGCGGCCTGCAAGTCGGCACCGGCCGGGCGTATCGGGTTCCCATCGATCGGCTGTACATCTCGCTGACCACCACCGGCGAGCCCGGACGGACCGAAGCCGACGAACACGCCGCCATGCGCGGCGCGGACCGGGCCGGCGGCGAAGGCCGGCCGGACATCTATCTGCAGGATCTGCTGGGCCGCGACCGGCTGGTGATCATCGGCGATCCGGGCGCGGGCAAGACGACCTTCCTGCAGCGTCTGGCCTACGCCCTGTGCCAGATGCGGCTGGAGCCAACCGCGGCAGACGATCCGTTCTGCCGGTCGTTGCCCAAGGGAGAGTTTCCGATCCTGGTGCGGTTGAGCGATCTGCTCCGCTGCATCCAGCGCACGCCCCGGGCGGCCGATGCGCCGAGCCGCGACGACGCCTACGCCTGGCTGGCCTACCATCTGGCCGAATCCAGCCGCAACGACTATTTCCGCGGGCTCAGCCGCGAGTTCTTCCATCGGCGATTGGAGGAAGGTCGTTGCGTCGTCATGCTCGACGGGCTGGACGAAGCGCCCGACCGTCCCTCGCGCGAGATGCTGTCCCGGCTGATCGAACATGCGGCCCAGCAGTACGACCGCTGCCGATTCGTCGTGACCAGTCGCCCGCCTGCGTACACCGAAGGCACGGTGCTGCCCGATTTCATCCACGCGCGGATCGACCCGCTGTCGGACCAGGCGGTCGAGCAGTTCCTCAGTTGCTGGTGCGACGTGCTGTACAGCGACCATCCGACCGCGGCGGTCGAGCACGCGCGGGAACTGATGCGCGCCCTGGAATTGCGTCCCGAGATCCGCGAGATGGTCCATAATCCGGTGATGCTCACCTCGCTGGCCGTCGTCCACTGGAACGAAACCCGCTTGCCCGAACAGCGGGCGGATCTGTACGAATCGATCATCACCTGGTTGTCGCGTTCGCGCGAGCAACGTCCGGGCCGTCTGTCGGCCGAGCGGACGGTGGCCCATCTGGGCCAACTGGCCCTGAAGATGCAGTGCCATCCCCAGGGCCGCCAGATCCAGGTGTCGCAGGACTGGGCGGCCGAAGCGATTCGCGATGGCTTCGCCGACCGGCCCGATCCGTTCGAGGCGGCCAAGTCTTTCCTGCACGACGAGGAGTTGGACAGCGGCATCGTCGTCGGCCGCGGGGCCGACCTGCGGTTCTGGCACCTGACCTTTCAGGAGTACCTGGCCGCCAAAGTGATCTCCGGCCTGCGCGACAAGAACCGCGATCCGCTGCTGTTGGGCGGACAGCCACCGCGGTTGTACCAACCCGAGTGGCGCGAGGTCGTGCTGTTGTTGGCCGGCATCCTGTACGGCCCGGGGCCGGATCGCGTCGACGGCTTGGTCGAAGCCATCCTGGAGCACCTGTTCGGAATCGACGATCTGGCGCCCGAAGACCATCCGCACGACGAGCCGGCTCTGGGTGCCCAGGCTCGTTGTCTCGGGCTGCTGGGCGCCGTCCTCCGCGACCTGTCGCCCTTCGACTACCAGCCGGCGGATGAGCG
Source organism: Pirellulaceae bacterium (assembly GCA_023382975.1). GTDB lineage: Bacteria > Planctomycetota > Planctomycetia > Pirellulales > Pirellulaceae > SKKK01. The sequence goes on from JAHDXO010000087.1 coordinate 4,914, forward strand.
TTACCGGCGGCTGAAAAACAACGTCTTGGGCATCTTCCAGCCCGAAGGCGCCGCCCGGGTGCCGCTGCAACTCCGCACCGTTGCGGCCGAGGCGCTGGGCCGAGCGGGCGATCCGCGGTCCGGCGTCGGCTTGATGACCGATTACCACGGGATTCCCGATATCCTCTGGTGCGACATCCCCGGCGGAACGCTGCAGATGGGCTCGTACGCCGGCGAGGTAGGAGCCAGAGACGAGGAACTCGGCCCCGGCGGCAAACCGCTTCCCGTCCCGGTATCGGGGTTCCGCATCGCCGCCTATCCCGTCACCTGCGCCCAGTTCCGGCCGTTTGTCGAAGGCGACGGCTACAGCAATCCGGCCTACTGGCCTCAGGCCGGATGGCAGTGGAGAGAGTCGGCGAAGAGAACCCAGCCCTATGTCTGGGACGACCCCCGCTGGAATATTGAGAATTTTCCCGTCGTTGGGGTCAGTTGGTACGAAGCGGCGGCCTGGTGCCGCTGGTATACGGCTCGACTGCAGGAACTGGGACTGTTGGACTCGGACGGCGAGATCCGGTTGCCGACCGAGGCCGAATGGGAGTGGGCGGCGCAGGGTCCAGATGGCCACCGGTATCCCCAGGGCGATGCCTGGCGAGACGATGCCTGCAACAGCCAGGCCACCGGCCTGAAGCGGACTACCGCCGTAGGGCTGTTTCCCGCAGGTGCCGCCCGTTGGTTCGCTGGCCCTGACGGCCCCGTCTGCCATGACTTCGCGGGCAATGTCTGGGAATGGTGCGGCACCAAATGGCGCGAATCGTACGCCCAGTCCCCGGACGAATCAGTTGAAGGCACGACTGCACGCATACTGCGCGGTGGCTCGTTTTGGAACGATCAAAGCCGCGTCCGTTGCGTTTCCCGCAACTGGCTCAGTCCGTGGGACGGGCTCCGCGGCTGGGGTTTTCGTTGCGTCCAGTAACTCTCCCTGGATTCTGAGTTCCGTATTCTGGATTCTGTCTTCTGAATCCTGGATTCTTCGCCGCGCAGCGGCGCGAAAAATTTTGCATTTCCGTGCCCGAATTCGTGAGAATTCGGAGGTTCTGAGAAGGCTCCGAATTCTCACGAATTCGGCTACGATCCACTCGTAGGCTTTTTCCGCGTCAGGCGATGGGGTCGGGAGTCGTTTTCGGGCAAAGGGTCTTCGATGTGGTTCATCGTTCCCCGAAAACGACTCCCGACCCCGGGACGACGTTCGTCGGTGCCCCCGCTTCAGTCGTCGGCCTTCAATTCGAGCGTTCCCCATAGGCTGGGATCTTCTTGAATTGGGAATTCGGGGCCGAGCGAAAATGTCTGCCAGCCCAATTCGCGGTCGAGCACGGCGTAGCAGAATCCCAGCCGGGGATGCTCGGCCGGATCGTAGCCGGTCATGGCCTCGGCCGGGATGTACCCGAGCAACTCGTAGCCGTCGTTCCGCCGCCGCGAGACGGCGCCCAGCAATCGCTCGCTGATCGACTTGGGATTCTCCCGCGCGCGATTGATCGGCAACAGCCGGGCGACCGGATCGTCCTGCTGAGGCCCGCCGCCGAACGGCAGGAAGACGAATTGATGGCAGAAGCGGCTGGCCCGATGGATGTTGTGCGTGTCGCGGGTGTCGATCCACAACTGTAGCCCGTCGCTGTCCTCGATCCGCGCCGGCCGGCACCAGGGCGACTGGGTCTTGCCCACCACCCGCACGTTGAACGCCAGCCCGGCCGTACTCCAGCCGATTCGCAACTCGGCGAACAGCGGCCGGTCGTCCAGTTCCCCGAACGAAGGCACGCCGTACGTCCCGTCTAACTCGATCCCCTTCGACGTCCACCGTCCGTCGTACCGGCGGCAGGGCACCGAGAAGCGAAACAGGAACGACGACGCCAACAGCGATTCCGACATGTTTTCCCTTTCTTCCCGTCGCATGGCACGCACCTGGGTTGGCGAGCACGCGGACGAACTGGCACAAGCCAGCGACGTTCGAAATCTCCGAATTCTCACGAATTCGGCTACTGTTTTGCGGCCGAATTCTCACGAATTCGGCTACTGGTTTCGGCTGGATAACACATCAACGCGCGGCCCTCGCTTCCAGTTCTTCCCAACGCCCGTAGGCGGCGGCCATTTGCTCTTCCAAGTCGCGCAACCGAGCGGCCTCGGCGGCGATCTCTTCGCCGCTTCGCCGATAGAATTCCGGACTCGCCATGTCCCGGTGCAGCTCGGCGATGTCGGCTTCCAGTTGCTCGATCCTGCCCGGCAAGGCGGCCAGTTCCTGTTGCTCCTTGAAACTCAAGCGGCCCGCGCGGGCGGCGGGCGGAGCGGGCGGTGGCGTTTTCGCTCGTGGCGGCGAAGGCGGCTTGGCGGCGGCCCGCGCCTTTTCGCGTTCCTCGCGCTGCCGGACCCAGTCGTCGTAGCCGCCCACGTACTCGGCGATTTGGCCGTCTTCGAAGACGATGGTGCTGGTGACGACGTTGTTCAGGAACTCGCGGTCGTGGCTGACCAGCAGCACGGTTCCTTGATAGTCGATCAGCAGTTCCTCGAGCAGCTCCAGCGTTTCGGCGTCCAAGTCGTTCGTCGGCTCGTCCAACACCACGACGTTCGCCGGCTTGGCGAACAGACGGGCCAGCAGCAAGCGGTTGCGTTCGCCGCCCGACAGGAACCGCACCAGCGTCCGCGCGCGTTCGGGCGAGAAGAGAAAATCCTGCAGGTAGCCGAGCACGTGTTTCGCCTTGCCGCCGATCTGGACGTTCTCGGCGCCTTCGGCGACGTTTTCCTGAGCCGTTTGATCCTCGTTCAGTTGGGCGCGCAATTGGTCGAAGTAGGCGATCTGCAGATTGGTGCCCAGGCGGATTTGGCCTTGCTGCGGCGGCAGTTGCCCCAGCAGCACGCGCAGCAGCGTCGTCTTGCCCGCGCCGTTGGGTCCGATGATGCCGATCTTGTCGCCGCGCAGCACGGTGGTGGAAAAGTCGCGGAACACCGGCCGGTCGCCGTAGGCAAACGAGATCTTCTCGGCGTCGGCCACCAGGTTGCCGCTGCGCAACTGCTGCTGCAACTGCATGCGGACCTTGCCGGGCGCCGCCTGCCGCTCCTGCCGCTCGCTCCGCATCGCCTTCAGCGCCCGCACGCGGCCTTCGTTGCGGGTCCGCCGGGCGCGGATGCCTTGGCGGATCCACGCCTCTTCCTGCGCCAATCGCTTGTCGAACAGCGCTTCCTGTTTCTCCTGAGCCGCCAACGCCGTCTCTTTGCGTTTCAGAAACGTGTCGTAGTCGCACGACCAGTCGAACAACTGGCCTCGTTCCAATTCCAGTATCCGGTCGGCCAGTCGCCGGAGGAACATGCGGTCGTGGGTAACGAACATCAGCGTCGACGGCCAATTCTCCAAGAATCGTTCCAGCCAGCCGATCGCCTCGATGTCCAGATGGTTGGTCGGTTCGTCCAGCAGCAGCAAATCCGGCTGGCCGACCAGCGCTCGAGCCAGCAGGACGCGCCGTTTCATGCCCGAGGAGAACGATTCGAACGCCGCTTGGCCGTCCAGTTCCATGCGTGACAGGATCCGGTCGATCTGCTGCTGGTCGCGCCAGCGCGATTCCGGATCTTCGTCGCCGGGCGCCAGACCGCTGGCCACCACCTCGCGAACCGCGCCCTGCAAGCCCCGCGGCACCTCTTGCGGCAACCGCGACACGACCGCGCCCGGCGCGAGAACCACGCGGCCGTGATCCGGCTCGATCTCGCCGGCCAGAATGCGCAGCAGCGTCGACTTGCCGGCCCCGTTGCGGCCCAGCAGCCCGATGCGCTGGCCCGGATGGATCTGGCAACTGATCGAATCAAACAGGACCGGGCCGCGAAAGCGGATGCTTAGATCTTGAAGCGTGACCAGTGACATACCAGCATCTCAGGGACATACATCATGGCTCGGGGATGCCGAGGTCCCGGCATATCTTCCGGGCAAGGTGATCGCGCCGCTTCACCGATAAATCGCCACTTCCTCGAAGGATTCTCCCGCGGCTTTGAGGGCATCCTTCCAGAGCCACAAGGTAAGCCGCGAAACTGCGGGCGTCAAGGCCATGCGCCGAGCCAGCGGTTCAGAACTTCGGGATCACTTCGCCGCCCGCGCGGGTCGAGAGCGCACGCCAGACACCGGCTTGGATCGAGTCGGCCACGGGGCGGACCGAGCCGTCGACCAACACGGCTTGGACCACGCCCGGATGGAAGCTGCGCGAGGTGATGATGGCGTACGTCGGGTTGCCGGCATGGCCGTTGCGGCCTTCCTGCCACGAATTGAAATCGGCGTCGTAGGTCGTCCCGCCGATCGGTACCAGCACCCGCGTGTTGGGCGGCATGGCGGTCGTGAAGCCCGTATGATGCACGCGGCCGTCCGGCCACTCGGTGTGTCCGGTGTCTTTGAAGTCCGGGCCCGCGGCGACGATCGTCGCCGCGGCGTCGGGCGTATCGGGGATCGTCGTGGTCGATGGGCCGCCATTGCGCGTGTAGGGCTGCCACGCGCGGACCTCGGCCGCCAACAGCGTGTTGCTGGCGCCGTCCAGGACGGCGCTCAGCGGCAGGTGGCTGTTCGGATAGAACATCCCGTCGCCGCCTTGGCCCGTCTGCGGATGGTACACGAACCAAGTACCCATGTTGAATCCGTACGTTGTCGGGTACAGCCGCGAGCGGCCACCGCCGGGATCCCGCAGCCGCCTGGCGCCCGGATCGCTTGGGCAACTGTACGCGGATACTCGCATGGCGTCGATCGCCGTCTGGTAATCCCAGGGCTGCGTGATGTCCACCTCGGCGTATAGCGCGTCGTGTTCCAGGAACATCAGGATGCGACCGTGGATGCCCCAGGCCAGATTGTTGGTCGTCGATGTCGTGGCCAAGTCGACAATCGTGCTGGCGGGAAACCGCCGGTAGGTGCTCTCGTAGTTCTGCAGCGCCACCCCCAGTTGCCGCAGATTGTTCGCGCATTCCGATCGCCGAGCTGCCTCGCGAGCCGTCTGGACGGCCGGCAACACCAGTCCTACCAGGATCCCGATGATCGCAATAACGACCAACAATTCGACCAACGTGTACGCAGAGCGATCCATTCGGCCTCGAAAACGCATCAGTTCTTCTCCGATTGCAAAATTTGCCAGCACAGGCGACCGGGGGCTTTGAGATGGCGCATCGTCTCCGCCGAGCCTGTTCGGCGGCACGCATGATTCGATCACTCTCACGCGCGAAGCTCCGATCATTGCTGCCACCGAGCAAGCTCGGCGGGGAGCAAAAAACGTGGAAACTTGCCCTCTAGTGCAAAATCACCGCACCATCGAGCAAGCTCGGCGGGGGCGGGTTCGTCCCGGTCGTCCTGCGCACGATGTTTGCATTCCGCGTGCCGAAAGGTAGAGAATCGACCGAATGTCTGGAAAAACGACAGGCACCTTCGCGACGAACGGTAGTTCCAGCGATGTGGTGGTTCCCGCTCGGAGCCGGTCCTATTCTTTCACCGCCGCGACGTGGCGGAAATTTCGACACGGATGTCGCTGCGACCGACATGTCCGGGTCGTTTTCACTTCCGGGCTGGGGACTTACGATGGAGGCAGCCGCGATTGGCCTTTTCCGGGAGTCCCCTGCATGCGTTGGCCGCTGAGAACCCAGATCCTGTTTCCGATGGCTTGCCTGATGCTGGCCACGCTGGTGTCAATCAGCGGGGTGAACGCTTGGTTCGCTGGCCGGCAGGCGATCGAGCGGATTCAGTCCCAGTTGCGCGGCATCGGCGAAACGTTGGCGGCGACGTCTTTTCCCTTGACGGACAGCGTGTTGAAGAATATGCGAGGACTGTCGGGCGCCGAGTTTGTCGTGGTCGGCCGTTCGCGGCAGATCTCGGCGTCCAGCCGAGGCGATTGGTTGGGCCGGCCGTTGCCGCCCGGCTTGCAGGAGGACCAGGTCGAGGACTTCCAATTCGACCGGCGAGTGACAATCGATGGCGATTCGTACTTCTGGGCCGCGTTGGCGCTGCGGCGTCCGTTTGCGATCCGGGAGGGGGCCGTGCTGCACGTGTTGTATCCCGTGGCCAGCTATCAGCGAGCCTGGTGGGAAGCCGTCTGGCCACCGGCCGTCGTCGGCTTGGCCGGGCTGCTGATGATGGGCCTGCTGAGCTTTGCCGTAGCCTTGCGGGTGACCCGCCCGATCCATCAGCTATGCGGGCAGGTCGACCGCATCGCCCGCGGCGAGTTCGTGCCCATGGCCACGCCGTCGCGCGATGACGAAGTCCGCGATCTGAGCCTGGCCGTCAACCGCATGGCGGAGATGCTCAGCGGCTACGAGGCCGAGGTACGGCGGAACGAGCGGCTGCGGACGCTCGGCCGACTGGGCGGCGGGATCGCGCACCAAATGCGAAACGCCGCGACCGGCTGTCGCCTGGCCCTCGATCTGCATCGCCGAGGCTGTCCGGCCGGCGAGGACGAAAGCCTGACGGTCGCCTGCCAACAATTGGACGTGATGCAGGACTATCTGGAACGGTTCCTGTCGCTGGGCAAGTTCCAGTCGGGACCGCCGGTCGCCGTGGACCTGACCGATGTGATTCAGCGCGTCCTGCCACTGGTTCAGCCGAAGGCCCGGCATCTGGGCGTCGATCTATCCTGGACGCCGCCCGCTAGCCAGCCTCAGGTCATGGGCAGCGCCGATGGGTTGGCCCAAGTCTTGGTCAACTTGTTGCTGAACGCCATCGAGGCCGCAGCCGCGCGCGGCGCGACGAGCGAGACCGGACCGCGGAACCAGCGCGTGTTGGTCCGCATCGAAACCGTGCCCGCCGGATCGGTGCAAATCCACGTGCTGGACACGGGCGCGGGACCAGCGGAACACGTGCGGGAGTCGTTGTTCGAGGCTTTGGTTTCGGAGAAGCCGGACGGCGTCGGATTGGGACTTTTCCTCGCTCGGGAAGTGGTCGCGCAGCACGGCGGGACGATTGCTTGGACTCGGAGCGACGAGATGACTTGTTTCACGGTCGAATTGCCGACCGTCAGCCCGGAGTAGGAACATGCCGAAGTGGTTGGTGGTGGATGATGAGCCGAGTATCTGCTGGGCGCTGACGCGACTGGGCGAGAGCATGGGCCACGAGGTGACCAGCGTGTCGTCGGCCGAGGCGGCACTGGAAGCGGTTCGGCAACTGCAGCCGGACGTGATCGTCCTGGACGTGCGTCTGCCCGGCATGGACGGATTGACGGCCCTGGGACGGCTGCGAGATTGCTGTGCGGGCACGCCCGTGGTCGTCATCACGGCCTTTGGCGACTTGGACACGGCGGTGCAAGCGGTTCGCCGAGGCGCGTTCGAGTATCTGGTCAAGCCGTTCGATCTGGAGCAGGTCGAACGCGTTTTGACTCGGGCCCTGACCCGTCGGGCGCCCGCCACCGCCGCGCCCGTCTCGGCCCCGACTGCGGGTTTGGTCGGCGCCTCGCCGAAGATGCAGGAGGTGTTCAAACGGATCGCGTTGGCCGCGGCGTCCGAAGCCAGCGTCGTGCTGTGCGGCGAAAGCGGCACGGGCAAGGAACTGGCCGCGCGGGCGATTCACCAATTCAGCCGCCGCAGCCAAGGGCCGTTCGTGGCCGTGAATGTCGCGTCGCTCAGTCCATCGCTGGCCGAGAGCGAGTTGTTCGGCCACGCCAAGGGATCTTTCACCGGCGCGGAGAGCCAACGCGACGGCCTGTTGGTCCAGGCCGACGGGGGCACGCTCTTTCTGGACGAAGTGGCGGACATCCCGCTGCCGGTGCAGGTCAAGCTGCTGCGGGTTTTGGAGCATGGCGAAGTTCTGCCGGTCGGCGGCAATCGGCCCGTCGCGACGGATTTCCGCGTCGTCTCCGCAACGCACCAAGATCTGCCCGCCAAGATCGAAGCGGGCCAGTTCCGCCACGACCTGTACTTTCGGTTGGCCGCGTTTCGCATCGACCTCCCGCCGCTACGGCAGCGACAGGAAGACATCATCCCGCTGGCCGAGCATTTTCTGAATCTGACGAGCACCGAAAGCGTGGCCGTAGCAACGCTGTCCGCGGCGGCATGCGAGGAACTGCGGCGGCGGCCCTGGTACGGCAACGTCCGCGAGTTGCGAAACGCCGTCGAGCACGCCGTCATCGTCGCCCGCGGCGGCGTGATCGATGTCGAGCAGTTGCCGAACCCGGCAGCGACCACCTGGCTGACCCAGCAGATCGCCCCGCCGTCTTTGGAGGCGTCGATCGCCGACCAGGTCCGCCGGTGGAGCCAGTCCCGGCTGGCAGCAGGAGAACCCGCCGGCGATCTGTACGTCCGGCTGCTGCAGATGGTCGAGCCGCCGCTGTTTCAGGCTGCGATGGAGCGTTACGGGCAATGTGTCGCCGCCGCCCGAGCCCTCGGACTCCACCGCAGCACACTGCGAAAGAAGCTCGATCAATACGGTCTGGGCGATCAAGACTCGCCCGTCGGCGACGAACTGGATTGATCCACCGGGTGCGTGGCAATCCGGCGTTCGGTCGGATAGACTGGCCTGCATCGCTTCCGTTCGGAGCCGATCCCGTTTTTCTCAGCCAGGGAGTTCCGCCATGTGCCGCAGACTGATTTCCGCTTTCGCCATGCTGTTTCTGAGTGCTTTGCCGATGGTTGCTTCCCCGGCCGCCGAGGCGATTCGGGTGGGCCGGTTCGAAGTCGACGCGACGCCGCCGGTCGGTAGCCCGCTGGCCTACGATCCGATGAAAGAAGCCACCATGCAGCTCAGTTGCCGCGGCGTGGTGATCCTGGGCGACCAGCAACCGATCGTACTGTGCAGCGTCGATTGGATCGGCATCAGCAACGACGGCCATCGGGTGTTCCGCCAGCGATTGGCCGAGGCAGCCGGCACGACGCCGCAGCGAGTGGCCGTCCACGCCGTCCACCAGCACGATGCTCCGCGGCTGGATTTCAGCGCCGAATCGATCCTGTCGGAGCTTGGCCTGAGCGGCACCATGTTCAACGTCGTGCATGCCCGCACGGTGATCGACAACGCGTCGGCTGCCGTGGCCCGAGCGGTGGAGCAGGCCGAGCCGGTGACGCATGTCGGACTGGGCGAGGGCGTCGTCGAGGAAGTGGCCTCGAACCGCCGCATCCAAGGTCCGGACGGCCAGGTTCTGTGGACGCGCTACACGTCCGGGGCCAGCCAAGAACGCAACCGGGAAGCGCCCGTTGGACTGATCGACCCGACGGTCAAGTTGATCGTCTTCTTTCAAGGCGACCGTCCGCTCGTGGCGCTGACCTATTACGCTTGCCATCCGCAGAGTTACTACCGCACGGGCGGCGCGAACCCCGATTTTCCCGGCATCGCCCGCGGGATGCGCGAGAAAGCCACCGATACCTTCCACATCCACTTCAACGGCGCGGGGGGCAACATTGGCGCGGGCAAGTGGAACGATGGTTCGCCGCCCTACCGGCAGATCCTGGCCGAGCGTCTGGCCGCCGGCATGGAGAAAGCGTGGCTTTCCGTCCGCCGCACGCCGGTCGGCATCGGCGATTTAGGCTGGGCGGTCGAACCGGTGGCATTGCCGCTGGGGCAGCACGTTGTGCCGGAGGAACTCCAGCAGCGTTTGGCCGACCCCGCGACGCCAGACCGACCGGAAGTTGCCAAGACGCTGGTCTGGGCGCGTCGCTGCTTGGCCGGCGAGAAGATCGACCTCCAGTGCCTGCGACTGGGCCAGGCGCGCGTGTTGCACATGCCGGGGGAATTGTGCGTCGAGTACCAGTTGGCTGCCCAGAAGATGCGTCCGGAGCTGTTCGTGGCGATGACGGCCTACGGCGAATACGCCCCCGGTTACATCTGCACCGAAGTCGCCTATAGCCAAGGCGGCTACGAAGCCAGCCAGCGAGCCAGCCACGTCGCCCCCGAAGTCGAACGCGTCCTGACCGCCGGCATGAAGAAACTGCTGGAAGCGGACACCCGGTAGAACGGCATCCATTCCGTTCCCCATCCCGTTGGCAAGACCGACATCGACGCATCTAAGCGATGCCTCTACGGTTGTCACCGTCAAGTTTCCACGGGATAATGCCCCCGGCGTCACCAGCGGTAACGGTTTCGGAGCGAGACTGACTGCAGAACAGGATGCGCTTGAAGGAAAACGATATGGAACCAAAGATCCGCACGCTGGAAATCTACCAATATCGCGGACTGCAACAATTGACAATCGGCGGCCTTGGGCGTGTCAATCTGCTCACAGGCCGAAACAATACTGGGAAATCTTCTGTTCTGGAAGCCCTTCGCATCCTTGCTACGGGCGCCTCGATGTCGGTTCTCCACGGTATCCTCCACTCGCGAGAAGAAGGCGTTGGAAACAACGACACACCGATACCGCCTGTCGATGCCGAGGGCTCGTTTCCGCTGTCGAGCCTCTTTCACGGCTTTCCGCAGTTTTCGGCAAGTGTCCTGCCGATTGTAATCGCTTCCAGTGGCGGTCGCCTTCCGATGAAACTATCCCTAGAGGCACGATGGCTGTCGCGCGATCGGGAACAGGGCGACTCCTGGGTGATCAGTCCGTCGCAACCGAAGCTCTTCGACCGGCTTACCGCCAAGCCGGGAGTGGCCGTTGACTTCAGTGGTCGCCAAAGTTTTATCCCACTGGAAAAACTCCGGCGAGGCGTGTCCCCACGTCCGTACATGGATCTTGAGATGGTCGATGAGTCGCGCCTACCATGCGTCTTCGTAAGCCCTTACGGAGGCGAACGGACGGCGACACTGGGGCCGCTGTGGGACGCGATCGCCCTGTCCGATCGCGAACAGGACGTCGTCGATGCTCTTCGAATCATTGACCCCGAGATCTCAGCCATCTCCATGGTCGGAGGCGAAAGTCAAAAGGCGACTCGCACGGCAATCGTCCGCGCGTCGGGCTTCCCGCGCCCGGTTCCGCTCCGTTCGTTTGGTGATGGCGTGAACCGCTTGTTTGGCATCGCGCTCTCGTTGGTCAATGCGAAAGACGGTTTCTTGCTGATTGACGAATTCGAAAACGGCCTGCACCACACGGTCCAGACCGACGCTTGGCGAGCGATCTTCAAACTCGCTGGTCGCCTCGACATTCAAGTCGTGGCCACGTCCCACAGTTGGGACGCCATCGAGGCGTTCCAGACAGCAGCGAGTGAGTCAACCGAGGAGGGTGTCTTAATTCGCTTGCTGCGCAAGGGTGATGAGATCATCCCGACCCTGTTTCGCGAAGACGAACTGGCCGTGGCCACTCGCGAACGCATTGAGGTGCGCTGAGATGGCTGGAAAACGTATTCTGCTGGTCGAAGGCGTTGATGATGAGCACGTCATCAAACACTTGTGTGGAAATCGTGGCGGGCCGCAACTTGACGTCAATCGCTATGATGGTGTTGATCGACTCTTGGACGGTTTTCCGGTTCGCCTGAAAGCCAGCGAGGGTGGCGAGATTGTCGGCATGGTCATCGACGCCGATACCAACGTGGCCGCACGTTGGGCCTCGCTTCGGAATCGGCTCCTGAAACTGGGATACGATACGGTGCCCAACGATCCTGCGCCCGATGGAACTGTCCTTGAGCCGCCGAGCGGGACATTGCTGCCGCGCGTCGGTATCTGGATGATGCCGGACAATCGAAACAAGGGGATTCTCGAGGACTTTCTGCGGTTCTTGATACCGGAGGGGTCACGGTTGTTCGAACATGTCAAGTCGAGCGTGGCAAACATAACGGAGGGCGAAGTTCGATTTGGTGAACTTGATGAACCCAAAGCCCTGCTTCACACGTGGCTGGCTTGGCAGAAGGAGCCTGGCAAGCCGTTGGGAACAGCGATCACGGCTCGGTATCTCGATCCGGATGTGCCCGAAGTCGATGTTTTCGTCTCCTGGCTGAATCGACTGTTTTCACTCTGAGACGACAGCTTTCGCTCTTATGCGAAGACCCAGTCATGAACACGGGTCATCCGCCCCAAGCCAAGTTCCACTCTCCGTGCAAACGTTTCAGGAACCGATCCGCCGTTTGGCGATGGCTGCTTCAGTCGGTCGCGTTCGGCAGCGCGGCTTTCGCCTTTTTCTTGGCCGCCTTCTTGGCTTTCGGTTGGGCTTTGGGCAGCACGTTCGCCGACTCGGCCCAAGCGAACCATTGAGCGCTCAGTCGATCCGCCTCGTCGGGATGGGCGGTGGCGAGATTATGCTGCTCGGTCCGGTCGGCACGGAGATCGAACAGTTCCCACGCGCCACCGGTGCCTTGACGAACCAGCTTGCGATCGCCAACGCGGATGGCGGCGTTGCCCTCGTGCTCCCAGTACAGCGGCCGCGCAGGAAAAACGCCCTCGCCGGTCAGCAGCGGTCGCAGACTCTGCCCTTGCAGCGGCGTGACGGCGACGCCGTTGCGATGTTTGGGATACGTCGCCTGGCCCAGATCCACGCAGGTCGCCATCAGATCGATCAGATGGGTTGGCGTGGTGATCCAGTCGCCCTTTCCCGCACGAGGCTTCACCGCGGCGGGCCAGTGGGCAATCAAGGGCGTGGCGATGCCGCCTTCGTGGTTGTAGTGCTTGTATTTGCGGAACGGCGTGTTGTTCAAATGCGCCCAGCAGCGGCCGATGAACACGTTCGAGTGGGGATCGCCCGGCTGGTCGCCTTGATAGGTGCCCTTCACGCCCGCTTCGGCATTGCCGCCGTTGTCGGACAGAAACAGAATCAGCGTGTTGTCGAGTTGCCCTCGCTCGCGCAGCGCCTCGACCAGCTTGCCAATGTTCTTGTCGACCTCGTCGATCATCGCAGCGTAGATCGCCATCATGTCGTCGTACCGTTTCTGTTCCTCGGACGAGAGCGAATCCCAGGCCGGGATCTCCTCCGGCCGCGGCTCCAGCTCCCAATTCTCGTCGATCAGTCCCGATGCGATCTGCCGCGCGTATCGCTGCTCGCGGAGCTTGTCCCAGCCTTCCATGTACCGGCCGCGGTACTTGGCGATCGTCTCTTCCGGCGCCATGCAGGGAAAGTGCGGCGCGGCGTGCGCGAGATACCAGAAGAACGGTTTGTCGGCCGCGATCGCTTCGTCCATGAAACGGATTCCCTGTTCGGTCCACAGGTCGCTGCCGTACCAAGGCGGATTGAGCCGCGGATCGTCGCGCGCGATTTCCTGGCCGTTCAGGAACACCTGCGTTCCGCCCTTGGAACCCGTTTGATTCGAGAAGTGCAGTCCGCCCGCCGGCATGTTCAGGCTGCGCTGGAAGCCGCGTCCCCACGGTGTCACTCCATGCTCGAAACCGACATGCCACTTGCCGGTCATGGCCGTAAAGTACCCGGCATCGCCCAGCACTTCGGCGATGGTGACGCAGCGATCGTTCAGTTGGCCGCGGTAGCCGGGAAGTCCCTGGTCGGCTGTCATCCAACCGACGCCGGCTTGATGCGAGTAGAGCCCCGTCAGCAGCGACGCGCGCGTTGGGCAGCAGCGGCCCGTGTTGTAGAACTGCGAGAAGCGGACGCCGCTCGCCGCCAGCGAGTCGAGGTGCGGTGTTGGAATCTCGCTGCCGTAACAACCGATGTCGGAAAAGCCCATGTCATCGACCATGATCACGATGATATTGGGCCGTTGGGCGGCAACGAGCGTCTGCGACGCAAGTGTCAGGAATCCGATCGCTATCAAACCGGCTCTCATCGCTTCTTCCCTTCTGCTGAAATTTGACGATTACCTCCGCATCCAGAGTACCACTGGCCGCGAGCATGAAAAGAGGACGGGTTCATTTTATTGACGTGGAGCAGGCGAGGTCGTAGGATCAGGCCATGCCAAGGACCAGCCGCACAGCGTCCGAAGCGTCCGTCTACCACGTCTTGGATCGCGGGGTGGGGCGCATGCGGCGGTTCGAGAAGGCACGCAGGGTGCAGATCCATGGAACTTTCCTCTTTTTCGCCGCGTGAACGATGGATGGCGCTGCTGGCTGGCGAGCGGCCCGACCGCATTCCGACCGATTATCAGGCGACGCCCGAAGTGACCGCGCGGCTGCTGAGGAACCTGGGGTGCGCGGATCTCGAGGCCCTGTACCGGCGGCTGCACATCGATGCGCGCCGGTTCGTCGCGGCCCGACCGCTGCGGGAGCATCATCCGGACGATCCGCAGGCCGATGTGTGGGGCGTCCGCTTCCGGACGGTCGACTACGGCACCGGGGCGTACGACGAGCCGGCCTTCCAACCGCTGGCCCAGATGACCACGGTGGCCGAGATCGACGCGTATCGCTGGCCCGATCCGGATGATTTCGACTACGACGCAATCCGCCGCGAACTGGATGCGGACGACGGCTACCGGCCGATCCATTGCGGCTGTTACGAGCCGTTCTTGCTGTACGGATATCTCCGCGGCTTGGAGCAGTCGTTCGAGGATCTGGCATTGCGTCCCGACATGGCCGATGCGATTCTCGGACACCTTTTCGATTTCCACTTCGAGCATCTGCGGCGCAGCTTCGAAGCCGGCGGCGGGCGGATCGATCTGACGTGGGTGGCCGAAGATCTCGGCTCGCAGACCGGCCCGTTGATCGGTCTGGAGACGTACCGACGCTACCTGCTGCCCAACCAGATCCGCATGGCGGACCTGGCCCGCTCGCACGGCATCCATGTGATGTACCACACCGACGGCGCTGCACGGCTCTTCCTGCCGGATTTGATCGAGCGGGTCGGCATCGAGATCCTAAACCCGATCCAGTGGCGATGTCCGGGGATGGAACGAGAAGGACTGGTCGCCGATTTCGGCGACCGGTTGATCTTTCACGGCTCGATCGACAACCAGCACACGTTGCCGTTTGGATCGGTGGACGACGTCCGCGCCGAAGTCCGCGAGAGCATCGAGATCTACCGCACCGCGCGCTGGATCTGCAATCCCTGCCACAACCTGCAGCCTATCACGCCGACGGAGAACATCGTGGCGATGTACGAGACCATCCATCGTTCCGGACAATGAGCGAGCGAAAGTGGCTCGGTCGGGAACCGGCCACACCACGACAAGACAGAATCGGGACAAGAACTGCCGACGACAACCGCACCGCTGCCTCCGCCACCCGTGGAGACTTTGGAGCAGGCCGACAAGCGTCTGCAGGCAGACGCCGAGCAGGCTTCGTCCTCGCCCGAGCATCAAACGGTAGCACAGGAGTTGCTGTCGCTGGCCGACAAGGCCATTCTCGATTCCGAGATCGAATTGGCCAAGCGAATCGTCGAACGCGCTCTGGCTGCGGCCCGTAAATCGGAATCGGATGCCCTGGTGAAGCAAGCCACCTTGCTGTGGAGCGAACTGGAGCGGGACATTTCGCCGTCCGCGGCTGGTCAAGCGAAGGGACAAAAAGATTGATGACAAAAAGATGTTCATTAGGACCCTGTGATGCGAGATTTTTTTGTCATCAATTTTTTTGTCATCAATTTTTTTGTCATCAATTTTTTTGTCATCAATTGCTGACTGAGGAAGTCTGGCGCCACACGAGCCAAATAACTAAGGAGACCACCCATGCCGTCCAGCCGATGCAGTGTTCTTGTGCGAATGGTGATCCTGGCGTCGTGCATTGCCGCGGCAGGCGAATTGTCGGCCCAGCCGAAGACACCCGTCCCGGACGCGGACGCTCAGCAAACTGCCAAGAAGGCGGCGGGCGAGTTGTTTGCGGATCGTTTCAAGCAGGCCAAGACGACCGCCGAGAAAACAGCCCTGGCGACCGACATGATGGACGCGGCAGGCAAGGTCCAGGCCGGTTCAGCCGACCAGTATGTTCTGCTGAAGATTGCGCTCGCAGTGGCGGCCGGAACCGGCGACGCAGCGTTGAAGGCGGCAGCGATCAAAGACCTACGCGGCGCCGATTCAGCCGACGAGCAAGCGGCGATCGGCGATGCGTGGTGGGACGTGGCCGAAACCAAGCAGGGCGAAGAACGGGACACGCTGCGGCTTCGCGCCGGATTCTGGTATCGACAAGCCGAGCCGAAGTTGGCCGGAGGCCTGGTAGGGCTGAAAGTCAAACAGCGATTGGCAGAACTGGAGAAACTTGAGCGGGAGGTCCCGGCGGCTCCCAGCGACGCAACGGTACACCGCGGCGCAGATCCGCGCCAGCAACTGCTCCAGGGGGCCGTTTTGCTCATGACGTTCGAGCCCGATACGTTTACACCGAGAGATGGCCAAGTGGTCGTTGCTGATTTGAGCGGGTGCGGGAACCACGGCATTGTGGAAGCAGCAAAGCTGATTCCTGCCGGCCAAGCGGGCGCTGCGCTTCAGTTCGAGGGCAAAGCTTCGGTCGTCTTGCCAACCCTTGCAAACCAATTGGCACAGCGGCTGAGACAGTTGTCCGTCAGTTGTTGGGTGCTGCCTGCCGATCTCAAAGGGGACTCGATAGTGTTGGATGTCGGCTTCGTCGCAAACGCGAGCATCACCCTCTACCGCAACGACGACAAATTTCGCTTCTCGCTTTGCGAGATCGCCTGCGAGTCCGAGGGATTGCGACCGAGGACGTGGTATCACGTGGTCGCCGTTTGGAACGGAATCGAACAGAGGCTCTACGTCGACGGCGTGCTGGCCGCCAAGATCCCCAACGACCGGCTTGTACTCGATGCAACGACCATTGCCGTGGACCACGGCGCGCGGCTTGGTACTCAAGCGAAATCGGCTTCCCGCGCAGGACGATACTTCCAAGGGTTGATCGACGAAGTCGCCATTTTTAATCGAGCTTTGTCAGAGGACGAGATACAACTCCTCTTCCAGCTTGGAAAGCGAGGTGAACCGCTCGCAAAGTCCGCGCGAACTCGTTTAGGCCGCTAGGGTTCTGTTTCTACGCGGTCTCCGTTGTTATCGAGGCACAGGTAGCGGAGTTGTATCAGCCGTCCGATTCCCTCCAGTCCCACGTCAGTGACTGAGCCGGCTTGGATGTCCAGGTTTTGAAGTTCCAGCAGTCCTTGGGGATGCTCCACTCCGGCGTCGGTGAACCGGCTTGCGAGTATCCGCTCTTGAAGCTGCGTTAGTTCCCCGAACTGCCCCCGCCCGGCCTTCGTCACCTGTGTGGCGGCGAGGTTCAGGAATCAGAGTTGCCTGATACGTGCCCCGCGAGCAGAATGTGGCCCGCGGGCGCCGAACGCGGGTCAGGTCTCTTGCCCCGGGGGGCGCCGAACGCGGGTCGGATCTCGTGGCCCGCGGGCGCCGAACGCGGGCCGGATGGCAACTCTGCGATCTCTCTTCAGAGGCTTGACAGACAACGGCTCGATTCGATAATTCAGGCACAGATTCAGGCGGGCTAGACCGCCGCGCCGGTCGGCCAATTGCCGGGCAGCGGCGCCCGGGACAGGCCGTTCGGGACAATCACTCGTTCGTGCGGAAGCAGGTTTCGGTTATGCCCCTCTTACGTCACTGGCTTGGTGGAGCAAGCTCGATCGGCGATGGCTTGGACGGATCTCCAGAGGGTGACGCTTTCACGCAGTGGATTCTCGGTGTCATCTTTCCTGTGATCATCGGAATCGGAGGTGTCGTGTTTCTGGTCCGGCAAACGTACGGCTTCGGCACGTTTGTCGCGATTTTCGCCGCCTTTCTGCATTTCCACTACTTCTGGGGACTCACTGGCGAGCACGTCTACGTCAGCGTCCTCGGAAAAAACATCGCGGCCTTGGGAATGATTCTCTGCCTCGCCTACGGGATGTATGTATTCATATTTCGCATGTGATCGCCAAACATCCAACGTACGTCCGGGATGCTGGCTGGGTCACTCCCGCTGCCCGCGAGATCCGGGGCGTTACGGGGCAAGAACATCGGATGATGACCCGTGACAGCAAATGACGCTCGTGACAAGTTTCCTCTTCAGTTCGCGCTTTCGACGGCGTTCTTGGGCTTGACCGCCATCGCGATTCTCTGCGCGGTTGCTCGCTGGGAACGCGCATTCCCGTACTGGACGCTTGTCCCTGCCGCGGTTCTTGTACTCGCATGCGTTGTCGCCCGGCGCAATCGGTTGCCTGATCTCGCGTGGGGGCTGATTTCGATCGCGTGGCTCATCACGCTCATCGATGTGACAAATTCCCTGATCAAATCCTTCGGGATACTCGGCGGTCCGCCACCCGCTCATGAAATGCAAACAAGATTCTGGCACGCGTATGGCTCGGCTGTCGCCCTTCCGGCATTCCTAACACTCCCCGCCGTCTATTGGGCCGCAAAGGCATCTGTTGGTTTTTCGTCTCGTGCCCGAAAATGGCTCATTGCCGGCCCGATGATCGCTTTTGCCGACAGTACCCTGGTAACGGTATTTCTCGTCATTCTAATCGGTTATGCTTGGGATCTGCTGACGTGACGACCGATGCAAATGGACACCATCATGCCCTGTTGCGTCGCCTCTGCCCTGAAGGGGCTCGACATATCAGCCCAGGGCAAGGCGACGCGAGTGGTGCGCGCCGTCGCCCTGGGTGCCGAATCATTGCGGCGAAGAAGCCCTGAAGGGGCGGTACAACCGATGCATCGGCTTGTGTCGCCCTTTCCAAGGCTTCGGGACAACACCTAACAGCATGACAATCATCATCGTCCGCAGTCTGAACTGCAGCCAACGACGGCGGGGCTTCGGGGTGGGCGGAGGCTTGGTGCTCATCGAGTGATCCTCAGCCTTGGCAACGCCTTGTGAAGTTCGCGGATCCCCGCGTCCGTGACTTGGGTGTCCCCTACGTTCAGCCATTCGAGTTTCTTCAGGCCCCGCAGATGAACCAGCCCGGCGTCCGTGACCGAAGTTTTCGCCAAGTGCAGACCCTGGAGTTCTGTCAACCCTTCTAGATGTTCCAGCCCGGCATCAGTGACCTGCGTGCCGCCCAGGTAAAGCCTTTGGAGTCGGGGCAGCCCTCTGAGGCATTCCAGCCCGGCGTCCGTGACCTGGGTGTCGGACAGATTCAGCCAGGTGAGTTTCAGGAGGGCCGCCAGTTCGCGCAAGCCCGCATCCGTGACGGGACTTCGACTGAGCGAAAGTGCGGTTATCTCCTCCTCCGACACCGGCCGTTTGCGTCCCTCGGCTTGATCCAGGCAGTGCAACAAACCAAGCTTGCGGAGGACGCGCAGATTCGCGTCGCTCAGTTGCGATTCACTCAGACCGAGTTCCTTGAGCTTCGTGAGACGCGCCAGTTCCTTCAGCCCTTTGTCGGTGACCTTTGTGTTCCGCAAATCAAGTTTCCTCAGGTTGCTCAACTCGGCGACCTGCTTGAGCGTTTTGTCGGTCACATCCGTGTCCCCGAGGTCAAGCGATCTGATCTCTTGTGCTGATTTCGGCAACGGTGTCTCGACGCCCCAGTGCAAGAGGATTTCGTAGGCCCTGACACAGACTGGCTTCGCTTCATTCGCCGTCGATGGCTCGTCAAGCAGCGAACGCAGCAACTCGGCATTGGCGTCCGACTTGAAGTACCGCAGTGAATCCACGCCGCCGAAACGCAACATGCGGAGTGCGTCCGGATCAGGATCCTCGCCCTTCGGCATGAATTCCTGGGGGGCGGCGATCAGCCGCTTGGCCCGCTCTTCCAGCGTAGGCTCCACGGGCACGATCAGGTAGTCCCACGGGCCGCTCTTTCGAGCGAAGCCGGGCGGGATGTGAATCCGATGGGTCGGCTGCACCTTCGGCGATGTCTTGGCGTAGGCCCGTGCGCAGGCCAGGACTTCCTCGTTGTCCTTGAGAAGGCGGAAGTCGTTGGAATAATGCGGCCCCCGTCTCCGGTCCGACCAAGCTCGCTCGGCCGGAACCGGCTCGCCCAACGGCACGAAGTCCCAATCCCGTCGCTGGCCCCGCTCCGGCGTCGGGCCGAGGAGCCACAACATCGACGTTTCGGCCCGCATCCACTGGTCATAACGCTCGTCGGGCCACGTTCCAAATGCGGGACGCAGGTCATCCACGATACCGTTGAGGTTGCCCTTTAGGGTCTCGCCGATTTTGAGTGTGAGCGTGTACTCGAATTGGCCGTTGGGCCAGATGGTGCCGATCTTGTCTGCGCCACCCGGCGCGACAAGCGTCTTGCGAGACACCTTGTTGATCGTGCCGACGATTACTTGGTCCGCTTGGCCGACGCGGGCTTCGACCGTCCAGAAGTCTTGACGTTGGGGCTGGGCACGGACGATCCCCACGGCGACCGCGATGCCGAAAAGTGCCAGAATCAACTCGCGGAATGGTTTTGCTGAGAACATGAGTGCCTGCCGACATGTCGTCCCATTGGTGGTCGCTAGTTCGCCAAACGCTGCAATTCCCTGGCCGGACCTGCCCGGCCGCTCGCCGCATTATACCACTCGGCAGGGGCCGCGAGGACGTCGGCCACCACTTCAAAACGCTCAGAAGCCGCCGCTGCCGGGTTTGCCCTTGCTACGATGCCGGACCTCACGGGAATGCCTCACGTTTGAACGAGTCGAAGCCATCGTATTTCAGAACGGCAAGTACTCGATTCGATGCATCCATTCGTTAGCTTCCGACGCTTTTGCGACCAGTTCCAGGTCCTCGACGTACTGGCCGATGGTGCCACGAAGCTGATGACCGAATAGCAAGCCGGCGAACGGCCGACCATCCCGTTGCCACCCCTCCGCCAGAGCCCGAAAACGAATGTCCTGAGTGAACAACACACGTCGCATTTCGAAGGCGTGTTGCAGCAGTTCTTCGTCGCTCCGCTGCTGCCAGCCGTCTTCGATCGCCGTCAGGACGTCCACTTGCCGCCGCCGGAGTTGTTCCGCAATCGCGGCGGGAACATGGACGTCCAGGTACAACGCGACGCCAATTCACCGAACTCCCTTGGCTCGCAGCCGGTGGAACAAGGGGGACCGCGGATTGGCCACCTGGAGGTCATCCAGTTGTTGAAGTTCGTCCTGAATGTCCCGCTCGATCTCCTCTTCGTTGTCATAGAAGTAGGCCATCGCGGCGTGGGCCTCCGCGAGTCGCAGGTGTGCGTGCTGGCGGCACATCTCGTCGGGAGACCAGCCGTGAGCCAAGTAGTCCATGACGATCTGGGCCACGCGGACGCGGGGAATCCGCTTCAGCCGAGCAGGTTCGCCCGGCGGTTTTTCAATGTGGGGATAGGCAAGTGCCACGGTCATGAGTCTGGGCCTCGTGGTTATCTTGCGAACGTGGTCTGCACGTTCGAGCATCGATGATATTCTACGCCAGCATCCCCGCTCGTGCCAGATTGTTTCCTCACGGGCGAAATCGGACCTGCCGCCGCGACGGCGATCCCAAGTCTGCAATTGCTGCTGCCAGACGCAAAACGCGTTTACCCTCGCGTCCACCGGATGGTTCTGCTGCCTTCCGGTTCTTGGTTGTCCTTGGGGGCTGATTCATACGCTTCCGAACCGCTTCGGATCCTCCAGCGTTTTTGACATTTGTCCGAGTGCCGTAGAGAACCGTTTCACGTCACGGACTGATAGCTCGAATTCCACCTCGGCGCCATCGTCCGAGCTGAAGCGAATAACGACCCGGGCGCGGCCAACACTTGGGCGTCGTTCGGTGACCGAGATGATGCGATCCGATGGGATGTCGTATTCGAAACCCATCCGTTTTGGAGGGAAGAACACGTTGAACGGGAAAACGGCCCCTACCAGGAGGCGTTCCGGTAGCACGGCGACCCACAGGCAGTGGCTGGCTCCGGGACGTAGGAAGAGGACACGTTGAGGTCCAACACCCGAAATCCACGATTCACAGTGCAGGGCGTCGGGGAATCGCGGCGGAAATACGAATCTACCGGTGCGTATGCGGAAAACCAGCGACGCGACAAAGTGGCCAACGATCCAGAGCAGAGCAACCAGGCCGGCGACTGCGAACGCCAAGGGAAGCAGATCACGCCGGACCAACAGCGCGTAGAATAGGAATACGTTGACCAGTGCCAACACGGCAAATATCGCGGCGATGGCCATTCTGCGAAGCATGTCGGAATGCCCTGGTCCTTCAGCAATCGTGGTGGCGGCGGTCTGCGAGCATGACTTGCGATTGTCCAGAACGGCCAATCCGGCGTACCGCAGCCTTGTGATAGGCCGAGCTTAGCAGCGGGCTACCCCGCCTGCCGTTGCATGTCAATCCTCGCTTCTACTCGTTGCCTGTCAAGCCCTTCAATCGGGATCGATGGCGTGCGGCTCATCGTCGAACGCACAGGCGCCAACAACGCGGGAAATTCAATTTCTTCCGGTCGCCTCGGCTCCGCTAGGTTTCAATAGATATGGGGACGAACGATCAGCAAACGCAGGTGCCTGGCGTTTGCTTCCAGAACAAACGCTGTTGTATGGCCTGATGGTATCGCGACGGACAGCACCCGCGCGTCATCCGCGCTGGGTCGTAGTGCGATGTTGACGATCCCCGGTCTCGTAAGCGTGGGCGTCAATGCGAATTTTGAACCATGTTCCGCGTCCCAAACCTGCGAGCCCTTGCGCTCGTTCCTCCTGGGTGGAATGTTGAATCGGACGACCTCGCCCGATCTGTACATGACCTTCGGTCGAGCGAAAACGTTGCCCTGCCTGGATTCGCGAAGTGCCTCGTCCACGAACAGGGCTTGATACTCGTCGAGGCTGATCGAGCAACCGTCGGTGGGCGTCTTGATCTCCAGCTTGCTCAGGAAATCACGGGTCACCTCAACGTGGTCGATTCGCAGTCCAATACGATTCTCCGCGTCTGATTCCGCCGCGTACGTGTCAGAATCGGGCACGAGGATCAGGGCGGCAAGCACGGCGGCGATGCCGCCGATCGCGAGGGTCTCGAGAATCGTTCGCTTTCGCAGGGGTCGCATTCCGTTTGTCCCATGAACGACACGCATCACGCGGACGGCGCAAGAGACGCAAGAATGTCAAAGTTCGCCGTCGCCAGCTTCCAGCAATTCCCGCAGTCGTGCGCCAAGTGCTGGCGGAAAACGATCGCACCACGTCTCGTCAATCAATCCCACATCCGCCAGATCAAGCAGATGGACCTTGTCCTTCAGGTGAAACGAAGTGAGTTTCATTCGCACCAAGGCGTCGAGTGCCGCAACCCTGAACTCCGGTCCCGCTTCTGACTCCGTCACATCCGGGGCGGGCAGAAGGTGTTCTGCCCGCACCTTTTCCCGCGCGAAGACAACATGAACCGCACTCCTGACCGAGCCCTCGGGTCCATCCAGAAATAAGTCAACTCCTGCGACGTTCCGGTAGACGAAACCAACGGCCTCCGCGGCCTTGATGACGCCTTCGAAGTCCTCACGCCGAACCAAGATGTCCACGTCCTTCGTGTTTCTGACCGCCTCGACGTCAACGCGTGCGACCCAAGCAGCGATCGCATTCCCTTCAATCATTGCATGCCGAATTCCGGCTCGATCGAGGGCGGCAGCCATACGACTTGCCCGTTCCCGTACAGCATCCACGGCCGCGATCATCCTTTCCCAGGAGAAATCCTTGAGCTTGGCAGTGATCATGTCAAGTATTCCTGCGGCCACCCAACGCAACTCGCGTGGTCTGCTACCGGCCGGATCGGCGATCCCGATGTGCGCGGTGGTCACGTACCTGCCGGCGCCATCGCGAGCGACTGTAAATATTTCGGGGCGAAGTCGACGCCGTTGGACCACGCCAGCGTGTGCCCGATGATCATCTTGGTGAAAATTATACCAATCGAGTACTGCAGTCAACGCCCGCCGAGGAAACCTGCCTTGGACGATTCCGCTCTCGATATCGACGGTGATTCTCCCCGGAACAGCGCTCCTACGAAACCATCGGCAGGCTCCGTCGCTTGCGCCGCCATCGGATCGCTCACCATGCGGATTTGGAAGATGCAGGCTGCCATTCTCAGCCAGCCAAAGCAGCAGCGCTGATGCCACCGCGGACCCGCGTTCGGCGATCCGCGGGCCACGGGGAGATTGCCCGCCGGATTCTTCTCAGGCGAGGTCGAAGTCCACGTCCCGCGCGCCGTACAAACCGCGGGTCGGCATCTGTGCTTCGTCAAGGGCAGTTGGGAACGGGATACGCTGCGGCTTCACGCCGGATTCTGGTATCGGCAAGCCGAACCGAAGTTGGCCGGAGGCCTGGTAGGGCTGAAAGTCAAACAGCGATTGGCAGAACTGGAGAAACTTGAGCGGGAGGTCCCGGCGGCTCCCAGCGACGCAACGGTACACCGCGGCGCAGATCCGCGCCAGCAACTGTTCGCGGGGGCCGTTCTGCTCATGATGTTCGAGCCCGATACGGCAACGCCGTGAAGGATTTTCGTAGCCGAATTCGTGAGAATTCGGAGGTTCTGGGGAGACTCCGAATTCTCACGAATTCGGCTACCATCGTTTTCCCGGTGTTTTCCACGCCAAGAGATCCTTCACGGCGTTGCCGATACGGGATCGTCCGCTAGTTCACGGCTCCCGATTCGCAGGCTGCAATCCGCACAAACGGCGCGAACCGCATCCGGTACTGTTCGACTACCCGCCGTCCAACTATATTTCTCGGGACGAGCCGCTCTTCGGTCGGCTCGCAGCAAACTCGCGCAAGATGATCCCAGCCTACTTAAGGAGCCCAATGTGTTGAAGAAACTGATCCGTCGCGTCTTTGTCCTCTCCACCGTGTTTTCGCTGACTGTCAGCCCGGTGCTGGCGCAATCGGAGTTGGGCACGGCGCTCAAACGCCATTACCGCCTGCGGGCCGTGGCCTGTAATGCCTGCCATTTGAAGGGCGAGAACGATGCGGATGACGATGACGCTAGTCACAAGTCCCGCGATGCGTTGACTGAGTTTGGCAAGGTGGCCGCGAAACTGGTCAAAGGCAAACGCGTCACCGAGCGTCTGGACGAAGTTGCGGAGGCGGAGAGGGACGACAAGAAGAAAGTCCAAGAGGCGATCGAGGCGGAGTTCGTCGCGGCGCTCAAGAAGCTGGACGAATTGAAGACGCCGGACGGAAAGACTTGGTCGGATGCCGTTCGGGCCGGAGAGGTTGAAGGGATTAAACCGCGCAACTAACAAAAAAGTTGCCCTTCGTCCGTGTTCGATTCCAGCCGCAAACCTCGCAAGCGGCCGGTGGATTGTTCCACCGGCCGCTATTCTTTGCGCTTGTCATCCCGACCGCCGCGGAATGGTTTTTCCCCAAGCGATACAACCGTTCCCGGGCCGGACCGGCATGGTCCTTGCGAACCGCACGGCCGGTTTCCAAGCCACCCTGCATCCGGGGATCGCAGCCCTGCCGACTCGATCGGCGCTGCTCTGTGTCGTTCCTGTCGCTTGTGATTACGGAAACGATGTTGCGCATCGCGGAAGCTTGGTAAACGGGACGGTCGGGCGTCTGGAAATTGGACGTCCTACGTCGGCCTTGACGAGTAGACTGAGCAGGGAAAGTAGAAGTCAAAGGAGCACGGATGCGCCCCGGAATTTGGACGCCCGGTTGAGACGTCGTAACCGCCTGTGGCCAGGTAGGCCTACGCCATGTTACAAAACCGAAGGCTCGTATCTGACCTGTTCGCACTGACCCTGCTGGGGCTTGTCGTTTTCCTCGCCAGTTCGCTGGCCACTTACGATCCGGCCGACCCGCTGGTCGAAGCGCCGCCCCCGTTAAGCCGGTTCTATCGGCCGGATGTGATCGTCTATCCCACCTCGGAACACGTCGGCAACGCTTGTGGCCGCTGGGGAGCGGTGGTTGCGGACGGATTGCTCACCGGACTCGGGATCGGTGCGTTCTATTTGGTCCTTTCGTTGGCCGTGCTGGACTTTCTGCTGCTGCGCCGCCATCCGATCGATACGCCGCTGATCCGGGGCGTGGGTTGGATTGCCACGTTGATCGGCATCACCACCATCGCCGCGATTGTATTTCCGGCCGCGTCGGTGGGGCCGGTCATCGGATCGGGCGGATACCTGGGCGCGCTGGGCAACGGGCTGCTGCAAATGCACTTCGCCACGGCCGGCAGCCTGATCTTGGCGCTCAGTCTGGTGGCGGGTGGCTTGCTGTTGTGTACCGATTACGTGCTGTTGCGGATGGTTCTGGCCTTGGTCGCCTATACGCTGATCGTGGTCGGCAAGACGCTGAACTGGTCGCCGCGCAAGGCCTCGATGCGAAAGGCCGGCAAGCGGGCCGCGGCGGCGGACGAAGACGATGATCTGGACGACGATGGGCCGGTCACTATCAAATTCAGCGGACGCACGACCAACATGCCGGCGCAGCGGCCTGCGGACGACTTGGAGGCGTATGACGAACCGGCCGAAGCCGTGGAACCGGACAGCAGCAAGATTGCCAAAGGGAAGCGGCGCGGCGCCAAGACGGAAACGGAATCCGAATCCGAAGCGGCTGAAGGTCCGCGCATCCGCCGCCGCTCGGACGAAGCGGCCCGCCAGGAAGTCATGCTTCGCTTGGACGAGGCCAGCCGTACGGAAGAGACGGTCCACTACGAGCTGCCGACGCTCGATCTGCTGCTGCCGTCGGAGAGTTTTGAATACGACGAGCAGGAGCGCGAGGTCCGCCGCAAAGCGAAGATCCTGGAAAAGACGTTTGCCGATTTCGGATTCAAGGTCCGCGTTGTCGAGATCGAGACGGGGCCGGTCATCGCCCAGTACGAGGTGGAATTGGAAGCCGGATTGAGGCTGTCCAAGATCACCGGCCTGGCCGAAGATCTGGCCATCGCGCTGCGCGTCCCCAGCGTCCGCATCGTGGCGCCGATTCCGGGCAAGAACACGGTGGGCATCGAAGTTCCCAACGAACAACGACAGGTTGTCCGGTTGCGCGAAGTAATGGAAGAGTCGAACGCCAAGGTGCGCAAGATGCGGATTCCTTTGTTCCTGGGCAAGGACGTATCCGGAAAACCGCTGGTCGTCGACCTCTCGACGCTGCCGCATCTGTTGATCGCGGGGCGCACGGGAACGGGGAAAAGCGTGTGCTTGAATGCCATCATCGCGTCGATGCTGATGACTCGCCGCCCGGATGAAGTCCGCATGTTGATGATCGACCCCAAGATGGTCGAGTTGAGCGGCTACGGGCGTCTGCCTCATCTGATGCATCCGGTGGTCACCGACATGCGCAAGGCCGAAGCGATACTGGCCTGGGCCGTCGAGAAGATGGAAGAGCGGTACTCGCTGCTGGCCCGCGCCGGCGTGCGGCACATCAGCAGCTACAACCAGTTGGACGAGGACGAATTGATGAACCGG
Organism: Pirellulaceae bacterium; assembly: GCA_023382975.1. GTDB lineage: Bacteria > Planctomycetota > Planctomycetia > Pirellulales > Pirellulaceae > SKKK01. Next base: position 31,910 of record JAHDXO010000087.1, read on the forward strand.
CTGCAGCCGGAAACCGAGGAGGAACGCGCCTCGATCCCGTTGCACTTGCCGTTCATCGTGATCGTGGCCGACGAGATGGCCGATTTGATGATGACCGCGGGCAAGGAGGTCGAACAGCACATCATCCGGCTGGCCCAGAAGAGCCGGGCGGTCGGCATCCATCTGATCCTGGCCACGCAGAAGCCGACGGTCGACGTGATCACCGGCTTGATCAAGTCGAACCTTCCGGCCCGCATCGCCTTTCAAGTGGCCAGCCGCACGGACAGCCGCGTCGTGTTGGACGAGATGGGAGCGGACAAACTGCTGGGCAACGGCGACATGCTGTTCCTGTGGCCCGGCACCAGCACGCTGTTGCGCGGGCAGGGCACGTACTTGGAGGACGACGAGATCGAAAAGGTGGTCGAGTTCGCCAGCCAGGGCGAGCAGAACTTCGTCCACGAATTGGTCAACATCAAACTGGAGGAGCCCGGTGCCGAGCCGCTTGGCGACCTCAAGCAGCGCGACGACATGTACGAAGCGGCCGTCGATGTGGTCGTCCGCGAGGGCCGGGGCAGCGTCTCGCTGTTGCAGCGAGCCCTGGGCATCGGCTACGGCCGCGCCGCCCGGTTGATCGACTTCATGGCCGAAGACGGCATCGTCGGCGCCTATGCCGGTTCGCAAGCCCGCGAAGTCCTGATCAGTCTGGAGGATTGGCAGCGCAAACAGAGCGGCGGCGCGACCGCGTCCGAACCCGGCTCCCGCCGCTCGAATAAACTCTCCCTGCGCAATCAGCCACTGGCCGACCTCGATCCCGACGACTACGAAGATGGCGACTCGCCTCCCTTCCGAGACGACGAAAACACGACGCGTCCGTTGTTCGTCGCCGGACGGAAATGAGGTGACTCACCTCGCCTGACAGCGGAAGCGGAGCCTTTTTTGAGCGTCATGGGGGAGAGCGTTTTCCTCGTGCCACGGAACTGTTGATAACCGCGGACGGAGGCGGCAGCCGCATGCAACCGGGTGTGCAGAATCTCGGCTACGCGGCCGGCGTGGCCGCTTCTCCGTTCCCGCCGGGCAGCCAGCTCGGAGTGAACTGTTTGGGCGAAACGCTCCGCCCTGCTGGGCTTAACCGCATCGTTCGCAGGGCGATGGAGAGGCCGGCCAATCCGATGGCAAGCGGTCAACTTGTATTTCGCGCGCGATAGGGACAGTCCGGTCGTATCGAGCTGCGTGGGGCGAAAGGCCAACGGCGAAGGATTCGGATCAACGCGCGGATCGTAGAACCCACTGGTTGCGGGAATCCGCCGATACAGGATTTCGTGATCCGCGACTGGTTCCGAACCGTCCGACATCCTTTTGCCCCTGATCAAGACGTCGTTTCACGCGATCCGATATCGAGTGACCAAACGGCCTGTGCGGAAGATGGACAGTTCTAGACTTCCGTCCCGTTCCACCTCGACCGACCACAGGAAGGGCGTCGTTCGCCATTCAAAGACGGCTCCGGCTTCGCAGTTGGGGACCAAACGCAACGGGGGCTCCACGGCCAGGTCGCGCAACGTCCTGGCAACTTCCCGAATCAAAGGAATGGTCTCCTGATTAGGCGGTTCCAGTCCCTCGTCTTCCAACTCGCCGGGGTCTTGCTCCCAGCGGACAAGCTGTGCCTCGAAATGGTCCCATTCGTCCGGCGAGCGCTCAGCGGCGTTTTCTCGCACAGACCTGATAACGGGATCAAGCAAACGTTCCACCTTTTCGGGAATCGCTGTTGGGATATCTAATAACTGCATGGCCAGAGTCCTTGAGATGTGCAGACGACGCGTCTATTGTACAAAGCTGGTTCCTGACTGGCCATGCCGTTCAGCCCAGGTGTCCTCGTGCCACCCGACACGGCGAATGCTCGGTGGCGAACTGCCAAGATCCGCCAACCAATGGCCCAAGCTGGCGGCCAGAAAACGACGCGGCTGGTGAGAAGGCAGGCCACGTGCCAGGTTCCCCTGGCACGCGCTCGCTACGACAGTCCCCCCAATCCGGCCCCGCGAAACGGGAAGGCAAAGGCAGAGCAAGATGAACCGGAACACAACGGGCCAGGTCGGGCAGGCACAACGGGTGAACCAAACGGAAGGCAAACGCACCCGGCATCCACGAACGAGCAGCAATTCGGGCAGAAACGGTTCCAGGCGTACGGACGGCTTGGCGACGAGCCGGCACCTCGGTCGGCCCGCGGTCAGAAGGCTTCGACAACCAGCCCTCCCAAGCCGGTCAAGCAAGGACAACCAGCCCGGCCCTTCCGGCGGCCGGCGACCCGGCCCACCCACGGCAATCACGCCCTCTTCACCGACCACGCCACCACCATCGGCGACATCCGCCGCCAATCCCTGCACGTAGGCGGCTATGCCGTCCGTTACACCTACTCCGAACGCGAGAAACGCTGGAAAGTCTTCGTACGCCTGGCCCGCGAGACCTACGGCAACCTACGAGCCCAAATGCTCGTCATGGCCATCCGAACCAGCCACCGGTCCTCGGAAGCACTGGAGCAAGAATTCCGCCAACTCCACTGGCAACCCTACGAACCCGTCCGCCAGCAATTGGCCACGATCCTCAAAGCAGTAAACCGCAGACGGCGCTATGCCGGCTACCCGCCCGTATCCCCCAGAGCTATCCCAAAATCATGCGGCGAATCAGCTCAGTCTTCGTGGAGCCATCCAGCATGTCTCCCGAGGCGGCTCGAATCCCGGAGACGGTGGGGACGATGGACGCGGTTGGTAAGCACCGTTCGAGAGATAACTGTCCAACGTCCCCTCGCCCTTCGTGGGAGAGGGCAGGGTGAGGGGGCAGAAAGCGCGTCAGTCATTCCTCGAACGTTGCCAAAGGTGGATGCGGTTCTGCCTGAACGCAGACCGTGAATCGATGATGTTGGGGCAGCCGTCGCTACCGAAGTTCTCCGCGTCCTGATGGTTGCTTTCATACATCGACGACGGTGTTGATTTGACCTTCGATATCCCGTAGCACTTCGAGCAGGCGGGCGAAGTTCGGTGGTTCACCGAAGATCATTTCTCGCATCTTGCGGTAGTCCTGTTCCAGTTCGGGCAGGCGCGCCTCTTTCGGCACCAGACGAAGCGTGCCCGGTTTCGCGTCCACATACCTTGCCCAAGCAGCCGGAAAAAAGACGTCCTTGTGCCGGGCGACGCTCAGCAACAACTCGGTGTCTTTGATGGCGTCTTGTCCCAGCTCGTGCTGATACAATCGCACCACATCGTAGTAGTGTCGGGATTGCCGGTCCCGGAATTTCTTATTAGCCGGGGCGTGATACCACATGTGCAGCAGCGTTGCCTTCTCCCAAAACGTCCGCTGGGCAGCCAGGACTCGCACCTGGCACGTCGGTGTCTTAAATACGTTGGGAAACTCCGTTGCCACGTAAGGCGTGACCCCCGCCTCGACTGCTGGCCAGTGTTCCGACCTCGCCCCAATCTCCAGACGCACAACGGGCTGAATGTAGGCCGGCTCGTCGGTGCGACGTGGCCGATTGCCTGTAGGGTAGTGAAACAGCAGCGTCTGGCCGTCCGGGTCATCGTCGGCCAACTTCAAGCTCCACGCCGCCGAGGGTGACTCACCCAGCGCATCGCAAAATGCGGTCGTGAGCTGCGGCAGCAGCGCTTCCCTGATGACCCGCTTGCAGGTTTTGGTCAGCGCTTCCAGACCGAGCTTCCGCCGCTTGCCCGTGGGTGCATTGAGCGGATCATTTTCACCCCCGAATCCCAGCCCCGCCCGGTCGAATGACAGATCCAAATCCTCGGAAAACCGCTCGATGACCCCGAACACCTTCGACAAAGAAGTGCCGCCTTTGAACAGCAACCCGGCTGGCGGATCGGGCAAAGTGAAAACCCGTTTGAGCGTCCAGCAGACCCAGAAGTCCTTTTCCATGATAGCCGAGGTCAGCCCGCGCTGTCGTCCTGCAGATTCGAACAGGTCAGCCTGGTCTGTTACGGGAAGTCGTGCAATTTCATCCATGATTAGCCATTTCCACTTCATCGTGAGCAATCTGCCGGACGATGGCCGCAATCCAATCGGTGGTATAACGCGCATCCTGAAGAAGTTTCTGACGCTGGTCCGGTGATAGGGCATGCCGAAGCTTGGCCATCACTTGGTCATCCACCGCCGCTCGCCCGAGGTGCCGCAGTGCTTGGAATACCATCGAACTGGTCCGGCTCCCTACCGGCAGTTCTTTCGGGGGCACGTGCCGAATCTGAATCGTTGTGTTGCCGAGCCGCACTTGCCGAGTCCGCCCGTCCGTCAGGTACACCGGCTTAGCCGGCACCTGGGTGGATAGGCCTAGCCGGTTGGCTGCCACCGCCCCCGACGGGACGATACGGCTGCCCGTTTGCCGAGCCAACGCATTGGCAATCTCGTCCAGGTCAGGGCCGAGTGGGATACCCAACCGCTCGTTGATTCGGGGAAAGTGGTAGAGGCCGCGCCCGACTCGCAGGATGTCGCCACGCTTGACCAGCCGGGAGAGAGCCTGGTCGGCGGCGTCGCGGCTGCCCAAGTCCAGAAAGTCCTTCGGAACGAAGACCGGCCCCCGGCCTCGTTTGCGAATCCGGTCGAGAATCTCGTCCTGTATGCTGGTCGACATCAATGGCTCCTGTCAGAAAAGTGTACACAATTTTCTGACAGGAGCAAGCTCAAACACGCAAGTGACAGCCAAACCGTTGAGATTGACGCTCTATTTGGGTATTCTTCTTCACAAAAGGATGGGCACATACATCACTTGGCAGTTATCAGCCACTTTGGGTGGAGACTTGGGCGTGGGGCGGTGGGGCAGCCGGCCGCGGGAGCGGCCGGGCTGGTTGAGTTACTCTTCGTCCGCTTGGAGCTGGCAGTTGATGAAGTCGAAAGCCTTCTCCGCGGCACGGGCCAGGTGCAGCAGG
>JAHDXO010000088.1 GCA_023382975.1 Pirellulaceae bacterium
TGTTTCTACACTTAGCGCCAAAGGAGTGCATCATGTTGGACACGCTTTAGCGTGTCGGCGCGGGAAAAAACGGCACATGGACGTGGAGTAGCACGCTGAAGCGTGAACTCCAACTTGCACCCGTTGGAGAGAAAGAAAAAACCTTCGGTCGCTTGCGACGAGTGGAGTCGCTGCGAGAAAGGCGAGAGTCTGGCGTGCTTCTGCACGTGCCGTTTGGTGACTCTGGCCAACGCAATTAAGTTGGTCCCTCTGCCGGAATGACGACCGAAGGTTTTGTTCCTTTGTTTCGCAGACGGTTGTCCGTCTGATGCAATTCTATCGACAAATCGCTGCCGTTCTATGCGGAAAACGCGACGAATTTTGAAAAAACGTTCCCGTCGACAGCACCGTTCTACGAGGGCCGCGCCGGGACGTCCGCTCGTCTCTGCCGGATGTCCTGCAGGATCTTCCGGAACATCGCGTCCGCGGGGCGTAGTCTAGCAAGTTCTTCGGCCAACGGAAGAGCCTTTTCGAAATCTTCAACTTCCTGATAGTACAGCACAATGCCCAGGAGAAACTGGGGGTTGTTCGGTTCCAGGCGGTGGGCGCGCAGCAACGCTTGCTCGGCCTCCTGCAGTCGCCGGTGCAAGTACAGCAGCATGCCGTAGCGGTACTGAATCGCCGCGTTGTCCGGGACCAATTTGGCGTCGCGTTCCAGACACACCAGTTCCTCTTTACGAAGCTGTTGAGCTCGTTGCCGGTACTGCTGGACCTGCTGAGCCGCGCGCGAGCCGGCCGCCGGTTGGCGCAGCATCGCAGCTTGACGCACCTGCGCCTCGGCCTCTTCCGCCAAGCGGTCGCAGACGGCGGCCAGATTGGTGCGCGGACCCGTGAAACCGGGTTCGATGCGAATCGCCGTTTCGTACGCTTCGATGGCCGGCTGGAAGTTGCCCAGGGTCTCCTGCACGATTCCCCAGGTCAAGTGAGCGGCGGCCCGGTCGTTGGACATCATCAGACCGGCGTGGAATTCGTCCAAAACGGACTCGAGCTTCTCCGCATCGCGTTTGGGGAAGCCGCTTGCAGCCACCGTTGCCAGCACGCGGGCTGCTTCGGTGCGGACCAGCCGGACCGGATCGTCCAAGCGCGGCAGGAGAACCGCCAGCAATTCCTGCGGCGGCAAACGGCCTTGCAAGTTGCCGATCGCCGCGGCGCGTACCTGCGGATCCGGGTCGTCCAATCCCGCTCGCGAGGCGTCCATGCTGTCGCGGCCATCGTAGGCGCCCAGTTCGAGCATCGCGGTGGCCCGGATGACGCCGGGGATGCGGGCGTCCGTCGCCACATCGATCAGCGCCGGAGTCGCGTCGGGCGAACCCTTGCGGGCCTCCGTTAGCGCGAAGGAGAAATGCGGCTTTTCCCGCGGACCCTTGGGCTTGTCGCCGTACCATTCGCGGCACGCGGCGTCCATCTCGGCATCCACCCGCGCCAGTGCCTGTTTCACCTGCTGGTCGCCATCGCGGGCCGCCAGCGTCCAATCCAAGTACTGGGTCAGATCGTCGCGGTGGCCCAGGCCGGCTTCCTCCTTGTCCAGATGACACCGCGTACACGCATTGGGCACTCCCAGCGCAACGCTCAGGTCCGGACGGGGAACGCGGATGCTGTGGTCGCGCCGCGGATCGACCTCCATGTAGGTCGTCTCCGGCATGTGGCACTCGACGCAGGCCGCCCCAAGCGTCCCGGGCTCGTGGAAATGGTGGGCTGGACTGTCGTACTTGCCCGCCGGATGCTGATGGCACGATGTGCAGACCGCATTGCCCTCCAGCTTGGTCCGGGTCGTGTGCGGATCGTGGCAATCCGTGCAGCGGATGCCTTTGTGAAACATCTTGCTTTGAATGAACGAGCCATAAACATAGTCTTCGTCCAAAATCTGCCCGTCGGCAAAATACGTCGCTCGCTCCATCAGTTCATTGGCATAGTGGTCGTAGTAGTGGTCGCCCGGCAGGAAGCCGTGATGCACGTAGCGGCGGCGCGAATGGCAGGGGGCACAGGTTTCGATTTGCGTTTGCGCGTCGTTCTTCAAATCCACCAAGCCGAAGCCCCGCTTCCGGTCCCAGAACAGCGAGGTGCGGTTGGCCAGTTCCTCGTGGATGCTGCCAGGACCGTGACACGTTTCGCAGCCCACGTTGATCTCGGACCACGTTGTGTGATAGCCACCGTTCTTGTGGTCGAAGTTCTTTTGCAGGTTGGTGGAATGACAGTCGGCGCACATGTTGTTCCAGCGCTGCGCAACTCCGGTCCAGTGCAAGTCGTCGCTGGGGTCGAGTTTCTCGTCCACATCCGGCGGTGGCAGATAGAACCACTCCCGGCGCTCCGTGTCCCACGTGATGCGCAGCACCTGGACGCGGGCAACCTCGTGCTCAGGCTGATCGTCCGTCCGATCGAATTCGACCATGTACTGCTGCAGCGGCGAAACGCCGAACACGTACTTGATTTCGAAGTCGGCCATCTGCCCGTCCGGCCCTTCGGTGTGGACCATGTACTTGCCGTCCCGACGGAACAATCGGGACTGGATTCCGTGATGCTCGAACGGTGCGTCGTTGAAGTCGCCCAGGACGGTCTCGGGCGTCGCCTGGTCCATGGCCAGATGGTGATGCGAACCCTTCCACTGCTCGTAGTAATCCCGATGGCACTCGATGCAGTTGCGGCTGCCGACGTACGTCGCCACGCGGTCGTGCGGTAAAGTGCGCCACCAATCGGCCAGCACCAGACTGCCGCCCACCACGGCCACGGCCACCACGGCCAAGGCGATCCGCAGCGGCCAACTCAGCGGCCGCCGCGGCGCCGCGGGCGAGGGAGCGGCAACCGCCGCCGTTTCCTTCTTGGTGTTTCTTCGTTTTCGAGACATGTCGTGCAATGGTCAAAGTGGGGATTGGGATGGTTGGGCTGGGACAAGATTCGGCGGCGGGAAAGTCGATTATGGACGCTGGCTCGCTGTGTATCAACCACCAAACAAATCATGTCCCAAATCCAGGAACTCACCAACGATCTTCAACGTCGCCCCCCAGACGCGGTGACTGGCAAAATCAAAGCAAGGTGTCTCGTAACGCAGCGAACTGCGCACAACCCACATCCGTCCGTAGCGCGAATCATCCAGCAAATCTTCTACGGGGATTTCCAAGAGCTGTTCGACTTCGGCGGGATTCGGATGGAACTCGGGTGTTTCCAGCGAGACGGCAACCAATGGTCGCACCAGAAACCCGCTGCGATGGACGTAGATCGGGGACAGTGTGCCGAGGATGGACACCTGGGCTGCTTGAACGCCGATCTCTTCCTGCAACTCGCGCAAACCGCAAATTTCCGCGGATTCACCAACGTCGACCGTTCCGCCGGGCAGACTGACTTGGCCGGCGTGAGCACTGAGTGTCAGCGGACGAAGTGTGAAGGGGATGAACCATCGCCCATCGCGGGGATAGACAAGGAGCACGACGGCTGCAGCTCGGGATTGCGGCGGCGCCGGGCCGCGATGCCGTCCGTAGCTCAACTGCGGCGCAAAACGAAACCGCTTGGCGACCCGCCGCGGCGGCGAATTCAGCCGTTGCGTCAAGGCATCGATCCACGTTACGGCGCCCATCCGGAGGTCGATCACGGCGTCGGCTCCGCTTCATCCGGCACGAGATACACGGCGTACGACGTGTCCGGAAACCCGATGGGCGGATACACTCGCGGCAGCATCGGATCGCGCGTGCTGTTGTCGCGGTCCACCACGATGTAGCGGGCGCCGTACTGCCGGGCGAGCTCGACCAACCGCTCCTCGCCGAGCATCGCGAACCCCCAGCGTACGACACGCCGCGGATACAGTGACTGCTGCCGCTCCCACCATTGAACGACGGACGCGGGATCTTGCGGAACGTCTTTCCATGAAAACACTTCGGCTCGCTCCGCATACCACTTAAAGGTCTGCTGGTTCCGCGGCGTGACGAACACCGCATCCGAGGGCGTGTTGGCCGCAATCCACCGGCAAACTCGCCGCCAGTCCTCGTATTTGCGCTGTGTGTGCGCGGGATCGTTCGGCCAGCTCGGCAGCATCTGCACGTCCGCTCGCGGCCGGAAATCCAATCGCCGTTTTACGTGGTGGCCGACCAAGTACGTCCCGGAGACCAGCATCGCAGCGATCAGCAGCCATTGGGCCACCCTCGGTCGTTGGAGCCACCAACGGTCGATCAAGCCGCCAATCGCGATCGCGACCCCCACGGGCAGGAAGACATCGGAGAGCCGATACCAGTAGTATTTCAGCAAGGACGCGGCCATGTCCAAATGGGAGAGCAGCGACTGGTCGATCAGAATGCCCGCGATGGCCACCATCACGGTACCGGCGACGAAGCCACGCAATGGCCGCTGGCCCAAATGGCACGCCGAAATGCGGCACCTGGTGAGAAAACAGATGGACAGCCAAGCAACCAGCAACAAGGCGTGGCGGAAAATGAACAGATGCGGAAAGCGGTGAAACACCAAGTGATGATCCAATCGATGATAGACGTAGATCACGTTCGCGTCGCGGATGGTCTCCGCGTTGGCGCCCTGCGCCAGCATCAACCCGACGATCAAGCCGGGCAGGGCCAGCAACAGACCGAGCAGCATCGACGGAAGCATGGGGCTTGGACGAGCCTGGAGCTGGTCGGTGGGAAGACCGTTCCTGTTCGACTCCGGAGAGCCGTGTGAATCGCTCGAACCTTCCTGAATCCGGCTGCGGAGAAGCGGTGGGCGGTAGCGGCCGCACGCCAGCCACGCGACGGCGGCGGCGACCCACGACCAGCCGCCGACCAGCACGTGCAGCGACGTGGCGATCCCCAAGAAAATCCAGACCCGGCGCCATCGTTGACGCACCATGGCCTCGACCGCTAGCACGACGAAAACGTACGCCAGTCCCTTGGCCTCGACGCCGCCCACGACCCATTCGCCAGCCATGTGGCAAGTGGAATGAAACAGCAGAAACAGACTGGCCGTCAAGACCGACATCAAGGGGCGCGGGATCACCGCCGAACTCAGCCGCTGCCACGCCCAGGCCAGTGCGCCCCAGGTGACCAGTCTACCGATCCAGGCGACCGCCGGCAGCGGCAGCAGCAGAGTCAACCAACCAATAGTCCAATAGAAAAACAGATGCGCTTCGGCCGATTCCAGGAACAGATCGCCACGGCACCATTCGGGATCCCAGTAATGTTTGGCCTTGGCCAGATAATGGGCTTCGTTCACATCCGGCGGTAGCCATCCGGCAAAAACGAAGAACAGCAGAAAGATCAACACCGCCTCCGCCGCCGCCAAAGCGGAAGAATGTTGTCCAGGGGGCGTTTTCTCGATTTCGTTCACGAGTAGAATTTCCTGTTGTCGCTGCCGACGGGCGGTAGCCGCAACGGGGCTGTAGAAAAATGGAGCTGGCTCCGAGCCGTAACGACAACCCCGGAAGATCGGCGATCTTCAAGGTGTCTGTCCCAGATTTTCACAGCCTCGGAGGGTTGGGCTCCGGGCGACCCTGAATTAATATAGAAGTCGATTCATCATCCGCGATCCGTCATGCCTGATACAAGAGTAAACACTGTGGCCTCTGCAAAATCCAGACGACGGGAGTTGCTGATCCGGCAAGCCGAGGGCTATCTGGATCTTGTCAATGCGTGCAGCGATTTCTGCGAACCAAGCGCAGAAGTCCGCGATCCTTTGGTATACCGCGCATTGGACGCTCTGGCGCGGTTGAGCGATTCCGAGCGGCGACGACCGGATGCGCTCTATCTGACCGGCCAAGCTTTTCGCGCGATCGAACTTTATCGTGACGCCATCAGCCCGTTGCGCGAAGCGGCCTTGTGCGAACCGGACAACATCCATATCTGGCTGGCCTTGGGCTGGTGCTACAAACGCATCGGACGTTTGGACCGCGCGATCGAGTCGCTTGAGGAAGCGTTGACCGTCGATCCCAGCGGAGCCATCATTCACTACAACCTAGCCTGTTACTGGAGCTTGGCGGGCAGCGTGGATGTGGCCCTGGCCTACCTGGGCAATGCCTTCGAGATCGACGCTTCGTTCCGCGATCTGGTCGACGGCGAAGTGGATTTCGACCCGATCCGCGAGCATCCCGCGTTCCGCGAATTGACCAGTGTCGCGGTCTGAACCGTGGTGGCTCGCGCGCCGAACGCGAGTCCGGCTCGCTTTCCCTGCCCCTTCCTTCTGCTGCCGTTGCCAGAAGCCTGCTGGAGAACTAGAATACGGGCACGTCCGACGGGGCAGGGCTGAGCGAGTGCTCTGTGTAGAAGTGGCTCTGTGATAAGGATTTACACGATGTTGAAACGATTTGGCAACCGTCCATTCCTGTTTGTCCTGCTCGGGCTCGGCCTGGGACTGCTGGTCGGTGTCGGGATGATGGTCGGCACGTTGACCGCGTTGACGCACCAACCGGTCGTTTCCTTGACGCCTCCGCCGACGCTGCTCCACGCCACGGGCTCGCATAGCGGCGAGAGCATGGCCCTGGCCACAGGGCAGATCGACGAAGACGTCGAAGGGTTGTTCGTTTTGGACTACCTGACCGGCGATCTGCAGTGCTACGTCATGAATCCCCGCACCTTCACTTGGGGCGGTGTTTTCAAGTACAATGTCGTGCGAGACCTGGGGATCGAGCAAGGCAAGAAGCCCAACTACGCGATGGTGACCGGCGCCGTGGTGTTCCAACGCGGCGCGGCGGCCCGGCAGACCCCGGCGTTGTGTGCCGTTTACGTAGCGGATGCAAATACCGGCAACTTTGCAGCCTATGGCCTCGGATGGGATCGCACTGCGGCCCGCGGCGGGGTTCCGCAACAGGGCACGCTTTCGCTGCTGGGAGTCGGCAAGGCGCGTACCCTGGAAATCCGCGAATGATCCCTCGAGGACGTAGGGTCGGGCCATGATGATTCATCTGAACGGGCAGCCACGTGACATCCCGGCGGGATGCACGGTGGCCGATCTGCTTTTGGAAATGCAGATGGAGCCGCGTTTCGTCGCTGTGGAAGTGAATCTGCAGGTGGTGCCGCGCGCCCACCACGGGCAACACCTCCTGCAGGAAGGCGATCGCTTGGAAATTGTAACGCTAGTCGGAGGAGGCTGAAAAAACCACGATGGACAACGAATCAGCGGTCCCGTCAACCGGGCAAAACGTGCTGGACACGATCCGCATCGGAAGTCATACCCTGCATAGCCGGTTGATCGTCGGCACGGGAAAGTACCAGACGTTCGAGATCATGCAGCAGGCGCTGGAATTGAGCGGCACCGATTGCGTGACGGTCGCCGTGCGCCGCGAACGACTGTACGACGGCGACGGGCGGAACATTTTGGACTATCTGGACCTGAACCGTTACACGCTGCTGCCGAACACGGCCGGTTGCTTTACGGCCGATGACGCCATCCGCACGGCCCGCCTGGGTCGCGAGATCCTGCTCGGGCTCGAAAATTCCGGCGCGGACTGGGTCAAGCTCGAGGTGCTGGGCGACAGCAAGACGCTGTTGCCCGATCCCGTCGCGACCGTTCAAGCCACCGAGAAGCTGGTGTCCGAGGGATTCCAAGTGCTGGTCTATACGACCGACGATCCCGTCACGGCACTGCGGCTGAAACAGGCCGGCGCCGCCGCGGTGATGCCGGCGGGCAGTCCCATCGGCTCGGGGCAAGGCATCTTGAATCCGAACAACATCCGCATCTGCATGGAGTACCTCAAGGGCGACGATCCGGAGTATCCCGTGATTGTCGACGCCGGCGTTGGCACAGCCAGCGACGTCTCGCACGCCATGGAACTGGGCGTCGACGGTGTGCTGCTGAACACCGCCGTGGCCCACGCCCGCGATCCGCTGGGGATGGCGCGGGCCATGAAGGCCGCTGTCGATGCCGGACGACTTGCCTATCTGTCCGGACGCATTCCCCGACGCCTGTACGCGACGGCCAGCAGCCCCGAAGAAGGCGTCATCGGCTCGCGGCCCTACCGCTAAAGCGGCCTCGTGCAGCTTGGCAAAACTTGGCCGCGTGGTTCCCGTGGCTCACACCGGTTTCTGCCCAGCGTAGGACGCGATCGACTGGCCCGTGGCCATCAGGTAGATCATCGCCGTCAGCACCATGAAATAGGGCATGACGAGCAAGGCGCCCATACCGCAAGTCAGCAACACGACGCCCACGGCGCACAGGCCGACCACGATGTGCAGCAGAAACACGGTTAACTTGTTGCCTCGCATGTACTGCATCGATGCCGAAACGGACTGGATGACGTCCAAGTTTCTGTCCACGATGAAATAGGTGGTCAGCAACAGCAGCAGCGTGACGATATAGTTGATCACATTGGCCAGTATCGATCCGGCTGCGGCGACCGCGGGCTCGTCGGCGGCCATCGCCAAAACTTGGCCCAACATGCCGCAGACGAAGCTGATCGCAAAATTGATCACTCCGCGCAGGATGTTCAGGATAACCACTTGCAGTGTGAATCGCTTGCCGGAGAACATGTCGCCGACTTGCATCTGGCGGCCGCGGCAAAGCCCGATCACGACAATTGCCAGGCCCGCCTCGATCCACGAGTAGACAACCAGCGCCACGACCACGAGCAACAGCACGACGGGGATGGCCACGATCAGCATCACCGGCTCCACGCCACCATTCATGGTCGCAAACACAAACGCCGCGACAACCCCCGCGATAGCCACGTAGCCAATCACCACCAGCCCGCACAAAATCAACGCGATCAGCACCAGCGTTCCCGCATTTTCCGAGAACACTTTCCAAGTCGCCTGCAACGTGTCGCCGAAATTGATCCGGGTCGGAACCATGGCCGCACTCGGTCCGGCAACGGGCGTAAAGCCGTCCATCGTCATCGCGGGCGACGCATACGGGTTGTACGAATCGACCGGCTTCTGCGGAGCGAACGGCGAAGCGGACGCGTCGGCGAACGGATTGGCCGTTCCGGAACCGGGCGGCAGCGGCATGGAATCGATCGCCGGGCCGGCGCCAGCCGAACCACGCAACGCATCGAACGGATTGTCAGTCTGCGAGTCCGGCAGCGAGGTGGGAGCCGCGGTGCTACTCGGCATTTCAGGTACGACGGCGATCGCACCGCACTTGGGACACTTGGCCTTCTTGCCCACGCTGGAATCAGGGGTGCGGAGCAGCGAATTGCACGCGGGACAAGGAAATTCAATCGGCACGTGATTCTCTCCCATGCAAACGGAGACGAGGGGCTGAAATGGTAACAGACGCCAACAGCGTACCGGATGACTCGATCAACTGGCAAGCACCCGCCCCGCTTCGACGTCCGCGAGCCGAGATTCGGTGCATTTCCGTTGAAATCCTGGCCGCATTCCGATACAGTGACAGTAGTGAACGTGGCTGGGAAAAGATGGGACTGGCTCCGAGCCGAAATGGCGAAGCCCCTGGGAAAACACCGGTCGCGAATGTGCCTGTCCCGGTTTTTTCACAGCCTCGGAGTGCCGGGAGCGAACCGGGGAGGTGGAAAATGAGGCGTTTCATCGCGGGATTCGTGTCGTTGGGCGTCCTGTTATCGGGATCCGCCGTCTGGGGCCAACAGAATACGACCGTCCAGTTGCCGACGTTCAATTTTTCCACGGTGTCCACCACCGTCTCGGTTCCGGACGGCGGCACGGCTCTGCTGGGTGGGATCGGCCGGGCGCGCGAAAGCAGCACGACACGCGGCATGCCGATGCTCAGCAAGGTTCCCGGAGTGAACCGGCTGTTCACCAACCGCGGGATCGGACGTGACGTTGGCTTGATGAACATGACCGTCACGCCTCGCATCATCATCCAGGAGGAGGAAGAACTTCGGCAGACGGGTTTCTCGTACGACGACTTCCCGCAGTTGAGTGGGTCGGCCAGCGGTGGAATCTCGGCTGCGTTCGGCGGAGCCGCCGTGGAGCCGGTGGTATCCGTCGATCCGGCCCAGCGGGAGATCGACCGGAAAGCCGCGTTTCTGACCCAGAACGTCGCCCGCATGGACCGGGATCCGGTGCCGCCACCCGGTGTCGACGAACGTCTGCCGTCGCTGGCCGAGATCCGCCGCCAGAACGAACAGGCTGTTGCACAGCGCGCGGCCGAAGCCGAAGAGTATCTGTCGAAGGGCCGCCGTGCAGAGGCCGAAGGCAAGAGCGGAGTTGCCAAGATCTACTATCAAATGGCGCTGCGGCGAGCCGACAAGACGCTGGTCCAAGAGGTGATGGACCGTCTGTCGGCGCTCGACGCCCCCGCCAACCCAGCCGACTTCACCGACCGGTGATACCCCAGTGGCTCGCGGGCACCGAACGCGAGTATTCCTCCTCCCAAGCCTGCTGACAGGGACGCCCCAACAGCCGACTGGGCAGATACCGAATCGACCGTTATCCTGTCGGGGGCGTTGATCGTGTTCAGGCTACCATCGGTTCGCTTCGGCGTTTTCCGGCAAGACTTGCGGAGTTCGATCCATGACGACAGCACCTCGGTCCGTTTCCTTCGTGTCCGCCATGATCGTTTGCTTGGCGTGGACCAGTCTCTTGGCTTGGGGCGACTTGATGAAAGACTCGCCCGTTCAGTTTCCGGAGAAAGGGGCACTGCCCAGCAAGCACCCGCTCGACCGGCCATCGCGGCAGCGCAGTACGCCCGAGGAAGGCTACTCGATCTTCGGCACGCCCGAGCGGTCGCTCGAACAGATCGACAAGATCCAGTCAGAAATGGTGAAGGGCGAGTTCACGCCGCCTCCGACCGACTGGACGCATCTACCGCGCACCCGCCGCGCCTTGACCGACGGCGGGTCGCTGCATGTGCTGGGACTGGGCGATAGCATCGTGAATGACACAATGCGTTCGGCCTGGTTGGCGAAATTGCAGCAGGCGTATCCGCGAGCCGAAATCCAAGGGACGGTCTACGTACGCGGCGGCGGCGGATGCCAGCACTACAGGGAAGACGACCGGATCGCCAAGCACGTCGTGCCGCTCAAGCCCGACCTGGTATTCATCGGCGGCATCAGCCAGCGCGACATCGACAGCATCCGCGAAGTGATCCATCAATTGCGGGCCGGATTGCCGGAGGTCGAGATTCTGCTGGCCAACGGCGCGTTCGGATCGGCCGACCCGCGCGACGCCGATGCTCTTGACAAGATCAACGATCCGGACGGATACACCCAGTCGTTGAAGCGACTGGCCGCCGAAGAGCGCTGCGCCTTCCTGGACATGCGGACGCCGTGGATCGAGTACCTGAAGTCGGCCAACGTCCACCCGCATCTGTTCTACCGCGACCGCGTCCACGCGAACGAATTCGGTGAGCAGATCCTCTCGAAGATCCTGCTGTCGTTCTTTCGCGACGCTGCCAAGTGAGACATTCCGACCAAATCTCGTGGCACAGGCTGCCAGCCTGTGTTCTTGGGCATGCGAAACACGCGTCGCTTGGCAGCGCCCGAGTTCATCAACCATCCGTTCCCGAGTGGCCCTCATCCGCTCACGGATCCGCCGTCTGGATCGTGAAGTCGTCCAGGTCGAACGATGTCGGCTTGCCCTGGAACAGCGGCACAACAACCACGCGGCCGACGTTCTGAATCGTCTCGCGCCACGAGAAGGCATGGATCGCGCTGCGCCAACCGGCGGCGCGGGCCTGCTCGTCGGTCCAATCGTAACGCAACGTCACACTGCCTTCGGTCCATTGGCGCCCGGGTGCGGGCAACTTGTTGTACGACCACTGGGCGATGTCGCGAGCGAACAATTCGACCTGCGTCCCCGACGCCGCGTCCCCGGATCGAACGCGGAACGAGATCGTCGCGCCCGAGCCGCCGTAGGTACTTGGCAGACTGCCGGTGAACACTCCGCCCGAAGCATCCGCGTTCGCCAGCGCGAACGCATGACCATCGTCCCGCGTCGCGCGCAGGAATCCGCCATCGCCACCTTCCGACGGCAGGCGTTCGGCCCGCTGGACGCCTTGCCAGCCTTCGTCCAAGACATCAAAGCGGGCCGAGTGCCGGATAACTGGGGACATTTCGCCGGCTGGTGGGGTTGTTAGGGCGACCGTCGACTCGGCAGGCAACTCGGTGCCGATCAACTCGACGCCCGCGATCGCATACAGTCTGGCCCGCTGCAACTCGAACCTCAAGCGGACGGGCTGGTCGCTCAGCGATTCGAATGCCAGACCGCCGTCCCAACGCACCGGGCTGTCCGTCGCATCCTCAGCGATCGGCTGGCTGGTGGCAAGCACGCGCGACTGCTCGTCCAGCACCGTGACCCGTACCTCGCCGCCCCGCGCATCGGCACTGATCCGCAGCGGCTGTCCCACGCATCGCAGCGGCATGGTGACCAACGTGCCGGCCGCGTCAGGCGACGCCGGTTCGTACGCGGCAAAGCCGTCCGGCCGCAGGCGGGCCAGACACGGCAGACAGTGCCGCTTCCAGCCGCGATGCACCGTGGCACTGCCGCCGTAGAAGACCATCAGCCGTCCGTCGCGCAGTACGGGCGGGCCGGCTTGGGCGTAGATGCAGGCGCTGTCGTAGCTGTCCGGCGATCCGCGCGGAATCAGCGGCGTACCGGGTAGCACTCGCCGCCAGTGGATCGAATCCGGACTCCAAGCCAACTCGCAATCGACCGTCCTGTCCGTCCCGACGTTGTAGACCATCAGAAAGCCGAGGTATCCGCTGGCATAGGGAAACGCGGTCATGCAGTACAGTTGCCTCGCACGGCCTTCGTCCAGCGTCGACCGGAGCGCCAGTTGCGTCCGCTCCCAATTCAGGAAGTCGCCGCTTTCGCTGCGAGCCACCAAGCGTTCGCCCAGATAGAACCGCGTGATCGCCACGTATTTGCCGAGCCGTTCGTCCCAGAAGGCGTTGTTGTGCGTGTCGCCCGTGTACGGCGTGAACCCGACGGGCGATTGAGCCTCGCTCCATCGCAATCCGTCCGCCGAGAACCGGACCCGCAGTTTGCCCAGTCCGACGTCATACAGCATCTTGTACCGTCGCGACGAATCCGCATCGCGCGGATCGCAAAACACGCCGACGTTCGGCGTATCGCGGGCCACGATGTTGGTCGCCAGCGAACCGTCGAAACCGATCAGGCCCAAGTCCGGCTTGGTCCACGCCACGCCGTCCGGCGACTCGGCGTACAACAAGAACCAACCGACATCATGCACGGTGTCGGGAGGCATCATCTTGGCGATCGCTTCCGGATCGGCCAGCACGCACTTGTACCACATCCGGAAACAACGGCGCTCAGGGTCGAACACGACGTTCGGGTACAGGTTGTTCAGCGAGTTTTCCCACGGCCTGTCCGCTGTGAACAGCGGATTGCGAGGTTCCTTCTCCACCTGTCCCAGCACCAGCCGCACACCCGAGGTCTCGGCGACCAATCGCGAATCCAGCACCAAATGCTTCGTCATGTCCGCCCGCACCGCGACCGCTTCCGCCGCTGTACTCGGCAAACCGATGACCCACCAGCCGAACGCCATGCTGGTCCAACCGATGCAGAACCCCATCGCCGCCCGAAACTCAATGGCTCGCCCGTTCATCAGCGTGTTCCTTTCCCTCGACGGAATGCATAATTGTACCGCAAACCAGAGAACCCCAGAAATCCACGTCCCCGCCGAACTTGCTCGGCGGAACGCATGATTCTGCACTAACCGACGAATCCCAAAACTCCACGTCCCCGACTGAATCGCGACAACCGACGCCTCGACTTCGCACGACCAACATCCGCGGTCAAATCACATGGCGACAGCTCTCTGAGTCGCCGATGCCGGTCTCGGAGATCCCGGCCCAGATAATTCCCGTCCCTTTTCGACCATCGCCTACTGGACGACGGCAGTGGCGACCGACGGGGACTTCCAGAGTGCGCTAGGTGGGCGTCTTGCCGCCGCCAAGTTCGGCCACTCGACGGAGGACCGAAGCGTCGAAGTAGCGCGCACCGCACTTGCCGCAGATGCGATTCGCCTCCGCCGAGCTTGCTCGATGCTTAGGTTTCCTCGGTGCGCGGAAGCTGAGAGTGAATGGGACTCGATTCGAACGAAAAGAGAGAAGATTCCGGAAAAACGGCGGTCGCGAAGGTGCCGGTATGAATATCGTTCGGATCTCGATTTGCCAGCCCAAGAAGAGCGAACGCTGACATTTCGCAGGGGCGTTCACGCGCCTTGTTCCGCCGCGGGCGGTTCAGGCCCGTGCTTCGGCTCGGGTGAACGCGTGAACGAGCCATTCCCAATGGCTTCCTCGCCCCGAGCCCTGGAGGGCAGAGCAGGAATGTGTGGATTCCTGCTGCCCTCCGGGTGTTGTCCCGCGAACTCAGTTGTTGGCCGCTGCGTCTTGGAGCGCTTTCTCCGCCGCTTGACGCAGTTCCGCGTCCGGATCCGCCAGCGCGATCCGGATGCCCTGCTCCGCCAGGTCGCCGCCGATCGCCTTGGCCGCGCGAACTACCGCCGTCCGGACGGCTGGTTCCTTGGCGTGATAAGCAGCCACGAGGACCGGGAAACCTTCCTGTTCGTAGCGGCTGGCAGCCGTTACGGCTTTGATCTTCAGGTTGGCGTCTCCGTACTTGGCCAGTGCGTAGAGGGCGACCAGGCCGTCCTCGCCTTGGACCTGCGCCGCCTGTTCCACCAGCTTGGACACGACCGCCGGTCGGTCCTTGACGTTCTGGGCGATGACTGCGAACAACAATAGTCGTTGGCGGCTGGCGGCGGCCGATCGAATGGCAGCCTGCTGGACCTCGGGTCCGGCGTGTCCGACCAACGCCCCTAAGCCGATGATGCATTCCGGGGTCGAGTATTTGGCAAGTTGTTCGGCCAGGAAAATCCGATCCTCGTCGGGCAAGGTTTCGAAGGCGTAGACGAACACGGGCGCCGCGCCGACCCCCACTCGAAACGCGTTCTGCAAGGCATTGCGCCGCACGGTCTGGTGGTTCGAATGTCCTGCGAGCATGCCCAGAAGCACAAGGCCTTCGTCTCCCCGCGACTTCGCTCCGGCCAGAACGTCCAGTTGCCGGGCTTGGTCGCCGGAACGCAACGCAGCTTCGCAACGCCGCATCTCGTCGCTGAGATTGCCGGCCTCATACATTCCCTTCGCCTCGGAGATCCGCGCTTCCACCTGCTCCTTGAGCGCGGCTGCTTTCTCCTTGAGTTCCACGCTGGTGGCAACCAGTTTCGCCACCGTTTGATCCAATTCGTCAACCTTCGCCTCCACGGACTCCTTGGTGTGGATGCCGTCCTTGGCGACCAACTCGACCCGAACTGTGCCCGCCACAAACACTGCGACGGCCACCGCGAGCAATAAAGCACGATGCATCAGGGGATTCTCCTTTGTTGGGTTAGCAAGCAAAAACCGCACACGATCTACCAGCGGATGGGAGTGCGCACAAGATCCCACCGCATGGACGGGAAGCCGGAGCGCGGCCAACTGGGCCAACGCTCGCGCATAGTCGATTCGTTCCGTGGCCTCGGAGGCCACAAACCGGTCGCATAGCCACTCGGCACATTGGTCGTACATCCGCGCCGCCCACCACGCGCCCGGATGGAACCACTGGGGCAGCACCAGCAATCGCGCCAGCAGCGATTTCCAGAGATCGCCTCGCAAGTAGTGAGCCAATTCATGACGCAGGATCCATCGTCTGGCGGTCGGTGACAGCCTGCGCCACAGATGAGCCGGGACAACGACGACCGGGCCCGCTGCCCGCTGGCAAAGCATCGGTCCTTCCCGCTCGCTCACCAAGAGCCGGATCGTGCGACGCACGCCGTGTTGCTCCAGCAGACTCTGCCACTCGGCGTTCCAAGCAGCGCACGGGTCTGTGTAGTTCTTTAACCGGCTCGCGAATCTCCTGTAGCGAATGACCATCCCGATCGTGACCCAGGCGATTCCCGCGAACCAGATTCCCAATATCGCCCTTGCCGCCACCATCGTCCCCGCGGAGAAACGCGTACGCCACGCGACGGCATCATCCGACGGCGCAGCGAACTCGGCACCCGCTGCCCGCGCCGCCTCGTCCCCAGCCGCCGGCCACCCCGCCCGCCCCGACTCGACGCTCCAACCATCGGTCGGTGAATGTCCGGCGAGTGTCAGTAAAACTGGGTCCGGCGGCGGCTCGTACCAAGGGATCGCGACGGTCAACGGAATCAGTGTCCACCCCTGCAGCAGCACCAGGAAACAGAACCACCGGCAAGTTCCGGGTTGATTCTGACAGCGCCCCCGCAGCAGCACCGCGATCACTCCCATGGCCACCAGTTGGACGAGGGCCGTCCGAACAAGGGTCGTCAAGATGGCTGGCGTCCACTCATCCATGATCAATCTCCTCGCTTTGCCCGATCGTGGATACTCCGTTCCGCATCGGCGATCAACCGCCGGATCTCCTGCAAGTCGGCGGGCGTCAACGATGCGTCCTGCAACAAGTGGGCGACCAGCGGCACGGGACCACTGACCCGCTCCACCAGCAAATTCAACAGCGGCTCGGTCACTTGATCGGGCGAGACGACCGCCGAGTATTTCGTTGGCCGTTCATCGCTCTTGGCCACCGCTCCTTTCTGCACCAGACGTTCCAGACGCGTCTGCACGGTCGTGTAGCCGACCTGTTGGCCTTCCGCGACGATGGCCGCATGCGCTTCGGACAGGGTGGCTTCGCCCTGCTCCCACAGCATCCGCAGAATAGCGATCTCGCCGGGAGTAAACCGAGCCCCCGTTGGCCGCTTGGTCATCGTCACCTCCTTTATGACTTTTGTCGTAACGACTTTTACGACAGGCGTCATAAACTGTCAAGACGAGTTTCTCGGGCATTGTGCGAGCCTTCGCCAGGGCTCACCTCTTGGGCTTGATTGGGCCGTCCCCGTGGGATGACAAGAGCGTGCAACCTCAGAACTGGCGAGTCGGGTGGTCATGACACGCAAGAGAACTCGAATCAGCGGACCGCGAAATCCATGCGCAGTGGATCGCTATGTCCGATTGGGTGGGCCGCTCCTTGTGCCCGCTTGATGGTCGCTTAGAATACAGCGGCTGATCGGTCATCCTCTTGGAGCCTGCTGCATCATCTCATGCCTGTGTCGGATATCATCATCAAGGGCGCTCGCGAGCATAACTTGCGGGACGTCGATCTGGTTTTGCCTCGCAATCAGTTGATCTGCTTGACCGGCGTCAGCGGGTCGGGGAAGAGTTCGCTGGCGTTCGATACGGTTTACGCCGAGGGCCAGCGGCGCTACGTCGAGAGCCTATCGAGTTTCGCCCGGCAGTTCCTGGGCCAGATGCCCAAGCCGGATGTGGACTTCATCGGCGGCTTGAGCCCGTCGATCTCGATCTCCCAGAAATCCACGGGAACCAACCCGCGGTCCACGGTCGGCACGATCACGGAGATCTACGATTATCTGCGAGTCCTGCTGGCCCGCGTCGGCCAGGGATTCTGCCCGAAGTGCGGCCAGCCGATCACGGCTCAGACCCGCGAGCAGGTTCTGGCCCGCATCCTGCAAATGCCCAAGGGCACGCGGTTCAGCGTGTTGGCGCCGATCATCCGCGGCCAGAAAGGCGAATACCGCGATCTGTTCGTGGACCTGACGAAGCAAGGCTTCGCGCGGGCCCGTGTCGACGGCCGAGTCGTTTCCCTGAGCGACGATCTGCAACTGGACCGCCAGATGCGGCACAACATCGAGGTGGTGATCGACCGGCTGACCGTCAAGCCGGACCTGCGGCCCCGACTGGCCGAAGCGGTCGAGTTGGCGCTGAAGCTGGGGCACGGCACGATGATCGTCGCGACCGAGTCGGCGGGAGCCAAGGCCAGTGCCGTCGCACCCAGCGAATCCGGCGAACCGGATGCCGGTCCGTCGGGCGATACGATCTTCTCGATCGATTACGCCTGCGCCGATTGCGGACTGAGCTTCGAGCCGCCCAATCCGCAGATGTTCAGCTTCAACAGTCCGCAGGGCATGTGCCTGGAGTGCGACGGGCTGGGCGAGCGGTTTTCGTTCGACCCGGATCTGTTGATCCCCGAGGCGAATCGGAAACGCTCGTTCAAGCAGGGTTGCGTCGAGCTGCTGGGCAAGTGGAAGGACATGGGCCGCTGGAAACGGCACATCTATCAAGGCGTGGCGGATACGCTCGAGCGGAAACGGGGGCTGGAACCGGGGACGCTGCTCGACACGCCTTGGCAGGATCTCGATCCCGGTCTGCAAGCGGTTTGGCTGTGGGGCACCGGCGACGAGCACATCACGTTCACCTGGCGAGGCGGCAGTTCACCGGTCAAGTACGGAGGCCACTTCGACGGGATCATCCCGAGCCTGCTGTCGAAATACCGCAACGCGAAGAACCGCATGTACTTGGCGCAGCTCGAGAAGTACATGGGAACCGCGCCGTGTTCGGGCTGCCACGGCCAGCGATTGAATCCGCAGGCGCGTGCGGTCCGACTCACCTCGGCCGATCCCCAATTCGCCGACCGGGCGACGCTCTCGCTGCCTGAGATCTGCGAACTGTCGATCCAACAAGCGGCGCAGTTCTTCAACGTCCTGCAGCTCGACCCGATGCGGGCGTTCATCGCCGAGGAAGTCCTGAAGGAGATCCGCGGTCGGCTGCAGTTCCTGCTGAACGTCGGGTTGGACTACCTGACGCTCGCGCGAACCGCGCCGACGCTCTCGGGCGGTGAGTCGCAGCGCATCCGGCTGGCCAGCCAGATCGGCTCCGGGTTGGTCGGCGTGTTGTACATTCTGGACGAGCCGTCGATCGGTCTGCATCCCCGCGACAACGACCGCCTGCTCGGCACGCTGACTCGGCTGCGCGACATGGGCAACACGGTACTGGTCGTCGAGCACGACGAGGACACGATGCGTGCGTCGGACCACATCATCGATTTCGGGCCCGGTCCCGGCGTGCGCGGTGGCGAGATCGTCGTGTCCGGCTCGATGGACGACGTGTTGCAGAGCCAGCGCAGCCTGACCGGCCAGTACCTGTCGGGCAAGCAGCGGATCGAGACACCGACCGAGCGGCGGCCGCGCGGCGAGAACTCGCTGCGCGTCGTCGGCGCCTCGCACAACAACCTGAAAGACATCGATGTCGACATTCCGCTCGGTCTGTTCGTCTGCGTCACAGGCGTCTCGGGCTCGGGCAAGAGTTCCCTGGTGAACGATATCCTGGTCGAGGCGTTGCGACGCGACCTGAACCGCGGCGACGGAGATCCCGGCCACCACCGCGGAATCGAGGGACTGGAACATTTGGACAAGCTGATTGCGATCGACCAGTCGCCGATCGGCCGCACGCCTCGTTCCAACCCCGGCACCTATATCAAGGTGTTCGACGACATTCGCAACTTGTACACGCAATTGCCGGAGTCCAAACGGCGGGGGCACAAGCCGGGACGGTTTAGTTTCAACGTTTCGGGCGGGCGCTGCGAAGCGTGCGAAGGCAACGGGTCGAACCGCTTGGAGATGGATTTCCTGGCCGACGTCTGGGTCACCTGCCCGGTCTGCGAGGGCCATCGTTACAACCGCGAAACGCTGCAGGTGAAGTTCAAAGACAAATCGATCGCCGAGGTGCTGGAGATGGACGTCCAGCAGGCGCTCGAGCTGTTCGAAAACCAGCCGAAGATCCGCCATAAGCTGCAGACGCTGCACGACGTCGGCCTGGACTACGTGAAACTCGGCCAGCCGTCGCCGACGCTTTCGGGCGGCGAGGCCCAGCGGATCAAGCTGGCGCGGGAGTTGGTCAAGAAGAGCACGGGCCGGACACTGTACTTGCTGGATGAACCGACGACGGGCCTGCACTTCGCCGATATCAAGCTGCTGCTGAAAGTGCTGCACGATTTCGTCGACGCGGGCAACACGGTGCTGGTCGTCGAGCACAATCTGGACGTGATCAAGACGGCCGACTGGGTCATCGACCTCGGCCCGGAAGGCGGCGACCAGGGCGGACGCATCGTCGCGGCGGGTACGCCCGAGGAACTGGCGGCCTGTGGCGAATCGTACACGGGCCAAGCGTTGGCTCGGGTGCTTGGCGGAAACGGCGCGCCGAAACGCCGGGGCGCCGGGCACCGGGGTCGGGACTCCGGTACGACAATGACGGTTCGCAGCGGCGAGGCGGTACAGCAGGCGACCGAGATCGTGGTTCAGGGCGCCCAGCAGCACCATCTGAAGAACATCGATGTCCGCATCCCGCGCGATCGGATGACCGTCTTCTGCGGCCCGAGCGGATCGGGCAAGAGTTCGCTGGCAATGGACACGATCTACGCCGAAGGCCAGCGGCGGTACGTCGAGAGCCTGAGCGCCTACGCGCGCCAGTTCGTGGGCCAAATGCAGAAGCCCAAGGTAGATCACATCGACGGCCTCTCGCCCGCGATCGCAATCGAGCAGAAGAATCTGGGCAACACGCCCCGATCGACCGTCGGCACGGTCACCGAGATCTACGATTACCTGCGAATCCTGCTGGCTCGCCTGGGTCAACCGTACTGTCCCGACTGCGACCTGCCGGTCGGTACGCAGACGGGAGACGAGGTGATCGACAAGATCATGGCCGAGCCCGACGGCACGCGATTGTACTTGATGGCGCCGGTGGAGATCGAAGTCGGACGGCAGTACGAATCGCTGTGGGACGAGATCCGCGCGGCGGGCTACGCGCGGGTCCGGATCGACGGCCAAACGCACTCGCTGGACCATCCGCCCGAGATCGACCGGCGGCGGCGGCATCAGGTCGAGGTGGTGATCGACCGCATCGTCGTGCGCGCCAACGCGCGGTCCCGGATCGCCGACAGCGTCGAGAACGCGCTGGCGTTAGGCCGCGGCGTGCTGCATGTGGCCTACCCGAGCGAAACGGCGCCCGAGCCTCGCTGGCAGGTCCAGGTCCACAGCCAGCACATGGCCTGCCAGCGCTGCGGACGCAGCTTCGAGCCGCTGACGCCCCATCGCTTCTCGTTCAACAGTCCGCTGGGCTGGTGCGAATCGTGCCAGGGGCTGGGCGAGCAGGTCGGCGCCAATCCCGCCGCCCTGCTGCGCGATCCGGAGTTGACGCTGGCCCAAGGCGCGTTGTCGCTGTGGCCGAACCTGGACCATGCCGTGTCGCGGCGGATGCTCGATTCGCTGTCGGCCGGTTGCGGCATACCGCTGGACCGGCCGTTCCAGCAACTCAATTCGCGCCAACGCCGCATCCTGATGCACGGCACGGGCGAACAGTGGTTCGACGTCTGCGCCGCCAAAGCAGGGCCGCCGATCTTCCGCTTCCAATTCAAAGGGCTCTATCCGGCACTCGAAGAAGCGTCGCGGATCTCGCCGTCGCTGCGGACGCGGCTGGAACAGTTCGTGGGGCAGGTCGAATGTTCGGCGTGCGGCGGCAGCCGCCTGCGCGACGACGCGGCGGCCGTGCGGTTCCGCGACCAGACGATGGACGAGTTGTGCCGCCTGCCGCTCGGCGAATTCGGCGACGTCGTCGACGGGTGGAAGATGACCTCGCGCGAGCGAAATGTCGCCGGCGAATTGATCCGCGAGATCCGCGGCCGAGTCCAGTTCCTGTTGGACGTCGGCCTGGACTACCTGACCCTGGCCCGCGGCGCCGCGACGCTCTCCAACGGCGAAGCCCAGCGCATCCGGCTGGCCAGCCAACTGGGCAGCGGCTTGTGCGGCGTGCTGTACGTGCTGGACGAACCGACGATCGGTTTGCACCCGCGAGACAACAAGCGACTGCTGAACGCGCTGCACAAGTTGCGAGACTTGGGCAATACGCTGGTCGTGGTCGAACACGACCGCGAGGTGATCTCCGGATGCGACCACATCTGCGATTTCGGACCCGGGGCCGGAAAGCTGGGTGGACAAATCGTCGCCGACGGAACCGCCCGGCAACTGGCAACCCGCCGCGGCTCGGTCACCGGACCTTACCTGAGCGGCAAGAAAGCGATCGCCGTTCCGACCAATCGACGTCTGCGGTTGGATCCGTCCGGCAAGGATTGGCAGCGCTCGCCCGAATCGTTTCCCGAAAGCCGCCGACACGAATTCTCGGCCCATGTCGACTGGTTGCAGGTGGTGGGCGCCCGCCATCACAATCTGAAAAACGTCGATGTGCGGATCCCGTTGGGCACGTTGACCGCCGTCACCGGGGTCAGCGGCGGCGGCAAGAGTTCGCTGATCGACGACGTGCTGTACGCAGCGCTGGCTCGTCGCTTGCACCGCGCGTCGACCGTTCCGGGAGCTCACCAGGAGATCCGCGGCGTCGAGCACATCAACAAGGTGATCCGCGTCGACCAGCAGCCGCTGGGCAATTCGCCATCGTCCAATCCGGCGACGTACACCGGCGTGTTCGAACTGATCCGCGACTTGTTCGCCCAGTTGCCCGAGTCCAAGGTGCGCGGCTACTCGTCGCGTCGATTCAGTTTCAATGTTCCGGGCGGACGCTGCGAAGCCTGCGAAGGCAACGGGCAGAAGTGTATCGAGATGCACTTCCTGCCGGACGTGTGGGTTGAATGCGAGACCTGCAAGGGCAAGCGGTACAATCCGGAGACACTGGCGGTCACCTACCACGGCCACTCGATCAACGACGTGTTGGACATCACGTGCGGCGAAGCGCTGAAGCTGTTCGAGAACATCCCCAAGATCCGCCGCATCCTGCAAACCCTGTGCGATGTGGGCCTGGATTATTTGACGCTCGGCCAATCGGCCCCGACCCTCTCGGGCGGCGAAGCCCAACGCGTCAAATTGGCCGCCGAACTCTCGCGTCCCGACACGGGCCGCACGCTGTATCTGCTGGACGAGCCCACCACGGGCCTACACTTCGACGATCTGGCCAAGCTGCTGGACGTCCTGCATCGGCTGGTCGATTTGGGCAATACGGTCGTGTTGATCGAGCACAATCTGGACGTTGTGAAACAGGCCGATTGGATGATCGATCTCGGCCCCGAGGCCGGACATCGCGGCGGTCGGATCGTCGCCGCCGGTCCACCCGAGCAGGTCGTCGGACGCCAAGCCCCGGGAAGTCCACCGACGGCACGGACGTCTGTTACTCGACGGCGGAGCAAGAAGGCGGCGGTTGCGGCACCCGAACCGGATGCCGCGGATGCGGCGATGGTCTCGCACACGGCGGCAGCGCTGTCCGCCGTCCTGGCTGCGGGACCGCACCAAGCACGGCCGATCTTCGACCCGCAGGCCACCGTCCAGCAGCGACACGACGACTTGGACATCCATCAGGTAGGACGCCATGCCAAGATGCCGTGGGAGTCGGACGGTCGTCGCTGGCATACCAAGGACAGAGTGGGCCGCAAAGGCGAACCGTGCCGCTGGGACGGACGCGTCCTCGATCGAGTGGTCGACCGGATCCATGAACTGGGCGAGTTCGACGAGACTGATTGGAGCACGCGCAGCGTGGTCGAGATCACCGCGACGAAGAAGGCCCCGTCCTGGTTCTTCCACGCGATCACCGGCGAGACGTGGCTGTTGAAGCTCAAGTTCCGCACCACGCGTACCGCGGTCGACGGCGCAGCTCTGGCCGCCGCGTTGGATTTGAAGACGCTGAACCAGATGGACGAGATTCCGCAATACAACAACGAACCGCGGGTGCGAGTCAAACTGCTGCCGGGGGCGTGGCAGGAGATCGAGATCCGCGCGCATACGCTCGACGAGATCGACCGGCCCGCGTTCTGGTCGTTCCTCGAGCAAGCTGTGCGAGGCTTTCTCCAGACGACAGCGACAACCACGATCGAAGACGCCATGCCGTGGAGAAAGCTAGGTCGCAAATGGCATCAGTTGCGCAAGGGCTTTCCGCCCGGCAAGCGGGTCGCCTGGGGGCCGGAACTGCTCGAACAGGTCTGCGACTTGTTGGAGCGAGTCGCGCCCGGAGGTCACTTCCAATGGCAGAACCAGCAGGTCGTCCACTTCCTGATCCCGTCCCGCGACGAGCCCTGGGCCACCCTGCACACGAAGCGTCCCGAAGCGTTGGACTTGACGCTCAACGGCCCCAAGAACGCCATCGGCTTCGGCCGCGTCACCGATCTTGCCTGGGACCGGCAGTTGGACGATACGCGAGAAGACCGCGACCAGATCAAGCTGCGTTTCCGCAAACCGCCCGACCTGGAGAAAGGTGATCTGTTCGCCTTTCTCCAAGAACATCTACAACGCGTCAGTCGACAGTCCACCGAGGAATGAATCGGCGTCGCAAGCCGAGGCAGCGGAACATGAAGGTTGTCGTTGGACGGCGGTTGGGAACGCCCCCGACCACCACGAACATTGGCTGCGCTACGGCCTCGCGTC
This sequence comes from Pirellulaceae bacterium, assembly GCA_023382975.1. Classification (GTDB taxonomy): domain Bacteria; phylum Planctomycetota; class Planctomycetia; order Pirellulales; family Pirellulaceae; genus SKKK01. The sequence continues at coordinate 24,157 of JAHDXO010000088.1, forward strand.
GGGCACTCGAAGCAGCGACAGCCTTAGGTTCCGATAGTCGACACGCAATTCCTTTCCAGGAAGCAAACCGACACCAAGCAATGGGTAGTCGCCGTCGTTTGCAATGACTTCGAGATGGCGTTCAACCCCAAACCATTTGATCACACAAGTAAACGTGCTTAACTCGATCTGCGACCCATCCGCAAGGATTGCATCCACTGATCCAGATTTCGGCAACTGCAATTCGTCGATAAGCACTTGAGGTAACACCAAGTCGCCGGTAAAACCCGTATCGACCCACACGTCCAATTCTTCGGTCGCAGACACGACACTTGACCGCAGCTCAACGCTCAGCAGTGCCCGGCCACTGTTGTCAACTTTGCCCATCATCATTGGATGTGTAGTCCGAAGTGTACTGCGGCTCGGTGACCAACTCGCATTGCGTGCGCCAACCGGTCGGGGTACTTTCGCCGCGATGCACCGATCGCGTCACTCAGGGTTTGGCCGGTGAAATAATCTCCAGAGATCGGCTCGATCGCCACGAATTGGTCCATGTGCGAACGCTCGAGCTTGTCACGCAGATGTTCCTCGTAGATCTTCCTCGCGTCACCGGCGACATCGTACTCATCTTCGCTTCGCATGGCTTGAATCCCTTTTCTCCGGTTCATTCTACCGCGGCATTCGGTCTCCGTCCATTCGAGAACCAACCTCCCCGGTTTTGCTGGGAAAGGAGCGTTCTGTCACACGATTCCTTGCGCAAAGCGGAACGAATTCCATTCTACGGCTCGTCGCTCTGCAGCAGGTCTTCGGCGTAGTCGGGGGGAAAGGGGGTTTCGAATTCCGAGGGGCGGAAATGCGCGCCGGTCGGTCGGTCGGCCGGTTGGAGCGAACCTTCGGGCCGGACGGTTGCATCGCTGAAGATTCGCAGCCATTCATCCAATTCGCCAGATGCGGCCGCTGGTCACGCTTGGCCGAGGAGCGCGCGCTTCGCGTCGGCCAGTTCTTCATCGCGGCGGTGGTAGGCGTGGTGGGCGATCAGGCGTTGGGCGGCGGCCAGGGCGTCTTGGTCGCGAAACAACCGCGCGCGGTGCAGGTGGATGTCGGCGATATGCAGCGGCATCGGACCACGCTCGGCGATCTCCCACGCCTCGTCCAACTCGGCCCGCGCCCCGTCCGCGTCGCCCAGCAGAAACCGCAGCCAGGCGTGGGTGAGGAGGGCGCGAGGGAGATAGTCTTGGCGGCCGCCGCGGCGGAGGCCGGTCAGGGCGGCGTCCAGGTGGCGTTGGGCGGTCACGTGCTCCGGGCTCTCCGAAACCGGTTGCGAGTCTCGGAGAGACTCACCCACGTCGAGGATCGCCCGGTACAGTCCCGCCCGGCCCAACGTGAGGTGTTGAAGGGCGATGTCGAGGATCGCGACATTGTTCTGTTCCGCCCACTGGAGCGCCTGCGTGGCCCGCTCGATGACGGCGTCGCAGGCGGCAATGTAGCCATCTCGCTCCGCGAGATGAACGCGGCCCCGCGCACCGCCCTCGCCAGCCAGATCATCTCTTACCAACGGAGAATCTTTCGTCCTGCCGCCGTCATCGCGCGGAGCGTGATGGCTACATTGCCACGCCGCGCGTTCGGCGTCGGCCAGCAGCAGGTCGCAGTAGCGGAATCCGCCGAGCGAGTAGAGCAGCGGGTACTGGGGCTGGCGACGGGCCTGCATCTGTTCGGCCTCGCGGAACAGGGCCAGCGCTTCGGCGCTGCGGCCCGCCTGGTGCCGGGCGTCGGCCAGCGTCGTGCGGTTGATCATCCGCTGGCCCTCATCCCCGCTGCGGTCGGCGAAGGCCACGGACTGCTCGGCGCTGTGTACCGCCCCGCTCGTCTCGCCCAGCGTCAGCTCCAACTCGCTCAGGTTGCCGGAGTAAATGGCGGCGTTCTTCCAGTCCTCCAACCGAACCGCGCCTTCCAGCCCCGCCCGCATCGGCTCCAGCGCCTCGGTCAGCCGGCCCAAGGCGCGCAGGCGGAAGGCGGCTTCGTTCAGCAGCCAGGCTTGATCGCCTTCCGTCAGCGCGGGCGAGACGCGGCTCCACGGCGGCTCGAAGAAACAGGCCACGGCTCCCAAGTCGGCACCGAACGCGCCGAGCTTTCTCACCACGTAGGCTTCCCGACCGCGCGAGATGCGCTCCCAGTACACCTTGTCGCACGTCTCCTGTTGCCTGCCGGCCTGGCAGCCGTGGGCCACGGCTTGGTACAGCGGCTGGAGGTCTTCCAGCGTCGGCTGCGGCCGGTCCGGAGTCGTCTTGCACAGATATTCGTACAGCCGCCCATGTGCCTCGCGGAAGGAGGATGACGGAACGCGGAAGGATGGATCTTCGTCTCCGACGTTCATCCTATCGCCTTTATGGTTCATCCTTTCCGCAAAATACTCCCGCAACAACGGATGCGCATCGACGCTGCCGTCCGCCTGAACCGTCAGCAGGTTGATGTCCGACAGTCGCCCGAGCACCAACCGCCACTCCCGCTCGTTTAGCCCGACCAACGGTTCCGTCAGCCCCGCGATCGGCGGCTCGGTCCGCAACGCCGCCAGGCAGCCCGCCGACGCCGGCCGGTCGAACAGGCCCAACAGCCGCAACGCCGCCAACATCCGCTGGCCTTCCTCCTTTCCCCTTCCGCTCTCCACCTTTCCCCCCAGCCACCGCTCGTATGCCGCCATCGCCTTGAACGCATGACCGTACGCCCGCGTCCCGTCGAGCTGGTATTCCCGCTCGGCCTCCGCCAGCCGCATCGTGTCCCGCCGCCGGATGTCGCCCCGTTCGACCAGCCGCAGATACTGCCCGACCAGCATCAGCGTCAGCCCGTGCCCCCGCAGTTCGCGGCTGGCTTCCTGCAATTCGGCGTCGTCGGGGGCCAGTTCCCGCGGCCCGGCTCGCCGCGCCCCGCAGTCGTGCAGCAGCGCCGCGCCCGCCACGTCGGTCAGCCGGAGCAGCTCGAAATCGTCCGCCGTCCGGCCGTAGTTCGGCGCGAGGTCCGTGACCTTCTCGCGAGTCGTCACCACGCACAGCCCCGCGTTCTGTTGCGCCAGTCCCTTGAGCAGTGTTTCAATCGCCGGGTCGCGAAGTCTTCCTTCCATCGGACCGGGCGGATACTGCAGCGGCTCCAGCCCGTCCAGCACCAGCAGCGTCCGCCGCGCCGCAACCAACTCCGCCAGCTTGGCGCCTTTGTCCCACGGCGATGCCGGACTTGCCGCCAATTCGGCTTCGCCGAAGAACTCCAACGCCGCCTTGATGAACGTGTCCGACGAAGCCTGCCGTTGCTCGTCGGTCCCCTGGCTGTAGAAGGTCCAATCGAACACCCGCTCGGCCCCGCGCCAGTCCCGGGCGGCCGATTCGGCCATCCACGCCGCGACGAGCGACGTCTTGCCCATCCCGCCGAAGGCCCGCACGACGACGACGTTCGTATGCGGATTGTCCCAAGCGTCGTCGAGCCGTTTCAGATCATCCTCCCGGCCGATCAGCTTCTCAGCCGTATGCCGCAGCCGCGTAGGGGCGACTTGGACGGTGCCTGGCGCTGGACTAGCAAGACTCACCGGCAAGCGCCGGTCGTGGCCCGATGAGTCGGCTAAGGGTTTGGCTTCTTCCCCGTGATGCCCCAGACGAGCTTGTCGAGTCCGTCCTTCGTGAAACCGCCTCGCAGGTCTACCCACGTTCGATTCCCAAGGAACATCGGCAATTTGGGTTGCGCGGAAGCTCCCGGCATGAGCACGGGAATCACCGGTCGCTTGTCAGCAACGGCCAGCCCGAGAGCGGCTTGCATCTCTTCGTCTTCCCACGGGCCAAGACCATCCTTGCCAACCAGCACTGCGATACTGCCCGATTTAGTGATTCCATCTTCGAGCAGTTGCTGCCACGGGATGCCCGGCTGCAATTCGTCTTCGTCGAACCACACCGTCAGCGAGTACCCGAGCAGCTTCTGCTTCAGGTCGCGAACCGCCGGTTTGTCCTTACTGTTGTGGCTGAGGAAGACATGGAAAGTCATCGTCGGCTCGCTTTCTGGTTTCGGAGTCTCTGGAGTCGGTTCTGAAAGAGGACGGAGCGGATAGTTCGTCAGCACGCCGTCGACGAGGTCGGTGAGGAGGCGGTGGGTTTCGGCGGCGCGGTAGTTGTATTGCTTGCCGTCGAGTTGGAAATTCTGGTCGGGCCGTTCCGGTTCGGGATCGTGCAATGGCTGCCAGCGGACGAGAGATTCGGTCAGGCAGGATTCGGCTTGGGTGAGCAAGTCGCCGACGGCAGCGGGGAGAGCGGAGCGGTGGGCGGGGACGAAGGTGGATTGGCCGAGTGTTTGGGCGGCTTGCAGGAGCAACGCTTCGGCGCGGAGTTGGAGGCCCTCGGCGATGGCCCAGGCGTAACCGCACTCGGGGTGCGTGGCGGCGAGGAGTTCCGGTTGGCCGGTCTGCTCGTCGCCCGGTACGCCCTCGTCGAGCGCCGTGCGGAGGTCGTCGAGCGCGGCATGAGGCTCGCCGCTCACCAGGTGTAGGCGAGCACGGGCGAGCAGCAGGTCGATGTGGTAGCAGCCGAAGCCGCAGTCGCGGGCGATCTTCAGGCCGTCGGCCAGCGCGGTGGCGGCTGCCGCGGCATTTCGGCCCGAAGGGCCAGCCACAGACCAGCCCAGGGCATCGCCCTGGGAAACGGGTGCCCCTGCCGAGTCTTCAGCCCTGAAAGGGCGAGACAATCCCGCGGGTGGCGTCTTGTTTCGCCCTTTCAGGGCTTGGTGCGTGAGGTGTTCTGCGTTCCCAGGGCGGCGCTCTGCGGCTGTCGCCGCGTCGCTCTGCCCTGGGCTGATCTGTTTGGCCCCTTCAGGGCCGACCGCCGCGGCCAGTGCGATGCGGGCCTGGACCAGGGCGGACCAGCAGAGGACTTCCTTGGCATCGCGGGCCACGGCCCACTCGTGAGCCGAGGCGAGCAGCGTTTCGGCCTCTGCGAGATCGCCCGCTTCGCGGTGCAGGTCGGAGAGGATGAGACGGCAAGGAGGTTCGTGGAAGTTTCCTTCGCCCGCGGCCTCGCGCAGTAGGGCGATGTTCGCCTCGGTCAATCGCGTCGCTTCGTCGCGGCGGCCCAGGCGGGCGAGCAGGTGGGTGTGCCAGATGCCGCGATTGCTGTAGAGCGGTGGGGCGTCGTCGCCTTCCGCCTTGTGCTGCCAGTCGAGAGCGACGCGGAAGTCGGCCAGGGCGGCCGGAATCTCGCCCCGCAGCGCGTGGGCGTGGGCGCGAAACGCGCGGGAATAGCATCGATGCGTCGCGTCGCCGGGGAGTTCGGCCAGTCGCAGGGCCTCGGCGGCGGTCGCCTGGCCCGCCGTCAGGCGGCCGGAGAGCAGCCACGCGCCGGACAGGTTCCTGTTGCCGATTGAGGCACCGCTCCAATTCTCGTTGCGGTAGTCGGGCTCGTTGCCGAGTTGGTAGCACCGTGCGGCGGCAGCGAGGCGGCCGAGATTTTTCAGATACAGCGCCCACTCATTGATGAAGATCGCCTGAGTGGCTTCGGGCAGGGATTGGTATGGGAGCACGCGAAAGGTCGTGGCGTTGGATGGCGATCGCCCCTCACCCCCGGCCCCTCTCCCCGCGCGCGGGGAGAGGGGAGCAGGCGCGAATAGGGTCTCGGGTGCCACGCCGCCGGCAAATGCGCGGCAGATCCGCTCGCCCCGCTCGTACGCGCCCAGACGCCAGAGTAGGTTTTTGTGGCCGCCGATACGATTCCGGTAGATGTCCCAGGCTTCGGGGACGCGGCCGGACTGGAGCGTGTGGTGGACGATCTCTTCCAACAGATCGAGCGTGGCGGGGTCGGACGGATTTTCGCCCGGCGCGTCCCCCAAGGAGACTGCCAAGCCCTGGCGAACGGCTTCGTGATATTCGCGCAACGCGTCGGCGGCGAGGCCGCTCAGAAAGCCGTCGCGCACGGCGGGGTGAATGGTGTAGCGGATTTTCGATTTCTGATTTTGGATTTGCGATTGGGACTCGACGATGCGCATGCGGACCAGCCAGTCGAGCTTCTTCTGGAGTTGCGGGCCGCTGAGGCCGGCCAGCGCGGGGCCGGAGACTTGGACCGCCTGTTCGCCCGTGAAGATGTTGGCCAGCGTGTTGGCGTCGACACCCAGGCGGAACAAGCAGATGCGTTGCAGCAGCGCCAGCGCGGCGGCGTCGCCATCGCTGCGTTCCGCCGTGCCGCCGAGCATCGCGTCCCGATAACGCTCGGCCAACCGCGCAAAGCGGTGGCCCTGTTTGAGCACGTGGCGGCGGGCTTCGTCCGGCTCGTCGTCCAACATCTCCTGCAGCCGAGCGGAGTCCATTTCGAAATCGACGGGCGTCGCCGGATCGCCGCCGCCGAATTCGGCGATGTAGCCGCCGGCGAAATCGACCGTCAGCGCGTGTCGGCCGCAGGCGTCGACGATTGGTGCCAATTGCGGATCGGTGCCGCGGACGCCGCGAGCTCGGAGCAGCCGGATGCCTGCCGGAAGTTCGATCTCCTCGATCGGCAGCAAGCGGAAAAACTGCGGCCGGGCGTCCCGCAAATCGGCCAGCGGGAACCGGGACGTGACCAACACGCTCAGTTCCGGAAAATACCCGGCGGCGATGCGGTCCAGGAACTCGCGCAGCTTGGGACTGGCCAGCCGCCCCAGCAGGCCGCGCACGCCGTCCTCTTGCACTTTTTCCAGACCGTCCAGCACCAGCAGCCCCGATGTCTGCTGCAGCAAGTAGAAGATCTGCCCGAGCGACAACACGTTTTCAATTCGCGGTGAATGTTCCAGCCACATTTGCAGCGCTTCGAAAAACGCTTCCGGGTTGGGCGCGTCGTAGAAGGAAAAGACAAACACGCCGTGCGGCGTGGGCAGCGAGCCGTCTTTGGGGACGTCCGGGTCGGGCGGCAGCCCGCCGGGCAGGACGCGCAGGAACCGTTCCGCGATGGCCGTCTTGCCCGCTCCGCCCATCCCGACCAACGCCAACACACCTCGCCCGCCGCCGCGCCACCACTGGCAAACGTCGTCGAACTGCGGCCGATGCTGCCAATCGCGGGCTCGCAACAACGAGTACACGAAATAGTTGGACGCCGTGCCGCCGGACATCGGGTCACCCTGCTGCGCAACAATGAAACGTTTTCTCGCCCGCGAGCGGCCCCAATTATGGCGGACGCACGGCTCGCGAACAACAGGGACAAGATCCCGCGACTGGGAAACATGATCTACGGCTCGTCGCCGCGCAGCAGGTCTTCGGCGTAGCCGGGGGGAAATGGGTTCTCGAAACCCGAGGGGGCGGATTCATCAACCGATCGGTCGGCGGGTTGAGACGAGCTTTCGGGGCGAATGGTGGCATCGCTGAAGATTCGCAGCCATTCGTCCAATTCGGCAGATGCGAGTTGCGACGCCGCTTCGTCAGGCACCGCAACCGACTCGACCGGTTGGATGGGCCGCTTTTCGAATTGCCGGAACCAGACCTCGCTGTCGATTGGCGTCGCTCGCCGCCGCCGCGCGGCCCGGTGCAGGCGGTGATCGCTGGACACCACCGTCAGCCGCCGCGGCGATGTGTCGCTGCGGATCAACTCCTCGATCAAATCGTCCGCCTCGCGATGCGGCCGGGCGAATCGAACCGTGATCCCGCGGTGGATGAACGTTGGAGCCAGTCCGGGCGGAGCATTTCGGCCATCGAAGACGACCGTCGTAGTGTAGCGATCCGCCGCGGCGAGTCGCGCGGCCAGGAAGTCCAATAGCGCGGCACGCGATTGGGCCAGCGAACTGCCCGCGGTCCCCCCGCCGGCGATCCCGGTCGCGTTCAGCAGATTGTACCCGTCGATGATCAACGCCATGTTCTCTTGCTTCCCTCGCAGATGGCATGCTACGGACCGACAATACAATAGGTGCCGGACTCAGTCTGGTGCACGCGTCACGAACGGGGTCGAAAGTCGCTTTCGGGCAATAGCGAAGCACATGGCAGGCGTTTTCTCCGAAAACAACTCCCGACCCCTTCCGCAATTTCGAGCTCCCATACGCTCGTCTTCTGGATGTTGCAGCCTCGATTCTCGGTTGGTTGCTAAGGAACCATACGCACGCCACGCAGGCGCATCCGATTGCGCCCGTCCTCGGTGACTCGGGTGTCCGTGAGATCCAGTTCGGCGAGATTCGGCAATCGGCCCAGTGCTTTCAGTCCTTCGTCGGTCACGGCACAGCCGTTGATCAGCAGCGTGCGCAACTGCGGTAGTTGGCCGACTGTCTCCAGGCCGCGGTCATCGATACGGGTATGCGACAACCGCAGCCAGACCAGGTTGCGCAGCCGAGGCAAATCCGCCAGCGACTGGCTGGTCACCCCCGTCTCGCCGAGCGACAGCTTGAACAAGCCCGACAGCGAGGCCACGTGTTTCACGAAGTCGCCGCGCACTTGGGTGCGTCCCAGGTACAACAGTGCCAGCCCCTGGTTCTCGGACAAGAATCGCAAGGCGTCGTCCGTGACCACGGTGCCGGTCAGGTTCAGTCGGGTCAGGTTCTGCAATCCCGCCAACCGAGCCAAGCCGACATCGGAAACGCAGGTGTCCTCCAGATCCAGCGACCGGAGTTGGGCGTAACCTCCTACCAAAGCCATGGCGTCGTCCGTCACGTCCGTGCCACTGAGATTCAAGCAAGCCAAATTTCGACTATCGGCCAATCCAGCCAGCACCCCGTTATCCGCTCTGCTGTCGCAGAGATCGAGTGTCTCCAACGACGTCAGGCCGCTCAGTTCAAACCTGACAGAGGCGATGCCGCGGAGCGACAGGTCCGCCAGTTTTGGCAGATCGACCAACCGCGCATGTCGCAACGGTGTATGATTCAGCACGAGCATTCCCTGCAACTCGGGCAAGTTCTCCAACCGCAGTTCTTGCAGCGCGAGTCCTTGCAGTTGGATGACCACGAGCTTCTTCAAGGACTGCAAATGCAGCCGGGTAATGCCGGTATGGCTGATATCCAATTCCTGCAATTCAGAAAGAGGTATCAGCCGCGACCAACCGGCGTCGGTGACGCGGGTGTTACGGAGGTCCAGGCGTCGCAGGCCCCGATTGCCGGCCAAGGATGCCATCGCTACATCGCCCGCATGCGAATCCTGAAGGGACAGCGAGTGCAATTGCTTCAAACCGGACAGGACTGCGAAATCGGCGTCGTCGACGTCGGCGCCGGTGATGACCAACGCGCGGAGCGAAGCAACTCGCCCGATCGACCGCAGGATTTCTCGGTCGATCTTCATCCGGGGGTACTCGACGACCCGACCATACGAATCGTAACTGGCACGCGGCGTCAACGTCAGCGACGTGAGATTCGGGACGGAGTCCAGTTCAAGCTGGCGCAACCGTTGGCCCCACAACTCCAGCGACTGCAAGGCGGGCAGGTTCGAGAGACGAACGCTTTGGGCGTCCACGCAACGCGGTCCGCCCATGCGTGCGAGTCGTACATCCATGGTCGTGAGCAAGCCCACTCCGGCGCGACGACCGATGAAGCGACGGGTTGGCGGGAGAAACCACTCACTAAAGTCCGTTCCCCTGTTTGGCAAGCCCCGCAACGAAGGCAGGTTGTGGAGTTCGAGTCGATCGAGATGCTCGGGCAGCGATAGTTGGGTCAGATTCGGCAGGTCGCGCAGGTGGACGTCGCGCAACCGCACGCGAGCTTCTTCGTGTCCGAGAACTCCGGAACTGGATCCCAATTCCAGCGTGGTCAGCGACGGGTGGCCATGCAGATGGATCAGGCCGGCGCCGGTCAGGCGGTCCGCGGGCAGAATCAGTGTATGCAGGAGTGGCAACCGGGCGGCATGTTCGAGCCCTTGATCGGTGATCTCCGTGTCAGTGAGATCCAACTGCCGCAGGTTCTGCAGGACCGGCAGACGAGCCAGATGCTCATCCCGCACCGGAAGATCGCGCAGGACGAGCGTCTGGAGGTTCTGCAATTGGGCGAGCTGTGCAAACACCGCCGAGCAGCGAGCCTCGTTCCCGCTGACCTTCAACGACCGCAAAAACGGCAACTGCCCGAGAACGGCCAAATCATCCGCGCGGTAGATGCCAGTGTCCAGCACCAAAGTCTCCAGTTCGGGAAAACGGGCCAGTTTCCGCAGACACTCGGGCGTCGAAGGTAATAGATGGAGTTGCGAAACTGTGGTCAACAGGTTCAACCGCTCGACCGGCAGCAGTTTGCCCAGCCACACGGGATACCGCAACGAAGTCTCGTAGCCCCCAACAAATTCGCCTTCCAGAAACGAACGTTGCTGCTGCCAGCGGGTTTGTTCATGACGCCACCAAGCCAGAGGCAGCGCCGCGACCAGCGTCAAGACCAGGATATCGCTGAGCGAAAACTGCAACCAACCTCGGCCGCGGCGGCAACGCCACTCGCACCACAGTCCGGACAAAGCGAGCACAATCGCCGCCACCGCCACATTCGCAGACAAAGGACGCGACGACCAGCGGACGATCCGTTCCGATGGCGGCTGGGTGGCGGCCGCGGGGGGCCGGGAAGAGAAATACCAACGCCAAGGAAGACCGGCGTAGCGGCAGTCGAGCATCTGGATCGGTCTTGGAGTAGCTCCCGAGTGGCCCTCGAACGCAGAGCCTCCTTGAGAAGCCCGCTGATCGACGTACAACATCGGCCAATTGGCCAGCACCGACAGGCCGGTCAGCAGGACGAGCACGATCCAGGTCGGCGCGTGCAACCGCCAAGCGGCGCGGTGGCGAGGTTCGGTTGTGCGGGAGGTAGAATTCACGGTGGAAATTCCGTCGGAACCGGCTGGCAGAATCGTGGCCCGTCTGCCATGATACACGTCCTGCTTTTATGGGATAAGGAGAGCGACGATGGCGATTTCGTTATTGGGGTTGGGAGTCTTGGTTTTGCTTCTGCTGGTGGTGATCGCAGCGGTAACCGTCGTGGCGGTCACCACGACACGACGCCGGGACAAGTAGGAGCGGCAAAACAATAAGCGTCGGACTTGGTTTCGTGGTCCGCGACGGGGTCGGGGGGGGGTGTTTGGGCCCTGATTGTACTGAGACTGTGGCACAAAAAACGAACAAAAACCGCCCCACCCCCACACAGCAGCGCCAG
>JAHDXO010000089.1 GCA_023382975.1 Pirellulaceae bacterium
TGTGATAAACTCTAGCACATGGCTAAAGCTCAACGTCCAGCTTAAGCAAAACAGATGAAGGTCCCTCGGGATTTTTCTGGTAGAGACGAATGGGCTGGCCTGAGGACGATCGGTATGGTGGTCAATCATACTGAGTGCAACGGCGTTTTCAGCGATGACGTGAGATACTACATCAGCAGTCTGCCCTTGGGTGTCAAGCGATTCGCCGCATGTGTCCGCGGCCATTGGGGAATCGAAAACGGTCTACACTGGACGCTCGATGTCACTTTTGATGAAGATCAATCACGAATCGGCAAAGACAACGGCGCAGAGAACATGGGCCTGTTGCGACGAATCGCTATATCTGTCTTGAAGAGCCATCGGGGAGATAAGCGAAGCGTACGACAGCGTCGTCTGCGAAGCGGCTGGGATCGGGACTATTTGCTAAAAATCCTTGGAAAAGCTGCTGCTAGCTGAGTGCGCTCGCCGTGTCGAGTCGCTTGATCGCTTCCGCCTCAGATGTGACCTTCTTGTTGCCAACCTGGAAACGGGTCGGCTTGCCATCCGAGTCCTGCCCGACGACGGGCCGCCACCGTCCAAGATGGTCAGGTCGGGGGAGATTTCCGTGGTACGTCTTCGGTCGCATACTGTGTCTCCTGTGGAGACGATCATAGCGCGAAATTCGTCTAAAGTAACCCAGAAATTCGCCCACGGGGCAAGTTCCCACAATGCACAGGAAGCCATAGAACGACGTAAGCTGCTTGTGTATTTAGACTTACGAACAGAGCCCGCAAGAAAAAAAGCCCACGAAGGTGGGCTGGAGGTGGAGACGAACGGGCTCGAACCGTCAACCCCCGGCTTGCAAAGCCGAAGGCACTGAAATGCAAGGCGGGAATTCACAAGGGGTTACGGAAACGCTGCCGGTTGTGTCCGCCAATATCGCCGCCTCGAACGCGGAAACGGTTCACGCCGAACACCTCGACGGACACCAGGAAGACAAGAGCGAAGGGGACGCCGACAGGCTGGACGACCTGCTATCCGAGGAACTCGACCGGCTCGCCGCCGAACTGCGGGCGCGGCTCTCGCCGCCGGACAGGCGGAGATTGGCAAATCTGCTTGCAGGGGTCGATGGTTGCCAAGTACCCGAGACCGACTGACGACACGGTACGGGGCTGCCTGCCGTACCAAGACCGGAACGGAAGGGGAAAACGTGGCGGGGTTCGGTGGATTCGGCCTGGACCGGAATCGTCAGGCGGAAGCGGGCGAGGTGCTTCGGGATGCGAGGGCACGCCCAGCGATGCTGCCATGCTGGTGGGCTACTGGTGGCAACGCTGGCCCTGGGGCTGCTGGTCGCGATCTCCGGCCCTGGAACTGGCGGAGGCGTCGCGCTTCCCACTCGGCAACGGCCCGTAGGATCGGGAGCGGAGAGCTGCGGCGGACGCCGAAAGAGACGGCGGCGATGGCGAGCGGTTCGCGGTGGCCAGAAAAGCGCACGGAAGCGGTGGGGTCCCCCCGGCGCCGGCGGAGGTTTTAGCCACACCCCCCGCCCCTTTCCGACACGCCGGGCGAGGCATCCCCTTCCACCGCGGCACCGTCTCGCTGTTAAAATGGGGCGGCCTGACAGATGAACTCGAAACCAAGTCACGACGGTCCGAGTCGGTTGCAGGCCCTCGATAAGCGTCATAGGCTCGGCACAGTGTTAACATCCTTCATTGAGATTCTGCGGAACCGCAACGCTGAAGACAGATTGACTAATCGATGCGCAATTGGCCTGCTCTGCAGATAGATGCGGAGAGCGGTTCGCTTGTTGCTAGAAAGCAAGCGTCGATTTTCGGATCACCGCGGGACTTCTCCAGTTAAAAAACATTTTACTCATAAACCAATCACGTCCAAGAATTGATTCGGCCTTACGTTCGTAGGTGACAGCCGTTAGATCCTTGAACCCGCTCCTGCCGCGATGGATGAAGCAGATGCCAGCGTATGCGTGCCCGTTGTTGGGCTCTAGCTTTAGCACTTGTCGATACGCTTGTTCTGCCGCTGGATCATCGCCCGCATCGTGATATGCCATTCCCAGCCCCAGCCACGTCAAGACTTCGATTGAATTCGTTTTGGAGTATCCCTTTGAGTTACGCCAGCCTTTATCCAGGTGGAAGCTTATTAACTCGTAATCTTCTGCGTTCTTTGTCAATTCCAAGACCCTCCTAAAGTGCTTGATTGCGTCTTGGTGATCGTCACTTAAGAGGTGAACTGCAAGGTTGTAATGCGCGCCCAAATGCTCTGGGGCGAGTGCCACTGCCGTCTTGAACATCCCGGTAGCCTCAGTTCCATACTGTTGTATGCCGAGAATGTTGTACGCTTCCGCATTGAGTGGATCAAGTTCGCTCACTCTCTTGCATGCTGCCAGACAGTTGTCCCAGGTTTCACTGGAATGTGGCACATCATTGACGTCGGCTAAAGACGCCAATGCATACTTAAGCAGCGTTTGGGTGTTGGACGAGTCCATTTGGAGAGAAGCGTCAAATGCCTGATAAGCGCCCTTGAAATTGCTCAACCGGAATTCCACAGTTCCCATAGCTGCCCAATAGCCAGCGCCTCGTTGTGTTTTGGGCACCTGGGCAAGCAAGCGGATTGTTTCACGCAGATCACCTGACCTAAACGCCTTTCCCGCAGCTACCAACCTCTGGTTGTCGTCGCTAATCGTGGCTGGAAATAGTTCCGCTCCAGAGGCCAGTCTGTTTACTTCAGAAAGAGTTCTTGGTTTGCCGCATCGTCGTAGTAGCTCGTTAAGATCCGAAGCAGGTCTAGCAAAATTCAGATTCTGCCCTCCGATCAATTGACTGTAGACGACGCCGACAACCCTTCCATCTGCAAGTACAAGTGGTCCGCCACTAGATCCAGGGCTGATTGGAGCCGTTGTCTGAAGTGCGAAGCTTCCCTCTGATACTTGTCTATGACCGCTAACCAGCCCTTCGCTGATCGTGTTTTCCAGACCTTTCGGATTGCCAATTGCGAATACGCGAGTACCAACCGATGGAGGCTGGACAGCCAACTCTAGCGTCGGAGAGTCTGATCGCGGTACTTCCAGAATTGCCAAGTCCCGTGCTTGGTCGAACGCAACGACACCAAGGACCGACTGTGCCAAATCTTTCCCAGTGCGCACCACTGCGCTATGTCCTCGTGAAAAGACGTGCATGTTTGTCGCAACTAGTCCGTACCGATGCACGAAGAAACCCGATCCGGATGAAATGTGGTTGTTTCGTTCGTCGTATACATCCACTGATACCACAGAAGGAGAGACGCGACGAAACAGTTCAGCGGGAGTTAAATCGCCTTTGATCCCCGGTTCCGTTCCAACCGGCGGCGTTGCCTCGTTGATCGTTTCTGGTGTAGCCGACTTGCTAAGAGGCGATGTCGGCTCTTGCGATTGGACGTAAGCCCCGCCCGTTCCGAATAGAACAACATACAGTGAGATTCGAAGAATTACTCTCGTGGTATCTCGGCGCGTCGTTCGAGCCCAGGCCAGCGCCGCATTAGAAGCCGCCGTGCCGACCAGATCAGGATTACCGGACGCCACTTTGCAAACGAGCGCCGCGGGATGTTCCGACAGAACCGCGAAGTAGATTCCAAATTGGGGATCGGCACCTTTCAGCTTTACAATTCCCATCTTCAGCATCCAATCATCGCTAGGGTTCTGGCGATCCGTCGCTGCCGACGTACGATGCGCCGGCCCGTTGCGTGCGAATCGTGGTTTTTGGAATATCCCTGGTTCGCTGGTTGCTCCGTAGCGAAGTGCGGTTGCCCCTGTCTCTGGCATTCCGAACACTTCGCCCGGAAAAACTACCAACTATCGTGTCTTATACACACCAAGGATATCCGCGTCAAATCGCCACGTAGACACGACAGGGGCGGACGCATGCCAACTGAAGCCGAAAGAGGGGGTGAGGGCGGACGGACTGCCCGGCTTCCTGTCCGGATGGCCCCGCGGTGGGCTGCGTTTTCGGGGCCGCGCGCGCGAACTCGATGATTGAATTCGGGGTTTTGGATTATTAAACTGGCGGGTGTCCGGGGTCGCTCCCTGGGCGTCGCGACTCGGGCGGCCCGCTTTTTCTGTCTTGGCGGGTCGTTCGATTCGCCCCTCGAAAGACAGAAATCATGGCAGCCCCGACAGATAGACCAATCACCACCCCAAGGTTGGCCGACATTCTGCTGCGACTTGGCGAGTCTTACGCGATTCGTCAGAAGCGGCGGGATAGGTACGAGAAGCGGCCCCGCATCGATGAATTTGTGGTTGCGAGATTCGCCGCTGCGTGGAGGCGAGGAGAACAGCATGGACTGTTTGAAGCAACGCCACCCGAGACGGTTGGTGCCATGTGCGCAATGATTGGTCGCCTTCGCTTCGACGAGGAATGCTGGGGGCCGCACAACATCAGAAGCATCGAAGCGCGTCGCAGAATTGAAAAAGACCTGATCCCGGCGGCGATTCACCCGGCGGAGCGAGAACGGTTCCTTGCGATGCGATTTCCGGAGGCCGACGAGTGGCTTAGGGAGCGGGCGGCGGCGTACGACCAGGAAGACAAACGCATCTGGGCAGGTGGTGAGGACCACCCATACCTGGAGGTCGTGGATTGGGTTGCAAGGCGTACCGGACTGCCGGGAAAAGTGATTTGCAAAGCCGTCAGGAAGCGGTTTTCCGGCTTCCCTGAAGTAGTGGACCGCTTGCGGGGCATCGATGAGCGCGGCGAAACTGCGGAACTGTGGCAGATGATCCAGAAACTTGGTGGTGAGGATGGCACGCCCCCAGTAGTTGCCCCGATCATCGCGGCGCTTTCGAAGGGCGCGCCCGATCCGCCGCGAGTCACGGACAAGAGCGAAGGGGACGGTACCAGGACGGTTGACACGCCGCCACCGTCGCCGCCGGCGCTGGCGACGACACCACCGGGGACGGACAATAGCGAAGGGGACGGGGACAAGGGGGATGACGCGAACGCGACGCCGGACAAGGATAGGCACGACAAGTTGGGACGTATGGCACGGGCATACCGAACCGCCTACCTTTCCTACTGTTACGCGATGGCAAGATGCCGCGACTTTCAAAACCGCCAAGCCGAAGGACAAAGGGTTTTCGACTGGGAAGTTTACGACTGGTTGCAGGAAAACGAATTCGATGAACGCGACTTCGATTTGAAAGACGAACACCAAAGGGAACTGGCAAACTACAAGCTTCCTTTGCTTGATACTTGGAAAACATACGTTCGCAAAGGACGCGCCGTCTTCAACGAACAAAAGAATGTCCGCCGCGACGACCCCCTAGCAAAGGGAAATGTAAAACGGCGCAACGAAATCTGACACCAGACACCCGACGAAACCGACGCTGCGATAGTCCGGTTTATAAGTCCGCCTTGAGGAAAACCGCAAAGCGGACTGTCTGGAAATTTTTTCTGGTTCTTTCTGCTGGCTCTCTATGGGCTCTTTCCGTGGGTTCTCTGCGGTTGTCAATCGCGCAATTCTCTACAAAACCTTGACTTATCGTGAATTCGCCTTTCGTGAAAAGCGGACTTTTGGAAGTCCGCTTTGTGGTCTTTAGCTGGCGACGATTGGAAACCGCAGGGCGCGGTTGGCTCGCTAGCAAGACCTTTGCATAAGGACAAGGTTCGATGACCGTAACAAAGCCGGGTGCGCCGGCCGTAGAACTCGCCGCCGTAGAACTCGCCGCCGCGCTGTTGGATGTCCAAAACGTGGCTGCTTTGCTGAACTGTTCGCCGCAACACGTCCGAAGGCTCGCGGACTCAGGCAAGATGCCTAGACCCATTCGTCTAGGGGGTCTTGTTCGCTGGCGCAAGACGGATCTTGAAAGCTGGCTCGACCGGGGGGCTCCATCTTGCCGCGATGGCGGCGGCAGGGTCGGCCGCTGAAAAACGGTTGGCGGGACGGTCCCGCCCGTATCTGTACCAGAACACAAAAACCAGGCGGTCGCGCGTTTTTGAAGGGGCTAGGCTCTGCGCGGTCCGCTCAGAATCGAAGTGAGGCAACGATGGACACGGGAGGATTAGCGGAATATCGGGCCAAGGTCGCGGCGGGCGAGATCCAGCCGCGGAAGGGTCAAAAGCCCGTTGATCAAATTTCGCCGCTCCAGGCGATCCGGCGCAAGTGCTTGGAGTGTTGCGAGGGGTCGGCCGCCGAGGTGAGGCTCTGCGCCACTACGGGTTGCCCGTTGTGGCTCTGGCGATTGGGCAGACGTCCGGCGACGGTTCGAGAGCGGACGCCGGAATGGCTCGATCCTGAGTACGTTCTGCGCGAAGGGGCGTTTCAGTGCCTTCGAGAACTGGGGCCGGGTAACGCGGTGCTCGACGGCGATTTCAGCCGCGAACTGAAGGCGCGATTTCCTGAGCGTTGGGCGGAGGTGACCGGGCGGCGCGACGAAGGTGACCCCGGCCAGGAGACCTGAACCGGCACGAAGCCCAGAAGACGATAACCCGCGGCGGTGGGCGCCGCCGCGGGTTCGCTCTGAACTTGCACCTCGAACGACAAGGATTTTCGAAGATGGGAAGGCTTACGGACATTCTACGCAACGGGCAAGCGGAACGTCTACGCGCCGCTTGGGGAACGACGGAAGCCGCGGGAGAGTTGGCACCGCTGCCACCGGGCGAGTACATCGCGCATATCGTTGCGGGGCAGTTGGAGAACTCCAAGACGAACGCGACGCCAGGCTACAAGCTGACGTTCCGTGTGTGTGAAGGCCAGTTTACCGGACGCCAATTCTGGCATGATGTGTGGCTGACGGAGGCCGCCTTGTCGATGGCAAAGCGCGACCTTGCGAAGCTGGGGGTTACTTCGCTTGAACAACTCGAACAACCCTTGCCGCGCGGGATTCGCTGCGCTTGCAAGCTGGTTCGACGCACCGGGGACGACGGCGCCGAGTACAACCGACTGCGGTCGTTTGTGGTTGTCGGCATCGACGAACCGGAAGCGGACGCCTTCGCGCCGACGAACGAACCCGACGCGGGGCCAAGACTGGGCGACGCTGCGGAACTCGACGCCGCGACGATGGCACGGCACGGACAAGGCGAAGTGGCTGGGGTTCCGTTTTGATGGAGGGCGACGTTATGACCTCGACCGTACTTTACGGTTTTCGGGTTGTCGGCTCGCCGTTCGGGGACCGGCGTCTTGTGGACTGGCTCGCCGCCTTCCGGGCTTACGCTTCGCTGGACAAACGCGCCGAGACGGACAAGGAGGGCTACCTTTCCGCCTTCTGTTTTGGCGCGGACTTCCGCGACCATCTCGAAACGACCGGTTCAACGCGGGGGTTCGCCGGGGCTTGCGGTTCGCCGTGGCTCTGGATCGACCTCGACCGGCTTGACCTCGACACCGCGACGCGGGACGCTCGACGGCTCGCCGCTTCGCTGGTTGACCGCTACGGACTCGACGGGGACGAACTGCTGTTGTTTTTCTCTGGCTCGAAAGGCTACCACGTTGGCTTGCCACTGGCTCTGGCTGGCTCGCCGGCGCCTTCCGAGACGTTCAACGCCGTGGCTCGACGGTTCGCCGAAACGACCGCGGAACGCCTCGGGTTTGGTGTCGACGCCGGGGTCTACGACCGGGTTCGACTGTTTCGGGCGCCGAATTCACGGCACCCGAAAACGGGCTTGTTCAAGCGATGGCTCGACCTCGAACAACTGTTGCACCTGCGAACTGAGGCTATTCTGAGGCTCGCCGCGGAACCGGCACCGTTCGACATTCCGGACGCGCCGGCGCCGAATTCGCAAGCTGTTGACGACTGGCAAGCCGCCGCCGCGGACGTGGGACGGGCTGCTACGGTTCGACACGAACGCCAGGCGACGGGCGCGGGACGGCTGAACCGATCAACGCTGGACTTTATTCGAGAGGGCGCGGGGACCGGGGACCGACACCGTTTGCTATTCTCCGCCGCCGCGAATCTTGCCGAGTTGGGTTGTTCGCCGGCGCTGGCTCACGAACTGCTGACGGAAGCCGGGCTCGACTCTGGCTTGCGACCGGGGGAAGTGCGCCGGCAAATCGACTGCGGGCTTGAACACGGCGCGGGGATCCATGGCGCGGGGATCTCGACCGGCTCGTCGCCGATCACCGGGCCGGACGGTCGGACCGGCTCGCCGTCAGGCGGGACCGCGCTGCAGGCTGCTCTGTCCGCATTGTGGCAAAGGGGGACCGGATGACCGCGAAAGCGAACTACACCACCGCCGACGACGTTTTCGACAGTTGGCGCGATGACATACGGACCGGCAAGGCGCCGGTTTTGTATCCGATTGCAGACGCTGGCGAGTTGGCACAGATCGAGATAGGGCCGGGACTCGTTACGCTGTTTGGCGGGGCACCGGGGGCCGGGAAAACCGCTTTCACAATGCAGGCCGTGACGGACGCCTTGCGGTTGACGCGGGGACTGCGGGCGGTTGTCTGCAACGTGGAAATGCCGGTTACGGTTCTTCTCGACCGCCAACTAGCACGGCTCGCCGGACTTCCTGCCGAGACAATCCGGCGCCGGACGCTGGACGCTTCGCACGGCTCACGATTGGACGCCGGGCTTGATGCGCTCGAGTCTATCGCCGACAGGCTCGCTTTTGTTCGTCCGCCGTTCACGTTGGAAAACATCGCCGCCGCTGCGGATGCGTTCGACGCTGGCTTGATGTTGCTTGACTACGCGCAGCGCATCCAACCGCCAGGACAGCACGGGGACCGCCGAGCATCGGTCAACGCGCTGATGGACCATCTGCGCCAGTTTGCGGGCGCGGGGCTTGCTGTGCTGGTTGTGGCCGCCGTGGGCCGAACGAAGGACGCGCGGGGGCGTTCCAGCTATGACGCCGACGGCCTGAACTTGGCAAGTTTCCGCGAATCCTCAGAACTCGAATTCGGGGCCGATGATGCTTTCATCTTGGCACCCGACAAGACGGACGCCGGGCTTGTCACGTTGAAGCACCTGAAGGCACGGCACGGGGAACAACGAGACGTTCTACTTCGCTTCGACAAGGCTCGACAGGCTTTCAGCCCGGAAGACTCGAGCGCCGAGACGGAACGGAAGCCGGACGGCAAGCTTCTGTCTGCTCTGCGGGGTTTGTGGGGCTCGACCGCCGCCGCTGTGGATGATGACGAGGGGGGCGACGATGGCACGTTCTAGGATAACGGACGAACTGCGCGCCGCTTGGGACGCGACCGAACCCGCCGACGACGAACCGGACGAACCGACCGCCAGGGACAAGACGCGAGCGAAGGGGCCGGGCAAGAACCACCAAGCGAAAGACCGCTTTGGGGTGCTGAACGCCTTTGTTGACTTTACCGCCGCGACGCTCACCCGTGGCGAGTTGCTTGTCTGGCTGGTTCTGTACCGCGACACAAAGGACGGGACCGCCGCGACTTCACAAGCTGACATCGCCAGGCGGGCGGGGCTGGGCAAGCGAACGGTTCAACTGGCAACGAACCGCCTTGAAGCCGCGGGACTGCTGAAACGAGTACATCGCGGGGGACTTCGAAAGGGGGTTTCCCGATACCGCCTCTTGGGACTTTCGACGGAGGGACGCAAGGCGCAGTAGCTGTTGCGCCTGGTAAGGCGCAATTTCGGTGCATTTGCTGGCGCAGTAGCTGTTGCGCCTATCCCATAAGGGACCATAAACGCCGTTCGCTTGTGGTTCCCACCGCGAACGGCTGAAGAACAAAAAGTGAGACGATGAACGGCACGAATGAACACACTGCAACGGTATGTTCCGGTCCTGGAGACACCTTGACCGGTTCGACGGACGCGGGCAAGTCGCTTTCCGATCTGCGCCAACTGTGGAACGGGTCGCCGGGGATCTTGGCCGGGGCGACTGGCGAGACGATCGCCGCCGCGACTGGAAAAGAGACTGTATCACCAGTGGGCACCGGGGGGGCGTCGGACGCTTCGACGCTGCCGGCCGAGGATCTGGACCACCTCGACCGCCCGGACATCGGCGCGGTTCGGCTTGCCGGCGCTTTGTGGCTGCGACTGGCGACACTGGACGAAGAAGCTGGCGCGGAACCGATCGGGTTGGATCCGGACGGTTTGCGGGACTGTGGGCGCTTCAAGCGGTATCGACCGGCTGAGGTGGGAAAATGTCGCCGATGCCGCTGAACGCTGGTTGACAGAACGCCGATACTGTGATAAAAAGCACGACATGACCACCAAAGCACAAACGACGATGACCGAAACGCTACGAGAGGCGATAGCCGAAAGCGGCTTGCCAATGATGACCATTGCTGCCGAGACGGGGCTTGAACGAACAAGCTTGCTTCGGTTCGCCAGAGGCGACCAGAGCTTGCGGCTCGACAAGGCAGATCGACTTGCCGAGTACTTCGGGTTTGTCTTAGTGCGGCGAGATGATTTAGGAGAATCCAAGCATGGCAGATGAGAATATCGAGATTCAAGAGAAACCAGCGGAACTGAGATCGAGCCGATTTGTCATCGCGATACTGGTTTGCGGTGCCGAACTGATCGCTTACGCCGTTCTCAGCGCTGCAATGGGCTGGGAGAATCTGGGCGGACTGCTATTCGTCTTCTTGTTGTTCGCCGTTGTTTCGACAACATGGGTAGCGATTACTGGCGAGACGTTTCAACGAACGCTGGACATGAAATCGTTCAGGAAGTTCGGCCAAGGGCCGCTTTACGATCAGGGGTTCGCAGCCGGCCGGGCAGGTCAGAAATGGGAAGAACTGGATTCGGAACTACGGCAGCAGGACAAGTACTTCGAGGGATATCAGGACGGTCTCTGCAACAGGCCGTTGGAGGATATTCGGGTAGCCCCGAAAGGGAAGCGCCCGGAGTAGTACACGGGCAGTGTCCAGCCGGGCAAGCAACGAAGCTGCCAATGGTTGTTGGCATCAGGCAAGAAAGGCCGTAACAATGGGTTCTCTGCGACGCAAGACGTTTACGCGACCGCTGCCGGAAGGCGCCGAGACGTACACCCGCAAAGGTGAACGGTTCGCCAAGTGGCGAGACGGGAACGGCAAGACGCGGACGGCGCCGGTTACGACCGCTGCGGACGACTCGCTGCGGATCGTGCTGGTTCAACGGAAGTGGCTCGCCAAGTACCGGGACGGGAACGACCTCGTTCTTGAAGTTTCAACGGGCTGTACCGACAAGAGCGCTGCGGAACAAGTCTTGCGAGACCTCGAACGCCAGGCGGAACGGATTCGCTGCGGGGTTGCCACCGCCGCCGAGACGAAGACGGTTGAACGCCAACAAGGCGGAATTGCTTCACACTTCGACGCTTACCTTGACCACCTCCGGGCGCGGGGGCGCTGCTCACGACCGCAAGAGACGCTTTCCCAACTGCAACGAGTTGGCGACGCTTGCGGGTTCTCGACACTGGCCGAAGTGGACGGCGCCGCCTTCGAACGCTGGTTGTCCGAACAAGCCGACGCGGGAACGGGCGCACGAACCCGCAACAAGTACCGGGCAACGTGGGTTTCCTTCTGCAACTGGGCGGTTCGAACGGGGCGACTGCTGGCGAATCCGCTCGTCAACGTGGGGAAGGCCGACGAGGGCGCGGACGTTCGCCGTCAACGCCGGGCGCTGACGGAAGCCGAACTCGTCAAGTTGCTGGACGTGGCGCGGCGCCGGCCGCTACTGGACGGCGCGCGGGTTCTTCGCGGGCCGAACAAAGGCAGGCCGCTTGCTACCCTGCAACCGGAAACACGGGAACGCCTCGATCGACTCGGACGCGAACGCGCCTTGATCTACAAGACGCTGGTTCTTACGGGACTGCGGAAGAACGAACTGGCGACGCTGACGGTTGGACAACTGGACCTCGACGCGGAACCGCCGTTCCTTGTGCTGGATGCTGCCGACGAAAAGAACCGGGAAGGCTCGACGCTGCCGCTTCGCTCCGATCTCGCCGCCGACTTGCGGGCGTGGCTCGCCGACAAGGCACGGGACCGCCAGGAAGCCGCCGAACTCGACGCCGCGGACGCCGGAACGGTTCCGTTCGACCGAAAGCCGACAGGACGCGACGCGGGCGAATTCGGACGCCTTGCCGCCGATGAACTCGTTTTCAGGGTTCCGACCAAGCTGGTTCATATTCTCGACCGGGACTTGAAGCTTGCGGGAATCCCGAAGGTTGACGACCGGGGCCGGACGGTTGACGTTCACGCCTTGCGGCATTCGTTCGGGTCTCACCTATCCGCCGCCGGGGTGGCACCGCGAACCGCACAAGCCGCGATGCGACATAGCGACATCAACTTGACGATGGGCGTCTACACGGATCCGCGCTTGCTCGACCTTGCCGGCGCCGTGGAACGGTTGCCAAGCTTGCCGCTGGACGGGACCGACCGGGACGCCGCACGGGCAACGGGGACGGACGGGAAAGCCGCTTCGGAATCGCCGCGAAAATGTCCGCCAATATCGCCGCTTAATTCTGGGAATCTGTGTAAATCAGGGGTTATTCCTGATGATAACTCGAAAGCAGACGTAGAACTCCCGAAACGAGAGAAACCCGCGTTTTCCCTGAAAAGACGCGGGTTTCTTGGGCTTTCTGGCGAGTGGAGACGAACGGGCTCGAACCGTCAACCCCCGGCTTGCAAAGCCGGTGCTCTCCCAATTGAGCTACGTCCCCAAGTCGTTCTAAATCAATGGTTTACGTCAATCCAGGCGGATGCCCAGCCGCGTTGCCAAATGGACCGCAGGGCAAGAAGATACCAGAATGCCGCGGCCAGACAAGATGTGGTTCCTCTGGCGGAAGCATACGAAGGTGTTTTTCCGAGAATCCCGAGGTCAGGCCGGCCGTGTATCGATGCCGAACTGATGCTCGAATTCGGCGATCGTTTCGGGGCCACGGTAGCGGGGTTCACCGCTAGCCTGCAAGAGAGAGTAGACGCCCGACATCACGACCCCCAAACCGCCTAAGGCCAAAAGCAAACCGGGCGGAACCGCTAGGGCCATCAACAGCATCCCCGTCAGCGAGGCGAGCAGGCGGATGCTGCCATTCAGGAAGACCATCACGCCCATGTAGCGGCTGGTGTCGTCGCCGGGCGGCGCGAAGTAGGTGACCCCGACCTGCCAATACAGGATCCACCACCCGCCCTGGACGCTGCCTTTCAAGACGCGGCCGAGTACGGGCAGGATGACCAACGCCGGCGGGAAGATGGTCGTGAAGAAAGGCGCAGCCGCCAGCAGCATCGCATCCAATCCCCAGGCGCATCGGACCCCGGCCCAGGAGATCCAGGGGTTGATGGCGTCGAACATCCGCCCCAGTGCTCCCGTCGCGACGAACGCCGCCAAAGCGGGGATGACATGCATCAAGACGATGACTCCCAGATAGCCGTATTTCAAATCCCGGCTCAAGAAAGCCCAAATCAAGGGGAAATAGAGGGCCTGGCAGAAGCCGTCCAGGAAACACCCCAGCAGGTAACGGCGAAAACGTCCGTCGCGAACCGCGATCAGGGCCAGGGCATCGCGGACTCCCTGCCCGATCCGAACGCGATGCGGCATCGGTGTCGGCGACAATCGCTCGTCGACGCGGATCTGCCGGAAGCAGATGAAACTGGCGAGGCTGAACGCTCCGCCCAAGACCATCAGCAGTTGGGCCATGTGGCTGGCCGACCACGCGGCGAGCCACTCGGCCGGGACGACGGTTCCTCCGGCCGCCGAATCCGCTGTTCCGGAAGCCCATCGCAAGAGCAGGGCCGACGAAACGCTGGAGACGCCGAATACCAACGACGACCAACCGCGAATCTTGCCCGTCGCGTACCCGCGCGATTCGACCGGATAGTTGAGCCGCAGGATGGCCGTCACGCCCGGTCGCGTCAGCACCTCGAACATCGCCCCGATACCCAGCAGCGTCAAAAACCAGAACGCGCTGCCGGTCGCCAGCGCCATCGACAGGGTCGTGACGCCGGCGAAAATGCCCGGAACGAAAACGTAGGGCATCTTGGGGCGAGCGGCCATGCGACTGGCGAAATACAGCGTGGCGATCATGCCCATGGCCGAGTAGAACTCGCGCAGCGGCAGATGCCAGTTCGCGGCTTGGAAGGCTTTGATCGCCACGATGGGCGCATTCATCAAAATGCCGCCCGCGGTGGCATCCAACAGGGCATACGCCAAATGAAACCGGAACGTTCTCCCGGCATTGCCCGTCAGACCGGGACGAAGCTTCAAAGCCATCGCGCGACTTCTATGGCAAAATAGGTCAAGATGCCGTCGGCGCCCGCGCGTTTGAAACCCAGCAGGCTCTCCAGCACGACACGCTGCCGGTCGAGCCAGCCGTTGGCCGCGGCGGCGCACAGCATGGCGTATTCGCCACTGACCTGATAGACATAGGTGGGTGCGGAGAACGTGTCCTTGACGCGCCGCACGATGTCCAGGTACGGCATGCCCGGCTTGACCATGACCATGTCCGCGCCTTCGGCCAGATCCAGGGCGACTTCGCGGAGCGCTTCGTCGCTGTTGGCCGGATCCATTTGATACGTCTGCTTGTCTCCCTTGCCCAGGCTCGACGCGGAACCGACGGCGTCGCGGAACGGGCCGTAGAAGGCCGATGCGTATTTGGCCGCATAGGCCATGATGCGAACCTGCTGGAAATCGGCGGCATCCAGCGACTTGCGCACGGCGCCGATGCGGCCGTCCATCATGTCGGACGGGGCGATCACATCGCAGCCGGCTTCCGCCTGCACCACCGCCTGTCGGCAGAGCACCTCGATGGTCTCGTCGTTGACCACATAATCGCCGCGGAGCAAACCGTCATGGCCGTGGCTGGTGTACGGATCGAGCGCCACGTCGCAGAGAACGCCGATTTTGGCGCCGTGGACCTGCTTGACGGCCCGGGTGGCGCGGCAGATCAGATTGTCGGGATTGAAGGCTTCTTCGGCCTCGAGCGATTTCTTTTCGGGCGGCGTGGCGGGGAAGAGCGCCAGCACGGGGATTCCCAATCGGATCGCCTCCCCCGCGGCTTCGACCAGCAGATCGATCGACAAGCGTTCGACCCCGGGCATCGACGGAACCGGTTGCCGCCGGTTTTCGCCTTCGTGAATGAATACCGGCCAGATCAGATCATCGACGCGCAGATGGTTTTCCCGCACCAGTCGCCGCGACCAATCGTCGCGCCGATTGCGACGCAACCGCGTCGTGGGATACGCTCCCCAAGGGGTCGGTGGTCCGTTCATGAGTCCTCCTTCCCGCGTTCTACGGCACGCGGCAGATAAAACACTTCAAGTATTCCGTTTCGAGACACGTCGCGCTGGTCGGATGATCGGGCGACGAGCCGCGTTGCTCGAGCACCTGGATATCGCGGCCGGTCTTCTGGGAAACGCCGGAAAGCATCTCGAGAAAATCCTCGCGCACGACACTTCCCGAGCAACTGCAAGTAACCAGGATGCCGTCCGCGTCCAGCAACTCGACCGCCAACCGATTGATGCGGTGGTAGGCTCGCAGCGCTTCTTTGACGCTGCGCCGTGTCCGAGTGAACTTGGGCGGGTCCAGGATCACCGCATCAAAGCGGCGCCCGGAGTCACGCAGGTCGTCCAGCGCCTGAAAGCAATCCTGCTGTTCGAAATGGACGTTCGCGATCCCATTCAGTTCCGCGTTGGCGCGGGCCATCGCGACGGCCCGATCACTGACGTCGAATCCCCACGTCTCCTGCGCCTGGCCCAGACGCGACGCGGTCAGGCTGAAAGCGCCGGTGAAACAGAACAGGTCGAGCACGCGGCGGCCCTTCATGTAGCCGGCGGCCGCGCGACGGTTCTCGCACTGGTCCAAGTAGAAGCCGGTCTTCTGGCCGGTTGCCAGATCCACGCCGTAGCGCAACCCGTGCTCCTCGATAAACACCGGTCCGTCTGGCAATTGGCCGTACACCGTGCCCGCGGGCAGTGTCGTACCTTCCGCCTTGGCGATCCCCGCCTCGCTGCGCAGGGTCACGCTGTCCGGGCGCAGCAACTCGGCCAGCAATCGAACGATTTGTTCCTGACGCTCCGCCATGGCGAGCGAATTCAACTGGACCACTAAATGGCGGGCGTAGCGGTCGACAACCAACCCGCTCAGCCCATCCGCTTCGCTGAACACCAAGCGGGCGGCCCCGGCCGGATCGTTCCAGCCGATCCGCTGGCGGAAGCCGATCGCTTGCTGCAAGCGGGTTCGCCAGAAGGACTCGTCCAGCGGCTGGCTCGAATCCCACGTGTACAGCCGCACTCGCAATTGGCTCTGCGAGTTGAAGATCCCCCGCGCGATGAACTTCCGTTTGTCGCCGACCAGTTCGATCACGTCGCCGTCCGCGGCATCGCCCTCGATCCGCTCGATCGCCGATTCGAACACCCAGGGATGCCGGCCCAGGAACGGGCCTGCTTTGCCCGAACGCAGGATCGCCAGCGCCGTCCCGAAGCCGGGCGCAGCCTGGCGGGGCTCCTTCACCGTTTCGCTCTTGCTTTCCATCGCAAATCCTCAAAGGTTGGCAGGCTGTTCTCGGCAGCAGTGATCACTCGGCCTTGACGCCTTGCGACGTGCAATAGGCCGCGTAGGCTTGCTCCAGCCGATCGTGCTCGACTTCGGTCTTGTGCAGCAGCAGTCGGTAACGCAGGGTAAACGGCTCGCCCGGTTGAAACTCGCGGCCTTCAACACCCGGGTAACCGACGCACAGCGGTCCGTAGCAGCGAGTGAGCCAGGTGGGTGGAAAATTGGGATGATCGGGGTGGACCATGACGGTGCCGGCCGACCGGTGCGATGATCGGGGAAAGTGGGAGCTCAGGCTCGCCCACGGCAGACGCGTGTTCGACAGGTCTTCGGACGACGCCAAGCCGCTGCCGACATGCCGCACGGTGCGATCCGGTGCTCGTACAATCGCATCGGTTCGGGGCCAAACATCGAAGCGGATGGTCAAGCCGCCGTAGCTCTTGCCTGGGCTGCCCACCAACTTGACGGGCCGGTCGGTGGGTATGAACACCAGTTCCAGATCGATGGCCCGCTCGGTCTCGCTCGCCCGATACGCGCGAATCCAGATCCGCTCCGTCATCACTTGGCGGTCGCCCACAAACCAGCCGTTCTCGACTCCCAGCACAGCAGCGACCGGTCCGGCCTCGCGGTAGAGCCACTTGATGAGCCGCTGCCGTATTCCGCTCGAAATCCACAGATCGTAATGAGCGCCACCGATTTCGACATGCGGCCAAGTCCAGAAGACGCCGTGGTGATGGACATGGTCCGCCGAGAAATCGTCGGTCAGAACTTCGCCGTTCAGTCCCCAGACGGGGTGAACATAGCAGGAACGCGTCCGGCGGTCGTCGTTCTCCGGCAATCTCTCGCAAGTGATCGGCCCATGATTGTAGACCAGGACCGGCGAGTCGCCTTGGAGGGCTTTGGTTGACGCCTCGGTCTCGTCCACCCACCGCAACGGCGCCTCGGACGTAGCTCCATCCTCCGATTTCCATTGAAATCGCCGCGGCTGGTCCGCTCGACCGCCCGGCGGAATCGCGGTCAACAGTAACCGATGCTTGGCAGGAGTACCGTCCTCGGCAACCGCCGGAACCCATTGGACAGGAGCCCTCATTTCAGGTGACTCCCGGTCAGTCAGGACGCCCTCTTGGGCTGGGGAATCGGCCTTGGATGGCACGGCAAGATACAACATCTCGTTACTGGCGGGTGCGGTGAACTGCAACGTCGTCTGCGCGAATGCGGTCGCGTGGAGGAACGCGGCAGATGCGGTGAGGGTGAGTAGCGCGAGAGGTCGGTTCACGGCTGGTCTCCGGGCGGGATGCGAAGGCTCGGGAAAACACAGATTATTCACCGGACGGGGAACACGGGTCAAGCAACCCTCGTCAAGGGACGCTCGGAAAGCAGGACTGGCTATTCTCCCCCAGCTTAGACATGGTTCCCGGTGATCTATGACGATGGCGAGAATTGTCCAAGGTGCTTGTCATCGACGCGAAAATATCCCAAACTGTGGCGAAAGTCCCATCAAGCACATGGAGCGAAACATGTCTGAAAAAGGATCTGGCGGAAATCCGACGTCGACCAAGCAAGAAACCGAGATTCAGGAACTGTTGGCCTTGGAACAGCTACCGTTTGTTCCTCGTGCTGCGGGTTACATCAAGCGGACTGGACCGGGCCTGTTGCAGAGTGCCATGACGCTGGGCGCCGGCAGCGCGGCCGCTTCGGTGGTCGCCGGTGCATCGTTCGGCTACAAGCTGTTATGGGTCCAGCCGGTCGCTATGTTCCTGGGCGTGTTGATGCTGGGGGCGCTCAGCAACGTGGTGCTGACGACGGGAGAACGGCCGTACAAGTCCTTTGGACGCGAGATCGGCAAATGGCTCGTGATCCTTTGGGCATTGGGAACGATCACGGCTTCGATCATCTGGCATTTCCCGCAGTACGGATTGGCGGCCGGCGCCGCCCGCGATATGGGCGAGCTGGCCGGGGTCGTGACGGTGCCGGCAGAGATTATCGAAGCGCAAGCGGTACTTCGCGACGCGCAGAAGACGCTCGACCCGACCGCCATCGGGCAAGCCAAGGAGAATTTAGCGCTGGTCACCAAGAATGCGTCAGCGGGCGGTCTGGGCTTCACCAGCGCGGGACTGCTGGTCAGCTTCGGCATCGGTCTCGCGATCCTGTGCGTGAACATCGTCACCACGTTCAACTACGGCGGCGGTTCCCGAGGAGTGCGGATCTACGAGTGGTTCTTGCGGGGCTGTATCGGTCTGGTTGTGATCATGTTCGGGATCGTCGTGGTGGCCAAGTGGAATACGGTGCTCCAAGATCTGGCGGAGATTGGCAAGGGATTCATCGGCTGGTACGGCATTCCGAATCTCCGTCTGGAAGATGGCAGCTTGAACGCCACAACGGTCACCCAGGTACTCGGCATGTTGGGAGCTTCGGTCGGAATCAACATGACGTTCCTGTATCCCTATTCTCTGCTGAAAAAGGGTTGGGGGCAGGCTCATCGCAAGCTGGCTCGCTGGGATTTGGGCATGACCATGTTCCTGCCCTTCGTGATCGTTACTTCGCTGGTGATCATCGCCATGAAGGTCGGCGGCGTGTACGACGGCGCCGATGCGGTCAACAGCACTATCTCGCCTTTGGGAGCTTCCAAGGCATTGAGCGATGTCGTGGGGGCGAGCGCCGGACGGATCATCTTCAACCTGGGGTTGATCGGGATGACTTGCGGAGCGATCAGCACGCACATGGTGGTCTGTGGTTTCACGTTCTGCGAGATGTTGGGGTTGGAGCAGACCAAGACCCGTTTCCGGATCTTCGCGCTCGCTCCGGCGATCGGCTTGTTGGGCGTCGCCACGAACCTGCCCATGTGGTTCCCGGTCGCCGCTTCCGCCATCTGCTTCGCCATGCTGCCCATCGCCTACTTGGCGATTCTGATCATGAACAATAAACGCAGTTACATCGGCGACGCGGCTGGACAAGGCGTTGGCCGCCTGGTCTACAACATCCTGCTGGTGATCGCGTTGCTGGTCGCCACGACGGGTTCAGTGATTCAAATCAATAGTAAGGCAATCAAACCGATTCGCGAGAAGCTTTCAGGAGCCCCTGCCGCTCCCGCAGCCCCGGTGACCCCGCCGCCGGCGGAAGAATCGGACAGCGTACCGGCCGCGGCGACAAACGACGGGTAAGTCGACACCGAGAACGCCACCCCCCAGCCAGAGCCATCGCAGGAGTAGATCGGCGATCGGCGAAGAAGCAATCAAGGCCGGACCTGTTGCCGCGAAACTGGCGGACCAGGCCGGCCTACGAAGATGGTTGTGCCGCTGCCGCAAGACCTCTTGAGTGGTCTACTCGCGGGCACCTTTTCACCGAGTGTCCGTCCCGTTGCCGTGGGCTGAGAATCGAACCACTCAAAGGTCGTGTTGAACTTGAGAATCGTCGTGCCGTGGTTGCGTACTTCAAGACGCTCGACGAACAATCGGGATAAGATCGTGGGGCGTCCGACAAGGGGCGGCCTCGGGGACTCGATCTTGGCAGCGCCCGAGAATCGTCACGAACGGCAGAGTCGGGGAGCTTTCCCGCAATCGGCGCGGGCTCGGCAAGGCTGGCTGCAACCGGTCGTATCGACGATCCGAATAGGGACGAGGCGATGCGGTGGGCGCATCGCGGTGGTCCAACGCCTTGCCGGTTCTGGAAGTCCCCGTGGAGATGATGCACAGCCGAACATCCATGGTCCGGGCGGTCCTGTCCGCGGCCGACCGCTTGCGCCGGCGACATGTCCGGTTCCGGCTGCGAACGGAGGGGTTTTCCGGCTGCGCCATCAGTTTCCTGGTCCACCTGCTGCTGCTGTTGGCGCTGGCCTACTTCAACTTGTGGACGGATCAGGAACCCGGCGGGATCGCCATTTTGGTTCCAGTACCGCGCTACGAGCCACCTGTGGCGATACTTCCAGGCGACATCGCGGCTATGGAGCCGCCGCCCGGTCCGCTCGACGAACGTCTCGGCAGCTTCGAACCGGCGCCGGTTGCACCCACCGTGCCTGAGATCATGTTGGCCGCGATGCCCAGTCGATCGCAACCGGTGGCCGATGGGGACTTGCCACCGCGTCGCTTTCAGTCCAAGGATTTGTTGATGGCCACCGGCAGCCAAGTACGCGGCGGCGGTCTCGAAGGACGCGATCCGGATTCGCGAGCGACGCTGGTCCAGACGCGTGGCGGGACGCCGGCCAGCGAGGACGCAGTGGCTCGCGGCTTGGCGTGGCTAGCGGCGCACCAGCGGCCCGACGGCAGTTGGCGTTTCGATCATCGTGGCGGCGCGTGCGGCACCGCCTGCGGCAATCCGGGGACGGTGGCATCCACGACCGCCGCAACTGGCTTGGCCTTGTTGCCGTTCCTGGGCGCCGGGGAAACGCGACCCGACAGCCAGTATCGAGAAGTGGTCGAGCGGGGCCTGTACTACCTGACGGGCCGTATGATCATCGGGCGGCATGGCGGCGACTTGCAGGAAGGCACCATGTACGCGCAGGGGATCGCCGCGATCGCGCTGTGCGAAGCCTACGCGATGATGCAGGACGAATCGCTTCGCGTGCCCGCTCAGAAAGCGGTCGATTTCATCGCCAATGCTCAACACGATCAAGGCGGCTGGCGTTACTACCCTGGCCAGCCGGGCGACACGACGGTGTTCGGCTGGCAGATCATGGCGCTCAAGAGTGCCCGTCTCGCCGGATTGCACGTGCCCGAACCCGTGCTCGTCCGCGCCAGACATTTTCTGGACTCGGTCCAGGAACAAGAAGGCGCCCACTACGGCTACATGACACCCGGTCTACAGCCGACGCCGACCGCCGTCGGACTGCTGTCGCGCATGTACGACGGCTGGCGGCAGGACGATCCGCGACTGGCCGCCGGCGTCGATTATCTGCGGAAACTGGGACCGTCGCGCACCGACATGTACTTTAACTACTACGCGCACCAAGTGATGCATCATCACGAAAACCCCGGCTGGGATGCCTGGAACCGCGAGCTGCGCGACCGGCTGATCGCGACGCAAGTCCGCCGGGGGCACGAGCACGGCAGTTGGTACTTCAACGATCAGCATGCCGAATCAGGCGGTCGTCTGTACACCACGGCGATGTGCATCATGATTCTGGAAGTCTATTACCGGTACATGCCGCTGTACGGCCGAGCCGCCATCGCCGCCGACGACTTCTGAACGTCGGTCGGCTGCTGAGTCTTCTCTCGCGCCGTCAGAACCGCACCGCGGCGCCGTCAGTCTTGCAACGGGTTTGTCGGAATCGGGCCTTGCCCGCCACACCCTCGACAGAGGCAAACCGTTGGGGGGATTGAATTTATGACCGCAGGCCGAATGATGGCACGGTGGTTGCTTCCTATCATTCCCCAGATCCGCGAACGTGATCGCGGACAATTGCCTTGAAGGTCCGCAGGAAATTTTTCAAAGGAGGAAATGTCATGCGTCGTTTCGCGATGGTTTTGGTCGTGATGGCTGGTTTGCTGCTCACCGCGGGGATCGCCTCGGCCAGTCACCCTCATCGTCACTACGGGCACGTTCCGGTGCCCCGACCGGTGCCGCATTCGGTGTACCGGCATGGGCACGTGCCGTACGTGGTTCCTCATCACCACCGGCACTACCCGTATTACCAGCCTTACCGGTATCGCAACCTGGCTCCGGTCTATGTGCAGCCTTATCGGCATGGGTACGGTTTCGGCTACAGCGGGCCGGGCGTTTCGCTGCACTTCGGCTTCTAGGCCATTAGGTCGCTGGATGCTCGCGCGGTGTGCGCATTCTCAGGCAAAATCGACAGCCATCATCCGTGCCGACCGGCCGGGGTGATGGCTGTTTTTGTTGGCGCACGCGGTTTTTCGACGCGAAGGGCCTTGGTCGGGGGTACAATCGAAATAATGAGAATTACGTCGATTCCCCATATCTACCGCAACTTCCGGCGATGGACCGAAATCATCTCGGTGCTCAGCCGCTATGGTTTGGCGGATTGGATCAGCCGTCTGAACATCGATTTCGTGAAGGACCAGTTGAAGGATCGCGACGGCGAGGCGTTGGCGCGGCACTCGACCGAGAAGCGGATCCGTTTGGCGCTGACCGATCTTGGGCCGACGTTCATCAAGCTGGGGCAGTTACTGAGCACTCGCCCCGACGTCGTGGGCGGGACGCTGGCCCAGGAGCTGTCGCTGCTCCAAGCCGACGTGCCGGCCGATCCGCCGGACGTGGTCCGCGACTTGGTGGAATCGGAACTGGGACAGCCGATCGACGAACTGTTCGCGGAATTCGAGGACGTGCCGGTCGCTTCCGCGTCGATCGGCCAAGTGCATCGCGCCCGCCTGAAGACCGGCGAGTTGGTGGTCGTCAAGGTTCAGCACGCGGACATCGAGAACACGGTTCGCGAGGACTTGGATGTCCTGGCCGGCTTGGCGATCCTGGCCGAACGGGTTCCGGAATTCGCCCACTACCGGCCATCCTCGACGGTGGCCGAGATGGGCCGGATACTGCGCCGCGAGTTGGATTTCGGACGGGAAGAGCGCAATCTGCAACTGTTCTTGACCCGGTTTGCCAATGACCCAACGATCCGCATCCCGGTGCCGCACACGGAACTGTGTACCGCTCGCGTGCTGACGATGGAGCGGATCGACGGGATCAAGCTGACCGAGCGAACGCGGCTGCAAGCCGAAGGGTTCGACTTGGAGGAGATCGCTCGGCGGGGCGCCCGCCTGTACTTGGACATGATCTTCACCGACGGCTTCTATCACGCCGACCCGCATCCGGGGAACATTGTCCTGTTGGCGGGCAACCGGATCGGCCTGCTCGATTTCGGCATGGTGGGACGCGTTGAAGAGAGTCTGCGCGAAGGCATCGAAGGCATGCTGTTGGCCATCACCCAGCGGGATGTCGTCCTGCTGACGACGCTGATCAAACGCATGGGCGATGTGCCGCCCGGACTAGACGAGCGTGCGTTGTCAGTCGATCTGGCCGAATTCGTGGGAGACTACGCCAATCAGCCGTTGAATCAGTTCGATCTGAGCGGGGCGCTCGGCGAGATGACGGACATCATCCATCGCCATCAAATCATGCTGCCGCCGCAGGCAGCGCTGCTGCTGAAGACGCTCATCACGCTCGAGGGGACCACCAAGCTGCTGAGCCCGGCCATCAGTCTGCTGGAATTGCTCCAACCCCTGCATCGACGAATCGTGTGGCGCCGCATCTCGCCCCAGCGCCAAATCCGGAAGCTGCTGCGGATCTTCATGGAGGTCGAGCATCTGGCCGAAATCCTGCCGCGTCGAATGACGGACATTCTCGAACAGGTACAGGCCGGCAAGTTTGACGTGCATCTCGAGCATCGCGGGCTCGAACCGTCGGTCAACCGGATCGTTCTGGGCCTGCTGACCAGCGCGTTGTTCCTGGGTTCGGCGGTGCTGCTCAGCAGCGAAGTTCCGCCGCTGCTGTTTCCGGTGAACACGTACTTGGGTTTCCACCGGATTTCCCTGCTCGGCCTGACCGGCAGCGCCTTGAGTGTCATTCTCGGGCTGCGCGTGCTGCGGGCGATCTACAAGTCCGGGCACCTGGACCGGCACGATTGATCATTCGACCGTCACGCTCTTGGCCAAGTTCCGCGGCCGGTCGACGTCGCAACCCCGTTGGACGGCGATGTAGTAGGCCAGCAACTGCAGCGGCACGACCGTGGTGAACGGCTGCAGGTACTCGGGCACGGCCGGCGTGTACAAGACGTCGTCGGCCAATTCCGCCACGCGGCGGTCGCCCTCGGCCGCGATCGCGATCACGGGGCCTCCGCGGGCTTTGACTTCCTCCACGTTCGACAGCACTTTGTCGTAGATGAAACCGGGCGGCATGAGGAACACGCTAGGCGTGTGCTCGTCCACCAGCGCGATCGGCCCGTGCTTCATCTCGGCCGCCGGATACCCCTCGGCGTGGATGTAGCTGATCTCCTTCAGCTTCAAGGCGCCTTCCAGCGCAGTGGGGAAATTGTGCTGGCGGCCGAGGTACAGGAAGTTCTGGCAATGCGCGTACTTTTCGGCAATCCGCTGCGCCTCGCTTTGGCACTGGAGCGATTTCTCGACCAGTTCCGGCAAGCGGCGAAAGCCGTCGATGTACCGCCGTCCGGCGTCATAGCTCAGGTGCTGCATGCGGCCGAAGTACAGGCCGAGCAAGGCCATGACCAGACACTGCGACGTGTACGCCTTGGTCGATGCCACGCCGATCTCCGGCCCGGCGTGTAGATAAATGCCGCCGTCCGACTCCTGCGCCGCCGTGCTGCCGACGACGTTGCAGACGGCCAGCGTGGGATGTCCCTTGCGCTTCATCTCGCGCATGGCGGCCAGCGTGTCGGCCGTCTCGCCGCTCTGCGTGATGGCGAATACCAGCGTGCTGCGGTCCATCGGCGGATTGCGGTAGCGCAGTTCGCTGGCATACTCGACCTCGACCGGCAGACGGGCCATCTCTTCGATCAAGTACTCGCCCACCAAGGCCGCGTGCCAGCTCGTGCCGCAGGCGGTCAGCAGGATGCGGTCGATGCCGCGCAACTGCTGCGGCGTCAGGTTC
Organism: Pirellulaceae bacterium; assembly: GCA_023382975.1. Lineage (GTDB taxonomy): Bacteria > Planctomycetota > Planctomycetia > Pirellulales > Pirellulaceae > SKKK01. The sequence continues at coordinate 24,953 of JAHDXO010000089.1, forward strand.
AGTCCGCCGAACACCGCGGTGGCGTCTTCGTGGTTCAACCGGCCCCGCATCGTGTCGGCCAGCGATTGCGGCTGCTCGCAGATCTCCTTGAGCATATAGTGCGGATAGCGGCCCAGTTCGACCTGCTGGACGTCGATGTCCAAGGTGTGGACGCGATGTCGGATCGGACCGGTTTCGCGGTGAGTCACTTTCAGTCGGTCCGCGGTCAGCACGGCGATTTGATGGTCCGCCAAATAAACGATCTTGTCCGTGTACCCGGCCAAGGGCGATGCGTCGCTGGCCAGGAAATGCTCGCCGTCCCCCACGCCGATGACCAGCGGACTGCCGCGGCGCGCGGCGACCAGCAAACCCGGAAAGCGGCGGAAGACGGCTGCCACTCCCAACGTGCCGTGCAGCCGCGAAACGGCCCGCTTCACCGCCTCGGCGGCCAATTCGGCAGGCTCTCGCGGCGTTCCGTTTCCGCTGGCGATCAGTTCCGTCAGTTGTCGGTCGATCAAATGGGCGATCACTTCACTGTCGGTTTCGGAACGGAAACGATAGCCTTCGATTTCCAAGTCTTCCTTCAGTGCCTGATAGTTTTCGATCACGCCGTTGTGAACGATCGCGATCTCGCGGTCCCCGCCAAGATGCGGATGAGCGTTGCTCTGCGTCGGCGGGCCGTGCGTGGCCCAGCGAGTATGGCCGATGCCGAGGCTGCCGCTCAGCGGGCGACACTCCAGTTGTTCGCTCAGGGCAGCGATGCGTCCCACGGATTTCGAAACGCCCAATTCGCCTTGGGGCGTCAGCGTGGCAACGCCCGCGCTGTCGTACCCGCGGTACTCCAGGCGGCGAAGTCCTTCGAGCAGGAATTCCACGGCGTTCCGGGGTCCAACGTAGCCGACGATACCACACATCGCATCCATGCTCCGTGATTGATGCCGTACAAGATCCGCGCGGCGTCAAGCACCAAGAGCCGCCCGGCGAGAAGGGGCGGCGAGGTTAACAGAAATGCCCATCGCAGCCCAGACGAAATCGGACGGCTTCCCAAGCGGCTGCCAGCATTGCCAGCAGGCCGTCAACGAGAATCCCGCCGAGTCTCACCAGAACTCTACATCCAAGCCGGGAATCGCTTCGAAGTCGCGGCGATTGCGAGACACCAACGTTGCGCTTTCGGCCACGCAGATCGCGGCGATTCGCAGATCGTGCGTCGGGACTCGGATCTTCTCGGACCGCCACTGCTGGAATTGGGCTTCGGCGACGGGCGAGTGCGGGAGCAACCGCATTCGCTGGAAATCACGCAGGGACTGTACCAGCCATCCGTAAGCCTGCTCGATTGTCAATCGAGACTTCCCGGCTTCCGCCAGTCGAATGGCGTTCAGGCGGCCCCGGAGAATCTCCTCGACAACGACGACGGGAACGGATTGCTCTTCGCGCGGGATCGCTTGAGCACGTTGGATATACGCGGGCTTGCCGGCCAGAATCTCGGTGAACACGTCTGTGTCGAAGGCGATCATGGTTGCCGTTCAGCGTCGCGGAGACGATACGCCTCGTCACAGATTTCCCGCAAGGTCGGATCGTCGCGGTAAGTGCCTGCCAAATCGGAGATCCCCAGCGGTTCGATCTCTAACAGCGTGAGTTCGCCGGTGCGAAGTCGTTCCCGGATCGCGGCCCGCAGTCCCGCCAGGGCTTGGTCTCGCGTGGTTCCCACAACCTGAACGGCGGGCGCACCGACAAGCTGGGCGGTGAACTGCCCTTGGCACGCTTCAACGAAAACAGGGAAGGTCATGATGTGCTCCTTGACCGAGATTGTACACGACACTCACCATCCGTTCCACACGTCGATTCATGCCGCAGCCCCGACGGCAATTGCCGTGGCAATCCTACTGAATCGGCGGCATCCCGACTGCCTCGCCGCGGCGCATGCGTTCTTGGTCGGCGGGTTCGTGGACTCCGTAGAAGATGGCGTTCAGATCGATCCACATCGCCAGGCGGCGCAGATCTTCGTCGCTCAATTGCACACCCTCGTGCCCTTCGCGCAACAGCTTCATCAACCGGCTGCCCCGGGCGCCGTACTGGCCGCCGGGGGGCGTCAATTGAATCTGGTTGCGTCCGCCGAAGCGGGGCACCAAATATTTGACCGCGTTGGCGGGATTCGTCCCGCTGCCCCAGAATGCATTCGGATCTTCCATCAGTGCGAGGTACGAACGGCTGAAGTGCCCCTCGGGTTCGCCGGTGAGCACCAGATTCGCCTCGGTCTTCTCGCCGCCGTGGCAGCGGACACAGTGCTGGTCGAGCACGGGCTGGACGACCTCGACATAACTGAACGGCCGACCGCCCCACGGGCCGGGGTCCGGCTGCGACGGCGGACGCTGCATGGCCAGCAGTTGAGAACCCGTGCGCACCGGTGCAGTCGTCTTCGGCTCGTGACAGCCGACGCACGAGACGCGCTCGCCCGGCTGCAGGTAGGTGACCGACCGCATGGTCTGATAAGCGTTGCCGTCCGCGTCGAGCGCTTGCAGCAGCAGTGGTTTGCTGGCGGGCACCAGGAAACGGGCCGAGCCGTCGGGTTCGACCGGCACGGTGCCCAACACGGCGCGCCCGTTCTCTTCCCGCGCGGCGCCGACCGCGGGATTGTCGGCCAGATTCGTGGTCTTGGGGAAGATCTGCACGATCCGCAATTGCTTGATGTGATCGGAAGCGACTCCGCCCAGACCCGCGGTCACGTCGCTCACCAGCATCTCGCCCACCGGCGGTCCGTCGACGGGCAGCTCGCTCGGCAGAACGGGCGGGCAGGTTCGCGGACGCAGGGGACAGGGGGTAGTGCTGCCGATTTCCGGATCGCGGTAGATCAACTCGCGATTGTTCCAGCGGTCCAGCACGCAAAGCCCCAGAGCATCGCGGCGATTCGCCCGCGGCTCCCACTCCAGCGGATAGGGACTGTACGCGACCAGGTAGAAATCTTCGGACAGCGGCCAAGGCGACTCGTAGTATTGGCGGATGTCGCGCGATTCGGCCTCGGGGAACGGGATCTCGGGGGTGATCCGCTCGATCGCTTCCAGCCCGTCGGCGGCCACCGTCGGGTCCAGCAGCGCGATCGACCCCGCGGTGATCGAATGGTGAGCCGAAGCGGTAAACAGGATCTTCTGGCTGTCCGGGATCGGCTGGGCCTGAAACGTGCAATGTGGACTGGGCGTCGCGTTGCCCCACACGGCGATCGGGTTAGTGCCGTCCGGACGGGATGCCCACAGATTCTGATGCGTCACCGCATCGCGGTCGATGTAATCCCAGCGGGCGTACAGGATATGGCCGGTGTGCGACACGGCGGGGAACCATTCGTTGGTGTCGTGATACGAGAGCGTGCGGATCGCCGAGCCGTCGGACTCCATGCGGTGCAACGTGTACACGTCCCACCGCGTGCTGAATTGGGCACCGAAACAACGGGCGTAGCCCTTGCGCCGCGTGGACATGAAGGCGATGCCCCCGTCGGGAAGATAGCAAGGCATCAGATCGTCGTACGGCCCGTCGGTCAACTGCCGCAGTCCGGCGCCGTCGGCGTTGACTTCCCAGAGATGGTAGTAGTGCCTGGACGGATCCTGATCGTTGCCGACCTCGCTGGGAGTGAGCGGTCCCGAAGGACACTCGACGTACGAAAACACGATCCGCTGCCCGTCGTACGACAAACGTGGTTCGAGCACGTTGCCCGTGTTGAGTCTTCCTCCCGTGATGTCACGGCAACGGAGCGAGCGTCCCGGCTGTTCGAGCACGAACAACCCGCCGCCCGGCCGCGCCCGCCAGCCGTAGTATTGCATCACCAGATGGCTGTAGGACGTCGGCACTCGCTTGCAGAACAGCAACGGGCCACAGTCCAGCAGCGGATTGGCCAGTACGATTTCGCGTTTTAGACGACGCAGTTGCAGATACAGGACTGCCGGATCGCCATCGCCGGACTCGGCCTGCCTGGCCAGCCGATCGAGACGCGCGGCATGATCCGCGAAACGTTCGGGACCGTTGGCGGCTTGCAGATGAGCCAGCAGACCGCGCGTTTTCTCCAACTGCTTGGCAATTGTGCCGGCGTAGCTCTCCGGCCGCTGCCGGTCGAGTTCGTCCTGACGCTGCCAGTCGTGCTGGATCATCGCCCAGTAGTCCAATTCCGGGATGTCCGCCCGGCGGACAGCATCGCGCAGCGGAGCGAGCGGCAACTCGGGCAGGTCGCTGACAAGCCAGCGGGCCAGTGTCTGCATGCCGACCAACGATGTTCCGGAATAAGGGCCTAGCGCCGCGCGACTCAACCGCAACAGCCCGTCGGTCGACGGCGCAGCGGCGTCTGCGGGGATCGGCGTAACGATCAGTCGCACGGCTAGCATCCCGTCCGCCGTCAGTTCGGCATGAATCCGCCACGGCATCCGGGCCTCGAAGGCGATCGCCAGGCCCGAGGCGTCTTGTCCGTCCGCCAATACCGCGCAGGGCTGGACAGACTCGCTCTCCAGGAGAACCGGCTTGCCGACCGCCAGCGAACTTTCGCACAAGGCCCAGTTTGCGTCGAACCAAGTCAGTCGCGGCAATCCAGGCGCGCCAAAGCCATCGATCGGTGCCTCGTAAAACCAACCGCCAGAGCCCTGCTTCTTCTCGGCGAAGGCCTCCGACGCTTGGAACTTCCGCCCGGCGACGTGCGTGATGACCGGATCCCAGTACGTCGTGTCGCAAGCGATCGAGCCCCGTTTGTCGACAACGAAGCGGAGCGTATCGCCCCGTTTGACCGTTAACGCCAGATTCGGATCGAGCCCTTCGCCATCGTCGCCGGCCAGTTCGTGCTGCCACACACGCTGCCCGTTATGCAGAATGACAACGCACACGCCGTCGCCGGCGAGATGCGCCTTGCGGACTCGGCCCGTGATCGTCAGCGAACCGTCGGTGGGGACGAGAAAACGCCGCACGCTGGGTGCGCGGTCGCCGGGATGGTGCCAGTCCTTGCCGACGCGAAGCCACTGCTCGTCGCCTTGCCAGTAAGTCGACTCGTACCAAGTGTCGTCCCGGTGCTGGAACCTCGCGTACCCGGCATCTTGTTCGCTTGCGACGCGGAAGATCCACTGTGCCGCGATCAACTCGCCGGCAAGTTCCGAACCGGGCGTCAGCCGAGCGTGAGACTCGGCGAACACCACCGGCGGTATCGCGCCGCCGGTCGGCCGCGCCGCGACGGCCGCCGGGCCGGGGCGGTCGCCCTCGACTCTCCACGCTCGGGATACGACGCCGTCCCGCGGTGCGTCCGAACCGAAGGGCGGCACCATCTTTCTGGCGAACGAATCCGACGGCTGGTCGGCCAACAGCGCCGGGACATCGGCCGCATCGGCCGCATCGGCCGACGAGGTTCTGGTGGACGCGAGAAACAGAGCACACCCAAGGAAGCAAGCCCAGCGGAACGCGGATCGCAAATTCGCACGGCAATTCATCATTGGATTCTCCCATCTCAAGTTCGCTGCAACAGCGTCTGCCGCAGATACTCGCCGCCGCACCATGCCTGTTCGGCGTAGTCCGGCATGAACGATCGCAAGTGGTCGCGGACGGCGGTCTCGGACGACAGCAGATCTTGGATGCGCTCGGCCAGACGTCCCGCGGTTAACTGCGAGACGTGGGCGACCCACTGTTCGTGGCCGAAGATCTCGCGGTTCAGTCCCTGCGACTTGATGCTGTAACCGACGCAGAAGGTTGGCACGCCGGTCGACAAGGCGGCGATCGTGGCATGCGTCCGAGCCCCGGCAAACACGCGCAATCGCGAGATGACCCATTTGATCTGCTTGCACGAATCGTGGCGCGCGTCGTACAGGTGGATCTCGCTGCGGACCTGCGCCGGCAGCGAGTCCCGCAGCGCACTCAAGAATTCGAAATCGTCGTTGTCTGGGAAAACGTGCGGCGGCATCATGACGTGGGGGATCAGCACGATGGGAAGTCGCGCCTTGTGGTACACCTCCAGCACCATGTCGCGGGCTTGCGTGAACCAGGTGCCGGAGGACATGCGGTTGTAGCGAATCATCAAAGGCGCCAGATTGATCCCGATCGCTCCGGCCCCGAGTGCCTGTTCGATTTCGTCGGGCAGCTTGGTGGGCTCGGCCGGCAGCAGGAAGGCGGAATCGGTGACGCGGCGGATGTTGTCGCGAATCCCCAATCCGTGAAGATAGTCTTGCGTTATCGGTTCGCGAACCGTGATCAAGTCCACTCGGCGCAGGACGTTGGCGAAACGCTGCTCCCAGTACGGCCGGCTGGAAAAGGGACCGATCGACGCTCCCCAGACCACGGCTGGAATGCGTCTGCGCACGGCCGTTGCGAGCGGACTGAAGAACAGCAGCGAAGCGAGAAAGCCGTAGTCGTACGACAGGTTGTCGCCGCCGAGGGCCAGCACGGCCGCGGCGTCCTTCGAGCGGCGATTGACTCGCATGGGCGGAAACCGTCGCCAGAGGCGGGCGGTGACGACCATCGCTCCCCAGCCGTAGAAACCGGCCGTTCCGCGACGGCGAGTCTCCCAGATCTGCCCCTGCGACTTTCCGTCCGGTTCGATCGTATGGAACTGAGGATCGTCGTTACGGAAGATGTTGGCATAGACCCGCGGATGATCGGGCAGATAGCGGTCCAGGATCATCTGTGTGGTCAATCGGAGCGCCTGACAACCTCGATTGCAGTCGAAATTATTGCCGTGCAGAATCAACGCACCCTGAGTCACCAGGCTCGGTGAAGCTTCGGACGACACGATATCTTGCCCCCTTTCCCTCCGGTGCAACGCAGACCACCGCCTAGCGTGCCCGGTCGCAGCAACGACTTGGCGCGCGTGCGAGTCGCCGTTCCACCGACCAAGCTCAGCGAAGCCAGTGCGGAATTCAGCAACGGACATCGCTACGGGGATCATTCTTTCACAACTACCTTTCGTGTCAACCCGAAGGCGGCTGCGGAGCGTCCAACGGTCCGCGTCAACTGGCCAACCGCAGTCGCTGCCGCGGTCCGTTGCTGCCGGGCCGATCGGATGGTATTCTCCGTCTTCGTTGGAGTTGAATCGATGGAATCCCAGGCGAGGCGAACAATGATCGATCCTGCGCGACCCTTGAGACTGTTGATCCTCGGCGCCCATCCAGACGATGCCGAGTACCATGCGGGCGGCTTGGCCGCGAGCTATCGCAGCGCCGGACACACCGTGCGCATGGTCTCGATGACCAATGGCCAAGCCGGACATTTCCAGCGTCCGCCCGAGGAGTTGGCGCGGTTGCGGCGAGCCGAAGCGGCCGCGGCCGGCCGAGTGATCGGCGCCGACTATGTGACTTGGGATATCCCCGACGGCGAACTGACGCCCGATGTGCCCACGCGACACCAGGTGATTCGCGAGATTCGTCGGTTCGCGCCCGACTTGGTGCTCGCCCATCGCCCTTACGATTACCACCCCGATCACCGAGCGGCCGGGCAACTGGTTCAGGACGCCACGTACTTGGTGACCGTACCGAACGTGCTGCGCGACACGCCCGCGCTGTTCCGCGACCCCGTGGTGGCCTACATGCCGGACCTGTTCACCAAGCCCAATCCGCTGGTCGCCGACGTGGTGCTGGATGTCACCGAGTTTGCCGACACCGTCGTCCGCATGTTGGCCTGTCACCAAACCCAAGTTTTCGAATGGCTCGCCTACCAGGACGGCGTGCTCGATCAGGTTCCAGCCGAAGAAGACCAGCGGCTCGAGTGGCTGCGCGGCTGGTTCCGCCGCCACGCGCTGCCGCGGGCCAAACGGTTCCGCGAGGAATTGATCGCCGCCTACGGCGAGCCGCGTGGACGATCGATCGAATTCTGCGAGGTCTACGAATTGAGCGAATACGCAGCCTCCGCCGACCTGGCTGCCCGCCAGCGGTTGTTCCCCGGTGCCGTCTGCAAACCACCCCGCACCACCGCCGCCGCCACCCCGGCCCACGCGATGGGAAACGAGTCCGGATGAGATGAGGAAGGCCGCCGTACGACCTTTGATGTCACATCTCTGTACGAAGTCCAAGACGCCGGGAAAGGATGGTGGGCATGGAAACAGACAAGCAGCTTTACCGCGTCTTTGGCGCTCAGCCGCAATGGGTGTTCCAACTGG
>JAHDXO010000090.1:0-1333 GCA_023382975.1 Pirellulaceae bacterium
TCGCCGGTCACCAGCTCGCCCGCCGTAATCTGGTACGTCAGCGTCGGATCGGCCGAGCCGTAGATCTTGTTCTGTGCGTCCGCCGTGACCGTCAACGCGGCCTGCCCGATGGTGAAATCGAACACTGTAGAAGGGACCGGGGCGTAGACATCATTTCCAACGTAGGCCACTTGAACCGAATAGCTACCCGCATGCGACGGTGCATCGATGATGCCGCCGCCCTTTCCCGGCTCAGCGTAATAGGTGAAGCTGAAACGAGACTGGTCGGTATCGGGATCGAAGCCGCCGGGGCCGTCGTCGGCGGTCGCGGTCAGCGAAAACGCCAGGCCGTCGTAGACCTTGGTCAGCGGCGACGCCGCGATGGTCGGCAATACGAAATCGTCGTTTCCGATGGTGCCCGTCGCAGTGCTCGTGCCGATCGTGGCCAGGCCACTGGGGTTGCTCAGCGTCACGGTGAAGCCCTCGTCCGCCTCGACTACCGTGTCGCCGCTCACGTCCACCGTGATCATCTGGCTGGTCTCGCCGACGGCGAAGATCACGGTGCCTGACGGGAGTATTCCGCCGAAGTCGTCCGCCTCGGCGAAATCGGCACCGCTGCCGGTCACCTTGTAATCGACACTAGTCTCGCCTGTGGTGTCACCCTCTCGAATCACCATGAACGCGAAGGCCGAGCTGCCGCTATCCCCTTCCGCCTTGACGGCATCGAGCGCCGTGATCGACAGGACGGGAGCAGTATCTCGAATCTGGAAGTTCGCCCCCGTGTAGCTGATCGTGTAGTTGCCGGCGATGGCGGCCAGCGTCCCCTGCAAGATCGTGTAGTTGCCAATGGACTCGCCCGGCTCTCGCGTCAATCCGCCCGTCAGCGCCGTGGCCTCCGTCTCACCGCCGACGTACCCCGTAGCGACGAATGTGAGCTGCGGATCGGCCATCCCCACGATCTTGCTGGCGGGATTCGCACTAACCGTCAGCGGAGCCGGCGTGATGTCGGCCGTCGCCGTGCCCGCCGAACCGACCGTGTAATTGCCCGCGTCCGCGCCGCCCAGTGTCACCGCGCCGATCGTCACCGTCTTGTCCGCGCCCACGTGCTTACTGTCGAACGTGCCGGCCGCCGCGCCCGTCACCGCGTCGCTGCCCAGCACGCCGCCCAGGCTGACCGTCACCGTGGCCATCGTGTTCCCGTCGTACACCTTGTCGTTTGCCTCGATCAGCGGCGTCAGCGATTTGGCCGTGACGTCCGCCAAGTCCATCGCCGTGGCGGCGCCCAGCACGTAGTTGCCCGCATCGTCGCCAACGAGAGTCAGCGAACTGGCCGTGACCGTCTTGTTCGTGCCGA
>JAHDXO010000090.1:1433-32559 GCA_023382975.1 Pirellulaceae bacterium
CGTCGTACAACTTGTCGTTTGCCACGATCACCGGCGTCAGCGTCTTGGCCGTGATGTCCGCCAAGTCCGTCGCCGTGGCGGCGCCCAAGATGTAGTTCGATGCATCGTCGCCAACGAGAGTCAGCGAACTGGCCGTGACCGTCTTGTTCGTGCCGACGTGTTTGGTGTCGAAGGTCGCCGCGCCGACCGTCAGCGTCACCGCGTCGCCGTCGACGACGCCCGTCAGCGTCTGACTGCTGAGCGTGGCCATCGTGTTCCCGTCGTACAACTTGTCGTTTGCCACGATCACCGGCGTCAGCGTCTTGGCCGTGATATCCGCCGTTGCCGTGCCCGCCGGGCCCGCCGTGTAGTTGCCAGCGTCCGCTCCGCCCAAGGTCACCGCGCCGATCGTCACCGTCTTGTCCGCGCCCACGTGCTTGCTGTCGAACGTGCCGGAGGCCGCGCCCGTCACCGCGTCGCCGCCCAGCACGCCGATCAGGCTGATCGTCACCGCGGCGGCCAGCGTTGCGTCGTACACCTTGTCCGCCGCCGTGCCCGTGGCCGTCAGCGGCCGGGGAGTGATCGTGAAGTCGAAGGCTGTCGAGGGCACGGGAGCGTAATGGGTATTACCGGCATAGGCGATATCCACCGAGTAGCTGCCGGCGTTGGACGGTGCGGTGATCGCGCCGCCTGTCAAACCGGAGCCCGCGTAGAACGTGAAGATGAAATGAGCCTGGTTGTCGTCGGGATCGAAGCCGCCGGGGCCGTCGTCGGCGGTTGCGGTCAGCGAGAACGCCAGGCCGTCGTAGATCTTGGTCAGCGGCAACGCGACGATGGTCGGCGTTACGAAATCGTCGTCAAGAATCGTGCCGGTGGCCGAGTCGCTTGGCGAGTCCGCGACGGTGATGGTAGCATGGCCCGCGGTAACGCCGCTCAGGGTGACGACCACAGTCTCCTGGTCTTCGACGGCCGCATCGTCCAAGGTAGGCACCGTGATGGTGGCCATGGTCTCGCCCGCCGGAATCGTGACGCTGGTGATCGTGGCATCGAAGTCGTCGCCCTCGGTAGCCGAACCGGCGAACGTGTAGCTGACCGTCGTCGCGAGGCTGCTGGCGGCACTCAGAGTCACCGTGAATGTCAAATCGTCGCCCTCCGCTACGCTGGGCGCGCCGCTGATACTGACCGTGGCGTTGTCGTTGTCGATGATCGTGCCGCTGGCCGAATTGTCCGGGGCGCCGGAGACGGTGATGGTCGGATGGCCCGCGGTCACGCTGTTCAGGGTGACGACCACGGTCTCCTGATCTTCGACGACCGCGTCGTCCAAGGTAGGCACCGTGATGGTGGCCGTGGTCTCACCCGCCGGAATCGTGACGCTGGTGGTCGAGGCGTTGAAGTCGTCGTTTTTGGTAGCCGAGCCGGCGAAGGTGTAGCTAACTGTGGTCGCCGTGCTGCTGGCGGCATTCAGAGTCACGGTGAATATCAATTCGTCGCCCTCCGTCACGCTGGGCGCGCCGCTGATACTGAGCTTCCTGCTGTCTACGGTGAGCACCACGTCGTTGCCGTCACCGCCGATGTAGCTGATCGTGGCAAGCAATTCGCTGCCAAGGAAGTCGAGCAAGACGGCGCCTTCGGGCAATCCTGCGAAGGTGCCGACGAGTAGATCGGTGCCGTCGTTGTTGACGATCGTGAACGTGTCGCCAACCGCAGGTGCGTAAGAACCGCCGACCGCCAACACGGCACCGGTCAAATTGACCGCGCCCGCGACATTCAGTTGCGAGTACTGGGTGTCGACGGTGGTTCCGTCGATGGCGATGCCCAATTCGGCCCCGGCGGCGAAGGAGACGGTGCCTGCCGTTGTGTCCGTGCCGGCCGTCAGCGGCTGAACGGTAGTTCCCGGATCGAGCACCAACGCTCCGGTGCCCGTGTTGATCGACCCCGGATCGGAGAACACGATCGCTCCGCCGCTGACCAAGTTCACCGGAGCGCTGCCGGACCGCGAGATCGGCACGCTGACGGTGATCGCCCCGCTGTCGACACGGCCGATGGTCAGCGTGCCAGCCGTGACGCGTTGAAGCTCATCCTGGGTCAGGCCAAGAGTGCGCGGACTGCCCGTCAGGACGTCGTCTCCGCCCAGGTCGATCAGCGTGCCCGCGGTGAGCGGACGCAGGACGACAGCGTTTGCGGGAGCGGCGACCGATTCGGTGGACAGCAATCGCATCGAATCGGCACTGAGCGTCACGGTGGGAGAGCCGGTGGTACCGGCGATTCGGCCGTTGGAGACCAAAATGCCGGAGCTCGACACTCCGCCGCCGCCCGCCCCAGTCACGTCGATATCGCCGCCGCTGGAAGCAATTCGAGAATCGCCGTTAAGTAGAACCACGCCGTAGTTCAAGCTTCCGTTGCCCGACGTGCTGCCGCCAGTTCCGGCGACGGTGACTCGGCCGCTACCCCCAGGCGTGATTGTGCCTTCGGCGATATGCACACCATGGTTGTTACCGCTGCTGGCGACACCGCCGCCGATGCCGGAAACCGAGACGCCGCCGCCACCGGATGTAATGAGAGAACCGGTTCCGGAAATCCACACCCCGTGATTATTGTCGGCCGTACTGGCGCCACCCTGCCCGTCGATGGAAAGTTGGCCGCTTCCGGATGGTTCGATCTTGCCCCCCGACGAGATTGCGACGCCGTGCTGGTTCGATCCCGTATCGCCGCCACGTCCGGCCACGAAGATGCTCCCGGCGCCGCTCGTCGAGACGGTTGCCCCCGCGATAGAAACGCCCACAAACGGTCCGCTCGTCGGTGTCGTCTGCTGATTCGCCGATAGATTGATGTCTCCGTCTTCAGAAGTGATGCTTGATCCGGTGGCCAGCGCGATGTTTCGCGACGTCGTCAGCCAGACGGAGCCGGTTCCAATCGTTGCGATATCACTCGCGGCCGTGCTCAAGCTGATTGCCGTTGCTTCTAGCGTGACCGACCCGACGCTCACGACCGGGGCAGAGACAGTCAAGTCGCCACTGGCAGCGATTTGCACGTCGCCGCCCGCGTCGATGCCCGAGTAGGCGATGTCCAACGGTCCCGTGTTGGCGATGTAGAACCCACCGGTGGATTCTCCGGAGAGTTCGTCCAGTTGCGTGTCGAGCGGATTGGCGGCCGCGCCGACTGCACCGAAATTGTACGCAGTCAACTCCGCGGTCTCTGAAACGATGTCCAAGGCCGAGTCGCCGCCATCCAGGATCGAACCGTCCCGGCTGAACACGGACACGTACCACTCCCCGACTAGGCTGCTGATCGTGATGTCGTCATCCGCCAACAACTTAACCTCACCGTTTTGAGCGTCGATGAACGAGCCGTCCGCCATCGCGATTTCGCGGCCGGCAGTCAGTTCGAAGTATGGTCGCCAGCCGGGCCTGAACTCTGCATCGATCAACCCGTTGGCGGAGAACGTGATATCGTCCGATGCTCTGGCCGTGGCGTTCCCACCGTTCGTGAGCACGCTCGCGTTGAACTGCATGGAACTGTACGTCTCCAGCCAGACTCCGGCGACGTCGATGTTGGCATTGAGGACGATTCCTCCCTCATTCACCTCCAGCGCATAGATGTCCGCGGCATCCAACGAACTGATGGGGGCGTTAACGAGGATCGCGTTTGCATCCAGCGCAATGAATGCATACTCCGTGGTGCCGACGATCGGTTCCGAAACCGTCAGGGTGCCCGTCACTTCGATCGCGGCTTCGTCTCCCGTGCTGATGCCGTCCAATTCGCTGGTCACTGCGCCGATGACTAAGTCGCCCGCGTTCTGGAGGTACATTATTCCGGTCTCGCTGGCTGCTTCAACGTTCCTTACGTTTAGTTGCACGTCGACGTCAACTTTGGCAATCAGCACCGCCGAAGTGGCGACAAGGTCCATCTGCAGTCCGGCCGAGTCGCCCAGGATCGAGCCAGCCAGGGCTTCGAGCCGGGCGGCACCCGTCGTGGACAGGGTCTTTGTAAAGCGTATGTTGCCAGCCGTCAGATCGAGATCGCCGGTCCCGATATCGGTCGGATTCGTCTGGAAGCGGAGCGTGTCGCCGGCATCCGCGGCGACGATGAAGTCGGCGTTGAACGCGGCGTCCAGGCCTTCCACGTGGATTGCATCGGCGCCGGTGCTGTCCGTCGTCTGCAAGGTCAACGATGCCGTCGGATTGGCAAACGTGACCGACTCGCCAAGCGTCGAGGCGATCTGCGAATTCCCGTCCGTCCCGCCGACGTCCGTCAGCGTAATCGTCTCCGCCCCTCCCGTGAACGAGAAAACGCGGTTGTCGGCGTCCAGGTTGTCGCTCACGGGCTCCAGTCCGGTGTACGTCACGGCCGACGCAGGCGTGCCGCCCGGCCCGTCCGGATCGAGGCTGATACTGCCGTCGCTCGGGTTTACCAGCGTATGGGTGATCGTATCGAACAGGCCGCTCGACGTTCCTTTTGCCAGCACCAGCGAGTCCCCCGGCAAACCGCTGGTTGGATCGCCCCCACGGAATTCGATTCCGCCGGCCGGAATCGGATTGTCGCCCGAGAAGTCGACGGTCAACACGTCGTCGCCGCCGGCCAGGTCGATCACTAGCGTGCTGGTGACGGAGGCCAACGGAATCGTGAGTGTCCGATCATCATTGCTCAACACGCCGCTCGCTGGCGCAGATACAAACTGCTCGCTGGCATCGCTGATCACCAGATGGTCGCCGTCGCGCCGGACCGTCATTTGGTTCGCTATGCCGTCGGCATCCGTGTCCGTGATCGTCAGCGTCCCGCCGGCCAAAGTCGCCTCGAGCGTGCCAACGTCCACCGCGATCTTGACCGGATAATCTTCGACTTCGCCATCGAGGGCTAGTCCTGTCGGGTTTGCCGCCGCCGGATCGGTACTGAGCCGGAAACGGGCATACGTCGTTGCCGCGGAACCGGCGGGGATGAACGGGAAGTTGAGCTTCACGGAAGCGGCGGTCGTGCCGGCGGCGACGATCGCTGATGCTCGTTCGGTGGCACTGTTGAAGATTCCGTCGGCATTGTAGTCGATCCATCCGTACAGGGTGGCCGTGCTGCTTGTGGTATTGGTCACCGTCACGCTTAACGCAGGGGCTTGGCCCACCGTCATCCCCGTCAGTTGCAGTACATCGACACCGTCTTCGTCGTCCGGCCCCGTGCCGTTTGTGTCGTCCCCGTCCGCATCGGTCGTCGGCTGCCCGTCGAGATCGCGATCCGCGTTGTTGGCGCCTAAGTAGATGGTGGGCACGATCGCGTGAGCTGGTCCGTGATCCACGATCAGCGTCTGGTAATTGCCGGGGCCGGAACCTACGCCAAGATCCGGCGCATCGCCGAAGTCGAGATCGTCGAAGGTCAGGGGATCGGTGCCCATGACCACCTCGTCCACGTCCGAGTAGCCGTCGTTGTCGTCGTCCGGATCGGGAGCGGTGGGGTGCCCGTCGTTCGACGAATCGCTGTCGGAATCGATGCCGAATTTCCCGTAGCTCCATGACGAAACGGTTACGCTCGTGCTCTTCGTATCGCCGGCACGCCCGCCGCCGTCCGTCGCGCCGGGGCCCGCATAAGAACCCCACCAGTTGCTTTCGGCGGTGACCGCACCACCGGCCCCCGATGCTTCGACGCCGTATCCCACGTTGCCGACGATGTTGTTGTACCTGACGGTGGCAAGTCCGTACGCGACGGCGATGCCCTCGTCGGCGTTATTGCGGAAGTCGGCGTTTTCGATCGTGACCGCTGCGGTGCTGCCCGCATTGATGTCCAAACCGTCTTGGCTGTTGTTGCTGAACGAGCCGCCAGTGACGGTGATGGTGCTGTCACCGTCGAGATTGGCACCATCGAAGGTGTTCAGTTGGGCCGTAACATCGGTCAGAGCAATGGCTCCCACGGCGCCAAAAATGCGCATGCCATAGATGTTGTCGTTATAGGTTCCGCCGTTGATCGCAATCGATGACGCATCCCAGACGCTCAACCCCTCCGCGCCGTTGCCTTCGACGGTCGCGCCGCTGATGGTCACGTCGCCGGCTTTGTAGAAATACAGGCCCCATTGCGGGCTCTGGCGGTATTGGCCGCCGCTGATCGAGATCGCACCGCTGACGGTGTCAGCCCAGAGTCCGCCCAGCGAGTTGTTCAAGGCGGTGACGTTGGTCAGCGTCAACCCCGTCAGGTTGTGGGCGTAGATTCCGTAGTGGGCGTTCCCGTCGACCTGGACATTCGACAGTTCAAGTCCAGAGACTCCATCTGCGGAAACGCCACTCTTGAGCGCGCCGGTTACGCGGAGACTCTGAAGGGTGACGTCGTCGGCCGTCACATTGACGCCGGGATCACTGTAGATACCGTCCATCACGACGTCCGTCGCGGTCCCTGTTGCTCCCCTGAGCGTCACGCCGTTCTTGCTCACCGTCACGTTCTCGACGTACGTTCCGGGCCCGATACTGACGGTATCCCCGATACCAGCGACAGCAACATTTACGCCGCCTTGAATGATGTCTCCCGAATCGAACTGATACGCTTGCGCGGGACCGTCGCCGTCCGGATCTTCGCCCATGACGGGGTTCGCCCAGCTTTTCGCGACGTACAGGGTTGCTGGAACGGACGGATCGCGCACCAGTCCGCGGTAGTCCTCGACTTCGCCATCCGCGGCAGCGCCCGTGGGCGCCAAACCGCCGGAAGTGCTGATGCGGAATCGGGCAAACGTGACGCCGGCGATGGAACCGCTGCCGATGGGCGGCACGGGAAACGTCAGCAGGTTCCAGTTGGCCAGCGGCAGATTCCTGCTGGAGAAGATCCGCTCCACGCTTCCCGGAGCATCGTCCCAAGTTCCATCCCCGTCGAAGTCGATCCAGGCATCCAGCTTGGCGTTGGCCATCGAGGAATGGACGTAAACGCTGGCCGTCTGCCCCGCGATCCAAGGACCGAACATCAGACCGTCTTCGTCATCCGGGGCGCCGTTGTCGTCGTCCCCGTCCGTGCTGGCCGTCGGCTGCCCTTCGTACTCCAGGTCTCGATTGACGCCCAGCTTCGGCCCAGCGCCTACGTGACGGGCTCCCTCCTGGGCCAGGGTGGTCGGATAGGGCGCGGGCGCATCGCCGAAATCGAAGAGATTCTCGTTCCGATACCAAGCGATCTTGTCGTCGTTCTCCGAGGCGGACAGAACATCCAGATCCCCGTCGCCGTCCATGTCCGCCGCAAAGACCGACCTGGCTCCATTGGCCGATACGGAGAGCACGTGCGTGGTGAAGTTCTGGTTGCCGTCATTTCTGTACCAAGCGATCTTGGAGTCATTATTCGAGGCGGAGAGGACGTCTGTGTCGCCATCGCCGTCCATGTCCGCCGCATAGACGGACCAGGCGAAGTCTGCCGTCGTCGAGATCACTCGTTTCGTGAAACTCTGGCTGCCGTTGTTCTCGTACCAGGCGATGGTGTCGTCGCCGTACGACGCGGAGAGGACGTCCATGTCGCCGTCACTGTCCACGTCCGCCGCGAATACGGAATTGGCCACGCTGGCGCTCGTGGTGATGATGCGCTCCGTGAAGCTTTGGCTGCCGTTGTTCTCGTACCAAGCGATGGTATTGTCGCCCCTTGACGCAGCTAGGACGTCCATGTCGCCATCGCCATCGACGTCCGCGGCATACACGGATTGAGCCGTGACGGCTGCGGTGGAGATGGTGCGTTGGGTAAAGCCTTGGCTGCCGTTGTTCTCGTACCAGGCGATCCTGTTGTCACTCTTCGATGTGGACAACACGTCCATGTCGCCGTCGCCGTCAAGATCGGCCGCAAAGACGGAACTGGCCCCTGGCACTGCCGTCGAGATGACGCGTTCGGTGAAGCTCTGAGTGCCGTCGTTCTCGTACCAAGCGATCTTCTTTGTGCCCACCATCACGTCCGACGAAGCAGACAAGACGTCGATGTCACCATCGCCGTCCACGTCCACCGCGAACACGGATAGCGCCTCTTCCGCTGTGGCGGAAATGACATGTCGGGTAAAGCCTTGGCTGCCGTCGTTCTCGTACCAGGCAATCGTGTTGTCGACGGCTGATGCGGACAATACGTCCATATCGCCATCCCCGTCGACGTCCGCTGCAAACACGGACTCGGCGCCATTAGCTGCGTACGAGATGACCGTCTGTCCGCCGAATACGCCGCTGCGAGCCGCGGGGCGTGCGATCGTAACCTGATAATCCTCCACCTCGCCGTCAAGGGCTTGTCCACTGAAGGCCAGGTTCCCCGCGGTGCTGAGTCGGAAGCGGGCGTAGGTTTTTCCGGCGACGGCCCAGCTTGGCACGTCGAATTCGATTAAGTTGTCGCCGTTCACCATCGCGAACCGATCGGCAATCTGCTCGAACGGCCCGCCCCAGGAGCCATCGGCGTTGAAGTCGATCCAAGCATCCAGCATTGCGCCGCTGGGCGCATTCTGCACGTTCACGGTGACTGTCGCGGCCAACTGGCCGACTCGCATCGTGCCAAAGCTCACCCCGTCCTCGTCGTCGGGGCTGCCGTTGGCGTCGTCGCCATCGGCGTTAGCGGTCGGCTGCCCGTTCGTTTCGAAATCGACGGCCGCCCCGAAGCGCGGTGCGCCGGCGAAGATTGCATGCCGGGCCCCCTTGGCGGCCAGCAGTGTTGCGTAGGGAGCCGGCGCGTCCGCAAAGTCGTAGTCGGCGATCTGAATCACGATGTCCCTGTTCGCACCCAGCGATCCTGCCGCGGCAGGTGCGGGGAGGGCCAGCGCGGCGTTGTTGCCGGCTGCGTCACGAATCGTGCCGCTGTTCAAGGCCAGTGCCGCCGTGCTGACGTAGTCCAAGTCGCTGCTGGTATCGCCCATCTGCACGGTGTACAGGAAGGTCAATGTCGCTGTGCCGCTGCCGCTGGTGTAATTTACGGCCCGATCCGTAACGCCCGTCTCTAATGTCAGCCGGGGCGTGCCCACCACCGTGACGGGTTCCGTGAAGGTGACGGTCACGGGGATGATCATTCCTTCGATGTAACTGCCGTTGGCCGCCGTCGACGTCACGTTGGTCACCGTCGGCGCCGTGGTATCGATGACCAGGCTCTTGCTGGCCGACAGCGATCCCGCCGCGCCGGGCGCCGGCAACGTCAGGATGGCGTTGTTGTTAACGGCGTCACGGATCCTGCCGCCGTTCAGCAACAGCGCGCTCGTGCTGACGTAATCCAAGTCGCTGCTGGTGTCCCCGGCTTGGACCGTGTAGTTGAACGTCAAGGTCGGCGTGCCGCCGCCGCTGGAGTAGTTCGCGACGCGGTCAACCGCCCCGGTTTCCAGCGTCAGTTGGGGAGTGCCGGTCACCAGTACGCTCTCGGTGAACGTAACGGAGACAGGAATCATCGTCCCGGCCGGGTAAACGCCGTCGGCCGTCATCGACGTCACGTTGTTTACTGTCGGCGCGGTGGTGTCGATGATCAGGTACTTGTTGGCTCCCAAGGAGCCCGGCGCACCGGGCGCCGGCAACGTGAGCGTCGCGGCGTTTCCTCCCGCGTCCCGGATGGTCCCATCGTTGAGCGCCAGCGCGGTGCTGCTCACGTAATCCAAGTCGGCACTCGTGTCACCGTCCTGCACGGTATAGTTGAACGTCAACGTCGCCGTCCCGCTGCCGCTGGAATAGTTCGCTACACTGTCCGTGGTGCCCGTCTCTAACGTCAGTTGGGGTGTGCCGGTCACGAATACCGATTCGCTGAACGGCACTGTGATCGGGATCACCGTTCCCGTCGTGTAGTAGCCGTTGGCCGTCGTCGAAGAAACGCCGGGTGACGTCAGCACGGTCGGCGCGGTCGTGTCCCCGGTCACCGTGAGCGTGAAGTCCTGCACTTCTCCGTTCTCGTTGCTACCGCACGGCGTCGAATTGCCGCCATTGTCGGGCATGTGCAGACGCATGCGCATCCGCTTAGCTCCCGGCGCGGTCCCGACGGGTGCCGTGATGCTAGGTGTGTACTCGGCGACCTCCCCCACCGTGGACACATAAACGGCTTCACCACCATCTTCAAAATCCTTGTCGTCGTTCCAGTCCACCCATACCAAGAGCTGGTTGTTCCAAAACGGGTTGTTCACCGTCACGGTCAACGGCTCGCCCACCCCGGGTGTGAGGTCGGTGGTTTGAAACGAAAAGTCGTAGTACGGAGCCGTTCCCGCCGACTGATCGATGCCTCCCATCTGGACTCGCGAGATGCCGTAGTTCGAGTTTCCGCCTTGAGCCTGGCAGTACTGCAGCGTGGTGGCATCCCGGTACTGGGCGGCGTAGTACCTCACCTCCCTGAGCGTGCGGGCATTATCGCCATCGACGGCGTGCCCGATCGGTTGTCCTTGATAGGTGATGTTCGGGTCGGAAAAGTACGGAATCCGACTGTGCGTTCTCCCGTCGGGAAAATAGGTTCCGCTCTCATACGTCATCAAGTCGCTGTAGTAATTGCCGTCATTTCCCTGCCAGCGCCATCCGGCCGACCATTGGTTCTCGGGCCAGTTCGTCCAATTGGTCGGACCTGGTTGGAAGTTTTGATCCTTGTGGTGATGGGCGCCCATGTTGTGCCCGATCTCGTGGATCATCGTGTACGTCCAGCTAGTTTGCTGCACGCGAGAAAGAGAAAAAGCGAGATCTTCCCGCCCATACCTACTGGACAAGGTGTACCCGAGCCCACCCGTGTCGCTCGTGTCGCTAAGCAGTGCAACCAAATCAACCGCATATTGGTTTCTGAGATCATGCACGTCATCCATGTAACCGTCATTATTCACTCGAAGCCTTCCAAGATCGGTCGATGACCCTGCCTCCGTGTACGCAACCTCGGCGGAATGGACCAAGTTGTAGCTGATCAGCAGATTGCTGTTGGACGCCGCAAGATTCGCCTTTGCCATGGCCGAAGCAATGGTGTTGTTGATTCCTCCCTCGTTGGACTGAGCCCAGGCCTTGGCGGCTGGCGTATAAACAACCATCACATCGATCGTGACCGGGCCACTCGGTGGATCACCGACGGGATCGCTCGCCGGATCACCGGAGCCATCGCCGACGGGATCGCTGAGCGGAGCGGCAAGGCTGTTCCCTGCGAAAAGGGCAACGCCTTCATCCGGTTCGGCGATCAGCGGCAAGTCCGGATTGCCGTCCGGCAACACGGTGTCGAGCGGACCATTCGAGCCTTCGTCCAAAACCAAGGCAGGTCCGCCTTCCAGAAAATCCAAATTGTCCGCGTCCAATTGAACCAGGTAAACGGATTGGGTTTCGGGATGGTACCTCGTCACGAAATTCTCGCGCAGCTCGGGGATGTCAATACTCACGAGGTAACTGTCGTTCGAGATCGCAACGAAACCGTAGGCGAAATCGAAATCCTGCAGCTTGGCGACCAGCGTTGTCGTTCCTCTGACGTCCGTCGACTTCGATTGCACCGTTGCCAAGTAGCTCTGCCCGGAGAACAGCGCCAAGTCGAGGATGTCGTTGACATTCACATTCCAGTGGTCCCGCACCAGGGAATTCAACTCAAACGGCCGTGTTTGGACGACCGAAACGTCGAAACTGTTGGCCAAGTCGATCGGCTGAATGGCACCGGACAGGACGATGTCCCGGTTGGCGTTGATGCTGAAGTGCTGGGGCTGACCCGTCGGCATCTCCAGTTGGCCGAGCGGCGATGGCAAGGCGGCCAGCACGCGGCGATCCTCGAGTTGCTCCAACAGCAGTCGGCGGTGCCGCTTCTGTTTCCGGCCGTTGGCCGCCTGGGGGGATTTCTTGTCGCCGTGGGAATTGGTTGTGTTGTCACGTGTCGAGGTGAGACTGAACATGCCAATGGCCTCCGATACGGCCGAACGAGGATTGAGAGGGGAAGAAACTGGACGAAAAGGCCACGGTGCGGGCGGATGAACCGGACAGGCGCAGCACGAGAGCCAACTGCGGAAAGCTCCGAGTCGGATATGAATTCGAAGGCGGGACCGGTGGCGGTTCGCATCGTTCGAAACCGCCGTAACATCTGTCGGCCATAAACCACTCCCCCCCTGCCGTGAAGGGGGGGTTGTTGTCTCCGATTGCGTGCGCGAAGAACTGAATGGTCCTTGGACCGTACCGCTTGTCTTTGGCGTCAGGGCCGGGCGATGCGTGCCACTAACCGATTTCCTGCCCCGCAGAAACGACGAGGACGAGGCACGAAATCACTCGAACTGACGTGAAAGGCAACTGTCGCGACTGCTGCCGCAGCCGACAACTGGCTTTGAATATAGAACAGTCTTCCGTCAGTGTCAAATACGAGAATGTGCCTGTTTCAGAGCGTCTTAGCGCGAACGCGATGGCCCGTAGTGGGTAGGTCACTGGGAATTGGGAAGTGGGACTACCGGCGGTCTGACGCCCGGCCGCTCTCCGGGTGGGGCAACACTGTGAGGCATTTCCAGAGGCGGAAAAAGGCATGCGAACGGAAATGCGTCACGGCGCGGCGACTGGAGGCTCGGGTTGGTGTCCGACTGCTATGGCGGGTCTCTGGCCGAGCCGAGCGGGCACACCGAAGTTCTCCAAGAACTCCAATCTCCCGGCGAGCGGTCTGGCGTGAGCCGTCCGGTGGCGGATGGCAAGGGGGGAGGAGGGCATCTCTGGTCGTGAACACCGTTCCACGCTGGCGAGCAGCGTGGTGACGTGGTGAGGCATGGTTCAAGACTTGGCGGCCGTGCGCTTCCGCTGGATGAACCGATTTTCCAGAGCGGTTGCCTATTCGTCTTTAGGTTCTCCCAGCGAGGTGAACGCATCGCGGCATCCGCGCCGCATGTCCGCCGCGAAACACGAAAGCGGACGTCCCGTCGAGTCGCCGACGCCTCTCACCTGCTTGGCATCGTTCGAGAAATAACTGTCCAGTGCTTATTGCTGATCATCCCACGGAGTGTGATGGCTACATTGGCGACGCGACAGTTGTCTTTCGAACGATGCTTACCCATGCGACTAGAAACTCAGATAGCGCAGGAAGTTGCGCACGGGTTGTTCGGCGACGTACAGCTTTGGCTGGCCGAACAGGCCGCGACCCAGGTAGTATTGCGCCGGCGGTGGAGCGACGGGGACCAGCGGACGGTAGGCAGTGACGGGGGGCGGCACCGGCTGAGGCGGATGCGGATGCGCGTACACGGGCGCGCTGGCGGGCGGAAACACTGCCGGCGGCCAGCGGAATTACGACGGCGGTAAGAAACTCACCGGCCGCAAGCTGCACATCCTGGTGGATACGTTGGGTTTGCTCCTTTCCGTTGTCGTGACCCAAGCAGCCTTGGATGACGCAGCTGCCGCTCCGCTCATCTTTCAGAACCTACCGTCGAACAAAGGGCCATGACTCGATGTGATCTGGGGCGATGGCAAATATCACAACCATGAGTTGAACAGTTGGATAGAGCATTTTCAACCGACCTGGCGTTTGGACATCGTCTCGCGGCCTCCCGGCGCCAAGGGCTTTACATTGTTGCCCAAGCGATGGGTTGCGGAGCGATCGTTTGCTTGGAATGGCCGGTGTCGGCGACATAGCAGGGACTGCGAACGACGAACCGATTCCAGCGAGTCGATGATCCGAGTCACGGCGATCGGATTGATGCTGCGAAGGCTAGCACCGCCCGACCCGCCACCGAAGTTCAATTACCGAATCGCTGCGTGATAGCTGCCGTTTTTCCGCGTATTCTTTCCGGATAGCCTCTTAGATTCCACATGTCGGTGCGTCTCCCAGAACTCGTCGAATACTTCGCTTCCGCCTGCATTCTAGCGGACGCGCGCATGCATGCAAAACACGCGGTGCATCGGGAAAGCTGGATCAGACGATTGCATCGCCGTTGGGGTCGCTTGTTCGACGTCTTGCTTGCCAGTCGAGGCCGGAGAGGGTGGCGAGAGCCAGTTGCAGCGAGTGCGTGCCGTCGCGGCCGTGGCCTTGCGCTCGTAGGGCCGTGTACAGTTGCTTGGCCAGCGCGAGTCCTGGCAGCGCCAGGCCCATGCGGTCGGCTTCGTCCAGCGCGATGCGCATGTCCTTCACGAAGTGTTCGACAAAGAAGCCGGGTTCAAAGTTGTCGGCGATGATCCGCGGTCCGAGATTCGACAACGACCAACTGCCAGCGGCGCCGGACGCCACCGATTGCATGACCGTATTCAAATCCAGGCCGGCGCGGTAGGCGTAGAGCAACGCTTCGCAAACTCCGATCATGTTGGTGGCGATCAGAATCTGGTTGACCATCTTCGTGTGCTGACCGGCGCCGGGACCGCCCTGGTGGACGATCGTCTTCCCCATCGCTTCCCAGCACGGGGCCAGGGCGAGAACGGCTTGGCTTTCGCCTCCGATCATGATCGACAACCGGGCCTCGCGCGCGCCGATGTCGCCGCCGGACACTGGTGCGTCGACGCTCCAGACGCCTCGTTGCCGAGCCGCGTCCGCAATTTCGATGGCCAGCGACGGCTCACTGGTGGTCATGTCGACCAGGATGTTCCCCGGTTTCGATCCCGCCAAGCTGCCGTCGTCGCCCAAAACGACTTGGCGAACGTCCGCGGGAAAGCCGACGATCGTGAAGACGATGTCGCTTTGCTGGGCGACGCAACGCGGGCTGTCGGCCCAGGCGGCGCCTCGTTCCAGCAACTTCGCCGCTTTGTCCCGCGTGCGGTTAAAGACCGTGCAAGCAAACCCGCGGTCGATCAGGTGCCCGCACATGCTGGAGCCCATTACCCCGGTTCCAATCCAACCGACGCGGGTCCGGCCGGGCTCGACAGTGACGATTTCCATGATGCGTCTACCAGCGGTCGACGGGGCGGGTGAGAATCTCGTTCAGAATGATCGCCTGGCGAGTCGTTCGTGCGTCGCGGAACAGGTCGGCAATCTGTCCGGCTGCGTCCGCTGACGGCTTGGACGCTTCTTCCGTCTGATCGCCGTAGGCAAACTCGCCGATGTGGCTCAGTTTCTGGTCGAATCGTTCATGCAGTCGGGCGTCCATGCGGTCATCCGCCATGCTCACGTCGGCGCCGAGGTGCGCCAGATTCTGCGTGATGTCGCTGGTGTCGACGGTGCGGGCGACGTGGCTGCGGATGTCGACTCGTACCGGTTCCGCTTCGATGATCTCTGCGTCGACCAGATCGTTGGTCGGCACGACGGGACGTCGCGGGGCTGCAGTGCGCTGAGGTTGCGGAGGCGCCTGCGGTGGCTTACGCGGTCCCACGTCCATGCCCTGTTGGCGGGCGATTTCGGCCAGCAGGTTTTCCAGTTCTTTCAGCATTGGTTATGCCTTGTTTCCGCCGGGCGTCGAACTCTGCGCGATCGCTTTGCGCATGTCCGTGTCCGCCTGGATGTTCCGCAGCTTGTAGTAGTCCATGATGCCCAGCTTGCCTTTGTGAAAGGCCTCGGCAATCGCCTTGGGCACCTCGGCCTCGGCCTCGACCAGCTTCGCACGGCTCTCTTCGATGCTGGCGATCTTTTCCTGCTCGTGGGCCACCGCCATCGCCCGGCGTCCTTCAGCCCGTGCCCGCGCAACACGGGTGTCCGCCTCGGCCTGGTCCGCTTGAAGGCGGGCACCGATGTTGTCGCCGACATCGATATCGGCGATGTCGATCGACACAATCTTGAACGCCGTTTGGGAATCCAGTTTGCGTTCGAGCACCGCCCGCGAGATCATGTCCGGATTCTCGAGCACCATGGCATGGGTCTCGGCCGAGCCGATGGCGCTGACAATGCCCTCGCCCACGCGGGCTGTGATCGTCTCCTCGGTGGCACCGCCGATCAACTGCTGCAAGTTTGCACGGACGGTCACGCGGGCTTTGACCTTCAATTGGATACCGTCCTTCGCAACCGCGTCCAGCGTGGCCTTGCCCGATCCCTTGGCGGGACAGTCGATCACCTTCGGGTAGACGCTGGTCTGGACTGCTTCAAGCACATTCCGCCCGGCCAGATCGATGGCCGTCGCTTCGCGGAAACTCAACTGGATCGTTTTGGCCTTCTGCGCCGCAATCAACGCACGGATGATCAATGGCACATTGCCACCGGCCAGATAGTGCGCTTCCAGCGCTTTGCTGGTCACTCCGGATTCCTCGGTGATCCCCGCTTGGACCGCCATGATCTTGCTGCGGACGATCACCGCCGGATTCACCTTGCGGAACGTCATTCCCAGCAGATCCCAAATCGAAATCCCGGCGTTGGTCAGGACAGACTGAATCCACAGCCGGAAATAGCGGGCCAACACGCTGAAGATCACCAGCAGAACCACCAACACAACAACGGTGATGCCGATAATGATCATCGTCCGGGGATCGGGATCACCTTGGGCGAACAGAAGCATGGCGAAACCTCTCGAAAAATAGGGGAAACAACCGCGATGCTCCGGGGCAAACGGCCGGCGCCGCAGCGAACAGGCTCTCCAAACACTCTACTTTTGTAACTGCTGACTGCTTGCCGTGCAATCGTTTTCCCAACGGCCCAAGCTCAATCTTCAAGAAAGTCCGCTTTTCCGCCGCAGTCGCACCGACGAAACCGGCGTGGAGAGCTGGATCATTCCGAATCCATACGAAGCCGGCTGCGGACAGGATTCGGATCCGAGGTCGTCGGCGAACTGGGTCAGGCCGGCGGATCTTCCAGCGACCCGATGCCGAAATCCTCGGCCGGTTGAGCGAGTGCCTCATCGTCGGCCAACAATACCGGAACCTCCGCCGTGACAGGCGTCACAATGATCCGATTGGTGCGAATTGCCTTCACGCGGACCGGTTGGCCGGGATCGATGGCCGTTCCCTCGCTGACCGCGTCGTACGTGCGACCATCGATGACGACCGCTCCGCTGGGCAGCATCTTCGACTTGGCGACGCCTCGCCTTCCAACCAAATCCCGCAATTCGCGATACATCGGCGTATCCGGCAACACCTCGTCCTCGCTGTCCGGTCGATGCAGCACCATTAGCCGTCCGATGGGGGTATATGGCCACCATTTGATGGCGGCTGCAATTACCAGCGGGATGAGAACCAAATTGCCGACCAACACAATGGAACCAGGAATCACCCCGCCGGAAAATGCGACGATAACCGAGCCGACGATGGCCAGCACAGCGAGCACGCTCAGCACACCGCCCGAAGGAACAAACAATTCCAAAACGAAGAAGCCTATGCCAACGATGACCAGGATTCCCGCCCAAAACAACACGTCCAGCATCAGAGCACCTCGCAAGAAGCCGACCTTCAGGCCGCCGACAGCGGTTCAGGAAATCGTTCGCACGACCACTTCGTTCCCGTGTACTTCAACGACGGCCACGGCGGAGCCGACTTGGATCAATTCGCCATTGCTGATTACGTCGACGATGTCGTCACCGAACTGGGCTTTGCCCGAGGGCAACAACGGCGTCGTCGTAACACCTCGCTTTCCCAGCAGGTGCTCGAAATGCACCAGCGATTCCTGATACCGAATCTGTTCAAGTTGGGACTCGTCGGGCGTTTCCAAGGCGACTCGCCGAAACACCGGTGCTTGAGTCAACACTCGCCGCATGCACGCCAACGCGGCGATAATCCCCGCTCCGGAAGCGGCGACGACGAGCAGCGAGTCGGGAACCTGGCTCCATTCGTAAGCGTTTCGCGGCAACACGAACGTCTGGCTGGCCAACACGATCGAGGCGACGACCAACAACCCGCCGCCGATGCCGAACGCGCCGAAACCGGGAATCACGAAAATCTCCATAACGATGCACGTCACGCCGGTGATGAACAACAGAATCTCCAACCAACCGGCGGTGCCGTGCAGCACGCTCGACCAGAAAAACAACAGAAAACAGACCGCGGCAATAAATCCCGGCAGCCCCACGCCGGGCGACATGAACTCGAACATCAGCGCAAACCAGCCGATGAACAACAGGCCGCCGGCCACCTGGGGCAATGCCAGAAATTCGATCACGCGATGTGCCCAATTGGGCCGGACGGCCGTCAGTTGGTCTTCCAGTTGGTAGAAGCTGGCAAAGTCAGCAAACGTCTCGGCCAAAGCCACCGCCAAGCCAGCGTCCTGGGCCAATTGTCCGCGCAATCCACTGGCCGTGGGCATTTCGCCCTCGACCAGCCAGCGGTCGGCGTCCTCCTGCTCCGCGTGCTCTTCTTCGCTGAACAGTCGCGTCGTATTCATCTCCTGATGGCGATAGCGGCGTACGGACATGCCAGGATCGACCATCGCCATCATCAACGACCAGCCGCGTTGTTTGGTCTCGGCGATCTGCTTGACGGGCACCTGGATGTCCGCCAACTGCTTCTCACCCAACCGACGGGCGCCCGGCCCGCCAAGCACGGCGCGCTCGCCCATCACCAGTTCATCACACGCCAACGCAATCAAGGCTGCATCGCTGCGAGCCTCGGTCGCCACGAAGGCCACGGTGCGGACTTTGCCGGAATCGAGACTGGCCAGGTACGAGGCCAACCGCAGGCTGTCGCTCGGCGAACCGCCTGGGCTGTCGATCACGACACAGACAAAGTTGGCCTGCTGTTTCTCGATCTCGTCGCGCAGGCTTCTTTCGAGCCAGGTCACCGTATCGGCCTGGATCTTGCCGGACACGTCCACCCGCAACGCTCGCCGTCCCTGTCCCAGCGTCGGATCTTCCAAGAGCGATCCCAGCGGAACCCGCAACGCGGCGGACAACTGGACCCGGTTGCGGGCCACGTGGCTTGCGAATCCAAATTCCAGTCTCAGTTGCGAGCCGCTGAACTGGGCCATCTCCCCGGACGGAACGATCCGCACCACCTCGCTGACCGACGTCTGTTTCTTCAAATCCTCCAGTTCTTCTTCCAGCACGTATCTCGCCCCGTCCAGCGTCTGAACGACGTAGACGGTCGCGCTTGCATCGAGCATCCCCATCACGACTGGCACGGGAATCGTCCGTCGCCGCTGGGCGATCTCGCGATAGGCACTGCGGAGTGTTTCGTCGATGAATGGCTCGATCTCGCCGGCCCGCCCTAACTGCGACTCGGGATCCGCCATGATCTCCTCGCATGCCAGCACCGGCAGCACGGCATGGCCGCGAACCGGGCCGTTCAGGTAGGCAACCGTCCGCACTCGCGACAAACGTTCCCCGGACAGGAACCGGGCCAATGACAGAGCCCGTTCGAATTGGCTGGTCGCCGAACCGGCATCGTCGTTGCCGCGGAATTCCAGCACCAGAATCGGCCGTCGCTGGCCGGACGCATCGCGCTGCCATCGCGCCAGAAGCTCTTCGACACTTGACTGGACTTGCCTGTCTACATTTCCGGAAATCGGCAGGGGAACGCGAATCAAGTGGACCAAAGGCCTTTCATCCCCGACGTTGTCATCAACCGTTGGTTCAACGGCTGATTCAGCGGCCGGTTCAATCACCTCTTCAGCAGCCCAGCACGACGCGGCGAACAGGCACGCCAGCAGCGCCGATCCCGCGTGCCAAAACAGCCCTGGACGACTCGTCACGCGTACCGCAGTGTGCTCCGCAGTCTCGGTCAAATTCATCGGATTCACATCGTTCATGATGACCACCCACAGTCGCGAGTTCGCTGGCTTAATGGGACTGCGACCGAAATTCCCACGCGACTTTTCTCCATTATATCCTCGACGCTCGCCGTAAGAACCGCGGCAGCAGGCCAATGGCCGCAGCGCCTGCCGCGTCCGCGGCGCCCCGCCCCTGGTTATTCGTCCCAAAGCGGTCCTGATTGCCAAAATCAACGGCAACGGCCCGACGCATGCGATCGGAGTGCCAAACCTCGCACAATCTTCACAGAGGTCACGTAACCAAGAGTTATATTTTCCCAGATTGGCCGATTCGATGGCCGCCTCGGTTTTCGCCAAGACTTGCGCACTTGACAGCCGATAACAATTCGCGAAGAGCGAAAGTACCAGACGGAGGAACAAGGGTATGCCGGACGGGAAACGCAAGCGACGCCACAGTCAGGACCAAGCCAAACGACGCTGGTATGCGTTGCACCGCGCCCGCCGATTCCGCCGCCGATTCTGGCTGGGGCTGCCCAAAGCCGAGGGCGTCGGCAGCACGACCAACAGCCGCGAGGCAAGCTTCTCGCCCAGCGCCTGATCACCGAATCGGACCAACAAACAGCAGTAGTGCCAAGGTCACCGCGATCAGCAGCAGCCCAAATCCCCACAAGATCAGATTTCTCTTCAGTTTCCGCCGTGCTTTTTCTTCCGGCGATAGCGTCCGCAGCTCGATCTCTTCGTCGCCGTGCCCAATCGTCTTGACCGGATCTCGCAGCGTCACGTAACCCCCGTCTTCGGTGGGCAGCACAATCGGACCGCCGGTGGCCGCCGCACCGGACTGCCGTGTCCTTGCACTGGCCGGAACCGGTGTCGCCCCAGACTTGCTGACCGGCGCGGGTGTTCCGCCGACACCGGGCGGAAGTTGCGGCACCGCTCCGGCTGGCGGCAACAGTGAACCGGGCTGGCCAACGCCACTCACCGGCACGGGACGCGGCGCCCGCTGCACCGGACCGTCCGCTGCGCTTGCGGGTCCGGTCGGTACGGAAAGCGGTCGAGCTGCCGTGGGAGCAGGTACGCTCGAACTGACGGGAACCGGTCGCAATGGCTTCTGCGGTCCCGCACCGCCTTGGGTGGCGCCCGGCGCGCTTGCTGTTCCCGGCATCACTGGCCGTTGCTCGGACATGCTCGAGGGCTTCTGGTGCGAGCCTGCCGAGGGTGGCAGGATCGGTCGCGAAGATGGGGCAGGCGACACGATCTGCGGCATCGCGGCACCGCCGGGTGTCGCAGCGGGCGTCGAGGGCCAAGTTGGAGTTTGCGGGGCAGGAGGCGAGGCCTGATAGGGCGTAGTCGGCGGATACGGCGTCGTCGGCCGATAGGGTGTCGAAACCGCTGGACCGGGAGTACCCATCGAAGGAACCACGACCAGCCCACGGCAGTGCGGGCAAGCTACTTGCTGGCCGGACATGGAATCGTCGACCTGAAACAATCCGGAACAGTGGGGACAAGCAAACTGCACGGCAACCATCGGCGACCCCGCGTGACGAAACAATTAACGATGGCTCATCCTAACCGGAAAAAGCCAAATCCACCAGCAGCGCAACCTCCCCGGCGCGAATTCGCGGCTGCGGGGAGGAGATCAAAATGCATCCGTCTTTCCGTTCGTACCGCTGGTGTCGTTGCGAGAGGCTGACCAAATATCGATACGGTCCTCGCATCCGGCTTATGCGTTTCGTTCCGGCATGCAGCCGTACCAGAGCGAGTGATAGCGGAAGCGGGCCGGCATGTGCGACCCCACGGACGCCAGCACAATTACCGCCGCCAACAGCCATACACGATGCGGCCAGAACCAAGGAATCAGACACAGCAGCAGCAACTTGGTCATCGCCAACACGCCGCGGCCCTCGTGGAACCAGCGGGTTTGCGGGTAGGCCTCCAACACGATCAACACGGCACCGCTGGCGATGGTCAGGTACAGCCAGAAATGCAGCCGGTCGGCGGCAATCTCAAAGACGTGCCCGCCGACCAGGACACTGGCGACGCCGATGTGTGCCGTGCGCCATGCGATATTGAGCGCGCGGCCCAAAGTGATCGGCGGTTTGCGGCCGGGCTCGATCGGTTTCCCCGTCTCGATGCAACTCAATAGTTGTCTCCACCGCCGAGTTTCTCTTCCACCTTGTCCGCCTGCCAAGCGATCGCGGTGATCGCGCGGGTCACTTGAAGCGGGTCGGCAATGCTGGCCAGTTGATTACCCTGGACGACGATCATCTCGCCCGCGGGTGTCTGTTGAACGGCAAAGGCGCCGTGAATCATCTTGGTGTTGTACCGCAGCAGCGCCATGGCGTTCCGATCGGACGCCGGCCCGCAGACCGACGAGAACCCGAGCACCGCGTTTCCGTCGTCGTCCTTGACCGTGAAATCCACATGGACGGTCTGCTTTCGCAGGGTGCCGATCGGTACGACGACACTCCACACGTCGCCCGACTCGTTCCATTTCCAGCCAGCGCTCTGAGCAACCGCGCGAACCAGTTGCTTGGCATCCGGGGCTTGCGGCGTTAGATCGCCGAAGTCCAGGCCGCCACTCTGGCCCGCACTGGCCGCCGCCATCCCCGCCGCGCCGGCGGCTGCGCCCGCGATGGGTGCAACTCCGGCCGCTCCGCCGGGAACCGCGCCGGCCTGGCCGCCCATCGGTTGTTGCATGCCGCCCATCGCCTGTGCGATCATCCCGGGCATCATCATGCCAAATCCGGCGCCCATGCCCATGCCCATCGCGTTGCCGCCCATGCCGCCGCCACCCTGCTCGGCCATCTTCGCCATGCTGTTGGCCGCTTGGTACATGGTGAATGCCTGGAGATTCCCGATGGCCCCCATGCTGCTGCGCGCGTCAATCGCTTTCTGGACCTCCTCGGGCGGAGTGATCGAATTGATGAAGAAGTCGGCCAGTTCCAGGCCGTACTTAGCGAAGTCATCGCCCACCTTGGCTCGCGTGCCCGCGGCGACCTCGTCGAATTTCGACGGCAGATCCAACATGCCGATCCGAGCGGTTCCCAGCAAATCCGTCATTCGAGAAACGATCAGATCGCGGAGAAAGTCCGCAACTTGGTCAGTCGTGTACTTGCCTTGCGTCCCGACCAGGGTGTTTAGAAGCGTCGGCCCATCGACGACGCGGAACGAATACTTGCCAAAGCTGCGGAGTCGGACGATGCCGAAATCGGGATCGCGAACCGTGATCGGCTGGCGGGTGCCCCACTTCTGATCGATGAACGTCTGTTTGCCGACGAAGTAAACCTGAGCCTGGAACGGGGATTTTTCCCACGGAATCGTCAGCAGACGCGTCAGGATCGGGACGTTGTTGGTGGTCAGCGTGTAGCGACCCGGCCCGAAGCTGTCCATGGCCTTGCCGTCCTTGAAGAAAATGGCCTCCTGATTTTCCTGGACAATCAACTGGGCGCCGAACTTGATATCGGCCGAGCCTTCCGGGGGGATTCGATGCACGATCGAACGATTCGTCGAGTCGAAATAATCGAGTACTTCCAAACGGATTCCCATGCCAATGTTCCTTTTCAGCTTTGTTGATCAACGGCCGAAACACCCGAGAGTGTAGTGGGCCAAACAGCGAAATTGAAGACGGCCTTGCCGCAACGGCAAGTTGTCGCTCGTGGGTGTGCTTCGACGTGTCGCGGGTGCGAAAACGAGCATCCTGACGGAAACGCACACTTCAACGGCTCAAATCGCCGCCCAAGCGGCCAGGATCTCCGCCTCGCAATACCGAGACAGCTTGATTGCATGAACGAAGTCGTGCTCGTCCAGAAGTCCCATCAACTCGGACAGGGAACGCTCGCGGTCGCTGCCCCACAGCGGCAGGCCCGTGGACACGCCGATGCGCGGCGTCTGATGCAGCAGCGCCGTCGGAATTGCCGACTCGTGCCAGACTCGCCGCAACGCGCCCAGATCCTCCATCAAGCCCCGCCAGATACGATTGGTCGCCAGAAAAAAATCGCAGAAACCATAGAACATGACCGGATCTGCCGTAGGCGGCAGACTGGATTTGCCGTAGTCGGCCCAGTGCGCCGCCAATCGCCGATGGTTCAATCGCTCGCTCGCCGCGTCGAACGCCGGATATCCGGCAGGGTGCTGAGTCCACACCCAATCCAGATTGTCGCGGCGGCAAGGCCGGAGCGGCGGGCTGACCGCATCGAAATCATCGCCACACCGGCGCACGCGGTCCGCGTCCCAGTGCGGCGAGATCACGCAGTCGTCCTCCGTGAACAGCACGAAATCATAGTCCGCGGCGATAGGATCGGCGGCCAGAAGACGCCAGTGAAAACTATGCCGCAGCGCCCCGTGCTCGCCCAGTTCGTCGTTGCAGCAGATGCACAGAGGTCTGGCTGGCGGCGCGTCGCGCTGTGCGATGGTGGGAAAGTGGGGATCAACAGGACACGTCGCACTGACCGTGAAAACCAGTTTATCAAACCGGTTCCCGTACATCGCTTGAAGAACGCCGCGATTGCCGTACGAGGAATCCAACGCGCAATTGACAATCAACAGCACCCCGCCCGCCATGCCTCAACCTTACCTTCCCGCATTGCTCCGAACGATTGTAGCCTGAAACCAGGCCCGTGCCGATTGACAGGCAGAGTTCTTATCGAGCAAGATAGAGAATGTCCGGCGAATTTGTCCAGAATGCCAATCTTCTCGGGAGTTGGGTTTCTGCCGACCGTCTGTCGTGCGGTAACCACGTCCGGTACTAGGGGGAACTGAACATGGCGGCTCGGGGTGGTGACTTTACGACAATCATGCTCCGCAAAGGGGTGATTAGTCCCGAACAATTGGCGGAAGCTCAGCAGTTGGCTTCCGAGCAGAAGAAGCCGGTAGCCGAATGCTTGGTCCATTTGGGCTACGCGACCAGCGAAGATGTCGTGCGGGCCATGGCCGAGCATCATGGTATGCGGTTCGTCGACCTTTCTGCCATCAAGATCCCCGAAAGTGTTGTCGAACTGGTGCCCGAGGCGGTGGCGCGCGAGAATTCCGTACTACCCCTGTCTCTGGAGGACGATGTGCTAACGGTCGTCTTGAGCGACCCGTTCGACCTGGAAACCATCGAGAAGCTTCGTTTTATTCTGAATCGCCGCATCGAGACCGTGCTGGCACCAAAGGACGCCATTCAGGGGGCGATTAACCGCCACTACGGTCAAATGGAGGGTGAGAGTGCCGACTCGATGCTCCAGGAATTCACCGACACGGCGATCGACTTCACTGAGACGGCCGAGGACATCAGTGGCGGGGAAGCAGTCGACGAGAACAGCGCACCGGTGGTCCGGTTGGTCTATCTGCTGATTCAAGAGGCCGTTCAGTTGCGGGCCTCGGATATCCACATCGAACCTTTCGAAAATCGCATCCGTGTCCGGTACCGCATCGACGGAGTCCTGATCGAGAGGGATAGCCCACCACGCCGTCTGCTGGGTGCCATCACCTCGCGCATCAAGATTCTCTCCCGCATGGACATTGCCGAGCGACGGCGTCCTCAGGACGGTCGGATCAAGATCACGGTCGGAGAAAAAGAACTGGACCTTCGGGTCAGTATTATTCCGACCAACCATGGTCAATCGACGGTCATGCGTCTGTTGGACAAAGACAACATCAAAGTCGGCGTCCGGCAACTCGGATTGTCCGAGCACAACTACAAGATGTTCCAGGGGCTCATCCGTCGCCCCAACGGAATCATCCTTGTGACGGGTCCGACAGGATCCGGAAAGACTACTACACTGTATGCCGCACTCAACCACTTGAACCGCCCTGACCGCAAGATCATCACGGCCGAAGACCCGGTGGAATACTACTTGCCGGGCATCAACCAGTGTGAAGTCAAGCATTCGATCGGGCTGGATTTCGCCAGGATCATCCGCGCCATGCTGCGACAAGCCCCGAATGTGATCCTTGTGGGCGAGATGCGAGATCAAGAGACCGCGTCGATGGGAATCCAGGCATCTTTGACTGGACACTTGGTTTTTAGTACTCTTCACACGAATGATGCGCCTAGCGCTATCACACGCATGGTCGACATGGGGGTACCCGGCTATCTGGTGGCCAGTAGCGTGATCGCCGTGCTGGCTCAGCGTCTGGTTCGCACCGTCTGCTCGCGTTGCAAGCAGCAGTACACGCCCCGTGACTCGGAACTGGAGGCGGCGGGGATTCCGCCCGAGACGGCGGCGAAAGCCGTCTTCATGCGCGGCAAAGGGTGCAACAACTGCCAGCGCAATGGATACCGGGGCCGGACCGGGATCCACGAGATGATGATCATCAGCCCCAAGATCCGCGAGATGATCTTCGACGCCAAGTCGAACGCAGATATCCGCAAAATCGCCATCAATCAAGGGATGAAGACGCTGTTCGTGGACGGCTTGGAAAAGGCCATGAAGGGTGTCACCACCTTGGATGAAGTGTTCCGGGTTGCGAAACGCACGGAGCAGGATTCGGAGATCGAACTCCTGGTTGGCTAAATCGAATCCGCCGAGTTTCGGTCATCGAGCCGCCTGCGAAGACAGTATCTTTATGCGTTTAGATTTCAAGTAAAGGATATTCACGTCAGTTTTTCACGAGCACCAGTGGATCCCCCAGTGGCAGTGTGGTCGGTTTTCGCGTTCCTCGTTGATTGCTTTTCGGGCGCAGCTTGAGTCCCAAGGGAGTGCCGCGAACAATGGTTCGCACTTCTAAGAACCCTGCGGCAGAACGGAACAGAGTTCAACGGAACAGAGTTCTTCGAGCGAAAGGCAGCCTTCTGCGATCGCGGGCGGTTCCGCCCGGTGCCTATTCCAAGGTAGCACCCAATGGCACAGACGATTCTGATCGACAAACTGTTGCAGGCATGTATTAAGCAGGGGGCCAGCGACATCCATATTGTGGTTGGTCAACCTCCCGTCTTCCGTTTGCATGGGCGGATGCGGCGGTTGGAAACCAAGACATTGGAGCAGGAGGACACCGTCGCGTTGATGAAGAGCATCACGCCCGAGCGATGCCAACGCGAACTGCAGGAAGGTGGCAGTGCGGACTTTGGCTTTGCGTTCGGCGATCAGGCTCGATTCCGCGTCTCGGTTTTCAAGCAGCGCGGTCAGATCTCGATGGTGTTGCGGCAGATCCCGAACGATTATCTGCCGCCGGAAATGCTCGGACTGCCGGACGTGGTGACCAAGCTGGTGCTTCGTCCTCGCGGGCTGTTTCTGGTGACGGGCCCCACGGGTTCCGGAAAGAGCACGACGCTGGCCAGTCTGGTGAACTACATCAACGAGACCGTGGACCATCACATCATTACGATCGAGGATCCGATCGAGTTCTACCACTATCACAAGAAATCCACGGTCAATCAGCGCGAGGTCCATGTGGACGTGCCCAGTTTCGCCGAGGCGATCCGCCGCGCGTTGCGGCAGGACCCGGATGTGATTCTGGTCGGCGAAATGCGCGATTTGGAGACGATCGAAGCGGCGATCACCGCGGCCGAAACGGGCCACGTGGTGTTCGGGACGCTGCACACCAACAGCGCCCAGGGCACGATCAACCGAATCATCGACGCCTTTCCCGGCAACCTGCAGGACCAGATTCGGACTCAGTTGGCATCCTCGATCATCGGCGTGTTGGCCCAGACGCTGCTGCCGCGCATCGGAGGCGGCCGGTGTGCGGCGTACGAGTTGCTGGTCGTCACGCCGGGTATCTCGAACCTGATCCGCGAAAACAAGATTTTCCGCATCGCGTCGGCGATTCAGACCGGGGCCAAGCACGGGATGCAACTGATGGACGACGCCTTGTTCAAGCTGTGGAAGGACGAGAAATGCACGATCGAGGACGTTTTGTCCAAGGCGCATAACCCGGACGACCTGGCCAAACGCATTGTCAACGCCAAGCGGGGCATCGAGGAAGAAGATAAAGAAGTTCACGTCCCGGATGCGTTCAAGCACTAAGAGTCGGAATCACCAAGAGCCACACACACGTTCACAGAAGGATTTCACCTATGGCCATCCGACGTATTGGCCAAATTCTCGTCGACCTCGGTTTCATCACCGACGAACAGTTGGAGATGTTGCTGGACGAGCAGGCGCAGCGTCCGGGCGAATTGCTGGGGCGAATCGCCGAGGACATGGGGCTGATCACCGACGATCAACTGGTCCAGGCGTTGGCCGAGCAGATGAACATGCGGGTCGTCAGCCTGTCCGAGATCGAACTGAGCCGCGAGGTGCTGGACACCATCTCCGAAACCATGGCGCAGATGTACCGGGTGATCCCGGTGATGAAAGAGGACAACACGCTCACGCTGGCCACGTGCGATCCGCAGAACCTGGCGATCCAGGACGAACTGCGGAATTTCCTGGGCTTCGACATCCGGCTGGTCATTGCGACGCAACGCGAGGTCCAGCGGGCGATGGACCGCTATTATGCGTCCTCGGGCGAGAGCATCGAGAGCGTGCTCAGCGAATTGGAAGACGACGAAGAGTTGAAAGGTGCGGTGGCGGCCGCGGTGGGGACGACCGGAGCCATCGACTTGACCAGCGTCGAAGCGTTGGCGGACAGCGCGCCCGTTCGCAAGCTGCTGAACATGGTGCTGCTGATGGCGATCAAGGACCATGCCAGCGACATCCACTTCGAGCCGTTCGAGGACGAATTCCGCATCCGGATCAAGGCGGACGGCGTGTTGTACGAGATGGTTCCGCCACCGCGACACCTGGCGTTCGCCATCACCACGCGCATCAAGGTGATGGCCAATTTGGACATCGCCGAACGGCGTCTTCCCCAGGACGGCCGGATCGAGTTGACCGTGGGTGGCCACCCCGTCGATTTGCGAGTCAGCGTGCTGCCCACCATGTTCGGCGAGAGCGTGGTCATGCGGGTGTTGGACCGCTCGGTCGTGGCGCTCGACTTGACCAAGGTCGGCATGGACGAACCGACGCTGGTCAAGTTCCGCAAGGTGATCAATATCCCCAACGGCGTCATTTTGGTTACCGGGCCGACTGGTTCGGGAAAGACCACCACGCTGTACTCGGCGCTCGCCGAGTTAAACAAGATCGAGGACAAACTGATCACGACCGAAGACCCGGTGGAATATGATATCGAAGGCATCATCCAGATTCCGGTCGATCCGGACATCGGCGTCACCTTCGCGGCCTGCCTGCGAGCGATCCTGCGGCAAGATCCAGACCGCATCCTGGTGGGCGAGATCCGGGATTTGGAGACAGCGGAGATCGCCGTCCAGGCCGCATTGACGGGGCACACAGTTTTCAGCACCCTGCACACCAACGATTCGCCGACCACCGTCACGCGTCTGAAAGACATGGGCGTGCCGACGTTCTTGATCACAGCCACGGTCGAAGCCATCCTGGCGCAGCGGTTGGTGCGCCGGATCTGCACGCAGTGCCGCGAGCCGATCGAACCCACCCGCGACATGCTGGCGGAATTGCTGATCACCAAGGAAGATGTCGCAGGCCGTCACTTCTATCGGGGCAAAGGCTGTGAAGGCTGCAACAACACCGGCTACAAAGGCCGCGTGGGCTTGTTCGAATTGATGCTGATGAACGACAAGATTCGCGACATGATCATGGCCAACGCCTCGGCCGACGACCTGCGCACGTTGGCCCGCCAAGGTGGCATGGTCACGCTGCGAGAGATCGGGATCGCCAACATTTATGAAGGCACCACCACCGCCGACGAAGTGATCCGGGAAACCGTGATCGAGGCGTAAACCAAAGGAGTAGCTGAATTCGTGAGAATTCAGACCTCCGAATTCTCACGAATTCGGCTACGGAACCACTGACAACTGACCACTGACAAGGGTAATGCCATGCCTACTTACGAATTCGAAGCCATGGACGCCACGGGTCAAGAGATCCGCGACGTGATCGAAGCGCAATCGGAGGAAGAGGCGCAAACGACGATTCGCCAGATGGGCTACTTCGTCACCCGGATCACGGTGAAGAAGACCAAGGAAGCGGCTGGGGCCGGTCGCGGCGGAAAGAAGAAACGCGGTTTCGCGATGGGCGGCGGCGGCAGCAAGGTCGTCACGTCGTTCACCCGCCAGTTGTCCATTCTTCAGGACGCCGGTCTGCCGATCGTCCGCAGCTTGAAAATTCTGGAAGGCAACGCCAAGCCGGGCAAGCTGAAGAACGCTTTGCAGGACGTGGTTGAAGAGATCGAAGCCGGTTCGACGCTGTCCGAAGGCATGTCCAAGTGCCCGAAGGTCTTCAACCGCCTGTACGTGAACATGATCAAGGCGGGCGAGGCCGGTGGCGCGTTGGAAGTGATCCTTCAACGTTTGGCCGACTTCATGGAACGCGCCGAAGCGTTGAAGCGCAAAGTCAAAGGCGCCATGATCTACCCGGCGGTGGTCATCTCGGTGGCGGTCACCATCTTGACCTTCATCATGTTGAAAATCGTGCCCGTGTTCACCAAGATGTTCGAGGAATTCGAACTGGAACTGCCGGGTGCGACGTTGTTGCTGGTCGCGATCAGCGAATACGTGGTGCGGTGCTGGTTCCTGATCCCGTTGATTCCCGTCGCCCTGTGGTTGTTCATCAAGCTGTGCCGAAAGTTCAAGCATGGCCGCATGGGATGGGACATGTTCATCCTCAAGCTGCCGATTTTCGGCCAGTTGGTGGAAAAGAACACGATGGCCCGGACCACGCGGACGCTGGGCACGCTGGTGGCCAGTGGCGTGCCGATCCTCGAAGGTCTGCAGATCACCCGCGACACTTCGGGCAACGCGGTCTTCGAGCGGTTGTACAGCCGGGTCGCCGACGCGATCCGCGAGGGCGAACCGATCGCCAAGCCGATGAAGAAGTATTCGACGCTGGGATTCCATCCGGGCGCCCTGTTCTTCTGGGCGTTCGCCGGTTCGCTGCCGGGAATGTTCGTGGTCGGCCTGACGCCGATGATGGCCAGCATGTTGTTCACCGGGGCCTACATGGCCTTCGGCGGCGCCGTGCTGTGCTCGTTGGTGTACATGGCGAAGATGAAAGCACGCGTGGTGGACGACCTGGTCGTGAACATGGTGGACGTCGGCGAGGAGACGGGCGAACTCGATACGATGTTGTACAAGGTGGCCGACACCTACGACGACGAAGTCAAGACCTTGACCGACAGTTTGACCCAGTTGATGGAGCCGATCATCATCGTCTTCCTCGGCGGCGCCGTCGGTTTCATCGTCATCTCGCTGTTCTTGCCGCTGGTCGAAATGATCAAAGGACTGTCGTAATTTGGGCAGTGGGCAGTGGGCAGTCGGCAGTCGGCAGTTGAGGAAGGAGCGGATGGATGGCAAAGAGCAATTTTGAGAACTTGCGGGTCTGCAACTTGTCCGAGGAACCTGCTGACAGCGTATGGGATATGGTCATCGACTGGGAGTATTTCGCGAAGGACACAGTCGGGAAGCAATTGGTACGAGCGACCGACAGCATCGGTGCGAACATCGCGGAAGGTGACGGGCGCGGAACGTTTCAGGAGAACCGCCGGTTCCTGCGGATCAGCCGCGGATCGCTGAACGAAACCAGGCACTGGCTCCGCCGAGCCTACAAGCGACGTCTGCTCACGGAAGATCAGGTCGCCCAACTCAGTCCCCTGGTCGATGAATTGTCACCCAAACTAAATGCCTTTCTCAAATCGATCGGCCAAGGCAACTGGCAACTGACAACTGGCAACTGACAACTGACAACTGGCAACTGGCAACTGACAACTGACAACTGACAACTGACAACTGACAACTGACAACTGACAACTG
>JAHDXO010000091.1 GCA_023382975.1 Pirellulaceae bacterium
TGCCGTTCGTCGCCCGCCGACGTGAAACTTCGAAACAGGGGTGCGGAATGTGAGTAGGTAGAAGCGATCCGCCAGATTTTCGGATTCCCGGGTCAGCGGGGACTCGATCGTGGCATCGCAGACCAGTTCGTTCCGCACCCGTTGCAACGCCCGGCGGAAGGTTTGCTCCGACGAGTACTCTTCGCGGCGGTGGATGAGGTGAAACAACTTGCGGAAGTGTTCCAGCAGCCGCTCCCCGTAGGCGCGGTTCCGCAGGTCTGCGGCCACCCAGAAATCCTTCACTCCCGCCTCCTCCAGGCGCGCCTCAGAATCCGCTCCGACCCGGTGGTAGAGCGGCTCGCGGAAACTGAGCCGCGAAAGCGGTTCACCTCATCGCCCGAACTTCCCACGGAATGCGAGTAGTCCCACCAACGTCCGATGCGCAGCCGTGAACGGTTACGGTGATTGTTTTCAAGTGTTCAACATGATATTGCGGTTAACGGCGGGTGTCGTAGTCGGTTGCTTATATTCGGGGCGGCATAGGGTAAGGACCGGCCGAAGCGTAGCTTCGGCATTTCGATTCTGTACGGATATGCCTAGACCGGCGGTCTGAAGTCGCAATTGCAGTGGCCGCATATTCGAGAGCGCGCGGGAAGGAGTCATGGATAACGGTTTGGGCATCGCGGAACGCCGCGGCGGTTGCCGCAGGGCCATTGGCAGGTAACTTGTGCATCGGTTCGAGGATCATCTGCAGTCCCATGGAGGCGGCACCCTGACGATCGCTTGACACTCCTCCGCGGTGGTGGCGGAACCGCTTCGCCGGGCGGCGGATGTGGATCGTCCGGCACCGACGCGACGACCGCCCGATGTTTCACGGGCGGCGGCAATGGCTCCCGCACACCCCTTCCCGGTTGCGCCATTCCGCTTTCGCGCCCGGACGATAGTGGAAAGGCGGGGTGCGGTGGGCCAGGGAGGGGTCTGACGGGCGACGACCTCCGCAGAGTCAATGTCCTGAGCAACACGAGCGGCTTGCCCTGTACCGAGCTGATTGACCTCGCGGTCGCGCTGCTGTGCTACGAGACCGAAGTCATAGTGAAGGCGAAAACGGAGTTTCAAGTTGATGCTGGGATCGATCGCCACCAAGAGCTGCTCAGGAGTACCGCAGTTGCGCGTTTGGGTCTCCAACACCCGAGTAGTAATCGGCAAGCCCGTTGCGCGCACAGGTGGTGCACAGGTATGATGCCTAGAAAGACCTGCGTAAGTTGGCGATCTCGAACCCATTCGATGAGTTCGTGCAAGAATGACGGCTTGGGCCACAGGGCGTCATGTGCAGGGACATTCCCTGCTGAAAACCACCGGCGATCAAGAAACACGGTGGGAACTATGACAGCGTCGAGCGTCTGGTGGTCGTGTGGTACAGTAGCGGCATGGTAGCTGAACATCCTGAGCGGCCGGAGGAGGCAACGGGGGTGTCGGACAGGTCGGTGGTGACCTGGCATGGCGAGGGGCAGACGCCATGGCACGTCGTCGACCCGACCGCTGCCGACGAAGAACAACCGGCGGTGATCAAGACGTTCTCGAGTCGCTCGGCAACTCGCGATGACGTGCGTCGGTTTCTTGCCGGTTCGAGCTGAAACATGGCTGTGAGCGACCAGGCTGCAAGAAGGGAGTGGAGCGTTTCCGGAAGATTCGTAGCGGTCGGCATCCGCTGTGTATGTCTGGGAGAAACTCCCCATCGGCTTTGCGCGGACAACGACTACGAGCTACGCTCAGCCGGTTGTGAAGGAGCTGCACAGTGGTAACTTCGGCCTACTGATTGCATACGTACTGCCGGGAATAACGGCGGTCTGGGGGGTGAGCTATGTGTCGGAGACGGTTGAAGGCTGGCTGGCCAAAGCACCAGAGTCCGCGCCGACGGTCGGTGGGGTCTTGTATGTTACGCTGGCCGCCATCGGAGCGGGGCTGGTGGCGAGTACAGTCCGCTGGCTGATCATTGATACCCTGCATCACTGGACCGGGATCTCGCGACCGCGATGCCAATTCTCCGGGTTCGAGCAAAAAACCGGCGCGTACGACATGCTGGGCGAGGTTCATTATCGGTACTACCAGTTCTATGGGAACGGATTGGTCGCGCTGACGTTTGCGTTCCTAATCAGGCGCGGGTCGCTGGGGTTTCTGTCTTCACCAGTCGGCTGGGTAGACGCGAGCTATGTGGCACTCGCGTGCATTCTGGCCGCTGGATCGCGCGACACGTTTCGCAAATACAACCAGCGTCTGGAGGAGGTACTGGGCACCGAGGTCGCGACGGTCGTGAAAGAAAATGCGAGCACGGCATCACAGGGCGAAGAAAGGTCACTCGAGCACGGCGTTCTTGAGGAATGACGCGAGTTCGACACCATACAGGCGGCAGAACTGCGCCAATTCCACCACGTCGACCCGCCGTTCGCCCGTTTCGCACTTGGAAACGAACGAGGCATGACTGCCGAAGTGCGCCGCCACCTGAGTCTGCGTAAGGCCAGCGTCCTTGCGGGCTTGCCGAAGCGCGACGAGAAACCTGTTGTACCTCTCGGAATGTCGTGTTTTTTCCATATCCTGCCGCGGCCTCTTTTAGGGGATTGCAGCAGCGTAGCCTCACGGCTAGAATTTCCCAAAATGGGAAATTTCCCATCATGGGAAATTTCATGGTGGCCGCATGCGGCCGAACAGAAACCCCTTGCAGGAGTTCCGCCATGACCAACGGTGGTGGCAAACCGCCGGAGACGAAGGAAACGTCTCCGAAAGACCAAGGGAAGGGTCCGGGCCCGAAGCAGTCCGGCGGGAAGTAGCCGGTAGGGTACACGTCGCACCTTTTGAACGAGGGGACGCAAGTCGCTGTTTCCCCTCGTTCGGCCTAGTTGCCATTCAGAAAGTACGTCGGGGGCTCCCGCTGTCCGACACCTGCTGACGATCAGCGGCAGAGAACGTAGAATAGGTCTCAGCAATTGCAGAACGAGTTGGGAGGGATGTCATCGTGGAACGAACACTGGAAGAGCGCGTCGCTCGCTTGGAGCAGCGCATGGACGATTTGGCGGAGAGCAAGGCCACCTCGTTTCCAGCACCGGCCAAAGATTGGCGGCGCACGGTGGGCATGTTTCGCGGTGATCCGATCATGAAGCAAGTCATCGACGGAGCCCTGCGGCTGCGCGAAGACGAAC
Organism: Pirellulaceae bacterium; assembly: GCA_023382975.1. Classification (GTDB taxonomy): domain Bacteria; phylum Planctomycetota; class Planctomycetia; order Pirellulales; family Pirellulaceae; genus SKKK01. The sequence goes on from JAHDXO010000091.1 coordinate 3,174, forward strand.
GCCAGCTTGCGCGTGAGCATGAGGCCGGCGATCAGCCATGATCATCCTCGACACAGACCACATCTCGGTGCTCCAGCATGAAGATTCACCGAAGACCGTCGTCCTGCTGCGAAAACTCGAATCCTTGCCGCCCCAACAAGTCGCGACGACGGTCGCAACCCTGGAGGAGCAGTCCCGGAGCTGGCTGAGCTTGATCGGCCGATACTCCGACGTGCGGCAGCAAGTTGCGTACTACGATCGCCTGAAAGCGATGTTCGAGTTCTTTGCAGGTTGGCAGGTGATCCGTTTCGACGAGATGGCTGCCGACAAATTCCAACAACTTCGGCGGCAGAGCGTTCGGATTGCGACGACGGACCTGAAGATCGCTTCGATCGCGCTGGTAAACAACGCCACGTTGCTGTCCGCCAACCTGCGCGATTTCGACAAAGTACCCGGTCTGGCGGTCGAGAATTGGCTGATCCAATCGCCGTGAAACCTCGGCTGGCATCCTTGCCGCTCCCGCCGTCACCTTCCACGCTGCCAGCGGCTTCTTCGGCTTAGCACTGCGCAGCCCTCTGCCGTCAAGGTCGTCTCCGGGGGAACCGCTGCAAGAAGTTCGCGGCGCGGGGGCTTGCGAACTTGCGCGGTTCCACGCTATCGCTCCCCTGCTCTCCCTTGACGGCGGGCTGCTCGTGCTGGTTCGACGCGATGCCGCTTGGCATCTCTTTCCCCTTTTCGCTTATGCCCGATCGTTCAACACCGGCGCGGACACCCACCTCCAAACGCACAACACTTCGTCGGATCTATTCTCCTTCCCCCTTTCCTCTCATGCATTTCTGCACGTTCGTCATCATCGGCTCCGAGGGCGATCCGGATGCGCTGGTCGCCGGGGCCTTGGCACCGTTCGACGAGGCGCTGGCCGTGCCGCCCTACCGCGAGTACCTGCAGCCGTTTGAGATCCAACGGATGGCGTCGCATTACAAGCTCGATCAAGCTGATCTGAACGCCCTGGCCGAGCGGATGAAAGACTGGACCAATCGCCCGGGAGGCGTGGACCAGCGAGGCCTGTATTTCACCACGACCAACAATCCCGAGGGGCGCTGGGATTGGTACGAGATCGGCGGACGGTGGGATCGCTTCCGGAAGCGTGCCAGCGGGAATGTGCTCAGCACCCGTGCCCTGCGGAAATTTCCCGATCTGCAAGACCTACTCCCCTACTACGTGCTGACACCTGACGGCACATGGCTCGAGTACAAACGATACGTTCCCGATCCCCAATCGATCGGGCACTTCGAGACCAAGCCGCATGACCAGTGGCTGGCCGAAGTGATCGAGGCACTCGAACGATACCCGGACGGTCGCGTCGTCTGCGTTGACATCCATTGCTGACGAGCGGCGCCGGCAACCGGTTGGATGTAGTGGCTTTCGGTTTCCGGCACTCCCCTACTTTCTTTCCCCTTTTTTATCATGCCCAAATTCATTGTGACCTACGTCGATTCGGTTCTCCGTGAAGCGGTGGTCGAAGCCGATTCCGCGGAAGCTGCGGAACTGGTTGCCCGTCGGCAACTGGAAAATGCCGAGCATCACCATGTGTGCGATGTTTGGAACGACGACTGGGCAGTCGAACCGTACCGCCATGCACCGGTCGTCAATCGCTATTGCTTCGAATGCGGCGACGTGCGGCCGTGACTCGCTCGCGGCGACGTCCTTCACTGGATCGCGAAACAAGCTGCCTTGCTGATGCTCGCTCCGCGTGCCAGACTTGCGCAGCGTGGATCGCATCAAGAGCAACGGCTTGGATGCCGCTACTGGCCGCAAAGGTCGTCGCACAACAGCCAAGCTTTGCAGGCTGGTGGGTCGGTTGCGAACGCTCGCCACCGAGATCCTGCGTGACATTCCCGAACATCCTGACCGTCCCGTGGATGAAAGCGAACGCAAGCTGCGATCGGACAGGGATTCAAGCCCCCGCAAGGGCTATCAATGGCCTGCGAGTGCGTTGACGCACGAGGACATGCGGATGCTGGACGAATTGCGCCGAGACAGCCGAACACCTATCGCCGCCCTCGTGCATCAGGCGATTGCCGCCTTGTACGCGATTCCGCGAGCGGACATCGCCAGACTGGAACAACTGCGCGAAATGACCGGCCGATCGCTTCGCGATCTCCTGACCGAAGCGGTAGCGACCGTATGGGAACGTCATGCCGGGGCCGCGGAGAACCGCGAGCTGGGCCGTTCAGAGGGCGATAATGACTCGGAAGACTCGCTCGCCAACTGTTCCTCGTCCAAGCCCGCTCGAGACAGGCAGGCGAACGCCTGATACCGGACAAGATCCAGCGGCTGCTGTTCTGACCTTGGCATAGATCGAGTGTGCGAGTACGCTTTCCTTCGTTCTGAACGACCTGAACAGCGGCAACTTCGGCCTGCTCATCTCGTACGTGCTGCCCGGCATGACGGCGCTTTGGGCATTCAGCTACCCGTCACCAACGGTCCGGGCATGGTTGACCGACACGGCGGCCGCTGGCCCTACGGTCGGCGGCTTCCTGCACGTCACGCTGGCGGCCGTCGCTGCAGGGCTGGTCCTAAGCACCCTGCGATGGCTGATCATCGACAACATCCACGCCATGACCGGCCTGCCCCGTCCGCCATTCGATTATGGGCGCCTCTCGGAGCGGCTCAGCGGTTTCGACACTTTGGTTCGCCACCACTACGACTACTACAAGTTCCACGGGAATATGCTGATCGCCGTGGCCTTGTGGATCGCAGTTCGTCATCTGTCTCCGGGGCAGATGACGCTGCGGATCGACAGCCTGGATCTTCTGGCGGGTACTCTGCTGGTCGTCCTGTTTGTGGGGTCTCGCGACAACTTGCGGAACTACTATCAACGTACGGCCATGCTTCTCGGCAAGGCCAAGAATCGCCGGGGGGGTGTTCCTAGCCGCGCTTCGTGAGTCGGCGCTCCAGTTCAGCGACGAACGAAACCAGATCGGTGCCGAGTGCCTGGCAGATGGTGCGCAATTGGATCGCGTCGAGCCGTCGATCGCCCCGTTCGAACTTGGTTACGAACGACTGACTTCGACCGATGCGCTCCGCCAGCTCCGTCTGCGTCACGTTTGCCTGCTCTCGGGTCTCGCGGAGCAATTCCAGCAACCGGGCATACTCGGCGGTGTAGATCGTTTTTTCCATCGGTCAGCCCCCAGGGTTGCTTGTCAACTCAGGGCGACGATGGTATAGTCCATTATGGATTAGTCCAAATTGGACTAACGGCCCGGACGCCAGCGACGGCCGTCCGGGGGTACTTTCCACCTTTTTGTCAGAAGGAGTGATGGGATGACCAACGGCAGCAAGCCCCCGAAGGAAAAACCCACGTCGTCCAGCAGCGGCGACAAGGGGCAGCAACAAGGCACGAAGCAGTCGAGCGAGAAATAGCCGACTGGGCGCAGCCAGAATTAACCTCAACGAGGGGATGCGGCAAGCCGCTTCCCCTCGTTCGGAACAGTTCCCATTCCCAAAGTACGTCGCGGTTCCGGCGATCGACACCTGCTGACGACCGGCGGCAGAGAACGTAGAATAGGTCTCAGCAATTGCAGAACGAATTGGGAGGGATGTCATCGTGGAACGAACACTGGAAGAGCGCGTCGCTCGCTTGGAGCAGCGCATGGACGATTTGGCGGAGAGCAAGGCCACCTCGTTTCCAGCACCGGCCAAAGATTGGCGGCGCACGGTGGGCATGTTTCGCGGTGATCCGATCATGAAGCAAGTCATCGACGGAGCCCTGCGGCTGCGCGAAGACGAACGCCAGCTTGCGCGTGAGCATGAGGCCGGCGATCAGCCATGATCATCCTCGACACAGACCACATCTCGGTGCTCCAGCATGAAGATTCACCGAAGACCGTCGTCCTGCTGCGAAAACTCGAATCCTTGCCGCCCCAACAAGTCGCGACGACGGTCGCAACCCTGGAGGAGCAGTCCCGGAGCTGGCTGAGCTTGATCGGCCGATACTCCGACGTGCGGCAGCAAGTTGCGTACTACGATCGCCTGAAAGCGATGTTCGAGTTCTTTGCAGGTTGGCAGGTGATCCGTTTCGACGAGATGGCTGCCGACAAATTCCAACAACTTCGGCGGCAGAGCGTTCGGATTGCGACGACGGACCTGAAGATCGCTTCGATCGCGCTGGTAAACAACGCCACGTTGCTGTCCGCCAACCTGCGCGATTTCGACAAAGTACCCGGTCTGGCGGTCGAGAATTGGCTGATCCAATCGCCGTGAAACCTCGGCTGGCATCCTTGCCGCTCCCGCCGTCACCTTCCACGCTGCCAGCGGCTTCTTCGGCTTAGCACTGCGCAGCCCTCTGCCGTCAAGGTCGTCTCCGGGGGAACCGCTGCAAGAAGTTCGCGGCGCGGGGGCTTGCGAACTTGCGCGGTTCCACGCTATCGCTCCCCTGCTCTCCCTTGACGGCGGGCTGCTCGTGCTGGTTCGACGCGATGCCGCTTGGCATCTCTTTCCCCTTTTCGCTTATGCCCGATCGTTCAACACCGGCGCGGACACCCACCTCCAAACGCACAACACTTCGTCGGATCTATTCTCCTTCCCCCTTTCCTCTCATGCATTTCTGCACGTTCGTCATCATCGGCTCCGAGGGCGATCCGGATGCGCTGGTCGCCGGGGCCTTGGCACCGTTCGACGAGGCGCTGGCCGTGCCGCCCTACCGCGAGTACCTGCAGCCGTTTGAGATCCAACGGATGGCGTCGCATTACAAGCTCGATCAAGCTGATCTGAACGCCCTGGCCGAGCGGATGAAAGACTGGACCAATCGCCCGGGAGGCGTGGACCAGCGAGGCCTGTATTTCACCACGACCAACAATCCCGAGGGGCGCTGGGATTGGTACGAGATCGGCGGACGGTGGGATCGTTTCCGGAAGCGTGCCAGCGGGAATGTGATGAGCACCCGTGTGCTGCGGAAATTCCCCGATCTGCAAGACCTACTCCCCTACTACGTGCTGACGCCTGACGGAACGTGGCTCGAGTACAAACGATACGTCCCCGATCCCCAATCGATCGGGCATTTCGAGACCAAGCCGCATGACCAGTGGCTGGCCGAAGTGATCGAGGCACTTGAACAATACCCGGACGGTCGCGTCGTCTGCGTTGACATCCATTGCTGACGAACGGCGCCGGCAACCGCTTGGCAGTCAGCGGCTTTCGGTTTCCGGCAATCCCCTACTCTTTTTCCCAATTCATCAATGCCTAAATTCATTGTCACCTACGTGGATTCGGTTCTCCGTGAAGCGGTGGTCGAAGCCGATTCCGCGGAAGCTGCGGAAGCGGTTGCCCGTCGGCAGTTGGAAAATGCCGAGCATCACCATGTGTGCGATGCTTGGAATGACGAGTGGGCGGTCGAGCCCTACCGCCATCCACCTGTCATAAACCGGTACTGTTTCGAGTGCTCCGAGATCCGCCAGTAGCGTGGCGGCGCACGGGCCTTGTGCTCGATTGGCGGAGGGGCCAGTTCCCTCCTCCGCCGGCCGGTGGAAGGCCGGGTGGAACCCGTGACGTGATGCACACGGAATCATTCCCAGCCCGTGCGCAAGCCGAAGTGTAAATCGGCCGCCAATCCCCTCTCGGATCGGGAGCCCTTCCGGATGCTCTCCGCGGCGGGGGGGCGGCAGGGTTTCGGAATGGTTCCGAGCGCCCGCGCGCCGACACCCTTGGAAGCCAGTCCCCTACTCCCCTCTCGCCGTCGCCGGCAGGGTGCCGGACGGGTGCCGATACGTTGCCGTGATAGGTGCTGTGGAAGGGCTGCGAAAGCCCCTCGAAAACGTGCCACCGAAAGGCTGCCGGAACGTTGTCGGCACGCTAGGTGGGCCTGCCGGTGGCAGGTTGCCGGCAAGGCTTCCAGGAACGGGGCGGAATGCGCTCTGGTAGCGGCTTTCCGCGCTGTCGGTACCCTCGCGGAAGGTGATCGGTAGGGTGCCTTGGTATGGGTGCGGTAGGTTCTCAAATGCTCTTCCCAAGGGGTGCCGGGTGGAGTACTGTCCGAGCCGTCATTTCCCACCTGCCCATGTCGAAGTTCTTGACGGTCGCCGAGGCGGCAAAACTGATCGGCAAATCGCCCAGTTCGATCCGCCGAATTATCTACCCGATCCTGGAGGACGATCAGCATCCGGATCGGCCGCTGATCGAGCCCAGCCCGGACGAGGCGAAGGCCCTGCGGTTGAAGGGGGAGAATTTCCCTTGGCGGATCTCCGAGGAATTGCTCCGCCGGCATGCGCCGGAGGCCGGGGCGAAGGCGGCGGGGGAGCCCAGGGCGGCGGCGGCCGCGGGCGGCGATGGCTCGGCGGCTCTGGTCGAGATGCTGCGGCGGGAGCTGGATATCAAGAACCGCCAGATCGAGACGCAGAACGAATTGCTCAAGGGGTTGAGCGAGCGGCTGCGGGAGGGGAACATCCTGATCGGCTCGCTCCAGCAGCAACTGGCCTTGCCGGAGGCTGCTCATCACCAGCGGCCAGACGTGGTACAGTCATCGGCCGAGGCGACGCGGGCCCAGGAGGGGACTGCGCCCGATCCTGAGAAGCCCGTGAAGGCCAAGACGAAGAGGCGGGGGGTGTTCCGCCGCTTGTTCCGCCGCTAATGCCGATGCCCATGCCCCACGCCACCAGCGGCACGCCCGAACCGGGGACGGACCACCAGCGGTACCGTCTGCCGGGCATCACGCGCGAGGGGATCGCCCAGTTGTCGCTGCTGGAGACGGCCCTCTGGCCGCTGCGGGGCGGGACGGTCGAGGGCGGGACGTTCGAGACGGCCTACACGTTCGCCGATCAGGGGCGGTCACGCGAGGCGCGCGTGAGCGTCTACTCGCCGCACGGCTTGCAGTCGGTGGACGAGTATGTGCTATGGGGGTTGCTGGGGATCTGCTTGTCCCGCAAGCAGCCGGAGCCGACGCTGCTGGCCACGCCGTATTGGATCATCAAGCGGTTGGGGATGTCGTTGGGCGGGTGCCAGTACGATCAGTTGCGGGCATCGCTGGAGCGGCTGGCGGCGGTCGCGTATCAGAACACGGCGTTTTACAATCCGGTGACGCAGCAGCATGAGCGGCTCACGCTGCATTTCTTCTCCAGCTTCCTGCCCACGCGGGGCCGGGGCGGGCCGGTGGATGCCGAGCGGGCCTGGCGGATCGAATGGTCGCCGATGTTCTTCTCGATGTGTCAGGCGACCGGCGGGTCGCTGCTGTTCGATCTGGATCTGTACCGGCAACTGAGCCCGGGGGCGCGGCGCTTGTTCCTGAAGCTGAAGGATCGCTTCTGGCGCTCCAAGCGGGTGTTTTTGAATGTGGATGACCTCACGATCCACGGGCTGGGATTCTCGGCGGACCGGCCGCTGAAGAAACGGAAGTTCGATCTGACGGCCTGCATCCGCGAGTTGTTGGAGCAGGGGATTATCGAATTGGGACGGGGACAGAACGGGCCGCAGGACTTGTTTCTCAAGCGGGGCAAGGGGCTGTACGTGGTGCAGTTCTTTCAGGGGCCGTATTTCCGGCAGCCGCTGGCGGGGCGCACGGTGGCCCGCCAACAGAAGGTCGGCGACGATCCGCTCTATCAGCCGTTGCAGGCGATCGGTGTTGACGAGGCGGGCATCCGCCGGCTGTTCAAGCAGCACAGCAGGGGACTGATCCAGCGCTGGATTCGGATTACGGATGCGGCCATGCACGAGAAGCCCAGGGGGTTTCCGGGGTTTCGGTCGTCGCCGGCAGCCTTTCTGATCGACGGCATCCAGAACGAGCGGATGCCGCCGGACTGGATCTTCGCGCACGAGAAGGAGGCGAAACGCCGCCAGTGGGAGGCGGAGCGGGCGGCCGGAGCCGTCGGCGAGCAGGGGTTGCGGGACCGGTATGCGGCCGAGCGTTCGGCGGCGTTGCAGGCGTTCTTGCACAGCCCGGAGGGCCGCGCCCAGTGTGCGGCCTACGGGCAGGGCTTTCTGGAGTTCTATCGCCTGCGGGAGCCGCAGCGCTGCCACCAGGCGGCCCGCGAGGCGGCGGTGGCCAAAATCGAACGCGAGGAGTTTAGCTTTCCGGACTTCAGCGTCTGGCTGCTGAGCCAACGCGAACCTGCGGCCTGATGGAACGCCTGTTCTGCCCATTGGCGTTTGCCGGACCTTTTCGAGGGTTGGGTATTGGTGTTTGCCGGACCTTTTTGGAGCTGGCTATTGGTGTTTGCCGGACCTTTTTTCGGGAGGGGCTGCCCGTGGATGGCTTGGATAAGCCAAGAACGGGCATGCGTTTTGCCGCCTACAAAGCGTTTGTATTTACAAAGCGTTTGTTTAGCAAAGAGGGGAGCGGGCTGCGGCCCGCCTGCTTGAAATGCGTTCGAGACGACGAAGGGGCGGACTGCAGGAGCAGTCCGCACGAGCCAATCAACTCGAAAGGAAAAGAGGGGCGAGCGGGCGGCGATGGACGGGGCGGGCGGAGAGTGGGGCCGCCGCGCGGTCGCCGGGCGGTCGCCTCCCATGGCGGTCGGCGGCAGGGGAGTGGCGCGCGGAGCGCGACCGTCGATTCGGCTTGGGAAAGCCGCGGAAGGTGCGACGCTGCGAGGGGCAGAGCGTCGCGGCCTCCTACCGTCGGCCCGCGACGCCTTGCCCGCACTATGCAGGCCCCGCGGCCTGATCGACCGCGGAGCGGACCACGGCCGCGGCTACTCGCCGCGGCGATCGACGCCGCCACTCGCCGTGCGCGTCCCGGTGCGTCCGTGCCGCAGGCACGGCGGGACGCGGGAGGGCTTCAACTCGCTGCGCCGGAGGCGAGCAGGGCGTCCACCTGCTGCCGCGTCAGGCTTTCGGGCTGCCGGCCGGCGTAGGCGCCGCCGTGCATCGAGGGCGACCAGGCCAGGCGGACGTCGAGCCGCTGCTGGGCGAAGTACCAGAGGGCTTCCTTGGCGCCGTCCACGCCGGTCAGCTCGCAGTCGAACATCAGGGTGACGCGGCTGCCGCCGATCTGCCTGGCCCAGCGGGTGATCTTCTCGCCTTGCGCTTCGGTCATCCGGTTGGACATCAGCCCCAGGGCCGGCACGCCCAGGTTGTCCAGGCCGATCACGTCGTTGAAACCTTCGACGAGGATCAGGCCGTGTTGGGCGATGAAGTCCCGGTAGCCTGGCTCGCGCAGCCGCGAGGCGTGCTGGCCGAACAGTTCCTGGCCGCGGTGAAAGCCTTTGGGGAAGCGGTGCTTGCATGGCGGTGGGGCCTCGGCGCGCTGGGCCGGGGAGAGGCGGGCGAAGTCCTGTTCTTTTTCTTCGTAATGCACGTCGCGGCCGGCCCAGGCGAGGACCTTGCCGTTCTCGGCCAGGATGGGATAGACGATGCTGCCGCGGAGGCTCCAGCCGCGTTTGTCGCCGCCGCCGTCGTTGGGCAGGTAGCCGCAACGCCATTTTTGCATCGACTCGGGAGAAAGGCATCCGTGGCGGCGGACGTAGGCCGCGGCGGCGGGGTTCATCTCGGCGACGTCGCGGATGAATTTCTCGTCGATGTTGTGCAGTTCGCGGACGCGGTCCTCGGGCGAGTCGATCAGGGGTACGTTGGGCTGGAGCGGAGCGGGGGCCGGTTCTTCGGCGGGCGGGGCGGAATGGGCGGGCGGCCGCTTGGCGGCCGGTGCGCCGCTGCCGGCCAGGACTTGTTTGACGCGCTGGAATTCGTCGCCCTTGAGTTTGCCGCCGCTGGGCTTCTTTCCGGTGAGCCAGCCGTGCATGAGGGTCAGCAGATTGCCGCGGAAGCCGCATTGATAGGCGTGGCACTGGAAGATTTTCTGCGGGTTGTCGGTGTTGACCGCCAGTTCCTTGCGGCCTTGATGGCCGCCGGGGCAGCCGAAGGGGCAGTCGATCCGCACTTCGGGGCCGGCGCCTTTGATGTCCAGGGTGACGCCGCATTTGGCGGCGGCGGCTTCGAGCGTGGTCTCGGCTTGTAATTTGTCAACATCGATGTACCCAGGTCGATTCATGATGTTTGGGGGTAGGCCGTCGGAGTGTTACCGTGATGCGTCTAGCATGTCCCATGCCGTTGTCATCGGCAAGCGCGATGCGGAGGTGTTGAGCCTGCTCGAAATGACGCCGGCGACCGCCGCGCATCTGCAACAGGCGAGCGCGACGTTTGCGGGCGAGCCGTTCCGCGACGAGCGGCGGGTGCGCGAACGCCTGCAGACGCTGGGAGGGGCCGGGTTGGTGCAGGACTTTCCGGCGGCGGTGGCGGGCGGGGGACTGCGCCACTATTACCGGCTGACGGCGGCGGGGTACCGGATGCTGCATCCGGAGGCCGAGCGGCCTCCGGGCCGGTCGCTGGTGGCGGAGATCGCCCCGTCGCGGTTGCAGCACGCGATGGCGACGGCCGACGTGATCGTGCATACGCTGGTCGCCTGTCACGCGGCCCGCGTGCAGATCCTCAAGTACCACGGCGACGGCCAGTTGACGCTGGAGGTCGGCGAGTATCGGCAGCAGCCGGATTGCCATTTTCAGTTGGGGCGCGGCGGCCGGGTGTTCAATGTGCTGTTCGAGATCGACAATGCGACGGAGCCGCTCGATTCGCTCCGCGAGCAGAGCATTCGCACCAAGCTGCTGGGCTACGAGTCGTACCAGAATTGGGTGCTGCGGTGCTGGCGGGAGGGCGGACGGCGGGAGCCGCGGCCGGCGTTTCGCGTGGTGTTCTTGACGCGGGGGGCGAACCGGGCGAACCACATCCTGTGGCTGGCCCGGCAGTGCGCGGGCAATCCGGATCGGCGGCTGGTCTATGCGGCGACGCAGGATGCGTATCTGGGCGAGCCGCGGGCGGCGACCGAGCCGCTGCTGAACGATCATCACGGCGGTTGGCAGGCGCTGTGCGATCTGCATCCGTCGGCGCGGTTTGTGCGGGAACCGGTGCGGCTTTCTCCGCCGTTGGCCGTGCCGCGCGTGTTCTGATATCCTGTGCCTTAATGTCGCGTTCGCCCGCAGTGCTCGATGCGGGTATCAAGCCGCGTCCCCGCCTCCGCCGTTGCGGAATCGGGACCGGAGCCTGGGGAAACCGAGACGTCGGCAGGGCCGCCTCGACGGATGCACGCACGTCGGCCGGGGCGGTTTTCTGGGGGATCGTCGGCTACACATCAGTTCGCCGCGCGGCGGTATTCGATCGTGGCGGCTGCCGCGCTAGGCTGCTCGCATGCCTACGTTGATCGCTGCGCCGGCCAATAACGAACGCGGACCGCGGTACATGGAAAAGGCGCTGGCGGCGATCCACGAGGCCCGCTTGCGCCAGGGGCCGCTGACGCTGGCCTACGGTTGCGTGGACGGCCAGGTGGCCTTGTGGCTGCAGTGCGGGGCGGGGGATCGGGAGGCGGTGCTCGGGCCGATCGCGGCCGGCTATCCCCAGTGTTCGCTGGTCGCGGTCGAGCATGCGGTCACGCCCGCTGGCTGGACGACGTGGTGCGTCGATGTGCATCTGGAACCCGAACTGTTTCCGATCCTGCGGCATGCGCAGTTCGAGGACCTGCTCAATCACACGTTCGCCGATCCGGTCAGCAGTCTGCTGCGGGCGGTGCGGCCGGACGATTCTCTGCACTGCCGCGTGGAGATCCGGGCGGCTCCGGCCTGCCGCCGCCGCTGCCGTGCGGCGGTTGAGGCGGTGAAGCTGTTGGATCGCTCGTTTTTCCGCGCGCACCATCGTCTAGCGGCGTGTTTTGCCCGGCATGTGTTGCGGGGCCGTTGGCGGCTGGTGGCGTGGCTGCTGGGGCGGATTGCCGCTCGCAGCCGGTCGCCGGGGCATAGCTTGTTGGATACCTCGACCAGCCGCTTACACGAACGGGAGGAGGATCTTCAGGCGGCGGCCGACAAGATCGGCGGGCACCTGTTCGAGTGCCGGATGCGGCTGGTCGTCGAGGGGCCGCCGGAGAAAAGAGGAGAGGCGGTCCAGCGGCTGCGGAGTATGGCGGGGGCGCTGGGGGCCTTCACCCGCTCGCGGCTGGCCGTGTTTCGCGGGGGAGGCATCCGGCGGGGGGATTGCGCCCGCCGTACCTCGCGGGCGTTCCTGCTGTCGCATGAAGAGCTGGCGACGCTCTGGCATCCGCCGACGGCGGCGGCCGGCGTGGAACGCATGCGGTGCAACGAGTTCACGGAACTGGAGGCGCCGACGGTGCTTCGCGCGGGGGCGGAGGAGGGGACGGTCGCGCTGGGGCGGGTGCGGTTCCGGGATGACCAGCGGCTGGTGACGCTGGCGTTGGAAGACCGCCGCCGGCATTTGTACATCGTCGGCAAGACGGGGATGGGCAAGACGACGCTGATCCAGAACATGATCGCCCAGGATATCGCCGCGGGGCGTGGGGTGTGTCTGGTCGATCCGCACGGGGACTTGGCCGAGTCGATCCCGGGGCTGGTGCCGTCGCACCGCACGAACGATGTGATCCTGTTCGATGCGGCCAGCCGCGATTGTGTCGTCGGCTTCAATCCGTTGGCCAGCCGCGATCCGTCGCGGATCGACCAAGTGACCTCGGGTGTGGTGAGCGCGTTCAAGAAACTGCACGATTCGTGGGGGCCGCGGTTGGAGGACACGCTCCGCAATGCCGTGTTCGCGACGGTCGAGCAGGGCGGCAATCTGGTTTCGGTGATGCGACTGCTGGGCGAGCGGCCGTATCGCGAGCACGTGGTGCCGAACATCCGGGACGAGGTGGTGCGGAGCTTTTGGATGCACGAGTTTGCATCGTGGAGCGACAACTACCGGACGGAGGCCGTGGCGGCGATCCAGAACAAGATCCGTCCGTTCCTCACGAACACCAACATGCGGGCGATTGTGAGCCAGTCGGGGCGGACGCTCGATCTGCGGCAGGTGATGGACGAGGGCCAGGTGTTGATCGTGAACCTGAGCAAGGGCCGGATCGGGGAGGATAACGCGACGCTGCTGGGCGCGTTCCTGGTAACCAGCATCCAGCAGGCGGCCATGACGCGGGCCGATATGCCGGAAGGGGAGCGGCGGGACTTTTTCCTGTACGTGGACGAGTTCCAGAACTTCACGACTGGCAGTTTCGCGTCGGTGTTGTCGGAGGCCCGCAAGTTCCGGCTGTCGTTGATCGTGGCTCATCAGTATCTGGCCCAGCTAAACGACGAGACGGCCGACGCCGTGTGGGGCAACGTGGGCTCGATGGTGGCGTTCCAGGTGGGCAGCGACGATGCCGAGCAGATCGCCCAGCAACTGGGCAAGTACCGCGGGCAGATTACGCCGGAGAATCTGTCCGGGTTGCCGAAGTACACGGCCTATGCACGGCTGCTGATCGACGGCATGCCGAGCAATCCGTTCTCGATCCAGACACTGCCGCCGCGGGACGCGGCGTTCGATCCGCAGCGGGCGGAAATCATCCGCCGGGTGATGCGGAGGCGGTTTGCAGGTGATAGCTTGGCGGAAGTAGTACTGCGGGAATCCGCACCAAGTGTCGCGACCCACTGAGGGCCGAATGAGTTGACTAAACCGGCAATTCACCTTAACCACCCCCTTCGGGGTCTTGGGATGTGAGACCGCTCTTTCCGAGCGCGTTGTCTCCTGATTTGCGGAGTCGCGGCATCTTCCGGCTTCGAAGTCCACAAAAAAAGAAAACCGATTGTCAGCCGCCTGATTCCTGCGGCCCCGAGGCGTCGGTGCTGTCCACATATGCGACGTGCAGATAACGGCTTGCGCGCTCCGGTTAACCACGCCGCTACGTTCGGCCGTTCTGCTTTCTTGACGACGACCTACCCGCACCATGCGACTAAATGCCCTGTCGCCCGACTCGATCCTGCGCCGCTCCTTGTCAGCCGAGTATACCACCCCGAATCTGGCTCTCTACAATCAAGAATTCGTGAATCATGCGGGCACTCAAGAACGCCGCATATTTCTGGTGTTTGTCTATCTTTGGCGGTGTAGCACGATCACAAACGCCCTTAATCATTAGGTACTCAGAACCCCACGCATTCCTCTCTGCGGCGAAATAGAATCCGTATGACTCCATCTCAAGCCCAACCAACTTCCGGTCACGAAACTTGAGGTTCCGAACGATTGCCCCGTTCTCGATAACGGCGGCGCCAGATGCAACAGGCCCGACCTCCACTCGCAGCGCCCTCTCCGGCCTATCTCCTCTCCATAAGGATGAAACGCCGGCAACCGTCGCCTGATGTTCAACGTTGAATCGACGAAAAGACTCCAACGCTCGGCTACTCGCAGGACGATATCGTGGCTCAGGAAGAAATGCGGCCTCTCCCCCCTCACCCTCCGTCCACTTTCCAGAGTCATAATGCAATGAAAACTCCGCTACGGCAACGTCCCCCACTTCCGCCGAGATTCCGGCGCATATTCCCGCCAGTATACACAACCTCGGCCGATACAGCTGCAGTGTCTTGTGAACAGTAACGGCTGCCGCGCAGTTCCCCATCTCCGGACACGCGCAAGCTACTACATCGATGCTTCGGCCACCTCCCTGCGTCACTCCCATCGAGTACCTAGTGTCGTCGCCGGGTACTGCAACTGTCTCCCAGTCATAGGGAAGATCAAGCACTGCCTCCAATTCGGTGTCAAAAAGCGCAGTGATGATGCACACGTCCACATCCGGCTGCACTCGTTCCTCAAGAATCCGCTTCTTGCAGGTGGTAACATGAAGACATTGATTGACAATCGCTTCGTGCCACGAGCCGCCCTCGGGTGCGTACGTTACGAGTACCCATCCATGGAGCCGGAACTCCTCCACCGCCTCCCGAGCAATCTCTTCAAACGCAGTCACGCCAATAATACTCAACGGGCGTATAATACCCGCCGTCCCCCGAACCACCTGCCTTAACAGACGTATGCCTCCATCCCTCGCCGGACTAACACCCCCCCGAAGCGGCAGGTTCAGATCAATTATCAGCAGATCGAACGCCCTTGCGCGAAGTTGCTCCGCTGCTGCGTTCGCCGATCCTACATGCACGATGTCTACGTTCTCGATTCCTACCTCGTCCTGAATCGCCTCGCGAATCTCCTGAACCTTCCGTTCTAAATCATCAACTAGTAGGCAACTAAGCATCTTGGACATTCTCCCGTGCTAGATCTCCAATCAATGACTGAAGCTCGTCCGGCCAATTGCCACCAGATGCTTGGTAGTACACGATGCCGCAGTACAGCCCAGGAAACTGCTCATGAAGAATTCTCGCCAGTTCTATCAACGTAATCTCCCTCCCATCCTCCTCGAATCGCTCATATTGGGTTATCACTATAGTAGGAACGCAAATACCCCGCCGCTTCATTTGACGCAGTATTTCGCGGCCTGCATATCGCCTCTCGCGTCCTCCGGGTTTTCCCTGCTGCACATCATATGTAGGCATCGTCATGTCAAGCAATAATAGCTCTGGGGGCCTCACCACCACCTCTCTAAGGCCGCTCTGATAGGAACGCCTCACCTCCACGTCATCATTAGGTCTAATCCTTCTGACGTGAGGCAGCACCTGACTAATTTTATTCTCATCGTCATCCACTAAAAGTATTCTCATCACTCTATAAACCCCTGCCCGAAATCGATCATCACGACGAATTGAGGCCCTGCGGCGACTGAGAAGTGTATCCCATATCCGTGGTCCCCACGCCCAAGGTCATGCTGGGCGATCTTGTGCAGCTTTGCGATACCCGTCCCGCCTTCCTGTCGCAGTTTATTGAGGTCGTGCTGATTGGCAAGGGACAGTCGATTCAGTGAATCAGCGGTGATCGCGAGTGCGCGCTCACAGCAATTCTCCCCCATAGCGTTACGACATGTCACATATGACAGCTTGTGGGACAATCGAACCGACAGCTGAATTTCCGCAACCTCGAGCTGCGAATGTCGTGCCGCATTATCGAATAAAATCATCAGCATGTCCCAAAATGGGCGAAAATACGCACCAGGAAGCGCCGAACATTCGCACTCCAAATCAAGTGTAACCCTGCACCGCGTCCCAATACGATTAAGTACCTGTTCGACACTTCCCAGTAGGTCATGAAATAGAAAGCTGCTCTGTTCGCGCCGATCCTCGACGCGGAACCAATCGGCAATCTTCTCCAGAGTGCGATTCATCGCAGTTCGGCACTGCGTAACGGCGTCTCGAAGTGATCCGAGATCAAGACGCGCACCTGGGGTGATGCACTGCTCGACTTGTGATAGCAACTTCCCGACCAGCCCGTTTAGTCGAACCCCAAGGTCATCAGTTATACCCCGCCGGACCTCGCTCAGACATTCCTCGGTTCGCTTCCAGAGAATCCTCTCAATCAGGTCCCGAACATCTGAATGTTCAGGCGTCAGCGGTAGCTCTCGAAGAGCCGCCCCGAGTTCCTCCGTAGTGAACTCATAATTGAAAAGGCCGCCAGCCTTCCCCGGTGCGCGAATCTGAATCCACTCCTCTCGAACCAGCCTAATTTCTTCGTCAAGCTTCGCTGCAAAATCACGAAAGCATGCGTCCACTGCGGAACCAGTAGGTGTGTTGCTCAATCCTAGGCACCTTAACCAGTGCTCATTCGTGAGGTACTCTCCATTTGCTCCTCGCTTCGCACTCAGATAAGCCGTCTCAAAGACTGCCCGAAGTTCTCCAGCTAATGTGCCATGGCGTATCCGCTGACTGAGACTAGCATCCAAACCATGCTCGGGGCTGTACAGAAACCCATGGCGATACTTGTCAAACGCGGTCTCAAAGAACGCGACATCTTGGTCCACTTGCACAACAACAACCCTACCACCCTCCGCATCGGGCATGCCAAGAAGCCTGAGGCCGCGACGCAAATCCCTGTTGCGGAGCGCGCGAATAGATAATAGGCTGCTTACGAGGTCTCGTGTTGTGTCGTCCAGTCGCGAAAAAATCGCGTCTGTATTGACAAAAATTCGGCTACGTTCTACGATGCTCGTAAGCTCAGTCACCGCAATTTGCCGAGTCAATTCGGCGATTTCCGTTGATAGCGTTTCGTCACTAACTCCGTGTTCTTCGCGCAGTCGTGAACATAGCGTCAGCCGCTCCCTCAGCAGATCTTCCTTGCTACTGTACCAGATGGAAGACTCTAAGATATCCGGTGCACAGCATTGAATCAGGAAGCTCAGCACCATCGAGTCGCTTAAGTTGCAGTAGTCCAAGAGTTCCGTGGGACGGATATGGCCGGTAGACTCGATGAAGTCTCCGACAAAGTCATGTACCCGATCTAGGTCCAGTGCTCGCTCATCGTTTCGCATTGCTGCTGTCGCAAGAATGGGCCATGCGATATTCGATGTGTCCCCAGTAAATGGCATGGGCCGCATCAGTTCAGCGAACCGATCGAGCAGGGCGGGAAGGACGAGCCGGGGTGCCTCACAATACACGGTTCCCGCCAGGCGGGCTGCTCGTTCCATCTCACGCAGCTCCACTAGTGCCGTGACTTCCGCAAACAGCGCTTCTGGATGGGTTACCGAACTGTTCACGTCGAGTTGTCTCAAATCGCCCAGGGCCTTTACAGCCTGCTGGTACTCGCCCCGCCGAAGGTAAACAGCTCCGCGGTACAATAGCGCTGTGGCGGCGCCCACATCGAGACTTGTAAACGGCAAAGTAGTGCTTGAGGTACAGCATGCCTCAAGATAGGATCCCACAAGCTCCGTCCCGCGAGACTCGCCGTAAAGTGACTCGTACAATGCCAGATACCGAAGGCCGGCCGCCGGATCTTCGTAGGCAAGTGCCAACTGCGCCAAGGGCACCGGTGACGCAATGGGCGCAATATAGTCGTTTCCGAGCAGCCCGGACGTACGAGCTATGCGTTTCGTGAACGCAAGAAGCCCCGGCCCGAGTGCAGTGCTTCGTAGAATCCGCGACAGCCTTCGGAGCGTCTCGAGTGAATCTTTCCGATCCTTGCATCCTGAATACCAATCATAAAGCGTCGTTAGCAAGGCATGGCTCGGACTATTCGACGGGAAGACCGCTGGGCAGACATTGCTCCCACCCCTCGCTGCAGCTGTAGCTGCAAATAGGTAAGCGCAAAACTCCGCTGGATATTCGAGCAGCAACGCCACCGACAGTTGCAGGGCCTGCTCATAATCGGCGGCCAAACAAGCATCAGCACAGGTGCGCAGCATGTCTTCGGGCGCGTGTGTCACTGGAGCTACTTTAGGTTCCGACATTGCCATGATGCATAGATTGCGGACCCAAGGATGGTCGAGAACTTGTAAGAGGAAGCCGAGTGCCTCACGTTCGGCGGAAGATAAGCCCGAAGGTGAGCGGGAAGCGATGATGCGGGCGAAGGTGAAAAACTGGTCGAGGAGCGAGTGGCGACTTTCGAAGTGCAGAACGTGGCATATGGACTCGACCGAAGTCGGAACAATATCAAGAATTCGATACTGCAAGTAGTCCATAGCATAGGTCGGAAACGCCTTGTCCTCTTCAAGTAGCAAGTATGAGTGGCTGTCGCAGTACTCCGCTGCCGACACGTTTATTTGCGCGCGATAGCTGCTTACGCTCGCAAGCAATGCGATCCAGTCGTTTTCACAGGTCTCCGTGAACACGGAGAAAGCCGTTCGGACGCCGTGGAACCCATGAAGAAACTGTCTGCGAATGAATTCCACATCAATTGACCAAAGCGACATTCCAAATTCGTCTTGGTGATCCAGAAGTTGCGTTCTCGCCTTGTCGTATTTGCCGAGCAGGAGTGAATCCTCAGTTGTCCGCTGTGCAGCCAATGCGCTGGACAGCCGTTCTGCGTGATACGCAAATTTCGTGACTGCAAGCTGAATCGCGGGAGCCATTCCCCCTATGTAGTGGTTTGCTGACGGTCGGGTCATTGATTCCCAGGAATCAGGGAACACACTGCCGAAAATTCGGCGCGATGCGAATGACAATCGCTTGAAGAACCGCAGTTGTATCGGCACAGGACGGTTCGCGAGCTCGTTCAGCGCTGCCTCTTCTAGTTGCCGTGTGCGAAAATACTCGCGGACAAAGCTTGTGACATCCCGCGAACTTTGGTCGAGTTGTTTCCGTCGTTTACCAGACTTCCGACTCATGTCTTGTGCTGCCTATCCGAACGAACTCTGGCGAAGCACTCGGCGATAGCAGGGAAGAATACTCGAGCGATCACGATGCTGCAAGGCGTGGCGTAGGGCTTCGTATTCCTCGTCCCCACAGGAGTCAGGATCACAGGCGGCTATGCCCGAGTCTGAAGCCGCAAATCTAAATCAAATGCACACGTCCAGTGGCAAGCGATTGGCACAAAAGAGGGTATGGCAGAAATGTCGAATAAATTGCCTGTTTTGATGTTGAGTCATAGCTGCACCCCGGGGGCGGGGACATTCTGTACCTCGCTTCCTGAGCCGCGGCGGATTTTCGGAGCAGTGTGGGGACAGTTACCTGGTCGAACCCGATGCGTTTGGCGACGGCTGCATGACGTACTATCTGGAGGTCGCCGCGCTCGGCGAATCCGACGAGGAAGGAGGAGAATGATGGATCCACAAGCTGCTTGGGATGACCTGCTCGATGCGTTGGGCGAGCAGGACTGGGATCGCGTGGAGGAGCTGGCCGATGGGCTGCTGCATTGGCTTGGAGGCAACGGGTTTCCGCCCCGCGCTGTCACCGGCAGCGATCTGGGCGCCGATTGGGACCGCCACATCGCGCTGGCCGGCTGCCGGTTCGCGCTGGCGAAAGCCAGGGAGGCCCTCGGTCCCGCTTCGTAATGGCCGCCGCTGCCGCCGGCGTTCAGACCGGGCCTCGTGTCCATCGGACACGGGGCCCTTCTCACTCGCAGCTCGTGCCTTCCTGTTCGCTCCGTCTCGGTTCATACTCGCCACGCATGACGAACCGCTCCACACCGCCCGAGTACGATCCTCAACACGAGCTGGCAGAGACGCTCGATGAACTCCGCGAACAACTCGCGCTCTTGCGGGAGAGTATCCATCAGTTACGCGGCGACATGCATCTTCTCACCGGTCGCCCCCGCGATGTGGAGCCCCGCCGATCCGTGCTCCGAATTACGAGTCTCCCGAAAGATCCCACGGCGCCAAACTTCTTCCGGCGGATCAATGCGGTTCCCGCCGAGCAGCTCGATGCCATGCGCGCCGAGCTAGTTCGTCCTGGTCGCCGCCAGGACGAAGACGATCCGGTGTAGCCGCCGTGATTCTTCCCCCGTTCACAGATGGAATCGCTCGCCGAAATCCTCCAGCGCCACCGGCTCGATGCGCGGATTCGCGAGGCGGAGATCATTCGCGACTATCCACCCGGCGACGAACGCACCGAAGAAGCCCGCAAGCTGGTCCGCTTCACGCTGTACGATTTCGCGGTCGCCAAGATCGATGCGGCGGTGCGCGATCGGATTCTCGGACTTCTGGATTTCGCCCACGAGCCGCCCCACGTTCTCTGGGATCAGCCCAGCCACGCCGACGACGAAGTGTAACCGCAACAACATTGGCCCGCGGAGCACAGCCGTTTTTCCCGTCGCCAACTGCCAGTCGTTTGTGCATCGTCACCGACAGGCGTACTTTCCACTGCCGTGCAGCCAGCGGGTATCAATGCAACTCTGGCCACGGATTCCCAGGCGGCCCCTACCAAGCCAACCGAAAGTGCAGCCCTGACGGCCCTCGTCGCATACATCGATGCGAAGATGGCACGCACGTTCCCCACGCTCTTCGTGCCGCCGGAATTTGCAGACGACCCCGAGTTGGCCATGCAGCGCAAACTGCGATCGGTCCTTCAGCCAAGTTCGTTTCCCGATGAAGATGCCGCGGGCGGTTACCTCTGGCCCAGCAGTCACTTGACCGAGCGGGACATGGTCCGCTTGCGCGTCTGGGGAAGGCTCACCGATCTGCCGTGCAATCGACTGCTGCATCTTTCCGTCATCGTCTTGTCCGAATGGCTGCGGTTGCACGTCGCCCAGGTGCTGGCCAAGCACGAGCAATCGGGAATTCCCTTCGAGGAACTGCTGGGCGGATCTCCGTCCCGCGTTCGCCGCAAACGCGGCCGATCGACTTCCGCACTTGCTGACCAAGGGGCGAGCGGCCCGCCGTCAGCCCTGCTGGTATCCGTCCCGATCGTGCATCCGCCCGATCTGCCCATATCGGATTCTTCTACCCCTATTTCCCCACTTCCCGTGCCCGACGACATCGACGCCTCCACTCCCGAACACACAGCGTGCGCCGCCGAGCCGCCGCCATCCCGTTCGCGCCGTAAGTCGGCACGCAATACGCCCAAACCGCCGCCCGCCGTAGCCGACGATGACCACGGGCAATCCGGGGAACTCCTCGATCGGCTCCGCCAGACGTGCGACGAGATCCGCGTGCTGTGGCAGGCGGTGGACGAGTTGCGGGAGTCGCTGGAGCATGCGTTGCGCAATCAGGCCCCACCCGACGAGCCGCCTCGAACGCCGTCCGACTTCGACGTCGAATCGACCCTGGATGAACTCCTGGAACGACTCCAGCACCTGCCTCAGGCGATGCTTGCTGATCTGCAGCGAGAACTCGCTAGGATGGAACAGCCTCCGCAGCAACCGCCACCCGCGATCGAGCCGCCGCCCCGGCAACCGGTTCGTCCGCCGATTCCCGACAGCCCCGTAGACCCCGGGGGCAACGGCCGCCCGGGCAAGACCCCCGATGTCCCAGCCTCTCGCTATCGTCTTCAACAGCGGCTCTTCTGAGCCCAGCTTCGCTCCCCTCGTTTCCGATGCCCATTTCGGCCGTTGCTCCCGCCCACTCCGATCAACCGCCCGTGTTGTACGATTCGATGTTCGAGTACCGCGATCGCAGTCCCATTCCTTCAAACATCGGCCGAGAATAGGGCCAATTAAGGCCCAAGTCAGCGCATCGTCAGCACCAAGTTGGCACTAAGTTGGCACCAAGTCAGGGCTAGTCGGGCACCATTGGCTCTGCCATCTCAGGACTATGCGGAGAGTGATCAAGTACCAGAAACGACCCCCTCAATAAGTGCGGTCGTTCCCACCCCGACAGAATCTTCTTCAGGTAGTCAAAGCCCGCCGTAAGTTCTACAATGGCGGCCACATCGTCTTATTGTCCACAACATGCCTCGAAACGTGCCATCGACGGCCCCGGCGGAAAGCGACATGGCTCGGAAAAAACCTGCAAAAAAGTCCGGAAACGGCGCCAATCTGGGCTTCGAAGAGAAGCTCTGGGCAGCGGCCGACAAGATGCGCGGCCACATGGACGCGGCCGAGTACAAGCATGTCGTTTTGGGCTTGATCTTCCTGAAGTACATCTCGGATGCCTTCGAGGAACGGCGGGCGATGCTCGAACAGCTTGCGTCCGATCCGGCCAGCGATTGGTACGTCAAGGAACCGTCGGAACGCTACCAAGTCATGGAGGATCGGGACGAATACGTCGCCGAAAGCGTGTTCTGGGTGCCCAAGGTGGCACGCTGGGAGCACCTCCAAGCCAACGCACCGCAGCCCACCATCGGCAAGTTGCTTGATGAAGCGATGGTGGCCATCGAAAAGGACAATCCGGTCCTAAAAGGCGTGCTCTCAAAGGACTACGCCCGGCCATCGCTCGACAAGCACCGGCTCGGGGAATTGATCAATCTGATCGGCACCATCGGGCTGGGCGACGCCGAAAGCCGGAGCAAGGATATCTTGGGCCGCGTTTACGAGTACTTCCTTGGCCGGTTCGCCAACGCCGAGGGCAAGGGCGGCGGCGAATTCTACACGCCGCAATGCGTCGTCCGGCTGCTGGTCGAGATGATCGAACCGTACAAGGGCCGCATCTACGACCCGTGCTGCGGCTCCGGTGGAATGTTTGTGCAGAGCGAGAAGTTCGTGCTGGCCCACGGGGGCCGCGTCGGCGACCTGTCGATTTACGGGCAGGAATCCAACAACACGACCTGGCGGCTGTGCAAGATGAATCTCGCGATCCGCGGCATCGAGGGCAACATTGGGCCGCATCAAGCCGACACGTTCCACAACGACGTGCATAAGGATCTGAAAGCCGATTTCATTCTCGCCAATCCGCCGTTCAACGTCAGCGACTGGGGTGGTGACCGGCTCCGGGAGGACGCTCGCTGGAAATACGGTACACCGCCAGTGGGCAACGCGAATTTCGCGTGGGTGCAGCACATGGTCCACCACCTGGCGCCCAGCGGCATCGCCGGGTTCGTGCTGGCTAACGGGTCGATGTCCAGCAACCAGTCGGGCGAGGGCGAGATCCGGCGGAAAATGATCGAAGCCGATCTGGTTGATTGCATGATCGCGCTGCCGGGCCAGTTGTTCTACACGACGCAGATTCCCGCATGCCTTTGGTTTCTGGCGCGGTCGAAGAAGAACGGGAAGTTCCGGGATCGGCGTGCCCAGACGCTGTTCATCGATGCGCGCAAGATGGGTGCCCTGGTCGATCGTACCCATCGCGATCTTACGGACGACGACATTCAGCGGATCGCCAAGACCTATCACGCTTGGCGCGGCGAGAAGGGAGCGGGGAAGTACGCGGACGTGCCCGGCTTCTGCAAGAGTGCAACGCTCGACGAGATCGTCAGCCACGGCCACGTGCTGACGCCCGGCCGCTACGTGGGCGCTGCGGAACTGGAGGAAGACGACGAGCCCTTCGACGAGAAGATGCAGCGGCTCACGAACATACTTGCCCGTCAGTTCAAGGAAGGAGCCAAACTGGAGAAGGCGATTCTGAAAAACCTGTCGAACTTGGGATTTTCCCCGAAGGAGCCGGTATGACGGACAACCTGCCCGCATCGGCCCCGGAGCCGACCGGCGAGATCATCCTGTACCAGACGGAAGACGGAGCGAGCCGCATCGAAGTTCGCCTGGAGGGTGATACCGTATGGCTCTCGCAGCGGGGCATGGCGGATCTCTTCCAAACGAGCGTCCCGAATGTAAATCAGCATTTGAAAACGATTTACGAAGACGGCGAGCTTCACCCCGAGGCAACTATTAAGCGTTACTTAATAGTTCAAACCGAGGGCAGTCGCCAAGTCTCCCGCGCTGTAGACCACTACAACCTGGATGCGATCCTGGCCGTCGGTTACCGCGTCCGCTCCCACCGCGGCGTCCAGTTTCGCACGTGGGCGACCGAGCGTTTACGCGAGTATCTGATCAAGGGATTCGCCCTGGACGACGCCCGGCTGAAGCGGGCAGGCGGCGGGAACTACTTCGAAGAACTTCTCGCCCGCATCCGCGACATTCGCTCGTCCGAGCGCGTCTTCTGGCGCAAGGTGCTCGACATCTATGCCACCAGCATTGATTACGACCCGTCCGCCGAGGCATCCCAGCTCTTCTTCAAGACCGTTCAGAACAAGATGCACTGGGCTGTGCATGGGCAGACGGCGGCCGAAGTGATCCACCGCCGGGCCGACGCAGGCCAGCCTCACATGGGGCTGACGTCGTGGGCCGGGAACCAGCCGCGAAAGACGGACTTGGCCATCGCGAAGAACTACCTGAATGCCGACGAACTCAACGCGCTGAACCGGATCGTCACCGCGTACCTGGAATTCGCCGAGTTGCAGGCCCTCAACCGGCGGCCGATGTACATGGCCGACTGGATCGAGAAGCTCGACGATTTCCTCCGCCTGAGCGATCGAGACATTTTGACGCACGCTGGAAAGATCTCGCACGAAGACGCGGTGGGCAAAGCAGAAGCCGAATTCGAGCAGTACCGCCGCGCCCAGGCAGCGCTGCCGCAACCCGTCGATGAACATTTTGAGGCAATGCTGGATGAGTTAAAACGAATTGAGTACCAGCAGCCTCCGAAGTCCAAGAAGGAGGCGAAGAAGTCAACGAAGAAACCGAAAACGCCACGTTCCGGAGACCATCTATGAAATCTCTCTGGCGTGAGACAGCTCTTGGCGATGAGGTTGAGATTCTGACCGGTTTTCCCTTCAAGAGCTCTTCGTATATTGATGGACCGGATGGAATCCGGCTTCTTCGCGGAGATAATGTCGTTCAAGGTGCGCTCCGATGGGAAGGTGTGAAACTATGGCCCCTCCAAGCAGCCCAGGACCTGGAGCGGTATCACCTTCAAGAAGGTGATGTTGTACTCGCAATGGATCGCCCGTGGATCGATGCTGGACTGAAATACGCTGCGCTATCAACTCACGACCTCCCGGCACTTCTTGTTCAACGCGTTTCACGCCTTCGTGGCGGGCCGAATCTTCACACACGTTTCCTCCGTTACCTCATTGGCTCCAAAGCGTTCACCGACCACGTACTTGCGGTGCAAACAGGTACTGCCGTTCCTCACATTAGTGCCGACCAGATCAGGTCTTTTCGCTTTCGCTGTCCACCCTTGGCGCAACAACTAAGCATCGCAGACATTCTCGGCACCCTCGACGACAGAATCGAACTGAACCGCCGCACGAACGAGACCATCGAAGCGATGGCACGGGCGCTGTTCAAGTCGTGGTTCCTGGATTTCGACCCAGTGCGGGCCAAAGCCGACATCCGCGCCCAACAACCTAAGTGGACCAACGCCCAGGTGTCACGAGCCGCCCTTCCGAATCTCGAGCCCGACATTGCCGAAATGTTTCCGGATGCGTTCCAGGGCTCGGCTTTGGGGAAGATCCCAGTGGGTTGGAACTTCATATCGCTTCGTGATGTCATTGAGATTTTCGACTCAAAACGAATTCCCTTATCCGGTCGACAGCGTCAGCAACGCCAAGGTGCATACCCGTATTATGGAGCAGCTTCGGTGATGGACCACGTTGACGCCTATCTATTTGACGGCGTACACGTATTGATGGGCGAAGATGGATCAGTGCTCAACGATGACGGGACACCTGTTCTCCAATACGTCTGGGGAAGGTTCTGGGTCAACAATCACGCTCACGTGCTCCGGGGGGCCAACCATGTTTCTACCGAGCACATTTACCTCCACTTGAGGAATTCAAATATCACTGCGTTTGTAACGGGAGCCGTGCAGCCAAAGCTCAATCAAGGGAACATGAACCGAATCCAGTTCCTAAAATCGCCATCCGATATCGAGAAGGCGTTCGCTCATGCCATTTCGCCCCTGTTTGAACAGATTCGGCAGAACTCAGACCAGACCCGAGCATTGACTCTCGTACGAGACCGACTTCTTCCACGGTTGTTATCCGGTGATCTGCAACCTCTGAGCCATATTAAATGACTTCTGACGAACTCAAGAGACGGCTTCAAGCACACTTTACTGACGGCCTCGTGACCATCGTCGGTTCGGGCCTTTCGTGCGCCGAGGGAATTCCAGGAATGAACGCTCTGGGAAACCACTTGCTGGAGCAGATTCCGAGCAGTCTCGACTTGTCTTACCACTCGACTTGGGAGCCGATCGCAACCCTCCTTGAGTCCGGCCATGATCTTGAATCTGCGATGCTAAAATATCCACCCACGCCAGAGGTCGAGGCAGCCATCGTCCTCCTTACATCGCAGTTCATCTGCAGTTTTGAGACCGCAGTCATTGAAGACGTGTTTTCCGGTAAACGCACTCTGCGATTGACACGGCTTTTTCCACATCTTCTGAAGCCGACCACTGGAATCCCAGTCGTCACTACGAATTATGAGAGATTGATCGAGGTCGCCGCCGAAATGGCTGGACTTGGCGTGGACACTCTTTTTGTTGGTGAGCATTATGGTCGGCTGAATCCCAGAGAGTGCCAGATGAGATTCTGCCGCGATACAAGCTACAGCAAAGGTAAAGTCTATAGGAGATTCGCCGATCGCATAACGCTTTCAAAACCACACGGGAGCGTTGATTGGTATCAGCACAATAGCGAGCCGATTCGCTGCCCGTATTCCCTATCTCTCCCGCGCCTGATTATAACACCCGGTCGAAACAAATTTCGGACCGGTTACGACCGTCCATTTGATAGTCATCGCGAGCGAGCTAACCGCGACATCGACAAAGCGTCCCGGTTCCTCGTGCTTGGATATGGATTCAATGATGATCACTTGGAAACCCACCTCTCGCCACGTATTCGCGATGGGGCGCCGACACTTGTATTGACACACTCCCTTTCAGTAAATGGGGCCATCCTGCTTGCCCAATCGCCGCAGATGACAGTCCTTACCTGCAATCCGACAGTTGATCCGGGAACGATCGTCCATACGAAAGACGGGACGGTTGCCTTCAACGGTGCTAACATTTGGGACCTAGACCAATTCATTTCCGAAGTGCTTGAACCATGACAACATCCAGCCAGCCAGCAGCCCTCCAATTCAAAGACGACGACCGCATTGGCCGAGTCAAAGCAGTCGATACGAGTCGTGTATTGATCGAAGTGCAGGACTCCTCCCTGATCACCCGAGTTGGCATCGGGAATTTGGTAGCGGTACGAGGAACCACTGAGCGAGAGTTCTTGATTGGCATGATCGAGCGTGTGACAAGAAGCCTCAGCGATGCCGTCCTCGAACAGGATGAGGACTATGCTACTGAATTGCCTTTAGCTCCCCACCCCGAAGATATCATCCGCGTTGTACTTGTGGGCACATACCGAACCGTTGAAGGCGAGAACCGGAATGTCTTCAAACGCGGCGCGGACTCCTTTCCGCAAATCGATCGGGATTGTTTCATCCTTGACGGTGGCAACCTGCAGCGCTTTATGGGATTGTTGGGTGCCGACATCGCTGAAGAGGAACGACTTCAACTCGGACACTTCATGGTAGATCGTTCTGCAGCGGCAATCGCAAGCGGTGACAGATTCTTTCAACGTCATGCTTCAATTCTCGGAAGTACGGGGTCAGGGAAGAGCTGGTCCGTCGCGCTCCTGTTAGAGCGTGCGTCGCGACTCAAGTTTCCAAATCTCATCGTTCTCGATATGCACGGCGAATATGCGCCGCTGACCAAGGCTCGGGGGGGATATGCGGAGGGATTTCACATTGCAGGTCCTGGCGATTTAGATAAGCCACCCGGTGATGCAGTATTTCTGCCCTACTGGATGCTGAATCGAGATGAAATGCTCTCGATGATTCTCGACCGAAGCGATCAGAACGCACCGAATCAGGCGTCCCGATTCACACTTCACGTCCGCGATCTAAAAGACAGGATACTGGAGACGGAAAAGAAGGAAGACGTTCGCAAGACGTTCACTGTCGATTCCCCAATTCCATACGCCATCAGCAGTCTTGTTGATTTGCTGCAAGATGACGACACCCGAAAAGGGGTCGGTGCACGGGGAAATGATGTGAAAGGAGAATGGGAAGGTCGCCTGACACGGTTTATTTCACGACTCCGTTCAAAACTGGATGATCGACGTTACGGTTTCATGTTCCAGCCACCGAGTGATGCACTGACTTATGACTGGTTGGCTGAACAAGTCGTGAAGCTCTTGATTTCCGATGGGGTCGCGCCGGGGGTGAAGATTGTCGATTTCTCAGAGGTACCCTCAGATGTTCTCCCCGTTGTTACCGGTGTCTTTGCACGATTGCTCTATACAGTGCAGTTCTGGATGAAGCCCGCCAAACGCCGACCGTTTGCGCTGGTTTGCGACGAAGCCCACCTGTATTTGCCGGTACGCGCGGATGCTGATGCAGTGGAACGGCAAGCACTCGATACGTTCGAGAGGATTGCGAAAGAGGGGCGGAAATATGGCGTATCGATCGTCGTCGTAAGCCAACGTCCTTCTGACGTTAGCCGCACGATTCTCAGCCAATGCAACAACTTTCTTGTACTCCGACTTACCAATGACGAGGACCAGTCCGTTGTTCGTCGCCTTATGCCGGATGAGCGCAACTAGCTGTCCGATGAAGTAGTCGATTTGAAGGTCGTTGTAAGCAA
>JAHDXO010000092.1 GCA_023382975.1 Pirellulaceae bacterium
TGGCAAGCTGGAAGCTTACCCCACGACTTTTTCAGCAGCCTCCTTCGGCTTGCCGGTAAACGATGTGATTGCGGCCGAGCTTAACGTGCCGACGGAAGGATGGCGCCATTATCGCAGCGGCAGGAACTCGATGCGATTGGCGATGTCTGGCGGATCATAGACCGTGGCAATCAGTTCCAGGTCGCGAATACACCGCCCCACGGTGAGCGCTAATTGCTCACCAAAGATCATGGCAGGCGTCCTAACGTCCGCAATTTCTTCCGCCCCGGCGTTTCTCCCGACTGCCTTCGGATCTCACCAATCTCCGCCCCGTCACGCGCGATTCGGTCATCGAACTCGCCGCGGTGATCGTGGTAGTGGGCGAGCGCGGCGTGGATCTGAGCAAGCGACAAATGCGGGTACTGGAAGTGGATTTCTTCCGGACTGGATCCGTGCGTCAACTTGTCCAACACCACCTCGATCACTTTGACGTTGGTGTCGTCAATCCAGGCTACTCCGATCTCGTCCAATTCAATGTGGCTCGCCAAAACCGCGGCCATCGGTGATTCCCTCCAATCAAGAACAGCTCACTCTTGTGATTTTTGTCGTCGAGTCGAGAGGAAGCAAGCCC
Organism: Pirellulaceae bacterium; assembly: GCA_023382975.1. Taxonomy (GTDB): domain Bacteria; phylum Planctomycetota; class Planctomycetia; order Pirellulales; family Pirellulaceae; genus SKKK01. The sequence goes on from JAHDXO010000092.1 coordinate 611, forward strand.
AGCGGACGCTGTCGCCTTCGGCTTGCCGCTAAACAACTTTGGTTCCGTCCGAGTTTAGCGTCGCCGGAGGGTGAAGCTGGTGTAGTGGAATCCGGTGGCGTCGTTGGTGATCAGGCTGCCGCCGGGAGCCAGATAGCGGGCGATCACGGCGAACGGGGGCAGCGGATTGTCTTGCAAGGCGCCGTCCAAGGCACCGAAGAACGGATTGTTCTCCGCCTGCGACTGCAGCCGCTGGCGCGCCGTGTCCGACGTGGCCAACTCGTACATCAACCGCAGCGATTCCTCGGGTCGGTAGAACGACAACATGCCTGGGTTCTCGCCCCCGTTCTGACGGCGGATCTTGCTCGCGATCAACTTGAAATCCAACTCACCGGCCAGCGAACCCGCCCCACCGCCCTTGGTGACGATCGCGTGTTTCAGCAATTCGCTGCTGTCGGTTAGCAGCAGATAGTCGCCCACGATCGCCACGACCGGATCGGGGTCCCGCAATAATGGCCGCTCCGGCTGGTCGGCGGGAGGCTCGGGGAGGCGGATCTGCCAATACTCATTCGCCCCGAACGCCTTGCGTTCCAACTGGCCCGGCAGATGCTCCGTGACTTTCAACCAAGTGTTGCGGAATGCTTTGGGATCCTTCAGTCTCAATCCCAACAGATTGGCCCGGCTGTTCAACCGCGCCGGCTTGACCATCCACGACACCACCGTCACGCGGCCATCCAGCGCGGCGAGAAACTCCTTTTCGAACTCGATGCCCAGCGGGTCGGACAGACGCCGACCGACCTCGCGGTCCAGCGCGCCCTCGCCGCGGATCGCGTCGAACAGCGTTCGCAGCGCCGTGTAGCTGGTGTCGATATCCCAGTTGAAACTGGTGTAGGAAACGGCGTCGGTCGGAACCCAGGATTCGGGAGTCAAGTCGCCGCCGCGCAGGGCCAGCATCTCGACGATCCCCTTTCGCGGAGTGTCCAACAGCAGATGGATATGCGCCACGTTGTCGTACTGTTCGGTGGCCAACGCGATGCTGCCGCCCAGTCCGCCGATGCCGTCCAAGCCCAGGGCGGGCAGCAGGGCGATCAGCGTCTGGCCGGTCACATTGCCGCGGGCCACCCGCTTCGTCAATTCCAGGGCGTCGATAAAGAACGTGATCTGCGGTTGCTCGCCCTCGTCGCCCGTGCAACGCTTCATGATCGCGGTGAAGTCCGTGTTGTCAGACAGCTTCGAAGTCGGCCGACCATCCCAGGCGTCCACGATGGACTTGAGCACTGTCGAATTGGTGCCGACGATCACCGTGCCCTCGCGCTGCAAATACGCCATCTCGCGCCGCCGTCCACCCGGCATTTGCTGGATGATCACGTCCGTGCCTTCGATGGCTTCAATCCTCCGCTCGGCGCCGCGCTCGAACATGGCGAATTCGCCTTGGTCCAACATCTTCTGAATGACCGGCATCCGGTCGCCCACATCCAGCAATAACACGACCGCGGGAGGTCCCGTTTCCGGCGCGACCAAGGCCAAACATGTCTCGCCCTGCGGAATCGAAAGCAATTCCTGGAGCGAAACGCCCAAGACGCCTTCGATTTCCTTGGTCGCGTCCTCCAGCGACCCCCATAGGTGCTTCAGCAGCGGCCGCACCTGTTCGTCTTGGCTGATGCGACCTGCCGACGTATCCTGAAACCGTTCGATCAGATCGGGCATGTCGGCCACCCGGACGTAGGCCAGCGTATCCTGAGGCAGCAACCGCGGTGCGGTCGGCCGCTCGGCCCAAGCCGGACTGCAGGCCAAGGCTACGCAAAACACGCCAAGAAGAATTCGTTCCGCCAGCATCCGCGGATACCAGTTGGTCATGGTGATTGCTCCAAAGAAAACCGAGATTTCGAGGTTTGCACATCAAGTGGAAATGTCGCTACAATCAGTATTACCACTTCAGGTGCCCGAAAGTTTGCCTTCGCCCTGGAAAACCATCCGCATCATGCAGACAATAGGGAAGGGCAGCGAAATGTGGCAGCGGATGGCGCTGGTGGGCTTGGAGACGCATGTTCCAATTGGTCGAATGGATGATAACGGCACGGGCCCGGATGGTAACTTGGTAGCCGAATTCGTGAGAATTCGGACGCAAATTGTAGCAGGCACACTCCGTGTGCCGTCCGCAGTTTACGGCACACGGAGTGTGCCTACTACTTTGTTTCCATCTGAATTCTCACGAATTCAGCTACGGGCAGCGCGGGAGCTCGGGCACTGCGGAACAAGTGGGCTCGTTGCGGGGTTCAACTTCAGGCAGGATGCTTCTAGATATGGCTAAAGAGAAGGGGATCGTCATGGGTCGCACGTTGCTTTTTGTGGTGGTGGTCTTCGGTCTGCACTCGATGGTCGCCGACGATCTGTTGGCCCAACGGACCACTACCGGCACCGGCACGAGTGGAACTCAGTCAGGCAGCGGAACCACTCAGGGGACTGGTGCCCAGACCGCCGAGCAACTGGGGGCGACTGGCATGATCGACAGCAATGCCCGCTATTTGCGGGAAAACCGCGAAGCGGGGCAACTTGTCGGTGGCGATATGGCAGGTGTCGGAGCACTGCGAGATCAAACGGGACAGACTGGACAAACTGGGCAGATGACGCAGGGTTTTGGCCGAGGTACGACTGGCTTCAACACGAGCGGTCTCAACCAGTTCAGCAACCTCAATCGCATGAACAACATGTTCGGCGGCCGGACCGGCCAAAGGGGTCCGACACGCATGAATTTGAGGACATCCGTCCAATTGGGTTTTCCCGCGCCGACGGTGCAAGCGTCCCCCGTGGTTGTCACCAACCGCGTGCAGACTCAGATCGCCCGTATTCCCCGCATCCAGGAGATGGGTTCGGTCACGGTCGAGATGCAGGGCCGAACTGCGGTGCTGCGAGGCCAGGTGGCGACGGAGCAAGACCGGGCCCTCGTTGCCAAGATGCTCCTTTTGGAGCCTGGTATCTCGGACGTTCAAAACGAGCTGACGTTTGCGCCGCCGGCTGACCCTGCAGCTCAACCGTAGTCGCCCCATCGCCCATCGACTGCAATCCACTCGCACTGGCATCCCGAGGCAATGGAAAACTGCCGGGCTCTGCCGATTCGCCGCTCTGGCCGGCCATCGCCTCCAACGCCATACGCTGCGTCATCGATGGTGGCAGCTTGATCGTCGTGGTTTTCATCCGCGGAGCGTCTGCAGATGTGGGGTCGGTCGCCTCGCTGGCGATCTGCCAGCCGCCGGGTCCGAATTGCGTCTCGTACGACACGGGACGAACCGCTTGGCTTCCGCCGGGGCTGCGTGACGAGATTCTCGCTCCCGCCCGATCCGCTTCCGACTCCGGGCGGGCCTTGCCGGGCAGCAGGTTGACCGTCTGTGGCCCCATCACGATCTGGCCGTCGTTGGGCACGAACATCGGCATCAACGTGACGGTCTTCTTGAATCCGGTGACCTCGTCCCATGGAAGCCAGACGCTGTAGGAATCGCCCAGTTCGGTGACCGAGTGGCGGCTGGCGATCTGCTCCTCCGTGAACACGAATTTCCGGCTAGGGGTCTTGTTCGGATTGTCGGCGACCGTGTCGTCGAAACCGTAGACGATCAACTGGCCCTCGACCGGCACGGCTTCGTGTTTGTCGTTGTAGAAGTAGATCCGGCCTCCGAAGCCCCGCACCGGCGTCGTTCCGGCTTGCGAGTACACCGCGTCCGACCAGATCGCCACGATCCGCGTGGGCACCGCTTTGCGGGCGGCTTGGTCGCGGCCCTCCTTGGTCAGGGCCGGCAGTTTGTCGCTCAGCGACTTCGGTGCATCCAGTCCGATGGTCTGGCATCCGGCCAGCAGCGCGACGGTCACGGTCACGAGCAAGTAGCGGGTCATCGTCCTTGATTCTCCGTGAAATGCGAGGAACACTGGCTCGGCAGTCGTTCTTGTTGGAGTTCACGCTTTAGCGTGCCGGTCGCGAGTGGACCCGAAAAGCACACGCTGAAGCGTGAACTCCAACGCAAGTGGCTCGGCAGTCGTTTCCGGGTGACGATTTGTCGACATGAAAAATGGTCTCCCGGAAACGACTCCCGACCCCTTCGATCATCCTCTTCGATTATCTCGTGGGCACACCGTAAGGCGCCGGTTGCTGCACCGGTTGCGGGTGGGCCGTTTGTCTTGGTTCATAGTACGCCGGCGCGGCGGAGTAGCCCGGTGCCGCGGCCGGATGGCGACCGTGACTTGCTGGTTGGCTGGCCGCCGCGTAGGGTGCCGGGGCATAGGCCGCGGGCCCTTGGGGCTGGGGCGAATAAGCGGCCGGCGCTACCGGTTGCCTGGGCGCGGAATAGGCCGCATCCGCCGCCGCTCCGGCACCGCTGGGCGTGGCCTCGCTCGGCGTCGGTTGCAGTTCCATTTGTTCGACCGGGCCGGGATAGGTCGGCGTCTCGAGCGGCATGTCCAGCGGCATCCCGGTGGGACAGGTGTCGGGATAGATCGTCACCATGTCGGGGCAATCGCACCACAGTCCAGGCCGGGCGGTCATGCCGTTGGTGTCGTACATCTGAGCCACGTCGGCCAGGCACCAACTCATCCGTTCCGTCTCGGCATACTTGATCCAGTCGATCTCCTGATCTTCGTTGCCATGAATCACGCGGGGCGTCAGCACGATCAGCAACTCGCTGCGCCGATCGACCTTGTTCCGAAAGGCGAACATGGGGCCAACAACGGGCAGATCGGACAGCCACGGAATGCCTCGGCGGACATCGGCCTTGGTCGTCGTGATCAACCCGGCAAAGACCACAGTCTGACCGCTACGGGCGCTGACCGTCGTGCTGGCGTTGATGATGTCGATGTTGGGCTGGAAGAATGTGCCGCCATCGACTCCGCCCGTGGGTAGCTGCACGCCCTCGGTGTCGCTGAGCTTGGATTTCGTGGCATCGACCTCCATGACGATGATGCCTTCCGGCGTCACACGCGGCGTGACGCCCAGGATGATACCCGTATCGACATCTTCGATATTCTGCTGCGAATTGTTGTTGTTCAGCACGGTGCCCGCCAGACGTGACACGGTGGCACCCACGTTGACCAGCGCCGGCTGGCTGTCCAGCGTAGTGATCGTCGGCCGGCTGAGAATCTGCAGTCGGCCGCGTTCCTGCAAGGCGCGAATCAGGACGGAGATCGAGTGGCTGCTGGCCGACAACACCAGACCGCCGTATCCCTGTTCGCCGCTGACCCGCCCCATGCCGAACGAGCTGAGGCCTTGAGCCAAGACATTTCCCGGAACGCCCCCTGTGTTTCCCAACGGTATGTTATTGAAGTTGTAGCCGACCGGCGGATTGCCTGTCGCAGAGTCGCGGTTGAACAATAGTCCATCCTGAAGCCCGTATTCCGCTCCGAATTCGAAGAAGTCGGTTAGGGCGACTTCGGCGATCAGCACGTCGATCTTGACCATCGGCGGGCGGCGGTCCAGCGACTCGACCACCCGCTTGATCTCTTCGATCAGATCGGGCGCGGCGCTGATGATGATCGAGTTGCTGATCGTCTCGGCCACCACGATGATCTCGCGGTTGATCCGGATTGTGGGGCTTTCGGGCGAGATCTGAACCTGCTGCTGGAACTGCTGGGTGCGTTGCGTCAACCAGTTGTTCACCGCCGTAGCGACTTCGGTGGCAGGCGCGTTGGCCAACCAATAGACGACCGTCTGCTGCTTGCGCAAACTCTGCTCGTCCAGCCGCATCAGAATCACCTCGACCACCCCCAGATCGCCTTCCGAGCCGGTGGCGATGATGCTGTTGGTCCGCTGGTCGACGCCGAAGCGGACGGGCACCAGCGTGCCTTCGCCCGATGCCGCAGCGGCTTGCAGGGCAGGGGCCAGGAACGGATTGAGCGTCCCCTGTCCGAACGCCCCGCCGAACTGCTGGGTGGCCTGCGTGGTCTGGCTCAGCAACTGCTGAAGCATGGTGGACAGCGACGTGGCGTCGCCGTTGACGATCGTGAATACCTTGATCTGCGCTTGGGCGCTGGGCAGTGTGTCCAGTTCTTTGACCAGGGCGGCGATCAGGCCCATGCTCTTCGACGGACCGGTGACGATCAGGGCGTTGCCGTTCACGTCGGCCGTGACGCGCACGTCGCTCAGCAGCCCCGATTCCAGCAGCTTGTTGCCCTCGGAATCGATGGTCATGAACGTCAGGATGGCCGAGCGGATGCGGGCGCGTTCTTCCGCCTGGCCGACCCCCGCGCCGAATCCGGTGGTCGTGGCGCCGACGGGAGTCCGGTTGCCGATCAACTGCCAGTTCAACGCATCTTGCAGAACCGGAGCGATGTCGGAGGCCAATGCGTTTTTCAAGCGGAAGATCTTCAATTCGTTCGTGGCGCCGGAGGTTTCCACATCGATCCGCGTGATCAACCGGCGGACTTCGTCCATGTCGCGGGCGCTGGCCTGGACGATCAATTGGTTGCTGCGGTAATCGGCGACGACGTTCACGCGGGTTCCCAAACCGGGACGCAAGCCCTGAGCCTGCGTGCCGACCTGAGCCTGGGTCATGCGGTCGACGAAGAAGGCGCTGATCGTCTCCTGGGCGTCCAGCGCCGAGACGTGCTTGAGCTGAAACACTTCGAACTGCGATTCCGCCGCGACGGGCTGGTCCAGTTTGACGATCAATTCCTTGACGATGGTGACACTGTCCGTCCGTCCGATCAGGAGCATCGCGTTCGGCTTGACCAGCGGGCGGATCGTGACCACTCCTTGGCGCGGCGAGAGGATTTCGTTGTAGATTTCGCTGACAAGCTGCGCCATCACCTGGCTGCCGACGAAGCGCAGCGGATGGATTTCGATCAACGGCAGCGTCTCCTGGCTCAGCCGTTCGATGTCCCCGATGATTTTCTGGAGACGTTCCACGTCGCGCCGGTTGCCGCGCAGGACGATGACGTCCAGACCTTCGATGTATTCGATCTGCACCGGTCCCAGCACGCCGCCGAAATCGGTCTCGTCGCCGACGGGCGCTGCCTGTCCCCCGGGTGCCGCACCGGGCGCCGGCTGCGCAGGCTCGGCGGCCGGCAAGGTGGGTTGGGCGGCCGGCGCCGCCGGTTCGCCGGGCTGCTGGAAGACCATGGCGATCGCATCGTTGCCGGCTTCGGCGGCCTCGCGCGATGCGTCTTGGATCATCGCGACCGTCTGGCGGATCTGCTGCGGATCGGCCTTTTCGACGGCCACCAACCGGGTTTGCTGCGAGTCGTTGGCTTGCGGCTGATCGAGCATCCGCACGATCTGCGACCATCCCTGGGCGACGTCGGCGGTGCCCAGGAAGCTGACCGAATCGCTACGGCGGTCGATCTTGATAATGGGGTAGGGGCCGTCGGCGCCCTGGGCATGGATCGTGGCCACTTCGCCGTCGCGGGAGGTCGACCGCAGCAGACGCCGGCCCCAGAGGCGAGCCAGCTCTTCCTCCAATTCCTGCCACGTCACGTGCCGCAGCGAGTGGACTTGGCGGGTGACTCCGGGTGTCGTGGTCATCGGCGAAACGGGGCTGGCCAGCGTTTGCCCGGTGGCCAGGGGGCTAGCACCGCGTGGGGCGGGCAACATGGTGGCCACCTGTGCATGGATCGCCTCAGGGGCCACGACGATGATCTGCCCGGTGCGAGCATCGGTAGCAGCGCGGAATCCGCTGTCCGCTGGGAAACGGCCGCGAAGCTGCGCCAGCACTGCCTCGGCGGAGCCCGGTTCGACCGCGTAGCCGCGGGCGAAGGTCGGCTGAGTCGGCGACGCGACGGCCGCAGGCACGGGCACGGCGGGAGGCCGGTCCAGGGTCTGCACCAACTGGTCGGTCAGGCCCGCCGACTGCTCGGGACCGCGAATCAGCAGCCGGTTGCCGGTGCGATCGATCAAGACCTCTTGCCGGGCGCCCAGTTCGTCCAACATCTTCTGCAGTTGCGGAGCGACTTCGCCGGCTTGAGCGTGATGCAGCGAATACGCCCGAAACCCGGGTGGAATTGCGTCTTGCGCCGCAAGGTCCAGCGGCGTGTTTGCCAGGACGATGGTCGCGGCCAGCAACAGTCCCATCCGCCAATCGAGTGCCGTTTTCGTCGTGTGTACCATCGTGCGAGTTACCTTGCTTCGAGGTTTCCGGATTCCGCAGTTTCGTTTCGATGCACGCTGAAGCGTGAACTCCAACGCCGGGCACGCTGGAGCATGAATTCCAACGCTTGCACTCCAGCGCAGGGGCTAGCAACGCCATCGCGCGGTGCAGCCGTTTCTACCGATACATCCGACAGAATCGGCACGACCCCTACAGCTTCTCAAGGAAAAGTTGGTCGAATCACGAGCCGCGCGGACAAATTCGACCTTTAACCCGCCATCGCATTCCGTTATGATCCCGCCGCGTTTGGACGAACCGAGATTCCGGACGGCTTGACTTCCGTCCAACGATGGGGACATGGCAAGATGAGAAACTTCGGACAACGCGGAAAGATGCTGCTGGCTTGGCTCGCCGTTTCGGGATGGCTGCTGCCAATCACCCCGGCTCGCGCCGACAGTCCGCCAGTAGCGTCGGCCTCCCGCCCTGTGATTCACGATGTCCGGCTGGATTCGCGTGGCAGTTTGCAGGGGCGAATGATCGACTTGGACGGTCAACCGGCCCCCCAGGAATCGCTCGAACTGCTGCGGAACGGGCAGATCGTTGCGCAGACGGTCAGCGGCGCCGACGGCCAGTTCGAATTCGCCCAAGTGCCGGCGGGCGTTTACCAGATTCGTTTCGGATCCTACATGGTCGTTTGTCGGGTGTGGACCGAGGGAGCCGCTCCGCCGGCAGCGAAAGGTCAACTCACGGTCCTCTCCTCGCCGCCCCTGGTCCGGGGCCAGCAGCCGGCCAGCGAGATCTTCCGCAATCCGTTGTTCATCGGGTTGATCGTGGCGGCGGCGATTGCGATTCCTGTCGCCGTACACAACTCGCGGAGCGACAGTCCGTCGGGAAGCTGACGCTTCCGGCGGGAGAATGGGGTGTGCCGCACACGCAGAGCGATGAGGGTTGTCGTGAGAAGAATCGCCCAGACGTTTCCGCCGCCGATCATGCTGACGATCGGCCTGTTGCTCGCCGCGGCCGGTTGCCAGAGTCCCGTGTACCGGCCGGGCAACCTGCCGCCGGAACTGTTGATCGGCAAGGTCGAGGGGCTGCACAAGGTGGACCTCAGCCGCTTGGCGCAAGCCTCGGCGGCCAGCGAGCGGATTCAAGTCGGCGACGTGTTGGAAGTGACGATCGCGACGGGTCTGGAAGACCGGTCGCCGCCGAGTTGGCCGCTGCGGGTCGCCGAATCCGGTGAGATCAACATCCCGCTGATCGGCCCGATCCGCGTGGCCGGGATGATGCTGACGGATGCGGAACAGTTGATCCGCCACGAGAGCATCAACCGGCGGATCTACCGCGACCCCAACGTGGCGGTGCTGCAGAAGCAGCGCAAGACGGTGCGGGTGACGGTGGTGGGGGCGGTGAGCAAGCCGGGGACGTACGAGCTGCCAGCGTCCCAAGGCGATCTGCTGGCCGCGTTGATCGCGGCGGGCGGATTGAGCGAAAAGGCCTCGACGATCGTCGAGGTCCGCAACGTGCCGGACCCGGCCGCCTTGTTGGAATCGTACAATGGTCAGCGCACGACCGTGGCCGAGAGCGACTCGGTGCGAGTCGACCTGATCGCCGCCAGCGAGGGCATGAGTCCCGAGTACCAAATCCAAGACGGTTCGATCATCATGGTCCGCGAAAAGGAGCCGACGACGATCCAGGTCATCGGCTTGGTCCGCCGGCCCGACCAATTCGAAGTTCCCCCGGACAAGCAGGTGCGATTGCTGGATGCGATCGCGTTGGCGGGCGGTTTGACGCTGGAACTGGCGGACAAGGTCAGCGTCATCCGCCAATTGGACACGATGGACGAGCCGGCCGTCATCCAGTGTTCGATCCGCGCCGCGAAACGCGGCGGCAACGCGAATCTGACGCTCGCGCCGGGCGACGTGGTCAGCATCGAAGAGACGCCTTTGACGTTTACCGTGGGAACGATCCAGAGCTTTGTCCGCTTCGGTTTTTCTTCGGCGATTCCCGGCCTATAACCCGTCCCAGATCCCCGATGATGCAACACGACACACACCACTTGGCAGACGAAACGCTCGCGCCCTCGTCGGCCGATTCGATCCATGCCCTGATCCGCTTCGTCCAAGCCGTCTTGCACCGCAAGGTCTATGTGATCGCGGCGGTGGTCGTCGCTGCCCTGCTGGGCGGCCTTTACTACTCGACCGCAACGCCCGTGTACCAAGCCACGGCGCAATTGCTGATCCTGCAATCCGGAGCCGACGTGTGGTCGCCGACCATGACGGCCGAGTCCAGTCGCCAGGCCCTGATCCCGACCTACGAACGGTTGTTCACCACGCAAGAGGTTCTGGAAGGCGCGGTCGAGAAACTGCTGAAGGACTCGGCCGAAATGCGGATCGATTTCGCCACCCAACCGCGGCACCGCTGGGCGGACGTGCTGGGCCAAGACATCACGGCCCAGGCAGTCCGCCGCACCAACGTGATCGAGATCTCGTATCGCTCGCGGTCGCCCCGCGCGGCAGAGGCCGTGGTCGGGGCCGTGGTCCAGTCGTACTTGGAGTTCGTGGAACGCAACCACAAGAACGTCTCGGCGGAGATCGTCCAGATCCTGGACCGGGAACGGCTGGAGATCGAGAACAAGTTGAGCAGCAAACAGCAGGAACTGCTGGAGGTCCAGAAACAGATGCGCGACCTGGGCATCTCCGGAAACCAGAACGTCGTCCATCCCGCCGTCCAGCGCGTCCTCCGCTTGAACGAAGCCTTGGTCAAGGTCCAGCAGGACCGCTTGCAGTTGGAGGCGTCGCTGGCCGCGATCCGCACGGCGATCCGCGAAGGCAGCAGCGTCCGCCAGCACCTGAGCAGCGTCGAACCGCTGATCGGCCGCGAACTGACGATGAGCGTCATGGGACTCAACACCAAAGACGTGGAGACTCGCGCCCAGATCGAACGCCAGTTGATGGAGGACCAGGCCAAACTGGAAACCCTGCTGGAACACTACGGCGAAGCGCATCCCAAGGTGCTCGAGCTGTCCCAGCAAATCCGCAGCGGACGCGACTACCTGCTGAACTACCAAACGATGGTCAACCAGCGTCTGGCCAGCCTGGACGACGGCCGGTTGGCGCCGATGCTGGTGTCGATGGTCGAGGAGCAGTTGTCCAACCTGCGGGAACACGAGCAACGGCTCGGCCAGCAGTACAACGAAGCCGAGTCGGAAGCGGTGATGATGAACGACCGGATGGCCGAAATGAAGATCGTCGAACACGATCTGTCCCGGCTGCGCAATCTGCACGACACGCTACTGAACCGCATCGCGAACATCGACCTCGGCCAGAACCGCGCGGACATGCGGGTGGCCGTCGTCAGCGAACCGAAGGCGTTGGACCGGCCCGTTTCGCCTAAGCTGAAGCTGGTCGCGATGATGTGCCTGGTCGGCGGACTGGGCGTTGGCTTGGCGTTCGTCTACGTCATGGACATCCTGGACGACCGGTTCCGTTCGCCCGAGGAACTGCAGCAGCAACTGGGGGCTCCGGTGCTGGCGATGATCCGCGAACTGTCCGCCTCGGCCACCTCGGGGCCGCAGGCCCTCCAGGTCCACGTGGCTCCCGAATCGGTCGAGAGCGAGGCGTTCCGCACCCTCCGCACGACCCTCGCCTTTTCCGGCCGGGATCTGGAGCGGCTCGCGATCACCAGCACCGAACCGAGCGACGGCAAGACGACCGTCATCGCCAACCTGGGCGTCTCGCACGCCCAGGCCGGCAAACGCACCCTGCTGATCGACGCCGACCTGCGCCGTCCCGGCTTGACGAAGCTGTTCGAGATGCGAGCCCAGGGCGGGTTGTCCGAGATCCTGCGCGGCGACCAGCCGGTCGACCTCATGTGCTCGACGCGTATCCAGGCCAGCGGCATTCCGCGGCTGGATGTCCTGCCGTGCGGCCCGAAACCATCCAATCCTTCGGAACTACTCAGCGACCCGCGGATGGCCGACGTGCTGGCCTGGGCCGAAGCGAACTACGACCAGGTGATGATCGATTGCCCGCCCGTCCTGGCCGCTGCAGATGCCGCGATCATCGGGCGGTTGACCGAGGGGCTGATCCTGGTGCTCCAGCCGGAGAAGAACCACCGCCGCCTGGTTCTGCGCGCCGTCGGGGGACTGGCCGCCGTCGGCGTCGAGCTGATCGGCGTTGTGGCGAATCGAATCCGCGATGACCGCACCGGCGTCTACTACGGCTACGGTGGCTATGGCTACGGATATGCATGCCGCGACGAGTTCGAGGAAGCCGACGCTGGGACCGACGAGGAACTCGCCTACCGTCAAGCCGACTTATCCGACGAGGACGATTGCCGAGAAGTGCTTGGCCCGGCCCGCAGCCGCTCCCGCCGCCAAGCGGCGTAACTTTCAGGTCGCAGCGGAATTGGGAACACTGACGCTACGGGTATCTTCGGGTTGCATGCGCGCGGCCTTCTCGTTCTCGCGCTTGATGGCTTCGTAGACTTCGCGACGATGCACGGGAATGTCCGTCGGCGCGTTGATGCCCAATCGGACTTTGTCGCCGCGGATGTCCACGATGGTAACCACGACGTCGTCGCCGATCATGATGCTCTGGTCGCGGTGTCTCGACAAAACCAACATCGTTGGCTCCTTCCCAAATGCCAAAGCCACGCTCTGGACCGATCGTTCCCCGCGAGCCGTGTCACCGTCCGAGGTGCTCCGACGCTGGCGGGCGAACCGGTCTGCTCGGCCCCGATAGTTTGGGTTTATCGGGAAAGCGGCTGACAAAGATTATTGATCGATAGCAAACTGTTCGATTTCCACCGACCCCCGGATACGTTACGCACTCTTTCGCAAACGTACCGCGGCTGTGGGTAATACGAGCTGTAGCGGCTGCTCGTCACTCGTGACCACCTGGCGTCCAATCCGCCGGTCCAGGTTGATGATAATCGGCGCCTTCAGGTTGATCGTGACTCGGCCCTGGTTGCGGTTCAACACGTTCAGGACGAAGGCCTGGTCCAAGGCGGCCAATTCCAGCGGCGTCAGTTGGCTACGGCCGATGCTGACGCGGTAGCCGGGCACGAAGGCGCGCGGACTGACCAACGCCAATGCCACCTCCGGATCGTTCAGACTCTGCAACCATGCCACGGACCCGTTCGCGCTGTCCGCCAACAACACCCAATGGCGATGGTTCTCGAAAGCGAACAACCCCCGGGAAAAGAGCAGCACATCTTCCGGCTCGATCTCGACCGGTCCGAAACGGGATGTGTCGATTTGCATGGTCCAGTCCTTCCATGGGCAGGAAGTAAGGCAGGTTGGATCCGAGCGGACGGAGGCCAAACGGGCCACCCCCTGACGTTATGATCGGCCGAAACACCCGGAAACAACAACAAAATCGTCAGGATAAGGGCAACCGGCCTCGCGTTTCGCCAATCAGACGATCGGCTCCGTCCGCGTTCAACCGGTGCGCTGCTTCCGCCCCCAGTTCGACCGGCTCGCTCGCGGGACCGGACACCGAGACGGCCAGCCGCTCGCGGCCATCGGGGCTCAGTACGACACCGTCCAGCCGCAAACTGCCGTTTTCGATCCGCGCCCAGGCGCCGACCGGCGCCAGACAGCCGGCACGCAGCGCGAACAGCATGCTGCGCTCGGCCAGCACCGACACCTGGGTCTCCGGATGATTCAAGGGTGCCAATGCCTCCCGCACCGCTTGGTCGCCCGCCCGGGCCTCGATGCCCAGGGCGCCTTGCCCCACGGCAGGCAACATCAAGGACCGCGGCAGAATCTGGGTGACGTGCTGTTCCAAGCCCAAGCGGCGGAGACCGGCCTCGGCCAAAACGATCGCATCGAACTGGCCGTCGGCCAGCTTCTGCAATCGTGTCTCGACGTTACCCCGGATGTCGGAGACCATCAAGTCGGGACGATGGTACAACAACTGGGCGCGCCGCCGCGTACTGCCGGTTCCGACACGCGAACCCGGCGGTAATCCCTGCAAATCGGCCGCCTCGCGGCAGACCAGCACGTCGTGGTTGCTCTCGCGCGGCGGGATGGCCGCCAACGACAGCCCCGCAACCGTTTCGGTCGGGAGATCCTTCAGACTGTGGACCGCAAGATCGATGCGTTCGTCGAGCAGCGCGCGCTGAATCTCTTTCGTGAAGACTCCCTGACCGCCGATCTCGCCCAGGGGGCGAAGATTTGCATCCCCCTGCGTCGCGATCACGATCAGTTCGACATCCCGTCCCAATTCGCGCAGCCGATCGGCCACCCAGTCCGCTTGCCACCGCGCCAAGGCGCTGCCGCGGGTGCCCAGGCGCAGGGGTCCGCCCGCAGTGCCCGACTCGCGAAGGCTGCTAGCATCGCCGGGCGCACTTTCCGCTGCGTCGCATTGGGAGTCTGACTCCATCTCAGGATTCCGGCGTTTCCTGGTTTGAACTGCCGCTGGACAACAACTCGGCGGAGAGCCGCGGAAAATTGTCCGGGCGACAAATCTGATGCAGCGGGATCACCACGCCGCAACTGACGACAAACTGAATGGCTTGATCGATCGTCAGGTCCAAATCGATCGTTTCGCTCTTTCGCACCGTAATCGTGAATCCCGTCATCGGCATCGGCGAGGTCGGCATCAGCACGCTCAGCACCGGTTCGTTGGCTGCCGAACGGATGTCCAACATGCTCTCGCCCGTAACGAAGCCGATCGACCAGATCCCCTTGCGAGGATACTCGACAGCAATCACTCGATTGAACTCGATCGCCTGCTCGCTAAACACAAAATCCGTGACTTGCTTGACGGACGAATAGACGTTCCGGATGAGTGGCAGCCGGTGAATCAACCGCTCGAACGATGCCCACATCAGTCGCCCAACGCCCGCCGCCAAAAGCCGTCCGAGCAGATAGAGGGCCGAGATGAACACGATCAGGAACGTCGGAATGACAATCCACGGCTTCAGGTATTCGATACGCACGTAGCGGCGGTAGTACTCGAAAGCCGTGTGCGGCCGTTCCGCTCCGGGATTGGCATTCACATCATCGTAAATGTGCTGCGGTATCCATTCGCGGGTTGCCAATTGCTGATAGTCTTCAAGCTGTTCCGCGCCGGGGCGAGTGCGGTGTACGTCCCATTCCCAACGGATCAAGGCCAACGACGCCACTCCCTCGACGGGTTTCAGGATGTATCCTGAAATCAACGTCCACGCCCAGATGAAAACGACGACCGTCAGCAAAGGCGGCAGGACGATCCCCAGACCGCGCAGCACCGCCCGGCGGAACGGGTGCTGAGGCCGCCCCGGCTTGTCAGTGGTGGTGGTTGGTATGGTTGACATCGGCTGATTCTACTGGCTTGAAATCGGGCTCGATCGTGCGCTGTCTCCGCGCTCGGCTCGGGGCTCCGACCCCGCCGAAACCGCTGACCGAAGATTCCTCGCGCAACGCTGCAAGCCGCGAAGGCTCGTTTCTGTGCATTCCATTCTTCGGAATTATTGCTCCAACGCAAGCGGACGAACCCCGACTGTGCGTTCAGTGCCCCAGTCCGCGCTGGTCCGCCCCGACGCCGCGGGCCACTACCAGAACGGTAACCCGACTCGCTCCGGCACGGCGGAGCGTTCGCGCCGCCTCGCTGGCCGTCGCCCCTGTGGTCATGATGTCGTCCACCAACATCACGCGACAGTCTGCCAAATCGTAGCTCTTTCTTACGCCGAATGCGTTGCGGACGTTCCGCAGCCGCTCGACGGGCAGCAGCGTACCCTGCTTTTTGGTGCTCCGTCGGCAGTACAACAGCCGGCGGGCCGTCCGGATCGATAACGTCGATCCAATCGCCTCGGCAAGCAGATCCGGACCGTTGACGCCGCGCCGAAGTCGCTTCAACCAAAACGTGGGAATGGCGACCAGCAGATCAGGTCGTTCCTGCTGAATGGCTTCGCTCATCGATTCGGCCAGCAGGTGCCCCATCGAGATGGTCAACGGCTCGTGAAGTCGCTGTTTCATGCGGATCACCGCCTCGCGCAACCGTTCGCGGTAGATCCCCAAGGCGAGCGCCGAATGGAAGGCGTAACGGCGTTTCCGACAGCGGGGGCAGTCCGGTCCCACTTCGAACGGATGAACCGGTGCCGCACACCGCGGGCAGGACGGTCCGATCTGCGCCAAAAAAGCGTCCCGGCATTCCATGCAAATCAGCGGTTGCGAACCGGGCCTCTCCAGACTTCGCCCGCAGAAATTGCACGCGGGCGGGAGCAAGAGGTCGGCCGCCGCCTGAACGACCGGCGGCAACCAGCGGCCTCCAAGACGCCGCAGCGATTCGCACGCGGAGGCTCTCTGCGGCGCGTTCATTTTTCCAAGTCGAACCGTTCGTTCTCGTCGAGCAGTTCGTCCATCGCCAGCGGCTCAGCGGCATCCAGCGGTTCCTCCGCCAACAGCATTGGCTCGTCCGTATCGAGCACCAACGCGTCGTCCATTGAGTGGCCCGCGGGCGCCGAACGCGGGTCGGGCATTGGCTCGTCCGTATCGAGCACCACCGCGTCGTCCGCATCCAACAACACGCCCGAATCCAGCGGCTCGTCCGTATCGAACGACTCCGCCGATTCCAAAGGTTCGTCCGCACTGACAAGCTCGTCCGCGCCCAGCGGCGCGGCAGGAACGAACGCCTTGACGGCTCTCCCGGCGCCGCACTCGAAGATCTCTTCCACGTTGGTCCGCAGCAATCGCTTGCCCAACTCGATCGCGCGTTCTTCGGGCCAACCGCGGTCGATGACGAACCGCTCGGCAAGCACCTTGGCCAAGATCCGCTTGTACATGCGGAACTTGGGCAACCCGAACTCCAGCTTGTACATATCGCTGTAGTAACCGATCTGCTTGGTCTCCGGAACCGCCTCCAGGCGTGCCGCCAGGTCATGTTCGATGAACGTCGGCGTGTTCGAATACCACCAATGCCCATTGGTGGCCACGTTCGGAAAGATCCAGGCGTAGCTGACCAGTTCCTGGTTGGTCACGCTGGCCAGCACCGAAACCGGAAACGTCACTTGAGGAAAAGCGTTGAACAGTTGACGGTACTGGATCAGCGAGACGCGGCTGTCGTACAAGTCCTGACCTTGGTAGACGCCATCGGCATAAACGCCGCGGTTGACGCCGATCATCAAATCGAACGGCAAGCGGTGCTCGGCGCAGAACTCGGCCAACGTCCAGAAGACGAAATTGGCCAGTGCCTGCCGATGCGACGGGGCGGCGTCCATGCCTTGGCTGAACACGCTGTCGATCGCCGTTTCCGCGCGCCCCAGCGATACCGGCTGCGGCGAGAAATCGGGCGGCAGGCTGATAGCGCACGCCCGCGCGTCCCTGGCCGTGAAGTGCTCGAAGATCCGACCAATGGCCTCGCGCAATGCGCCCGCGTTGTCGATCGATCGGTCGGTCATCCGTTCGAGTCGTTCCCGCACGGACAACTTGCCGAGATGAAACACGAGGTCGTCGGTTCGCAGACAGGGAATGTAAACCCCGGTGTCGAACCCTTCCAGCGGATCATCGAACTCGTTCGTCAAGAACACGGCTTCCAGGTTGCTGGCCCGCAAGACCTGCTCCGCCCAGTCGACATGCGCCATTTTCTCGGCTGCCGTGTCGTACACCGCTTCCCAATTGTCCAGCGTAATCCGGTCGCCGTCGAAGCCAAGCAGTTCGCGGGCCATCTCGATAAACCAACTGTACTGGATCGTGTTCTGGATCGGACCCAGGCGGGCGATCAGCCGCGCGCATTTCTCTTTCGGATCCAGATCGGGCTCTTCGATCAAGTCCTTGGGCATCCCGCTGGAATGAGCCAATTCCGTGTAATAGTGATATCCCAACACGTCGGCCAACGTACGGGACGCCGGATTCAAGGCGTTGATGTGCGTGTGCGGGTCAATCAGAACGAGTGAGTCCAATTCCTGGAAAATCCGCTGGCGAAGTGCGTCGGACATAATCGCTGGTTCCTGTGTCAATAGCCGGAAGGTTCAACCGCCCGGCCCCTTGTATACCAAATCCCGCCCCGCTGCGTCAGTCGGGCGTCCGCGGTTTTTCGCACGGACGTGGAGCGAAACGCGGGCCCGCAGTTCCGTCGATTCAGCGCCAAAACCGCTGCTTTGGCCGACTCGAAGCCCGTCGGGTTCACGGTTGGCTTCGCAGATGGTCGCTCGCTCCGCGCGCTGGACCGGCTGGACTGGCCGACCCTTCGGCTCTTGTCCCACGTCTTGTTATCCGATGAGTTCCTTCAGGATCATCGCATCTTGCCGGTCTTTGTCCCGGCCCGAAGCAAGCTTGTTGGCATAGAGTTGCCGGAGTCCAATCACAGGTACGGACAAGTCGTCGATCGGGACAATCATTCGATCAGGCCAAGCATCCTCGAACTCAACACCTGAAATGGACGTCAGGATGTCGATCCGCTGCGGTGGTACGCCCATTTGATACACGACATCCGGAGTGAAAAAATCGCCCAGTGTGACCTTGGACAAGGGAGCACCGAAACTCCGCAATGCCGCCCAGACGCGCCGAGCATTGTCTTCGGTCGGGCGAACCCAAAGATCGATGTCGGCTGTTGCTCGCGGGCATCCATGAGCCGCCATCGCGTAGGCGCCGATCACCAAGTAATCAGCTCCGGCCTCGCCGAATGCAGTCAACATGTCTCTGAAATTCTCGTTCAGCATTTTCCCCCACTCTCGGCACGAATGCCCAGCAACTCTCCGTGATTGGCCAAACCATGGCGAGACGTTCTGCTGGCGTGGCATCGAGGATCACGCCGCGATCAGTCTCCTGATCGAGTGTCAACTTTCTTTCGGCATCGAAGCCGCTGCGAAACATCCTGCTCATGTCCACAGTGTGCACCCGGTCACGCAAAGGGTTACATCGTTCGTCGCACAGCGATGGGCGACGAGAACAGTTGAATTGGGGCCGCATAGCGTTTCTCCGCCAATCAGCCGCTTCCAGCTTGGGGATTCTATCGGACGGCTGCCGCCAGAGCAATTGCCGCCAAGAAACAGGACGGGGAGAGCGCAAGTTGCCTGGCGATTGGCGGGAGCATACCGCGCCTTGCGGGCGTTTCGGTTTGCCCAGGGCGAATTCCCTCGACCGTTTCGGAAGGTTGGGAGTTCCCTTCTGGTGCCCGTGCAGACGGATTACTTCTTCGTGATTTCCACCGGCTGGTTTGGGGTGAGCGAGTGGGGGCGAACCAAGACGACGGTGTCGGTTTCGTTGATGCCCGAAAGAACCTCGACGTCGTTCTCGGCTCGCAGTCCGAGTTCCAGGCGGCGGCGTTCGATCTTGCCCTGGTTCACCAGGCAGCAATACGGTTCGGGGCCGTCCTGGATCAATGCGGCGATTGGTAACGCAAGCACGTTTTCGCGCTGGTCCAATCGGATGCGGACCGTGGCGTACATGCCGGGACGCAGAAGTCCTTCGTCGTTCTTGATGTCGATTTCCGCGCGAAGCGTACGGTTGGTCGAATCGAGGGACCAGCCAGTGCGAGTGACAATCGCGTCGAACGAGCGGTTGCCCAGGGCCTGGATGGTGACGGTCGCCGGATCTCCTTTCTCGCCCCAGCGGACCAATTCGGCCTCGCGTTCGGGGACTTCGACGAAGACGCGCACCGCGTCGGTCCGCGCCACGACGACCAGCGGCTTGGCGGCCCCGTTGCCGGGTTGGACGAAGTGCTTGGTGTCAACGTTCCGCTGAGTGATCACGCCGTCAAACGGAGCTTTGATCTCTCGGTACTCCAGCATGGTCTGCGCGCGAGCCAGATTGGCTTGGGCCACCTTCAACCGGGCCGCGGCCGCCTTCTGGTCGGCTTCGGCGGTCTGGATCTTGGCTTGCGATTCCTCCAGCGCGGCCTGGGCCGCTTCGATCGCGGCTTGGACTTCGGCTTGCGCGGCCTCCGCCGCGCGCCACTGCTGTCGCGTCTCGTCGACCAGCTTGTCGGTGACGCTGCCGCGCGCGGCTAGCTCTTTCAATCGCTCGTATTCGGCGGTCCAGCGTTCCAGATCGGCGCTGGCCCGTCCCACCCCCGCCTCGGCGCCCTTCACCTGCGCGGCCGCCGTTCGCACCGCTGCCTTGGCCGCGACGAGAGCCGCGTCGGCCTGAGCGATCCCCGCCTCGGCCTGGGCAACCAATGCCTGCTGCTGCTCGACATCCTGCAGCATTTCGGGCACCCACAACCGGATCAACGTCTGGTCCTTGGTCACGAGGTCGCCGATATCGACGCCGACCGTCTCGACGTATCCGGCGATTTTTGAGTACAGCGGCGTCTGTTCGAACGCCTCGACCCAGCCCGGCTGCGTCGTGTAGCGGGTGAGCGTCGTACGGGTAGGCGGTCCCGCCGTGACCCGCTCGACCGAACTGCGGGCCGAGGCACTGTCGCTGCCCGCGCCGGCCTGTTGTGCCGGTGCGGAGCGGCCGCAGCCGCTCTGGCTGAGAACCCATGCGGCGAGCATGATCGGACCGAGAGTTGCCATCAAGGAAAATCGTTTCATCTGGTTGACTCCAGTGCTAAGGACCGTTCGAGAAAAAAGTGTCGGGAACCATCGGCCGACTCGCGGTCGTTCGCCCCTCGCTCGACGAGGAGATCACTCCGCTGCCGGCTGGTAATGTTCGCTTTCCGCATCGTCCGGGTCGAGCGACGCCGAGCGCCGGCTGGCCGATCCCATGACCAAGGCGAAGATACTGGGCAATACGAGCAATGTTGCCGCGGTGGCGGCGATCAGGCCGCCGATCACGGCACGTCCCAAGGGAGCGTTGTGCTGGCCGCCTTCGCCAAACGCCAAGGCCATCGGCAGCATGGCGGCGATGGTCGTGCAACTGGTGATCAAGATCGGCCTCAACCGCCGGCTGGCGCCGTCGAGCGCCGCGTCGCGGGCGCTCATCCCGGCGGCCGGCGATGCGTCCTCGGCCGGCACACCCTCCGGGCCTCGGCGCCGGCTCTGCTCGGCAAACGTCACCAGCAAAATCGCATTGGCCGTCGAGATCCCGATCGCCATGATCGCGCCGATGAACGATTGAATGTTCAGCGTCGAACCGGCCAGCCACAGCATCAGCACCACCCCCGCCACGACGGCCGGGGCGGTCGACACGGACACCAACGCCAGCCGCAACGACTGGAAGTTCGCCGTCAGTAGCAGGAACACAGCCACCACGGCCAGTCCCAGACCGACGGTCAAACCGGCTTGAATCGCCTGCATCGGAGGCAATTGGCCGCGCGTCTCGACGCGGACTCCGGCCGGCGGCTCGCCGGCCTGCCGGAGCGCTTGGGCCACCTGCTTGGACACGGTTCCCAAATCGGCGTCCGCGATGTTGGCGGTCAACGTGACCTGCCGCCGCATGTTGTAGCGGTCGAATTGTCCGGGCATCGTTCCCGGCTCGATCGTCGCCACGTCCCGGACCAGCACCTGCCCATTCTCGGTGCGCTTCAGCGGAATGCGGCCCAGTTGCTCGGCGGTGCCGATGGTCTCCACGCCGTCGGGCGTCCGCACCAACGGACGAGGGATCTCGACCTGGACCTGGTACGCGATGCCGCTCTTCGGATCGGCCCAGTAGTTCGGCATCACGAACCGGCTGGACGACGTCGCGGTGACCAGGGCGCGGGAGACATCGGACGGGGTCAAGCCCGCCAGGCCGGCCTTCTCGCGGTCGACGTGGATCTGGATCGTCGGATAGTCCAGGGATTGCCCCACCTGCAAATCGCGCAGAGCCGGGATCTTGGCCAGTTCCCGGTACACCTTGTCCGCGTGCGCCCGGTTGTCGGCGAAGCTCGGGCCGCTGATCGCCACTTCGACGGGCGTCGGCGAACCGAAACTCATCACCTGGTTGACAATATCCGACGGCTCGAACGAGAAGCGGACGTCGGGCATCTGCTGAGCCAGTCGAGCGCGCAGCCGCTCCTTCAGTTCATCGCCGCGGAGGCCCGTGTGCTTCTTCAAGTCCACGTACAGGATGACTTCCTCGGGACCGCGGGACCACTGATAGACCGCGTTCACGGGAAAATTCGAGTGGATCATGCCGACGTAGCCGAGCGTCAGGTGGATGTTCTCGCCGCCGACTTCTTCTTCGATGGCCTGCAACGCTTGCTTGGCAAGCCGCTCGGTCTCGACCACATGCGTGCCGTCGGGGGCGCGCATCCGCAAACGGAACTGATCGGCGGTAACCGCCGGGAAAATCTCGCGTCCCAGTTGAGGACCGATCAGCCCGATAACGGCGCCGCTAACCAGCAGATACACGGCGATCGCCACCACGCGCAGCCGCACAAAATGGGCCAGCAGTCCTTCGTAGCCGCGGCGGAAGATGTCGAACCGGCCATGCACCGGCGCGTGGGTCGGACCGGCGTGGCGAGGCCCGAACTGGCCGCGCAGCAGCCACACCGACAGGATAGGGACGAAGGTGCTGGACAGCAGGTAGCTGAACAACATCGCAAAACCGACCGCCAGCGACAGCGGCACGAACAGGGCTTGCGCGGCGCCCTCCATGAAGAAAGACGAAACGAACACGGCCAGAATGCAGAGCATGGCCAGCAACCGCGGAATGGCCGTCTCTGCCGATCCGTCGCGAACCGCCTGGGCCAGCGGCTGCCCGCGCTGCAGGTGGATGTGAATGTTCTCGATCGCCACCGTGGCTTCGTCCACCAGAATCCCGACCGCCAGCGCGAGACCGCCCAGCGTCATCAGATTGATCGTCTGGCCCGTGATCCACAGCGCCAACACCGCCGACATCAACGCCAAGGGGATGTTCAGCACGACGATCAGCGAGCTGCGCCAGTCTTGCAGGAACAACAGGATCATCAGCCCGATCAACACGGCGCCGATCACGCCTTCGGTGACTACCGCCGCGACGGCCCGCGTCACGTGCGGCGATTGGTCGAACTCGAAGCGGACGTCGATCCCCTCGCCCTCCGCGCCCAAAGCGTCCTTCATCCGCGGCAAGGCACGTTTGATGTTGTTGATCACACTGAGCGTCGAAGCGTCGGCTCGCTTGGTCGCCAGGATGTAAACCGCCCGGCGACCGTTGACCAGCGTGTAACCGACCGGCGCGTCGGCCGAATCCTCGACGTAACCGACGTCGCGCAGGTAGACCATCCGCTCGCCCATGCGAACCGGCAGCGATTCCAGTTCCTTGGGATCGCGGACGATCGAATTGACCGGAACGATCGGATACTTGTCGCCGACCAGGATATTGCCCGAAGGACTGATCGCGTTGCCCTTGGCCAGTGCGTTGATCACCTCCTCCGGCGACATCCCGTACGACTGCAAACGCTGGGGATCGATGGTGATCACCACCGTCCGGGCGCTGCCTCCGAACGGTGGCGGAGCCGACACGCCCGGCAGACTGGCAAACATCGGGCGGACTCGGAACAGCGCCAAGTCCTGAATCTCGGCAATGCTCCGCGTGTCGCTCGAAAGCACGAGATACCCCACGGGCACGCTGCCCGTGTCGAAACGCATCACGAACGGCGACACGGTTCCGGGCGGCATGAACGCCTGCGAACGGTTCACGTAGTTGATCGTCTCGGCCATCGCCTGGGCCATGTTCGTCCCGGGATGGAAGTACAACTGCATCAGCGCCACGCCCTGGACGTTTCGCGACTCGACATGGTGAATGCCGCTGATGTACAAAAAGTGATACTCGTAGAAGTTCGTCAGGAAGCCTTCCATCTGAGCCGGGTCCATGCCGCCGTATGGCTGACAGACGTAGATGACCGGTAGATTCAGGCTGGGAAAGACGTCGACTTCCATGCCTTTCGGAAAGCCCTCGGGCCAGGGGATGCCCAATTGGTCGCTGACCGGCTTGCCGATCGACATCACGGCCCCCAACGCCACGGCCATGATGATGACCATCACTGTCAGAGGCCGCCGCAGCGCAAAGAGAATCAAGTTCATTCTTGGAGGCATCCTGTTCGCTGATTTCGCGACGGCAGACCGAATATTCTTTTTTACCGATACAATCTTTGACGGCAAGGCCAAAGCATTCAACGCGGCCCGAAAGAAAAATCGCCGAAAATCTATCGCGTTCCAGCCCGACCGGCGTTCGTGCAACCGTCGCGTTTCGGCCAACAAACCGCTTTGAGATAGGCACTTACGGCAAGTCCACGATTCGGCAGACTGTTCTGCAATGCGACGGTCGGCGCGATGGAAACGCTTCGTCCGATCGAAATCAATGATCCAAGAAAACGCCCTGTGCCGATTGAAACTGGGTAAGGCATGGTGACGGAAGTAAGATTTTTTCCGCGCTCGCACCCCCCGCCTACCCAAGGGACATGAGGATACGCAAAGTGAAACAGATAACGCTGGTCGCCTATCTGCTCTTGGTGACCCTGATGGTCGTATCAGGCTGTACGCTGACTAAGTCGCGTTCGCGCCACGCTGCTGCTTCACGAAATTCCGACGAGATCGCGCCGGTGGCCGTGCGCGAGTTCTCGGCGACAAGCCGTTCGAATCCTGCCGCGTCTGACTTGCCCGCCGCGCCGACTGTCTGGGCGTCCGAACCGGGCAACCCGAACGTCGCCGTGCTGCCGGCCAGCGTCGCCTACCAACAGCAGCCGACTCCGGCGGCTCAACCGGTCGAGCCCCAGCACCTGGCGCCTCGCAGGGACACGGCGCTTTCCGAACAACCGATCGATCTGGTCTCGGCGCTCGAAGCCACCGCCGGTCAGAACCCCGAGGTGAATTTCGCCCGCCAGCGTATCCAGGAAGCGTTCGCCCAATTGGATGCCGCGTCTGTGCTCTGGGTTCCTTCGCTCCGGGCGGGGGTGAACTACAACAAACACGAGGGCCGTATCCAGGACGTTGTGGGCGAGATCATCGAAACCAGCCGTGGATCGATCTATACCGGCATGGGCGCCGCGGCCGTGGGAGCGGGATCGCCGGCGGTTCCCGGACTGTCCATGAACTTCCATCTGCGCGATGCGATCTTCCAGCCGCGGATCGCCGAACAGCGACTCGGCGCCCGCCAAGAGGCCAGTCGGGCCGTCACCAACGATCTGTTGCTGGATACGGCGGTCGCCTACGTCGATCTGTTGGAGGCTGCGCAGACCAAGGCCGTCGCCCAGGAGACCTTGACCAACATCGGCGAATTGGTCGATATCACCACTTCGTTCGCCGAAACCGGACAAGGTCTGCAAGCCGACGCCGATCGCGCGCAGGCCGAACGCTCGGTCCGCGAAATCGACATCCAGCGCGCCGACGAAGCGGTTCGCGTGGCTTCGGTACGGCTGACACGGTTGCTGCGCGGCGACCAGAGCATGACGCTCTCGCCGCAGGAGCCGGTGCTGCTGCCCATCGACTTGGTCGACGAGACGCTTCCGCTGCCGATGCTTGTCTCGACGGGCCTGATGAACCGCCCCGAACTGAGCGAGGCCCGGCACTTGGTGTTCGAGGCGGTGGAACGCTACCGGCGCGAACGCTACGCGCCGTTGGTGCCGAGCGTGCTGTTGGGCCTGAGCTACGGCGGCAACGGCGGCGGCTTGGGCAGCCGCATCGACAATTTTGGCGACCGCGTGGATTTCGACGCCGCGGCCTGGTGGGAGATGCGCAATCTGGGGTGGGGCGAACGGGCCGCGCGCAACGTGGCCTGTTCGCAGTTGGAGCAAGCCCGCTGGCAGCAATTGCGGACCATGGACCAGGTCGCGGCCGACGTCGCGGAAGCGCACGCCGAGGTCGTGGCACGGCGCAGTCAGATCGCCGCGGCCCAGTCCGGCATCACCGCGGCCGAAGCCTCGTACCGACGCAACCACGAACGCATCCGCAACGGCCAGGGACTGCCCATCGAAACGCTGCAATCGATCCAGGCGCTGGATCAGGCCCGGCGTCAATACATCCGGGCCGTCGCCGACTTCAACCGCTCGCAATTCCGCCTGCAACGAGCCCTCGGTTGGCCCGTCGCCCCCCACCGCTCGCCAGCCGACGACCAAGCCTTCGCCGACGAAACCTCGACGTGGTGGTAACCTCGGTGGGCTTACGCCACACCGCTCGCCAGGAAAAAGCCATCGCCGACGAAACCTCAACCTAGTGGCTCGCGGGCGCCGAACGCGAGTCGCCCCCGCAACCGGTTGCCAAGTGGCTCAGCAAGCCCCAGATTCAGGCGGATGCCGTCCCCGAGCCGTTTCCTCTCGACGAATTGCCAGAATCAGGGACCGATTCATCGCCAGTGCAGTTACCGTGGCTCGGCCTGTCGGGCTTAGCATCGTTCGAGAAACAACTGTCGCTTCGCCGATGCGACTCCACGATCTGGATGACATGCTGTCTCCGCCTCAGAGTTTCCAGTACATTCCTGAGTCCTACATCGCAGAACTCTGGCATTGTACCGCCATATCTGCGCCGCTACACGGTTGATCGTCTCATGAACTGACCAACGGCGACTCGCAAATCATTAGGCGATCGCACCCGATTGACACGCCAGCGGAACCCGCGGAAACTGGGGGCCGTCAATCAGGCTAGGGAACTATTCACCCGCGGCTTTGGAGGCTGACGATGAAGACACTGATTGTCCGGCATGTCGACCAGAGCGATCCGGCCCAGTTTCAAGTGGTGCGGTTGCCGGACGGCAAGACGGTCGGACCCGTGATGGTGCCGTCGCCGGTGGGGTTCCCGGTCGCAGGGCGGCCGAACAGCGACTTGATGCGCGAGCTGCGGTGGTATCTGGAAGGATTCCTGGATTATCCCTTCCCTCCGGAAACGGATCATGCCGAGCGGCTGCGGGATGCGCTGAAAGCTTGGGGCCAGCAGGCGTTTGGGGCCCTGTTCGGCGACCGGGCCACGGGCCGGTTATTCGATGCGGCGACCAGCGACCAGTACGGCCAACTGCAACTGCAGATCTCCAGCGACGACCCGCGCGTGCTGTATTGGCCTTGGGAATCGCTGCGCGACCCGGAAGCCGGCGTGCTGGCGCGGACCTGCCTGGTCCAGCGGCAATTGAACCGGCTGCGCGAGCCGCATCCGCTGTCCGACCAGTTGCCGCGGGACCGCGTGAATATCCTGCTGGTGACCGCTCGGCCGTTCGACGCCGACGTCCGCTACCGCAGCATCTCGCGGCCCTTGGTGGACCAGATCGACGCGCTGCGGCTGCCGGCCTCGGTCACCGTCCTGCGTCCGCCGACCTTCGACGCGCTGCGGCACCATCTGCGCAAGTGGCCGCACCATTACCACATCCTGCACTTCGACGGGCACGGGGCCTACGGTGCGGCGCTGGGCCACCCCAATCCTCATGCACTGCAAGGGCTGCAAGGCCAGTTGGTGTTCGAGGACGAGCAGGGCAAACCGGATCCGCAGTCGGCCGAGGTGCTGAGCGAGTTGCTGCGCGACTGCAGCGTGCCGGTGGTGGTGCTGAACGCCTGCCAGTCGGCGATGGTGGACGAGCGGGCCGAAGACGCCTTTGCCTCGGTGGCCGCGGGATTGCTGCGTTCGGGCGTGCGGAGCGTCGTGGCGATGGCCTATTCGCTGTACGTCAGCGGGGCGCAGCAGTTCCTGCCAGGGTTCTATCGGCGGTTGTTCGAGAGCGGCAGCGTGGCGGACGCCACGCGTGCGGGCCGCCAGCAGATGCTGTCGAAACCCCAGCGGATCTGCGCCCGCGGCCAGTATCCGCTCGACGACTGGCTGGTGCCCGTGCTGTACGAACAGGACGCCTTGGATTTCTCGTTCGCCCGCGCGGCCGCAGCACCGGAGCGGAGGGTCGAATCCGACCTGCCGCCGGAAGCTCGTGACCAGGAGAACCCGTACGGCTTCATCGGACGGGATGGGCCGCTGTTACAGTTGGAACGGGCCCTGCGGCGCGCCCCGGCGGGGATCTTGATCCACGGGCTGGGCGGCGTGGGTAAAACGACCCTGTCCCGCGGGTTGCTCCAGTGGCTGGCCGCCACCGGCGGGCTGGGGCAGGGCTGCTTCTGGTTCACGTTCCAGGACATCCGCAGCGCCGAATTCGTCTTCAACCAGATGGTCGGCGCGTTGTTCGGCACCAACGCCCTGGCCGCCGGACTGGACGAGAAGATCCAGGCCCTGACCGCTGCGTTCCGCGAACATCGCTTCCTGATTGTGTGGGACAACTTCGAAGTCGTCAGCGGCATCCCGGAGACCTCGCAGAGCCCGAACCTGTCGGCCGACGACCGGCAGCGACTGCTGGGTTTCCTGCGCGGTCTGCGCGGCGGGCAGACCAAGGTGTTGATCACCAGCCGCAGCGACGAGCCCTGGCTGGACCCGGCCCACTGTTACAAGCTGAGCATCAGCGGGTTGGAGGGCGAGGAGCGTTGGGAGTACTGCGAGACGATCGTACGGGACTTGGGGTTGACCGTCGACCGGACCGATCCCGACTGGACGAAGCTGATGGATCTGCTCGAAGGCCACCCGCTGGCGATGCGCGTCGTGCTGCCTCGGCTGCAGAAGCTCTCGCCAGGTCGGTTGATGGAGATGATCGAATCGAATCTGGCGGCGTTTGCCTCCGAGGACCAGGAATCGGCCAAGCTATTCGCCACGCTGGGCTTTGCCAAGGACGGCCTGCCGCCGGAGTTGCAACCGCTGCTGATCCCGCTGGCCCTGCACGAACGGTTCGTTCATGGCGGTCTGCTGGAGGACATGGCACGGCAGGTGGACGCTGCGTTCGACGGCGTTCGGATCGATCGACTGACTGCTGCCTTGGGCGTGGCCGGTCTGTTGCGGGACCGGGGCAATCGCATCCACGAGATGCATCCGGCCTTGAGCCGCTTCTTGCGCCGGGTCGTGCTCGACCACACCGCGGCCGAGTCCCGCGACGCCTGGTGCCGCGCGTTTGTGGATGTGCTGGGCACGGTTGCCGACCAGTACGCTCCGCAGCAGTTGCACCAGCAGCGTCCGGTATTCCACCTGCTGGGCGCGAACTTCCGCACCGCGCTGGCCGAAGCCGAACGCCTCGGGATGGATCAGGGCTTTGGCGCCTTGACCCAATCGCTGGCCGCGTACGCACAGAACGAGCGGGATTTTCACGGCGCGGCCGCGTTATTCGCGCAACTGGCGGACCACGCCGAATCGAAAGGGCATCACGAAGGCCAGGCCGGCGCCTATCACCAGTTGGGGATGATCGCCCAGGAGCAACGCGACTTTGCGGCGGCCGAGCAGTGGTATCGCAAAGCGCTGGCGATCTTCGAGAAGCAGGGGAACGAACACGGCGCGGCCATCAGCTATCACCAGTTGGGGAGGATCGCCGAGGAGCAACGCGACTTTGCGGCGGCCGAGCAGTGGTATCGCAAAGCGCTGGCGATCAAAGAGAAGCAGGGGAACGAACACGGCGCGGCCAGCAGCTATCACCAGTTGGGCATCATCGCCCAGGAGCAACGCGACTTTGCGGCGGCCGAGCAGTGGTATCGCAAAGCG
>JAHDXO010000093.1 GCA_023382975.1 Pirellulaceae bacterium
CCCCATTTGGCAAGCTGGAAGCTTACCCCACGACTTTTTCAGCAGCCTCCTTCGGTTTGCCGTTAAACGAATTGGTTGCGGCCGTGCCGCGTTCGGGAGAAAGACCTGTCAAAAGCTCACCGGCTCGCGGGCTTGTCGGGTGAGCAGACGGGCGACGACCCGGATCGGCATGTCCTCGGTGAGCAACCGGACGGAAGCATCGCCCATCAGGGCATGCGCTCCGCCAGGGTGGAAACCGTAGATCTCATTGTTGTTGCTGCAGTTCACGGCACAGGGTCCGCCCGAAGTGACGCCGTTCGGTGTGTAGCCGTGCAGGATGAATTCGTTGTCGCGGTTTGCCCAACCGGCGCCGCTGACCGTCGAACCGATGACCTTGATGCGCGCGGTGCGGTACAGTTGTGGACGCCCCGCGTCCTCCTGGATCCACGTGGTGTTGCTCAGGCCGTCCCGCACGTCGGCCAACCGCAACAGCTCGTTGGCACGCATCATTCCCTGCGGGTTGTCGTTGGTCTCCTTGTCGATCAATCCGAGGCTGTACAAGGCCGTGCTGACTCCGTTGTTCACCCCGTAATCGGTAATCGCCGCCGTGATCGTGCCGAAGGCGGCGGGCGTTTGCGTGTCGACTCGCAACGGGTCCGGCGTGGACGGACAGACCAGCACGGGCACCCGCGTCTCGCGCACTTCACGGTTCTCGGGAGCCTGCCAGTCGAAATCCATCCGGTAGTTGTCGTACAGCGTCTGTTGTTCCAGATAGGGCATCAGAAAAATCGACCAACTGTGGGTCACGTTGGCGGGAATCCGCAATTTCTTATGGGCGACCGTCACCGTGCTGCCCGAGATGCCGCCGGGCGGCAGATAGCCAAAGCTGTTCTCGAAGTTGTGCAGAGCGACTCCGATTTGTTTCAGTTTGTTCGAGCACTCCGTTCGCCGGGCCGATTCCCGAGCCGCCTGGATCGCCGGCAGCAACAGGGCCACCAGAATGCCGATGATCGCGATCACGACCAACAGCTCGACCAGCGTGAATCCGCGTTTCACTTCAGATCGAACTTCGGCAACTCGGTGCTCGGCCCGTTCACCGTGGCCTCCAGCGTCGATCGTTCCGGATCGCAGTACCGCTCCTGCAGCAGGTCCGGCGTCTCGTCCTCCGGGTCTCCCGTTTCGGAACCTTCCGCCTGCTGCGTCCAACTTACCAGCACCCGGTACTGCCCCTCCGGCGCGCCGTCGTCGCTGCGGTACGTCGAGATCCGGAACGAGCCGTCCGCTGACACCGAGCCCCGCGGGTATCCCAGCGACCAATCCCCGTTGGCCAAGTCGCCCAGCGGATGCAGTACTACCAAAGCTCCCTCGGCCGGCCGCGATTGGACAAACATCTGCCCGCTGACCGGCACCACCGGCATCTCCTTGCTCTTCGTGCCACAGCCGATGCAGGCGGCACCCAGCAAGAGACACCACCACAGTCGTCCACCGCCGTGAGAAGCCGCGACGATCTTGCGCACTTTGCCTGATTCCGCAGTCGCGAACGCTGCGCTGCTTCCGAAAGAAATCCGTTGCATTATTCATCTCGTTCCACATTGCTTTGTTGTGTTCCAAACATCCGTTACCGAGTTTCCCGTGAACTCGTCGGGCGGGATTAGAGATCATGCATGTGAAGAAAGGATGAAGGGAATGAGAAGAATCCGGGAAGTTCGCGGGTTGCCGAGCGGGGGACGTATGCGAACATTCCCGTCCGAACATCGCAAATCAACATGAACGGAGCGACGGTGCGAAAGATCACAGCGTTTCGCTTGGTGCATGCCGCGACCGCCAAGCATGGCCCAGTGCCGACACCGCGAAGATCAGGGGGTAAAGCCGTTCATAGTACCAGAGTCTGGCAAAGTAGAATCCGATCGGCGCGGCATCCATGATTCGGCCACCTTCGATGGCCTCGACCAGCCACGACACCCCGCGCTGGCTGGCTTGGTCCGACGCAGCATCCTTGGGCGCCGCCAGCAGGGCTTCGACCGCGACCGCTGTTTCCTCGACGCTGCTGGGCGCCGGATCGCCCGTGGCACGCACCAGTCCGCGCCCGCCGCTCCAACCGCCATCCCGGCCCTGTGCCTCGCACAGCCAATGGACGGCCCGCTGCGCGGTGGGACTCTGCATCCGGCCATCGCCCTTGAACGCGAGCACGACTTTGGCCGTGCCGTAGACCGGATTCTCTTCGGCCGGATGGTCCTGATTGCCGAACCACAGCGGTACCCAGCTTCCATCGGCCCGTTGCTGCCGCTCCAAGAACCGGTATCCGCGCCGGATTGCTCGTCCGACATCCAAGGCGGCCGGATGGCCGCGCCAGGCCTGCAAGGCCCGCAGCGCGTGAGCGGTCAGGTCGGCGCCGCTGCGGTCGAACGGCAACCGGCCCCACCCGCGGCAAAAGGTCGGCCAGCCGCCGTCGCGGTTTTGCAATCCGATCAGCCAGCGGACTGCCGCGCCGACCGCCTGCTCGATGCGAGTCCGATCCGCGGCAGAACAGGATGGCGCATCGCGCCAGGCGGCCAAAGCCAGCAGGGCGCCGGGCGTGTCGTCCGCGTCGGGCACCGCGCCGCTCAAGTCGCTCCACCCCCAGCCGCCCGGATCCGCGCCGGTGAACGGGTGACGGCACCGGTGCTGGCAGGACAGCAGCCAGTCCAGGCAATTCAATTCGACGACGTCCTCGCCGGCCGCCGCCAGAGCTTGGATCGCCAGCGAGGTGGTCCAGGTGGCTAGATTCGTGTCGATCGGCAAGCTGCCGTCCGGCCGCGCGGAATCCAGCAAGAAGCGGACTCCCGCCCGCGCCACCGGATGATCGGCTCGTCCCGTTCCGGCCAGACTCATCACGACAAAACTGGTCAACGGAGCCGCCTCCAGAAATCCTCCGCTGGCCGGTTGCATCGCCAACAACACTCGCAGACTCCGCTCCATGCTCGCTCGGCGCACCCATCGCATCCAGGGCCACACCGGGGGAAGGTGGAAATAGCGAGCCTGTCCGATCGCCACCAGCGCCGGAATGGCATAACTGACCACGGGCAGACGCACGAAGCGGTAGAACCGTTGCGGCAGGCACGCCAACTCGAACGGCAGGGGAGACACCTCGCGCCACGGCACCAACCCGGCCAAGGCGCGATTGGTCAGGATCGGCACGGCGAACGTCTTGTCCCGTCCGTACCGCTGCCGCAGTCCGGCAACATCGCCCTGCCCCGCGATGTACTGCGCCGCGCGATCGACGAGTCCGGGATAACGGCCGGCAGCCCCGGCCAAGTGGAAGGCCGATTCCACCAGCATCGTGGTGGCGATGTTCGAGTAACTGCGGTCCGTATCGCCCCACGCGCCATCGCCGTTGACGCTGGCCGCCAGATAGCCGAGACCGCGCTGGATCGCGTCATCTAGCCCCTCCGCGCAACCGCCTCGGTCGCGCACCAACGACCAGGCGCTGACCGCCGTCGCGGTGGACAACGCCGAGGTCGACAACCGGCCGACCCAGTGGCCCGCTGCCGTTCGCTCGGCCCGCAGTTGCTGGCTCGCGGCGCCGAGCGCCGCGGCCAGCCGGGAGTCGGTCAGATGGTTCACGCCTTGTCCGGCGCCGGAATGACCGTCGGCCGCGACGCGAGCGCTGCGCTGGGAGTCGCGTCCGCCGCCAAATCGCCCATGGCAAACTGGATGCCGTCCAGGAAGTGCCGCAACAGGGCAGGCGTCCAGAAGATATGGTTGTTGTGCCCGAGCGACGAGTAGAAAACGCGGCCGTCACCGAAATTGCGGATCCACGCGATCGCGTTGTC
The DNA here is from genome assembly GCA_023382975.1 of Pirellulaceae bacterium. Taxonomy (GTDB): domain Bacteria; phylum Planctomycetota; class Planctomycetia; order Pirellulales; family Pirellulaceae; genus SKKK01. The sequence continues at coordinate 3,792 of JAHDXO010000093.1, forward strand.
GCCGTCCGCCCGGCCTGGGACGTTCTCTTTCTTGGTCATGTCCAGACCCAGCAGAATCCGGAGATTGTCACGGCTGTAGGGCGCCTTGAGTTTGTAGATTTCGTCGTTGACCCAGAAGCCCTTGCTGTCGAAAGCTTGGTTCAAGACGTGCGTCGGCTCCTCGATCTGCACGGCCCACGTTCCCCCACCGCCCCAGGGATGTCCGTCGAACAAGCCGCCCATCATCGCAGCGGCTTCCGGCCAGTTGTAGAAGTTGTCCGTGGCCGCGTGGATCCCGCACACCCCTTTGCCGCCCTTGACGAAATCCATTAGCGATTTGCGGTAGGTCTCGTTTTCGAACTTCAATGCTGTCGAATTGTTGAACAGCACGGCATCGAATTCCTTCAGCGATGCGGGGTCGAACACCGACATGTCCTGACTGGCCGTAACCTCCCAGGCGCCGGTCTTCTTGCCGATCATTTCGAGCGCGGCATTGCCGCGGTTGATCGAACCGTGGACAAAGCCCTCGCAGCGGTAGAACACCAACAGCCGCCGCGTCTTCTTCGGTTTGGCCGTCGCCTCGGCCGGCACGGCGTCGGCGATCTTCTGCAACTCGTTGTCAGGCACCGGCTGCAGATCGGGACCTGCCCATACGCAGTGGGAAAACACCGAAGGCAGCGCCACCGCGCCAGCCGCCGCTGCGCTGACCGTCAAGAATCTACGCCGGGAAACCTGTTGCCTCTTGGTCATGATCGACTCCTTGGATACGATGCGGGTCCGCGTACTCGTGAGTCGACCATTGTAGTTGCCCGGCGGGTGCAAGCCAACCACTCGCGATAGCGATCACAGCAGTTCGGTCAGCAGCCATTCCGCGTCTTCGGAGAAGATCCAGCCGTCGTCGTCGGATCGGTCTTCGTCCTGGTCCTCGGACTCGTCGCTGGGATGCATTAGCCGGGGGGCGACGCGGGGCGGATCCTCGATTTCACGAGCATCGTCCCAGATCTCGCTTTCCAGTTGATCCGAGTCTTCGACATCCTCCCACAAGGTCGGCTCGTCCCATTGCTCGCCGTACCACAATGGCGCCATGCGGCTATCGGCACCGGCACTGGAATCGCTTTCGAACTGGACGCCCCCGTTCAGCAGGTTGATTACCTGAATGGCGTCGCTTGGGTCCAAGCGGCGGTCGCCGTTGACATCCAGAAACCAGGAAACCGGCAAGTTGAGGCTGCCGGCCGCCGAACCGTCACGACCGATCCCGTTGATGATCAGCAGAGCGTCGATCGGTGTCGTCCAACCGTCGACGTTCACATCCTCGGGATTGTCGGAGTTGTGCCACGGCGAGGGGCCCATCGCGGTGAAGAGCATCAGCTCCGCATCCAGGTCGCCGTCGCCCAATCCGCCTTCGTCCGTTTCGAGGTCGCCTTCGGCCGCGGTGAACCGCATCCGTTGAGGCAGGTCATCGCCCTCCATTCCGGCGTCCGTGACCAGGAAGGCCTCAACCTCCATTTCGGCGTCCGTGGCAAGCAACGCCTCGACCTCCATCCCGGCATCCGTAGCGAAGAAGGCGGTCAACATGGGTTCCCCAACTACGTCCAACTCCGCGTCCGCGAATTCGCTGTCCCAGTCGTCAACGAACTCGGTCTTGTAGCTTTCCTCGTTCCAGTCATCGACGGCGTTGGCGAGCGAGAACCGCATCAGCATTGGCTGATCGTCCAGGTTAAACGTTTCGTCCGCGAACTCGACGTCTGTCGCGTCCCACTTGACCCAGGAATCGTCCGATTCGGATTCGTCCCACGAGAACATCGCGAGCATCGGTGTCGCGCTCTCGTCATACCACGCATCGTCGGTTTCCAGGTCGGCGTCTGCTGTGGAGAACGCCATGAACATGGGTTCGTCCAGCAGGTCGATCTCGCGCTCTTGCAGCTTGTCTTCCGAGACCATGCCGGCGGTTTCAACGACGTCAGACGGCTCTTCCAGCAACATCGTCGCCATCAACAATTCGGTGTCGCCCCAGTCCATTCCGGCGGTCAGGAGGTTGCGACGTTCAAGGCATTCGAGACGAGGACGCCTTCCCGTCGCCTTGGTATTCCGCGAGCGCCGCGTGGCGGTCCAATTCCGGCGGGCGACTGGCAGCAGGTGCGAGCAACGTTTGGTCATGTTCGATTCTCCCGATAAGTCAAGTGTGTCAATATCTGATCGATGCCCCAATCGCACCGTCCCATGACCGCGATCTTACAGCGGACAACAACGTCCGAATTCGGGCTTCAATGCGCCGATTCGTTGGTGTTGAACTCGGTAGGCACTCGGCAAACTGATCCTCCTCAAGATTGAAGGCGTCCTGCGCCGACAAACGTCACGCAGAAAATGCCTGGATTTGTTTCGCCACTTGGCGATAGAATCCCGCCTGGAACATGCGATTCGTCCCAAGCGTCAAAGAGAACTTCGGAAGCCGGCGTGACATCTGCGCAAGAAAGGAGCCTAGTGCAATGGGGGCGAGCGGGAGCAGTGTGGCGGAACGTGTCCAACACTTCCTGTGCCATGACGCGAAAAATGTCGAACCCGATCGGTTGGGTAGCATTCTGCAGTTGTACTGGAACTATCTGCATCTGCTGGCCGAAGCCCAACTGGATCGGCGACTCCGGGTGCGGTTCAGTCCCTCGGATCTTGTGCAAGAGACATTGATGGAGGCACATCGGGACTTCCAACAGTTTCGAGGCACCACCGAGGCGGAATTCCTGGCCTGGTTGCGACAGATCCTGGTACACAACCTGCTCGTAGCCGTGCGTCGCCACCTTGAGGCAGGGAAACGGGATATTCGGCGTGAGATCTCGCTCGAACAGGTTCGAGCCGATTTGGACACGTCGGCGCTGTCGATGGCCGCCATCCTGGCCCAGGGCGGGACGTCGCCCGGCGCCCAGATTCAACGAGAGGAACTGCTGGTGATGTTGGCGAACGCCCTCGCAGCGCTTCCGCCGGACTATCGAGAGGTGATCGTCTCGCGGCACCTTCAGGGACAAAGTTTCGCGGAGATTGCGCAAGGCATGGACCGCAGCGAGGGAGCCGTGCGGATGTTGTGGTTGCGAGCGATCGGGCAATTGCGATCGAAAATGGGCGAGCGAGACGTGGCATGACGGTCCTGGCCGACGACGAAATTCTGGACAGACTACCACCCGAGCAACGGGAGGTTCTGGCGTTCGCCCTGGACGAGTACCTCGTTTCCTTGGAAAAAGGCGTTCCCCTGCCCTGGGACGACCTGGTGGCCAAGTATCCGGATTTGGCGGAGCCGTTGCAAGTCTATGGGGAAAGTCTCCGTCTGCTGTGCGTGGCTGGCGACCGGCTGGGACGCAACCGGTCATCCGCCACGCCCGTCGAGCATTGGAATCGTCAGTTGGGCGACTACCGGCTGATCCGCGAGATCGGCCGCGGCGGGATGGGCGTGGTGTACGAGGCGGAACAGTTGTCGCTGGGCAGGCGAGTCGCCCTGAAGATCCTGCCGTTCGCCGCGGTGATGGCACCCAAGCAACTCGCGCGGTTCACCAACGAGGCCCGCGCCGCGGCGGCGCTTAATCATCCCAACATCGTCCCGGTCTACGGGGTAGGGAACGAACGGGGCATCCACTACTACAGCATGCAGTTCATCAACGGGCAACCCTTGGACCACCTGATCCGGGATCTGCTCGCTCGGCATGACGGAGAAGCGGACACACGCGCTCGCGCGGGCGGACCAACGTCGCTCGAGGTTCCGACCGGCCGGTCGGGTGACTCGCTGTTTGGCCGATCGTCGCTTCGCGACCGCGAGTACTATCGGGCCATCGTGCGGCTGGGAATTCAAGCGGCCGAGGCGCTTGACCACGCTCACCAGATGGGCGTCGTGCATCGCGACATCAAGCCGTCGAACTTGCTTCTGGACGACGGTGGCAAGTTGTGGATCACCGACTTCGGCTTGGCCCGTGTTGCCGAAGACACGAACTTGACGCACAGCGGCGCCGTTCTGGGTACGGCGCGTTATATGAGTCCCGAACAGGCGGCGGGCAAAACGCATTGGGTCGATCACCGCAGCGATGTGTACGCCTTGGGCATCACGCTGTACGAACTGCTCACCCTTCGACCGGCATTCGATGCCTCGGGCGCCCACGAGTTCCTGCGGCGCATCGAGCGAGATGATCCGCCTGCGCCGCGGCGCGTAAACCCGTCGGTTCCCGCCGACCTGGAAACGATCGTGCTGAAGGCGATCGCCAAACAGCGCGACTCCCGCTACCAGTCGGCAGCCGAGTTGGCGGAAGACCTCCGGCGTTTCCTCGACGGCCGACCGACGCTGGCCCGGCGACCGACTTGGCTGGACCGCATGAGCAAATGGTCGCACCGGCACGCCCATCTGGTCGCCGCTGCCGCAGCCCTGCTGTTGATGGCTCTGGTTGCTACCTCGGTATCCGCGTTGCTGGTCGCTCGCGAAAAGAGACAGACCGTTGCTGCCCTGCATGCGTCTCAGTCGCAATGGGAGCGGGCAGAGGCCAACTACCAACAGGCTCGGCAAGTGGTCGACCGCTATGGCCTGCGGCTGGCAGAAGAGTTGGCGGACGTCCCAGGCGCCGAGTCGTTGCGGCGGGATCTGCTGGAGGATTCCTGGCAGTACTACCAAGCCCTGATCCGCCAGACCCAGGGCGATTCGACGCTGCAGGCGGAACAGGCAAAGACGCACTTCAAGGCGGCGGAAATCGCGTCGCAAATGGGCGATCCGGGGCGGGCATTGGAGCAGTACGCCGCCGCCCGGGATTTATTTGCCGCTTTGGTCCAGGCGAATCCAGGCGACTCGGCGCACCGCGTCCACTTGGGATTGTGCGACAACAACCTCGGCTTGATTCTGGCCTCCTGCGGCAGGACCGACGAGGCGCTGGTCGCCTTTCAGCGAGCTGAACAGCAAGCTGCCGCGCTGTGCCGCGACGAACCTGGGATTGCCGCCCATCGCTGGCGTTGGGCGTTGGTGCATACCAACACGGGCTCGCTGCATCGTCAATGCGGGAACGTCGCCGCGGCCGATGCCCGGTACGGCGAAGCCATCGCGTTGCTCGAACCGGTGGTCGCCGCAGAACCCCAGCAAGACGAATTCCGCAAGGACTTGGCGGTCGTCTTCAACAACCGCGGTGCGTTGCGCCGCGAGGCCAGTCCCGAGAAAGCTGCAGAAGACAACCAACTCGCCATGGAGTTGCTGGAGGCCCTTGTGCGGAGGCGGCCGGAACGACTGGACCACCAGCGAGAACTGGCGCTTTGTCAGAACAACCACGGCGTGTTGCAGGCTGAACGAGGCGACGTTTCCGCTGCCGTGTCGGTCGTGCGTCAAGCGATCGCCGTCCAGGAGCAACTGGTCCGCAAGGCACCTGCTCGCACCGACTATCGACGCGATCTCGCCGTCAGCTACAACAACCTGGGGCGTGTCCTGCTCGATGCGGGCGAACTGGCCGATGCGGACCGCGCACTCGAACAAGCTCAGACTTCCCTGCAGAACTTGACCACCGATTACCCGACAAATGCCGAGCATTGGGCGAGTGTCGGCGGCGTGCTCAACAATCGCGCGATGATCCGACAGCAACAGAATGACCTGGCGCCGGCGGCGGCGTTGTTCGAACAAGCGATCGAGTGCCTGGAACGCGCCCGTTCGTTGTCACAGGACGATTCGGAGCCGCGCGAATTCCTGGCTCAGACTCAACAGAACTATGCCAGCGTGCTGCGGGCGCTGAATCGGTTGGACGACGCGCAGCGGATTACCGCCAAAGAGAACAACCCTATGCCGCAGGGCGGTGGACGATGAGGTGGCTTGCATGAGTCGGAGACTTCGTAAACCAAACGCGCCAGCGGTGCCGGCCACGATCCGGCGGACGCCAACCCGGCGGGAACGGAAGCGTCGCGCACGGCCGCTGGTATTTGAGCTCTGCGAGACGCGACTTCCGCTGGCCGTGCTCCACGGCGACTGGCCATCGATCGACATCCCGTCCGGCGAAGATCCTTCTTCGGCCGAGATCGCCGCTACGTCGTGCCAGGCGTCCTCCGCTTTGGTCATGGGGGATCTTCCGTCGTCCGACAAGTCGGATCGATGCGATCGTTTGCCGGTTTCGGAGGAATCATCTGCCGAGCCCGCGGCCGCCCCGGGTGATCCCGACGATGAATTGGCTTGGCTCACTCTGGATGCGGATACGGAGCCGGTCTGGTTGGCCGAACGTTTCGACACACCGCGCGGCCCGAACGAGGAGGCGATGTACGCGGAATTGGCGGCGCGTCTGGGCGCGATGCAAGGCTCGTCGTTGGACACCGCCGAGTCGGACCGGACCGGCCGAGTTCGGCCCGAGGTGTCCTCCGGGAATACGGGCTCGCCGGCCAATGCATCGAACCTGGAAAGCGAGCGCCGCGACTGGACCTCGGCCAGCATCGTCAGGTATCCCCTGCAGTTTTCCAATGCGGCCGGGCGGCCCCTCCATGCGGATGGCGCCGCGTCGCCCGCTCCGGCATTGGCTTCGTCCGCAGGTTTCGTGGACATCGGACGGCTCGCTGCTCCGATCCGAACACTCCGGCAACTGGATGCTACGTCTTCCGGGTCCGGGGAAATTGCTCGCCGAGACGCATTGATTCCAAGTCTGACGCCCGACCCCCTGGCCGGGGCTGCGGTGCGTTCGAACGCACCGCAGTTGTCACGGACGAACGCGTTCTCAAATCGTTCGTCGCTGGTCGGCGAGAACCGGAGTCACCGTCTGATGCTGCTGGCCTCCATCGGTGCCCGCCCGCGCCAGCCGAACGAAGTTTCGCCGCTTCCCACGCCGATCATCGAAAGGGAGGCTCCCCAGGTGCGAGTCGATCGGGATCTTCCGTCCGGTGTCGCCGAAAAACCCGAGAGCGACCGATCGGCAACCGTCGCGCGTCCGCATGTCCTGGGAACCCTTCCTGTGAATTCCCAGGCACCCGAACCTCCGGTCGACGCCCGCGTCAGCCGCAGCACGATGAATGGCCTTGCAACCGTCCTTGTCCTGGCAGCGGGACTCTTCAGCAAAGCCAGGAAGTCCCAAGAGGAAAGTGCATCTTTCTGGAACGATGCTTCGTTCGAGCCTTCGCCCTAATCTTCCATCCGGCGATCCTGAGTTCCCAGGTCCGCGTCGAATTCCAGCACTCGGACGCCTTCGGACTCGATGGTCGCGGAAATCACCGCATCTTGAACTTCCCACGTTTGATTGGTCAGCAGTTCGCGCACCGTTTTGGGAGCCTTGCTTTCCAACCGGATCCGGGCAGTCTGAGTTTCTGAACTGTCGTTGAACACGGTCAGCAGGCGCGGGCCGAATCGTTCGATGTAGACTTCGGGGTTGTCGCAGCGGGCCAGCGTCACCGGTTTCCAACCGGCCTCGGCGACCTGGCGGCAGAGCGGAACGTACTTGCGGAACAGCGGCCGGTCTCGCTCGTACAATTCAGGCCGTTTGAAGTAGTGCCCTTCCGAGGCATTGTGGCTGAAGAAACCGGGAAACATGCCGTAGGCCAGCGAACGCTGCATGTAGCGCTCGACCAGTTCCGTGGAAAAGTCCTCGAACTGCGTGTTCATCAGAAAGCAGTACGGTTTGCCTTTGCACATCGCCCGGCGGTACAGCAGTTCGGCGTCCGACATCGGCGACCAGCGGCCGGGATGCCAATTCGTTTCGGTGCCCAGCACGTCCAGCAGCGGTGCGAGCCAGCACAGTCGGCCGGGCGTGCTGTTGGCCATCATCAGCCGTCCACTGCCGTGCATGTCACGGGCCAACGCGCGGACGTACTCGAAAGCGATCAGCCCGCGGAAGATGGCCGGCTGGCGAGTATCCAGCGAGAAGGTCAGCGGAGTCTCGGCCGCGGCAAAGTGGTCGCGGCGAAAATTCAATTCGTCGGTGACGTAGCCTTCGCTAGAATCCACATATTCCCCGTCCAGCGTCCCGGCGGCCCGCGGACCGTACCAGCGATCGCGGATCGCGTTGTCCCACTTATTCTTGAAGTCCGTCGCCTCGCCGGAGACGCCCGGCATCGAGTTCACGCTCCACACGGCCCCATTGCACCAGGGCGTGTCCAACAGCCGTGCTGAGAACTGGCCCGCCGCATTGTGATAGCCGCTGTTGAGCAGTGCCATCGCGCGCCGGTCACCTTTTTCGTCGGCCAATCGCTTCGCTTCCGCGAGGGCGGCATCGATCGTGCGCGGCATGTCGGGCGGCATCGCCATCCACCAGGTCATCGGCTCGGTGTAACGGAAGGTGAGGATGCCGTGCTGGTCGTCCCAAGCCGTCTCGTCATTGCCCTCCTTGAACCGAAAGCCGAAATCCTGCCAGCCCGCGACGCGGCTGATCGGCGCGAAGGGCATCCACAAGCCCTGCTCTCGCACGCGGCACGCGAAGGCTTCGGGAAACAGGGCGTAGTAGCGATCCAAAGCCGCGCGGAATCCCCAGGCCGGATCGAACGAAAACACTCGGAAACGGATATGGGCCGCCGGCTTCTCGGGCGTCAGTGCGATGTCGTAGGCGAGAAACAACTCTTCCGTCGCCGCGTTGTATCCGATGCGGTAAAAGGCCGGCCGGGCCATGTCGAGCCCCAGCGCAATGCCGCGGTTCGCACTGGCGACCGCCCCCAGCGGATAACGCGACAAACGGCCGTTGGCTCCAGCTCGGAATGACGATGCGTTAACGTATTCGCGCGGCGTCTCGACCACCTCGCTGCGCCGCGGATCGGCCAACCAGGAAAGCCCGTCGCGCGGCACGGGCACCGCATACAGCAGCGTCACCGCGCGATCGCGACCCGTGGTATCCGTCAGCGTGTACTCGAAGTCCGTTGCCGGCGGACGATCGCCAACCGAGCCGTCCAGTCGCAGGCCGAGCGCGGCGCGCTCGATCCGCACGAAGTCCGATCCGGCCGCGACATCGCGAACCTGAAAACCGCCGCTGGGGGCCGCTTCCCGGATCACCGGCACACCGTCGAACAAGGCGGCGCCGTCCGGCGCCTCGACGATCCGCAGTTCCGGGTCGCGGAACCAAGCCTTGCCCGCATGGTTTCTCAGCAGCAGGTACACGGTCAACTGCCGCACCGGCTTCTCCGGCAACACGACGACTTGACGCCGCTGCCAGTCGTGCGTGCCGACATCGTAGGCCGCGGACTGGCCCCACAACGGCGTTCCGTCGTCGTAGACCAAGTCCAAATACAACGAGTAATCGCTGCCGGGCGAACCGGTCACTCCTTCCGCTCGACTCCAGGCCGTCGCGACGATCGGTGCCGCCACCCGCTGGTTCAAGACCACCGTTTGGCCGGCCCCGCGTTGCACCCGAGCGTCGTCGCCGTTGTCGCACAGAAAATGATCCCCCTGCCGCTGGAATCCCTCCGACCAGGCACGCCAGCCGTCGCTGCGCAGCAGGTTCTCACCCGCGCGTTCCGCCCGCAAGACCCGTTTGACCGTCGTACCGTCCTGAGCGAATGCTCCGGAAACCAACAGCGCGGCGACCGGCAGCCACGTGGCGAGTCGGATGGCGTTCATGGTGAAATCCTCCGGCAAATCGAGTGGTTCATTCCCAGGCAACTCTGCTTCAGTTTGTCATAAAGGAGGCTCGCACACCACAACCGAAGTTGGAGATCCGTGCTAGCACGCCAGCGGTACGCGATGTGCTTGACGAAATGGAAAAGAGAATCGGGCGGCAAGACGCCCGATTTCGGCCGGAATCGCGGAATTGGACTTGTAACTTTTTCAAAATCCGGCAACTATTCGCTCCTGCTTCCGAACGCTTACCCCGTTCATCGACTTCCAGGGAGGGAAACGATGATCTCGACGATCCTGTTTGCGGCCGTGTTGGCCAGTCCCGGGCAGACGGTGCTGCTCGATTTCCACTCGGACTCCTGCGCTCCCTGCGTGTCGATGGAGCCCGTGGTGCGTCGGCTGATGTCCGACGGTTTTGACGTGCGACGCGTGAATGTCGACCGCGAGCAACAACTGGTCCGGCGTTTCGGCGTCGATCGGATTCCTACCTTCGTTTTGGTCTCGGAGAACCGGGAAGTCGACCGCGTCGTGGGACCGGCCAGCTACGAGCGACTGCGGCAGATGATCGCCACAACCGGTCCGTCGCCCGCGTCAACGGGCGCAGCGGCCGTCGGCACGGTCGCTCGAAACCCGAATGCCCCGACGGCAAGCCAAGCTTCGGCCGCTTCTGGATTGTCTCCGCAGCAACGGGCCCTGCACGCCAGCGTTCGACTGCGAGTGGAAGATCCCACCGGCAACAGCTTCGGCACGGGGACCATCATCGATGCCAGGAATAACGAAGCGCTGGTGATGACCTGTGGACACCTGTTCCGCGATTCGTCCGGTCAGGGCCGGATTCAAGCCGACTTGTTCGCGCCTGGATCGCGCGGTCCGGTGCCCGGCAAGCTGTTGTCTTACGATTTGAAGAGCGATGTTGCGCTGGTGATCATCTGGCCGGGAATTCCCGTTACCCCGGTATCGGTGGCGCCGGAGAACCACCAAGTCCGGCCCGGCGACCAAGTGTTCAGTATCGGTTGTGACCGCGGCGCGGATGCCACGATCCGCCAGAGTCAGGTGACGGCGCTGAACAAGTATCTGGGACCGGCCAACATCGAGGTGGCGGGCCAACCGGTGATCGGACGCAGTGGAGGCGGATTGTTCACGGCCGACGGCCAGTTGATCGGCATCTGCAATCTGGCTGATCCGAAGGACGACGAGGGGATCTACGCGGCCTTGTCGCTGGTCCACGACCATCTGGCGGCGAATCTGCCGCGGGGTGTTCTGCAAAACAATGGAGTGCAGATTGCAGCGGTCAACCCACCGGCCGCGTCCGCGCAAGCGATTCCGCTGACGTCGCCTCCGTCGATGGCGCCGCAGATGCCGACAGCGCCCCGCGCCGCCGATTCCTTGCAGCCCGTGCATGCCCCGGGAGCTGTTCCGCTGCCCCATGCGTTGGCGTCGCTGGTGCCGCAGGGCGAGAACACGGAGTTGATTTTCATCCTCCGCTCGAAAGACAATCCGACTTCGCCGGGCCGCGTGGTTGTGATCGACAGGCCGTCGCGCGATCTGCTGGACTACCTGGCCGCTCACGAACACGGCCAGCGAAACCAACAGCCGACGGTGTTGCAAGCCGGGCAATCCGAGGCGGCCGTCGCCAGCCTGCCCGACCGTTCCCGGAACCAAGGCGAAGGCCAGGTGTTGCGGGGGCAGTCCGAGCGATAGGAACGCCTTGCGAACGCGTCCCACGTTTGGGACTCGCGTTCGGCACCCGCGAGCCACTTCATCGACTCGCGTTCGGCGCCCGCGAGCCACTTTGTCGCGGGGATTCGGACGGACTGAGCGTCGCCCATCAGGGCTTCGGATCGTCGCGGAAGGTGACTTGGCCATCTCGCGTGACGGTGGCCGTGAATCGCGAGCCGCCTGCGGTGACGGTCAGCGTGCCGTCTCCCTGCCAGGGCTGGTCGATCAACTGGCCGTCGAGCGTGCGATAGGCCACGTTTTCTTCGGGACTGGTGAAGTCCTTCAAGCGGCCGTCGCGCCAGATCTTGATCGCATCCGTCGATGTGCCCCACTGCAAGCGAACGCGGCGCCCGCTGACCACCGTCATGGCGGCGGCGCCGCGAATCGGAACCTCGTCCGTTTCCGGCTTCAACTGGGCCGCCTTGGCAATAAAACCGTCCGGCTGACTTTCGTCGATCTCCACGACGAATCCGTAGGGACCGTCGCCCCGGCGAGTCGCTTTGAGCACCTGGCTATTGGCCCACCGGTCGCGGCGTTGGATCTGTCCGTCCCGGTCCTTGGTTTCCTCGTACTGGACGCGGCGGGTCAGTTCGCCGTCGGGACGCGGGGCGTTCGAGTTGATGGGCCAGATCGCCAACGTCGTTTTCTCGCAGCGCACGAACGTCACTCCGTTCTGCTCGAGGATGGTGGCCGAAGCCGGAACCAGCCACAGGTACGGGTGATCGCTGGCCTGGGTCAGGTAGATGGCCATGTTGCCGTTCTGGCCCACGGCGCTGTTGGGCGCGATCGCTCCCTCTTGGTATTGAACCGATCCCAGCTTCAACGGATCGCTCACCGGCCCCGCGATGATCGTGTCCGCGCCGCGCTCGCGCGAATAGGTCAGGAACTTGAAGCCGTTGATGTCGGGTTCCTGGGAACCTCGCACCAACGTGCCGAACTGGAAATTGCGTCCGAAGTAATGCGTTTCACGGTACTTCGGCGTCGGGTCGTCGGCGTGTTCCCAAGCGGCCCACTGCGGCTTGCCAGCGATGATCTCCAGCGGTCGGGAGAAGTTCTTGCGAGCCAAGTGGACGACGGCTGCCGGCGGGCGGTAAGCACTGGTGATCACGTGGATCTCGTCCGATTCGAACTGGACGGGTTGGACGGGGGTGTCGCCGAACCACAGCCAGGTCAGGGCCGCGGCGCTGCCGCCCAGCGGATAGGGATGATTGTAGTCGCGGCAGGTCGGACCGTTGAAGCCGCCGCGCCAGTACTTCACCGCCGCGTCGGCGGACATCCGGTCCAGCGCCGCCTTGGCCAACCGTTTGACCTCGGCATCGCGGGCAAAGTCGTACAAGTTCAACAGCGGTGCGATCGAATGTCCCAAGTAGTTCTCCGAATCCCACTCGCCCATTCCGGTATGGTACATGGTGACCACGTAGTCGCGAATCCGCTGTTTGTACAATTCCATCGTCGCCCGGTTGCCCGCTTCTTCGGCCAGCAGATAGACCGAGGTCTCCCGCATCAATTTCAGGTTGTCCGTGCTGCGGACGTCGACCCACGAATTCTTGCCGTCCGGCCCCCAGACACCGGTTCCGTCGTAGGCGTAATGCGGACGGCGCAGCGGGTCTTGCTCGGTGAAGATCCGCGCGGCGTCCTTCATTCGCTGGCGGTACGACGGTTCGAGGGCCTCGCCGAAGAAGAAGTACTTGCGCATCTGGTGCTTGAGCGTGAAACACGGAAAGTAGTCGATCCCCAGCGTGTGCTTGTTCCAACGCTGTGCTTCGCTGTCCTCGGATTGCAGAAACTTCAAGGCCGGCTCCTCGAAGCCGCCCAGGATCGACAGCATCGCCCAGCCGTACGATCGTTTCTCGTTCTCGAAGAACGTGTTGCCGTAGCCGCCGTTGCGAACCGTGTTGCGGACCACGTGGTTGGCTCGTTGCCAAAACGCCTGCTCCCAGTCGGCGGGCCAGTCCGCATTGCGCAGCGAACGATCGATCGGGAAGGGACGGACCGTGACCACGCCGTCCTCCCTGCGAGCCCATCGCTCGGCGCCCGGCAGCGATCCGCAAGACAGAACGACGATCAGCAGACTGCACCGCAACGAATGATTCATGACTCCCAATCCCTTGATGCGAAGACTTGATGAAATTTCGAACCGCCGCGACGGGGCCGGGCGTCTCCTGGCTGGTCAACTCCCGCTGGCCTCACTATAAATGGGAAAAGGAAAAAGTCAGGCAATTGTCCACGGCTGGAACACGGCGTCCCCCGAGCCGTTCCGGGGAGGAAGGGATGTTGCCACTCTTCCTCTCCTTGGATAAACAGGATACCGCGATCCGATCGACTTGTCTCCCTGCGGAAAGCGATACGATGAAGGATGTTACCTATTTCCTCGGCTGCCCGGTCTGGGCATGTACGCGCTGGCAAGGGCATTTGTTCACGCGGGATGCTCGACGCGATCAGTGGCTGAACCAGTATTCGACCGTGTTCCCGACCGTCGAGGGAAACAACACGTTCTATGGATTGCCGAGTCGCGAAACCGTGAAGAAGTGGGTGGACAGCACCCTGGAGCCATTCCATTTTGTCCTGAAATTTCCGCGCACCATCAGTCACGATCGCCGCTTGTTGAACGCCGAATCCGAGACGGATCAGTTTCTGCAAATCCTGCAGATTCTCGGCGACGCCGATCGCCTCGGCCCCGCTTTCCTGCAGTTGCCGAGCGGGTTTTCGCCCCATCAGCTCGATGATCTGGCCGCGTACTTGCAGGCGCTGCCGCCCGAGTTTCCTTACGCGGTCGAGGTCCGGCACCACGATTTTTTTGACAAGGGACCGAACGAGCGGGCGCTGCACCACGTGCTGCGCGATCTGAAGATCGATCGAGTGATCTTCGACAGCCGCCCGCTGTTCAGTGCCTCGCCCGGCGACGACTACGAACGCCAATCGCAGTCGCGCAAGCCGCAGTTGCCGGTCCATGCCGTCGCGACGGGCCGCCGTCCCGTGCTCCGCTTGGTCGGCCGGAATGACGTCGCGCGGGTGACGCCCTGGATTCACGAGTGGGCCCCGGTGGTGGTCGACTGGATTGGCGCCGGATTGACGCCTTTTGTCTTTACGCATGCTCCGGACGACCGTTTTGCGCCCGAGTTGGCTCGGCGGTTCCACTCGGCCGTGCAGAAGCACACGCACCGTGTTCCGGACATGCCCGTTTGGCCGGGGGAATCGGAACCTCAGCGGGTTCGCCAACTGGCGCTGTTCTGAGGTCTTTGCCATGTGATGATCGTCGTTGTGTCCTTTTGAGGTGTGGAGTCCGTCGATGAACGTCCGCTGTGAATCGTGTCAGCGCAGTATTCACCTGAGTCCGAAGGCGGTCGAGAAATACGCGGGCAAACAGTTCCGCTGCCCGAATTGCGGCCAACCGGTGGCCGTGCCCGCCGACGCCGCGGACGAGCCCGTGTTGGCCGACGAGGCTTCTGCGCCGCCCCCCGCGCCGATGCCACCAGCGGTCGAATCCTCGACCGCGGACACCGCCGCCGCGACCGCCGCCGCAACGACGCCCGCCGCAACGACGCCCGCTGCACCGACGCCCGCTGCACCGACGCCCGCCGCCGGACCGGCCGCCGAATCACCCGCCGAATCGCCGTCCCGACCCGTCGCGGATGCAGCGCCCAAGCCACTGGGCGTGCCGCATTTGGAACTGGGGCCCTCGCGTCCGGTCGGCGTCCGGCAGCGGAGCAAGTCGAAACAACCCGGCCCGCAGACGCCCAAGGCTTCACAATCATCCAAGAGATCCAAGTCGTCCAAGCAATCTGTCTGGTTGGTCGTCGGAGCTGGCGCGGGCGTGCTCGCGCTGGTCGTCGCCGCGTTGTTCCTGTTCGGGGGCCGCGGCCGTACGGGGCCGTCCGGTGCAACGGAGCGGCGGGTTGCCGCCGGCAAAGGCGCCATTGAAATCACTCTGCCCGCCGACACGGTCCGCGAAACGGCACTGCTGATCGACGGGCAGAAGACGGAGATCCCCGAATCGGGAACGATCCGGCGTGCGCTGTCCGCCGGCACTCGACTAATCACTTTGCAGCGACGCGGGTTCGAGCAGATCGACGTGGCTTTGGTGGTGAAGGACGGAGAGACGATCGAGTATTCGCCCACCTGGAAACCGATGTCGCTGCCCGGTCTCGCGCAGAGCGGTTCCGGCTTGCCCGCGGTCTGGAACCCGTCGGCCGACGGCGAGACGCCGCAACTGACCTTCGACGATTGGTTGCAGGACTTCGATCAAGCCAAACAACAGGCCCGGCAGGTCGGCAAAGACATTCTGATTCTGTTCGATGGTTCCGATTGGTGCGGCTACTCGATGCGGATGGCCGACGAAGTGTTCTTCGACCGCCGGTTCGCCGCACAGATCGCGGGTCAGTACGTGCTGGTGTTTCTTGATTTTCCTCGCACCCAGGGCGGCAAGGCCAAAGTTCAGGACGCCGAGCGGAACAATACGTGGGCGGAACGTTTTGGCATCGAGGGATTCCCGACGATCGTCGTGACCGATGAGCAAGGCCTGCCGTTCGGAAAGATGGGCTACGTCGAAGGAGGATTCGACGGTTTCGCCCAGCAACTGGGCGCGTTGCAGAACCTGCGCGACCAACGCAACTCGCTCCTGGCCCGGGTCACGGTGGAGACCGGCCAAGCCAAACTGCAATCCGCCCAGCAAGCATTGGCTCTGATCAGCACGCTGGGTTTCGAATCGTTCTACCTCGACATGTTCCGCAAGTGGTACGAAGCGTCGAAGGAAGTCGACCCGCGCAACGAGGCCGGGCAGCAGGAAGTGTTCTTCGAAACGTGGTGGCGGGCCTCGCTCGCCGAGATCGACGAGGACGATGCAGCGGGGCTGGCAGCGCGGGTTCAGGAGATCGCCGAGTGGGGGCAGCAGCATGCTTTTGTCGATCGCGAACTGGCGGGGCGAGTCTATCTGCAAGCCGCCTGGCTGTCGCGCAAGCAGCCGGAGCTGGCCAAGCAGTTGGCCGAGAAGGGACTGAGTTTCGAGCCGCAGGAGCAGAACGTCCGAGGCCTGCTCAACTTTTTGAGGATTTCCGCCCAGGATCTGAACATCGTCGGATCCGGCAGCGGGTTCGTTGTGGCGGATGGTGGCTATGTGTTGACCAATCGGCATGTGGCCACCGGCCCGGGACGTTTGGTCATCCGCTGGCCGGGCGTCGAGCAACCGGTCGCTGCGCGCGTGGTGGCGTCGGCCGAGGACCTGGATTTGGCCTTGCTGCAAGCCGAGGTGCCCGCGGGCTCCGAACTGCGTCCGCTGCGGCTATCGGAGGAATCGCCGGCGCGCGGCGCCAGCGTCGCGGCGTTCGGATTTCCGTTGGGCGAACGGGTTGGCAAAGGACTGAAGTTGACCACCGGCGTCGTCAGCGCCACCGACGAACAGACCGAAAACGGCATGATCCTGCTGGACTGCCGCATCAATCCGGGCAACAGTGGCGGACCGCTGTGCAACCCGCGGGGCGAAGTCATCGGCGTGGTGACCGCGCGCAGCTTGGCAAGCGCCGAAGTCGACAGTTACGGAATGGCCGTTCCCGGCAGCGCCGCCCGCGAGTTTCTGCAGAAGACGCTGCCCGACTACGATGCCGAACGGATTCCGTCCGGCAATCCGCCGGAAGGCCAATGGGATGCCGTCGACCGCCTGGTCAGCCCGTCTGTGCTCATGATCCAGCGCATGCACGAGTAATCGATTCGGTCGCCGAATCGACAGGCATTCGAACGCCTGCGTCATTCGCGGTTCAACACGCGCTGTGGCCGGTTTCCCGACCGAGTCGCCCGGCGAGGCAGGAGACCTGCCGTCGGCGGTTTCGCAGACCCGCGTCCGGCGCTCGCGGGCCACGGGGAGATCACCCGACGGATTCTTTTCAGGCGAGGCCGGTGGCGGTGCCGTCGGGCATGACTTTGATGCGGGCGGCGGCGGGAACCTTGGGCAGGCCGGGCATGGTCATGATCTCGCCGCAGATCACGACGACAAAGCCGGCGCCGGCACTGATCCGCAACTCGTTGACTTCCAGCAGAAAATCCCGCGGACGCCCGGTCAGCCTGGGATCGTCGGACAGCGACTTCGGCGTCTTGGCGATGCAAACCGGCAGGTTGCCGTAGCCGGAGTCTTCCAGCAATTTGAGATCCTGCTTGGCTCGGCGGTCGAAGTCCACGTCCCGCGCGCCGTACAGACCGCGGGCCAGCGCGACGATCTTGTCCTTCAACGGCATGTCCAGCGGATACGGGAACCGCAATTTTCGAGGCCGGTTGCGTTCGATGTTCCGCAGGACGGCCTCGCCCAGTTCCACCGCCCCCTGGCCTCCGTCGGCGAAATGCGTCGCCACCACGGCTTCGACGCCTTGTTCGCGGCAGAAGTCGATGATCCGCTGCAAGTCCTCGTCGCGGTCCTCGGCAAAGCGGTTCAAGGCGACCACCGGCTCCAGATTAAACAGGCGGACGTTCTCGATGTGCTTGGCCAGGTTGCCCAGTCCGCCGTCGTCGGTGTAGCCGCCGTGATGCTGTACCGCTTGGACCGTCGCGACGATCACGGTGCCGTTGGGGTTCAGCCCCGAGATGCGACACTTGATGTCGAAGAATTTCTCCGCGCCCAGGTCGCTGGCAAAACCGGCCTCGGTCACGACGACGTCGGCCAGCTTCAACGCCATTCGCGTGGCGACGGCCGTGTTGGTGCCCTGCGCGATATTGGCGAACGGCCCGCCGTGAACAAAGGCCGGGGTGCCTTCCATCGTCTGCACCAGGTTGGGATGGATCGCGTCGCGCAACAGCACCTGCATCGCGCCGTCCGCCTGAATGTCTCGGGCGTGGACCGGCTTGCCGTGATAGGTGAATCCGAACACCATGTCGCCCAGTCGCCGGCCGAGGTCGGCGTAGTCGCGGGCCAGGCACAGAATCGCCATCACCTCCGAGGCCGGCGTGATGCTGAACCCGTCCTGCCGCGGAACGCCGTGCTTGACGCCGCCCAGCCCGATGAAGATTTCGCGCAGCGCGCGGTCGTTCAGGTCGATCACGCGGCGCAAGACGATCCGCCGCGGATCGATCCCCAATTCGTTGCCGTGCTGCAAGTGGTTGTCGACCATCGCGGCCAGCAGATTATTGGCCTTGCTGACCGAGTACATGTCGCCGACGAAGTGCAAGTTGATGTCCTCGGCGGGTACGACTTGGGCCCGCCCCGCGCCGGTTCCGCCGCCCTTGATCCCGAAGTACGGACCGAGCGACGGCTCGCGCAGACAGATCGCCGTGCGTTTGCCCAGTCGCCGCAGCGCGTCGCCCAAACCGATGGTCGTGGTCGTTTTGCCTTCGCCCGTCGGCGTGGGAGTCATCGCGGTGACCAGCACCAAATCGCCGTCGGGTTGGGCCGACCGCATCTGCAACTGGTCGATCGGAACCTTGGCGATGTAGTGGCCGTGAGGCAGGATGATCTCCGGATCGAGGCCCAATTCGGCAGCGACCTCGGCGATGCGTCGCGGCGGAAGACGATGATTGGCAACGTTGTCTGACATGCTGGTACTTCCGTGTTCGAGTCAGGGATTTCGCGCCAGATTCTAACCGGACGTGACGGAAAAAAGAAGACAGATTCTTCAGTTCCGGATCCGCCGCAGGGCGGTCGTGCCGCCCAGATAAACCCGCCCGTCGGCAAAGGCCAGGCAGCCCCCGCGGCTCAGACGCCCGACAACCTGAACGTTTCCGTGTTCGGGATCGATCTGCAACAGGGTGTTGCCGGCGAACGTCCAGATCCGGCCATCGGGCCCGAGCCGGAAATCCCAGGCTTCCTGCTGATTCGAACCGATCGCCACGGGCAACGGAACGGGCACGTCGCGCCGGTAGACCAGACGCTGGTCAACGACATCGAAGGCATACAGGATACTGGCCCGTTCGTTGTCCGGATTCTCGGTCCAGCCCACGATGCGTCGATCGCCCACGGCCACGATCGGCCCGGTGCCTTTGGCCCGTGGAACGGGTTCAAACCGGCTCTTGATCTCCTTGCTCGCTGCATCTACCAGCACAAGCGCGCCCTGCTCGGGTTTCGGCTTGTTCAAGACGGAATCGTCGACGCGGCGGGTCGAAAGGACCACGGTTCGTCCGCCCTCGGCCATGGCCAAATGCGTCACCTGCAGGTTGCTCAGCGGCTGCCAGATCCCGCCCGCCGTATCGGTCTGCGGATCGTACCAGCCCAAGCCGCCGCAGGCCCCGTCCCGGATCCAACAGCCGCCGAAGAAGACCGTGCCATCGGCCGCGGTGCCGGCGGCGTACATCTTGTGTGTCCCGGCTCGTTCCTTGTCGCCCAGATAGGTCAGCCGTCGCGGATTGGCCCGCGTGTCCTGATCTTGGACGACTCGGTTGGCCACGAACGTCCCGGCGGTCCACGGCTGGTCGGGATCGTAACGGTACACGGGCGACGACGGGTAGCCGCTCATGTAGACCTTGCCGCCGCTGATGGCCGTCGCGTAGTGGCTCAACTCGATCTTGCCCAAGTGCCGGTGCTCGCCGGTTCGCGGCTCGTAGACGAAGTTGCCTTCGTACGCGCCCGCGGTGCCGAACAACCGGCCGTCCGGCAGTTCGGTCAAGCGATAGATGTCGTGGGGATACAGGGGCACTTGGAAACGGAACCGCCGCCAGCCCAGTTGTTCGGGCGCCGCATCGGGCGGCTCGGTCGCCGCGGCCGCTTTCGCCTCCGCGGTGCGCACCCAAATCTCGGCCCAGCCCTCGATGTCGGGTACGGCCAGCCCCGCGTTCACCTCGGGCCGCGGCGGCAGCGGAGGAGCGGCTGGCCGAGTCGGCCAGGGCGGCTGGTTGCGCTGCGAATCGTCCACCGGGATCGCCCGGCCCTCGTGCAGCCAGTAGTTGACCCGCGCCCCGTCGGTCCCGACGATTCCCGACGCGCTGCCAGTACAACCGTCGTGCCGCTGCCCGACACTGACGTAGCCGCCGACCGAACCGGTTTCGACCAGCGACTTCGACTCGCCCGTCTGCCGGTCGTACGCCACCAGATACCAGGGGATCTTGCCGCTGGCGATGTACACGAAGCGGTCGTCGGCGGCGCCCGAGTAACCCCAACAGGCATTGGGCGCGTGGCTCGGCCCGATCGGTCCGTACGCGGTGGCTTGCAGCGTGTCGGGATGGATCTGCACGGCGGTCGCCGCGCGGCTGGGATGCTGCCCAATCGCGTACAGCATCCCGTCGGTGCCGAGCACCAACGGATGCGTCTCGCCCAGAATCTCGTCGGGCATCGCCACCGCGTCCAGTTTCAACTCGTTCGTCGCTGGATCGTACAGGCAAATCTTCTGCTGCAGCCGAGAATTCAGCGCGGAGATGAACAGCTTGCCGCTGGGCGCGATCACGGACGGGCAGAGATGAAAGTTCCAGCCGCGGTCCGTGGAAACCGTTTTGACTTCGCCGCTGCCCAAGTCGATGACGACGATCGTGTTCGGCCCGCCGTACTTCGGGAAGTAGATCTGCAGCAAGTCCCAAGTCTGCCCATCGGGATTCGGCGCCCACAGCAGCATCCCCTGACGCACCGAGTTCACCGGTTCGCACAGATCTTCGGTCTCCAGCGGTCGGGCCGCAGCCAGCGCGGCGGCCAAATCCGGCAGCTCGGCGTCTTGTGCAGAGCTGTCGATCGGGGCAAACGCGACAACGGCCAGCGCGAGCGCCGAGGCGATCTTGAAGACGAGGGTACTTCCAATGTTCATCGTACGTTTCCTGTTCTCGAATGGGGTTGTTCCGTCATTCTCGTTGGGCACAGGCCGGCAGCCTGTGCTACGACGAGGATTGGCGGTTATCGCCGGTACTGGGGAATCGTCATCAGCTCGCCGTCCTTCAGGGCCGATTGATGAGCCACGATGCCCGCGACGGTCATGTTCAGCGCCGCGGAGATGTCCACCAAGGGCTTGCGGTTTTCGAGGATCGACATGACGAATTCGTGTCCCAGATAGCCGTGCGAACCGCCGTGCCCGCCCGGTTGGACGCCGGGGGGGAGCGGCGGACGAGCCAGATCGGGCAGATCGCCGTCCAGCCCTTGGTAGACCGTGCCGGTCACCGAGCCTCGCTGGCCGCGGACCCGACCGACTTCGCCGCCGTAGCCGGGCGTGTCCCAACTGACGGCCATCCGCGACATGCCGCCCTCGCTGGTGCGGAACAGGGCGATCTCGGTACCGAACGGGTTCTTGTAGACGTTGTTCTGGGGCTGCAATTCGTTCCGGACGCTCGGCATCCCCATGCACGAGACTTCGGTGAAACTGCCGTCGGTGACACCGACGTAATAGGCGTTCGAATGCGTCGGATACCACTGCGGCGGAAGGCCGATTCGCCAGCCCTTGTAGGAATCGATCACGGCACAGGCGTCGTGATAATACTCGCCTTCGCTGTAGACCAGTTGGCCCAACTTGCCCGCTTGGTAAAGGCGCCGCATGGCGAACAAATCGGCGTGGTAGTAAGACGTCTCGAACATCATGTACACCAGCCCCGACTGCTTGACCTTCTCGAACAGCCGGTCGCCGTCCTCCAGGTGTTCCCAAATCGCCGGGACGGCCGTGGCCACGTGCTTGCCGTGGGCCAGCACGTCGATGCAGTGCCGACAGTGGCTCGGTGCATCGGTCGCCACGAAAATCGCCTCGATCGAATCGTCCTTGACCATTTCTTCGAGCGACGGGTACGTCTTTTCGCAGCGGCACTCGCGGGCCAGCGCGGCGCAGCGGTCGGGGAACAGGTCGCTGACGGCCACCACATCGACGTTGGGATGGTGCTGCAGCGAGAACTGCGAACCGAACCGGCAGACCCCGTATCCCACGATCCCCATCCGGATCTTGCGATCGGACACCGGTTGCCACGTCCGGGCCGCCGCCGAATCGGCCTTCTCCTGTTCGAACCCTTGAATCTTCGGCTCCGCCGCGCGAGCCAACGAAGCGGCGCCCAGCGCAGCGGCACCCCATCCTGCACTTTTCAAAAACGACCGGCGCGAAGCTTCTCGCTGCATGGTAGAACCCTCCCGAAAAAGTAACGAACCATGACCGCAAACGCCCGTCATCTTACCCTGCCCGCAACAGATTCCAAGTCGCCATGCCCCGCCGCGCTCGCCGCAGGTCTCCAGCAGCTTGGGAGACCGCCGTTACGACGGCCTGGGCTTCCGCGTGTCCCCAGTTTCGCCAGGGCAGGCGCAGCCAGGTTCCGCAGGCCGGTAGCGCAGCCTGGAGCGCAGGCCGGGGATTGCGGCGGAGTTCACGCTTCTGCGTGCCCGTGTTGGTGTTCACGCTTCAGCGTGTCTTCTCATTTCTCCTTCCAGCATCCCGTCTCGCCCCCCGCCACTGCTCCCCGCCGAGTTTGCTAGGCGGAAGCCGTGATTCTGCACTACATCGAATCCCCAGGAAATCTCGCGCCGTGTCAAGAGTCCTGCGATTCCGTATGATATCATGAACACTGACACCTGGAGGGAGTTATGATCATTCCTTTGCCGGACGAAATTGAAGGACGCTTGACGGCCGACGATGCCGCGATGCATTTGGCCATCGGGCTGTTTCTGGACCAGCAGATCACCTTGGGGCAAGGTGCGGCGATTGCGGGCATGTCACAAAGCGAATTTTTGGGGGAATTGGGCCGGCGACGGATTCCCATCCATTATGGGGAAAGCGATGCCCGGGACGACATTGCCACCGTTCAGAACTGGCCCCAGCGATGATCGTCGTCAGCGATACTTCGCCCGTTACCGCTTTGCTCCAAACGGGTCACGCCGATTTGCTGCGCGTCTTGTTTGACGAAGTGTATCTGCCGCCCGCGGTTCAAGCCGAATTGCTGCGGTTCCACTCCGAGTTGCCGAATTGGCTGATAGTACGTCCTATTGTCAGTCAAGAACGGGCCCGTTCATGGAGCGAGTTTCTGGACGCGGGCGAGGCCGAGGCGATCGTTCTCGCCGAGGAATGCCGAGCGAACTACTTGTTGATCGACGAAAAGCGAGGACGGCAATTCGCGGAATCGCGAGGTCTGAAGGTCATCGGATTGCTGGGTGTCCTGTTGCTTGCGAAGCAATCCGGCCGACTAGGCTCAGTCGCTGAACTGATCGGTCAATTGGAATCGCAGGCTGGTTTCTTTGTCTCAGAACGCGTGAAATCAATCGTGTTGGATGCAGCCGGAGAATCCACTGGATGACGCATCGAATATGGTCTGAACGCGACTCGGCACGGCCGCCGTGTGTTGGTAGCCACGCTCGAACGCTCGCGGCGGCACCTTTCTTCGACACGTCACAAGTTCGGCGGGGACGGCGCGAGCCTTGTCAAATGGTTCAGTTCGCCGCGAAACATGGAATGGGAACGACTGACCGCGGAAGACGCGTTCACTGGTTCTGCCCGGTGACTAGGCGGTGGATATGTTCCAGGATCGCGCGGATAATGGACTGGGATTTAGGCGGCCGGCCTTGACTCAGGTCCAGGTCCGGGGCGACGACCAAGGGCTGCTTTCCGGTCGCCGCGGATACGCGGGATACTCGTCGCGTGTACTCGGCCAACCGCTGGCGATACGGCCGGGCCGGCTGGGCGGTGGCGATGCGGCGGATGCGTGGATCGGGATCGTGCTCGGCCATCTCGCGCAAGGGAGCCCAGGCGCCCATGCGCTTTAGCGCCCGCGCCACCTCTCTGCGCGTCCGGTCGTCTTCGGGAGAACGGGATGGACTTTCGCCAGCCGTGGCGAACTTGGCCAGGGACGATGTGCCCAGCGAGCCGCCACATCGGCCGCGAAGCCAGATGGCCATGATCCGGAGCGTCGGATCGGTCGTGCGTTCGACGACCAAACACAGCACGGGCGTTGCGTCGAGCGCCTGTACTTGTCGGATCAGCGGGCGCAGCCGAAAAGGCCAAGTCCCGTCGTCGGCGCTCGCCCAAGCCCCGTAGATGTCGGCCAGCAGCTTGAGCGTCCGCATGCTTGCCTTGCCGATGAAGTACCCCTGCCCGTGCAATCGGAATTCAATTCCGCGTTTGGCGGGAAACCCGAATCGAAGCTGGATCCGTGCCATCGGTCTGCACCCTGAACAAAACGGTCGAGCAATCCCTTGATCATAACGCAGTGTGGCGTGCGCTGCCGAACGCGATTCGAAAAGGGAATCACGCATCGGACCATCGGATGCGGGCGGCCCGCCGACTGGCAAGGGGCGGGGTTGCGGGTATACTCATGGGGGTTCCGACGTTCTCGTGACTTCGGCCGCGGGGTGACGACTTAGGCCCCTGGGCAAGGATGCACTGATCGCTGTGTTCGATCTTCCCTTGATCGTTTTCGCTACGCTGGTTGTGTCGGCCGCCGTGCAGGCTTGGCTGACGTTCTGGTTCATCGCTGCGCTGCTGCGGTTTCGTCGCCCGTTGCCAAGCGACGAGCGGTGCCCGAAGGCGGCCATCGTGCTGTGTTTGCGGGGCTGCGATCCGTTCCTGGAGAATTGCCTGGCGGCGCTGCTGCGGCAGGATTACCCGGACTACCGGTTGCACATCGTCATCGACCGCGCGGACGACCCGGCGCGGATGGCCGTGGACCAAGCAATCGAACAATGGGGGACGGATCGTCTGGACGTCCAGTTCCTGACCGAGCGCCGAGAGACTTGCAGTTTGAAGTGCAGCAGTCTGGTCCAGGCGGTGCGCGGACTGGACGAAGCGGTCGAGGTGGTGGCGCTGGTCGATGCGGACTCGGCGCCGCACGCGTCCTGGCTGCGGGAATTGGTCGCGCCGTTGGCGTCCGAGCAGGTGGGCGCGGCCACGGGCAACCGCTGGTACATGCCGCAACGGGCCGGATGGGGAGCTTTGTTCCGTTATCTCTGGAATGCGGCGGCGATCGTCCAGATGTATTGGTATCGCATCGCGTGGGGCGGGACGTTGGCCGTCAAGACGCGCGTGATCCGCGATTTGAACCTGCTCGACCGCTGGGGACACGCGCTGTGCGAGGATACGATGCTGCTGAGCGAACTGGGACGGGCCGGGCTGCGAGTCGAGTTCGTGCCGTCGCTGATCATGGTGAACCGCGAAGACTGCGAACTGATCGCCTGCCTGCGGTGGATCAGCCGGCAATTGCTGGTGGCCCGGCTGTACCATCCCGGCTGGCCGCTGGTCGCCTGGCACGGAATCCTGACGACGCTGTTGCTGGGCGCGGCGTTGGGCGGCGCCGTGGTCGCGGTCGCACTGGGGGACGCCGTCGGCGCGGCATGGTTGGGCGGCGCCCTGCTCGTGTACCAGGCCGCGATGATCCTGTTGCTGAGTCCCATGGAATGGGCGGTGCGGCGAATCGTGCGGGCGCGGGGCGAATCGACGGATTGGATGGGCGGCAAGGCGTTGCGCGTGCTGCTGGCCTTGCCACTGACCCAAGTCATGTATCCGGTCGCCCTGGCGATGGCCATGACGGCGCGGCGTACGATCTGGCGGAAAGTGGTCTACGAGATCGGACGCGGGCGCGAGATCCGGCGACTGAACGACCCGCCCTATGCGGAAGGCGTCAAGGACGCCGAACGCGAGCATTCGTTGTGAAGCGTGTTGGAGTTGATGCTCTAGCGTGCGCTGGAGTTCACGCTTTCGCCGACACGTCATGATGCCCGTTACCAGGGCACGGTT
>JAHDXO010000094.1 GCA_023382975.1 Pirellulaceae bacterium
GACAAGCAGCTTTACCGCGTCTTTGGCGCTCAGCCGCAATGGGTGTTCCAACTGGCCGGACTGCCGCCGGTGGGCAAGTGCGCGATGCGGTCGTTGACGGTCAAGGCCCTCGAACGGCGAACCGACGGCGTGATTGTCCCTGAAGCACTCGCCCCGCCGCTGTCGGTCATCGAGTTCCAGTTCGGTGAAAACCCGCAGATCTACACCCGCACCGTGCAGAAGATGACCGCGGTTCAGGAAGAATTCGACATGCGAGAGGTCCAAGGGGTCATCTTCTTCGCCGACCAGCGGTTCGATCCGCAAACCAAACCGTGGACGAGCCTCGTGCGTGCGATCATTCTCCCCGACGAAATTCGGCGACTGGCCGAACGCAGCCCGAACCATCCGCTGGTAGCCGCCTTTCAGCCCTTGCTGGCAGAGAGCGAAGCCGAGTTGGAGCAGACGGCCGGGGGATTCTTTCGGACGATCAAGACCAGTAAACTGAAGAAAGGCGTAAGAGAGGCGTTGGAGGAGGTTTTCTTGAGCTGGCTCATCCAACGTCTCCCGAAGCGGACGAAACAGGAGATCGAGAAGATGTTGATCGGGGAATTGCCGGAACTCATGGAAACGAGAGCAGGACAGGACTTGATCAGGATCGGCGAGGTACAAGGCCTTGCCGAAGGTCTTGCCGAAGGTCTTGCCGAGTCCGTAGTGATTGTGCTCGAGGCCAAGCGTGGGCGTTTGACGAAATCGTTACGGCAGAAGATCCGGAGCTTGGGAACCGATCGGCTGCGCCAACTGCTGGCGGCGGCCGTCGGCTGGGATTCCCTCGATCCGCTGGAGGGTTGGCTGGCGAATCACGGCCAGTAGACCGGTTGGTGGTCAAGATCTCCGTAACTCGCCTGATCGCTTTCCACATGCACGTCTGCAAGAACGTTGACCGCCTCCTGAATGATCCGGGCTCTTGGCCGGGTTGCCCATTCACGACATTCCGCACGCCGGCACGGGCACGGGCTCGTCCGGTGCGGGGGTGCGCATGTCGCTCCGACGCACGGAGGTTGCCAACAGTTGCCCGGTCGGACTCGGCATGGCCGAGGCGAGCGGTAGCCCCGGTCGCGGTTGCGGTTTCGCGCGATTGCTACGTCGCGGGCTACTGGGCGGCTTTAGTTCGCTGCGGCGGGTGGCTTGGGGGCGATTCCTTGATGGCTGCCTTTGGATTGCATCCAGCGCAGCATCGGGGCGACTGACGGTTCGAACATGCCGTGACCGTAGCCTTGCAGTTCGTAAAGCGTGACGTCCTTGTGGCCGGCGACTTTCAGCATGCGCAGGAAGTAGGCGTTCTCCTCGTAGCGGCCCAGCATCTCCAACTCGCGGTCGCCGGTGATCAGCAGGATTGGGGGCGCGTCGGGCCGGACATGGTACAGCGGCGCGAACTCGTCCACGACCGGCTGCGTCTGCGGGATGCCTCGCTCCTCGCGCACCGTCATGTGCGTGATCGTGTGACCGCTGAGCGGGATGAGTCCGGCGATCTGGTCGGCATCGATTCCGCACTCGGCGAGCCAGCGTTTGTCGACGCCGATCATGCTGGTCAGGTACCCGCCGGCGGAATGGCCCGTGACGAAGATCTTCTTCGGGTCGCCGCCGTACTTCTCGACGTTGCGGAAGATCCAGGCCACGGCGGCGGCCGCATCCTCGAGATAGCCGGGACACTTGACGCTCGGGTAGAGCCGATAGTTGACAGCCACCACGGCAATGCCCTGCGACTGAAGTTGCTTCGGAATGGAACGGCTGCCGCCCTTGAGCCCCCCGCCGTGAAACCAGACGAGCGTGGCGAACCCCGTCCGGTTGTCCGGGTAGTAGAGATCCAGCCGGCAGCGCTCCAATTGGTAGGGCGTGGCTTCTTCTGGCTGGGCCAAGTACGAGATGTCCGACTCGGTGCGGTAGGTGACCGCGCTGTCTTGTTCGGCGGCCGGGACGCTGATGCTCAGCGTGACCGCAATGATGAATGCCAGGAGTAAGCGAAGCATGGGATTCGTCCTTTCTGATTCACGGAATTGGAGTTTGAACAACGCTGAGGCGAACGCTACTTCATCGAGACTGGAGACTTGCGGATGCGGAACAGAGCCGGGCCGGGCGCGGTGGCGAAGAACTCGGCTCGTGCGCCGCGCGACGGAAACTGGGTCTGGTACGCTTGCTGCCAGTCGGCCAGCAGTCGATCGACGCGGTCGGTTTCGACCAGCGCCCAGACACTGCCGCCGAAGCCGGCGCCGAACGCGGAGGCGGCCACCGCGCCACAGCGGCGCGCCGCCGCGGCCAGATATATCGTCTCGGGGATTTGGTTGCTCAGCCATCGCTCGGCCGCGCGCTGCGAACGGTCGACCAGTTGCCCGAAACCCGGCAGGTCGCCCGCGGCCAGTGCGTCGCCGGCCGCCGGAATGATCCGCTCGTTCTCTTCGACGAAATGCTCGAACCGATCCACCAACTCGGCCGAGGAAAACGGAGATCCGGCCGGGACTTGCTCAAGCAGTTCCCGCAGTTGTCGGGCGGCATCCTCGCCGCGAGCCAGCACGGCGGCCAAGTGCGGATCGTCGTTGCCGGTCCGCTGTCGCCAAAGTTCCGCGATGGAAGCGGCTCGTTGCGCCGCGCGGTTGTACCGAGCTTGAGCCGCTCCCGTTTTCGCGGCCACGACGCCGCTGCTGGCGATCGCGAAGGTCCAACCGGCGGGAATGGCCAAATGGCGTTGGAATCGCACCGGGCAGTAGGCGTACTGGCTGACGAAGCCGGGCCGCGCGCACAGGATTGCCGTGTGATCTTCGCTGCCTCCGAACGTGCCGACCCCGCGGTCGCCCGTCAGCCGTCCGAAACTCTGGCCGTTCTCGACCGTGCCCAGATAGCCGGCCAGTTGCAGCGGATCGTGCAATTCCTCGGAAACCTCGGGATGCTGCCAGAACTGGTTCGCATCGGCCCAGGCAAAGAAGATGCCGACCATCAGCGCGCTGGAGCTGCTCATCCCGGAGGCTGGCGGCAGATCGCTGACCAGCGCCACGTTCACTCCGCGGTTGCCGTCGGGAAAATTGCGGATCACGCGACGTGCTACCGTCATCGGATAATTGGCCCAATGACCGTGCCGGGGGACGATTTCGGGACTCAACGAAAACGTGAC
This sequence comes from Pirellulaceae bacterium, assembly GCA_023382975.1. GTDB lineage: Bacteria > Planctomycetota > Planctomycetia > Pirellulales > Pirellulaceae > SKKK01. Next base: position 3,143 of record JAHDXO010000094.1, read on the forward strand.
CGATTCGTTGCGAGCCAAATCCAGAACGACCATCCGCGAATCGTTCCGCGGTGCGGCTGCCAGGCAGAAACCTCGCTCGACCGCCGCCACCAAGCTGCTGCCCCCGGCATAGTCCGTGTGTTTGCCCAGCACCTCGATCCGCCCGGGAACGAAGTACGCTTGAGATTCGTCGAGTTGAGCGCCGCCCATCTGCTCGAGCGATTCGCAGCATCGCGCGAACAAGACCGCTTTGACCGCCGCTGCTGGTCGGCTCAGGCCGGATTCTTCCAGCGCAGCAGCGAGCGGCTCGTCGAACGGGCCGGTTGCCGCCGCACGGAAGTCGTTGTTTCGGGTCACAGCCGCACCTCGATCCCCGCCAACCGAGCTGCGACCGGTGCGATGTCGTCCCGGCAGGTCATATCGAGGACCGGAGCCCGAACGCACACCGCCTGGAACCGCACGTCGAGCCTGGCCATCGCGTATCGAACCGCGTCGACTAACTCGAATTCGCCGCGCGGCGATGGGCCGATGGCCCGACACGCAGCGAAGATGGCTGAGCCGAACCGCCACAGGTTCATACTGACCAGCCACGGCTCAGGAAACCGGGCCAGAGTCGCCGGATCGGGTTTTTCCACGATCTCGGCGAGCAACCCCGCTTCGTTCCGCCCGGCGATCGCGAAACGCTCGATTCGATCTGCTGGGATATTGCTGCGTTCCAGCAGAGCTTGGCGTTCGAACAGGGCGACGGCGAAAATCGAATTCTCACACGCTCCGTTTTTCGTTCTGCTCTCTTCTTCCCGTAGCGGGAATCGTGAGATTTCCGATTCCGAATTCTCACGAATTCGGGCACGAGGGATTGGACTTACGCTAGTTTGACGTCGGCTGTCGGGCGACAGCGCGATCAGCGGCTGGATCGCTTCGACCGGGTAGTAGTTGTCGGCGTTCAGCACCAGGAAATCGTCGGCATCCGCAAACGCCTTGGCGGCTGCGACGGCGTGCGCGGTCCCGTCCGCCACCTCTTGGACCGCGAAGTCGATGCGCAGCCGCTCCAGCGGAACTTGCCCACCGTAGTACTGGCGGATCGCTGTGTGTTCGGGGCCGATCACCAGGCAGACTCGCCGGATGCCCGCGTCCGCCAGCGCGGACAGCACATAATCCAGGAACGGGCGGCCGATCGGAATCATGGCCTTGATCCCGGCGTCTGCCACGGCGGCCTGATCGCGATCCAAGGTGGAGCCGCCGGCCGGCTGCTGCATCCGCTTGCCCAGCCCGCGGGCCATCACCACCGCCTTGTCCAAACCACTGCCGTTCATCCTACTGCCCCATGCTCTGCGCTTTGGCTAAAGTCACCCAAGTCAAGAATCACCCCCCGAGTTCCCGGCGTTTTGCTTCCAGAAAACGCTGCAGCTCCATCTTGCTTGGCAGTTCAACTTCGTATTTCGACACAAACAGTCGATTGTCGATCGCGGCCAAAGCGTATTCGACCAGCGACTGATCCTTCCGTGTGCAGAGAAGCAGTCCAACGGGCAGATTGTCCCCGGCAGTCATCATGTGCTGGCGATACCACGTCACGTAGGTGTTCAATTGGCCAATCGATTCGTGGTCAAATTCATCGACCTTAAGTTCGACGAGGACGTGGCATTTGAGAATGCGATGGTAGAAAACCAGATCGACGAAGCTGCGCGTGTTACCGATGACAATGCTCTTCTGTTGCGCCTCCAGACAAAAACCGTGTCCGAGTTCCAATAGAAAGTCGCGCAGATTGACTACGAGCGCGGCCTCCAAGTCTGATTCCTGCATTGCATCTTGAGTCTTCAGCCCGAGAAACTCGAAGATGTATGGATCGCGAATCGCCAGTCTAGGTTCCGCCGCTTCTACTCCGGAATTGACCAGCGCGGCCAGCTTTTCCTTATCGCGCGACAATCCCGAACGTTCAAAATACAGTGTGGCAATTTGACGTTTCAGTGCCCGCACCGACCAGTTTCCCCGCATACACTCGATCTCATAAAAGGCTCGTTTTAGCGGGTCATCGATGGCAATCAACTCGACAAAATGTGAGAACGAGATCCTGGAAAGCAATACGTCCAGAGGCGTCTCCAATTCGGCAGGCATCGACCCATTTGTTGGGCGTACTGCTTGGCCGGGGGGCATTGCACGGTTCGCAAGGGCAGATTTGGCGGACAGTGTCTGCCAAATCGAGGCGGGCAGCAACGTGGGCGGGAAATCGGCGGACGACGTCTGCCAAATCGATGGGTAGACGGAGTAGAATTGTCGGCACTGCCGTAATGTTCGCGCCGCCAAGTCTTTGATCCCTTCGTTTTTCAGTCTTTCTGCCAGGGTATCGATCAACCCATCGCCGTAGGATGCTCGATCAGCTCCATTCTGCTCATATTCCCGAAGATACCAACCGATCGCCCAGTTTCGGATGGTCAGCGTAACGTTGACGACCCGGTTCACGTGCGACGTACAATGTTCGTGCGTTTGTCGGATCGCAGCCACGAGAGCCGTGAAATTTAATTGCTCTCGCGGCCTTGTATCGCCTTGATTCTTAGCGAGCGGGTGTGTTTCTTTCTTGCCCATGAACCATTCCTCGATCTGCTGTTCCCGCGCTCGTGGCGTTCATCCTACTGCCCCATACTTTGCGCTTTGGCCAGGATCAGCGGGCGGGCTTCTTCCATGTAGTCCTTGACATCGGCGTAGCGGAGCGTGCGGCCGGCGAAATCACGGGTTTGCATCGCGCCCAGGAACCGGGCGCGAAATTCGTCGATGTTCGAGCCGTAGATGTGGTAGCTGTCCGCGACGTGGCAGTAGCGGCCGACCTGGACGTCGTGGCCCGTCAACTCGGCGACTCGCGCCGCGACGCGGCACTGCAGTTGAACGAGCGCGAAGATGTTCATGAAGGCCGCTTTGTAGGCGTCGTTGCTGCGGAAGCGGACGTTCAAGTTCAACCAGCGCTGACCGGCATCTTCCGTGATTCGCCACCACAGGCTTTGCAGGCACGGCGGATCGTAGCACTGGCGGTCCTCCCAGACCTTCCATGTGATTGCCTGGGCGCGCCGCGTGTAGCCGGTCTCGGCCAGTTGCTGACAGACCGTTTCGATCTGATCGATCGTGCCGTCGCATCCCGGCACGTCGTAGGCTCGCAGACGCTGGTGATAGGTGTACTCCCACCGCGTGTCCTGCGGATCCTGCGGATCGCGAACGCAATGGTCCTTGATCCCGTCCATGACTTCCATCACGTACTCTTGCAGGTCTTCCAGTCCGCCGGGCATGTCGCGGTGGATCATCGGCTCGGCCAGCGGTTGCTCGACCGTGATGATCATCGTCGCGTCCTTGCTGGGCGGATCGCTCGGCTTGTCGTATTGGGTCTTGATGTCGCACCCGGCCTCGACCAGCCGGATCAATGAATTCTCCCAAGCTCGGGCGATGCAATCGCCCTCGACGGCCAACACAGGTATTCCAGACATCGGGCAATCCCCAGTTGTTCTATGGGTGCGGGGAGGAACGCATCGGACGGGCACAACCCCGGTTCCGACGATCGGCGGAAAAATCGATTCGCGAGTAACAACCAGTAGATCGAGAAGTATCGGCGATCTCGGCACTTGGTGCAAGGCTTGAGCGGCGATGGCACACGATGTCGTCGGGAACGATTGTGACGGTTCGACAAGCAGTCGCGCAGCCCAGGACAAGGCTTCCTTTCGTGGAAGATGCCACGAGCCTGCAACGGAACGGGTTTTTGCGGCGTGCGTCCAAGTTGGGAGGTAAATTAGTCTGTAGGATTCGGGCCGGGTAGGCAATGACCGGAGGCGTGCGACTTCGGTCGAGGTTCGTACGCGAGGGATTCTCACGACAACAGGACCACGAGCATGACTCTTCGATCGACCATCACGCATCGCCAGCGGTCCCGGTCGCGCTGTCCGGAGTCCGATTCCGCCCGACGCGCCCGGCGACGCCTCGGATTCGAGCCGTTGGAGGATCGCCGCTTGTTGGCCAGTCTGGAAATGGCGTTCATCGTCCGCGCGACGGATGCGGCGGGCGATCCCGGTGCGGAGACGAACGGGCCGATCGAAGTCGGTGCCGACTTCTGGGTCGAGCTGCGGGTACAGGACAGCCGCGATCCCGGAGCGCCGGGGGTCATCTCCTTGCCGTTAACCGTGCAGTGGAGCAACGGGCTGGTCGAGTACGCGGGCGCGATGCCGGTTGTCGGTCCGAACCCTGCTTCGCTGAGCGTACCGTTGAACAACCCGCTGCTGACGCCGGACTTCCCGCTGCAACGGCTGGTCGATTCGGATGGCAGCGCGGGCAGTTTCACCAACCTGCGCGGCGGCGCCCTGCCGAATGCCGGACTTGGCGCGGCGATCGGCACGGACGGCCTGGAAGCCTTCAGTCAGATGAAGTTCCGGGCGACCGGCCCAGGGCAGGTCTGCTTCGACGCCGCGCTGGTTGGATCGATGGCGTTCGCCGATGCGGCCCCGCTGGACAACGACCCGGCGGCCGAACGGTGCATCACCATCGTCCGGACCGGACCCGAGCCCGCGCCGTCCAGCCTGTCCGGCTTTGTCTATTTGGACAGCAACCGCAATGGTCGGCGGGACGTGGATCAAAACGGAGTTCCGCTGGAACTCGGCCTGCCCAACGCGACCGTCCATTTGTATCGCGACGGCCAGGCCACACCGGTCCAGACGGTCGATACAGGGCCCGGCGGCTGGTATCACTTCGAAGACCTCGTTCCGGGCGTCTACACGATTGAACAAGTGCAGCCGGAATGGTTCCTGGACGGCGAGGATTCGCTGGGGATCGTGCTGCCCGGCGGGCAGCCCCGCGGGGAGAAAGGCAACGACGTGTTCGCCAATATCGAACTGGGCGAGGGCGAGCACGGGATCGACTACAATTTCGGCGAAGGCGGTACGACGCTGGTCAACAAGCGAATGTTCCTGGCCTCGGCTCCCAAGGTTCAGGAATCGATCGGCAGTCGGCAGGGAGTTCCCACCAAGGTTGTCGAGGGGACACCGCAGGACGATACGATCGAATCGAAGATCGAGGGCGAAGCCTTTCAAGTCACGGTGAACGGAACGTCGCAAACGATTCCGTTCAGCCAAGCCCGCATCGTGACGATCGATGCTCAAGGAGGCAACGACACGGTCACCTTCATCGGCACCGATGCCCCGGACTCGGCGTACAGTGCGCCCGGCTACGCCACGTTGCGGCGGGACGACGCGCCGATCACTCAGGGGTACGGAATGGAAGTCGCCGGGGCCCGGACGGTTGTCATCGACGCCGGCGAAAACGGTCAGAGCGACCGGGTCGTGATGCAGGATTCGCCGCAGAACGACCAGTTCGTGGCGGGAGACACCAATCCCACCAATCCGCCGCCGCTGGTGCCGACGCGAACCGCGTCGCTCACCGCCGACGATTCCGGACTTCGCGTCCTGGCGCGGCGGTTCCAACAGGTGCGCGCGGTCTCGTCCCGCGGCGGCACCGACCAAGCGACCGAGCAGGCCCACGACATGGCACTGACGCTAGTCGGGAATTGGCAACCCTAGAGCGACGTCGAACGGAGATCCCGCCGTTCGTCCGCGGGTCAGAAGCGTCCTTCCAGGCCCAGGCTGATGCCCTGAATCCACAATCCGGATTCGACCCAGGAAAAGGCCGGACGCGCGGGGCCGACCAGACCGGTCGGTTCGAGTTGGCTGAGATTCAAGAGCGTGTCGATCTGATCGCCGGGGCGGGCGACGCGGTTCCAATAGATGAACGTGTAGCCGACGCGGGCTTGGACATTGGGCGTCATGTGGTAGGCCAAGTTCAGTCCGAACTCCGGGACGACCGAGAACACGTCGCGCTGATACGTGCCGATGTTGGTCTCCTGCGCCAACAGACCGGCCGCGGTCGTGCTGGCGGGTTCTCCGGGCACGGTAATGGTGGTCGTGCCGTCGATGGCGACTCGGGACCGGGTATTGCCGAAGGCCAATTTGCCGAGCACTTCGAGTGACCAGTTGTTCCGTCTCGTGTGAGCCAGCATTCCCAATTCGGCTCCGTTGAAATCGTTCTTGGCCGAGAACGAATCCAATTCGTCGATCGTGGTTCCCACGGGAACCAGCGTGTCGGTGCTGATCGATGTTTTGAAGTCCCGAATCCGCAGGCTTTCGTCCAGGCTGAGATACCGCCATCCGGCGAGGAAATCGAAGTTGCGATTGCCGACTTGCCACCAGCCGCCTCGGTACAGCACTTCGATCCCCAGCAAGCTGCTTTCGGCCTGCGACTCGATCCGACCGGTGAGCAAGCCCGGAAACGCCACCAGTTCGGCATCCGCGCCTTCGAAGCCGGGTTCGACATTCGTGAAAGGCCGGGCCAGGATCGGGTCGCCGCTGCTCTGGGCCTGGAAACTCGAATCCCGCGACAGCAGTCCCAGGAACGTCGCCTCGACGCCGTGGAACCGAGCCCAGTCGAACCAATAGCCGGCGGTGAATCGGCCGCCGGGGCGCATCGTGTCGATCAAACCGTCGCCGCCGTACAGAATCGACGTCGTGGGCTGTCCCAGAACACCGGCCACGTCGCGGTTGGTGCCGGCCGGACTGCTGGTGACCAGCGCCGGCGTGTCCATTCCCTCGACCCACCACATCAAATACTCGCCCCGCATCCAGATCCGCCACGCTTCGCTGCCGTCGACGATGAACATGCGCGGATCGACACCGGGCGACATCATCGAAAACGGAGAACCGGCGAGCGGCCCAGCGAACGGGGACGGGGAGGGGGATGGAAGGATCGATTCCTCGGCAGCCATCGTGACCGGCGCTCTGCGCCGGATGGAAACCTCGGTGGCCGCAGTACCCGGTGCTGCGGAAGCAACGGAAGCAGCGGAAGCAGCGGCCCTGGCGCGAGCAGCGATCTCGGCAGACGCCTTGAGCGCGGCGGCCTCCGGGGAAGCCGCGGCGGAAGCGGCCGGCGGCGACGGCCTTTCCTGTCCCAGCGCGGTGGCGCCGGACCAAACGGCGACAACCAGGATGATCGGCAGCCAGCCTCGTGTCGCGCGGACAGCCATCGCGCCAAGTCGATCGGAGACGTCGCACGTGGTATCCGCTGCTCTTCCGGCAATCGCTGAGATCATCGTTTCATCTCTGGTCCAGGGAATCACGCCTTACGGAACCAATCTGACGCGAGGGTCGACAGGATGTCTTCGATTTCGGGCAGCGCCGCATGAAACGCCTGCCTCGTTCGCAGCGCCACATCCGTTGCAGTCGCGTGGTCCGGTCTCTCCGAGACCGGGTTCGCGGCGGAGAGAACGGCCGTCTCACGCTTTGCGGCCCGGAATAGCTCGGCCGTGACTATCGCGTCGCGGAGCGTTGCGACCGCGTGGTTCGGTTTCTCCGCGGCCGGATTCGCGGCGGAGAGTATGCCCGTTTCACGCTTCGCGGCCCAAAGCAACTCGGCCGTGACCATCGCGTCTTGGAGAGACGCAGCCACGCGGTCCGCGCTCTCCGAAACCGGATTCGTAGCGTCCGCGGAACTTGCGGGAAGAGTCGCCGGCAAGCCATTTCCGATCTCGGTCCAGATCGAAGAGGCGGACTCTCCCTCGGCCTCGGGTTGCGCTCGGAATGTCAGATAGTTCACCACCAGCAGCGCATCCTGCGGGGTGCAGCGGCCATCGCCGTTGACGTCGAAGTACCGCGGCGGTGCAAACTGAACGGACGGCAACTCCCAATCCCCGAGACGGACCGTCAGGAAGTTCGCAATGATGAGCACATCGACCGGGGCCACCCAACCCGTACCATCGACATCCAATGGATCGACGGCGTTTTGCCAGATCGACGACAAGGAAGGAGTTGCCGGTGAGGAAGACGCCGGCGCCGATCCCGTGGAGGCGTCACCGCCGCTTGTTGAGTTGACAATCGGCTTTGTTCCTGGAGTCTCCGTTTCCGGGCTCGCATCCACGACGCCCGACCGCTGAGATTCCGCGGATGCCGGCGTCTCGAGTTCGTCAGCGTCCGCATCATCGGACGCGGTAGCAACCGAGCCGATTTCGCCGGTGTCCGGCGGTGCCAGCGTCGCCGGCGCATCGCTGGAGAGGTCGTCGGCCGGAAACGTATCGAATTCCGCGGCGGGCGTCGGCGGGGCGATCACCGTGACAACTTGCGTTTCGAATCGCAATTGGCTGTCGGTCAGACTCGACACGGGCATCGTCGCAATACTCAACCCACCCTGTCGCATCGTCAGTAATGCTTCACCGGCCTGCTCGGCTCGGAAATGCAGCCAAGCGAAATGATCGTCGGTGGTCGACAAGCCGCGGAGATAGGGCTTGACGAAGCGGTCGTCGCCGTCGCTGCCGATCGGTCGCCCGACGCCCGAGGCGGGGAACGCCGCGCCGGTCAGGCCTTCGATATGGCCGACGTTCTCCCGGATGCGGTTGTCGAGCAGAAATGGCAGAGTTGGCGGTTCGTCCTGATAGAGTCGCCCACCCACGGACAACGGCAGGTTGGGCGTGACGGCCTGTTTCGGGTCAAACGACTCGACAACGTCCAGCACATCAGCGTCCCAGGCGATATCGAGCGAAATACCCGCCAGTCCCGAAACTCCCGGGTCGTGCTCGCGCGCCACGATCTGGGCGAAAAACGTTTGGCCGACCTCGACGGTGTCGTCGGTCATCAACGCGCCGGGAACGCCGCCATCGTCGTGATACAAGTTGACCGCGAACGACGCCACTGCTAGCAGCGAACGATCTTCAAGCCGCTCGAACCGCCGACGAGACCTGCGTTTCGACGACTGCTTCGCGGACTTCCATGTCCAGTTCATGTTCCGCCTCACTGCGGATTGGGTCGATTCGATGAGCGATAGACCGCGCGACTCTGGCGCGGGGCGGAAGAATAATCAACTGCCCCAAGCCACGCAACGTCGATTGGACGGAAAATGAAGGAGTCGAACGCAAACGGCGGACTTTGCCGGGCAGAACCTCGCACGTGGGATGTTCGAGGCTGCTGCGCGATGCCGTGCGGTTTTGACGTCCGGCAGGCAACCGTCACCAGGCGACGGTGTGGATCGCGGACGCTTGCAGGAAGATCAGTCGCGCGGCGACTCGTTCGGGCGCGAGATGGGTGAGACGGGCGACGGCCGCACGGTACGCTTGCATCTGGGGCGTGTAGAAGGCGATTTTGGCTGCCAGGGCTTCCGAGTCGGATCGATCCACCGTGTCGGTCTTGTAGTCCAGGATCTCGGCGGCCACGATGCGGTCGCCGCGATGCAGAAGCACCAAGCGATCGATGAAGCCCTGAACCAGTTGAGCCCCGTCGCAGTAGGCGAAGCCCCGTTCGTTCTGGACTTGGGGCAGCAGCCCCCCGGCGGACAGGTCGCCGCACACGGCCGGCGGGAATTCGAGATTCCTTCCGTTCGCGTAGCGAGACCGGCTGAGGATGCCTGCGATCGCCGGGTCGGCAATCAAGGTGCGGAAGCGTCGGATTTGTTCGGGCAGATTCAGTTGGCCGGAACCCGCGCCCGCTAGGATGTCGGCAGCGACGGCCTGCAAACGCTCGTCGTCGGGAACCAGCTCGTCGATCCACTCGATCTGCTCGAACCACGCATGCATCAACTGGCCCTGCAGGAAAGCCGCCGATTTGGTTTCCGCGGTCAATAACTTCGTGATCTGCACCAGCGAGCCGCCCTCGAGCCCCGAAGGGCTCACCCGTTCCCAGCCGCGGCGGGGCGTCCCGTCGGACTCTGCTAGCTGGATTCGCACCGGTTGCACCAACGCGTCAGCTTGCGGTGTCGATCCGGCCGCCGCTGGCCGGTCACCGGGAGCACCGTGTCGATACCAGTCGGGTTGTCCGTGCTGAAACAGTACCGAATCCGGCGCGGCCGGCCCGCCGCCGCTCAGCGCGATTCGCAACAAACCGGCGAACGTACGGGGAAACGTCTTCTCGTTCGGCTTCGAGGGTGGAACGATCATGTGCAGCGCATGGACGGCCCGCGTCAACGCGACGTACAGCACGCACAGGGACTCGGTGACTTCGCGGTCCGTGGCCTCGGCGAACATCTGCTGGACGTCCGCGGGCATCAGATCCTGAACCATCTGGCTGGTGTAGCGGCAGACTCGCCGGATCGGACCGACGACATCCGGGCGGTCGATCACAAATGCGTCGGGTTGTCCCACCAGGTCCGCATCCAGTTCGGGCAGCACGACGATGTCGAACTCCAGGCCCTTGGCCTGATGCACCGTCATCACGCGCACATCGGCCGGGACAGGATCGGCGACCCGGGTTACGCGGACGTGCTGGACGAAGTCGTCGGCGCGCAGCGTTGCCGCTCCGTCGTAGGAGTAGGCCATTTCGACCAATTGCTGCAGACGGCTCAGCTCGCGGCGGTTGCAGTGCGCGGACAACCGCCGAGCCCAGTCCAGCACCGTCGGGCCGTAGCCCTCGCTCACCAGTCGCTGCCGAAGTCGGGCGGCCGACTGGGCCGCCATCGCGGAATCCCGGTAATCGTTCATGCCAACCACGTCGGCCAGCGGCGAATGGGCCAGGTGAAAACAGGCGACCGTATCGGCCGGGTGATCCGCCATGCGGAGCGCCGACAGCACGATCAGAACGGCGGCCGAATCGGTGAGCGGATTACCGCCTTCTTCGCTGGCCAGCACGTGATGTCCTCGAAGCCGGAAAATCAGTTTGCCGACCGTCTCGTTCTTGCGCACCAGGACGCCCACGCTGCGCCCCGGGGCCTCGCGCACCAGATCCGCGATCCGCCGTGCGGCGAAATCCAGCGTCGCTTCGCGCTGTGCTTGGGATTCATCGGCCAGCGGGGCCGTTTGCAGTTCGGTGTACCCCGGCAGTCGCTCCCGCGCGGTGCGATGCGATTCGAACCGTTCGCACCATCGTCGCACGGCCTTTCCCGCCTGACGCAGATTAGGGTGATCGGCAATGCCCGCGAAGACCCGGTTGACCGTCTCGATTACGGCTGGCGACGAACGGTAGCTGATGTTCAGCGACAACGGTTCGAGCCCGTCCAGTTGCAGGTCGATCGCGTCGAAGATCTCGGCCACCCCGCCGCGCCAGCCGTAGATGGCTTGCTTGACGTCGCCGACGCAAAAGAACGAGGTCCGCTCGCCCGACGTCACCCGCTCGGCCAACGGCTGGATCACTCGCCATTGCTCGGGCGACGTGTCTTGGAACTCGTCCAGCAGGACATGATCGATGCGCGAATCCAGCCGGAACGCCATGCGGTCCAGTTCCACCACGTCGCGCAGTTCGGCCAGACGGCGCGTGACATCCTCGAAACGCATCGCGCGGTGGCGGTGTTTCAAGCGGACGTACTCGGCATGGAACTTGGTCAACAGACGATAGCTCGCCTCGGTCTGCAAAGCGACTCGGCCCACGAGTTCGGCGCGCACATGCTCGATCAGCCGCTGGTAGATCGCCACGGCGTCGTCCGGGATCGGCTTCGACGCGAATACCGCCTCGCCTTCGGCTACTTTCTTCGCCAGACCGGTGGTGAGGAAGCCGTCCCAATTCTCCTGGACCGCGCGGGCGTAGTCCGCGTCGCGCGCGGTCTGCATCCGCTGGTTGGGCAACTCGGTTCCGCGCAACGCCTCGAGCGTTTCGGCCAATTCGACGGGATCGAGCGGCTTGCTGCGCGGTATCCGATGCCACGCTTCCGCCTCGGTGCCCAGATACAGGTTGTACAAGCCATCGACCGTCTCGCGGATCACTTGGCTGACGCCCCGACTGGCCTCGCCCTTGGTCAGCAACTGGATCAAGGTCCGCAATTCCGCCGCATCGCCGCCACTGAGCACCGAATGGATGGCCTCGCGGCGCAATCGCTGGTCCACCAGTTCGTCGATGATCTGCCAGCCCGGCGGCAGTCCCAATTCCAGGCCGAAGCTGCGGGCCACCAGCGAAAAAAAACTGTCCAGCGTGCCGATTCGCAAGCGATGCAGGTGCTGCATCACCGTTTCCAGCAGCATCAGGCAATCGTCGCGGCCAAACCGCTTCCCGCCGGTAAAACCGCGCAGTTCGGTTCGCTTCTTGTCGTCGCTCGCGGCTTCGGCCAGCCGCAGGATCACCCGGTCCAAGATTTCCCCCGCCGCTTTGCGGGTGAATGTCGTAGCCAGGATGTGGTCGCTGGCGACACGGCGACGGAGCAATTCCAAGAATCGGTTGCTCAACTGGAACGTTTTCCCGGTCCCGGCGGAAGCCCGGATCAGCAGGTGAGGCAAACGGGTCGCGGTATCAGGTTGGTTCATCGCGATTTTTCTCCTATAAATACCACAGTCAGTCAACTATGCCGAACCAAAGAAGCAACGCATGAACGATTTCCAATCCGATAAGAGACGGGTCGCGGTGATCGGCGGAGGAATCTCCGGCTTGTCGGCCGCCCACCGCATCCACGAACTCGATCCAACAATCGACCTGAGACTTTTCGAGTCTGCCCCCAGACTGGGTGGATCGCTGCAGACGGAACGACGGGACGGGTTTCTCCTTGAGTGGGGTGCGGACAACTTCATCACGCAACTTCCCTGGGGTCTGGATCTGTGTCGGCGGATCGGCTTCGAGGATCAGTTGATCCCCACCGACTCGGCGCATCGCCAAGCCTTTGTTGTCAGCCGGGGTCGGCTGCGCAAGATCCCGGAGGGTTTTGTCATCATGGCGCCAAGCCGAATTTGGCCCGTGATCACCACGCCGATCCTGAGCCCGGTCGGCAAGTTGCGGATGGCCTGGGAGTACTTCGTGCCGGCCTACGCCGAAGACGAGGACGAGAGCCTGGCGTCGTTCGTGATCCGCCGTTTTGGGCGCGAGACCTACGATCGACTGGTGCAGCCGCTGGTGGGTGGGATCTACACGGGCGATCCGGAACGGCTGAGCGTCCAGACCACCATGCCGCGATTCGTGGAAATGGAGCGCAATCACGGCAGCTTGATCCGCGCCGTCTGGTCCCAGGTAGGCCGCAAGCGGCAGCAACAGGCCAAAGGCAGCAGCGGTGCCCGCTACAGCATGTTCGTTGCGCCGCGCGACGGCATGGACAGCCTGGTCGCCGCGGTCGCCGCTCGTCTGCCGCAGGACGCCATCCGTGTCGGCAGTCCGGTTCTGTCGCTCGCGCCGCGTCCCGAAGGCGGCTGGACGATTCGCGTGGGCGGCGAGCGTCCCGAGACCATCGAAGTGGACGGGGTGGTTCTGGCGGTCAAGGCGCTGGCGGCCAGCCGGTTGCTAGCCGAGATCGAGCCCACCGCCGCCGAACTGCTGGCCGAGATTCCCCACGCCAGTTGTTCGATTGTCTCGCTCGGCTATCGCCGCGAACAGATCGCGCATCGCATGGACGGTTTCGGTTTCGTCGTTCCGTTGGTCGAGAACCGCAAGATCCTGTCGGGCAGTTTTTCCAGCGTCAAGTATCCGGGCCGCGCCCCCGAGGGCAAGGTGCTGGTGCGGGCCTTTGTCGGCGGCGCCTGTCAGGCCGAATTGGCGGATCTGCCCGACGACCAGTTGATCGCGCTCGCCCAGGAAGAATTCGGGCAATTGCTGGGGATCAAGGGCGAGCCGCTGTTGGTGAACGTCGCTCGTCAGCCCCACGCCATGCCGCAGTACTACGTGGGCCACAAGCAGCGGATTCAGCAACTCGACGAGCTGCTCAGCCAGGTGCCCGGTCTCTACTTCGCTGGAAACGCCTACGAAGGAGTCGGAATCCCCCAGTGCATCCACAGCGGCGAAACGGCCGCTCAGCGACTTGTCGATCAACTCAAAGAATCGCTCGCTGCGAGAGCCGTCGGTTCCTAGGGATGTCGACGAACGATCGGGCTGTGGAAGGCGTGTTCAAGAAATCTGCTCTTGGAGCCAAGAAGATGTGGGAAAGAAGCCAATGGACACAGCGAAGGCTGTGTTTGCTGCTGCTTGGACTTGCCGCCGGAAGCCTGTCGGGCTGTCAGCCGCGAGTCCAATTCGCACCGCCACCGCCCGTCACGGTGACGGTCAGTCAACCACTGAGCCAGGACATCGCGGTCTACATCGAAGAACGAGGCGTCACGGAAGCCGTCGAAACCGTGGAGATTCGGGCGCGTGTCGAGGGTTACCTGGAGGAGATCCACTTCCAGGACGGACAGGAAGTCAAAGCCGGGGACGTGCTGTTTGTCATCGATCGGAAGCCGTTCGAGGCCGATCGGAACAATGCCGTCGCGGCTTTGCGGGTCGCCCAAGCCGAAAAGGCCGACGCCGAAGCCAAATACCGGCGCGCCTTGCCGCTTGCTGAGAAGAAGGCAATTTCCCAGGAGGAACTCGTCGAAAAGGCGGCTGCCTACGAAGTCAGCCAAGCGGTCATCGAAGCCCGACAGGCGGATTTGGACCGGGCGGAACTGGAACTCAGCTACACCGAGGTCAAGTCGCCGATCGACGGTCGCGTCGGCGCGCGTTTGATCGACGCCGGGAACTTCGTAGGGCGTTCGATGACCAACCATCTGACCACCGTGATTCGCTACGATCCGATCTACGCCACGTTCAACATCAGCGAACGGGAATTGCTGGGCTTGATTCGGCGGGGACCGCGCAGCGATGGCGGCGGCGAACTGGAAAAGGAGAAGATCCGCTTTTACATGGCGCTCGAAGATGAGACGACGTTCTCGCGAGTCGGACATTTCGACTATGCGGATTTGGGAGTTGAATCGGCGACGGGCACGTTCCGTTTGCGCGGCGTCTTCCCCAATCCCCCTCCCAGCACCATCACACCGGGGATGACGGTCAGAATCCGGGTGCCGACGGGTGTGATCCAAGGGGCGTTGTTGGTTCCGGAAGCAGCGATCGGCGCGGATCAACGGGGGCGTTATCTGCTGATCGTCAATGCCGAAGATCGGGTCGAACGCCGCGATGTCAGTCTGGGCAGAAAGGTCGGCTCGATGCAGGTGGTCGATGCGGGGCTGAAGTCCGACGACTGGGTGATTGTGGAAGGCATTCAGTTCGTGCGGCAGGGCAGCATCGTACGGCGCGAATCGCGACCGTTGTCACCGCCACCCGCGGAAATCACACCGCTCGACACGTCCGAAACGGAACCGGCGTCCGCAGAAACCGAGTCGGGTCCAGGACCGTCCGCGAATTCGCCCGCAACCGCGGATCAACCTTAAGTACCGTAGCTCCCGTCCCCGCAGGTCATCTCGATGTTGTCTCGCTTTTTCATCCAGCGCCCCATTTTCGCCACCGTCATCTCGGCCGTTATTCTGCTCGCAGGCGGCGTCTCGCAGACCCGTTTGCCCGTGGCGAAATTCCCGGAGATTTCGCCGCCGACGGTCAAGGTCACCGCCAATTATCCCGGCGCCAATGCTCAGGTCGTCGCCGAGACCGTGGCGGCGCCGATCGAGCAGGAGGTCAACGGCGTCGAGAACATGTTGTCGATGTCATCCAACAGCGCAGCGGATGGCTCGTATTCGCTGACGGTGACTTTTAACATCGGCGCCGACATGGACATGGCGACCGTGCTCGTCCAAAACCGCGTGTCGATCGCCGAGCCCAAGTTGCCGGAGGAAGTTCGACGTCAAGGGGTAACGGTCAAGAAGCAATCGACGCAGATCGTCCAGATGATCACGCTGACTTCATCGGACAGCCGCTTCGACGCGTTGTACCTAAGCAACTACGCCAATCTCAACTTGCGTGATCAGCTTGGCCGCATCCCTGGCGTCGGAGAAGTCACGGTTTTCGGTGCGGGCGACTACAGCATGCGGATTTGGTTGGATCCCGGCAAGCTGAAGGCTCGCAACCTGACGCCCAGCGATGTCATGGCCGCGCTGGGGGAACAGAACGTTCAAGTCGCCGCCGGACAGATCGGTGCTCCCCCATCGCCGCCGGGCACCGCCTTTCAGTACACGATCGAAGCCTTGGGCCGATTGCGGGAACCGGAGCAATTCGAGAAGGTCATCGTCAATCGGGCCGAAGGAGGACGACTGACGTACTTGCGGGACGTTGCGCGAGTCGAGTTGGGAGCCAAGTCGTATGCTTACGACGCGAGTTTTGACGGGAAGTCTTGTGCGGCGGTCGCAATCTACCAACTGCCGGGCGCCAACGCCATGGAAGTGGCCGCCCACGTCCGGTCCACGATGGAGCGATTGAGCCGCGACTTCCCGTCCGGCCTGGAGTATCAAATTCCCTTCGATACCACCCGGTTCGTCGCGGCGTCGGTTCGCGAAGTCTACGTGACGCTGATGCAAGCGGTGGTCCTGGTGGTGCTGGTGATCTTCCTGTTCCTGCAGGATTGGCGGGCGACCTTGATCCCGTGCGCCGCGATTCCCGTTTCGTTGGTCGGCACGTTCGCGATCATGTCGGCCATCGGGTTTTCGGTCAACATGCTGACCCTGTTCGGGATCGTGTTGGCCATCGGCATCGTGGTGGACGATGCCATCGTCGTGGTGGAGAACACAGCCCGGCACCTGGCCGACGGGCTCAGCTCGACCGAAGCCGCTACCAAGGCCATGCAGGAAATCACCGGTCCGGTCATCGCCACGACGCTGGTGTTGCTGGCCGTGTTCGTCCCCGCGGCGTTTCTCGGCGGGATCACAGGACAGTTGTTCCGCCAATTTGCATTAACGATCTCGGGGGCCGTGGTGATCAGCACGATCAATGCCCTGACGCTCAGCCCGGCCTTATGCGGTCTGCTCCTCCGCCCCTCCCCCGCCGGAGGCTCGCGGCAGTTCTTTGCGTTTCGTTGGTTCAACGCCGCCTTCGACCGCACCACCAGCGGGTATGCCCTGGCCATCCGCGGCACGGTGCGGCGGCTCACCCTGGTACTGATCGTCTACGCGATTCTGCTCGCGCTGACCGGATGGGGCTTCTCCCGCTTGCCCACCGGCTTTGTGCCGATCGAGGACCAGGGCTACGTGTTCGCCAACGTTCAGTTGCCGGACGCAGCATCCTTGGAGCGGACTCGCGACATGATCCGCCGAGTCGATGAGATCGCGAGGAACACTCCCGGCGTGTCCGGCGTCATCTCGGTCGCCGGATACTCCCTGCTGAGCGGAACCAACAGCTCGAACATGGGCATGGTGTTCATCGTCTTCGACCCCTGGGAAGACCGGCGGGACGAAATTCTGAGTCAAGAGGGAATTCTCACCAGTCTGCGGCGTCAGTTCGGGGAAATCCGCGAAGCGATCGTGTTCGCCTTCGTGCCTCCGGCGATCGACGGACTGGGTGTCGCCGGCGGATTCCAAATGCAGATTCAGGATCGGCGAGAGCTGGGATTGCCGACGCTCGAATCGGCTGCTCAGGAAATGGTGGCCATCGGATCGAGCCAAGCGGGACTGCGGAATTTGAACTCGACGTTCAGTGCCCGCGTTCCCCAGTTGTTCATCGAGGTGGACCGGACCAAGGCGACGAACTTGAACGTTCCACTCAGTTCCATTTTCGGAACACTCCAGTCCTGCCTCGGCTCGGCCTACGTCAACGACTTCAACCGCTTCGGCCGAACCTATCAGGTCCGCGTCCAGGCGGATTCGCAGTACCGCACCCAGGCGGAAGACATTCAGCGGCTGTACGTCCGCAATGACGATGGGGCGATGGTGCCGCTGGGAACGCTCGTCACGGTCCACCCCACCTGCGGCGCTCAGGTCATCACGCGGTACAACCAGTACCCCAGCGCCCAGATCAATGGGGAAGCGGCGCCCGGCTTCAGTTCGGGCGACGCCTTGACGCTGATGGAACAAATGGCCGACTCCCAGTTGCCGGACGGCATGGACTTCGAATGGACCGGCATGTCGTATCAGGAACGGTTGGCGAGCGGGGGTCAATACGGCGTCTTCGTGCTGGCCATCTTGTTCGTATTCCTCGTCCTGGCAGCCCAGTATGAAAGTTGGACCAGTCCGGCGGCGATCGTCGCCGTGGTCCCTCTAGCTGCCCTGGGGGTGGTTCTGGCCTTGTGGATGACGGGCATGGACAACAACAGCTACACCCAGATCGGCATCGTGCTCTTAGTTTCCTTGGCCAGCAAGAACGCGATCCTGATCGTCGAATTTGCCCGCGAATTACGCCGCGAAGGAAAGAGCATCTGCGATGCGGCGGTCGAAGCCGCTCGGACTCGATTCCGCGCCATCCTGATGACGGCGTTCTCATCCATCCTCGGCTTCCTGCCCTTGGTAATCGCCAGCGGTGCCGGTGCAGCCAGTCGCCGAGCCGTGGGCTATGCCATCGTAGGCGGCATGACCGCTGCCACCCTGTTCTCGCTCTTGCTGGTTCCCGCCTTCTTCGTGCTCTTCCAATGGCTCGGCGAGCGTTTTCATAACAAAGGTGGGGATTCTGGGCCTTGCCAGACTGCTGCACCGACCAGTTCGTCCAACTCGGCATCTGCCTGAAAGGGCAGCCGCCGCATCGGCGATCAGGAAATTTGGGCGAATTTCGTCTCCGCCAAAGATTCCCGTCGGGGCGTGACCAATCGTGTCATCGGCGTCTCGATAACTTGAACGAGGTCAGGGCAAGGCCGTTGTGGCCGGTGCCCGCGAGTGGATTCTTTTCCGAGCGACAGGGAGGTTCCCCCATGCTAGTGCTGTCCCGCAAGTATCAGGACACGATCGTCATCGACCAGCGCATCCGCATCAAGGTCTTGGACATCCGAGGCGACCGCATCCGGTTGGGCATCGAAGCCCCCGACGACGTGGCGATCCTGCGAGGCGAGTTGACGCTGAAAGCAACAAGCGACGACGCGACTTGCACAATCGCCAGGCCAGACATCTGCGAGCGACTCGCTTCGCGGCGCGCCTGACGCGTCACTCGCGGATTCTGCTCGCTGCCCTCGGGGAGCCCGGGACGAGATCGACACAGGAACGCAATGTTCTTCCCAGGGTGGTTGTGGATTGGGCAGGAATGCCGAAAATGGCAACCACTGGTGTTTGTCTCCGTGATGCTTCAAGGCGAGGGAGCTGCAAGCATGTTCGACGATGTCCCTTGGCGAAGTTGTTGGTCGGCTGGCCTGCTGATGCTTGCCGCCGCCGCGCCTGCCGCTGCCGGCGAACCGACTGGCAGTCGGAAGATCGCCACGTTTTCGATTTGTGCGGTGGACCCGGCCAACGGTGTGTGCGGCGCCGCGGTGGCGAGCCGATATCCGGCGGTAGGGCGAGTGGTGCCGTATGTGCGGGCTGACGTCGGCGCGTTCTGCACGCAGCACTACCACGTGCCGGCATGGGGCGAGGTGGCGCTGGATCGACTGGCCGCCGGCAAGTCGCCTCAGTCGGTCTTGTCCGAGTTGTTGGCCGACGATTCCCAACCGGGGCAACGCCAGTTGGGAATCATCAACATGGCTGGCCAGACGGCTCACCACAATCCGTTCGATGCCGGCGAAGCGAGTCGGTACTGGGGCGCGGCGGCCGGACGGTACTACTGCTGCCAGGGAAACACGCTGACCGGACGCGAAGTGATTTCCGAGATGGCGCGAGCCTACGAAGAGACCAAGGGCAGCTTGGCGGATCGATTGATGGCGGCGCTGCTCGCAGCCGACCGCGCGGGCGGCGATCACCGCGGACGATTGGCCGCCGGCATCCGGATCGCCAAGCAGGGAGTCGACGGGTATTGGCTGGAACTGTACGAAGACCGCAGCGACGACGCCGTCAACGAATTGGCCCGGAAGTACGCGGCGCTGGAGCACGAGGCCAAAGGCCCCACCCCGTAGCCAAATTCGTGAGAATTCGGACTTTGCCGATCCATTCTGAATTCTCACGAATTCAGCTACCATTTTCGGGAGAAGCCGCCATGATCGACTTCCTGGATCACGTGAACATCGTCGTTCAGGACATGCAACCGATGGTCGATTTCTACCGCGACCTGCTCGGTTTGCGAGTCACCAAACAGGCCACGATCCGCGGCCCGTGGATCGGTGCCGTCACGGGGCTTCGCGATGTTGAAGCCGATGTGGTCTACTTGGCGCCCGAAACCGGTCCGGGGATCGAGTTGATCTGCTACCGCCACCCCCAGGGAACGCGGCCCGCGGCGCTCGACCGGCCCAACACGGCGGGCATCCGGCACATCGCATTTCGCGTCAGCGGCCTGGAAGCCTTGGTGGCATCGGCACGCGAGGCAGGCATCGCGCTGTTGAGCGAAATCCAGCACGTCGCGGCCGACCAAGTGGACTACGGCCGCGAAAGAAAACGGATGTGCTACTGCCTGGACCCCGAAGGCAACTTGTTGGAACTGATGACGCTGGAGTAATACGATGCGACTGATTCTGCTGTGTTCCGCTATTGTCGTGGCCGCGTTCCCGTGTCTTGCCGCGGATCAGTCCGCACCGCGGCCGAACGTCATCCTGATGATGTGCGATGATTTGGGTTGGGGCGACGTGGGCTTCAACGGTTCCACGGTCGCCAAGACGCCGTATCTGGATGCCCTGGCAGGTGATTCGCTGCGGTTCCAGCGCTTCTATGCCGCGGCGCCTGTCTGCTCGCCGACCCGCGGCAGCGCACTGACCGGTCGTCATCCCTACCGCTATGGGATCACCTTCGCCAACGTCGGACATTTGAAGAAGGAAGAGTTCACGCTGGCCGAGGCGTTGCAGCAGGCGGGCTACCGCACCGGGCATTTCGGCAAGTGGCACTTGGGGACGCTGACGACCGAGATCCAGGACGCCAACCGCGGCGCGCCCGGCAAGTCCGAGCATTTCTCGCCGCCGTGGCAGAATGGGTTCGACACCTGCTTCAGTACCGAATCGAAGGTGCCGACATGGGATCCGGTTCGGGTGCCCAAGAAGTTCGGACCCGGCCAGAATCGGCAGTACGGTTGGATCCCGAGCGAGGACGTCGCGCAGACTGTCCACTACGGCACGCACTTCTGGGACGAATCGGGGCGAACGGTCGACGACAATCTGGACGGCGACGCCGCGCGCGTGATCATGGACCGAGCCATCCCCTTCATCGATGCGGCCGTCGAACGCAAACAGCCGTTCTTTGCCGTCATCTGGTTTCACACGCCGCATCTGCCCGTCGTGGCGGGCGAGAAGTATCGCGCGATGTACAGCGATCGACCGCTCCGAGAGCAGCTCTACTACGGCTGTATCACCGCGATGGACGAGCAGGTCGGTCGGCTGCGTACCCATCTTCGTCAACGCGGGCTGACCGACGATACGATGTGGTGGTTCAGCAGCGACAACGGACCCGAGAACGGCACGCCCGGCAGCGCTGGACCGCTGCGAGGCCGCAAGCGCAGCCTGTACGAAGGCGGAGTGCGCGTCCCGGCGTTCTTGCACTGGCCGGCGCACATCCCTACCGGCCGAGCGACCGAGGTGCCGTGCGTGTCCAGCGACTATCTGCCCACGGTTCTCGATGTCGTGGGCTTCGAACGTCGCGGCGCGCCGCAGCCGCGAGACGGCGTCAGCCTGGCGCCCCTGATCGAAGGCCGCATGAAAGAGCGTCCTGCTCCGATCGGATTCCAATCGGGAAAGATGGCCACATGGAACGACAATCGCTACAAGCTGGTGGTCGGCGGCGACGACACACGGCCCGAACTGTACGATTTGATCGCCGATCCGGTTGAATCCAGCGATCTGGCCACCGAGCATCCGGACATCGTCGAACGGATGCTGGGCGATCTGCGCAAGTGGCAACAGTCTTGCACGGATTCCGCCGCAGGACGCGACTACTGAGAATTCGCGAGGACGTATCTCCGTCAGGGCGCGCTTCGCAGCGGCATGCGGATGACCAGGCCAGCGAAGCGGTCCTCGGTGCTGGTCCGGCGCGGGACGTGGCATCTCTGACACTGTGAAGCCAGGCGGATCGAACCCGCGAACCGGTAGACGTTGTCTTCGACGGTTTCGAACTCGGGTTTGCCCGCCGTCAGAGCCTTCGCTGCGTCTTTCTCGAATTCGTCGCGAGGCTTGTTGTCGACGTTCATGGCCTCGGCGTTGACGACCAGCCAATGCAGCTTGACTTGCCAGCTTCGTTCCAGTTCCTTGAACACGTCCTCCAGCGACCGCGATGGGATCGACAGCCGCTGGCTCGGGTCGAAGAAATCGCGGTGCATTACCTGCAGCGTGCCGTGCAGCGTTTCGTGCAGGATGCGCGCCCGGCCGCGCGCCTCGACGACTGTCGCGGGCAGATTCTCCTGGATCGCCGCCTGGTCATCGGAGCCGTCGGGTGGCGCCGCACCGGCGACCGCCGCCAGAGAGAGAATCAACGCCACGACGATCGCATCGCACCCATTCCATGTCTTCCGGGTCATGATTCGTTGCTCCGAGGGGACTTTCGATCGCGAGGCGTATGTAGCGGCGGTTCTTCCCGATGCACGCCGGTGAAGCTCACTGACCAGCTCGTGGAACTCCGTAGCGGTCGGCTAACTCATTGGCGGTGGCGACGAGCCGTTCCTGCACGGCGGAGGAGAATTCGGCGGCTTCAAAACGAGCGTACTCGGCCAGCAGTTTGGCATCTTCCTCGGCGCTCAGAGACTGTTCCGCCCGGGTGAACAAACAATGGTCCTCCTTGCCGATGTGTTCCCGCAGCAGCCGGACGTAGCTTTGGCCGTGGCGAATGAACCACTGAACCGACTCCGGTTCGCCCTGCGAGGCGGCCTCGGCAGCGCTCTCCATGCCCTGGATGTACATCCGTCCGAGTTCATGCTCGCGGCACATTACGGCGACCGGACCACACGGAGTGCCCATCCCGTGCGTCTCCAGCATGGGGAACAACTGGATCTCTTCCTTCCCGTGATGGCCGCGGTCCGCGAACTCGCGGAAGAAATCGATCGCTTGACGAGCTGCATCGCCGTCGAGTCGGCCTTCCTCATGGCAGCGCGACAAGATCTTCTCCAGACAGTTCAAGACCTGCTCGATCACGCGGTGTTCGTTCATCAGGATTTCGAGGGATTTCTTCACGAGGGGAATTCCTTACTTTGGATCGGAGGATGAATATCGCCTGGATGATGGCCTTTCGAACGGTCCCGTCGACTCGGAAAGGCCAACCTGCATCTTCGACGCCGGCGCCGCGAATCCGTGTCCCGGAGAGACGCGGCCAAGTGAGTGCGCATCAGCGGGCGGCGAGTTCCGCTTCGAGTCGGATCGCTTTGGGAAACAACACGTTGTTTTCCTTGTGGATGTGCTGGTGCAGGTCCAATTCGATCTGCCTCAGTCCGTCGAGCATGGCGCGGTAGGTGTTGCACGCCCAGTCGGGCGGCTGGTAGCCGTCGGTGAAATCATGCATGATCGCCAAGGCATTGCCGGCGTTGTCGTGCTCGTACTCCATCTGCCGGATCGGATTGGCGATCGAGCCGCAATGGAAAGCAGGCGCGCCCGTGGCCGATTCCATCTGCCGGATCATCGGAAACAGGATCTGCTCTTCCTTCATCAGGTGTCCTACAATCTCCTCGTGAAGAGACACAAACGCCCGGCGCACATCCGCCAGACGCCGGTCGGCATTCCCGTGAACTTCCAGAACCTTCTGCGTCAAGGCATCCAAGCGAGGCAACTCGGCTTTCATGAACGCATGATGCGTCTGCTCGATGTGATCGGCCAAGTCCGTCAGCGACATCGCGTCCGCATCGACCAAGGCCGCCTCGTCCGGTGCCGGTTGAGCGTCCGATTCTTCCAGTTGCTGAAGCACGGACTGCGGATCGATTTCCTGCCGTTCGCACGCCTCGGCCAACGGCAGCTTGCCGCCGCAGCAGTAGTCAATCTGCAGTTTCTCGAAAACACGCGAGCGGGCCGGGCGTTCCTTGACCAACTCGCCCACGGTTGTTTGCAGATCTATCGTCATGGAGGATCCTTTCAAGATTGCCGGTTGATCAGTCCGCTTGTGCCGCCTTCAGACGGTCTGGAAGAACGGGCCAAAGCCCGCACTACAAACACGCGAGAACTTCTGTACAGGCACGTACCGATTGAGCCAAAGCTGTCGGGTTCGAGCTTCGGCATGCTTCCAGTGAAATTAACGCTTTAGTGCTTCAATGCACACTTGACTGATTTGTAGGGATGCACTACCATCTTGTCAACCGAGTCGAACGAGGATTCTTGGATGAAATTGCTTTCGGATGCTTCTGAGTACGCGCTGCGGGCCGTGATTTGGCTTGCGCAGCATCCGGAGGAGCCTCAAAAAGTCCGGGACATCGCCGAGAACACCCGCGCGGCCCCAGGCTATCTTGTCAAGATTCTGCAGAATCTGGCCAAAGCCGGCATTCTGTCCGGACAGCGGGGCACCCGTGGCGGTTTTACTCTGATTCGGGATCCGGACACCCTTTCCGTGTTGGAAGTGATCAATGCGGTCGATCCGATCGAGCGGATTCGGCAATGTCCGTTGCGGCTGAAGACGCACAGCGAACGCCTGTGCCCGATGCATCACCGCGTCGACCAGGCGATGGCGGCCGTCGAGACGGCGTTTCGCGATTCGACGATCAAGGAACTGCTCGATGCCCCGGGGCATCCGCGAGCGTTGTGCAACGAGTTGGACGAAATGGCTGATTGTCTCGAAGGGGGTGTTGAATGAAACAGGTGAGCATCATTGGCGGCGGGAACGTCGGGGCCAGTGCGGCGTTTTTCGTCGCCGAGAACCGAACGGCGCCGGTTACTCTGATCGATATCAAAGAGGGGCTGACGCGGGGCAAAGCCTTGGACCTGATGGAAGCGGGACCGTTGCGCGGTTACGACACGCAGATCCAAGGCGCGGATGCGATCGAAGCCATCCAGGGCAGTTCGGTGGTCGTGCTTGCTGCCGGACGGGTGCGGCGGCCGGGCGAAAGCCGCGTCGACCTGTTCCACGAAAACGCGCGCACCATCCAAGGCCTGTGCGGAAGCATCTCGCAACTTGCTCCCGACGCGGTCGTCGTCAACATTGTCGAGCCGATCGATCTGTTGACTCGTTTGGCGCAGGAGACGCTCGGGTTCGACCGTCGGCGAGTATTTGGGGTCGGAGGCCTGTTGACCTCGACGCGGTTGCGCTGTCTGGTCAGCCGCGAACTGGGCGTGTCGCCCCGCGAAGTGACCGCAGTCGTCGTCGGGCCGCATCACACGAGCATGGTCTTCTTGCGGGACACGATCCGAGTCGCCGGGTTGCCGGTGCGAATGCTGATGGACGAAGCGAAACTGGAATCGCTGGTCGACGAGGCGCGTGCGGCGGGCGATGTGATTCTCGGCATGGCGCAGCGTTCGACGGCCTACTACGGACCGGGCGCCGCGGCGGCGACGTTGGTCGAGGCGATCGTGCGGAACCAGCACGCGGCCTTGCCGGTCTCGATGGTGTGCCAGGGCGAGTACGGTATCCAAGGTCTCAGCATCGGTGTTCTGGCCCAGGTCGGGGAGGGCGGCGTGGAACGCGTCCTGGAGGCGCCCATGTCCGCAACAGAACGAGAGGCGTTCCAGCAGGCGGCGGGCGAGTTGGAGCAAGCCTGGAGCCAGGTTCGCGCAGAATTCGGCGGAAAGTGAGAGGGATAAAATGTCCGGAAAGAAAGTCAGCATCATCGGAGCGGGAAATGTCGGCGCCACGGCGACGTACTACATCGCGGAGAAAGTTATTGCGGAACTGGTGATGGTCGATATCGCCGAAGGGGCGACGCAAGCCAAGGCGTTGGACTTTCTGCACGCCGGCCCGCTGCGCGGCTACGACACGCCGATTCTGGGCACCAGTGATTACCGGCACATCGCCGACAGCGATGTGGTCGTGATCACGGCGGGGATGCCGCGCAAGCCGGGGATGGACCGCATGGACCTGCTGAAAGTGAACGCGGAAATCGTCAAGCAGGCCGCGCGGAGCATCAACGAGTACGCGCCCAATTCAACCATCGTCGTGGTCTCCAATCCCTTGGACGTGATGTGCCGCGTCGCCTTGCGGACCAGCGGCTTCGCCCTGCGGCGGGTGGTCGGGATGGCGGGGATTCTGGATTCCACGCGGTTCCGGTATTTCGTGGCCGAGCATCTCGGCTGCGCACTGACCGACGTGCATGCCATGGTGCTCGGCGGCCACGGCGACCAGATGGTCCCCCTGCCGCGGTTCACGACCGTGGCGGGCGTGCCCATCACCGCGTTGATGGACGAGGAAAACATCCGGCGCTTGGTCCAGCGAACGCGCGCGGGCGGCGCGGAGATCGTCAGCTATCTGAAGACCGGTTCGGCCTACTACGCCCCCGCTGCCGCGGCCGCCGAGATGGTTGAGGCCATCCTCACCGACCGCAAACAACTGGTCCCCTGCGCCGCCTATCTGCGCGGCGAATACGGAATCGAAAACCTGTTCATCGGCGTGCCCGTGATCCTGGGCGCCAACGGCGTCGAACGGATCATTGAACTGGAGTTGGACGCCGACGAACAGTCTCAGTTGCAGCAAAGCGCCGCCGCCGTCAAGCAAGGCATGGACGAACTGAGCACCTTCTTCAAGCCCACCTGACCCCGCCGCAATCGCACTTGTGTAACGGCAAGCCGAAGGAGGCTGCTGAAAAAGTCGTGGGGTAAGCTTCCAGC
>JAHDXO010000095.1 GCA_023382975.1 Pirellulaceae bacterium
CAGCGTCAAATCATCCCCAGCCCGCAACTCCACCGCACCGTGGGTGCTCTCCACCTTCACCCCCGACTTCACCGTCAGGTCGTCTCCTCCGGTCGCCTTGTCGATCGTCGCCAGCAGCACGCCGCCGCCCAGCGTCACGTCGCCCACCACCGTCAGCGCTCCCAGCGCCGTGATCTCCGCCTCGCCTCCGCCCGTGACGCCCAGCACCGTGAGCGAGTCGACCTCGTTCAACACGATGGACGCGTCGCCGCTGTTGACTGCCGTAACGAAGGCGACGTTCGTGTCCAAGTCGATTCCCGTCACAGCCACCGCGATCAGGGCCGTGGCCGTCACGTCGGCGCCTGCATCCACCGTGCCTTGCGAGATCGCACCCCTCGTATTCAGCGACACCGTGCCGGCCGCTCGCAGATCGTGGACCGCGATCGAAGCCACGCGGTTATCCGCCTGCCCGATCGTCGCGCTGCTCAGCATCTGGCCGCCGCCGACCGCGCCCCCCAACACCACCCCGCCCGTACCGTCAGCCGTGCTGATCAGATTCAGGCTGCGCGTCCCGGCCGTATCGCCATCGATCGTCCCGGACGCCGTCGTTGTCAAATTGGCCGGAGCGCCGATCACACTGACCAGAGCCCCCGCGACCGTCCCGTCGTACAACACCCAATCCGCGTCCAGGGACAGGGTCACCGCACCGTTCAGCGTAACCGTCGTTTCCGTCGAGTACTGATAGTCCTGGATGAACCGGATCTGCACGTTCTTGCTCAGGTTGAAACCCGCATACCCCGCTCCGCTGTTGGCCAGCACGTAGATGATGCCGCCGGGATTGACGTTGTCGATCGCGTCCTGGATCGTGCTGTACGCATCCACCAGAAACGCCTCTGCCGGTCCCATCCCGTCCGGATCCTCGCCCGGCACCACAGCGGCCCAATCCTCGTTCACAAAGGCCACATCCACATTGCCGCCCAGCCCGTTCCCCGCGCGGATCAGCACCACATCGTTCCCGTCGTGCCCGTTATAGAAGATCCGGAACTGCTGCCCGTTCACCGTCACCACACCGCCCTGTCCGTAGCCCGCGAACTGGCCGCTCACTGCGTCCGTGCCGTCGTTGTCGATCAGCACCACCTTGTCGCCCAGCATGGTACCGGGGATAGCGGACTCGGCCGTGTTTAGCGCCGCGCCGCCCAAGTTGACCGAACCGGTAACACGCACCTGATCGTGCTGCGTATCCGCCGTCAGGCCGTTGATCTGCACGGCCAGCGTTGTGCCGCTATGGAGGGTCAAGCTGCCCGTGGCCAGATCGGCGGTGGGCGAGACGGGCGATCCCGGCGACAGCGTACTCGAACTTCCAGCGCTCAATGTCACCGCGCCGCCGATCACCCCCGTGCCACCCAACAAGGCATCGTTATTAACCGCAAACGCGCTGCCAGCCGCCGTCGAACCGTTCACCAATAGGGTGCCGCCGCTGATGTTGGTGTCGCCGGTGTAGGTGTTGGCTCCAGAGAGGACCTGGGTCCCGGAGCCGGTCTTGAATACGTTCAGCTCGCCGTTGCCATTCTCAATCACGCCGCTGAAGGTAGTGGACTCGCTAGTGTTCAACACCAAGGTGACGTTGACAGGCGTAGCGCTCGTCACAACGCCACCCGCCCCAGCGATGTCGGATAATCCAACAACGGCCTGCCCGTTGACTCCATTCAGGTCCAGCGTCGCTCCGCTGGCTACGGAGACGAACGTCGTCGCGGGCAAACTGCCAACCGAGCCGAAATAGAGGCCGCTGACCGCCTCGCTATCCAATGCACTAGCGAAGATTGCGATTTCGTCCAAGGAGCCGTTCAGGTGTCCGGCACTCCCGTAGGATGCTCCACCGGCCTTCTGCGAACCGAATGAAAGCTCTTGGCCGGATTTCATGAACAGGGGCGTGCCGGTAAAAGTCCCCGTACTGACTTGAGTACCGTTGATGTAGATCTTGTATCCCGTCGAATTCACCGTGTAGGTAATCATGTTCCAGCCGGACAGAGCGTTTGGCAGCGTATAGTCAGCCGCTGTGGTAAGCCAACTCGAGCCTGTACCAATATCGGCGTGCAATCTGAACGTTCCGGCGATGGGTTGCGTGTACTGTAAATCAAAGGTAGTGTCGCCGCCGTTCCGCGTACTGACTAAGGCAGGGCCAGAGGCTCCAACAGCAGGCTGCGCGTGAATGTTTACCCACAGCGAAACGGTATAGCTGTTCAGGGAAAGATCTGCATGATAGGGGACGGTCAGATACTGGCTGGAGCCATTCAGTGTTATGGCGTGACCAAACTTGCCGGCGCTGCTGTAAACAGGATTGCCAACGGCGGTAGCCATGTGGCCGTTCCCGCTGGCATCATTCAGATTGCCTTCCAGCGGAAAATGAGCGACGGTGGCATCAGCAATCTGCAGCGTCCCAGCGTTAACGGTCGTCGTGCCCGCATAGGAATTCGGACCGCCCAGCGTCAGCGTGCCAGCGTCCTGTTTGACGAGGCTTCCATCTCCGCTGATTGTACCGTCGAACGTTGTGCTGGACGCGTCACCCACGGTCAGGGTCGGCGCGGATACCTCTTCGTTCGTGAAACCGTACAGGTGGTACGAGCCAGCGCCAGACTGCGGCTGGATCGTAATCGTCAACGGCAACGCCCCGCCCATTCCGTCGGAGACCGCCGTATACCGGTAGGCGATGTAGCTGGGCGTAACGCTGTAGTCCTCGTTGAACGTCAACTGCGCCGATTTCGGCCCGGCCCCGTCTTCGTCGAACGTAAACCGTTGAGTTCGATCTCCGCCCCATTGGCGATTGTAAAGCCGTGCTTCGTAGGTCTGGCCGGCAGTCAATCCCGTTAACGTCAGCAAGGCCGGGTTGCCGTTGTAGCGGAAGTCCCGCAGCAAACGCTCCATGCCCGCATCATCGAGATACGTGGGGATGGTGCCGCCAGCTCCGGCGTGGTCGCTGCTGGCTCCCGTCAAACTCCAGTTGTTTGCGCCGCCGCCGGCTCCGGCTGCGGTAAACGTGACGCCGTTGACCACCGCGGGAACACCATCGTCGTAGAAGTCCAGCAGGTGCGTGTAAGTCTTGGTTGCGGAGATGTCCGAGCCGAGGTCCGTGCTGAAATGCACCGGGCCGGTCATCATCCCGGCGAGCACCACGCGGCCGTTGCCCGAAAGTCCGTTGATGGTTTCGTCGTGTCCGCTTAAGTCCAGCGTTCCGCCCGAGTTGACTGTCACGATGCCCGCATCAACACCGTCGGGGATGACGTGCGCCGCGTTGACTCGCAACGTTCCGCCAAGGATCGTCGTGTCCCCCTGGTAATCGTTGGCGGTATTTGCAAGCATCAACGTCCGCACGGTTCCACCGTTGGCTTCGTCCACGATCAAGCCTCCAGGACCCGTGACTCGACCGGTGATCAGCAGATCGTTCCACGAAGTGCCCCCGACACCGATATCGCTGGTCGCGGCCAGCGTGATCGTGCCGGTCAGTGTGACCAGACCGCCTCCGCCGTCATGGTTGATGGCCGGATGAGCTGCATTGCCACTGGGACCGTTCAGGGTGATGTTGTTGGCCACGGTCATCGGATGGGGCGCCCAAATCTGCAGGTTGGCTCCCGCCGCGACGCTGACAGCTCCGACGCCGAGTGCTTGCGAGTGGTCGATGCGCACTCGTCCAGCGTCGATCGTCGTCGTACCGGTGTAGGGATTGGCATTCGTCAGAGTCCACTGGCCGCTGCCCTGCTTGACGATCGCGGTTGGACCCGTGATGACACCGTCGAATTGGTGGTTGTTCGCATCGCCCACGGTCAGCTTCGGGAGGATCGACGTGACATGTTCCAGACTCGCCGCAAACCAGTGGAACGTACCGCTGGCTTGAGGCGCCATGCTGATACTCATCGAAGACGCTTGAGCTACGAACCGGTAGGAATAGTACCCGACGGCGCCCGGATCTGTTCCCCGAAGTTGATTGGAAATCGGGCCGCCGCCGTCTTCATCGAAAGTCGCATTTTGGGGGCGACCTGCCCAGTGGCCCACCTTCGTATACAAGACCGCCTCGTACGTCTCACCGACGGCCAGGTTGCTGAAGGTGAGTGTGCCGGGATTGCCGTTGTAAAAGAAATCGCTAACCAGTTTGTCGTAACCACTGGGGCTGCCTGACTCACCGTACAAGACACCTGCGCCGGTCAACGACCAGTCCGTCCCGCTTGTCGTACTCACGTTCCCGAACGCGACTCCGTTCACCGTGGCCCCGCCATTGTTCCCGAAGTCCAGCAAATGCACATAGTTCTTGCTGGTGGAGATCATGGCGGCTCCATCGGCGCCGGTCGAAATCACGCCGCTGCGACGAACCGTTCCGGCCCCGGACAGTCCATTGATGGTTTCGTCAAAGGCGCCAAGGTCGAGCACTGCTCCGGCGGCAACGGTCACACTGCCAGCATTGGCCCCGTGCGGCAACACTTCGCCGGCGCCCAACTTCAGCGTACCCTTGGCGACGGTCGTTGCGCCCTGGTAGTTGTTGGTTGGATTGGTCACAGTCAGCGTGTTGTTTTCATCCGTGCGCGTGCCGCCTTTGGTCAGGCCGCCGAAGCCCGTCACTTGGCCCGTGACCAGGATGTTGTTGGCAGTATTACCGCCGATGTTGCTCGTCGCGTTCAGTTGGATACTGCCGCTGAGCGTGTACATTCCCAAGCCGCCGCTGCCACCATCACCGTAGATGGCCGCTTTGTTGTCGACCGTCCCAAGAGCGTTCAGGATGAAGTTGTTTGCGACTATGCCGGAACCCGTATTCCACCACAGCAATAGGTTCGCGCCGTTGTCGATCGTGACATCGCCACTGCCGAGACTCGCCGCGTTGCCGATGCGCAAGGAACCACCGAGAATCGACGTACCGCCGCCGTAGCTGTTGGCCTGTCCGAGATTCAGCCCGCCGTCCCCCAGCTTGGTCAAGCCTCCGCCGCCGGAGATCGTGCCGCTGTAGGTCGAATCCGTACCGACATCCACGATCAAGTTGCCGCCGGTGCCGTGAAACGCCGTCACGACGGAGTCGTTGGCGTTGCCGCTGAAACTTCGGACGGTGACGTCGTTCTCGACTGGATTTGCCTTCAAATCGCGCACCAACCGCAACTGTACTCCCTCGCCGCCCGCAAGATCCGCGGAAGCGTAAGCCCCGCCGTTCACCACAATCGGTCCGGCGTAGGTCGGATACGCAGCCAAGGCGTCGACGATCGAGCGGAAAGCGTCGTAGCGAACGAACGCCTGCTCGTTGGCGCCCGTTTCTAAGTCCCCGTCCACTTCGTCGAACGCCGGCAGACTGGACCACTGGTCGTTGACATACAGGATGCTGGGAATCGCAGCAGCCGGCAGCGAGGTCAGCACCACATCATTCCCCGTACCCGCGTCGTAGCGGATGCCGAAGCGGTTGCCGCCGGCGATGAACATGCTGTTGTTGGCCTTGCCTACGAACTCGCCCGTGACCGGATTCGCGCTGGTGTTGTCGATAAGGGTAAAGGTCACGCCTGGCGCAGGCGTGTACGCCCCGCTGTTGAAATCGAGGTTCAGATGGGCGCCGCTCACGCTGACCGAGTTCGCGACGACCGCTTGATCGTAACCCGGTCCGGCCGTGCCGCCCCACAGATCCACGTCGAAGTTCGATTCGGGATCCAGCGACAAATGGCCGTAGTTCTGGATCGCCGGACTGGTGCCGGGCGCCAGGTGCCCGCCGCTCTCGATCCGCACGTGACCATCGATCGTCCCTGTTCCACCCAACGTCGCATCGACGGCCACGATCACGTCGACGGCCGACGTTCCGTCCGCCAAGGAACCGTGTACCAGCAGCGTGCCGTGGTTGACGGTGGTCGTGCCGGTGTAGGTGTTGGCGCCGGAGAGTATCAGGGTACCGCTACCCGTCTTGACGAAATGTCGATCGCCCTCGATCGAGCCGCTGAACGTGGTGCTGCTACCGTCGCCGACCGTGAGCGTGCCGAAGTCCGCAGGAGACGACACTTCCTCGTTGGACAGCCCATAGAAGTGATACGTCCCACCGCTGGGATTGAGCGCATCGAACCGGACCGTCAGCGATGTGGCGCCGGCCGTGTACCGATACGCCAAGTAGCTGGGGTTGCCGCCGTGGTCTTCGTTGAACACAAATTGCGTGGCCAACGGTCCCGCGCCGTCTTCGTCGAAGGTGATCCGCTGGGTGCGTTCTCCAGTGCCGGGAGATGACCAAGTGCGCTGATACAGCCGCAGCTCGTAGGTCGTGCCCACGGTCAAGCCGTTCAGCGAGACCGTGGCCGGATTACCGCCGTAATAGAAGTCCTTGAGCAGCTCGTGCATCCCACCGCTGTCGGCCATGCCGGTCGTCGTGTTTCCGGTCCCGGAACCGGGCACTCCGCTCCAATTTCCGCCGCTGGTTCCGGCATTGGTGAAGTTCACACCGTTGACCGAGGCCACAGCGGGCGAACTCGACCACCCCGCGTTGAAGTCGAGCAGATGCGTATACGTCTTGGCGGACGAAATTCCGGTTTCCGCGTCGGTCGTGAAGCCCACCGGGCCGCCTACCCGACTGCTGAGCACTCGGCCGGCGCCGGACA
This sequence comes from Pirellulaceae bacterium, assembly GCA_023382975.1. Taxonomy (GTDB): domain Bacteria; phylum Planctomycetota; class Planctomycetia; order Pirellulales; family Pirellulaceae; genus SKKK01. Next base: position 6,582 of record JAHDXO010000095.1, read on the forward strand.
GCGCGCCGATCGTTTCGTCGAAATCTCTCAGGTCCAATACAGCGTTGTCGGTGACCACCACGGCCGCCGTGTCGGCGATCTGGTCCGGTGCATCCAACCGCACGATCTCCAGGGCCGTATCCGCGTCGCCCTGGATGGTCAGATCCCCGGGCACGGCCAAGCCCGACGACTTGGCCAGGACCAGCGTGCCATCCACCAGCGTGGTCAAACCGCTGTAGGTGTTTCCCGTCGAACCGCCCAGTACCACGGCGCCGGCCCCGGTCTTGGTCACCGTGCCCGTCCCGGCGATGGAGCGGTTCAGGTTCCACGTCCCGCTAACGCCGCTCAGGACCAAGGCGGCGTCGTTGGTGAGATCGCTGTTGAACCCGGGAGTATAATTCAAGTCCAGCGTGCCGCTGGAGATCAACGTAGACCCGGTGTAGGCGATGCCGACGCCTTGCAGCGTGAACGTGCCCGCGCCGATCTTCGTCAAGCCGCCCGTTCCAGACATCGCCCCGGTGAAGGTCGTGCTGAGCCCGTCCGCACCGGTCGTCAGTGTGCCGCTGCCCAGCGCGACCGTCCCGGCGCCGGCCAGCGATCCGATCGATTCGCTCTGGCCGTTCAGGTTCAAGGTGGCCCCCGAGGCGACCGTCACTGCCGACCCGTTAGGCAGATAGTCGACCGGACCGCTCGGCGCGGCGCTCGCGTACAGGGTTCCCACTTCCGCCGCGGTCAATGCTCGGTGATAGACGACCACGTCGTCGATCATGCCGTTCATCTTCTCGCCGCCGGTGGTGTCGCCGATCAACAGCGTCTGACCGGGCTTCATCAATCGAGGTGTGCCCGTGTAGCCGATGGTCTGCTTCAAATCGCCATCCAAGTACAGCCGGAACTGCTTCGCAGCGTCATCGATCACGTACGTCACCAAGTACCAGACGCCGGGCGACAGCGAGCCGCCTTGGCCCGACGCGCCGACGTCCGTCGCCCGGATGTCCATGCTGGTGTTGATCCAAGCGGACCCGCTGCCCACGTCGCCGTGAATGCTCGTAGCCAGGGCTTTGTAGTCAAACGTGGTGTCGCCCCCGACTCGCGTGCCGAGAATGCCGAACGTGCCCGGCGCGGTGTTCAGATTCACCCAGGCGGACACCGTGAACGAGCCAGAGATGTCCAGCGACGAGTTGTAGGGCACCTGGACGTTCTGTGCGCCGGTGAAGTTCAAGGCGTTGCCTGCGATCCCAGTCACGAGCGACGTCCCGCCCCCGGAGATCGTACCGTGGTTCCCGTTCACCGACGCATCGCTGGCGTCCGAGTCAAACGTGTAGCGGGCCGCCAGGCCAGCGGTCGGTACGGAATCGGCTCCGAGCCTCAGGCTGCCCTGACTGACCGTCGTCGAACCGCCATAAGCCTGCGAGTTGGTCAAGGTCCAGGTGCCCGTCCCTGTCTTCGCCAGATTCCCGGCGCCGCCGATCACCCCGCTGTAGCTGGCCGACGTGTTGTCCGAGCCGACCGTCAGCGTGGCCCCCGCGGCCACGGACGCGGGGCCGATGCCCGTCAACGAGCCGATCGTCTCGCTGGCCGCGACGTTCAACATGCCGGCGCCGGCCACCACGACCCGACTGGTGTTCGGGATCGCCGACCCGCCGCTGGCGGTCAGCGTACCGCGGGTCACCCACGTGGGTCCGCTGTACGAACTGGCTCCCGTCAAGACCCACGTGCCCGTCCCGGTCTTTGCCAGACTCGTTGCGCTGCCGCCTTGATTGGTGATCGGAATCGCGAAGCTGTTATTGCCGGTGTTGCTGCCGGTCAGTTGGATCGTGCGCGTGCCACCCGTCTCGAACAGGTTCGTGTTCGGCCCGGCAAACGTAAAACTCAACGTCCCCGCCCCCGTTCCCGAAGCGTCGATGGTGGCCCCGTTGCCGATCCGGACGCGGATCTGGCGATTGGTGCTTTGCGGCGTGGACCCGGTGTATTGCAATGTGCCGCCGCGGAACCACCAACCGATCCCGTTACCCGTGGCTGTTTCCTGGGCCGCAGTGCGGGCGCCCAGGCTGCTGGTCACGCCGTAATCCGACAGCGAGGCCACGTTCACGATGCCGCCCTCGAACGTGGTGAGCCCCGTATAGCTACTGCTGGTGCCGGACAAGGTCAACGTGCCGCTGCCGATCTTGGTTAGTCCGCCGGTGCCGCTGATCACTCCGCCGTAAGCTGCCGGGCTGCGATTGTCGGCGCCGACGGCCAGTGTGTTGGCGCCCAGCACGACATGACCGCCCAGCGCCCCGCCGCCGGACAGCGAGCCGATCGTCTCGTTGTTATTGAGCAGCAGTTGAACGCCTGCCGCATTCGACAGGACGTGGTTGCTGCCGTCCGACAGGCCGTTGCCCCCCGAAGCGGCCAGCGTCCCGCCCATGACGGTCGTCGCCCCGGTGTAGTTGGTCGGACCGACGTTCCCGGTGTTGCTGAGCGTAAGCTTTCCGCTCCCACTCTTCGTCAGGGCCAGAACCGACGTCCCTGCCGAGTTGTTGCGAAGAATGCCGTCGTAGGCAAAATCGGCGGAAGTGTTGACCGTCAGCGTGCTGGTTGTCGCCGGCCCACCATTGTTTTCGATGACGGGGGCCTGTCCGGCGACCGTGGTTTGGATCCCGCCCACGGTTTCGTCGAAACCGTTGAGCCGGAAAAAGGCGCTGTTGCCCGACAAACCGGCCGTGAACGATAGCACGGACGTGTCGGCGATCTGGTTCGCGGCTCCCAGTTGCAGCATGTCCGTCCCCGAAGCGTCGCCGATCGCAATGTTCCCCGCGATCGCGGTCACGCCAGCGGTCTTCTGCAGGACTAACGTTCCGTCCAGAATCGTCGTCATTCCCGTGTAGGTGTTCGCAACGGTGCCGCTGAGCGTAATCGTGCCCGCCCCCTGCTTGGTCAAGCTGCCGCCGCCACTGATCGTACCGCCAATGATGGTGCTAGTAGCGTCGCCGACCGTCAGGTTCGACGCGCCGTCGATCTGGACATTTTGGCCCGCGGCCGTGGTCAGGGCGTTGAGGACGACGGTTTGGGCAGCGTCGGGGCCGGTGATCCGCAGGGAACGCGTGCCGGACAGCGTCACCGCTTCGGCATACGTCCCACCGTTGACCACGACCGTTCCGCTGCCGGAGACGGCGCCCAGTCCGCCGCCGATGGTCGTGAAAGCACTGACGCCGAAGATCGCCGGTTGGGCGCCGCCCGTCCCCTTGTCCGCGTCGGCGATAGTCTGGCCGTAGAATCCGGAGAGATCGTTGTCCACGTAGACGGTGGTCGGCGCGGAGGCGTCGAACAGTACCAAATCGTTGCCGTCGCCGCCGGTGTACGATGCGATGAAGCTTCGCGCATTGCCGTCCGACCCGAGCGTGACTGTCGCGCCCTGGGCCAGATTCGAAAACGGCTCGATCGAGTTGTTCGTATTGTTCTGGATCAACGTGATCAGATGCGGCAGCGCGGGAACCGTCCCGCCCCCGGCGCTGACGAACGTGACGGTCGCCTGGCTCAAATCGATCGTATTCCCTGCGCCGTTGACCACGACCTGGTCATAGTCCGTGCCGGCCGTGAGATACGGACCGTTGATCTCGAAGGTGGTGCTGGCAGAGTAATCGTTCTCGACGGTCAGGATGCCGAAGCTGTTGCCGGGTTGGACGGTTCCTGTGCCCGAACTAGTGACGCTACCAGCGATCGTCCCATTGCCGCCGAGGATGCCGCCATTGTTGACCGCGACGGGGCCTGTCCCTGTTCCCGAACCGCTGGTGTTGACCAACAGCGTTCCGGCATTCACATCCGTGCCACCGCTGTAGCTATTGCCAGCGCCGCCGAGTTCCAACGTGCCCGCCCCGTCCTTCGTCAGTTTACCGCTGCCGATGGCCGGACCGGCACCGGATGCGTCCGTCCAGGTCACGATTGCATTGGCATCCGTGATCCGAAACGTCCCGCCGCCAGCGTTCAGGGTAAACGCCCGGTTAATCCCGGACACCGTCGATCCGGTGTATTCGAGCACTCCGCCGTCGAAGACCAGGTTCGGAGTCGTTCCCAATGCGGAGCCCAGGGCGCTGGGCGTGTTGCCACCGGCCAGATGCGGCACGCTCAACGTTCCCGCGCCAATCGTCACACCGCCACGAAAACTGTTGGCTGGATCCGTCAGCGTTTGCGTTCCCGCTCCGGTTTTGACCAAGCGAAGAGATCCCGAGGTATTCTGTACGCGGCCACTGAAGCTTCCGCTGTCATCACCCGTGCCCACTGTCAGCGAGAATGCCGATCCACCGGTAACTACGTCGACGGTTCCCGCACCTGCGGATTGACTGATCAGGGCGCCGACCGTCTCGTGGTCCGCTCCGCCCGGAGCAAACCGCAACCGCGATCCCGGCGCGAAGTAGATGTTGCTGCTGTCCGGGATCGTCCGATTGCCGACGCTGTTGCCTACGCCCAACTGCAGATCGGCATGGTCTCCCAAATAGAGATCGCCGGCGAAATCATTGGCGGCGCCGCCGGTTCGCTCCAGCACGATGCGCCGATTGTCCGCAAAGGGACTGGTGACGGTGACATTCCCCGTACCGGTGATCTGGCCGGCGAATGTTGTTCGATCGCTGCTGCCAGCCTGCAGGGTCGTATCGCGGCCCAGGGTGACAGTTCCGCTGAATTGCATGTTGCTGGCGCTCACAATATCCGCCGTTCCGAGGGTGGCTACGCCTGTGCCCGAAGCGGTCACGTCAACCGGGTTGGCGAGCGTCATCGGTGCCGTGGCAAGAAACGCCGTGTCGTGGGACCCTGTGTCGAGGTCGTTCAGTACAATCGTCCCAGTGCCCGGCCCGTAGGCATTGCCCACCAACAAAGTCCCCTGGCTGACGGTGAGGCCGCCCGAGTACGACGCCAGAGCCAGAGTCAACGATTTGCAGCCGTAACCGGGTGAGCCGTCGGAAGTCGCAACGGATTGCGGAGTCGCACCCGACGTCGTGTCGTAATTGAAACTGTCAGATAGCACATTGCCAGACCAGTATTTAGCGCCAATCGCTCTTGCTACGACATTGCCACCCGAGTTCGTTAGTTGGATCTTGACGGCCTTGGTGTATTCCCCCTGGAGGACTGCCAGTGCGAAAGTCGCCGTCGTACCGTTATGGGAGAAATTGTATGCCGTGGCTGGAGCATCCTTCGGCGAGACGTACCCTCCACTAAGGATCCCTCCAGCGACACCGCGAATGTTCGCGACGCTCGCGTTGGCGAGAACGGTTGCAGTCGCCGGCGATGCTGGAATGTAGCTGGCGTTGTAGACCAGCGAATCGCCGACGGGAGCAAGCGTCTGCGAGCCCGCGCCCGTCTTGCGCAGTGAGAGCGAGCCTTCCGCATCTGCAATCAAACCGGTGAATGCGCCAGAGCCATCCGACCCGCCGATGGTCAGTGTATTAGCGCCCGTGATGTTGGTCACGGACCCGGAGCCGTTCAAGGCACCGATTGTCTCGTCGACACCGTTTAGTTGAAAAATGCCGCTGGCCAGTACACTGGTCGTGTCGGGAATCGCGCCGGCGGCATCGTTACGGTAGGTGGTGCCCGAACTGATGATCAATTCACCCACGAAGTCGTTGCTGCCGTCGGCAAACGCGACCCGATTCCCCGCGATCGTGACCGTGCCGGCACTTCCCGAGATCCGACCTGTGAATACGGTGTGGTTGCCGGTGGCGTCTACTAGGGTGACGCTGCGGTTGAACGTCATCGCCCCGCTCAATTCAGCATGATCGCCACTTCGGTAGGAACCGAGCATCGCGGTACCGGTGCCCTGGTTAGTTACCACGGCAGGATTGGACAATCTTGCCCCCGCCGCAATCAACCAAGCCACATCGTTCGCGCCGGTGTCGGGATCGCCTAGCGTCACCGAGTCCGCGCCCATCGATCCGGAATGCGTCGCCTGCAGGGTTCCTCGGCTAATCGTAGTCCCGCCTGAGTAGGCGTTGCTGTTGGTTCTGACCAGCAGCGTCAGGGATTTGCACCCGTAGCCTCCCGCCGTGTCGGAGGTGGCGATCGAGTTCGTATTCGGGTTGGGCGTGGTGTCGTAATTGAATCCGCTCAGGACGTTGCCCGCCCAGTACCTCGCCCCCAGAACCGTCGCCGTCACGTTGCCGCCCGAGTTGCTCAACTGGATCTTGACCGCCTTCGTCCATGTGCCATCGTAAAACGCCAACGCAAACGTCGCCGTCGTGCCGTCGTTGGCATAGCCGAAGACTTCCGCGTTCGTGTTCGCACCGATCGAGCCACCGTTCATGATCCCGCCCGCAATCCCGTCGACATCGGCGACGGTCGTCCCCGTCAAGACGGTCGCGCCGCCAGGCGAAGCAGGAAGGTATCCGTTGTGGATCACGCCGGGATTGAGCGTCCAAGTGCCGGAACCCGATTTCAACACACCCCCGGTAAATGAGCTGTCAAGGATCTGTGTCATGATCCCCTTGCCGGCCCCGGTCAACGTGAGCAACCCGCTGCTGCCTACCGGGCTATTCGCTCCGGACGAGCTATCGAACTCGACCGTCGCAGCCGAATTGGCGATCTCGATCGTCCCGCCGCCGGACATGACAGTAAACGGACGGTTGATCGCGTTGACTCCGACGTAGGAAATCGCGCCGGTGTATTGAAGGACTCCTCCGTCGAAGACCAAGTTTTCAGCTTGACCCAGCGCCGCTCCCAGTGGACCGAGAGTGTTGCCTCGCGACAAACGAGGAACGCTCAGAACGCCGCTTTGGAAGCGGGTCGCTCCCGAATAGGAATTATTCCCGGTCAGTGTCTGCGTCCCAGAGCCTGCTTTGACGACGCTCAAGGTGGCACCGCCGCTCTGCGTGAGGGTTCCAGAAAAGCTACCGCTCCCGTTGTTCGCTCCGATTGTCAAGACGTTCGGGAATGGACCGCTCCCCGGCGCAAAGGCTTCAATATTTCCATTGCCCGTCAGCGCGTTGATGGTGACGTCCACATTGTAAGGCAACACCAAGCGGGCACCTGTTCCAACATCTACGTTGTGGCTGCCCAGCGATCGGATTCCCGAAGTGAAGTCGCTGTTCAATTGCAGCCGCGTGCCAGCGCCGGTGATGAAAATATCTCCGACGAAATCGTACGGTGCCGTTCCGTTGCCGTATTCCGTGGTAGCCGTAGTGGTACTCCATGTCGTCCGATTGCCACCGGTTACCGTGACGTTTCCCGTCCCCGTGATACCGCCGCGGAACTGGGTACGGTCGTTCCCAGAACCCAGCAGGTTGACATCGCGGTTCAAAGTCACCAAGCCGTTGAAGAAAGCGCGTCCTCCGGCATGCACACCGCCGATCGTAACGGCTCCACTGCCTTGGTTGGCAACGGTGATCGGAACACTCGCCACGAGATCGCCGCTGGAGTGCGCGGCGACGAGCGCAACGTCGCTGGTGCCCGTATTGGCATCGCCCATCGTCACCGCGCCCGTTCCCAAAGCACTGCTGTGCGCTATGGCGATCGTTCCCTGGCTGATGGTGGTTCCGCCGCTGAACGAACTGGAGTTGGCAACTCGCATCGCACCAACGCCTTCCTTGACCAATCGCATGGCGCCCGCGAATCCCGAATGGTCGTAAATCGTCGCCGAGACGATCAGATCGTCGGCCGCTGCGCCGTCGGCAACGCGGAACGCGGTTCGCGGCGCCGTCGCAGTCCCGACGAATGTCAGCGAACCGGAGATCGTCGACGGTGTCGCGCTGGCGTTGACCTGGATCAGACCGCTGCCCCAGTAACCCGTACGCCAAGGATGGGTGCCGCCGCTGGTGGTGACGGCGCCGCCGGTCAGCACAATATTCCCCAGATAGTTGTCGCTGTTCAAGAACCGAAGCGTTCCGCCATTTACCACGACCTGGTTGGCCAAACCGTCGCCCATCACCCAGTCGGCGTTGACCTGCAACGTCGCGCCGCTATTGACGGTAGCCGTGTGGGCCGAAGCGAACTGACCGGTGCTGCCGAGGCCTGGGAACGACACGTTGGCCCTGTTCAAGGTCAACGTCCCGCCATCGATGGTCGTACCACCGGTGTGATTCAAGTTGCCACTGAGCGCGAGCGTGCCGTCGCCCGCCTTGGTCAGCCCTCCGATGCCGGCGATTGTCGAGCCGATTGCCGCAGAAATGCTGCTATTGCTAACCGTGATCGTCGGGGCTGGGCCGGTCAGCGTCAGCGTTCCGCCGGAGAGCATGTAGCTGTCGCTGGAATTGTCGAACGCAATCGCATCCACCGCGAAACTCCCATCGACGAGAACCGTACCCACGGTTCCGGCATTGGAAAACACGGCCGTCTCGCCGGCCGTGTCTGGGACATCATTGGTGTCCCAGTTCGCAGCAGTACCCCAATTCCAGTCGTTGCCATTGTGAGGCCCCACCCAAACGGCCAACATGCGTCGATCCTCAAGCGGCTCCAGGAATAGGCGGCGGGCGAGCTCGCGTTGATGTCGAGGGCGTTTTTCGCGACGGAAACGAAACTGATGGCAAGACATCGGAGAATCTCCTCGGCGGGCGGCAGGAAAGGAACCTATGGCAAAGCTCCGGCGCTAGGCGGGAAGTGAGGCATGGTGAATCGTGTCCACGAGACCAAACGATCTGCGCGGACCGATATCATTGGAAATAAAGCACGGCATGATCCTAATCACGGGCGCATATCACGTCAATCGTCGGCTTCACATGTCAGAGTCCGCAATTCCCGGTGGAAGGTGCAGAGTGTCAAGGCTGCCGTCGATCGCTTGTCCGGCTTACGGATCATGTCAGTCAGACACTCAGTTAGCTAAAGCTCTGCGAAAACCCCGTCCACCGCCTGCTGAAATTCGTCGAGGCGGGGCAGCAGCAGATCGTCGATCTCGTCCTTCTGTTTGCTGCTGTTGTCCGTCGCCCGCATGGCACACTGGAAGATCTCCTCCAGCACTCGGTCGACCAGCATCCCACGTCTGCCCAGCAGAGGTCCGTGTCCGCTGGCCGCGGTTCCGGTAAGCGGCGCCGTTTCCGAGTCGCGTTCCGCGTTGGCGCCCCACAAGTCCGAGTCGCGTTCAGCGCCCGCGACCCACTGTGGACCGCGTCCGCTGGCCGCGGGTCCAAACAGGGATGCAAGGTCCGAGTCGTGGCCGCCAGCCGCGATCTCAATCCGACCCGTGCCCGGCTGCAGCACGCCGGCCATGAGGTGGTCCGGATGGTGCAGCGGGTCCAGATCCGCATGGCCGAGCACGTGGCCTAGTTCGTGCGTGAGGACGGTCAGTAGGTCGTAGGAAGAAGCTAGAAGCTGGGAGTTAGGAGTTAGTAGGGAAGTGTGCCAGCCGAGGCCGGCACCGCTGGCGTCCAGCCAGATGCCCTCCGGCTTAGCCACGCCCAACGCACCGCGGTGCGACAGGTCACCGATGGCCACCGGAGTCCGGTACAACTCGGCTACCTGCCAATCGGCCAGTCCCGTCGACACCCAGTAATCACGGGCCACCGGCAGCACCGCGTCCACCGCCGCCTGAGTCAGTGGCTCGCCGACCATCTCGCTGGACCAAACGCTCGCCTGCAGATTCGCGACTCCGGGGTCGTTCGAGGAATCAGCAGGCCCTTGCCAGACGTCGATCCCGTTGACCACCCAGTACGGGTCGCCGCCATTGTTGCGAATGCTGATGTTCAAGCGTCCGTCCGACGAACTGCCCGTCAACACCGCGCTGACGAACTGATTCGCACCGGTGCTGTCGAGCGTTGTCCAAGTGCCCTCTTCCAGGCGGACCTGAATGTTGTTCCGGGCGAAACTGGCGTCCCCGACGTACACCCTCACGCTGTACGTGGTGCTTGGAATCACCGCCACGTCGAACGCCCGCTCCGCCGACCCCCAGTGGCCGTCTTGGTACAGAGCGACACTCGTCTTGGCGGCCGACGCCCGTTGGAATTCGGACACGGTCTGCGTCCAGCCGTAGCCGTTGGTGGCCGTGTACAACGTGTTGCCGCGGACGCCTGTAAAACCGCCTTGGGTGAGGTTTCCCGACCCGTTGAAGTCGAACCGCCGGACGGCGGGCACGGCGTAGTTGTACTCCGTAGGATTGCTCTTGCCCTTGCCGGTCACTTCTTCCGTCGTGAACGTGGCCGATCCGCCGCCAGCGGGCGGAGTGACCGAGAAGCTGAATTTGCCATCACCATCCGCCACCACCTGATGGCCCGCGTACGGATCGCTCTCGTCTGTCCCGGAAATCGTCCCCAGCGTCGTGGTTACCGTGATCAGCACACCAGGAGTTGCCCCCGAGCCACTGAACACGGTTCTATCGTCGTTGTGCGTCAGCGTGTGAACACGCACTGGATCTTCTGCTACACGGAACAGCTCCAACGCGTTGATCGTGAAGTACGGATCGCCGCCGGTGCTGCGGACGCGAATCGCCATTTGCTTCAACGCATTGGGGCTCACTTTGCCGGTCGACGCATGCGTGAAACGGCCGGCCGCGGTGGTCAGGTTCGGTATTTGAACGACGAATTGGCTCGTATTCGGGTCGTAGACGGCAACTTCGATGTTGTTCCGCGCGAAACTCGCGTCGCCCACCGTCACGTTCACGATGTACGATCCAGGCTCGACATCGACCAGGAACGTGTTGTTCGTGCCCCAGTGTCCGTCCTGCAGCAAGGGGGTCGGTCCACTGCGGCTGAAGGTCGAAGCGGTCGTCTGCCACCCGTAGCCCAGCGTCGAGTTGTAGGCGTTGCTGGCGCCGACCTGGGTGAAGCCGCTCTCCGGCGGACTGGACGAGGTGCCGAAATCGAACCGCCAACTGGTCGGCAGCGGCGGCGGGTCGTCGTCGTTCAGGATTTCGTGGGTCGCCGCTGCGGCCCCTGGATCGACTGTGGCTCCCGCGGTCGGGGAACCCAGCGTGACGATTACCGTCTCGTTCGGTTCGACATCGCTGTCGGCGATCACCTGCAAACTGATCGTCTTGCTCGTCTCGCCCGGCGCGAATGTAATCGTTCCGCCCGTCAGCGCGCTGTAGTCACCGCCAGCGTTGACGAAATCCACGCCCGGCGTCGCCGTTCCGCTGATCGTGTACGCGACCGTCACCGGATACGATTGCTCGACATCCATGTTGACCGTGTAGGTGATAATCGATCCAACAGCAGACGGAGTTCCCTCGCTCGCGCTAGCAATATTCACACCCATCGAAATTACCGACCTGGGCGGCAGAGTCGGCAGATTCCCGCTCCTCGCCACCTCCACGCCATTGACCGTCCAGTACGGATCGCCGCCGAGATCGGCGAAGGTGATGTCCAGCTTGCCGTCGTTGTTCGTATCCTTGCCCCCCGAGATCACCGCCGCGACGAACTGGTTGGCCGCAGTCGCGGGCACTACCACGGGTGCCGCGGCGCCCTCGACCGTGATCCGTAATTGGTCGCGGGCGAAGTTGCGATCGCCCGTGTGGACCCGCACGTCGTACGTCTGAATGTTGTTGTCCACCTGCACCTGGAACGTGCGAGCCGCCGAGCCCCAGTGCCCGTCCTGGTACAACTCAGGCCAAGCTTCCAGGATCCCCGCGGCGCTGCGTTGGAACTCGGACGGCGAAGTCACCCAGCCGTACCCGGCCGCATCGGCGTACAGTGTCGTCGCCCGGACGCTAGTGAAATTCGGAGTGGTCTGTGTCAGCCCGCCGCTGCCGTCGAAATCGAAGCGGCGAACGGTAGGCAAGGCGTAGGCCTGAGTCACCGAACCCCGCGACGCGCCGTTCACTTCGGCCAGCGTCACCGTCACGTTGCCCGCCGACGAAGGACTCTGGACGCCCAGCGTGAAGGTACCGCTGATCGGCACAATCTGCACGCCCGCGTAACGCGGATCCGCGTCGACGATGGGGTCACCGTTCCGATCGACAATCGTGGCTCCTCCGGTGGACGAAATTGTGTAGACGGCGCCGACGGTGGCGTTTGTTACGGTGTAGTTCAACACACTCGCGCCGTCGGCCGATGGACTGCCCCCGGGCGCCACAACGTCGAACACGGCCGCCGCTTTGCGGACTTCCAACCCTGCCACGCTCCAGTACGGATCGCCGCCGCCGTCGCTGAACTGGATCACCAGTTCCCCGCTGCCGTTGGTCGTGGCCGTGAACGTGCGGTGGATCAACTGGCCCGCCGCCGTCGCCACGTTGGTCACCGCCGGCGGGTTCACCGGGGAACCTTCCAGCAGCGTCACGTTCATCTGATCCCGCGCGAAACTCGGATCGCCGAACGTCACGGTGACTTCGTACGTGTCCACGGGCAACTGCACCCGGAACGCGCTGGGACCGCTGCCCCAGGCCCCGTCGCGCAGCAGGTGGCTGTACGTTGTATCGGCCTGCACCCCGCGGTCGATGGACGACGGCGAAGCCAGCCAGCCGTAGCCCACCGACGGCGACGTCAGATCCGTCGGCAGCACGCCGATGTATCCGTCAGGATCGCTCGGCACCGCCACGGGTGCCTGGGTCGGCGAGCCTGCTGAGTTGAAATCGAATTGCCAAGCGGGTGGCGCCTCGAACTTGATCGCCAGGCAACTCTTCTGATCCCCGCTCACTTCGTCGAGGTACACATACACAGTCCCCGACTGCGACGGATGCACCAACGTGTACTCGAAGTACCCCGCCGGCTTGCCGGGATAAAGCGGTGGATCCACACTCAGATCGTTCGCCCGGATCTGGACGCCCACCAGGTCGGGCCCCGCATCCGCTGTCGTGATCCGCACCGGGCCGTCGGAAACGCCGTCGCCCGAGGCATCGATCCTGGCCAGCACCGTGACCAGCTCGCCAGGCGTCGCGTTGTAGCCCGCAAACGTGGTCTGCGAGATCCCGTCGGAGATCTTCGTCGGTTGGGCCGGCGAGCCGAACGTCAGAATCTTGCCCGGCCGGATCTCGATCCCGTTGACCACCCAGTACGGATCGCCGCCGGTGTTCGCGAACGTCAGGTCCAGCGTCCCGTCGGTCACCAGCATGACGAACGACTGGCCCGCGATCTGTCCGGCCGGCGACGACGCGGAGTCCAGCAGAATCTGTCCCGTGTCAGGATTCGTCACTTGCAACTGGTCGCGGGCAAAACTCTTGTCGCCCGACTTGATCGACACCAGATACCAGCCCACAGCCACATCGGCCGTAAACGTCCGCGCCGCACTGTTCCAGTGCCCGTCCCGTAGCAGATCGGCATACTCCGAAGTGAACCCGGTCGTGCCGCGGTCGAATCCGTTCAGCGGCGAGTTCCAGCCGAACGTGTTCCCGTTGCCGTACAGCGTCGTCGGCAACACGCTGGTGTAGCCATCCTGCAACGCACCGGCCGCCGCGTCCATATCGAAACGGAAGGTGTTCTCGGCGCCCGGCAGCGGGTCCAGCGGCATGTTCTCGATGTTCTGGTAGTGAAGCGGCTTGAACGGCCCCGCTCCGTTGGCGTCGTCGTCGGTGAAGATTGTCCCGCACACGATCGAGAACGTATTCCCGAACGAATCGAAATTCAACGTGTCGCCCACCACTTGCGGCACGTCGCCCGCTCCGGGACCAAAGCCGGGCGCCCCGCCTTCGATCGCAATCACCGCCGTCTGTGACGGCTGGACATTGAACAAGTCGTTTCCGCCACCGCCTTCGACCGTCAGGAACTCCAGCGTTTCCGTGTATTGGCCCCTTTGTTCAGGTCCGTCTTCGGACGCTCCCAACCGCACCGAACCGCCAGTCTGCGGCGCTGCGTTGCTGTGGACCGTTAGAATGTCGTCTTCGCTCGTCCCATACACAAACGCCTGATCGGCAACACTGTTTCCGGAGTCCCGGACCAGTACGGCGTTCGGCTGACCGGTGAGACGTCCCAGATAAATGTGGTACCGGTCATCGTCGCTCCCTCCGTCGATCAAGGAGAAATCGGCCGCATGGCCGACCCCCGGATTCAACGTGATCTGATCCGCGCCGTCACCGCCGGTCACCGTAATGTCTTTCACATCGCCTGTGACATGCAGCGTTCCAAGTAGTTCGATAACCGAGCCGTCGCCGTTCTGCCCGCCGAGCAAATGGATGGCCGTCCCAGCAATTACCGACGAGCCACCTTGCAGGATCAAGTTTCTGCCTGCGTCCAGCGTAACGCTCGCCGCCGAAGCGGTAAGCGATCCGCCGTTGGCCACGACGACATCGCCCGTCGCCGACAGCTCGACGACCCCGTATCCACCGGTCGACACGGCCGCTTCGACGTTGATCCGCTCCGCGTGTGCCGTCAGGTTCCCGGTGCTGATATCGGTGGCCGTCGTCCGGAAATTCACGGTGTCGTTGGCGTCCCCCGCAATCAGCAAATCGGCGTCGAACGCTGCATCCACACCCTGAACATTCAAAGTGTCGGCACCCGTGGCCGTGCCGATCGTCAGCGACTGGCCGGGATTGGCGAAAGCGACAGCCGGGTGTTTGTCGGATGCGAATAGCGATTGAGCCACACCGTCGGGATCCGGCGCATGGTCGCTCAGCACGAATGTCTCATTACCGAGGGTCGATCCAAAAATCCGCTCTCCGGCAATCAGCCGGTCATCCAGAGTCACTTCCAGTTGGCTGTACGTGATGCTGGTACCGGCGAAATCAGCGGTTTCGCTCTCGGAAATCACCACCGTGCTTCCGGCATTGGCGAAGGTATGGGTGACCGAGTCAACCGCGCCGTTCTGCAGCACCAGCCGGTCGCCGTTGACCTGGCCTCCGCCATCAAACTGGATGCCTCCCGCAGGAATGGGATTCCCGTTGGAGAAGTCGACGATCAAGGTATCGTCGTCGTCCGAACCGGTCACCACGATGGTCTCGCTGGCGGCCAGCGCTGCATCGGTCTCGTGAAACAACAGATCGTTGACATAGATCTGCAGCTTGGTCCGATCCTCGTTCAACTGCAATCGCACCGAATCCGGATTGCCGTCTCCGCCCGGGGCCAGGGGTAGTCCCGCCAGGAGGAAGTTCAGGTTCATGTCGATTTCGATGGGACTTACGCCGGCCACGTCGACGTAAGCCGTAGCCGTATCGAATCCGCCCTGACCGTCGGTGATCGTATAGTCGAAGTGGTCCGTGACCGACTCGCCGGCCGTGAGCACTTGCAGGTTGGCCGAGACGGTCGGATCGTAGGTGAACCCGCCGTCGGGACGCGGGGTCAGGGCGGCGGCCTGGGAGGTGGCGGCCGTCAAAATCAACTGCGGACCGCCGGCGGTCGCGTGCTCCTTGGACGCGATGGCATGCACGTAACTCTGGGTGCTGGTGTTGGGCTCGACCGTCTTGCGGCGGATGATGAACGTGACCAGGTCGTTGGCCGTGCTGGCGCGGAGGAAGGCGGTCAGGGCGGGGCTGCGGAAGTCGACCACGCCCGTGCGGCCGTGGAGCGTGAAGGTGCCCAGCGACGTGGCATTTCCCAAGACGTCGTTGGGCGTGGCCACATTGTTGGCGGGGGCGTTGTTCCAGGTGATCTCGCCCGCCGGGTTGTCGTCGGCGCCGCCGTTGCCTTCGGCCCAATCCTCGCCGGGATCGCCATCGTTCAAGCCGAAGACTTCGAATTCCCAGTCGACCGTCGTGCCTCCGGTTCCGCCCCCGGATTCAATGAAGTTCAGCCGCAGGGCGGCGTCGGCCAGGGAGGTCGTATGATCGAAGCTCCAGGCGGACAGGTCGAACTTCATGTAGGCCTTGCGGTGGAACTGGGCCAAGGCGCCGAACTTGATCTGCATCAGCGTCGCGTTGCCGTAGTTCGTCGTGGCCGTGAAATCGTTGACATACGCATCCGCGGCAGCGTCCAGCGGGCCGAACCCCGTGACCTCCGGCGAATCGGCCGCGTCGGGATCCGTGTCATTGGCCAGCAGCGAGGGCCACGGGCTGACCACCGCACGATAGGTCTCTCCCACGCGAAGTTCGTCCAACAGGTAAGTGTCGCCCGCATCGTTGAAGGCCTTGCGGAGGACCAGATAGGCCGCTTCGCTCAGTCCGCTGGCCACGTTGTTGACAAAGACCGCGGGAGTTTCCGAGGCTTCGTCCAAACTGGTCGGGTTCACGTAAAGAGTCACGTCGTTGTAATTGCCCGACCCGTCCTTCTCGGCTTTCAGCACCAGGAAGAAAGTCTGGCCCGGCGTCGAGACGATCGCCGAATCAACGGTCCCCGAGCCCTGGGTGCCCGAGCGGGCTTTGAAGACCGACTGGTCGATGGCACTGGCCAACGGATTGCCCAGCGGGCTGTCGCCGAAGCCCAGTTGAATGAAGTCATCGGCACTGGAACCCGGTGCGAGGTCGACGGTATTGTTGTACAGAAAGCTCAGGTAGACCGTCCCGGACTGAACAGGGATCGCCCGCGATGCGATCTGCTGGACGCCGCCTTCTGTGGCTACGTAGCGCAGGGCCCGATCGCCGCCATCGATGGCAATCTGGCCCGCGGCGTAGCTCAAGCCGCCGCCGACCACCGTGACGGCCGCGCGCCGGTTGTCGGCCACGTTCCAGGCTTCCGTCCAGCCCGTCCCGCCGGCCAGGCCCACACCGCTGTTGTCCTCTAACTGGCTGCCCGACGCGTAGTCCTCGAAGCCGTCGTAGGCAAGCGGCGCATCGTGGCCGCCGGGCACCGTCAGCACCGTATCCTCGTTCGTGGCATAGTGATCGTCCGCGGCCACCGGCGGATCGTTCACGCCCGTAACGGTGATCGTCACCGTGGCGTCCTGCGAATTGAGCGGGCCATCGCTCATGACGTACGTGAACGTCTCGTAGAACGTGTCGCCGGCGCCCAGCCAATTCAGGGCCGGCGAGGGATTGTACGAGTAACTGCCGTCCGCTTGGACGGTCAACTCCGCACCGGATGCAAGCGTCAGCGGGTTGCCGACAGCCGCCGTGGAACCGTTCACTGCCAACACGTTCAGCGTATCGTTGACGTCCGGATCGGAATCGTTGGCCAACAAGCCCCCGGCGTGCGCCCCCACATATAGGATGGTATCCTCGTCCGTCTGGCCGAAATCATCGGCCGCCTGCGGCGCGTCGTTCAGGCCGTGGATCGTGATAGAAACCGTGGCCGTCCCGGTTCCTCCGTGTCCGTCGCCGGCCGTGTACGCAAACGAATCGACGGCGGTTTCGCCGGCCGCCAGGTACTCGAAGGCGCCGTTCGGGTTGTAAGTGAACGTCCCCTGGGCGGCAACGGTCAGCAACGCGCCGGACGGCAAAACGATTTCGTTCCCGACCGCCGACTCGCTGCCCTCCACCGCAAAAACCGTTAGCGCATCGCCGTCCACGTCCGTGTCGTTGTCGAGCAGCGTCGGAGGATTGCCGATCACCGATTCAAACGTCTCGCCGATCCGGAACTCGTCGAACAGAAACCGGTCACCGTTTTCCGTGTTGGCCTTGCGAATGACCAAAAAAGCCGACGACGAAAGGTTCAAACCGCCGTTGGCGGTGGAGACCACGGATGTGTTCAGCTCCTCGTCGGCATACTGCGGATTCACGTACAGCCGGACGTTGTTGTAGGTGTTGCCACTGGTCTTCTCGATGCGCAAGACTAGCAGGTGCGTCACGGCATCGGTGCTGACAACGTTGGAACTTACCGTGCCTCCGGTCGTCGAACTGAGGCCGGAGCGGACCTTGAAAGCACCATCGTCCAGACCGCTGGCGAGCGGTTCGCTGAACGACGTCGCGAAACCGACCTGCAAGAAGTCGTTGTCCGACACCTGCTGCATCGCCTGCTGGTACAGGAAGCTCAGGTACAGCGTGCCGCTCTGGGCCGGCAACCGCCGGGCGGCCAAGGCTACGTTGGAGCCGTCCGACGCAGCATACTGCAAGGCGCGGCTCCGACCGTGTACGACGATCTCGCCATTCGAATAGCTTAGCCCGCCGCTGACTACGGTCACATCCCCGCGGCGGGCGTCAGCGACATTCCATGCTCCGCTCCAGCCGGTGCCGCTATCCAGGCCGTCGCCATTGCTATCTTCCACCTGGATGTCGGCGGCGTAGTCCTCGAACCCTTCCGTGGCAAGCCGCCATCCGACCAAGGAACCGAATGTCAACACCGAATCCTCATCCGTGGCGGCGAAGTCGTCGCTGGCCACCGGCGGATCGTTCACGTCCGTGACCGAGATGGACGCCGCATCCGTGGCGACGCTGAACGGCGTCGTCCCGCCGGTGCCCAGCGCGGCGATATCGGCCTTCGTCCCCTCGCCGCCGGCCGTGCTGCCCGTCTGATCCCACGCACGGTAAGTCAACCCGGCCGTGGCGCCGTTTTGCCCGTCCGGGAGGAATCGGACTCTGTCTTGCGCCGCCAACAGCAAGGCGCCGGTCTCGGAAACCGTGCCGATCGGCGTCCAGGAGTTGCCGGCATCGAGCGAGTACTGCCATGTGCCGTTGCCCGATGTCACCGTCGCGCCCGTGACGGCAATCCCTTGCAAAGCCCCGTCATCCACGTCGACGATCGAGGCGCCTACGAGGTCCGCCACCGACTGTCCCCCGTTGTTCGTCTCGTCCTCGGTAATCGCCGGCAGCGACGGAGACGCGGCCGTCAAGACGGGGGCATCGTTCACCCCTGTGACCGTCACAAAGACGGAAGCCGAGTCGGTGCTGAACCCCGTCACCGATTCCCAGGTCGTGCCGACCCGGACTTCGTCGATCCAATAGGTGTCCCCGGCTTCGAGAAAGGCCAGCCGCGCTACGAACTGGGACAGGCTGCTGACGCCGCTGTCGGCGTTTGCGGTCGCGTTGGGCGTCCCGGGCACGGTAGCCGACTCGGGGTCGACCCACAGTTGGACGCGGTTGTAATTCGTCAAACTGTTCTTGCTGGCCTTGATCACCAGCAGGTACGTTCTATTCGCCTCAGTAGGTGTCCCGGCGGTTGGGTACGTGTCCTTGGAGCGGGCCTGGAAGTCATGATCCGACCCGGTCCGGCGATGCGTGACGCTGACCGCCGGGGTGTTGATCGACGAGTGCAGGCCCCACTGGCTGAAATCGTCGTCGGCGTTCCCATCGGCCGTGCTGGTCCGGACCAACAAACTCATATACACGTCGCCGGTTGTCTCTGGAATGCTGCGACTTGCTATGACCGGCGTACCAGACCACTCATTGCCCTGTGCTTGGACCTGCAGCGACCGATCGCCACCGTCAATAACGATCTCGCCGTTGGCATAGTTCAGGCCGCCGCTGACGACGGTGATGTTGCTACGGTACGAGTTCACGACGTTCCAGCCATCGCTCCATCCGATCCCGCCGTTGCGGCCGACTCCGCCGCTATTCTCCAATGGTCCGGCCGGATATTCTTCGAATCCGTCATAGATCAGGCCCACCGCGTCGGTGACAGTATACGGGAAGCTGTCCTCGACCGTTTCGCCCGCCGCCAGGGATTCGAAGTCTGCCGTGGAATTGGGATCGTAGGACACGTGGTCCCCATCGACGCGGGTGACGGTGGCGCCGAGCTCGCTGACGCCGGAAAACGACATGATCTTCAAGTCGGTACCGGCGTCGACGTCCTCGTCGTTCTGCGTCAGGTCGATCGACACCGGCGGGCCGTTCTCGACCGCATCGGCGAAGTCATCGTTCGCCACCGGCGGATCGTTCAGGCCGGTGATGGTGACGGTCACGGTTCCCACGCTGCCGATACCGCCGCCGGGTGAATCCATGACGGTGTACGTGAAGGTGTCGGTTGTCGCCTCGCCCGCCGGCAACAACTCGAACGCGCCATGGGGATCGTATGTGTAACCGCCGTCGGCGGTGAGGGTAAGTCGCGCCCCGGAGGGAAGGATCGTGGGGACGCCTACCGCGCTGCTATCCTCGTTGACCGCAACGACGCTCAGCACGTCGTGCGCATCGAGGTCCGAATCGTTGCTCAACACGCCGCCGTTCCCAAGATAGTGGACGGCGACTTCACCGGCTGTCAGGGCCCGGCTGTACAATGCAAATTCATCCAAATCCCCGACAAATTTCTGAGCGTTGTCGAAACCGCCGCCGAGACTGTCCTGCTCCTGGCCGAGCATCAACGAGCCGGGGATGTCGATGGTCGCCCCGGCCTGAAACGTCGCTGATCCCGCCAACGCGCCGTTCAAGTAGGTCTTCAGGGCTCCCGTTGCCTTGTCCCAGGTAACGACCAGGTGGTTCCATTGGCCGTTGAAGACCGTCGCTGTCGTCACGCCCGTCGAGGCATTGGCACCGTTCAGGAACAACCGCAAGGCCCCTCCCTGCCCCATCAACAGCGATTCGTTGCTGTCGCCCGCATGGGCGTAGGAAACCAGCGGATTGTCCGCGCTGGCCCGGGTTGAACGGACCCACATCTCGAACGTGAAGGCTGCCTGGGGGAAGCTGCTAAAAGGGTTCAGAGTCACCTGATCGCCCGTCGAACCGGTTGCCGTGGTCGCGCCAAAACTCGCTGCGGTATCGCCGGCGACCACGGGGGACGTGTCGGAGACATTGCCGACCGCCCCGCCGTACAGACCATTCCCGGCCGCCCCCAGGCTGCTGGGGCCGGTGGCCGCATTGACGGATGTCTGATCAGCCGCCTTATTCGTTTCGCCCAGCCGCCAGTAGATCAGCGGGTCCGAAGCCCGCACGATATCCGCGTAATTGGCCGGCATCACGATCGGCGTGGCCTCGTCCGTCGTCGCCGTATCAGCGACGGCAGTCGGCAGATGTTGGACGCCGCCCAGCGTGTAATAACCGTCGCTCAAGCCGCTGACCGGAAAGACCACGCGACCGCCACTCGACACGGCCGTGGCCGCAGCCGAGAAGTTCAACGGGCCGGAGGTTGCCGAACGGAGCAGCGTATAAGTCACGCCATCGACCGGCGGCGTCAAGCCCGCATCTTTGAATCCGAACGCTAGGTCCGCATCCACGCTGCCGCCATTGGTGTCAACGTACCAGACGCGGTCCCAGCGATAGTCGACGCCGCCCGGCAGGACGCTCGTCACGACGCTGTTGCTCGGCACGCGATGCCCGGCCAGGATGAACTCGCCGGCGTCCAGCGTGCCGCCCGTGGCTTCGATCCCGAACCCGCCATTCCCCGCGGTCGCCACGCTGCTGGTCCCATCGTGGCCGATCCCGAAGACGTCCAGGTCGTAATTCCCGGCGCCCGCCGTGTCGCCCGCATACTTGTCGAACGCTCCCCCGGCCGTGTTCAGCGAGATGTTGTACTTGGAAGCCAGGTAGTTGCAGGCCAACGTCTGCTCGACGGAATTCAGTGGCCGTCCAAAGAAGGCGAGTTCCGCGATGTCGCCCGGCCAGTCCTGGTTGTTGGTCGCGCTGTCCGTCGGGCCGCCGATCCGGTTGATCCGCGACGTGGCGGACTGAGTCAATTCAGAACCCGGCGTCGCCCCATCGAATGCCGAAGTGATACTGTTGTCCGCGTCGCGCTGGACGTAGATGATCCGCGGCTCCGGCGTGCCAGGGTCGGTAGGCCAAGCTGCCGTGCCCTGATTACCACCGTTCGAGATCCGGCGGAAGAAGGTGGGACTGTTCCAGGCCCCGATCTTCGTCGTGTCGTTCGCATTGACGGTGGAGCCCAGGAAGAAGCCGATCTGGTTGCCGATCGTAAACGAGGCGTCGGGCTGAACCACCGCCAGGAACGACAAGTCGTTCCCCGCCGCGTGCGATACGCCCGTGAACCGCAAATCGTCGATCGTCGCCGTCGTCGTGCTACGGACAAAACGCAGCACCGGCAGGTCGTTCAACGTGGCACTGGTCGCGACAGTCGGTCCAACCGTCGCCAACCGGGTCGCATCGTCTCCACGACCGCTTTGATCGCGCCACACACTCACCGTCCCGCCCGCCTGCTCGACCCCGGCGTCCGCCCGGAACCAAGCCTCGACCTCCGATGTGCTCCCCAAGGCCAGGAACCCGCCCGGGCCGCCGGCAGTCATGGTCGTCAGCAGCCGCCGGTCCTCCAAGAACTCGAAGAACAAGTGGCGGGCCTGCCGACGACACGATCGAGCTGGACGCTCGCCGCGCAGATGCTCTCGAGAAGGAAGACTCGATCGTGAATGACGTGCATGGACCATGAGCGACATACTCCCGTCTGCGAAAGAACGATCAACCATCCGCCAGCGGCACAAATCCGGCGAAAACCCTTTCAAAGCAATAACTTGCATCTTGCTCGCAGATGCAAGGTTCGTCAAGCGATTGACCGTGACGGCGGCGGCAGGACTGCGGTCAGCCCAAGGCCACCTCGCCGTTCGTCTCATAAACCCGCGGCTCCGACGTCCTGCCCAAAGAACTGATCGACCGCCTCGTGGTTCGTCTCCCGAAGCCCGCGAAGCAACTCGTCCCATTCGTCGTCCCGCAGGGCTGCGACACGTCGATCGCTGTCACGCAACTCGTCCAGCAGCGAATCCGTCAGTGCCCAATCCACCGCTGCCAGCAGTACTGGTCCGCGTCCGCCGGCCGCGGGGCTGAATAGGGTTTCGCTTGCTGAGTCGCGTTCGGCGGACGCGACGCACTGTGGCCCGCGTCCGCCGGCTGCGGGGCCAAAGTGCAATGCAAGTCCCGAGTCGTGGCCGCCGGCCGCGATCTCAATCCGTCCCGTGCCGGGTTGCAGGATGCTGGCCATGAGGTGGTCGGGGTGTTCGTGTGGTTCGAGGTCGGCGTGGCCGAGCACGTGGCCTAGTTCGTGCGTGACGACGGTCAGTA
>JAHDXO010000096.1 GCA_023382975.1 Pirellulaceae bacterium
CCTAGACGCCCCATTTGGCAAGCTGGAAGCTTACCCCACGACTTTTTCAGCAGCCGCCTCAGGAGCCGACCGTGACTCCGGGTGACGCCAGCACTCTCGGTGTAAAGTCCTCGCGGCCGTCAAGACCGACCGCAAACTCGGCCAACAGGTCGGCAGCGCGGTCGATGTCGTCCAGCGAAATCGTCTCGACAGCGCTATGCATGTAGCGGTTCGGAATGCTCACCAGTCCCGTGGCAACTCCCGAGCGGGAGATTTGGATCGTGTTGGCGTCGTTGGGTGTGGCCCGGCCGATCGCGGCCAGTTGGTGCGAGATCTCCAGGTTGCGAGCCGTGTCGACCAGCCGCTGCGAGACGGCGGGGTTCATGTTCGGCCCGCGGAAAATGACCGGTCCTCCACCCAGCCGGATATCGCCTTGCTGACGCTGATCGATGGTCGGGCAATCGGTGGCGTGGGTAACGTCCACCGCAATTCCCACGTGCGGAGCGATCCCGAAGGTACTGGTCGACGCGCCGCGCAATCCGATCTCTTCCTGGACGGTCGAGACCGCGTACAGCGAACAATTCAACTCGCGGCCTGCCGTTCGCCGCAGCGCCTCGATGATCACCCACAGTCCGGTTGCGTTGTCCATGCCCGGCGAGGTCGCCAAGCCGTGCTGCAACTCGCGAAACGACAATTCGAGCGTGACGGGGTCGCCGACGGCAACGATTCGAGCCGCGTCGTCTCGGTCCTTCGCCCCGATGTCCAGCCAGAGTTCTTCGAGTTTGACGACCTCCTTGCGCTCCTGCTCGTTCAGCAGATGAATCGGCTTGCGCGCGATCACGGCGGTCACCGGTCCCTCGGCGGCCCAGATGATCATCCGCTGGCCGATCAGTTGCTGTGGATCCCAGCCGCCGATCGGTTGCGCGTACAGGAAACCCTTCTCGTCGATGTGCGTGACCAGCATGCCGATCTGGTCGCAGTGACCGGCGAACATCACTCGCAGTTCGCCGGTCCCGCGGCGGCAGACGATCAAGTTTCCGTGAACGTCCGTCGTCACCTGGTCGGCAAAATCACTCGCGTAGCGACGCACGACTTCCTGGACTCGTTGTTCGTAACCCGAGGGACGAGGCGTGGCGAGCAACGTCTTGAAAAAAGCCGACGCAGTGGAATCCATCGATGCATCCTTCTTGAGGTATCTCATGCAGCGGACGACGAGCCGTTTGATACCACGACCATCGGCCGATTTCAATCCGGCGGGCCGTTACACGAGCAGGTGCTTCAGTGCATCCTCCAGTTCGGGATGCTGGAACGGGAATCCGTGCTGCTCGGCCGCCGCCGGGATCACCCGTTGCGAATCGAACAGGGCATCGGCGAACTCGCCCATCGACAGCCGGAGCGCAAACTTCGGAACCGGTGGCAACAGCGTCGGACGGTGCAGCACCTTGGCCAGAATCCGAGTGAAATCGCGGTTGGTCACCGGATGCGGTGCGGTGGCGTTCACCGGTCCGGTGACGGAGTTCTGCTCGGCGGCAAACAAGAGCAACCGGATCAAGTCGTCGATGTGGATCCACGACATGTATTGCCGGCCGTTGCCCAACGGACTGGCCAAACCCGCGCGGAACAGCGGCAGCATCTTGCCCAACGCGCCGCCGGCGGGGTCCAAGACCAAGCCGATTCGCGGACTGACCACTCGCACGCCCACGGATTCCGCCTCCCGCGCCTCGCGCTCCCACGCGACGCACAATTCGGGCAGAAAGCCCTCGCCGGGAGCGTCCGACTCGCGGAGTTCCTGATCGCCTCGGTCGCCGTAGAAGCCGATCGCCGACGCCGAGACCAAGGTCTGCGGAAGCCGGACTTGCTCCGCCGCGTGTTTGGTCTTGAGATCGCGCAGAACCGCGACCAGGTTTCGTGTTCCCAGCACTCGGCTGTCGCGCAACCGCTGCTTTTTCGCGGCGGTCCAGCGTCCGTCCGCGATCGACTCGCCCGCCAGGTGAAACACCACGTCCACGCCCTCCAAGGCCTCCGCCGGCGCCGGCTCCTCCGCCGGATTCCAGCCGTACACCGTCACCGGATAGTCCATCAGCTCTTCCCTGGCTCGCTGCGGCTTCCGGCTGAGCACGATCGGATGATCCAGCTTGGCCAACAGCCTTCGCCCCACGAAGCCCGTCGCCCCCGTTACCAACGCTCGCATCTCAGTTCTCCTTCCGACAAATCAGGACTGGCTCCGGAACATGGATGTCCGGTACCGCGCCCGTTATTCGTGCCTTCCCGTGGCATTGTACCGGTTCTGGCAATCGACCGGCTTTCTATTTATAGTTGTGGCCTGCCAAGAATTTGGATGAAACACTGCTGCCACCCCTAATTGGAACCACAAGCGGATGCTCTTGGATCTCTACGGACTGTTCCAACGCGGTGGGCCCGTGATGTGGCCGTTGTTGGTCTGTTCGATACTCTCTGTGGCGGTCTCCGCCGAGCGACTGTTGCTTTTCTGGTGGCAGCACTGTCGCTACGACCGATTGACCGGTCGGCTCCATCAGGCGTTGCAGGCGGGCGGCGCCGATGCCGGTCGGGCGTGGTTGCGCTCGGTGCGCAGTCCGTTGGCGCGGGTGGCCGACGTCTATCTGGAACACGAGAAGCTGCCAGCCGGACTTCGACAGGAACTGGTCGCCTGCGAGGCGTCGTATCGCCTGACGCTACTCGAAAAGCGGCTGCACTGGCTGTCGATGATCGGCAGTCTAGCACCGATGATGGGATTGTTGGGCACGGTTTGGGGATTGGTCGAGGCGTTTCACCAGATCGAACTGCTGGGCGGCCAGATCCAACCCGGCGATCTGGCGTCGGGCATCTGGAAGGCGCTGCTCACCACCGTGTTCGGACTAGTTGTCGCGTTGCCGACGTTGGCGGTCTACCATTTTCTGGAGCAGTACGTTGGTGCCGTGCAACTGCAGATGCAGTGGTTGATCACCAGTTTGAATCACTGGCTGGGGCACGAGCCGGCGATCGCCGACGCGGAACTGCCGTCGATGCAGGCGCCGGTACAAACCGAAGTCATGGTAGGAGCCGGGGACTGAGCGGAGCCCGACACGATGCAGATTCCTCGCCAGCGCAAACCGTCGATCCGGATGGAGATGAGTCCCTTGATCGACTGTGTGTTTCTGCTGTTGATCTTCTTCATGCTCAGCTCGACCTTTCTGACTCCGCAGATTCGCCTGCAATTGCCAACGGCCGGACTGCCGCCGGACCGGTCGCAGAACGATCCGGTCATCGTGACGGTCGATTCCCGCGGGGATGTCTTCTTGAACCACGAACCGCTATCCTGGGATCAATTGGCGAGTCGTCTGCAAACGATGCTGGCGGTCGCCGAGCGGAAGGAGGTCACGTTGCGGTGTGACGAGGCGGCTCAGCACAAGCACTTCATGCGGGCGCTGGACGCGGCCAAATCGTGTGGAGCCCAGCAAGTCCACGTGGCTTATCAACAGCAATCCTCCGCATCCGCTTCGCCCACGGTACCCAATTGACCCCGTAGCACAGGCTGCCCGCCTGTGAAAACCGACACGTAGCACAGGCTGCCAGCCTGTGACCAACAACCACGAACAGGACCAACTCCATGCCCTTCTCGATTTCCGCAGTGTTTTTTTCCGGTAGCGTTTGTCTGTGCCTGGTCCTCAATCTCACCTGTGGATTCTCCGCGGCCGACGAGTCGGACCACCCCGCGGAGGTTCAAGCCGACGCTGGTCCACCGGAACTCGACCGCCTGATCCGGGAACTCCAGCACGAGCAGGCCGATTCGCGCCGCGATGCGCTGAACGCGTTGGCGAAATGCGGAGCCGGAGCCCTGCCGGCCCTGTCCGCCATGACCACCGCGTTGCAGGACGAGTCGCCCGAGGTCCGCGCCACGGCCGCCTTGGCCCTGGGGCTTCTGGCTCTCGAACCAAAATCCGTCCTGCCGAAATTGATCGACCGGTTCGACGACCAAGCGATCGTCCGCACCGATGACGGAGTTGGCGAAGTCTGGTACTACGCTGCCCAAGCCGTCGCTCGCTACGGCGACGCCGCGGTGCCGTCGCTGATCGAATTGCTGAAGCAGGATCGACCGCAACGGCGCATCGCCGCCTCGCTGACCATCTGCTTGATGGGACCGCAGGCCAAGGACGTTCTGCCAGCGCTGGTCGATGCGTTGCGGTCCAGCGACCTGGATACGCGGCGGCCGGCGCTGATGAGCGCGATGCTGTGCCTCGGAACCGAGGCAAAACCGGCGATGCCGCTGATGATCGAGTTCCTGGACGACCAGGATTTCCACACGCAGTATTGGGCGTGCCGAGTGCTCGGAGCGATTGGACCCGATGCCCGCGTGGCCGTGCCCAAACTGCTGCCGCTCGTCCAGACCGGCGTCGGCTCCGTACGTCGCAACGCCGCCGCCGCGCTCGGCAAGATCGGACCGGATATCGGCCCGCAATCACGAGACGTTCTGATCCAGGCGTTGAACGATTCGCTGCAGCCCGTTCGCGAAGAAGCGGCCATCGCGTTGGGCAGGTTGGGCGAATTCGCCCAGCCCGCTGTGCCCGCACTTGAAGAACTGCTCAAGGACGAATCGAACTTCGCCGCCCGGTCGCGAGGCGCCGAGGCGCTGTGGCGGCTCAATCCCCAATCGCCGACTCCGCTGCGCGTGCTGCTGGCCCAGGTGCAGAGCGAAGAGGAAGCCGAAACCGCCGCCGTCATTCTGGGCCAGATCGGCAACGAGTTGGGCGCCGCCGCCCCGCTGACCGGTCTGCTGGACAGCCCGCAGCCGCGCACCCGCCTTCATGCGGCGTGGGCGCTGGGCCTGATGGGCAAGAACACTCAGCGGGCGAACGAGGTGTTGAAGGGCTTCCTGGACCACCCGGAACCCGAGTACCGCGACGAAGCCGAGATTGCCCTGAGCCAAATCCGCAACCGCATCGATCGTTCCAACCCGTAGCACAGGCTGCCCGCCCGTGCATCTCCGGTAACCACATCATGCATCAGACTCGCCCAACTCCGCCCGGCGTCGTTGTCTGCCTGCTCCTGCTGCTGGCGATCAGTCCGCTGGCCTTGGCCGGCGAATCCCCGCCCCCTGCTGAATTGGTGTTGGCCGATTCCGGTGTCGCCCGCTTGCCCATCGTGGTCGCCGACGGGGCTGCGGAATCGACGCGAGCCGTCGCTCGGGAGCTGGCCGATTTTCTGCAGCAAATCACCGGCGCAGCCTTTGCCATCCAGACCGGCGACGGGTCGCGGGGCATCGTCGTCGGTACGCTGGCCGAGTTCCCTGACGCTTCGCTCCAGCCCGATCTGGAGATCCGCGAAGACCGCGACGGCGTCGAAGCCTTCGCCATCCGCACCGACGTTTCGGACGACCGGCTGCGGCTGATCGGCGCCACGGAACTTGGCGCGTCGCACGCAGTATTCCGCTTTCTGGAGGCGGTGGGTTGCCGCTGGTTCTTCCCGGCGCCCGAGTGGCAAGTCGTCCCGTCCCGGCCTCGGTTGGCCGTTCGGATCAACGAGTCCGACCGCCCCAAGATCCTCTCGCGGCGGATTTGGTACGGGTACGGTTATTTCGACCGCCGCGAAGGGCGCTGCCAGGTCGACTACGAGAACTGGGCGCGCCGCAACCGTATGGCCCAGTCGCGCCGGATTTGGTGCGGCCACGCTTGGCAGACGATCATCCGCGATCACCAAGCGGCGTTCGACGCGCACCCCGAGTACCTGGCACTGGTAAAGGACGAGCGGCGAGGCCCGCAGTTCTGCGTCAGCCAACCGGCCGTTCGCCAAATCGCTACCCAATGGACTTTGGACCAACTGCGGCGGCGTCCTGAACTGGACATGGTCTCCTTGGAGCCCTCCGACGGCCTGGACCATTGCCAGTGCGAGTCATGTCAGGCGATGGGCAGCGTATCGAACCGCGTCTTCGGGCTGGCCAACGAAGTCGCTCGCGCCGTCGCCCGCGAATTTCCCGGTAAGATGGTCGGGTTGCTGGCCTACAGCGACCATTCCGAACCGCCGACGTTTCCGCTCGAAAAGAACGTCTACGTCCAGTCCACGGCCGGCTTCATCCACGGCCGATACACGTTCGACGAACTGATCGAGCTTTGGCCGAGGCACGGCGGCAACGTGGGATTCTACGAGTATTTCTCGGTCTGGCTGTGGGACTTCGACATGCCGCCCGGCGGGCGCGGCGCGAATGTCGAACTGATCCGCCGCCGCATCCGTCAGTACGCGGAACAAGGCGCGACCAGTCTGGATTGCGAAAGCGGCAACAACTGGGGTCCGCACGGTCGCGGCTACTATCTGGCCAACCGGCTGATGTGGAACCCGGAGGCCGACGTGGACGCGCTGCTGGACGATTTCTACCAGCAGGCGTTCGGGCCAGCGGCCGAGACCATGCAACGCTACTACGAACGGCTCGATCCCGGCACCCAACCGCTGGTCAGCGAGCATCTGCTGGCACTGGCGCTGCGCGATCTGGACGAAGCAGCCCGGTTGGCCGCGGATCGTCCCGACGTCCTGGCCCGCATCAACCACTTGAAGCAGTACCAACACTATGTCCGTTTGCGTTGGGAACACGACCGCGCGGAGAACCGGGACGCCAAGCGGCAATGGGCGCTCGAGGCGCTGACCCACGTCTACCGCACACGGTACAGCTACATGAACCACTGGGAAGCCATCCGCCAGTCATGGGTCCGCAACGCGGCCGACGAATTCGAAGTGCCCGAGTGGGCGGTCGAGACGGCAGCGAGTCGACCGCCGTGGAAGAACGACGCGGCCTATACTTCCGCGGATACCGCGGCGGCGTTTCAAGACGACCTGATCCGCTTCCAACCTGAGCCATTGGTCGAACGGGAGTTTTCCAGAAACCTTGTTCCCGGAGGCTTCCGCACCGATGCGCCCGCCGAATCCTTCCAGAGGTATCAGAAAGGGGCCCGCTACGCGCTGTACAGCCGCACCGGCGAGCCATTGGAACTGGCCATCACTACGGGCATCATCGCCTGGTATCGCGACCGGCCCGACGCTCGGTACGCCGTCACCGGCGCCGACGGCCAAGCAGTGGCCGCGGGGCGTCTGCCGCAGGACGGGCAGGAGCATCCGTTGCGGATCGAAGTGCCGTCCGCGGGGCTGTACTGGCTGGAGGTCGACGACCAAGGCGCCGCCTGGGGTTTGCGAGTCGCAGCCGGTCGGCCCGTCTCGCTGTCGCTGACCCGCGGGAACGCTCCGCAGCACCTGGGCCACATGCAGCGGATGTACTTCTACGTCCCCCGGAACACGCGACGCATCGACTACTTCTGGAACGGCGGCCCGCATGTTGTGCATGGCCCCGACGGCGCACCTGTGGCGGAGATCAAGACCCGAGGCAAATTCGTCGCGGTGGATGTTCCCGACGGCAGCGATGGCCAAGTCTGGTCGTTTTCGAAACTGGCCTTGGGCCAGCTCTGGTTCTTCAATCTGCCCAACTATCTTGCCGCCTCGCCCGACGCCCTGCTCCTGCCCGAAGACGCCCGCTGACTCACTCCAGATAAGGTTTGAGCTGGATGAAGTTGACGATCAGTTCTTCGCCGGGGACGGCCTTTTCGTCGTGGAAGGCGATGACGTGCGTCGGCGACTTGGCTCGGAAAACAAGGCGGTGGAGGTTGATCTTGGCCACGTTGTTGTTGTCCTGGTAGCGTCCGCTGTTGCGACGATCGACATGAACGAAGCTCCGGTCGCTCAGCATCTCGACGCCTTCCAGTTCCGCATCGATGCCGTATCTGCGGGGGTTGTACTTCTTGGCGGTCACATCCCCGAGGTCGGCCGTGACGAATTGCAGGCAGTAGGCACGTCCTGGTTCCAAGCCTTCGGCAACTTGGCTGATGCGATTCGGCCTGTCGGCTCGGCGGGTCATGACGCATACGGTGTCACCCGCGCTGCCCCCTCCCCAGCGGCCTTGGCTGTTCTTGCCGTAGCCGGCGATCGTCTGGGGACGCAGGGAGCCTTCGGCGGCCGGACTCGCCGTCCAGCCTTTCAAGCCGTCCGCGAAATCGCCATTGACCAGTAGGCCCGGGTTGTACTTGAATCCGTACCGGTCGGACAGCATGTCCTTGTTGCCCTCGACGGCATAGTGACGCATGAGCCTGAAAGACCACCGCACCAATTCCTCGTCGCCGTAATAGGTTCCCCAGTAACCCGTCGTGGCAAGATCCTTGAAGTCCGGGCTGTTGGCGATCAGGTTGACCTGCATGTCAAGGAAATACTTGAAGTCCACGGACGGATTGTGTTCGAGCGAAATGATGGGGATCTGGTTGAAGTTACCGAAGATGATGCCGGTCCCCGCCGCCGCGCCGGGGACGAAGGCGTTGAAGCGGCGCATGGTCTCGCCGATCATGCTGTCCAGATACGCCGCGGCCGCCTTTTCGTTTTCCTGGGGATGGCAGTAGGCTTCGAACAGCAGGCGTCCGCGCCCGTTTGAGGCGTTCAGGCAGGCGGACATGAATTCGGTGTGCAGTGAAGGGATGCTGGGCTTGCCCACGACCCAGGTATAGATCAGACGACGCTCGGGGTTGCGCAACTGGCGGAGAGCCTGGGTGTAGTTGGCCATCGTCGCATTGGCGAAGAACAACTCGTCGCTGGTCAGGCCGTCGTACTGCGGCTGGGTCATGCCGGCGTGTTTCTCCAACCGCTCCCGCACCTCCGTGGGATCGTTCAGCGGGGCGACGTTGAAGTTGGCCAGCCATTTGAGCCCGCGGGATCTTGCCTCGCCTAACGCTTCGCCCGGCAAGGCGCCGCCGTTCAGCGTTGTGACGGCATGCAGGACATGCTGCTTCATGAAATCCCAATCGTAGCGGCCGTTCTCGGTGACGTGGGAGTTCACACAGGGCGGGTAGTTGAAAATCTCGGGGATCGAACGCACGATCAATCGGGCCTCGGCGCTGTTGCCGCTGACCGTGATGCGATGTTCGCCGCGGGAAAGTTCGCGAAAAGCTTCCAGGCGATCCGTGCTGGAGGTGATCACCGTGTCGCGGTCATCGATCCGGACGGTCAGTTCCGGTGCGGGCATGGCGGTGGTGATGCTCACGAAGACCCAGCCGTCGCGCGGATGGACGAAGGTGAAGGACTGCGGCGCCGAAACATTGCTGACCGACCGGTCGAGGAGTTCGGACACCAAGTTGTTCAGCGGTCGGATGCCGCTGCCGTCGAGCGGGGGTAGGTCGACGATGCTGATCGGATAGACGTCTTCGAGGATCGTCTCCTGCGTTTCGCGGTGCCGCACGGTCGCGTTCAACGAGTAATCGCCACAAGCGAACCGAGCCAGAGAGACGAGGATTTTGCCGTCCTGGCGAAGTGGCTCGGCCAGCAAGGGAGCGAGATCTCCACCGACAGCGACCAAGCATTCGTAGGCTTCCCGCGGTTCCGGCAAGATGCCGTAGAACTTGAAGGTGATCTCGGGGTTGGCACGAGGGATCTTGTTCAGCAGCGGCTGGATCGGAACCAGCCTGGGGGCGGCAACTAGGGACGCCTGAGATTTCGAGCCTTGACGCGCCTTCTCGCTGATCGCCTCCAGCTTGACGTCGGCAAAGTGGATTTCACCGGTCGGGTTGACAGCGAACATGGCCAGCCCGTATTGCTGGTTGTCGGACGGGATCAAGGCGAACGTCTTTTCGTGGAACTCCCATTCCGAATCGGCCGGCAAGTTCGTGATGCCGACCGCCGAAGTCCAGCCGTTGTTGTGGACCACCAGCCCGGCGTAGCGGCTCTGGAAGCCCTTGGTCTTGATGTAGCCGCTGAGCCTGTAGGTTTCGCCGGCCACCAGCGTCATCCCCTGCTGACGAGCGCTGAGCGTGCCGGGCGTGCTGCCATCGGATTTCAGGACGATCGAAGCCTTGTTCCCATCCGGGCCACCGTGGCGGTAATAGAGCACATCCCGGGTGGAGGACGGACTCCAGAATTCCGGGAAGCTGGCCTCTTCGGCGTCGAAGCCGCCGTTGATCAGCAGATTCTCGCCTTCCGCGACCGCACCCGCGGCGCAAGAGGCAAGGATCACGGTGCCCAACCACGCCAGCACCGATCGCCGTGCCATACACGCCGCGTTCGAGGCGACTTGGGCGTTTCGACCGACGATGCGGCGGACGACCGGGAAAAACCGATCGCTCACGACGGTCCCGACAACGGTGACATCACGGCTCATACGTTGCTCTCCTTGGTTGTGCTTACGGCACAAGTCTAACACCGGCGGACTGCGGCGGGCAAGCGATCGCGCGCGGGCTCTCTGTCGTCCGGCGGAGTCGCGCGCCGAATGGAATCGCGAACATCGCTGGACGCTGGCCAACAGCGCCGTGACGTCATCGCATCAAGCAAGGACGCTTCAGCGAGATAGCCCGGATTATTCACGGGGGCGTGTTGTAGCACAGGCAGCTTGCCTGTGTTCCCCAAATACAGGCTGGCAGCCTGTACTACGGCCCCGCGGAGCACTTCGTGAATAGTCCGAGATAGCGGATCATGCGGTTCCGGCGAAAGATCCTTGTGGTAGGATGGATCCTTTCAAAGAAGCCTGGATCGACTTCAGACGGTGTCAGGTTTTTTGAGTCGCCATTGACGCTTGCATTCTTCGTAGCACGGCGTTCCAAGCCGTGCCATCCAAACCAGCACGGCTCGAAGAGCCATGCCATTTAAGTTGCGGTCGAGCGCAGAGAGGCCGCGATGGGAGACGGACAGATGTCCAAACACGGGGATTGGTACGGGACGCTCGCCTTGGGGCTGCTGCTGATCGGTGGCGTGCAGGTTCGAGCGGGCTCGCCTTCGGCGCAGGCCGAGCGGCCGAATCTGGTCTTCGTCCTGCTGGACAATCTGGGCAAGGAGTGGTTGGGGGCTTACGGCAGCCAAGAGAACGTGACGCCGCACCTGGACCGACTGGCGGCGGCCGGCGTGCGGATCGACAACTGCTACACGCCCACGGTTTGCGGGCCGAGTCGCATCGTGGCCTTGACGGGCCGGTACTTGTTGCGTTCCGGTTTCTCCGTGCATCACGACGCTGCGTTGTACAGCGGTGGCGGGCTCGATCCGCATCGCGAGGTCACCTTCGCTCGGCCGCTGAAAGAAGCCGGCTATGCCACCGGGATCTTCGGCAAGTGGCAGATCAACAATCTGTACGACGAGCCGGACGTGATCCGACGACACGGCTTCGACGAATACTTGCTCTGGCCCGGATCACTCGACCGCGACCGTGTGACCGACGGTGAGTATGCCCACTTCATGGAACGCGTCTTGGCCAACGATTTCGCCTTTACCACCGAGATGATCCGCCGCATCGAGAGCCGGTATTGGGACGTGGTGACGCTCGACCATCACGGGCGGCGGAAAGTTCATCACGGGCAGTTCGGGCCGGACGTGTTCCAGCAGGCCGCGTACGACTTCATACGCCGTCACAAGGACCGCCCTTTCCTGCTTTACCTTCCGTCGCCGTTGACGCACGGCTGGACCTTCACCGACCCGGTCACTCCGACGCCGGTGAACACCGACGCCGACCGGTCGCACGATGCCATGTATCGCGACATGATCCGCTACGCCGATCTGCTCGTCGGCCAGCTTGTCGACGAACTTCGCGAACAGGGAGTCCTGGATCGCACGATCATCTTCGCCGGCACCGATAACGGCAGCGAGAAGTCGTTCTCCGCCCGGTTTCGCGGCCGAGTGGTTCAAGGCGGGCTCTACCAGATGACCGAGCCGGGTGGGAACGTGCCCATGATTGTCTACGGCCCCGGCCTGGTTCCCGGCGGCCGAACCATGAAGTTGGCCGACTTCTCCGATTTTCTGCCGACCTTTTGCGAATTGGCGGGCGCCCCGCTGCCGTCCGGGGTGACGCTCGACGGCCGTTCGTTCGCTCGCACGCTGCTCGACCCGGCCGCTGCTGAACCTCGGCAATGGATCTTCAACCAGTATCACCAGGAGCGGGTGGTCAGCGATGGTCGCTTCAAGCTGTACGGCGACGGCCGCCTGTTCGATCTCGCCAGCGACTTCGACGAACAGCACGACTTGGCCGCCAGTCTCGACCCGTCGGCCAGCGAAGCTCGCCAGCGGCTCCGGGCGGTGCTGGACGAACTGCCGGCCGACAACGCTCCGCCGTTTCCTCTGCGCAGCCAGTCGATGTTCCGCCTTCGCTCGGGTCTCGGCCCAGGCTCCAAATAGCCGGTCTCTGTCGGCAGCCTTCCGAGTGTAATCCGTGTGGACGTCGGTGAATCAGCGCCCCACTCGCGCAGCTTGTCCCGCCGTTGAAGACGTGCTAGGCTGCCTGGTATGAAACCGATCACCACGAGTATCTTCACCTTCGCCGACCTAATCGATGGCGGGTACGTCTACGTTGACAAAACGGCCCGGCTGTACGATTTGGTACGGCCGTATAAGGGCGTCTTCTTCCTTTCGCGCCCGCGGCGGTTCGGCAAGTCGCTGACCATCTCGACGCTGGAGGCCATCTTTCAGGGTCGGCGGGAGTTGTTCCGCGGCTTGGCCATCGACGCGGGCGACTACGACTGGAAGCCGTACCCGGTGATCCGTATCGACCTGGGCGACAAGCAGGCGCGCACGCCCGATCAATTGACGACGGCCCTGGCGTACGCAGTCGGACAGAACGCCGAGCGACATTCCATTCGGCTGAGGCAGACCGCGTGCAATCTGATGTTCAACGAGCTGGTCACGACGCTTGGCCGCGACGAGAAGGTAGTCATTCTGATCGACGAGTACGACAAGCCCATCTTGGGCAACATCGAGAATCCGGCTGTCGGCGAGATCTTGCGGGTCTTGAAGGCCTTCTATTCGGTCGTGAAGACGTGCGATGCACAGATCCGCTTCGCGCTGTTGACGGGCGTGAGCAAGTTCAGCCGCGTCTCGGTCTTCTCCGACCTGAACAACTTGGTCGATCTGACGATGGATGCCCGGTATGCCGACATGCTGGGCTACACCCAGGACGAGTTGGAGCGGAACTTCGCCCCGCATATCGGGCACGTGGCCGCGCAACGGGGCTGCACGACTGACGACGTGCTCGCCCAGATGCGCCAGTGGTACAACGGCTATCGGTTCTCGAAGGCCCAAACCTGCGTGTACAACCCGGTCTCGGTGGGGCGGTTCCTCGATACCGGCGAGCTATCCAACCACTGGTTCGAGACCGGCACGCCCAGCTTCCTGATCGAACTGCTGAAGAACCGCAGCTACGATATTCGAAACCTGTCCCGATTGCGACTCGACGACCTCGGCTTCTCGGTGTACGAAGTTAGCAATGTGACGCCCGAGCCGTTGCTGTTCCAGACCGGCTACCTGACCATCAAGGACTACGATCCGGAGTACGAACTGTACACGCTGGGCTATCCGAACCGAGAGGTGGAAAACGCCTTCCTGCGCTACCTGATCGACGGCTTCACCGCCACGCGAAAGGAGTTGGCCGCCAGCCACTTGGCCGACCTCCGCCGGGCACTGAACGAAGGCGACCTGGATGGCCTGTTCCGGCATTTGCGGGTGTTTTTCGCCGACATTCCCTACGACATCCAGTTGCGCAACGAGAAGTACTACCAGACGATCTTCTACCTGGTGTTCCGCATCGTCGGACTGGACGTCGACTGCGAAGTGCGTACCGAAGCGGGGCGGATCGACGCCGTGGTGAAGACGGCCGCGCGGATCTACGTTTTCGAGTTCAAGCTGCAAGGGACGGCGGAAGAAGCTCTCCAGCAAATTTACCAGCGCCGCTACTACGAGAAGTACGCTGCCGACGCCCGCGAAGTCCTGCTGGTCGGCGCGGCGTTCGACCCCGAAACCCGCAACCTCGAACGCTGGCTGGTCGAGCGGAGATGACTGCTCCATGCACCTCGATCGCCCGGCCCTGCTGCGAATACCTTGGAGCGATCATGGCAGAGGACGAGGTCTCTCCGCCTTTGTCGCGTCCACACGGTACGCAGTAAAATGTCCCGCACCCACATTCCGGGACTCATGGAGAGAACCAGTCATGCCACACACCGCTCACGATTGCCGCCCCCGGATCGCGAAACTTGTTGGCCGTGTGCGGTCAGCGATCGCCTCGGTTGCTGCTTGTACAATTTGGATCGGGGTCGCCTCCGCCGCACCCGATGTGCAGATCGATGCGCAGGCCCGTTCGGTTACGATCCGGACCGAGCGGCTGGCTGCAACCTTCCGCGACGGCTTGATCGTGGCGGTCACCAACCTGGCCACCGGCGAAGTGCATGCCGATGCGGCTTTGGCTGACGAGGTCGGTGTCCCGTCCGGATTGGGACATCTGACGAACGTGCCGGAGGCCGCGGATCGACTTCACAGTCCCTGGGGGACCGCCCCCCTGAACCCGCAGATCGACGCCGCGACCAAGTACCCCACCATGCATCGGCCGCACGCCGCGTCGGCGTGGACGACCGAGGCCATCGAGGGCGGTGTGCGGATGACCTGGACCGGCCTGAGCAACGGCCAGCAAATCTTCCCCGATGAAGTCCTGACCCTTTCCGCGTGGTGCGATCCGGAAACCGGCGCATTGCTGTTCCGGGCCATGGCGTCGAGTCCAGCGGGAGGCGTGTACGGCGTTCAGGCGCCGCTTGCCAACTTGCACCCGCAACACCGCATCTACGTCGCCAGCTTTGGCGGCAAGTTGTACGATTGCCACGGGAAACCGGCGCTGACCACGTTGGGCGGCACGCCGTTCTGGGAAGCGCCTGTGGTTGCGATCGAGGGACGCCGGGGCAGCCTCGGGCTGTGGGTCGAGGCGCCCGAGTGTCCCCCGGACTTCTTCTTCATGAACTGGAGCGGCAAGAGCTTTTCCGTCGCCATCGAGCATTTGAACCTGATGCCGTTCGAACCGCACCGGCGCGTCGAGTCCGTGACGTGGCGGCTCGACGCGTTCGCCGGCGGATGGGTTGCGGCGATGACGCCGTACCGAGACTGGTACGCACGGGCGTTTGCCGAAGAATTGCGAGCACGAGCCGCCGTCACTTGGGCCGATCGAATCAAGGTGATCATCGACGACTACGACAAGGGCGATCCCGCGGGACTGCGGGCGCTGGCGAACGTCTTCGATCCGGAAACCGTGCTGCTGCACGAATGGAACGCGCGGGCGCCGGAGTTCGATCGCGAGCTGCCCGACTGGACGCCGCGCGCCGGATACGCCGAGCGCGTCCGGGCAGCCCAGGCACTCGGATTCCGCACCATGGCTTACGTCAACACGTATTGCGTCAACTACAATTCGCCGGTCTATCTTCGCGATCGGATTGGCGAATTCGGGCTCACTCGCCGCATGGCCGTACACAACTATGCCACGAGCAGCAAGAATCCGCTGACGTTCGACAACGTGAAGGATAACCAGTTGCTGTACCTCGACCCGCTCAGTCCCCGCTGGCGTCAGTATCACACCGACATGATGATTCGGTGGCGCGACGAGACGGGCACGGACGCGAACTACGAAGATGTCGGCGGCTGTGCCGGCGATTTCGGCAACGGAGTGATCGAGGGCAAGGCCGGGGCCCAGGGCAGCGTCGAGCAGTTTCGCGAGTTGCTGCGGCGCAACCCCGCGGTGCCGATGGCCGCGGAGTACGGACCGCACAGCATCGCGTTCGCGGTGCGCTGGCCGCTGCGCTACCAGCAGGTCTGGGGCGGCGAGGCGACGCGGATTCATTGGATGACCCACCAGCGGCCCGTGTCGGCGTTCATCCACGGTCCGCACCACGGGGCGTGGGTGCCGACGATCCAGGCCGAATCCAATTTCCTGCGGCACGTCGTGACGGCTTGCTCAGACGCGCTGGGCGGGCCGGCGCAGTGCCCCGGTACGCTGGAGAGCCTGCAAGCCAACCAAGGCATGCTCGTCCACATGCGCTGGCGGGCGCAGTTGTTCTCACGCAAGCAACTGGAACCGTACTTCTCGCCCGAGCTTGGGGAACCGACGCTGGCCTGCATGTACCAGGATCGCGACGGCCAAGTGTACCAATACTATGCCGACGAGCAGACGCAGCGCATGATCGGCCCCGACGGCCGCGAGCTGTACGCCCGCATCACGGGCCTCAACCGCTACGCGACCGGTCTGAACCTGCCGGGCTGGCCTGCCATCCGCGACGGTGCCATCCTGGGCCTCAATCCCAAGGTCCGCTACGCGCTGGTCCCCGGTGTTCCGGATCGCACGGGGATCGCAGTCACTCGCATTCCGGACGGAGTCCACATCTCGCGATTCTACGAAACCGGCGCCTTCGCCGTGATCACCTTGGACGCGACCGAGCCCGGCCAGCCTGCGCAGGGCGAGGTGGGTTTCCGCAGTGCGACGGGTTTCGCCGAGCTCCTTGTCAACGACCAACCCGCCGCGGCGCCACAGGCCGCCGAGAAGGATGCTCCGCAGGACATGACATTCACCACGGCCTTTCCCGCCAACTTTGTGTTCGTCCGGCGGGGAGTCCAAACGGTGCAGCACGATCAGTACCTCGGCGACGGGCACGAAACGGCTCGACACATCCTGATCGACTCGGGACTGGACCGGGGCGGCCAGTACGTGCCGCCGCACCGGCCGAACTTCCCGGTGCCCGGCGAGGATCAGCCGGTCCCGTTCACGTTCCTCAACTACGGTAACGACGCGGAAGTGACGGTCGATTACCTGGTGCGGGTTCCGGCCAAGGACTCGACGTTGCGCGTGTACGTGCAGAACCGTCAAGGCAAGTACGGCAACGGCACGATCGCTCGGCTGTACGTGAACGGGCGGTTGCGGCACGAGCACGATTTCGGGCCGAAACCCAATCCCGACTGGAAAGACGGTATGCCCTCGGACGAGAGGAATATCTGGGACACGGCGTACCACGCTTGGTCGGTGCCCCTGGGCGCGGCGGCGGGCCGCACCGTGCTGGTCACGCTCGCGACCGACTGCAAGGCCAGCAATAACGCAGACAGCCAGTGGTGGTCGCGGCCCAAATTCGTCGCCGACCCGCAGCAGGCGGAGAGCTACGCGACCAGGCCGTGAAACATGGGCCGGTTCCGGCCAGTCGCCTTGTGCTGGGAACGATCCTTGAGACGGGTCCGCCTCGCGTTCGGGGCGCCCTTTTGTTTGGCGGGGATGGACGAAGGTCGAACGGGCCAGCTAGAATTCGGGGAATGACGTCGACGCCGTCGTGCTTCTCGCGGGAGCCTTCGAACAAAAAGTCTCTCGTGGGTCGGAAGCGGTCCTGGAAATGGAGCAGATGCTTCTGACACTTTTTTCTCGGGCAATCCTTGCCGTGAAACGAATACGCACGCACGATGCGCGCTTCAACAAGCGAGGGAACAGGGAGCCAGAATCGATGAAACGGTTATCGTGGTTCGATGGGGCGCGGCCCGGCGCGCGGCGGCTTGGGCGGTGGATATCGGGCATGCTGCGGCGCACGGTGTCACGAGTCTCAGACGAACAGCCGAGTGCTGCCGTGCCAGCGAAGACCAACCGCCGGCAGTTGCTTGGCCAGCTCAAGTTCCTGCCGGCGCTGGGCCTGGCTTCGTGGCCCCGCGAAGCCAAGTCTGCCGACGCGGCGGTCGAGACGGTGGATGCCGTCACCGCGCCGACGCGGATCGTGATCAATTCCGAGGACTCGAACGAGTACTGGCGTCTCAAGACCCTGGATCTGGACAGCGAGCGCGCGGCGCGCAAGCAGCAACGGATGCCCGTCGCCAAGATCGGCAACTTGACGCTTGGGCGTCTCATCTGCGGCAGCAACCTGATCAGCATGAACATGCACGCCCGCGACTTGCACTACGTCAACGGCCTGGCGCGCGCCTACAATACCGAAGAGCGGATCTTCATGACGCTCAAGAAGTGCGAGGAGAACGGCTGCAATTCGATTATCCTGAAGGACAACAACTTCAGGGACTTCCGCCTGGCCAACTACTGGAAGGACTGGGGCGGCCGGATGGTCTGGCTGGCCGACGTGATCACTCGCGACATCCGCCAGTACGAGCGGCGACTGGTCCAGCATCTGGAACTGGGCGCGGCATCGGCCTATCTGTGGGGCGGAGCGGCGGACACTTGGTTTAGCGAAGGCAATCCAGATCACATCGTCCAAGCGTACGAGATCATGCGCAAGTACGACATCCCCGTCGGCATCGGCGCGCATCGGCTTGAACCGATCGCCTTCTGCGAGCGCGAAGGGCTCAAGCCGGACTACTACATGCTGACGCTGCACCACGACCGTTACTGGTCAGCGCATCCGGAGGAGAACCGGCGATTCATCGAGATGTACGAATCCAACTCGCCGGATCACAGCCAGTATCACGACAACATGTTCTGCCACCGGCCGGAGGAAACGATCGCGTTCATGCAGGACGTCAAGGTGCCGTGGATCGCCTTCAAGGTGCTGGCCGCCGGCGCCATCCAGCCGCGAGAGGGCATCCAATACGCTTTCGACGGCGGCGCCGACTTCATCTGCCTGGGCATGTTCGATTATCAAGTCGAAGAAGACGCTCGCCTGATCCAACAATGCGCCACCCAGGCGGCCAGCCGCAAACGCCCGTGGAGGTGATCTCCAGGGGAACCTGCTCTCGCGAACTCTGGAACCTGGCGGGGACTTGGAGGCAAGGTCATCTGCCGCTTCACGAAAGAGCGGAGTGTCGTCACTTCTAGCTCAAGATCCGGCTGATCTTGCGGCTGGTGACGTTCAGGGGGATCTGGTCCAGGTGGCTCGGTTCGACCCAACGGAGGTCGTCGCGGTCCGGGGGGCCGTCGATCCAGCGCGCTTCGTGGCAGACCAGGGTGATGCGGTAGCGAGTGACGCCGTGCTTGATCGTCGTCAGGTGTTCGCCCAACGCGACGCGCTGTCCGGTCAGTTCGGCCGTCTGCCGAACGGCCTCGGCGACGAATGCTTTGCCACGCGGGCGACGGATGGGAAATCGGGGAAAATCCCACATCCCGGCCCAGCGTTCCCCAGGTCCGCAACAGCGCAACAAGACACAATCGTTCCGCCGCACGACCAATGCCGCTTCGAGCAGCTCTTCGTACACCGTCCGCTTCGACGGCAGTGGGATTTCGTCCTGCAAACCGGCGGCGTGGGTCGGGCAGAGTTGCTGCACGGGGCAGTGCGGACACTGCGGATTGCGGGGCGTGCAAATCTCGCTGCCCAGTTCCATCAAGGCCTGATTGAACGCTCCGCAGTCCTGACGCGGCAGCAGTTGCGCAGCGAACGTCCACAAGGTACGCTGACCCTCGCTGCGCGCCGGGTCGTCGCGGTAGGCCAGCAGCCGGCTGTACAAGCGGATCGTGTTCGCCTCGAGAATCGGCTCGCTCGCGTCCCACGCGATCGAAGCGATTGCGCCCGCCGTGTACCGGCCGATGCCAGGAAGGCCGCGAATGGTCTCCGGATCGCGAGGGAACTGGCCGCCGTGCCGCTCGACGATCACGCGAGCGGCTTGATGCATCTGCCGAGCCCGCCGGTAGTAGCCCAATCCCTCCCACTGCCGCAGCACCTGCTGCTCGTCCGCCGCCGCCAGGTCGGCGATGTTGGGAAATGCTTGCAGAAACCTCGCGTAGTAGCCGATCACCGAGGCGACTTGCGTCTGCTGCAGCATGATCTCGCTGACCCAGACTGCATACGGATCGCGAGTGTGCCGCCAAGGCAGATCGCGGGCGTGGCGACGAAACCAAGCCAACAACCGGCGACGGATACGCCGCAGCCACGCCGCATCGGGCAGCGCGGTCGCCGAGCAGGGTTCCGAGCGGACGGGACGGGGCATTGGGCCTCCAGGGCAAGTTCGCGTGAACAGGTACGGGGCTGCGGTCTCGCAGTGCGGCATTCTAACGTTCGGATCGGATAACGGAAAGGAAGTCGGCGGTGCTCGGCGCGGGGCTCTGGCACCGCCGAAACTCCTTCGGCGCAGCTTTCAGTAGCCCCAGGTCAGCGAGAGCACGTAGTACAGGTCGTTCGCCTTGGTGCCCGGTCCCGGACTGCTGTCGTACCAGTTCATGATGCTGGCCCGCATGGCCAAGCCCCAGTCTTCTTCGAGCAGCGCTTCCCAAGCGAGTTTGTAGTTCAGCCGATACGTCGAGAAGTTGCTCATGTCGGGATAGTAATCGACGAATCCGAAGAATCGTTGACGATCCGTCAATTTGTACTCGTAGTCCGCACCGAACTGCAGTTCGGGTCGCCACTGGTCGTTCGGCGCGTCGATCTTTTTCGAAGCACCGGCACCGATTCGCCCCGTCAACTTGAACCGGTCCGTTTCGATCAGTTGCTTTGTCAGACCGGCGGTGATCGACACGCGGCCCGGGTAGGCCCGCAAGTCATCATATTCGAAAAAGCCCTCGACAAACCAACTGACGGAAGATTCGCCGATTTCGCGTTCGTAGCGACTCAGCGCCACCGCGCGGTCCATCGTCACGGCCGAGTCGGCCTTCTGGTAGAAGTAATCGAAGTCGAATTTGAGATCGCCGCCTCGGTATTCGCGCTTACCGTCCCATCCGAAGAACAGATTGGAATTGTTGGTGTTGCCGCTGGCTCCATTCAGTCCCAACTCAAGGGAGCCAGTCCAAGGCCCCACCCAGCTACGGATCGAGCCGCGCCAACCGATCGGGCACTGACAACAATCAGCACACGAGCCGCAGTCGCAAACCATCGGGTTGCCACAAGCACAGCTCACTTCCGCGTCCGTGGCCGGTTTCAGTTCAGCGACCTCGGCCTGCAACTCCGCGCTGTGGAAAGCCGTGGGATGAACCGTCCCCTGCATAAAGTGAGGCGTCATCGGCGGGCCGGGGGCGAGCCAATTCTGTGCTTGCAGCGGCGCGACGCCGGCCAGAAACCAAAGCGTCAGAACCGTCAGAGCGCGAACCCCACTTAGCGGACGCTGCACGGGCGTACGGGTGCTATCAGCCATCATCAGTCCGGTCCTCAGGCGCAGAAAATCACCCCGAAAATCAGATTTGTCATCGGTTCTTCGCAACCCGCACAAACAGAAAATCCGCCACTTTGGGAAGAATCGGCAGACGCTTGGCAGCCTAAGGAGGCCTCGATCGCAAGCTTGCGAGATGCCAGCATCGTAGCCGAAGTCGTGAGACTTCGGATTTTCGTGAGACTTCGGATTCTCGTGGGACTTCGGATCCTGCTGTCTCGATTCGAATCCTCACGAACTCGGCTACAAGGTGACGATCAAGCACGCCTGTGAATCGCGGAAGAGGCTCGGCCGGAGTGTCGAAACGCGACGACCCCGCCGCTATTGCTCCATTTGACCTTGTTCTCCATAATGGGGTGGTTCGCTTCTGCGATTCCCTTCCAACGCTCCGGCACGGAGTCACGCCATGAAGTACCCGACGCCTGTTGTTCAAACCGCCACTGGTTGTTCTCCGAACTTGAGATCCGTTTTCTGGGCTCTCCTGCTGTTGTTCGGTATCTCGGCCATGTGTCGGGTCAGCGCGTCGGAGGATCGGGCGACGGCCCGGCGACTGCTGGAGTTGTCGCACCAGAACCAGCTCGGCGAGCCGGAAGCAGTCGCAGCAGCCGGATTGCTGGACCACGTGGATCCGTTCGTCCGCGGCATGGCCGAGTGGGCACTGGCTATGAAAGTGGGTCACGAAAACAACGGGCAGCGGATCGTGTGGCCCGCCGAGCAATCGCCGGAGTGGTTCCGGCGGTGGCAGAGTTTGCCGGCGGACAAGTTGGTCGAGTTCGATTGGGTCCGTCAGGCGGTTTCGGCCGGCTTGGATCGCGACGACGCCAAGTTGCTGGCTTCGGTCGACACGATGCTCGATCGAGCTCGGCAGATGCGGAACGCGTTCGCCCTGCGCCATCCGAACGAGGCGCGAGCCGAGGCGATCGCTGCGGCGATGCTCGACCTGCAAGCGGCTCGCGAGAAGTTGGCCACAACGATCGGTC
Source organism: Pirellulaceae bacterium (assembly GCA_023382975.1). Classification (GTDB taxonomy): domain Bacteria; phylum Planctomycetota; class Planctomycetia; order Pirellulales; family Pirellulaceae; genus SKKK01. The sequence continues at coordinate 21,807 of JAHDXO010000096.1, forward strand.
ACGCGACAGCGGACGATGCGAGCCGAGCCTCGTCGTGGCTCGCCGCGCGGCGCTCGCTGCGAACGATCGCGATGGCCAATCCCGCCGTCGACTTCGACCGGCTGTTGTTGGCAACGCACCACGCGGCGCACACGCCGCGGAACATCACCCGCACGTTCTCCTGGCAGCACAAGCCGGGCGGTGACTTGGTGATTCTGAACGGCACCGATCCGACCGCGTCCCGCCAGCCATTGCTCGAGGGCCGGCTCGGCCCCGGCCATGTTCGCGGCTTCGATCTGCGGTGGGACGCCCAGCGAGTGGCATTCGCCTATGCCCGCCAGCCGCACTGGCCGCCCGACCGGGACACGACCACCGCGGCCGGCGAAGGCACCGCGTCGCACGAACTGCGCAAGACCCATCCGCCGCTGCAATTGTTCGAAATCGCCATCGACGGCGCTGGAACCGCGGATGAAGGGGGGCAGCCAATCGCACTGCGGCAGTTGACCGATGATCCTTACTGGAACGATTTCGAACCGACCTACTGCCCCGACGGCAGCATCGTGTTCGCCTCGGACCGCTGCGGTCGCGCGGCCGAATGCGGTGTGTTCAACTACGACATCGCCAACCCGAACTTGTACCGTTTGAGCGCAACGGCGGCAGGCTCCGCAACCGGGATATCTCCGGGGGCACAGATGCCCGGCGCCTGTGCCACATTCGAAGATGTCGTCTTCGGACCTCCGCAGCGAGTTACCGACAGCAAGGATCTGGACCGGCATCCCTACTGCCTGAACGACGGCCGTGTGGTGTACACGCACTGGGAGTACCAGGAACGCCACTTCATGGAGGTCCATTCGCTGTGGACCGTTCGCCCGGACGGCCGGATGTCGGACGCGTTGTTCAAGCAGCACATGAAGGCGCCACTGGCATTGCGCTCCGCGCGGCCCGTTCCGCGCAGCAGCAAGCTGGTCGCCATCGCGACCGGTCATCACACGTTCGCCTGCGGGTCGGTCGTGCTGATCGACCCGAGCATCGGCATGAATGACGCCGCGGCGATTTCCGTGATCACTCCGGGCGTGCGTTTGCAGGAAGGCTCGATGGCCGGAACACCGCCGTCGGAAGGCGGCGTGCGCGACGACGGCGGACTGTACACCACGCCTTGCGCGTTGTCCGAGGATTGCTTTCTGGCGTCGTACGCCTACGCGCGGCCGAAGTGTTCGGCGCTGGGAGGCGTCGACAGCAACGGTCTGGCCGTCTACCTGATCGATGTCTACGGCAACCGCGAGTTGATCTATCGCGATCTGCTGCTGTCCAGCGTCCATGCAGTCCCGGTCGCGGCGCGCCCGTTGCCCGACCGTCTGCCGGAGTTGGCGGAGGACCGCGATCGAGGTCAAGCGGTCTGTTACGTCTCGGATGTGTACGAGGGACTCGACGGGATTCCGCGCGGCACCGCCCGCTATCTGCGCATCTCGCAGCACGTCGGTTGGCCGCTGGACGCGGAGCGCGGCATGGCGCCCTATTTCGCCGACGCCGCATACCAGAAGCAGTTCGGCTATTCTAGTTGGTCGCCGGTGCGGGTAATCGGCACGGTTCCCGTGCATGAGGACGGGTCGGCGTCGTTCTACGTGCCGGCCGACACGGCGGTTTACTTCCAACTGCTGGATGAACGATTCATGGAACTGCGGCGGATGCGCTCGTTCGTCAGCTTGCAGCACGGCGAGACGCGAGGCTGCCGCGGCTGCCACGAGAGTCAAGGCAAGACGCCGCCAGCCCGACTGGGTCCGTCGCTGGCCATGTTGCAGCCTCCCGAGCAGCCGGCGCCGCCGCCCTGGGGCAGCGATCGGCTGCTGGGATACGAGTGGCTGGTCCAGCCGGTTCTGGATCGGCACTGCGTAAGCTGCCACGGCGCCAAGGAACCGGACGGCGGGATCGATCTCAGCGGCCTCCGCGCGGAGGACGGTCTGTTGCGGTCCTACCGCACCATGTTCGGCGGCCCGGCGGGAACGCCCTCGGCCGCGTCCTCGCTGGTCTCGGTCGCCGACCGCTTCAGCGATTCGAGCGTCACTCAACCGAAGCAATTCGGATCGCACCGCAGTCGCCTGATCACCGTGCTGCGGGAAGATCCGCTGCACGTTCGCGAGGTCCGGATGGACGAAGCGGACTGGATCTCGCTGGTGACCTGGATCGACTGCAACGCTCCGTACTACGACCGATTCATCAACAAACGGCCCGGCGATGGAGGCCGGCCGACTCGGGATGTCGATCCGTCCGAAACGCAACGATTGGCCAATCATCGAAACCCGTAGCGTCGTTTTCGAATGGTACGAACGACTCCCGCTCCGACCGATGAAAGCACTCCCCGTTCCCAAGGATGCACGCCGATGAAAAACATGCTCTTCACCCTGCCGTTGACCATCTTCCTGCTGGGTTCCATCGCGGTCCGCGGCGCAGGAGCAGCGGAAAATCCCAACCTGACCGCGATCCCTTCGACCGCTGCGCCCGATTCCGCGATCGGGCGCGCCGAGCAACTGTTCGCGCTGGCTCAGCAACGGCAGTTGGACGACGCGCTGGCCAGCGAAGCCGCTCTGTTGCTAGACGACGCCGATCCGTTCGTGCAGGGCATCGCCGAATGGGCGCTGGCCACCAAGGTGAATTTGGAGAACAACGGCCAGGAGATCCGCTGGCCGCGCCCCGACTTGCCCGACTGGTATCGCCGCTGGACCGCGTTGGACGCCGATTTCCTGCTGACCGCCGACTATGCGCGGCAAGGCGCCGCGTGGGGCATTCACCATCAGCCGGCATCGATGCTCGGCTCGCTGGACCTGATCCTGAAGCGAACCGGAGGCGTGGTCGACGAGATCGCTCGCTCGAGCAGCGACGACGCCCGGCTCCAAGCGGCCCAACGGAAGATCGAAGAACTGCATGCGATCCGCCAGCAGATGGCTCGCCGGATCAGCGAGTCGCCCGGGGATCTGACGTCGCTGCGGCGACTGTGGCTGCAAGCGCGCCGCACCGGGCGGGCGATCGTGCTGGCCAACCCGGCGGTCGATTTCGACCGACTGGTCTACATCAAACGCCACGTCGCCCTGTTCGCCAACATCACGGGATCCCAGTATCCCTGGTCGCACAAACCGGGCGGAGACCTCGTGGTCCAGCAGGGGCTGGGGCCGCACGGAACGCAACGAGCCGTGCTCGACGGGCAGCTCGGCCCTGGGCACGTCCACGGCATGGATCTCCGCTGGGACGCCGACCGCGTCGTCTTCGGGTACGCTCGGCAACCGGACTGGCCGCCCCCTTGGGACACGATCAGCGGCGACTTTGTGTTTCTGCTGCGCGGGAATCAGCCGCCGACCCGTCTGTACGAAATCAACTTGGACGGCAGCGGACTGCGGCAACTGACCGATGACCCGTACTGGAGCGATTTCGAACCGACCTATTGCGCCGACGATTCGGTCGTCTTCGCCTCGGACCGCTCCGGCCGCAGCAGCGAATGCGGCAAGTTCAGCGCGGACCATACGGTGATCAATCTGTACCGCGTGTTTCCCGGCACCGGTCAGGTGATCCGACTGAACGACAACAAGGACATCGACCGCTATCCGCACAGCCTGGACAACGGCCAGATCGCGTACACTCGCTGGGATTACCAGGAGCGGCACTTCCTGGAGACCCACGCCGTTTGGACCATCCGGCCGGACGGCACCATGGCCGACGCCGTCTTCAACCAGCATTTGCGAGCGCCGTACGGACTGCGGGATACACGCAGCGTACCCGACAGCCAGAAGCTGATCTCGATCGCCACGGGCCACCACACGTTGGCCTACGGTCCGATCGTGCTGCTTGACCCACGGCAGGGGATCAACCGTTCGGACAGTCTGGAGATCGTCACGCCGCGCGTCGTTCCCCAGGAAGGCCCGATGGCCGGGCGACCTGTCGCCTCCGGCGGCCCGCCCGATCACGGCGGCGTCTACAAAACGCCTTGGGCGCTGTCCGAGACGTGCTTCCTGGCATCGTACAGCTACTCCAGCAGTCTGACCGCCAGCGGCTTCGCGGTCTATCTGGTGGACGTCTACGGCAACAAGGAACTGCTGGCGCGCGATCCGGTCTACTCGTGCTCGTTCCCGATGCCGCTGAAGCCGCGGCGACGACCGCCGCAATTGCCGGAGCGCATCGAGCAGACAAGCATTCCGCCCAAGACAGCCGTATGCTACGTGGGCGACGTGTACCACGGCCTGGACGGCGTTCCGCGCGGCGCGGTCAAGTACCTGCGCATCGCCCAGCATGTGGGCTGGCCGTTGGACAGCGAGATCGGCGCCATGCGTTACCTGCCAGGCAATGCCTGGGCGCGGCAGTTCGGCCACTGGAACTGGTCGCCGGTACGGGTGATCGGCGAGGTGCCGGTCGAAGAGGATGGTTCGGCCCAGTTCGTGGTGCCGGCCGACACGGCGGTCTATTTCCAGGCGTTGGACGAGAACCGCATGGAGTTGCGGCGCATGCGCACGCATGTGACACTGCAGCACGGCGAGACCCGCGGCTGTACCGGCTGTCACGAATCGCGGTTGCAGACGCCCCAAACCGGCTGGCATTCGTCGCTCGCCTTGCTGCGCGCGCCCAGCGTCCCCGATCCGCCGCCGTGGGGCGCCGACCGGTTGGTGGGTTACGAAGCACTGATCCAGCCGATTTTCAATCAGCACTGCGTGCGCTGCCACGGCCGCGAGAATCCCGACGGCGGTTTGGACTTCAGCGATACGCCGACGGCCGATGGCTTCCACCAGTCCTTCGCGACGCTCTTCGGCCGCAATCCGGACGGCAGTGAGGCGGGCAAGCCGTGGGTTTCGGTCGTCGATCGGCTGAGCGATTCGAGCGTCACTCAGCCGATGCAGTACGGATCGCACCGCAGCCGGTTGATCGACGTTCTTCGCGACGATCCGCTGCACCGGGCCGAGGTGCGTTTGAATCCCGCCCAGTGGCGCACGCTGGTCACCTGGATCGACGCCAACGCGCCCTACCACGACCGCTTCTACAACCGTCGTCCCAACGACGGCGGCCCGCCCCGCCGCGACATTGAACCCCGCTTCGATTGCCCGCTCACCGACCTCGTTCTGCGCCCGGCAAGCGAGGCCACCCCGGAGCCGAAGTGAGCCGACAAAGAACTCGGCGAGCGTGGCAGCGTCAGCCCCACGGTGCTCCCCAGATCCAAGTGGCCCGCGGGCGCCGAACGCGGGTCAGCTTTCGGCGAGCGTGGTGGCGTCAGCCCCACGGTACTCCGTCCCTGTCTCTCCCTTCGACATTCTGCGGTTCGTCTTCGCTTCCCAGAATCCAAGTGCCAAGTGGCCCGCGGGCGCCGAACGCGGGTCAACCATCCGTCGCCCGCCCACTCCCGGCGAGTATGGCAGCGTCAGCCCCACGGTGATCCCCAGATCCAAGTGCCCCGCGGGCGCCGAACGCGGGTCAGCTCCCGGCGAGTATGGCGGCGTCAGCCCCACGGTGCTCCGCCCCCTGTCCCACCGTCGAAATTCCGCGGTTCCTTGTTCGAAATTCTGCGGTTCATCGGAAACGAGCCCGTGCAAGGCGGTTTTTTGCCCCAACGGGCAATGCCTGAGTGTTCAGATCAGTCCTGATCAATCATTCCGACTAAGTGCCGAGCGTCCTCGACGCCCGCTCACGAAGCTGCCGGAGCGCCAGCCGCATCGTCCTGTTCCCGCGCCGCGAGTCGCTGAAACTCGCCGACACTCATCGCCAACGCCACCCATATTACTGGCCAAGAATTGTCATTTCGGCTATAGACAGCCTCGCCGAAGGCGGACACAATTCGGACAGTTTACGGTTTATCACCGGTTTGTAAACCGCCCTGCCAACACGGCGTCTTTCTGGTGATAATTTTTACCAACCCCGGGATAATCCCGCTGATAATCACATTATCAGGGAATCTCAACGGGTTAATTATTGAAGTTCGCCGGGATAACCCAAAACGAAACGATCTACGGAATAGTCATGAACTTTGAG
>JAHDXO010000097.1 GCA_023382975.1 Pirellulaceae bacterium
CGGACCCGCGGCCAGCGGACGCGGGCCACAGTGGGTCGCGGGCGCCGAACGCGACGCCGGAATTACGGCGCTGATCGGACCCGCGGCCGGCGGACGCGGGCCACTGTGGGTCGCGGGCGCCGAACGCGACTCTGGAATTGCGGCGATGATCGGACCCGCGGCCGGCGGACGCGGGCCACTCGGCGGACGCGGGGCACTGGTGGTCGACCGGGTACTCGACGAGTTGCTGCGCGACGACCTGCGGGTCAGCGACCGGGCCTGGAGCCGTGAAGAAGACGACGAACTCGAGCTGTTGGCGACCGGTCGCAGCAGCGAGCAACAAGCCGACATCGACGACTACTTCGCTCAACTTTAGGACAGAAACGCAGCGCGTTGACGGGATCCCGGCGAGCGTGTTGTCGTCAAAGATCCTTGTTGGGCAACGTGAAGTAGAAAGTTGCGCCGGCGTCGACTTGAGCATCGAACCAGATCCGTCCGCCATGGCGGCTGAGAATCCTTTGGACCAGGGCCAGGCCCACGCCCGTTCCTTCGAACTCTGCCGATGTATGCAGCCGCTGAAAAACGCCGAACAGCTTCTTTGCCTGTTGCATCGCGAAGCCGACGCCGTTGTCTTGGACAAAGTATGTGACTTCCCCGTCCACCAACCGACTGCCGATGCGGATCTCCGCGACGGGCCGAGTTCCGGTATACTTGATGGCATTGGACAACAGATTGGTCCACACTTGGCGGATCATGGCTGGATCGCCGCGGGCCGGTTCCAGCGGATCCAAGGTCAGCCGCACGGTTCGCTCTGGCTCGCGCTCGATCAGTTCCGCGAACACCGTCCTGGCCAAGGCTTCCATGTCGACCGGCTCCCTCTGAATCGGCTGACGCCCGAGGCGGGAGAAGGCCAGCAAATCGTCGATCAGCCGTCCCATCCGCACACTCTCGGAGACCACCAAATCCAGGAACCGCCGACTCTCGGGATCGAGTTGCTGAGCAGATCTCTTTCTCACGATACTGGCGAAGCCGTTGATGGAGCGCAGCGGCGAGCGGAGGTCGTGCGAGACGGAGTAAGAAAATGCCTCCAGTTCCTTGTTGGCGGCTTGCAGTTCGCTGGTCCGGTCTCGAACCCGCTGCTCCAGTTCCGCATTCAGGCGGCGGATCTCTTCCTCGGCCTGCTTGCGCTGCGTGACATCGCGGGCGCAAAGCTGCATCTGATGCACTTGGCCGTCGGAACCGGTGATCGGCCTGCATCGTGTTTCGACCCAAAGCCAGGAGCCGTCTTTGCAGAGGATCCGATAATCGACCTGTGTGCTCCTGCCTGCGAGGTTCTCCGCCCGCGTCCGTTCGACCAATGGCAGGTCGTCCGGATGAATCCGCGAACGCCAGTCGGATGACTGCAGTTCTTCCAACGTCCAACCCGTAGCGCGATGGAACGAGGGACTAACGTACAACCGGTGCCCATCGGTGCTGTTGAGCAACACGAAATCCTCCGCATTGTCGGCCAATAAGCGATATCTTTCTTCGCTTTCCCGCAGCATCCGGGCGCTTTGGCGATGGGCGACGGCGATGGCCAAGCTGTCCGCTAGCCGCTCCAGCAACGCGATCCGTTCCGGAGTGAAGCGGTTGGGACGCTTGTCGTTGACTTGCAGCAATCCGTACGTTGTCTCGCCGACACGGAGCGCCACCAGGGCCACGGACTCGTAGCCTTCGCCGTTGCAGCGGTTGCGGGTCTGGGCCTGTCGGTCGGCCTCGGTGGTGCCGGCCAGCAAGTCCGTGGTGCAGTTCGTCCAGAAGCTGCCGCGCGTGGTGAAGAACGGCTGGGCCGAATCGAACCGTCCGCACAGGACGTTGCCGCACATGCACTCCAGTACAGGACAACCTTTCGCATCGCAAACAGCCCGGCCGGCGGAATCCCGCACACAGAGCTGGTTTTCCGCGAGGACGAACTCGGGCGGAAACCCGCGGGTTTCGAAATAGGGATAGTCGTCGTTGTCGCGCAGCCGGATACCTGTCGCCTGGCAACCGAACCAGTCCTGAAGCAGCAGCGTTACGTCCCGCATCAACGCGTGGAGATCGTTGGAGGCGTTCAGCAGGCCGAGTAGCCGCACAGTCACCTCGCGTTCCTCTTCGGCGCGTTTCCGGTCGGTGATGTCTTCAATCGTGGCCATCGTGCGTGTCGGCCGGCCGGCGGCATCCCGAAGCACGGTCATGTTGACGCTCACCCAGGCGATCGAACCGCCCTTGCAAATGTATCGCTTTTCTGAGCGATAGTCGGGAGCCTCGCCGCGCACCACTCGCTGGAATAGCTCCCAATCCGTCTGCCGGTCATCCGGATGCGTGATCTCGGGAATCCGCATTCGGAGCATCTCGTCGGCCGAGTAGCCGGTGATTGCGCACAACTTCTGATTCACCCTCAGCCACCGTCCGGTCTGAGGATCGGCTTGGGCCATGCCGATCGAGGCGACTTGGAACATGGCTTGAAAATGCTCCTCGCTTTCGCGATGGGCAGCCTCCGCCCGCTTTCGGTCGGTGATGTCCTGCATCGTCCCGTGGACGTTGACTACCCGGCCATCTCGCATGACCGGCACGCCCACGGTCCGCACCCATTTGCGGTTGCCTTTGGCCGTGACCATCTCCAATTCCAGATCGTAGGGTCTGCCGAGTTCAACCGCATCCCGGAGGGCGGTTTCGATCTTCTGCCGCCAGGAACCGTGAAACACGCTCAACCCCAGTTCCACAGTGGCCTCCAACGCAGGATCCCAGTCGTGGATCCGCGCAATCTGTTCGGTCCATGTGCCTCGTCCCGTCGCCGGATCGAATTCCCAGCCGCCGATATGCGCCAGATCGCTCATATCCCGCAACAACTCGTCCTGCTCCCGCAGCGCTTCCTCGGCTTGCCGCCGCTGCCGCTCGTGGTCCAGGCTCTCCATGGCATACGAGATGTCCAGCGCCGCTTCCTCCAGCAAGGCGACTTCCTTGTCCTGGAAGATATCCGCCTCGCGGTCGTACACCGCGAACGCCCCCCAGACGACACCGCCCAAACGGATCGGGACGGCTGCCACAGCCCGGACGCCGCAGGCACTCGCCGCTTCGCGCCACGGCAACGCCTTCGGGTCGTTGAGGAAATCGTTGAAAACGCATGCTCGGTTTTCGCGGATGCAGGTGCCCACGGGCCCGCGACCTTGGGGGCGATCGTCCGCGTAGACCTCGATCCCGTCGAGATATCCGTCGTCGTCGCCGCCGCGAGCGACGGGCACTACCTGTTGTGTCTCCGGATCGCGGCGGCCGACCCAGACGACTTGGAAACGCCCGAACTGGGCCGTCACCCGGCAGACTTCCTGGAACAACTCTTGCTGCGATTTGACGCGGACGATGCTCTGATTGATCTGGCTCAACGTCGCGTACAGGCGAGAGAGCCGTTCGATCTCGCGTTCGTGCGTCTTCCGCTGGGTAATGTCGCGGAGAATCGCTTGGTGAAACCGCTTGCCGTCGAGGATGACTGCCCGCATACTGGCCTCGGCCAGGAACACCGTGCCGTCCCTGCGCCGACAGGTCATTTCGACGAGCAGACCGTCCTGCGAGTCCACTTGCCGGGCCAAATCTTCGAAAGCAGTCGCCGATTCCTCCGCCAGCAGATCGCGTAAGCTCAGACGCTGCAATTCCTGAAGCATGCATCCAAAGGCTTCCGCCGCTCGATCGTTAGCGTCCAAGACCCGCCACTGGTCGTCGGCAAACAGCAAGATGTCGTTGGCATGCTTGGAGAGCACCGCAATCCGCTCACCCAGCGACTTGCGGTCGCGTTCCAAATCCAATTCGCGGCGCAGCGAATCCGCGAACCGCGCCCGCCACAAATGGATCACGGATAGCGCGACCACCACGATCAACGAAGCCAGGAGAACGCCGGCGGTCCATGCCCGATGGCGCAACGGGGCAAAGATCTCCTCGCGGTCGATCTTGGCGATTAGAAACCACGGTGATTCCGGGACGGCGCGTGTCGCCGCGACCACCGGCACGCCCCGGTAGTCCACGGCATCTCGAACTGCGGCTTCAACCTGCTCCGCCGGTTCAACCAACAGGCGGGGCGAACCCAACGGTTGCCGAAGCATCAACGCCGCATGCTTCCGGTGCCGGAGTTCGTTCAGGAACAAGACTTCGTCGCCCTCGCGCCGGACCAGCAACGTCTCAGCCGTCCGGCTCTGCATCGGCCAGGATTGGATCTGCGGGTAGAGAAAGTCGCGCGGGTTGATGCGGAACACGAAAACACCTTCCGGGGGTGAGTCCGGAGCCACGGCACCGCCGAGAGGAACCACGAAGTCGATGTGGATTTCGTGCTCCGCTGCCCCGCGATGAAGATCCCAAAACACGGACTCCTTGGTGCGCACCGCGGTCCGGATGTGTTCCGCCAACTGCGGCTCGTCGTTGGCCGGAGAAGGAGGAACCGACAGGACGGCGGCGGCTTGTGCATTGCGGAGTTCAATCCGTTCGTAGCCATAGGACTGCCGGAGCGATTCCATCCATGCCAGCAACTCCTGCTTCGCGCCGTCGTCCGGCGAGACAGCCAGGAACCGCACGAGGTGGGCGGACATCGCGGGGTTTCGAGCGACCATCTCGACATTGCTCCGCCGTTCATGCAACCAACTGCCGATCTGGTTGGCCTTCAGGTCGGCGATGGCCGACAACTCGTTCTCCAAGGTCGTGCGGAGATCCGCCATCTGCCGCCGCAGATAAAGCGAACCGACCACGCCGATCGCTCCGATGAAGAGAACAAAGGCCGCCAGAAGCCTCCGCTCGAATCTCCGCGACGATTCGTCGGCATCGCTTGACGGCTCTCCCGAAATCGCGCCCCGCCAGCCTTGATCGGACACCACGACGGCCAACAGGCCCATTCCCAACGCGGCGAACGCCACAGCGGTGAGCAGTGCCATCGGGATGATAGTGCCGCCGTACATGAACGGCAGCCGGGATGCATAGCCCACGATCACCACAAATCCGATTAGCACGACGACGGCCGCGCCACCCGCGGCAACCTGAGCCGCGAATGGCCACCGGTTCCAACGCGAGGCGGCCAGCCACATCGCGGCGGCGGTCAGCAAGAAGCTGAACGCCGTTAGCGGCGACATCCGCCCCGTGATGATCCCGCCGACCTGCGCGGTCGAAGGAGCCAACCAGCGTTCGACGAGAAAGTCGAATCCCAACTGGTTCGTTCCCCATTGCAGCACAACCATCAAAGCGACGAGCGCAGCGGCACCCAAGCCAAAGGCACGGCACTGCCGCGCCGAGGGCCAGCTTGCGAGCAAGAACAAGGCAGCCGCGAGCACGACGATCAGCCAAGCCGTCAAGGGCGCCATCGGAACGTAGTCTGGCCCGAAGGTGGCGAAGCGCCAATGGCCAAGACACCAGCCGATGCCGATTACCAAAGCGGCACTGCCGCTGAGAACTGCGCAGACCTGAGCAAGCTGACGGAAGCCGAACCCTGAGGGTGCTTTCCGATTCATGGGCACCTCGCGCCGAATGGATCGTGATTGCGGATTGGACATGCACCGATAGGACCGGCCCTGGTGGAATCCCGTCGTTGCCTCTCACCTTTGAAATTATAGTGAGGCCCCATCCGTGGAAGAATGGGGGCAAGTCGTATGCGATGCTCGCATGCGGATATCCGCATGGTTCGACGGATCTCTTCCGTCCACTTCAAAAAATCATTCCTTGAAGCCCGACTCCGTACGCAACCATTCGAGATAGGTCGCGCTCCCGGCGACGATGGGCAGGGCAATGATCTCGGGTTCGTCGTAGGTGTGAAGTTGACGAATGGTGGATTCGACCTGTGGGTAGTTCGTATCGATGGTCTTGATCGTGCAGAGCCACTCGCTGGCCGTCTCGACAGTGTCTTGCCAACGGTACACACTGGTGATCGGTCCGCTGATTTGGACACAAGCAGCCAGCCGATTCTCAACCAGCGCGCGGGCGATGCGTTCGGCGTCGGATTTGTTGGCCGTGGTGGTGGTGACTTGCAGAGCTTGCGGCATCGGTAGTTCCTCGACGAACGGAGGTTTCTCGGGCAAAATAATCGCAGACGTTTTCCTCACTTGGCTGCGTTGTCCGACACAGGGGGTGGAACATGTTGAATTCTAGCCGAACAAGCCTCGTCTTGAGAATCACCGCGGTGTGGATGCTGGTGGCCACCGCCGTCGCTTCGGGCTGCCAAGCCGCAGCCGCAGCGGACGCGGAACCGGGGCTGCGCACCAAAGTGTTGGTGACGAGCAGCCTGGACGGGAGCGAGCAGCCATGTTATGTGATCGTGCCGAAGGGATTCGATCCCGATGGCGATCCTGTGGCGTCGCTGGTCTCGCTGCATTCCTGGAGTGCCGATGTCGAGCAACGACACCCGGAGTTGGAACGACTGACGAGCGAACGAGGCTGGATCTATCTGTTTCCCCATTTCCGCGGACCCAACGAGCATCCGGACGCCTGTGGATCAGTCAAGGCACAGCGGGACATCCTGGACGCGGTGGCCTGGGTTCGCCAGCGATATCCGATTGCCCCGCGGCGAATCTACCTGACGGGATCGTCCGGAGGCGGCCACATGACGATGCTGATGGTCGGTTGCCATCCCGATCTCTGGACGGCGGCCAGCGCGTGGGTCGGGATCAGCGACTTGGCTGCTTGGCACGCGCGGCACGAGACGGCCCGCTACGGGGCGATGCTGCGCGCCAGTTGCGGCGGCCGACCCGGCGACAGCCCTGCGGTGGACGAGCAGTATCGGTTGCGCTCGCCGCTCACGCATCTGCATCGGGCTGGTCGCGTACCGCTGGATCTAGCAGCCGGCGTTCACGACGGCCACTCCGGGTCGGTTCCGATCCGACATACGCTGGAGGCTTTCAACGCAATCGCCTCCGCGGTCGGGGCTCCGCCCGTCAGCGACGAGGAGATCGCTCAACTCAGCCGCACCAGCGGCCGGTTGGACCGACCGCAGCCGAGCGATCAAGTCGTGGACCCTACGTTCGGGCGCGCGATCTATCTGCGCCGCCATGCCGGGCCGGCGAGAGTCACGATCTTCGAAGGAGGCCACGAAGGGATCGCGGCGGCGGCCATCGCCTGGCTCGAGCAGCACGTGCGCGACGAGCCGGAAGCAAAGCAGTAGGAATCGGTCATCAACTGCGACAACCGAGCGGTTCCCCAGAAGGTTCGTAGGTGCGACCGGAATCCTGGCCGTTGCGGACGTTTTCCAGGGCTTGCTCAAACAGCTCTTGTCCGGCCGGCGTGGGATAGCGTCGGGTGATGCAGGCCTGACACAATTGATCGCTGTCGAAGCCGATCGCCCGCGGGATCGATTCGACGGGCAGGTATCGCAGCGAATCCGCCCCCAGTTCGCGAGCCATCGCCGCTTGGACTTCCTCGGTCAACGGTCCGTCTTTCAGAAAGGCGGGGGCAAATAGTTCGCCGATCGTCGACATGTCGATGCCGTAGAAACACGGCGCGATGATCGGCGGACAGGCGACGCGAACATGGATTTCGCGGGCGCCGCCGAACTCGCGAATGCGGTTCAGGAGGACGCGCATGGTGGTCGAGCGAACGATGGAATCCTCCACCAGCAGCACTCGTTTGCCGGCGAGCACTTCGCGCAACGGCGTGTACTTCGTTTCCGCTTTGCGGCGCCGTCCCTCGCCGCCCTCGATGAAGGTGCGTCCCGAATAGCGGTTGCGGATCAAACCCTCCATGCACGGCAGGCCCAACTGGAAAGCCATCGCGTCTGCCGCCGCTTTGCTGGTGTCGGGCACGGGCACAACGATCGTGTCGCGGTCCAGGACGACCGAGTCATGCTCGCGTTCCAGGCGGGCGAGTTCCCGGCCCAGCGCCGTGCGGGACAAGTAGACTCCCCGGTCGTCGAGCGAGCTGGCGACGTTGGCGAAGTAGACCCACTCGAAAAAGCAATGGGCCCGCTGGCCGCTCGTCGAGTACCGGGTGATTTCGAACTGGCCTTGCTGGATCGTAATCGCTTGGCCCGGCAGAAGCGACTTGATGTTCTCCGCCTGAAACCCCAGGTTCAGCAGCGCCACGCTCTCGCTGGCGGCGGCGAATAGCGGCCCCTCCTTGGCGTAGCACAGCGGCTTGATCCCCAGGGGATCCCGGGCCACCAGCATATCGCCTTCGGCATTCAAAAACACCAGACTGTACGCGCCGTCGAACCTTTGACTGACGCGTCGCATCGCATCGATCAGCCGCGGGCGCAGGTCGCCGGAGAACTCGCGGCTGATCTCGTGCATCATGATTTCGGTGTCGGTTTCCCGGGCCAAGTGGTGATCGGAGTCACTCAACAGTCGTTGACGGAGCGTCTGATAATTGGCCAACTGCCCGTTGAACGCGAAGCTGAACCACTTGTACTTCAGCAGATGATGGCGTTCGAACGGCTGCGCGTAACTGCGGTCGTCCTTGCCACACGTCGCGTACCGCACATGCCCGATCGCCGCCCGGCCGGCATACTCCTGCATCAGCGATTCGCAACCCGCACGATGGGCCAGGCGAAAGACTTCGGTCACCGAGCCGACGTCCTTGTGGGTATCGATCAACTGATTGCGGTTCGGATTGAAGGTCGTGAAACCGGCGGCCAACTGCCCGCGGTTTTGGATGTCCAAAAGCATGCGGGGCACGAGCCGCGATGCATGTTCGATGCCCTGCTCCGGACAAAGCGGACTGGGCGACTCGCTCGGCAGATGATAAACGGCGGCGATGCCGCACTCGTCGCGAAGTTCACTCATAGGAAGCTCGATCGACCTCGTGTCGTGTCCTCCAACGGCGTCGTCGCGAGGCTTGCCGTGGAGCGGCGGTGAAAAAATGGGATGGGCTGCGCGCTGATTTCGCGAAAACGAAGATCTCCCGGCCTGTGGCGAGGTGTCTGTTCCGAATTCTTCGCAGCCTCGGCGCGTCTTCCAACCAAGCGACACAAGTATTGTAGAGTGCGATCGGCCGGCTCACAACCGACCCGCCAGATTCGCCGTTGGTCATTCGACGTCGGCCGCGACTCCCTTCTTGCGTAGTTGACGAGCAGCCCAAGGGGTGCTAGCGTATCGCCTTGTCAATCGATTCAATAGACCAAGATCTTTGTTGCGGAGCCAGAAGTAACTTGTCGGACAACACATCGACGCAACCCACCCAGACCTTTGCAGACCTCGGCCTCTCCGAACGGACGCTCGCTGCCCTGCAAAAAGCCGACTATTTGATGCCGACGCAGATCCAGGCCGGGCTGATTCCCTTGGCGCTCGAGGGCGTCGACGTGGTCGGCCAGGCACGCACCGGAACCGGCAAGACAGCGGCGTTTGTGATTCCTATCCTGGAGCGTTTGGAATCCTCCAAAAAGGTCGCGGGGCCTCAGGCGCTGATCCTGACGCCGACGCGCGAACTGGCCGTTCAAGTGCGGGACGAAGTGGTCAAATTGTCTCACGGGCGCAAGGTCCATTGCGTGGCGATCTATGGCGGCAAGCCGATTCGGGGGCAGATTGAAAAGCTGCGGGCCGGCGCGCAGGTGATCGTTGGGACTCCCGGCCGCGTCTTGGACCACATGAGCCGCGGCACGCTCGAGTGGTCCCATTTGACCTGGGTCGTTCTGGACGAGGCCGATCGGATGCTGGACATCGGATTCCGGCCCGACATCGAAAAGATTCTGCGCCGCTGCCCCAAGGAGCGGCAGACGCTACTGCTGAGCGCCACGGTGCCACCGCCGATCGCCCGTCTGGCGGAACGCTACATGCGCAGTCCGCAAACGCTGGATTTCTCGCCGAAGGGCCTTTCGGTAGAGACGATCGACCAGTATTACTTCACGGTCGACCGCGAGCGAAAATTCGAATTGCTGGTGCGATTGCTGATGCGCGAGAAGCCAAGGCAGGCCATCATTTTCTGCCGGACCAAGCGGGGAACGGATCATCTGCACCGCAAGCTGTCGCGGCTCACCAAACGCGCCGAATGCATGCACGGCGACATGCAGCAGGGGGCGCGCGACCGCGTGATGAAGGAACTGCGCGAGGGCAATGTGCGTTTGCTGGTGGCGACGGATGTCGTGGGCCGTGGGATCGACGTCACGCGGATTTCGCACATCATCAACTACGACATCCCCCAGTTCTGCGACGACTACGTGCATCGCGTCGGGCGAACAGGTCGGATGGGCCGCGAGGGAGTGGCGTACACGTTCGTGACTCCGGAAGAGGGTCCGCAGTTGACGCGGATCGAGCAGCGGATCAATCTGCAATTGGTTCGGGCGGAGATCGAAGGCATGAATCTGGTCGCCACGCGCGAAGCGGTCGAGACGGCGGAGGCGGAGACCAGCGAACAGGACGACGAAGCACAGCCCAAGCCAACACCGTTTGGCAAACGCACTCGGCGGCATCGCCGCGCCCTGTAGTTCGGTCGATCGAGCGATCCTGCCCGAATACCCCTGAGACGCCATTTTTCTGGGAGGAAGCCGGTATGTCTGGACGCTCGTTGTTTGCTGGTTCGTTGTCTGCGGGCTGGCTGTTGGTGTTAGCGTGGCTGCCCGGTTTTTCTGCGGCGGCCGAATCGCGAGTGGTGCTGATCGAGGCCGAACGGTTTGCCCACCTGGGCGGCTGGCTGCCCGACTCGCAGTTCATGGACCAAATGGGCTCGCCGTTCCTGCTGGCCCACGGTCTGGGCGAGCCGGTCGCCGATGCGCGGACGCCGATCCACCTGCCCGGTCCCGGCAAGTACCGTGTCTGGGTGAGGACTCGCGATTGGGTGGCGACATGGAACGCGCCCGGTGCGCCCGGACGATTCCAGCTTCTGGTCGATGGTCGCCCTCTGGAGACCGTTTTCGGCACCGAGGGCGCCGCGTGGCACTGGCAGGACGGCGGGACGGTCGAAGTGGACGAGGCGGCGATCGAAATCGCGCTGCGAGATCTGACCGGGTTCGAGGGCCGCTGCGACGCGATCGTCTTTTCGGCCGATCTCGACTGGACGCCCCCGGCGACCGAGCCGGAATTGACCCGCTTTCGCCGCGCGCATTCGAAACTGCCCGAACAGCCCGAGGATGCGGGCGATTTCGATTTGGTGGTCGTCGGCGGAGGCATCGCCGGCACGTGCGCGGCGCTGTCAGCCGCGCGGATGGGATTGACGGTCGCGTTCATTCAGGATCGACCGGTGCTGGGAGGCAACAACAGTTCCGAAGTGCGAGTCTGGCTTCAGGGCGCGCGCAACAAGGCACCCTATCCGCGCGTCGGAGACATCGTCCGCGAACTGGAACAGGCGCGTCACGCGCACTACGGCCCAGCCAATACGGCCGATCTGTACGAAGACGAAAAGAAGCTGGCCGTCGTCGCCGCCGAGCCGAACATCCACTTGGCGCTCTGCCACCGAGCCAACGGCGTGGAAATGGACGGCCAGCGGATCGTCGCCGCGGTCGCTCAGCACACGGTCACCGGCCAGCGGCGGCGGTTTGTCGGCCGCTGGTTCGTCGATGCAACGGGCGACGGCTGCTTGGGAGCACTGGCCGGCGCCGATCACGAACTGACGCTGCCGGGACACATGGGCCGCTGCAATCTGTGGAACGTGATCGAAACGGATCATCCTGCGCCGTTCCCTCGCTGTCCTTGGGCGTTGGACTTGAGCGACAAGCCGTTTCCCGGCCGCGCGAAGTCTTTTCCGGGAGTACAAACCGACCACCGCGGGATCGAGGCACTGGGCGGGTGGTACTGGGAGAGCGGTTTTGACCATGAACCGTTCGAAAAGAGCGAGTACATCCGGGACTGGAACTTTCGCGCCATGTACGGCGCGTGGGACGCCTTGAAGAACGTCGACGGCCGCTATCCGAATCATCGCTTGAACTGGGCGGCCCACATCTCGGGCAAGCGGGAATCGCGGCGTTTGCTGGGCGACGTGGTCCTGACGAAAGAGGACGTGCTGGGCGGGCGCAGTTATCCGGACGGCTGCGTGCCCACGGGCTGGCCCATCGATCTGCATCTGCCGGACCCCCGCTACGACAAAGGCTTCGAGGGCGATGCTTTCATCGCTAAGGCCCACTACGACCGTTACCCGCCGCCGTACTGGATTCCGTACCGCTGTCTGTACTCGCGGAACATCGCCAATCTGTTCATGGCGGGACGCGACATCAGCGTGACGCACGAAGCGCTGGGCACCGTGCGCGTCATGCGCACCGGCGGCTGCATGGGCGAAGTGGTCGGCATGGCCGCCGCGGTCTGCAAGCAGCATGATGCCGATCCTCGCGAGGTGTACCCGCAGCACTGGGAAGACCTCCGCAGCCGGTTGTTGACCGGCGCCGGCAAGGCGCCCGATCCGTCCGCGTGGCTGAAGCCGCCGGAGTGGCTGGCAACGGCCGGCGAGAACATCGCGCTGAAAGCCGAGATCCGCGTGTCGGGCAATTCGAAGCCGGACACCAACCAACCGGCGCTGCTGAACGACGGACGCATCGACGTGCTGGACAACGACGGACGCTGGCTGAGCCACGCCCAAGTGCCGAACTGGGTTGAACTCGCTTGGCCGGAGCCGCAGCGCATCTCGGCGGCTCGCATCATCTCGGGCTACTGCCAAGACGAGCAGATTGTCGAGCCCATCGCCGCCTTCGCGTGGCAGTTTTGGCAGGACGGTCAATGGCACGACATTCCGGCCGCCGCGGCAACCGAAAACGACGCGGCCGATTGGTCAGCCCGTTTCCCCGCCATCACAGCCGATCGATTGCGGCTGCTGATCCAGGCGACGCACGTCAACGTCGCGCGCATCTGGGAGATCGAGGTGTATCGGGGCGAGTGAGACTCGGCGAACCGATGCGGGTCGCCGTCAGGCACTCCACCGCAAACGTCAGCCGATGCGTTGCTACGCGCGCCACGGACGTTCGCGGTTCTGTTCGCGGCGGACGGCGCGGCTGACGAGTTCGGCGTTGTCTTTGATGTGGAAATCGAACATGCCGACGGCGATGAAGTCGGCGCCGTTCTGAAAGGCGTACGGGAAGGCCTGTTTCGGGTAGAACGCGCCAGCGGCCAACACCTTGAACGCCAGCCACGGCTTGGTGACGGTCTTCATGAAATCGATCGTCTCCTCGGGGTTGATGCACCACATGTTGTCGTACCAGCCCGGCCCGCCGTCCAGCCAGATGAATTCCTTGCGCAGCGGCTTGGCCGTCGCCGACGGATAATCATCGCTGTGGAACGTCTTGACGTAGAAGTCGCAGGGCACCTGGTGCTGTTCGCACTGCATCGGCACGAGCAGCGAATGCGACCCGACACCGACGGGCAGATCGTGGCGTTTGGCCAACTCGACCGCTTTGGCCAATTGGCCGATGGCACCCGCCTGAACCAACCTGTCCCCCGCAACGCCCCAGACGTACAACGCGACCGCGCCCGAGTCGACTTGTTGCTGGATGTGGGCCTTCAGCGACTGCTCGTCCTGATTCAGCTCCACTTTGATGTGCGGAATGAACTGCATCTTGCCGCCGAATTCGCGGTTGTAGCGTTGAACGTATTGCGCGCCCGTTTCGAACACTGTGTTGATCCCGTTCGCCTCGGCCAACCGAAAAGTCTCCATCATCTTGTCGTCGGTCGCGTAGGCCCGGAACAGTTGGTTGACGTACTTCAAGTCGCGAGCATGCATGTAACCCGAGACCAGATTCCCGCCCAGCAGCAACCGGCTGATCTTCGCCTTGCCGATCATTCCGTAGGGCATCGGCTCGCTGGTCACCTGCTGCGGATCGGGCGACGCGGGGCCTTGGGCCAAGGCATGTTGGGTCGCAACGCTGCCTGCCACCGCTCCCGCGGCTCCGACCGTGGCCAACGACGTACCCAAGAAGCCGCGACGGCTGACTCTCTGACTCTCCGACATGCTCTGCACTCCTTTTCGTAGACCCGAACTCGTGAGAACTCGCCCCGCTCTTGGTAGCCGAATTCGTGAGAATTCGCCTCAATCTTGGTAGCCGAATTCGTGAGAATTCGCCTCAATCTTCGTAGCCGAATTCGTGAGAATTCGCGTTCGCTTTCGCTCGCGATTCGGACTATCACCACTTCGGCGACCGGCCATTCCGGGCTTGCATACCCCAATAGTCAACTTGGTTTTCCAACGCGAGTCAATGCCGCGCGGCGTGAAAACTTGCTATCATGGCGGCCTTGCCTACCAGAATGTTTTCTTGGGCCCCTGATAGGAGAGTGCGATGTTCAGCGGTATTGTCGAACGGATGGGATCGGTTGCGCGATTGATTTCGGACCCGCCGGGGGTTCGTTTGGTGATCCAATCTGCCGAAGTCGGTCGCGGAGTCCGAATCGGGGACAGTATCGCGGTGAATGGCTGCTGTTTGACGGTGGTGGAATCCGACGAGCAAGCGGGAACGTTCGGATTTGATGCGGGCGCCGAGACGCTCAGCCGCACCAATCTGGGACGACTCCAGCAGGGCAGCCATGTGAACTTGGAGCGTTCGTTGAAGATCGGCGACGAGCTGGGCGGGCATTTCGTCACCGGGCACATCGACGGCCTGGGGCACCTGGACCAGCGGATCGACGACAAGGATTGGTCGACGATTTGGTTCCGAATGCCGCCGCGTCTGGCGCATCAACTGGCTAGCAAAGGATCGATCGCCGTGGACGGCGTCAGCCTGACGCTAGTTGACGTCGAGGACGAGCGGTTCAGCGTCGCGTTGATCCCGCACACCTTGGCCATCACCACGCTCGGCGCGCTGAAACCCGGCGACCCAGTCAACCTGGAAACCGACGTGCTGGCCAAATACGTCGAACGCCAATTGGCCGGCCGCCTAGCCGCGGTGGCCGACTGAGAAGCGATCCTGGTCGAATTCGTGGAGTCGGGACGTCGAGCCGGTTCGTCCGGAGTCTCGCAACGTCGGCGGTGTACGAATGCGGCGCGGGCGACAGGCTGGCAGCCTGTCTTACGAGTGAGCGTTCGTCTCGGCCCAGGCGGTCAGATCGTCTAGGCCTTTGCGAGCGCAGAAGTCGCCGAAGGTCTCGCCGGGGGTTCGATCCTGACGGAAGTAGGTCAGCAACGGCACGAGCGTTGGAACGACTTCTTCCAGGGGCACCAAGTCGCGGTAGATGAAATTCAGCCGCGTGCCCAGCAAGCGTCCGCCCACGAATACGGTGTACTTGCCGCGGGTCTTGCCGACCAACCCGATGTCGGCGTTGTAGGGGCGCGCGCATCCGTTGGGGCAACCGGTCATCCGGACGGTGAACGGCTCGTTCTCCAAACCGAGCTTGGCCAGTTCGACTTCGAGCTGGTCGATCAGATCGGGCAGCACGCGTTCGCTCTCCGCCAGCGCCAGACCGCACGTCGGCAAAGCGACACATGCCATCGACCAGCGTCGGACGGTCGAAATCTCCTCGCTGAGCTTCACACCATGCCGCCGCAGGATGGCTTCAATCTCGCCTCGGTCGCCGGGATCGATGCCGGTGAACAGCAACGCGGCATGGGCGGTCAGCCGGATTCCCGGCTCGAAACGCGTGCAGATCTCGCGGATGGCGGTCTTCAACTGAGTCGTTTCATCATCCTTGATACGGCCGTTCTCAACATGCAGCCCGTAGAACCACTTGCCGTCCCCTTGCTCGTCCCAGCCGATGTGGTCGTTGAAGGCGGTCACGTCCTCGGGTTCGGGATCTGCCAGCGGGCTGCCGAAATACTCTTCCACCTTGGCCTTGAACTGTTCCAGACCCCAGCGGTGGACCAGGTATTTCAACCGTGCGATCTTGCGGTCCTCGCGATTGCCGAAGTCGCGTTGAACTTTGACGACCGCCGTCGCGACGTCGACGGCCCGGTCGGGAGTGACGAAAGCCATTCGCTGCGCGAGCGCAGGAAAGGTCTTCGCCGCGCTGGGCGTCGTGCCCATGCCGCCGCCGACCAGCACGTTATAGCCGACGATGCGGCCGTCCCGGACCACCGCCATGAACCCCAGATCATGCGTGTAGATGTCGATGCAATTATCGAAAGGAAAACCGATCCCGATCTTGAATTTCCGGGGCATGTACACGCGGCCGTAGATCGGCTCGACTTCCTCCGGATCGCTTCCGCCAACCAACGTCTTCTCCCCTGAATCCGGATCGCTCAACCAAATTTCGTGATGAGCAGGCGTGCGGGGCGCCAAGTGCGCCGCCAATCGATCCGCCAACGCCTGGGTCTCCTGGTAGATCGACCCGACGTACGGTCCGGGGCAGCACATGACATTGCGGTTGACGTCGCCACAGGCGCCCAGCGTGCTCAACTGGATCTCGTTGATGCGGCGGATCGTCGCCTGCAGGTTGGCTTTGAGCACTCCGTGCAGTTGCAGCCCCTGCCGACTCGTGATCCGCAATGTCGAATTGCCCAATTCGTCCGCCAGATCCAGTTGGGCCAACAGTTGGCGACTGGTCAATTTGCCGCCCGGAATCTTGCTGCGGACCATCATGATATACACTTTACCGCTTTGGCCATCGGCCCTCTTGGCCGCACGGGCGTCGCGATCGTCCTGCTGATAGGTTCCGTAGTGCTTCAAGATCTGAATGGTATCGTGGGTGAAGCAGTCGGTGTCGGCCGCAAGTTCTTCGGCAATATTTCCCCGCAAATAGTTGCTTTCCAGTTTCAGGACTTCAACTGGGCTTTGTTTCTGGTCTGACATCGTGGACACTTGCTCCCGGGTTTCCAATTTGACAGGGGGCTAGTATAACGCTTGCGATTCAGTTCCACTACGGCAGAACCATTCGGCTCGGGAAGCTAAGGAGAAATCATGGTTGCCACCATTCTGGACGGCAAGGCGATCGCGGGCGACATCCGCAAGGAATTGGCGGACGAGACGCAGGCGTGGAAGGCCAAGCGAGGCATCACACCGTGCTTGGCGGCAGTCTTAGTCGGCGACCATCCGGCCAGCGAAGTCTACGTCCGCAGCAAGCAGCGGGCCTGCGAACAAGCCGGACTGGAGAGTCAACTGCACCGTCTGCCGGCCGATTGCCGAGAGATCGATCTGCTGGAGTTGATCGCCCGCTTGAACCAAGACCACGCGGTGCATGGCATCCTGGTCCAATTGCCGTTGCCTAGCCATCTGCACGAAACGAAGATTCTGGACGCGATTCATCCGATGAAGGACGTCGATGCGTTTCACGCGGAGAACGTCGGGCGGATCTGTCAAGGCCGGCCGCGGTATTTGCCGTGTACGCCCCACGGAATCGTGCAACTGCTCCACCGGACGGGCATCAAGGTCTCCGGGAAACAGGCCGTGGTCGTGGGACGCAGCGACATCGTCGGCAAGCCGATGGCCATGATGCTGATGAATCGCGACTCGACGCTCGGTCCCAACTGCGCGAATGCGACGGTGACGGTGTGTCACAGTCGCACGGCGGGACTCGGCGACATCACTCGACAAGCCGATCTGCTTGTCGCCGCGATCGGCAAGCCGCGGTTCGTGACGGCCGACATGGTGAAGCCCGGTGCCGTCGTCATCGACGTCGGGATCAACCGCGTCGGCGAGCAGTTGGTCGGAGACGTCGACTTCGAAGCCGTCAAGGAAATCGCGGGCCACATCACGCCGGTTCCTGGCGGCGTCGGACCGCTGACCGTGGCCATGCTGTTGTACAACACGCTGCTGGCCGCCAAGTTGCAGAACATGTCGGCGTAAGGCGGCGTTTCCACCCCGGCGTGGTGGCCCGGCCGGGAGACCGAGCCACAGCGCGGCGTCTGAATTCTCACGAATTCAGCTACTCGGAGCGCCAGCCGTACATTTCGGCGCCGACTTGTCGGCTGGCAGCGATGATTTCCGGGTAAGGCGAATCGCAGATGTCCAGGAAACCGATTTGGTAGTTTTCGCCATCGCCGCGACCGGTGGTGGCTTGGTCGCCGAACTGAAACCAGTGCGTACCCACCAACCACGGATTCTGCACCGCCCCGCGCACGTAGTTCAGGTAAGCGTCCGCTCGCTCCTGCTGGTTGGCCGTCTTGCGTAGTCCGGGATGGAACATGCCGCGGTCCAACGCTCCGAAGTGGAACTCGCCGATGATCGCCGGAAGGTCCACGCCGTCGGGCAGTCGGAAATCGGCGACGGTATCGCGGTACTTGTTGAATCCGATCACGTCGCAGTACTTGCCCGCAGAGTGGATCGCTCGATCGTTCACCCAGGCGAATCGGCAGCCCAAATACAGCGTCTCGGGCGCGAACTGCTTGACCGCCTCGCGACAGACCTTGAAATACTCGTCGGCGATGCGAGTTGCGAACGCCTCCAAATCGGCTTTGGCGCGCTGCGGGTCCGGCGTCTGCTGGTGTTCGCCGAGCGCCTGCCACGAGGCGTGACTGGTTCCCCAGGCCTCGTTCAGAGCGGCAATCGTATCGTACTTGGCTTTCAGATCGGCAAGCATCGCCTGCTTGGCAGCTTGTTGCGGCGGCGAGGCCAGCGTCGCCAGCGCCAGGGACAGTTCCTCGCCCCACGCCAATTCGTTGTCGACGAACACACCCAAACACCACGGCGAATTGGCGGCCTGCCGTTGAGCGGCCATGCTGCCCCGCGTCGCCTCGGCGAAACTCGGGTCGAACGGATCGGGAAACTTGCCCCAGTACCCCGTGCTGCCTTCGATCGGACGGCGGCCGGAATTGACCGTCACGACGTAAGGTGTCTGCTGCATGAGGTAGACGTCGGGATCCGACCAGTTGCCGATCGAGTTCAAACCCCAGCTTCGCAACCGCACGTGGCATCGCCGCTGGTATTCGTCTCGCCACGCTTCGCCGTATTTCCGGTGTAAATTGCTGCCGGTGAAATTGAACGTCTGGTAGTTTCCCTTGTCCTTGTAATATCCGTGCGGCGCCCAGGACGCTCGGCCGTAGAAAACGCTCAGCGGCGAATTCTTCTCGGGCAAGTCGGCAAAGTAGAACTCGCGATCGGAGATCGGCGTCGTCCCGCTGGCCGCGCGGACGCAATCGATGCCGTGGGACCAGAACAAACGGCCTTCGGGATCGACCAGCCACCACTTGCCGTCGCGTTTGGTCGCGCGAAAGTGTCCGGTCGCATCCAACTGCGGCCCGTCGCTCCAGCCACCGTACTGGTTCCGCCCGGCTGGTCCGGGGTGCGACGCAAGATCGCCGTCTTCGACTTGGATGCGACGCCTCAAGTCGTCTTCGTCGACCGTCTTGCCCGGCCAGGTCGAGTGCATGTATTGGCCAAAGCGATCGATCATCGGGAACAGTCGATCCGGATCGGCGGTCAGCCAGATCACGCCGTCGTACTGGCCGCTGGCCTGGAGATCGCCGAGTTCCAGCGTATGATCCCGATCCGGCTGGCTGACAAAGCACTGGACGCGGGTCACACGCGCGACGTCGATCCCGCTGTCCGGGTTCAATTGGCCGGGGTAGCCTCGCATCCCGAACAATTTGTCGCGCACCGCTGCGGGCATGCGCCGCTGCAACGGCAAACGCACGAGCTTCTGCTGTCCGGCCGCGATCTCCTCGACGGCCTGGATGTACTGTTGCTTGCCGTCCGCGTCCGGGCTGTCGGCCCGCAAGCCGAAGCGGGCGGAATGAGCGCCCGTGTTGCGGACCGGCACGGTCAGGGTCTCGAAGGCCGACAGATCCCACGGACCGGCGGCGGGAGCGATGGTAATCCCCGGCCACTTCTGCTGATGCCCGGCGGCCAAGCTCAACACCGCTCGCCCGTCGCGGTTGCCGAGCGTCAATTGAACATCGCGCTTCTCGATCTTGGACAGGTCCAACCCCGCATCGATCGTCAGCAACGTTTCCGCGGCACAAGCGGCGGACGTGTTGAACGCCACAGAAACAAGGCAGAGCAGGGCGATACAAGTGATGACGACAGGGCAGCGATTCATGGTAGTGGGGCTCCAAGGCAGGTGGGATGGGAGCATGTCTGGCGCTGATTCAGTGGCTTGCAACGATTTCCAGGTCTCGTAGCCGAATTCGTGAGAATTCGGATTGTTCCGCCGCCTGTCCGAATTCTCACGAATTCGGCTACAAATCCCGTGCTCGTGCTTGGCCGAACGTGGATGATACCACATCATCCGTTGGCAATCAGCCGCTCGAAGTCGTCTTCCGAAAGCACGGGGATCTGCAGTTCACGGGCCTTGTCCAACTTGCTGCCCGCGTTCTCCCCAGCCACGACGAAGTGCGTCTTCTTGGAAACGCTCGAGGCAGCGCGGCCTCCGTGCTGTTCGATCAACGCCTGGATTTCGTCGCGTGTGTAGCGAGACAAGGTGCCGGTCACGACGAAGGTCTTGCCAGCCAGCGGCCGCGTGCCCGCATCGGCAGTATCCCGGCAAACGGATTCCATCGCGACGCCAACGTCACGCAAGTCGGCAATCGCCCGTTGTCCGTGTTCGCTGTGCAGGAAACCGGAGACGCTACGAGCGATGATCTCGCCGATTTCGTGGATCTCCGCAAGTTGCTCGGCAGTGGCTTGCTGCAATTCGTCCATCGAGGCGAAATGCTCGGCCAAGATGCTGGCGCCGCGTGCGCCGACGTGGCGGATGGAGAGCGCGTTCAGCAGGCGCGCCAAGCCGCGGTCCTTGCTGGCGCGGATACACTCGATCAGTTTCTCGGACGATTTCTTGCCCATGCGTTCCAGTGCCGTCAATTGGTCGGTAGTCAGCCGGTACAGATCCGCGTAGCCGCTCACGAGGCCGCGGTCGACCAATTGATCGACCAGTTTGTCACCCAGCCCTTCGATGTCCATGCAGTTGCGGCTGGCAAAGTACCGCAGTCGCTCCTTGATCTGCGCGGGGCAGGCCACGCTGGGACAGCGGATGTAGACGCCGCCTTCGTCCTTGACCAGCGGCGTCCCGCACTGCGGGCATTCGGTGGGGAAGACATAGGGTTGTAGATCCTGCTTCCGCTCGTGCCGCTCGACGCGCACGATGTGCGGGATGATCTTGCCCGCTTTCTCGACGATCACCACGTCGCCCTTGCGGATGTCCTTGCGCTGAATCTCGTCGGCGTTGTGCAGACTGGCCCGGCTGACCGTCGTCCCGGCCAGTTGCACCGGTTCCAGATCCGCGGACGGCGTGATGACGCCCGTCTTGCCGACCGTGACGATGATTTCATTCACCCGCGTACACGCCTCGTATTTCTCCCATTTGTACGCGACGATCCAGCGAGGGCTTTTCGAAGTCGTTCCCAATCGCTCGCGTTGATCGAAGCGGTCGATCTTCAGCACCAAACCATCCACTTCGAAATCCAACTCGTGCAACCGCTCGATCACCTCTTCGCAATGTCCAACGGCTGCTTCGAACGTGTCGAACCGCTGGGCCAGCGGAGTCGGCGGCAAGCCGTACTCGGCGATCTCGCGCAAGAAATCCCAGTGGCTTTGCGACCGGATCCCTTCGCAATAGCCCACTCCGTGACAGAACACTCGCAGCCGCCGCGCCGCGCAGATGCGGGGATCCAAGACGCGGACGCTGCCGGCGGTGACGTTGCGGGTGTTGGCGTACGGCGGTTCGCCTTTGGCCCGCTGGCTCTCGTTCAGCAGCACCAAATCCGAATTGGTCATGTAGACTTCGCCGCGGATCTCGAGCACAGAGGGCACCCGCGGGCCGCTGAGTCGCAAGGGAACGTCGGCAATGGTCCGGATGTTGTGCGTGATATCGTCACCGACTACTCCGTTGCCGCGAGTCACCGCGCGCACTAGTTGGCCGCCTTCGTAGACGATCGCCACCGCAACGCCGTCCACCTTGAGTTCGACGACCCACTGCGCCGGCTCGCCCGCCAGGAGCTTCTCGGTACGGCGGCCGAATTCGCGCAGTTCGGCCAGGTTGTAGGTGTTGTCGATCGACAGCATCGGAACCCGATGCTCGACCTGAATCAGGTTGGAAACCGGTCGGTCGCCGATCCGCTGGCTGGGGCTGTCTGGCGCGACCAGTTCGGGATGCTCCGCCTCCAACTGCTTCAGCCGTTGCATCAGCCGGTCGTATTCCAGATCGCTGATTTCCGGGCTGGCATCGACGTAATACTTCCGGTCGTGATAGCGGATCTGCTCCCGCAACGCATCGAGTTCTTGGTTCGGTGTCTTGGACATGTCACGCTTCCCGGTTGTCAGCCACTTCGGTCAAATGCAGTCTTGACGCAGTGACGATCCGCGGTCTCCCATTCGACCAGTCATGCGACCTTCGTGCCCCACTGTTTGTAACGCTTGATTGCTCTATAGTACAGGGGCGAGAATCAGCACGCCGGGAACGGAAACCGCGTTATTCCCTCGACCGGTGGCCTCGTCAGACTAGGCCATTTGTGTTCTAATCGGCGGACCATCGTGGGACTGGGGACTGAACGTCCACCCCCTTCGATCGGCGGGTTGATATCGCGCATCGGAAATCATAGCGAGCAGACCGAATGCCAGACTCGGAAGACACCCTTGACGACATTCTGCCAGAAGCCTTGCAGGCCGTGCTGGACGACCGGGCGCTGCCGGTTCAAGTCCGCATCGGGGCTCTGTCGAATCTGGGCAAAGTGCGGAAAAACAACGAGGATCAATACGCGGTGATCCGGCGTTGGCGTTCCCGCGAAGCGCTGATGTCCAGTCTGCCGAGCGGCACGTTGCTGGACGAAAAGGAAGAAGCCTACGTCCTGATCGTGGCCGATGGAATGGGCGGGGCCGCGTTTGGCGAGGTGGCCAGCGAACTGGCATTGCGAACGGTTTGGGAACTGGGCACTTATGCCGCCAGTTGGCCTCGGAAGGTGGACGAGCGGGCGACCAAACACCTGCTCGAAGATGCCGACGACTACGTCCAGTTCATTCATCGGCGGATCCAGCAGCGAGCCAGTCATCAACCGGAACTGGTCGGGATGGGCACAACGCTGACCGCGGTACTTTCGATCGGCATGGATGCGTTCGTCGTCCACGTGGGCGATTCGCGAGCCTATCGTGTCGGCGAGGACGGCATTCAGCAAATCACACGCGACCACACGCTTGCTCAGCAGTTGGTTGACGCCGGAGTCGATGTCTCCCGCACGACGGCTTTCCAGCATGTGCTGACCAACTGTCTAGGCGCCGACGCCCATGGCGTGACCAGCGAAGTCCATCACTTGACCCTCGAGGACGGCGACTATCTGGTTCTTTGCACCGACGGTCTGAGCGATCTGGTCGAGGCCGACGAGATTCAGCAGGCGATTGCGACGAACCCGGATCCGCGAGACGCCTGCGATCAATTGGTCGAACTGGCGCTGGACCGCGGAGGCAAGGACAATATCACCGTGGTCATCGCCCAGTTCAGCTACGCGAGCCCAAAGAACCCCGCGTCGTAGCGAGGTCGCTGCGCACGAGACTGACGGTTCAGCGTGCTGCCAGCGGGAGCCAACACGCTGAACCCTCCAGCCAACGAACTGCCGCGCCGAACTGAGGCGACGCGCGACTACTCCTTGGGCACAATCCAGATGTTACGGAATTGCAGCGGATTGCCGTGGCCCTGCAATTTCAACGGTCCCGGCGTGCCCTCCGGTTCCGAGCGATGCCCGCCGGTAGGGCCGCGGATCTCCAATTGATCCTGAACCACGATACCGTTCAGCTTGACCGTGACCACCGCATCTTTGATCTTGTTCCCGTCGGCGTCCCGAACGGCGTTGGTGAAATCGATGTCGTAGGTTTGCCAGGCCAACGGCGGGAAGCAGGCGTTCACAAGACAGTCTTGTTGCGAATAGACTCCGCCACACTCGTTGTTCACCCCTTCGAGTCCGAACGAATCGAGGATCTGCACCTCGTAGTGATCGACCTGATAGAAGCCGCTGTTGCCTCGCCCCTGCCCCCGCGCGCTGGGACGGAACGGCAGCATGAACTCCAGATGAATGCTGTAGTCGTTGAACTTGTCGCGGCTCAGGATATCCTGGCCGTCGGTATTCAGCAGCCCCGTTTTCTCGTCAATTCGCCCGCCTCGCCAAGCGTCCTTGTTCGAACCGTCGAACAGCACTGTCGCCGATTCGGGCGACTGCTTGCCCATCGTCGGACTCTGCCGTTGGACCTTCTTCAATTCGAACGATTTTTCCTCGTCAGTTTTCCCAGCCAGCTTGCCGTCGGCGATGGTCGCCGTATAGGCTTTCTGACCGGCGGGGGGGAAACGGCGAGTTGCCGAGAACTCCGCGGCCGGTCCCGCCAAATACTGCTTGCGGCCCTCGGCCGGCACAAAGACCGCCGTTTCACCGTCCAAACGGCCGTCCATCAGAATCTTGTTCTCGCCGTCCCAGCCGTCGCCGGGCAGTCCGCCGGGGTAGACAACCGCTTGGAACGCTCCGTTGCCCAGTGCGATCACCTGGCATCCCAAGCGTCCCGCATCGGGGCACGGGCCCGCGTACTCGCCCTGGATGCGAAAGTCGACCGGAAGTGTCGGATCTTCCGAGTCGGTCCAGACCTCCCGCCCGCCGTCCGCTGCCGAAGCGGAAGCCGCGAAAACCAGCCATGCCAGGCACGAGAATGCAAACACCGAGGTCAACTCAAACCGTCGTCGCTGTGGGATCATGGAAATCGTCTCCGAATTGCAGAACAGGGTGTTACCAATCGCAGACAGCCTACCACACGGCGCGCCAGCCCGGCAAGCACGGACGATGCGGTAGCGGTCAGCGACGGCATCCGCTATTCTGTACGGATTACCCGCACGGGTGCCACCGGCGGGGCGGTGAAAGAACGGGGCGTGTATGTGGAAACGATGGAAGGAACGATGGACCGGGCATCCGATGCCGGACGACGAGTACCGTCGCGAGCGGCGGCGGATCCTCGACCGGGCGCCGGTGCCTCTGCTCTGGCTGCTCGGCAAGACCGGCAGCGGCAAGACATCGATCGTGCGATTCCTGACCGGCGCGGACCAGGCGGAAATCGGCAACGGCTTCCGGCCCGAGACGAAGACCTCGCAGCAGTTCGATTTCCCCGACGCCGAAGCGCCGCTGGTCCGGTTCCTGGACACGCGCGGCTTGGGCGAGAAGGACTATGATCCCGCGGAAGACCTGGAGCGATTTGACCAGCAAGCGAATGTCATTCTGGTCACCGCCCGAGTCATGGACCATGCGTTAGCTGAGGTGATCGAACCGCTCGAGCGTATCCGACGCGCACGTCCCGAGCGGCCTGTGCTGTTGATCCTGACCTGTCTGCACGAAGCCTACCCGCAGCAACAGCACCCCGTCGCCGACCCGTTCGCGGAACAGGCGATACCGGCGAGTCTGCCCGACGAGTTGCGCCGCAGTCTGCAGCGGCAGCACGAGCGTTTCGAGGGACTGGTCGACGCCATCGTGCCCGTCGATCTGACTCTTCCCGAGGAAGGATTCATCGATCCCGATTTCGGCGGCGACCGATTGCGGGCGGCGTTGCTCGAGATGCTGCCCGCTGCCTATCGCCAGACGTTGCTGGCCCTGGAGGATTCGGTTCGGTCGCTGTATCAACTGCACGAACGCCGCGCGATGCCTTACGTCCTCAGCTACAGCGCGATGGCGGCCACGGCGGCCGCCGTGCCGTTGCCGTGGATCGATATTCCGGTGGTGACGGCGTTGCAGGCGCATCTGGTCTACCGCTTGGCTCAAGTCTACCAGCAACCCGTGGGCGCGAAGACGTTTCTGGAAATGGCGGCGCCGATCGGTGGCCGACTGCTGGTCCGGCAAACGGTGCGCGGGTTGTTGAAGTTCATCCCTTACGTCGGCATGGCTGCCAACGCCACGCTGGCGTACGCCTACACCTACGGTTTGGGCAAGGCCTGTTGCTGGTACTTCGGACGGATTCGGTCCGGTGCCACCCCGACGACCGCCGAAGTGCAGGAGATCTGGCAAACGGAATTGGCCTATGCCGCCCGGTTCTGGAAACAACAGCGCAAGCCAGGAGCCGAGCCGTGAGCCTATGGCGGTTGTACCTGGTTTCGCTGCTGGCTCTTCTGCCCATCGCGACGTTTGTGGTAGCCGGAATCGTCGCGCTCTGGCGCACCGGGGACTACCTCTGGCTCTGGTGGCTGCTGCCCGTGTGCTGGGTGCCCGCTTGGCTGCTGGCCCGGCGTTGGCGACAGCAGTTGGTCGCACCGGCCGCGACGGGCGTTCCCGACATCGATCACTGGACCGCTCGCGACCGGGAAGCTTGGGAATTGGTACAGGCGGCCCAGCGCGACGCCGCGGAGATCCCGGCCGATCGGTTGCTCGATCCGCATTTCTATTTGCAGACGGCGATGGATCTGGGACTTCGCGTCGCCAAGCAGTACCACCCCAAGGCCAAAGACCCGCTCAGTTCCCGCACGGTGCTGGAAATTCTAAGCGTGGCGCAATTGGCGATCGAAGACTCGCACCGCTGGATCGCGGACTACGTGCCCGGCAGCCACCTGCTGACGATCGACCAGTGGCGTCTGCTGGCCAAGACGCCGAAGTGGTGGCGACTGGCCAGCAACGTCGGCTGGCTGGCCTCGATCGCGATCAATCCGCTGAACGTGACTCGCTTCGTCGTTTCGAAGCTGGCGTTGGGTTCCGCCACGAAGCAACTTCAGGAGAACGCGTTGGCCTGGGGCTACGCCGTGTTTATTGGCCGGGTGGGGTTCTACTTGATCGAGATGAACAGCGGCCGACTGCGCATCGGAGCGGATCGCTACAAGAGCCTGACGCGCCGCGCCGCGCCAACCAGTGGCGAACTCGGCGCCGACGCATCATCCGAGCCGGCAGATTCCCAAGGTGCCGCGAACGAGCCGTGCGAAGTCGTCGTGGCCGTTGTGGGACAGGTGAAGGCCGGCAAATCGAGCGTGATCAATGCCTTGCTCGGCCAGCGGGCGGCAGCGAGCGATGTGCTGCCCACCACGCGCGATGTCCGGCGTTATCGTGTCCAACAGCTCGATCAGCCCGATTCGCGATGGACGTTGCTCGACACGCCGGGATACGCTGAGGACGGAGCGACTGACCAGCAGACGCAGGCGATCCGCACGGCGCTGGCCGAAGCGGACCTCGTCCTGCTAGTGATGAAGGTGACCAGCCTCGCGCGCCAAGCCGATGCCGCCGTGTTGAACGATCTGGCGGCCAACCAGCGCCATCGGCCGAACCGCAAGCCGCCGCCGGTTCTGGGAGTGCTGACCCACATCGACCAATTGAGCCCCGTGATGGAATGGTCGCCGCCCTACGACTGGAACCACCCCACCGGCCGCAAAGAAGAACAGATTCAGGAATCCGTTCGGTACCATCGCGAACTGCTGGCGCCGACGGTGGCCGGCATCGTGCCGGTGTGCAGCGATGTCGAGCATGAACGCGAATTCGGTATCGCCGAATTCCTGTTGCCCGCGATGCTGCAACTGCTGGGCGAAGCGCGCGGCTGCGCCGTGCTCCGGATCATGAGCGACGAAGGCCGAAGCGGCCAAGTTCGCCGGATTTTCACTCAACTGGCCCAAGCCGGCGCCGCGTTACTACAAAAGAAGTGAGACGGACGCAGACGCCCTCGGAGGCTGCTGAAGAAGTCGTGGGGTAAGCTTCCAGCTTGCCAAATGGGGCGTCTAGGAAAGTGCGGGA
>JAHDXO010000098.1 GCA_023382975.1 Pirellulaceae bacterium
CCGACTCGCTGCCCGACCGCCCGACGGTCAAGCCGACCGTGCAGCACAAGTGGACCTGGCTGATCTGGACGGTGGTCGGGACGCTGGTGTTGGGATTGGGCGGCGGCACGGCGTTCTATTTCTGGAAGCAACGAGGGTGAGAAGGGAGCGGACGACGCGGACACGATGAATCGTACACTCCAGCGCGGGCGGCGGTTGGTGATCGCTTGACTGCTGTCGGTTCATGCGGCCTTGGTGCTGCGGTGGGGTCGTACTTGTTCGTGCATCCGTATTCGCTCGGCTATTTCAACAACTTGGCGGGTGGGCCGCATGGCGGGCACAACCATCTGCTGGGTTCGAATATCGACTGGGGGCAGGATCTGTACCGCTTGCGGCGTTGGCTGGCTCGGCATCCGGAGGCGGCAGCCGATTTGCAGATGGCGTATTTCAACCGCATCGACGCGCGCATCGCGGGCCTCGAGTGGAGGCTCCCGCCGCTGGGCGTGACCGACGGCGCCGAGATCACCGAGGAGAACGCTGCCGGATTCGGCCCGCACCCCGGCTACTTTGCCGTCAGCGTCCGCTTTGTGCGCGGCAGCCAGGCCGGTGCGACGGACGGCGAGGGCGGATACCGCTTCGCACCGTTCCGCGGCTACGAGTACTTCCGCCATTTCCAGCCGGTGGCGAAAGCCGGCTACTCGATCTTCCTGTACCACATCACCCCGGACCAAGCCGACGCGGTCCGCGCCCGCTACGGCCTGCGGCCCCTGCCCGGGGAATGAGTATCCGAAAACGAGGCAAGCCTCGTGGCGGGATTCCTGAGAGCAGCAAGAAGTTCTGCCGAACGCAAATCCGAGCCTCGAAGTCCGAAAATCGGCTTGGAGAAGACGTCTGGCTTCGTCGGAGGTCAAGCTTCCGCGTGTGGCGCGCTGGCCGAGAACACGTTGAAGGGTGTGCTCCTGCGCGGACACGTCATTCCCAAACGGGGCGGCACGGCTACAATGATGCGTTTGCGATCCGATCGATGCACCCGACTGTCCCGACCGAGGAACCGAGATGACCGATCCGCTGGCACGAACGCCGCTGCATGCTTGGCATGTCGAACACGGGGGCCGCATGGTCGATTTCGCCGGTTGGTCGATGCCGGTCCAGTATGGATCGATTGTCGAAGAGCATCTGGCAACTCGCCGGGCGGCGGGCGTTTTCGACGTGTCGCACATGGCCCGTCTGCGTTTCGACGGCCCGGATGCGGCGGCGTTTCTCGATCGGTTGCTCACTCGCCGCGTCAGCGATTTGCCGCTCGGCCGCATCCGTTATTCGTTGGTGACCAACGACGAAGGCAGTATCCTGGACGATGTGTTGGTGTACCATTTGGAGACGCCCGGCGGCCGGCGGTATCACCTGCTGGTGGTCAACGCCAGCAACCGCCAGAAGATCGTGGATTGGATCCGTCAGCGGGGCGAAGCGGTGGGTGACGTGGAAATGCAGGACCGCACCGGGGAGACCGCGATGATCTCGGTCCAGGGGCCTGCCGCCGTCCAGATTGTTGCCTCGTTGGTCAAGGCGAAGGTGGGCGATCTGGGCTACTATTGCGGTGTGGTCACCGAGCAGTTCGGCCGTCCTTGCACGGTGTCGCGGACGGGATACACGGGCGAAGACGGCTTCGAGTTGATTGTTCGAGCCGAAGACGCGCTGGAGGTATGGAAGAACATCTTCCGCGCAGGGCGCGAACTGGGGATCGCGGCGGCTGGTCTGGGGGCTCGCGACACGCTGCGTTTGGAGGCGGGTATGCCGCTGTACGGACACGAATTGTCCGAGCAGATCGATCCGTATCAAGCGGGCTTGGGTTTTGCGGTCAATCTGAAAGACCGAGCCTTTCCCGGTTGCGAAGCGCTGGCACGGCGGAAAGCGGCGGAAGCGTCGCGGGTGCGGGTCGGGCTGGAACTGGCCGGGCGCCGGGTGCCGCGCGAACAGTACGGCGTGTTCCACGACGTGCAACCGGTGGGCGAGATTACCAGCGGCACCTTTTCGCCCACGTTGCAGAAGTCGATCGCGATGGCCTACGTCAGCCCGGAATCGAGCGCCGCAGGCACCGAGGTGCTGGTCGACGTGCGTGGACGCCGCGAGCCGGCGCGGATCGTTCCGCTGCCGTTCTACCAGAGGACAACGCATTAACGACACTTGTCGAGTCACAAGAATTGGGAGGGAATCGCATCGTGAGCGCAGAAGAACTGTTGTACAGCCAATCGCACGAATGGGTGCGCGTCGCGGAGGAAAACGGATCGAAGGTTGCCACCGTCGGCATCTCGGCCTTTGCCGTCGAGCAGTTGACCGATCTGGTGTTCATGGAATTGCCTGAGATCGGACGGCAAGTCGTGGCTGGGGAAGAATTCGGCGAGGTCGAGTCGGTCAAGGCGGTCAGCCCGCTGTATAGCCCCGTCGACGGGATCGTGGTCGCCGTGAATGCCGACTTGCCCGATCGGCTGGAAACGCTCGGCAGCGACCCCTACGGAACGGGCTGGATTATGAAGGTCAAGTTGACCGACGAGTCCAGCTTGGCGGGCTTGATGGACTACGCTGCGTACCAAAAGCAGTGTTCGGAAGAAGGATAGAGACGCGGATGTCGTATTTGTTCAACACGCCGGAAGACCGGCAGCAGATGCTGGACGCCATCGGCGCCGCGTCGATTGACGAGCTGTTTGCCTGCGTGCCGCCCGAGATGCGGCTCGCGCGACCGCTCGATTTGCCGCCCGCGATGGGAGAAATCGAGCTGACGCGGCACATGGCCGCGTTGGCTGCCAAGAATCGGTCGGCGGACGACCTGGTGTGTTTCCTGGGCGGCGGCAGCTACGACCATTTCGTACCCGCCGTGGTCGATGCACTGGCCTCGCGGGGCGAGATCTTCACCTCCTATACGCCGTACCAGCCCGAGGTGAGCCAGGGCAATCTGCAGGCCATGTTTGAATACCAGTCGATGGTTTGCCAACTGACCGGCATGGATGTGTCGAACGCCAGCCTGTACGACGGCGGCAGCGCGGCGGTGGAAGCGGTGCTCATGTGTTCGAGCGCAACGCGGC
Source organism: Pirellulaceae bacterium (assembly GCA_023382975.1). Taxonomy (GTDB): domain Bacteria; phylum Planctomycetota; class Planctomycetia; order Pirellulales; family Pirellulaceae; genus SKKK01. The sequence continues at coordinate 3,057 of JAHDXO010000098.1, forward strand.
GCGAAGGCAAGGTCGTCGTCCCCGCCAGCGTCCATCCCGAGTACCGCCAGATCTTGGCCACCTACTTGACGAGTCTGGGGATGGAGCTGGTCACCGTCCAGACGCCCGGCGGCGTGGTCGACGTGGCGGCGCTGGCCAAAGCCGTGGACTCGCAGACGGCCTGCGTGCTGATCCAGCATCCCAACTTTTTCGGATGCATCGAGCACGTCGAGGCGATCGCCAAAATCGCGCACGACGCAGGGGCGTTGTTGGTCCAGGCATTCGATCCGGTCAGCCTGGGCCTGCTGAAACGGCCCGGGGATCTGGGAGCCGACATCGCCGTGGCCGAAGGTCAGTCGCTGGGAACCCCCATGCTGTTCGGCGGGCCGTATCTGGGGATCATGGCATGCCGCGAACAGTTCGTGCGCCGTTTGCCCGGCCGGATCGCCGGACAGACCGTGGACCGTCGCGGACGCCGCTGTTGGGTGCTGACGCTTCAAACCCGCGAGCAGCACATCCGGCGGGACAAGGCCACCAGTAACATCTGCACGAATCAGGGGCTGATCGCCGTGCGGGCAGCCATCTATCTGGCGACGCTTGGACCACAGGGGCTGCGCGAGACAGCGCAGCAGTGTTTGCAGAAGTCTCGCTACGCACTGGACAGTATCACCAAGGGCGAGCGATTCGAAGCAGCTTTCGCGCAGCCGACCTTCAAGGAGTTCGTCGTCCGGGACAGGGAGAATCGTGTCGAGGAACTGCTGTCCGATGCTTGCGCGCAAGGGATTCTGGCCGGAGTGCCGCTCGGCCGCTGGTATCCCGATTTGCACGACGCCTTCCTGGTCGCGGTCACCGAAAAACGCACTCGGTCGGAAATCGATTCCTGGGCGAGCGTATTGACAAGCGGCCAAGGCACCTGAGAGACGCTCGACACGCGGAACCGCTCAAACCAAACGATGGACAGCGATGAGAAACCGAACTTCGACACAACTCCTTTTCGAACTCTCCCGGCCAGGGCGTCGCAGCTTTGCGCTGCCGGCTCTCGACGTACCCGAACGAAGCGTGCAGGACTTGCTTCCTGCCGACAGTCTGGCCGAAGCGCCCCCGCCCTTGCCGGAAGTGGTTGAACCCGACGTGGTCCGCCACTTCAGCAACCTTTCCACGCTGAATATGTCAGTGGATACGCACTTCTATCCGTTGGGGTCGTGTACGATGAAGTACAACCCGAAGCGGAACGAGCGTCTAAGTTCGCTGCCCGGGTTGGTTCATCTGCACCCGTACCAGCCGGAGGAAACGCTGCAAGGCCTGCTGCAGTTGCTGTTCGAGTTGCAGCAGATGCTGGGCGAGATTTCCGGACTGCCCGCCGTCACGTTGCAGCCAGCAGCCGGCGCCCATGGCGAATTGACTGCGTTGATGGTCGCGGCGGCTCACTTTCGCGCCGCCGGGGAAACGCGGACGAAAGTGCTCGCCCCCGACAGCGCTCACGGCACGAATCCTGCCAGCGCCCGCATGGCCGGTTTCCAGACGGTCACGGTCAAGAGCACGAACGCGGGTTTCGTGGACATGGACGACCTGCGGAGCAAGCTGGACGACTCGGTCGCCGTGTTCATGATAACTAACCCAAATACCCTGGGACTTTTTGACCGCCAGGTCGCTCGCATCGCCGATTTGGTACACGAGAAGGGCGGATTGATCTACCTGGACGGTGCCAACATGAACGCGATTCTGGGCATCGCTCGACCCGGCGACTTCGGGGCGGACATGATGCACTTCAACCCGCACAAGACGTTCAGCGGTCCGCACGGCGGCGGGGGGCCCGGTGCTGGTCCCGTTTGTGTTCGCCAGATGCTCGGCGACTATCTGCCGACCCCCGTGGTCTCGTTCGATGGCGAGCGATACTCCCTGGAAAAGGCGCCCCCAAAGTCGATTGGACGGGTCCGCAGCTTCTTCGGCAACGTCGGCGTCCTGCTGCGGGCCTACTGCTACATCCGTACGTTTGGACCCGACGGCTTGCGGGCCGTTTCGGAAAACGCCGTTTTGAACGCCAACTACCTGCTCAGCCGAGTCAGACACTTCCTGCCCGTTCCGCAGGGCGACCGCTGCATGCACGAGTTCGTCGCATCGGCCGCCGATCTGAAGAGGGGTCGAGGCGTCACGGCCATGGACATCGCCAAGCGATTGCTCGATTACGGATTCCACGCGCCGACTGTCTATTTTCCGCTGACGGTGCCCGAAGCCATGATGATCGAGCCGACCGAAACGGAGAGCAAGGAAACACTGGATGCCTTCGCCGAGACGCTGTTCCGGATCACCGACGAGGCCCCCGAGTTGTTGCACGAGGCGCCGCACTCGACACTCGTCAGTCGTCCGGACGAAGTCCAGGCAGCGCGAAAACCGGTGATGCGATGGAAACCCGAGTAGTCTACGACCCTCCGGCCTCCGGGGGTTGGAACATGGCGGTGGACGAAGCGCTGCTCGAAACGGTCGGGGACAGCGGGAATCGCGGTTGGTTGCGGTTCTACCAATGGGATGTGCCCACCCTGTCCCTGGGCTATTTTCAGCGGCACGAGGACCGGCAACGGCATCCGCCCAGCCGCGACCTTCCCATGGTCCGACGCTCCACCGGTGGCGGAGCGATCATCCACGCGGACGAATTGACGTACAGTTTCTGCGTCCCCGTCGCGTCGCATTGGGACGACCGGGCCTCGACGTACTATTTCGCATTTCACGAAACTTTGATCGAGGAACTTGCTTCGTACGGGCTGCAGGCGCGAATATGCGGGGAACCCGATCGCGTTCCAGCCGTCGAAGAGTCGTTCTTGTGTTTCTTGCGCCGTGCCGAGGCAGATATACTTCTTGGGGGGCACAAGGTGGGTGGCAGCGCACAGCGTCGACGCCGACATTGTCTGCTGCAGCACGGAAGCATCCTGTTGAGAAGCACAGCCGCATCCCCTGAACTGGTCGGTGTTTCAGATATTTCAGGGGTCGAAATCGAGGCGTTGGAGTTGGCCGAGCGTTGGGCGAGCCGGATCGCGGATCGACTGCAACTACGGTTGCATACGTCCCAATTGGGGGAAACAGAAATCGAGCTCGCCGAAGATTGGCAAAGAAAGAGATTTGGACAAGAAAACTGGACTCTCCGACGCTGAGGGTTCTTTGACGAGGGCTGTCGGTTCTGCTATTGTAGAATAGGCACTTGGAATTTCTGCCTTGAATCGGTAAACTTCGCTGTTCTCTATCTTATCTATCAAGCAGCTCGACGCCTGTGGGGCTCGGGGTCATGGTTGCGACGGAAAGGCGACCTATGAAAATACGGTTGAAGGTGTTGAAGGGCTCGAACGCCGGCAAAGACGTCAAGATTCCCACACCTGAGTGTGTGATTGGGCGTAGTTCCGAGTGTCATCTGCGCCCGAAAAGTGACGCCATTAGCCGTCGGCACTGTGCCATTGTTGTGGAAGATGGCAGCGTCAAGTTGCGCGACTTCGGCAGCAAGAACGGCACCTACCTGAACGACCATCGCGTCGAGGGCGACTCCGTATTGAAGTCGGGAGACAAGCTGCAGATTGGGCCGCTGTCGTTCGAAGTGATGATCGATCACAGTCTGGGCGGCGAGAAGAAGCCGAAGGTTTCCAGCATCAAGGAGGCGGTCGAGCGGACTACGGAAAACGTTCGTGAATCTGGAGTGCTGGACGACGTCGATATCGATCAGTGGCTGGAGGAAGCGGACAAGATCGAGCGGGAACGCCGGCTGACGGATCCCGAAACGCGGCAACTGAAACTGGACGAGACGGACCAAGTCTCGCTGCAGAAATCGATTGAGGAGCGAGCCAAACTGGCCGGTCAGAAAGCCGCTGATGATACGAAGGAAGCGCCGGCGAAAGACGACAAGAAGAAGAAGGGTCCTGGCAAACTTCCTCAACGGCCCGAAGTGATGACCAAGGATTCCCGCGAAGCCGCCGCGGTGATGCTCCGCAAGTTCTTCAATAATCGCTGACCTCTGGCGAATAGCGGGATGCGATTTCGGCTGTGCCTGTGAAACTCTGACGGGGGCCGAGCGGGTATGCATTGGCAGGAAGTACCGGTGGCAAGCAAAGCGAACGAGGCCCTGCGGCGACTTGTCGGTCGCTGCTTGGCGGGCGACCAAGCGGCGATGATCGATTTGGTGGAACTTCACCAAGCTTCCGTCTTTGGGTTTTGCTACCGCATGCTTGGCCAGCGGCAGGACGCCGAAGATGCGGCACAGGAAACATTGGTCCGAATGTTGCGCAGCTTGGCACGGTGGGACAGCCAACGGGAATTCCGCCCCTGGCTGATGACCATCGCGGCCAACCGATGCCGGACGATGCTGGCGGCTCGCAAGCGGCGACCGTTGCCTTGCGTCATTCAGGAGGACCAGTTCGAAGACGATTCGTGCGATTGGCAGTCGGCCGAACAGTTGAACGAAGAAATCCAACTGGGATTGGACCGCATCTGTCCCGAGCATCGTCAAGCGTTTTTGTTGTTTCACGAGCACGAACTTTCCTACCAGCAGATTGCGGAAACACTGGGCTGCCCGTTGGGCACCGCCAAGACGTGGATCTACCGCGCCAGGCGGCAACTGGCAGATTGGTTGCACAAGCGACAAGTTGTCTCGGAAAAGCGGCGATGAATTGCGGCGAATTTGAAGCGAGAATTCAACGGGTACTGGATCGGCGTCAATCGTTGACGAGCGATGACGCACTCGTGGATCACGCATTGGCTTGTTCCGAATGCGCCGCGCGACTGGATGCTTATGTCGAGTTGTTGGAGCAGATCGAGGATTGGCAGCCACCACTGCTGGACGAGGATTTCAGTAGGCGGACGGTTCAGCGAGCGTTTCCTTCGACGGTGGGAGTTCAGCCGCGGACTCGCGCCAAGGAACGGCGCTTCGGTTATCAGGTCTTGGCGGTTGTGGCTTGTCTCTTGGTGATTGCCGCCCTTCCGCGATTCTGGTCTCCGCCGGTTTCCAACCATTCGTCCAGCGATGATTCGGCGACGGTATCCACCCCGCCCGCTGTCATGCTGGCCTCGACCGCGGGACAAAATCAACCCACACTGCCGACGATGGAAATCGACAATTTCGAGCAAGCTGCCGAGACAGCCAGGCAAGCGGAAAATCGGGACGGCGATGATTGGCGCAGGCTGTGGGCCGAATGGTCCGGTCGTTTGCCAGCGGAATCGTTCGAACCCCTGGACCGACTCACGCAAGGCATCAAGCCCATCACCGCTTCGCTGACGACCGCCTTGGACAGCCTGCGTACGACATTCCCGCTGGGAGAATTCCCATCGGCTCCCAGCGCCACTCGGGACGCTGCCATTCTCGAGAGCCGCGCCGCCGACCTGATGGGCTAATCTCGCATCGCTCAGCCCCTCCGTAGCACAGGCTGCCAGCCTGTGCTGCTTCGAAGAGAACGGCGGAGATTCACCGAACAGTTGGCGGAGCGACGTGTTCCAGAAAAGTGGCGTCCGCCATCTGCAGTTCCTGTACCCACTGGCCGCGGAATTTCTCCAGCGTCGCCCGGTATCGCGCATCGCCCGCGAGATTTGTGAGTTCGTCCGGATCGGTCTTCAAATCGTACAGTTCCTCTGGTTCGTCCCCTGCCAGATAACGGACATATTTCCAGTCTTCGTGGCGCAATGCCGCGTAGTACGGAACTCCAGCGTGGTTCGTTGGCGTCTTGTTGACGAGCGTCTGGGTGACGGTGGAGCCGTACTCCTGGCCCACATGCTCGAACAAGGTGGGCCGGTCCCAGGAAGCGTTTTCCGGATCGAGCAGCAGCGACGTGAAGTCGCGGCCGTGCATTTTCCAGGGCGTCTCCAGTCCGGCGAGCGCAAAGAACGTCACCACGACATCGGGCGCATTGACCGTGTGGCGACAGAATTTGCCCGCGGGTAGGGTGCCGGGCATGCTGACGATAAAAGGTGACGAATAGCTCGCCTCGTACGGAGCGACTTTCTGCTTCAATCCGTGCTCGCCGTTGGCAAACCCCTGGTCCGAACTGTAGACCACCAGCGTGCTGCCCAACTGGCCCGACTCCCGCAACGCCTTGATCACCTCCCCCACGCCTTCGTCGACCGCCATCATGCACTCGTTGACTTGTTGCAGCCAGGCGGTGTGGGTCTTCTTGCTTCCCTTCAACACCGCTTGGCCATCGGTCGTCCGCTCCCAAGCCTGCGTCTTGTTCAGATAGCGCGGCTTGCCCGGACGGGGACCGAACATGCCGGCGGGCAACTCGGCGGTTTCGGTCTTCAGCAGCCCCTTGTGCCGTTCGGCGGGCGTCGTGGGGCCGTGAATGGCGCCGTAGCAGAGCCACAGATACCAGGGCTTGTCGGCATCGCGTCCCTCGCCGCGAATGTAGTCGCAAGCCCAGCGCGTGTAGTTGTCCGTCGAGTATCCCTCGACCGTCTGTCGCTCGCCGTGAACATCAAGGACTTGCGGCCCGTAGTATTTCGTGGCGTTCTGCGGATTGTCGGGACGGTTCCAAACGATCTGGAAATCCCAGTCTCGACCCCACCCCGTGTCGGTACCGGTGTGCCATTTGCCGATCTGCGCCGTCTGGTACCCATGCCGCCGAAAGGCCGCGGGCCAGAAGCGGCATTGCTCGGGATCGTAGGTGCTCTGCGGATTAGCACCGGTCATCCGCATCGATTCGATCGCGTGCGGGTGAAGCCCGGTCAACAGCGATGCGCGCGACGGCATGCACCACGATCCCAGATAGGACGCTCGAAAGCGCACGCCCGAGGCGGCCAATCGGTCGATGTTCGGCGTGCGGGCCATCGGATAGGCCCCTTCGTAGCAGCCGACCGTCTTCGGCGAATGGTCATCCGCATAGATGAACAGGATATTGGGCCTCGGCGGACGGCCATCTTGAGCTGTCGCCGCACGGGAAAACAAGACGCCGAACAGAGCCAGCATCAACGTCAACGCGACTCGAACATTCATCACGAGACCTCTCTTTCCGGTTGTCTCGGCCACGCGGAGAGGCTGTGAAGAAAATTGGCACAGGCATCTTCGCGACAAACGCTTCTTCCAGGGATTTGGCGGTTCCCGCTCCGAGTCAGCCCGATTCTTCCACAGCCTCGAAACGCACAAGGGGAAGCTGAAATCGTCCAGCAACAATTCCAGGCACGGTTAGGTCTTCGTCCAACTCTTCCCAACGCAATGCGTACCCGTTCAGCTCCAAGGTAACTTCCTGCAACTGTTCGACAGACGCTTCCTTGAGCCGCCGAAAACGGTCTGCTGGAAATCCGACGATACGCCCGTCGGTGAGTTCCAGATACACCATGCGTTGTTCCACCCAGACGCGAACCGCGATGGGTTCGGCGGGTGCCATCGGTTCAGCGATTGTGGTACTCATGAAAGCTCTCGATCAGCAGTTGTTGGTTCTCGAACACCAGACGCTCAGCTTCTCGAACGTCTTGGGGCGGAATCCCGCGGTTCCGGGCCAACCGGATGGGTTCGAGCCAGAACTTGCATTCGCCGTCTGGCGAACGGACGTGGATGTGAGCCGGCTCATTGGATTCGTCCGAATAGAAGTGGAACCGGAATGGGCCAATTCGCAAGATGGTTGGCATCGCCGCCGAACCCGTTTGAGAAAGGACCAAGTTACGGAAACATCGAGGATCTCAGGACGGCCTTGCCGAACGGGCAGCACCCACTCGCTCGTCCGCGCCTCCACTCGAGTTTCTATTATCCCAGTCGACAGAACTGGGGCAACCAGGGCAGATATGTCCAAGGCTGGCAGAAAATAGAGCATTTGCAGCATTCTTCTGACTCCAGTCTCTCGACCCAAGCCGGTCGCGCGAGGATCGCTGCCGCGTATCGCACCTGACTCAAGTCCGACTTGGTCGGGGCTTGGCTTTCAACCAACTGCGAATCTGGGCCAGGTCGCTGCCCCAGGCATTGCCGGTGCGGCGTTGGCAAAACGTTTGGAACAGTAAGTCGAGCGTTTCCTTCAGGCCGCGAAGGCCCTCGATGCGTTCCTCCAAAACGGCCCGACCTTCCGCGTCCTCGTCCACTTGGATCTTCGCGCCGCTGACCGAAAATGTCTCGGCCTGGAGCGTCAGTTCGCACTGCGTGCCGTGACGGACCAGGATCAGGCCGGCCTTGCGGGGCAGTTTGCCCGAGCGAACCGCTTGAGCCGCTTCGGGCAGTTGAGTGGGATCTTCAGCCGAAATCGTCCCCTTGCCCGATTCGCCCAACGGGCACTCCAGCATCAGGGTCCGGGCGAACATGCCCGTCACCTCGGAGCCGTCCGCCAGCTTGATCGTGTCGCCTTGCGTTTCCCAGTGCCACCAGAGCCAAAGCAAAAACTCGTTGCCCAGAAAGTCATAGTTGTCCTTGTCGCCGTCCCACCACGCGACGTCGGCGCTGCCACCGTCCCCGCGGAAATCGGCCGGCGCCGCTTGATTCAGCGCGCCGCGCTGGCGGGCCTTCGTCGACCACTCGATGGCCAACCGGCCGGAGGTCAGTCGACGCATTTCCAGCTCGAATGCCTTGAGCATCAGGTCCGAGCATACCTCGCTGGCCGACGCGCTGGTCCCGCCGCAGTACAGCAGGCCGTGCTTCGCGTCCCAGAGCACGGGGAACTGCTGCATCCGCTGGAACTGGCCGCTGCGCGCCGCTTCTTCGCACTGAGCCTCGACCGCATCCTTCGCCTCTTGTCGCTGGGCCTTGGTGGGGCGGCGGCCGGGCGAGTCGGCGGTGAGCGTAGCCAGTTCGATTTGCAGCCAGGCCCGGCGAATGGCGGCGGGAACCTGATTCGTGTCGATCCGCACGGCGAAGTGCAAGGCGTCGCCGAACACGTTCTTTTCCAGGTCGAAATCATCGTCCAGCAAGTGACTTCCCGCCAAAAAGCCGGCCCTCGCCTGATCGTTCGACAGCACTTTTGATCCGCCGATCGCGTGGCTCCGCAGCGTTTCCACGTGTTCGGGGCCGAACTGACGCGGTTGCGCGCCATCCAGGCGAGAACAATCGAACGTCATGCTGCCAGACAGAAATCCCATGCGTACTCCTTCGCTTGTGCGTTGTGTCAATGATCCGATTCGTCGCACCGGATGATCGATCCGGTTTCGCTTGCTTCGCCGCCCATTCAATCCTGACGCAACCACCGGACCGCTTCTTCCACGGCCTTGTCGCGCGGGCCGTCGTAGATCGTCAAGCGGTCGCTTCGGTCGAGGGCTCGGTAGGTCTCGACTGCCACCGCCGCGGTGCTCTCGGTTTCTCCGGCGATCCAGAGTCGACAGTGGGCGAGTGCCAGCAGTCCCGGCAGATCGAAGTACTTGGCCCCGCCGGGCAGGAAATTGGGCGAATGGATGTCGTCCACCGCGGCGAAGCGGAATCCTTGCGTATCGATCGCGGCCCGCGACACCGCATCGCCAGCCAGTGCCAGTGCGGCTGCGGCCCATGCCCCGCCGCCGTTCACGCCGATCAACTCGACCTGCTGGGGCCCAGGTTCCCGCTGCCTGGCAAAGGCGACAAGGGTCAGCGCGTCATGCACTCGTCCCGCGAACACCGTGTGGTTGTACCCGAACGTGTAGGCGGCGGATTCGCGCGGATTCTTGACGCGCGGCGTCTTGTCCAACGCCTCGCCCGATGGCAGAAACTCGCCTTGATACAAGAGATCCGCACCGATCACCGCGACGCCCGCCTCCAACAGGCTCGCGACAGCCGGGCGGGCTTGTCCGCTCTCGTCAAACAGTCCGGACTTGCCGTCCCCCGACAGCCAGACCGCGACGCGGCCGCGCTGCTGCTTGGGTTCGAGCAGCACCACCGGCAGTTCCTCGCCAGCGGGCAAGTGGCGCAACAGGCCGACCGTCTGCACGTACCCTTCCCGATCGGTCTGCCCCGTCTTTTCGAACCGAACCGCCTCAGGGCCGGGAAGCTCGCGGCCGATCACTTCACGAACGGCCCCTCCGACGAGTTCCTCGAAACGCGACCAGTCGTCCGATTGCTGCGGTCGGAGTGCCGCGAGTTGTCGATCCGAGTCCGCCTTCCACGCGCGCAGCAAGTCCCGCTCGAACGACTCGCCGCCCTGCGGTTGCGGATGGTCCTGATTCCAGACCGTCAGCGACTCGGCCGTCAACCGCTGGTAGGCCCCTTCGACCACCGGCGTGGGCAGACCCAGCTTGAAGTGCCGGTTCAGCCAGTCGTACATGGCCGCCCGGCTGACATAGTTGTAGTTGTGCGGGAACCAGACGAACGGATGCAGGCGGACATGGTCCGCGGCCCCGAACTTTTCGTACAGTTGTTTCAACTGGGGAAAGCCCTTGGTCTCCATTTCGCGGGTCCAATCGTCGGCGCCGGTGAGCGCCTGAGGTTTGGGTGCGAACAATCCGGCAAACTCGACATTGCCGGTGCCGATTCGCAGCAGGCACGCATTCTCGCAGGTGCAACCGCCTTGCATGGCCGTCGAGACCATCACGGCGGGAAAGCTGACAGCCAACCGCGGATCGACGGCGGCCAACAGGAACGTCTGCGTGCCACCGCCGCTAGCGCCTGTTGCGGCCAACCGCTGCGGATCGACGTCCGGCAGCGATTCCAGGAAGTCCAACGCCCGGATCGAGTTCCACGTCTGCAAGCCCATCACCGACTGCAGGTTCGATTCCGCTTGCGGGCTGTACAACCCCCAGCCTTCGGCGCGATTCATTTCAGGACGCTGTTTCGCAAAGCGATGGGCGATCTCGAAGGAGACCTGTTGGCTGTCCGCGTAGCCGATCATGTCGTAGTGGAACACCACGCAGCCCATCTTGGCCAACTGGACGCAGCGCGCCTGCAACGGGCTGCGCCCGCCGTCCTCGAACCGTTCCGCCCCCTGCACGATTTCACGCAGCACGGCCGCCTCGCCCGCGTCGTGGAATCGCCCGTTGGACCAGTGTCCGTGAGGGCAAAGGACACCGGGGACGCGTCCGGACACCGATGCGGGCCGGTACAGATTGCCCGTCACATAGAAACCCGGAAAGCTCTCGAAGTACACCTTCTCAATCGTGTAACCCGACTGCTCGATGCGGCCGTGGATCACGGCGTTCAGCGGAGTCTTCGTCGGCATCGGCCACAGTCCCTGCGAGACCAGGATCTGACGCCGGACCTTGGCGGCACGTTCCTTCCACGCGTCCAAGTCCGCGGGCGGTTCGAACGGAAAGTAGCCGTCCAGATCCTTAAGCGGCTTCAGGCGGTTGTCTTCCGGGAAACGCCCTTCGGGCAACACGCGAGGCCCCGCGGCACCGGCCGTTCCCGCCAGTACGGCCAACGCCAGCATCCCGGAAATTCCCAACTTCCACAGGCAGCGAACCCACGCACGGTCGCACAGCATGGACAAACGCCTTGACATGACACGATTCCTTGTTGCGTCCACGGAACAAAGACAGACAATTGGCCCTAGTCTAAGAAAATGACACCAGAGACGCCAGCACGGGACGGGGACGGGGGTACTTTCCCGAACGTTCATGCCGCGGATAATAGGCCGATGCAACCGCACGACAGAACCAACAACTTCAACGAACCGGATCGGCAAGACTCAGAGTCGGGTCGTCCGCGCTGGGCGCAATGGCCCGTCTGTCCGGACTGCGGGCGGCGCAGGCAGACGCGTTGCCCCACCTGCGACCTGGGCGGCGACGATTTTTCCATGGCCGAAGTCTACTTCGCGTCGCCCCGTCGCGCTACCCCACGGTGCTCGGCGTGCAGTCCGCTTGAATCGTGCGGTTCGCCGCCCGAGGAGGGCGACGATTCAACGGTGCTTCTGATGTGCCCCGATTGCGAAGAAGCGTTTGCGCCCGAATTCTATCGTCTGTGCCAGCATTGCGGCCACGACTTCGGCGCAGGTCTGCTTACGGAAACCACCGAAGCCGATCAAGTCACCGACCGCGCCCTCCACGTCCTGGCAGGTCTGATCGCCCTGGTCGCCGCGCTGCTCGTCTACTTCTGGTTCGTGACCCGCGCGTGAATGCCCGACCGACAGGGCCGGGAAGAGGGGCGGGTTCCCAGGCAGGGCTTGGGACCGGTCGCAACACACCGAAATCACAAACCTTTGCCGCGGCGGGGTTTTTTCTTGGTTGGGCGGCGCGGGGGCGGGGTTTTGGGGGTGGGTTTCTTCTTGCCTTTGGACTTGGCCATCAACTGCGGTCGGCCGCTGGCTTGCTTCAGGCGACGGATCATGCGGAAATCGAGTTCGCGACGGTCGATGTCGACGCGGGCGATCTCGACGACCACGATGTCCCCCAGGCGATACCCGTTGCCCTCGCGGCGGCCGGTCAGCGAGTGCGTCGCCCGGTCGAAGCGGTAGTAGTCGTCGGCCAGGGTCTCGGTACGGATCAACCCCTCGGCGGGCAGTTCAATGCCTTGCACGAACAACCCGAATTCTTCGACGCCGGTGATCACGGCCTCCATCTGCTCGCCGATCCGGTGGCTCAGGAACGTGAGCAGTTTGACCTTGATCAGTTCGCGTTCGGCCGCCTCGGCTCGCTGCTCGCGGTCCGAGCAGTGGCCGCCGATCACCGCCAGGCGATCGAAATCGTCGGTCGGCCGTTGGCCGCGGGCCAGCATGTCGAACATGCGGTGGATGACCAGGTCCGGGTAGCGACGGATGGGCGAGGTGAAGTGGCAATAGTGGCGGCTGTTCAGGGCGTAGTGGCCCTCTTCGACGGGCGAGTAGACGGCCTTCTGCATGCTCCGCAGCACGGCGAAATGGACGGCGTGCTGGCGAGGATCGTTGCGCACCTGCTCGACCACCCGCTTGACTTCGAAACGGCTGACCAGGCTTTCGCACTCGATGCCCAGGTCGCGGACGAATTCGGTCAGCGCCAGTTGCTTGCGCGGATCGGGCGGTTCGTGGACGCGGCGCAGGAAGTTCAGTCCTTGGTCGTTCAGGTATTCGGCCACCGACTCGTTGGCGGCCAGCATGAATTCCTCGATGATCTGGTGGCTGACCGTATTTTGGACAACGTGGGCGCCGCTGACGCGGCCCTTCTTGTCCAAGTCGATTTTGATCTCGGGCAGCGTCAACTCGATCGCCCCGCCCTCCAGGCGGCGTTGCCGAAGGATCATGGCCAGTTCGTGCATGCGGCCCAGCAAGGCGAACACGCCGCCAGCCAACTTGGCCTTCCAGCGGTTCGGGTCGGACAGGTAATCGTCGACCTCCTCGTAGGTGAACCGCCGCTTGCTGGTGATCGCCGAGTTGTAGAACTCGGTCGCCACGCGCGCCCCGTCGGCCGTCATTTCGATGAAGACGCTCTTGGCGTACCGCAGCTTGTCCGGCTGCAGGCTGGCCAAGCCGTTGGAGATCAGCTCCGGCAACATGGGAATCACACGGTCGGGCAGATACACGCTGGTGGCCCGTTCGCGAGCCTCGATGTCCAGCAGCGAGCCCGCCGGGACGAAGTGCGCCACGTCGGCGATATGGACGCCCAGCCGCCAATGCCCGTTTTCCAGTCGTTCCAGCGAGATCGCGTCGTCGAAATCGCGGGCATCCTGCGGATCGATGGTGATGATGGTTTCGCCGGTCAGATCCAACCGTTGGCCAATCGACTCGTCGAACGTCGCTGCCTGGGCCCGCGCGTTGTCCATCACGTCCAGCGGAAAATGCTCGGGCAGATTGAACTCGCGGATGATCGAGCGAGTATCGACGCCGGGCGCGCCGCGGGCGCCCAGCACCTCGACGATCACGCCCTCGCCGGCGTGGAAGTGAGTCGGAAAGCGGAGCATCTCGACAACCACCTTGTCGCCCTCGGCCGCGTTCTTCGCGCCGGGATCGGCGACGGGGATCGGTTCGGTGAAAACGTTCCCGTCGATCTGGACGCACGGCTGCCCGGCCCGTTGCTGGAACACACCGACGAATTGGTTGGTTTCACGTTCGACCACTTCGACCACCGTACCGCTCAATCGCTGCTCGCCAGGCCGCGAGCGTCTCAAACGGACCTTGACCACGTCGCCGCTGGACGCGTCGCCCGTCTTTCGCAGCGGGATGAAAATATCCTGGTTGCGGCCTTCCGAAGCCGGGGTGCCCACGGGACGCACAAAGCCGTAACCTTTCGACGTGCGGTGGAATTCGCCGGTTACCAACGCCCGGTCGGTGCGAACCGGTTCGGCGCCCGGCAGGGCGACCAGATGCTTCGCACCCCAGGCCAGTTTGCCAGCCTTGACCAATTGCTTGACGGTCTTCCGCAAGTCGCGGTGCGTCTCCGGGGGCAGTTCCAGTTGTTTGGCGAGCACCCGCGGCTTGACGGGTTGATAGTTGGGGGCGCTGACGTGCGCCAAGATGCGTTCTTCGAGCGATTCTTCGGTCATTTAGTGTTCGTTTGCGGCATCGCCGCCTTTGAAAAGTTTGCGGCCCAGTTGAGCCTGATACGGAGTCCAGTTGCTATCGGTATTGGCGTCTTCGCGGATCAGCGTGCCCAGGCTGTGCATCTTGGCGTCCAGGTTGTCCAAGTAGTGCAGCGCGATCGCCTCGAGCGTCATCGGCAGCTTCGGACTGCCGAATTCGTATTCGCCGTGGTGGCTGACAATCATGTGCTTCAACCGCAGTTCCAGTTCCCGGGGGAACGGTTCGCCGCTGAGCTTCTCCGCTTCGCGCACCTTGTCCTCGAGCATCCCGACGGCGATCACCAGATGCCCGATCAATTGGCCTTCGTCGCTGTAGGCCAAGTCCCGTTCGTAGACCAATTCGCGAATCTTGCCGGCGTCGTGCAGGAAAGCGCCCATCAGCAGCAGGTCCGGGTCCAAGTCGCGGTAGTGGGGTGCGACGTTCGTGACCAGACGCATCAGGCTGTGGACGTGCTCCAGCAAGCCGCCGCGGTAGGCATGGTGGTTCTTGATCCCTGCCGGCGCCGTGGTAAACGCGGCCATGAAGGTCTCGTCCATCAGGAAACACTCAGCCAGGTTTCGCAACGGGGCGCTGCGAATTGACCGCAGCATCTCGCCCACATGGGCGGCCAACCGGTCGATCTCGGAGACGTTCAGCGTGACGAAATCCGACTCGTCCACGTCGCGGGCGATGACGCGGTCGATGCGGCTGACAATCATCTGCATCGCCCCGTTGTAGAACTGCGAGGTGCCCTGCACGCGGACATAGTCGCCGTTTTCGAACGAGCTGTAAATCTTGTCGTTCGCGTTCCACATCATGGCCGTCAGCGAACCGGTGCGGTCCGACAGACGCATCTGCAGGTAGAAATTGCCTTGCCGGTTGGTCCGAAGCTGTTTATCGGCCACCAGATAGACTTCGTCGACTGTTTCGCGTTCGCCAAGTTGGCTGATAAAGCGTCGGGACATGGAGGAGGTGCCAGGGGGAGTTGATGGTGCGGGAATTGAGAATGGCGGCATTATAGGACAAAGCCCCGCGGGGCCGCAAGGATGGCAAACGAGCTACCACCGCACGGGCGACCCATCTATACTTGGGGAACCGGCTCCTTGGCGGACCGCGCATCGAATTTCGCTCGACCGGGCCAGCAGCCAATCTTTTTGTTCGTTTGTCCCCTTTTGTGGCGAGGTGACGTGTGACTTATCCACGATTCTGCACGTTGATGATTTGCTCGTGCGGTTTGGCGGCTACCCTGTTGCTCGGTCCGGCGTTGGGAGCAATCACGGCTGAGCAGCGAAAGCAGATCGAACAGTTGAACGAGTCGGTCACTCAGGCTGCTCGGCTGTTCGTCGAAGGCCGCTTCGCCGACAGCAGTGAGATCGTCCGTCGGGTTCAGGGCGAATGCGAGAAACTGGCCGCCGGGAGCGATCCGCAGGTTCTAGCGGCTCTGGAGACCATTCACGGGCGGCTGAGCAAAGCGCACGCGCTGCTGGAACTCGAGGGCATCGAACTTCCCCCGCTCAAGCCACTCGGCGCCGGTGCGGCGCCGGAGGCGAGACCGATGACTCCGGCCGACGGTGGCGGTGGGGTCAGCTTCTCCGCCGATTTGGCGCCGATGTTCTCCGAGCAGTGCGGCAATTGCCACGGCCGCGGACGGCAGCCCAGCGCCCGCTACAACCTGATGACGTTCACCGGCCTGATGAAGGGCGGCGACACCGGCGCCAGCGTGGTGCCCGGACGACCTGACGACAGCTTGCTGGTCCAGAAACTCAAGGGCACGGCCGACGGTCAACGAATGCCGATGCGTGCGCCGCCACTGGCCGACGACATGATCGCCCGCGTCGAAACGTGGATCCGCGAAGGCGCCCGCTTCGACGGCCCCGACCCGGAACAGAGTCTCGAACAAGTGGCCAGCTTGGCCAAGTCGCAGCGGTCGAACCACGAACAGTTGAGCGCCGAGCGAAAGGAACTGGCACTGAAGAATTGGGCGCTCGGAATGCCCGGCCAGCAGATGGACCAGACGGAAAGCGAGAACTTCTTCGCCGTCGGCAGCGTCGGCCCGGCGACGCTGCAGACGACGGTTGAAGCGGCCGAGGCCCTGATTCCCAAGGTCGCCGAGTCGTTCGGAGCCACCGTCGATGGCCCCCTGGTCAAAGGCCGGATCACGTTGGTGGTCCTGCCGCAACGGTTCGACTACACGGAGTACGGCAAGATGGTCGAACGCCGCGATTTGCCTCCGTCGTCCCGCGGCCACTGGCGGTACAACGTCGTGGACGCCTACGCGGCGGTCGTGCTGCCTCGCGCGGACGAGTATTCGCGGGATGCACTGCTGGCACAACAGATCGCGGGCGTGTACTTGGCCAGCCAGGGCAATGTGCCTCCGTGGTTTGCCGAGGGCGCCGCGCGATGGGTTGCTTCGCGAACTGCCCCCGACGACGCGCGAGTCAAGGCGTGGGAGGCGGAGATTCCGGACATCGTCAAATCGCTGTCCCAGCCCGACGATTTCCTGACCGGCAAGCTGGCGCCCCAGCAGGCGGAGACGGCGGCGTACAGCTTCGTCCGCTTGCTCGCGTCCGACGCCGCCCGCTTCCGCCGGTTGCTGAAAGCCGTGCAGGACGGAGGCGAATTCGACCCCGCCTTCCGCAACGCCTACGGCGGAACCCCCTCCGACGCCGCCAAGATCTGGGTCCAGCAAACCACCCGCCGCTCACCCACCCCCAGCCGCGCTCGCTGAAATATGCGTTCTAGCTGGGGCATTCGCGTTTGACGGCGGCGGTGAATTGGAACATGCGGTCGACGAAGGTACACATGCCGAAGGTCTCCAGCGTCCGCAGCAGCGGGGCGCGGGTCGCGGAGACGCAGACGGTCAAGCGGACGAATCCGTCGTTCAAGACCGCTGCGGGCGGGGGGCACTCCACGTCGCCGCGCGAGTCCTGGAACATCGCGGCGGGATCCTCCAACAGCAGTCCCGCCCCGTCGCCGACCGTGATGTCGTGAGGCGCCAGGACGTAGTTGACGACATTGACGACTTCGTCGATGTCGGCGCCCTTGCCGGCCTCGCGCGCCCCTTTCACGGCAGCCTGCGAAATCGCGTTCTGCACGGAAACCACCACGCCGAATTCGATGATGGCCAAGGTCAACATCAACAGAACGGTGATCGCCAGAATCGACTCCATGACCACCGCCCCGCGGCGGCGTCGCGTCCTCAAAACCGGCACTTGGTGGACTTTTCGCAACATGAATTGGTCTCACAACCCGGGATTTCGTGCGCCGAGCACCCGCCGCGGCCGATTGTGTTCTAACTTTTCTTGGCTCCGCGTTGCCGTCTTCCGACGGCGAGTCGTCGCCCTGTCACGCCGAAACGAGTGCCTGCTATGAAATCAAGGATAATCTGCAAAGCCCGTCGCGCAGGTCGCGCCGCCCGGACTCGGTGGAAATCGGGCGCGGCCGCGCTGGAGCTGATTCTGGCAACGCCGGTTTTTCTGATTTTTCTGTTGGCGGTCGTTCAGTTCGGCGTGTTCTTCACTCGCATGCAGACGGTGGCGTTGGCCTGCCGCAACGGTGCGGAGGTCGCGTCAGAGGTCACTCTGCCGCCTGCGGGCGAGGTTCCCGACGACGTGTTGGCGGCCATCGATCAGCAACTGCTGGCCTCGAACATCGTGAGGTGCCGAGTTCGCCTGGAGCACAACGCGGGCGGCCCGCAGTCGGTCCTGATCACCGGCGCCTGCGATTGCGGCCCGGATACGGTACTGGTAGCGCCACTGCCGTTGGACGAATACGTGAGGATCACGGTCTGCGTCCCGCTGTCCCAGGTGATGCCCAATCTGCTGGCGACGTTTGGTTGGAGCGTTGACTGCCCTGGATATCTGGCCGAATGCACCACGGTGATGCGGCGCGAGCTGTGACGCGAGAAGAAGGAGGACGACGATGACAGGGGCAACGATGGCTGACGCTCGAAGACGTGCCGGCCGTGTTGGCCTGCGCGGCTGGCGGCGTCGTCGCGGCTTGGCCGGCGTTTGGGTGATCGCTGCGGGGCCGGCACTCCTGACGATGCTCTGCTTCGCCGTGGAGATCGGCAATCTGTGGTTGGCTCGCGGCGAGTTGGAGACCGCTCTGGAAGCGGCGGCTCTGGCGGCCGTCCAGGAATGGCAGGATACCAACAGCACGTCGCAGGCACGCGACTTCGCCGTCGTCTACGCAGCCGCCAACACGGTCGCCGGCTCGCCCGTGATCCTGAACCGGAACGACGGAGGCGGCGGCGTCAATGACAACTTCGACTGCGGCGGGGAGATCGTGCTCGGCGAAATCCGGGGCGCGGCTTGCGACAGCTTCGTATTCGATGCGAATTCAAGTCCGGTCGCCGCTTTCGGAGTCCAGACGCGGAAGGTGTTCGAAGTGACGCCGGTCTTCCAGAACTTGCTCGGTGCTCCGATCGGGGCCTTCACCGTATCGGCACAAGTCGAGGCGATGTGCGAAACGCCGAATGGACTTCCGAAGCTGGTTCGGATCAGCCAGTTCCTCTGCAATTGATCGAGCCTTCAGACGGCAGGAAGCGACATGGATACCATCATTCAGGACATGTTCCGCTGGTCGATCGGATTCGTGGTCGTGTCGACGGTGTACCTGACGCTCGTTTGGTGGCTGGGAAGGAAGTTGCGAGCCAATCGCCAACGGCGCGCCGCAACGCGCGCGGGGGAACCGGCAGCGACATCCGCGGCGAAACCGGCTCTGGAATCCACTGCGGAATCGGCGGACGAGCGCAGCGAATGAGGCCGATCGGTCAATACGGCTGCCACCAGCCGTTGGTGCGGCAACTGGCGAGACACGCCTCGACGAAACGCATTCCTTCGCAGCCGTCTGCCACGCAGGGATACGTCGTCCCAGCCGCCTCTGCCGCTTGCCCGGCAGCGCGGCGCAGCATGTCGTCAAAAGCGCCTCGGTAGATATTGGCCAAGGCTTCGAAGAATCCTTCGGGATGCCCGCCGGGCAACCGGCTGGACGCGCGGAAGGCGTCGCCCAGATACTCGGCGCGCCGATTGCTCTCGTACACCTGCACCGGTTGGCCGTGCCTGCGCACAATCGCCCGTTCCGGCTGTTCGTGCTGCCAAACCATCGAACCGGTCGAGCCGTCGATCTCCAGCGCGATGTCGTTCAAGCGTCCGTGCGTCACCTGGCTGACTGTCAAAGTTGCCATTTCTCCCTCCATGCAGCGCAACACCGCATGGCCGTAGTCCTCCATCGGCCGGACCGGATGGTACGTCGCCAGATGACAACTGATCTCCATCGGTTGCAGGTCCGTCGTGTAGCGCAGCAGATGAAAGGCGTGTGTGCCGATGTCCGCCATGACGCCGGAAGGGCCAGCTTGGTTCGGGTCCAGCTTCCAGGCGGCCCGCGTCGGCATTTCGTCGGGCCGCATCCGCCGGAGTCCGCCTTGGATATAACTGACCCGCACGGCGTCGACGGTCCCCAACTCGCCGCCGCGGACCATATCGCGGATCTGGCGGATCATCGGATAGCCCGAGTAGCCGTAGGCGACCGCGAAGACTAGGCCGGTTTGCTCGACCAGCGCCGTCAGTTGATCCGCCTGATGCATGTCCGTGGTCAGCGGCTTTTCGCAGACCACGTGGAAACCGGCTTCCAACGCGGCGCGAGCCATCTCGAAATGCGTATGGTTGGGCGTGGCGATGGTCACAAAGTCGATCCGCGAGTCCGGGTCGCGCTGCGATTCGACTTCGATCAACTCGCCGACCGATCCGTAGGCCCGGTCGGGCGCGATGCCGAACGCCGCTGCCGATTGACGGCTGCGATCGGGATCGGAGGACAGTACCGTCGCCGTCAGATCCGCGCGGCGATCCAGCGTCGCCGCGGCCACGTGGACGGGACCGATGAATGCCGAACCGCCGCCGCCGATCAGGGCCATCCTCAGTCGTCGGTTCCAGGGCGGATTGATGGTCTGCATGAAATCGTCCGTTCTTCAGTCGTGTTTCGCCAATCGGGGAGCGACTCGAAGGACACGGTCGCCCCGCAAGCGAGCGAATCCGACCGCTCGCCCGCGAGTCCAATTTGCAGGGGCACTGGCTTTTCGTCCGCCAGCGCCCGCATCCGAATCCCCGCGGATTCGGCCACTGCTCCGCGACAGGTTCAGAATTCGCGGTCGCCGATCAAGCCGGGTTGCGGGATGGGATACCGGCCGTTTTCGTCGGACTTCAGAGGCGGGGGCGAATCCATCGTCCACTTGTCCAGGTCGGGTGCGTATTCGTGATCGGCGTTCAGCATGTCGTCCAAGGTGAGCTCCTTGGCGGTGTGAGCCGCCTTGCGGCCCAGCGAAGTCACCAAGCTGGCGTAGACGCCGCGTTCCGCTTCGTCGAACGGTTCGTCGGCTCGAATCGCATTGACCAGGTCGTTCCATTCGTTGTCGTAGGGATTGCGCTGATCGGCGGCGACTTCGGATTCCCACAGCATTCTCGCGCGATCGGGAATCTGACCCGAGAAGGTCTTGGACGGCATCCCGCAGTCGCCGCCGTTGGAGGCGATCGCGCTGCCTTTGGTTCCGTGGATGTAGCTGGAATAGATGCCGTGCGAGCCGTGCATGCAGCGTCCGTCCATGTGCAGCCGGGCGCCGTCCTCGAACACGTATTCCACGGAGTACGAGTCGAAATTCTGATCGACGTAGTTGCCGCGGAAATGACGTCCGCCCACCGCTTGCGCCTTGACCGGCCAAGCGTTCTTCATCCAGCACAGGTGGTCGATGATGTGGATGTTGAAATCGCTGAAGCCGCCGCCGCTGGCCCACAGGAAGCTGTGGAACCGCTGGATCTGCCACAGAAGTTCGCTCGGCGAACCCGGCCACCGCTCGGAGAACACCGAACCGATCGGCCCGCCCATCCGGTAGCCGCGCATCGAGACGATGTCGCCGATCTCGCCGTCCTGGATGCGCTGGTGCAGTTCCTGGAGGGCCCGGCTGTGGCGGGACATCAAACCGACGCCCGTCTTCAGGTTCTTGGCCTTCGCCTCGGCCGCCGTCGCCAGCATCCGGCGGGACGTCGGCCCGTCCGTCGTCAGCGGCTTTTCCATGAAGATGTGCATGCCCTTCTTGACCGCGTAATCGAAGTGCGCCCAGCGGAAGGCGGGCGGCGTGGCGGAGATCACGATGTCGCCCGGCTTCAAGCAATCGATCGCCTTGCGGTAACCGTCGAACCCGATGAACTGGCGGTCTTCGGGCACGTCCACCCGGTCGCCGAACTGGTTCTTCAGATTGCCGAGACTTCCTTGCAGCCGGTTGGGGAACACGTCGACCATCGCGATCAGCCGCATCGGGCCTTGCTTAACGGCCAGCGCATTGGCCGCGGCGCCCGTTCCCCGGCCGCCGCAACCGACCAGCACCAACTGCAACGTGTTGTCCTCGGCCGCGTGGACGTGCGGCACGGCCATGCCAGCCAACGTGGTGGCGGCCGCGATTCGGCCGGTGTTTTCCAAAAACTGGCGACGCGAAGAAACCTGCTTGATCGTTTCGGTCATGGTGGACCTCCTGAGGTGGATAGGTGGGCAAAATGTCGCTAAGACGGCAACGATTATGAGGATTGCCAAGGCGCCGGACAAGCCGGTATGACCGTCAACTCAAGCAGAATGCATTCTTTTCGTTTTCATGGCGCCCGGCGGCGCGAGAATCACGGCTCGCGCCGCCATCCGATCGGCGCGAGGCAACTAGAATAGAGAACTTGGATCGCTTTCAACACAAACGGGTTGGCCAGATGAATGTTGTCGAGGAAGTTGTCGAAACCCGTGTGGCCGTGCAGGTCACCGTGGTGATTCCGACGTACCGCGAAGCGGAGAATCTGCCGGTGGTCGTGCCGCGGGTGGCCGAGGCCTTGGAACAGCACGGGCTGAGCGCGGAGATCGTGGTCGTGGACGACGACAGCCGGGACGGTACGGAAGAGGTTTGCGCCGACCTGGCGGATCGTTGGCCCCTGCGGTTGATCACGCGCCGCGGCGAGCGGGGACTGTCGAGCGCGGTCCTGCGCGGCATGAACGAGGCGCGGGGCGAGGTGTTGGTGGTGATGGACGCCGATTTGTCTCACCCGCCCGAGAAGGTGCCCGAACTGATCGAGGCGTTGGACGCCGAAGACGCCGATTTCGTGATCGGCAGCCGCTACGTCGCCGGCGGCGACACCGATGGCCAGTGGGGATTGTTCCGCTGGCTGAACTCGCGGGTCGCCACCCTGCTGGCCCGGCCGTTCACCACGGCGCGCGATCCGATGGCCGGGTTCTTTGCCCTGCGTCGCGAGACGTATCGGCGGGCCGAGGAACTGAATCCGGTCGGCTACAAGATCGGTCTGGAACTGATGGTCAAATGCGGCTGCCGCCGCGTGCGCGAAGTGCCGATCTTCTTCCACCAGCGGCTGCACGGCGAGAGCAAGCTGAGTTGGAAGGAGCAACTGAACTACCTGCGCCACTTGGCTCGACTGGCCGAGTACCGGCTGCGCCACCTGCCGCGGTTGCCGAAGTTCCTGGCCGTCGGCGCTTCGGGCAGCGCGGTCGACCTGGCGGCGTTCGCCTTGGCCATGCTGACCTTGCCGGTTCCGGCGGCCCGCGCCCTGGCGATCTGGGTCGCGATGACTTGGAATTTCTATTGGAATCGGCGCTGGACGTTCTTCGAGTCGCGTCGGGACAGCCTTCTGCGGCAGTACGTGCTGTTCTGCCTGGCGTGTTTGGTGGGGGCCGTGGTCAGTTGGTCGACCAGCGTCGGCCTGTGGCAGTACGTAGCTTTCTTCACCGATCGGCCGCTGTTAGCCGCGGTTCTGGGCGTCGTCGCCGGCATGGCCTTCAACTTCGTCGCCAGTTGCAAGATCGTCTTCCGGCGATCCGAGAAAACGGCGTAGTTCGTTCGGACGAGAAAAAGGGGTCTTTTTCTGGTGCTTAGCATCGTTCGAGAAATAACTGTCGGATTTGGCCGTAGCTGCCGTCGCCTGTCTGCCGACAGGCAGGCCTGACGGCGGAAT
>JAHDXO010000099.1 GCA_023382975.1 Pirellulaceae bacterium
CAAAGATACGAAAACTCGGCAAGCTGGAAGCTTACCCCACCTCGGTTCTTGCCAGCATTTCAGCAGGCTCCTTCGGCTTGCCGTTCAACGAAGATGCGCGCTCCGTGCGCATCCTGCGTCCGAAGACGCTATTCCAATCGCAAGCCTTGGTCGTCGATCGTGTAGGGGTGTATCTCTTCGCTGCAATGGCTGCCGCGGTGCTTGGCGATGTACAAGGCTCGACGTAGTCGGTGGCCTTCGCGAATCTTGCCCATGTAGATCAGCGTGTTGGCATTGGTCAGCGAGTCGCCTTCGTCCAACGGCCGCGAGATCAGTTCGTCCAGCATGGCGTCGTGGCTGGTGGACAGCAGCAGGCAGCCGATCCGCTGCGGGTCGTAGTCATGGGCGGCCGCCGCCTCGGCCTGCTCTCGATAGTGCTGGCGGAACAGATCGCGCGCCACCCACTGCGGATCCTTGCGGACGATCTGGTGGTAGACGTATTCCAGCAAATTCACCTGGATCGATTCCTGCGGGCGATCGGCCGGCTCGATCCCGTCGAACACCACGCGGCGGGCTCCGCGGATGAAATTGCCGTACAGGAAAGCGATGGCCGAGGCGAGTTTGGCGTTCAGTTCGGCCTGCCACTCGCGCCAATCTTCCCATTCCAGATCGCGGCGAGTCACGCGTCGGCCTCGGTAGTCGAACACGTGCAGATAGTCGCCGTGGCGACGGTCAGGGGCGAAGAAATCGCTCAAGTCCACTCGATCCTGCCCGGCGACGCTGTGCAGCGGCCAATCGAACATGCGCCGCGCATAGTCGCGGTGGTTCTGCGAGTCGCCCCGCGCACTGACGTCGAAGATGACGCCCGAGCGAAGTTCATCGGCCTGGGCTAGGCCTGCGCGGGCAAACTGCAAGCCCAGTTGGGTCTTGCCGATGCCCGTGGCGCCCACGACTACGGTCAGCGTGCCGGGCAGCAAGCCGCCCCCTAGCTGCTCATCCAGCCCCGGCACGCCGGTCGTTTGTCGGTGGATCGGTGTCATGTCGGCCTAGAGCGATGCCACGACCAGATCGCCGACCTCGGTGGTGCCGTAGCCCATCTTGCCGGCCGCCTGGCTCTTCATCTTCGTGCCGGTCACCGACTGAATCGCGGCCATGACTCGCTGTCCGGATTTTTCCTGGCCGGTCTGCTCCAGCAGCATCGCCATGGCGCCGATCGCCGCGATCGGGTTGATGACGTTCTTGCCCGTGTACTTGGGCGCGCTGCCGCCCATCGGCTCGAACATGCTCACTCCGCCCGGATCCGGGTTCAGATTGCCGCCCGCCGCAACCCCCATCCCGCCCTGGATGATGGCGCCCAGGTCCGTGATGATGTCGCCGAACATATTGGTCGTGACGATCACGTCGTAGTACTCGGGGTTCTTGACCATCCACATGCAGCAGGCATCGACGTGGTTGTAGTCCGGCTTGACATCCGGATACTCCTTGGCCACGTCCTGGAACGTTCGCCACCACAGGTCGTGTCCACAGGTCAGCACGTTGGTCTTGGCGACCAGCGTCAGTTGCTTGCCCTTCGGGTTATTTCTCTTGCGAGCGTATTCAAACGCCCAGCGAATGCAGCGTTCGCAACCTTTGCGGGTGTAGATGGCCGTTTGCGTCGCCACTTCGTCCGCGGTGCCTTTTTTCAGAAACCCGCCGATTCCGGCGTACAGATCCTCGGTGTTTTCGCGGACCACCACCATGTCGATATCTTCCGGACCTTTGCCCGCCAGCGGCGTATCCACGCCGGGGTACAGCTTGATCGGACGGAGATTGATGTACTGGTCCAATTGGAACCGAAGTTCCAGCAACAGGCCGCGCTCGAGAATCCCCGGCGCCACGTCCGGATGACCGATGGCGCCCAGGTAGATCGCGTCGTAAGCCCGCAATTCGTCGACCGCGCCGGCCGGCAGAATCTCGCCGGTGCGCAGGTAGCGCTCGCCACCAAAATCGTAGTCGGTCAATTCGCAATCAAAGCCTTCCAATTTGGCCACTGCCTTGAGGACTTTGACCGCTTCCGCTGTCACTTCGGGCCCTGTCCCGTCGCCACCAATCACTGCAATCTTCATGTTCTTCTATCCTCCACGTCGGAAATAAACGACGGATTGTAGCAACCGGTTGGACGGCTCACAAGTTGGCGACGCCCCCAATGCAGAGTTGCCGGGACTCGGCGGAAACGCGGGGTATTCGAATTCTTGCGAATCCGGCGACGCGGAATCAGAGGGCGATCCGGGTGCCGAGCAGCTTCAGCAGTTGGCTCAGCCAATCGGGGTGAGCAGGCCAGGCAGCCGCGGTGACCAAGTTGTTGTGGACGTGAGCCCGATCGAAGCCGACGTCCTCCCAAGTGCCGCCTGCCAACACAACGTCTGGCCCGACAGCGGGGTAAGCGGCACAGTGAGTCCCGTTCAGCACTCCGGCGGCAGCCAGCAGTTGCGGCCCGTGGCAGATGGCGGCGATCGGTTTGTTGGCGGTTGCAAAATGCCGCACGATTTCCAGGACCGCGGGATTCAGCCGCAGGTACTCGGGGGCTCGACCGCCGGGAATGACCAGCGCGTCGTAGTCGTCGGCGCGAATCTGGTCGAACGCTGCGTTGACGGTGAAGTTGTGGCCCGGCTTTTCGCTGTAGGTCTGAGCACCGTCGAAATCGTGAACGGCCGTTCGAACGGTTTCGCCCGCTTGCTTGCCGGGACAAACGGCATGGACCGTGTGCCCGACCATTTGAAGCGACTGAAACGGCACCATCACCTCGTAATCCTCGACGTAATCGCCAACCAATATCAGGATCTTCTTCGCGGGCATGGCAATCTCCCTGGGCAACCTAGATCAGTGGGGGCTTGTCCTGAAATTCCAGCTTCTCTTCGCACCACCGGGCCACTTCGATCAGCAGCTCGTCGCGGCCTTCGGGCGCAATCAACTGCAATCCGCACGGCAGACCGTCCGGGGCCATCCCGCAGGGAATGGTCACCGCAGGAACTCCGGCGTACGTCCACGGAGAATTGAAACTCGGATCGCCCGTGCTTTCAAGACCCCGCGGCGCCGGCGTCATGGTGGCCGGCATGACCGCGACGCCATCTTCGCCCAGCATCTGGCCGATCTGCTCGCGGAACAGTTGCTGATGGCGGAGCGACAGCGAGTAGTCGACGGCGAACGTGGTCAAGCCTTCTTCGAGCAGCGCCCCGATGTGTTGCGAGTAGGCGTCCGGTTGCCGGGCAAAGGAATCGAAGTGGGCCTCCGCCGCCTCGACCGCCATGATGCAGCGATGCATGGAATGGACGTTGCGGAACGACTCGGGCAGGGTCGAACTGATGAGTTCGGCGCCCGCTTGCTGCAAGCATTCCAAGGCGGACAACGTCGCCTCGCGCACCGCTTCGTCGCACCGGTCCAGGAAGTACTCTCGGATCACCATCAGCTTCGGAGGCGTGCAGTAGGCTGCTTCGGAGCCCGACGACCAACCGCCGATTGTCCCCAGCAACAACCGCAGGTCGCCAACGCAGCGGGCGATCGGTCCGACATGGTCCAGACTGCGGCTCACCGGAACCACACCGCGCATCTCGATGCGGCCACGCGTGGCCTTGAGCCCGGCGACGCCGCAGTAGGATGCGGGCCGGATGATCGAGCCGCCGGTCTGCGATCCCAGCGCGCCCAGGCACATCCCGGCCGCGACTGCCGCGGCACTGCCGCTGCTCGAACCGCCGGGCGTGTGCTCTGGATTCCATGGGTTCCGAGTGGACGCCGGATCCAAGAAGGCGAACTCGGTGGTCACCGTCTTGCCCAACAACACGGCTCCGCCATTCCGCAATCGGCCGACGACCGCCGCATCCTCGGCGGCCACGCGACCCGCCAGCAGCGGCGAACCGGCCTCGGTCGGCCAGCCCGCAACATCGATGATGTCTTTGACGCCCAACGGAATGCCCTGGAGCGGCCCCAGGTCCGTGCCGCTGCGCAGCAAGTCGTGTTGCCGCCTGGCTTCGCGGCGGGCTCCGGCGGCGTCGATACGGACCCAGGCGTGCAGGCGGCCGTCGTGCGCGTCGATCTGCTGCAGGCAATGCTCGACCAGATCCACCGGACTCAAGCGGCCTTGGCGAATCAAGCTGGACGCCTCGACAATCGTCGGTAGACTCTCCATCGCCCCTTTCCCTTCCTCGTCAGAAGCTCGTCGGCGTTTCCCACGGCGCCACGCCGTAACGCAACTGGTACAACAGCGCCGCGGCCTGAAATCCGCTGATCGCCAACGCAATACAGCACAACAACATGCCCACGATCGCTTGGCCGCGGCGGTCGGAAAACAATCCCCAAATCCCCACGGGCAGACCGGCCATTGCCAAGAACAGGGCTCCGACCGAAAAGAAACTGGCCGCGAGACTCAACACGCCCAGCACCAGGGCGGCGACGGCGCCCCCCGCGGCGGCCCACTGACCGGGCAATCGGACCGGACGGCCCGTGTCGCTCTGGTCTGCATCCCGGCGCAAACGTGTCGGGGTGCCCGCGAAAGGCGATCCCACGCGGCGCGCGGGCTGCGAAGACGGGGCGGACTCCGGGGGTTGAGAAGCCGCCGACAACTGGGCGTCGTACACTTCGTCCTCGGACGACGCGGCCACCCCGGAGCCTGGCTCGGCGACGTCCGTGCTGTCGCGAGCCGCAGTATCGTCAGGCTCCGCGATCGGACTCTGACGCACGGGCGGCAAATCGGGCTCGCCCCAATGACTGGCGATCTTGGTTCCGCACCGCCAACAGCGATTCACGGCACCGAGCAACTCCTCGCCACAATTCGCACAGCGGACCGGCATGGAGCGTGCCTCGTTCGAAAGTTGGTTGCCAACGCGGGGCGGGTGGCGCGAGTCGCGGGACGCAACGCGGGAAAGCGGAACTTGGGGAAATCGGTTAGGAATCGTCTTCGAAGGCCCGCGAATTCGGCGACGGAGTTACTGACGGACTGGAGCGGCCGGTTTGCGGGCGACGCTCTCCTCGCGAACGGCCTCTTCGGTCAGACGCGATAGGTACTTCATATTGCTGTCGGGGCCATTGAAGCCGATCACCATTTCGTCCGAGTCCATCTGTTGCGAGAGGATGCGTCCGGCATCGACATCGAACTTGATGTGCCCCTTCTTGATTCGTTGGACCAACTGCGACTGCAACGCCGGGTCGCTCAGCGGCGTCAACACTTGGCTGGTCACCTGGATCGTGGCAACGCCCGTCTGGACCTTCTCCAGCGTGTACTGCTGCCGCAGCTTGACTCGCTTGATCGGGTCGCTGGGCCGGGCACGGAGCGATATCTCGCCCTCGGTCGACCACTGATGCCCTACGGCGACCGGTTCCTTCGGCAAGGCGATGGTCAATTCCCCAATTCCCGGGTTGAACTGAGGCCGGGCGTTCTCGCGCTGGACGACCTCGCCGTTAGGCGCGATCGTCACGGTCGCCATCGGTTCGCCGATCGAGCCGGCCACATGCTGGTATTCGGGTGGCGGCTGCTGGTCCTTCGTGCTGTCGTAGCGGACTTCCTGGCGTCCGGACACCTGGTGCCACATGCTGACGCTCTCGACAACGTAGTCGAACTTCGTGCGACCGTCGCCGGCAACCTGGCCGATCTTCCAAGCCTTGGTGGAAACACTTCGCGTCTGGGCGGTCTCGGTGACGCCCTGGATCGTCGTTTCCACCGACACGAGATGAACCACTTTGGTGCGGAATACCTCGCCAGGCGAGAACTTGTAGCGCAACTGGTAGGTTTCCGAATCGCTCGGGTCCGCGTTGACCGCGGCGGCGAGAACGAGGGAACCGAACAGGCCGACGAGGAACGATCTCCGTTTCATGACCGTGGCTTCCGTGCAATCAAAAGGGTCGTTGGGTAACAGACGCGGTCGCCGTCAAGGCAACTGACGCTTCACATCTCCGCCCCAGCCCAGTTTTTCTCGCAGGGTGCGGTAGTGGTTGCGGTTCTCGATCTCGATCATCTTGAAACTCGGTTCGGCCCGTTGGACGCGAACCCGGTCCTCCGCGGTCAAGCGGTGGACCGTCACTCCGTCCACGACGACACTAGTGCTCTCGTTCGATTCCCGCACGTGGGCTTCGTAGATCCGGTCCGCAGTATCTACGACGGGACGCACAGTCAATGTGTGCGGACTGATCGGCAGGACGACAAACGCCTGCATGTCCTTCCGAAGGATCGGACCGCCTGCCGACAGACTGTGCGCCGTCGAACCCACGGGCGTGCTGATGATCAAACCATCGCAACTATAAGTAGTTACAAGATCTGAGTCAACGTAAAGATCGATATACAGCATCGAATAAGGTGGTCCACCCAGAATAGCCATCTCGTTCAGTCCCAGGTGCTTGTCGAGCACTTGGTCACCGCGAATGACGTAACAGTTGAACATCAGATGCCGATAGATCGTGCAACGACCTTCGGCCAATTGCGGGAGGCAATGCACGAATTCTTCGGGAGACACATCCGCCAGAAAACCCAGTCTTCCTAGATTCACTCCCAGCACAGGAATCTGGTGGCTGCCCATCTGCTTGGCGGCGCGCAGGATCGAGCCGTCGCCACCCAATACGATGGCGAAGTCGGCCTCAACTCCGCTCAAATCGGCTTGATAATCGAAATCGCACAGGACGATTTCCGTGTACGCCTCGATCAGGGGACGGAGACGTGTTCCCGCCTCTTTGACTCGCGGCCGCTCGCCGCTTCCCAGCAGCAGTACCTTGGGACGACGCTGGCAGGAGTTGGTCCACGAGGGATGTTCAGCAATCAGATCGGCAGGATTCATGGGTTCCCAAACCGTCGGAAAGACATTGCAGAGTCCGTACACGGAGAGTGCGAAGGTTCCAAGTATCTTACCCAAAACGTGGCGCGACACCAGGGAATCGAATTGAAAATGGCAAGAGGGTAGCGTCCCCGACCGGTCGCCCGGCAACGGGCGGCACTGCAACGAACCACCGTTGCATTGCTCCCCCTGCCAGCGATCGGTGTTCGACCGGCATTGTCGACAAGGCTTAGCCCGGATTATTCACGGGGGCGAGTTGAAGCACAGGCAGCTTGCCTGTGTTCCCCAAATACAGGCTGGCAGCCTGTACTACGGCCCCGCGGAGCACTTCGTGAATAATCCGGCTTAGGGTTGGTCGGCTCCCTGCCATTGCGCCAAGAAGCTTGCCATTGCGGCGAGGTACTCGGCCGGATTGACCAGCGGGATATCGTTGTGGTCGGCCAGCGGCAGTTCGACGAGTTGTTTCGGGATGCCCGAAGCCGATCGCGGCGGCGCGGCGTCGAACAATCGTCGAGCGAAGCGGATCGGTACGATCGTATCCCGCGCCCCGTGGATTTGCAGCAGTGGACAAGTGACCGATGGAATGTGACGAACCGATTCGAATCGGTCGATCATCAGCCACCGAACGGGCATCCAGGGATAGTGGAACGCCGCGACATCGACCAGCGAGGAAAACGTCGACCGCAGCATCAGTGCGCCGGGCGGCGTCCCGGCGCGGCACAGGTCGGCGGCCAACCGAACGGCGACACCGCCCCCGAGCGATTCGCCGAACAGGACGATCCGCGATGCGGGGATCTCTCGGGTCCGGGTCAAGTACTGCCACGCGGCGGCGGCATCGCGGACCAGATGGGCCTCGGTCGGCCGCCCCGGATTCTCGCCGTAGCCGCGGTAGTCGAACAGGAAGACATGCGCGCCCAGATCGGCCAGCGTTTGAAGCTCGTCGCCCCGGTATCCGCGGTGCCCCGCGTTGCCGGGAAAGTACAGGACCACCGGACCTTCGTGGCGGCCGAGAGCGGGGACGGTCTCGATTTCCAGCAGGCTCCGTTCGGCGGCCACCGGATGATCGGCGACCGTTTGATCCGGCGGCATCACGTGCCAGCCGTGCAGCGTCAATCCGTCGTCACTGGTCATCTGGACGGAATGAACGCGGCCGGCGGGCAGTCCGGCGTCGGCCGGCACGATCTCGGCCCGCCGCGCGGGAAAATAGATCAACGATCGTTGCGCGAAGGCCAACATCACCGCACACGTCAGATAGATGACGGTCCCCAACAGCGTCAGGCGCACGAGCGGCCTGAGCC
Source organism: Pirellulaceae bacterium (assembly GCA_023382975.1). Classification (GTDB taxonomy): domain Bacteria; phylum Planctomycetota; class Planctomycetia; order Pirellulales; family Pirellulaceae; genus SKKK01. The sequence goes on from JAHDXO010000099.1 coordinate 8,072, forward strand.
AGGGACGATTGCTTCGAGCGTGGTCCATGACAATCAATCGTACTTCAGCAGGCTGAAGACCGGGTACGGCGCGATGGTTTTCGCGCCGCCGAGGCCGGTCAGTTCGATCGCGAACGCGCAGCCGACAATCTCCGCGCCGACTTTCTCCAGCAGCCTGCAGCAGGCGCCGACCGTGCCGCCGGTGGCCAACAGATCATCGACGACCAGCACTCGCTGGCCCGCCAGCACACCGTCGGAATGCATCTCGAGCGTGTCGCTGCCGTATTCCAATTCGTAGTGGAACGAGTGCGTGTCGAACGGCAGCTTGCCGGGCTTGCGGATCGGCACGAATCCGGCGTTCAGTTCCAGCGCCAGCGGTGCGGCAAAGATGAACCCCCGCGCCTCGGCGGCGACGATCGCTTCGATCCGCTGGTCCCGGTAGCGATTGGCCAATTGGTCGATCGCCGCACGGAACGCGGCCGGATGTGACAGCAGCGGCGTGATGTCGCGGAACAAGATGCCGGGCTTGGGAAAATCCGGAATGTCGCGGATGAAGTTCTTCAAGTCGATCGAGCTGGATTCCATAGTCAACACCTTCGCAGCACGCGTAGCACAGGCTGCCAGCCTGTGGCATACACTCGGATCTTCCACGCGGACCTCACGTGATTCAGCGGCCGAGACAGACGACCACCGCCGCAAACGATACCGCACAACCGACGAGCGTTCAAGAGACGGAGGCGAGTTTCAATTGAACGCGGGGTCGCCTGGCACACCGGGCTTGGCGACCAGCGGACGCGTGATGTCCTCGCCGATTTCCTGGGCCGCCCGCTTCCACATGTCCTCGGCATCGCCAAAGACGTAATCCGCGCTGGCCGGCATCGTCATCCAGCCGCCCAGCTTCAGCTCACCCTCCAACTGGCCCGCTCCCCATCCCGAGTAGCCGGTGTAGATCCGGAACGTACACATCGAGTCGCCGACCAAACGGTTCAGATGGTCCTTGTGCGTGGCGAAATGCACGCCGGGCAGGACTTCGCGCTCGGAGCACTCGGCATTGTTGTGCAGCGCCAGCAACGGTCCGCCGACCGGACCTCCCAAGTTGACCGGCTGGTCGCTGTCGCACGGCTCTTCGCCAATCAACGCCCAGATTTCTTCGACGGTATTCTCCGTCGGACGATTCAGAATCAGTCCAAACGCCCCCTGTTTGTCGTGCTGGATGATCAAGACCACGCTGCGGCAAAAATTGGGATCGGGCAATCGCGGCGACGCCACCAGCAAAAAGCCTTCGAGAGAATTCATCGTCTACGCTCCTCGCAAGCAGTCAAGTTGGCAACGGCCGAGAAAAAAGTGTCAGGAGTCATTTGCCGGGAACCGGCCCTCCGGGTGCTTCGCACAAATGACTCCTGACACTTTTTTCTCGAGCAATCCTTCCCTGCATTCTACGCCGACGATCGACGCAAGGCGAGTCGATGAAGGGAACCATCAAACCGGCGGGCGGCACGGGTCGAAGGAAGAATGCTGTGGCGAAGCCGAGTGATTCGTCAGCCACCATCGGTTTCGTCGTTGCCGTACTGCTTTAGTTTTCGGTAGAGGGTTTTGCGGTCGAGGCCGAGGATGCGGGCGGCGTTGGTGCGGTTGTCGCCGACCGCATGCAGGACGTGTTGGATGTAACGCTGTTCGACTTGCTCCAGCGGCACCAGTTCGGTCGGGTCGTCGCCGCCGATGAAAACTTGCGACGCTCGGTACTCGCGGACTTTTTCGGGCAGGTCGTCGGCGATCAACCGCTCGTGCTGCGTCAGCGCGACGGCTCGCTCGATCACGTTCCGCAGTTCGCGGACGTTGCCGGGCCACGAGTAGGCGAGCAGCCGTTCGGCCGCGTGGTCCGAGATGCCGACGACCGCCTTGCCCGAGCGTTTGGCAAAGCTCTCGACGAACTTCTGGGCCAGCAGCAACACGTCGGTACCGCGGGCCCGCAGCGGCGGGATCTTCAACTGGATGACGTTGATCCGGAAATACAGATCCTCGCGAAACCGGTTCTCCTCGACCGCCGCCTCCAGATCGCGGTTGGTGGCCGACAGGATGCGGACGTCGAATGACACTTCGCGGTCGCCGCCCACGGGGCGCAGCCGATTCTCTTCCAGGGCCCGCAGCAACTTGGCCTGCATGGTCACCGGCATCTCGCCGATCTCGTCCATCAACAGCGTGCCGCCCTGGGCCTGCAGGATCAGGCCTTTGCGATCGGCCCGCGCGTCGGTAAAGGCGCCGCGCGCATGCCCGAACAATTCGCTTTCCAGCAACGTGTCGGGCAAGGCCGCGCAGTTCACCGCGACGAACGGCCCGCGCGCCCGGCGGCTTTGATCGTGGATCGCCCGCGCCACGAGTTCCTTGCCCGTGCCGCTCTCGCCGGTGATCAAGACCGAGGCTTCGGCGTCGGCGATGCGGACCAGTTGATCGAACATCCGCCGCATGGCGGGACTCTCGCCAATCATCGCGCCGAAGCCGTCCAGGCGCTGGACCGCCTCGCTCAATCGCTTGACCTGCTGCTGCAGGCGGTAGTGCTTGACCGCGCGGTCCAGCGTCATGGCCAGCAAATCCATCTCGATCGGCTTGGTGACGAAGTCGTACGCGCCGACCCGAATCGCCGCCACGGCCGTTTCCAAACTGCCGAAAGCGGTCATGACGACGACGGGCAAGCCCGGACGGCTGGCCGAGATCTGTTCGCACAGTTGCAGGCCGCTGGTGCCGGGCATGCGCACGTCGGTCAACACGACGTCGAAGTCCTTGTCGCGCAACTGCTCCCAGGCCTGATCGGCCGAGGTACACCAGGTGGCGGTGAATTCGCGGAAGCGCAGATCCGTCTGGATCAATTCGCACATGTTCCGCTCGTCGTCCACGATCAACACGTTGCCTCGCATCATTCGCCTCTCTTCATTGGTGGTCCGCGTCGACATCGTCCGCCGACGCTTCGGAGCGGTCAAGCGGCTGGTCGGGAAGGAAGATTGCAAAACGGCTGCCCTGGCCGGGACGGCTTTCGACTTCCATCCAGCCTCCGTGTTCCCGGACGATCCCGTCGGCGATCGACAGCCCCAGCCCGGTGCCCTCGCCGACCTGTTTGGTCGTGAAAAACGGTTCGAAAATGTGCTCCAAGTCCTCCGGAGCGATTCCCACCCCCTGGTCCTCGACAGCGAGCACGGCGTACGACGACGATCCGTTGTCCACTGAGTCCGGGGCGGCACGCAACTCGCTGCCCAATCGCACTCGGACATCGCCGCCGTGGTCCATCGCCTGGATCGCGTTCATCACCAGATTGGTCACCACCTGCTGGATCTGGGCAAAGTCGGCACAGGCCATGACCGGGTGGCCGTTGCCCTCGACGCGCAATACCACACCGCGCTTCGACGCCAGCGGTTCGAGCAATTGGGTGGTCTGACGGGCGACTTCCCGCAGATCGATCTGGCTGCGTTGCGGGGATCGCCGCCGGGCGAAATCCAGCAGTTGACGGATAATGCCCGTGATGCGGTCGGCCTCGTTCTTGATCGTCATGGCGCTCTGCCGGACCTCTTCGTCGGTCAACTTGCCGCTGGCGATCAATCCGGCTCGTCCCGACACGACGTTCAGCGGCGTCCCCAGCTCGTGGGCAATGCCCGCCGCCAGCCGACCGACGGTTTTCAAACGGTCTGCGTGCCGCAACTGTTCCATCGCGGCCAGTCGTTCCGTGGTCTCGGTCTGAATCCGCTGCTGCTGATGGTCCAATTGCTGGCACATCTCGTTCAACGCGGCGGCCAATTCGCCCAGCTCGTCGTGTCTTTTCAGATCCAATGGCTCGGAGAAATCGCCCTGGCCCACGCGACGCGTCTTGTCGATCAATCGTTCCAGCGGACGTACGACCCACCGGACCCCGATCAGCCAGCACACCAGCACACCGGCCACCGCCATCGCACCGATCGATGCCAGCCCGGCTCGCAGCGTCGCGTTGGCCTGCTCGTCGAGCGAATGGAGCGACTCCGCCAACTCCAAACCACCTGGCCCTCCGGAAGCAAGCCGAACCGGGCAGTACGTCAGCAAGTGCCGAACGCCCAACTCGTCCCGCACGGTGACCGAGGTGGGATGGCCCTCCAAGACCTGCGACAGTTGTTCCATCGCGACCCGAGGCCGATGTTCTTCGCTGACGCCACGGTCGAACCAGACCCAGCGAATGCGGAGCTGCTGCCAATCGCTGCCGCCGCGTTCCAAGATTTGGACGATCCGATCTGGAATGGGCGGCTGTTCCAAGGTCTCCAATTGCTGCTGTAAATCTTGAGCAATCTTCTGGGCACAGACAATCTGCTGCCGTTCAATGCGCGAGAACCCGTGCCAGACGGCAAAGTAGCCCGCAACTCCCGTCAAAAGGATGACGACAGCGAAGAATACAAACATCAGTTTCGCGGCCAGTTTCATGACATTCGTCTCCTCACGCTACGACCACTCCGAAGATGGGACTGGCAGTGCAGGACTGCGGTCCGGAGCCAGGTTCCCAATGCGGCGATGCGCCGGGGCATTTCGCCACAGCGGGGAATAGTGACCCGTTCATCTCCCGGGTCTCGGCGCGTGATAGCGTGATATGGAATAGCATCATACCCGAAATCCTCGGGGATTCGACCACTGGAAGGTCGGGGACCATCCCATGCCACGCACCCGTTTCATGTCGCCGAACACGCTGGGGCACAAATCCAATTCCAGAGAACTCCATTTCTGTGTTGCGAATTTTGTGCCGATGCGAGCCCCAGCCTCGGGCTAGCACGAACACCGTGAAACGCTGGCTGGATCCATTCGGTCTGAACAACTTTCTCGCCGCCCGGCCTGTTCTGGCACGGCATGTGCAACTGGCCGGGTCGTTGACTGAAGCGAGATTCAAAACGACACGTTAAGACGAAGGAGTACGAGCAATGCAAGTGAGAGGTTTCACACGCCAGACGTTCCTGTTGACCGCTGTGTTGGCGGTCGTCGCAGCGGTAGGGGTCAGTGCGGTCACTCGCGGCTCGAGCCCGTTGTTTCCCACGGCCTCGATCACGCCGATCAAGTACGTTCCGGCAGCCGCGCCGCCCGTGTCGCCGGAAGAGGCCGCGCGAGCCGTCAGTTCAGCCCGCGAGCTGTCCACCGCGTTCCGCGTGGCTAGCGAACGGGTCTTGCCGTCCGTGGTAGCCGTTGAGACCACGCCGACCGTGGCGGCCGTTCCGGCGGAACGAGGACCGACGACGCCTGGTACACCCGACCGCTCTCCGTTCCGCGGTCGTAATCCGTTCGAGGGTACGCCCTTCGAGGACATGTTCCGCGAGATGCCGTTCGGCGAAGACTTCCGCTTCCAGATGCCTCCGGGGCAGGGTATGCCTCGCCAAGGCGGCATCGGATCCGGCGTCATCTTCGACGATGCCGGTTTGATCCTGACAAACAACCACGTCGTCGCGGGCGGAGGTACGGTCGCTGTCCGCTTGCACGACGGACGCGAGTACACGGCCAGCCAAGTCTGGACCGACCCGAAGACGGACATCGCGGTCATCAAGATCGACGGAGCCGAGGATCTGGTCGCCGCACCGCTGGGCAACAGTGACGCGGTTTCGATCGGCGACTGGGTACTGGCCCTCGGTCAACCGTTCGGCCTGGAGAGCACGGTCACCGCCGGGATCATCAGCGCCAAGCACCGCGGGATCGGCATCACGCCGCGGGAGAATTTCCTGCAGACCGACGCGGCGATCAATCCAGGCAACAGCGGCGGTCCGCTGGTGAATTTGGACGGCGAGGTGATCGGGGTCAACACGGCCATTTCTTCGCGCAGCGGAGGAAACGAGGGGATCGGCTTCGCCGTGCCGGTGAACTTGGCCAAGTGGGTTGCACAGCAATTGGCCAACGATGGTGTCGTACGCCGGGCTTACCTGGGCGTGGGCATCCAGCCGGTCACCCAGAAGCTGGCCGACCAGTTCAAAGTCAAGCCGCGCGAGGGCGTTGTGGTGACCGACGTGTTCCCGAATACCCCGGCCGCCAAGGCGGGTGTGCTGTCGGGCGACGTGATCATCGAGTTCGCCGGAGTGAAGGTCGCCAGTCCGCAGGAGCTGCAAACGCTCGTCGAACAGGCGGAATTGGGCAAGCCGCATGCCTTGACGGTGAAGCGGGATGGAACGACGAAAGAGCTGGCGTTCACGCCGGAAGAGCAGCCCAACGACTACGGCATGGCCCGACGCGGCAGCCCGGCCGAACAGCCCTCGGGTAGTTCGCAACTGGAGAAGCTCGGAATGGAGATCGGATCGCTGGAAACGCAGGTTGCGGAGCAGCTTGGACTGCAAGGCGTCGAGGGCGTGGTGATCACGCGGGTGCAGCGCGACGGCTTGGCGGACCGCGCCGGTTTGGAGAGCGGCATGGCCATCACCCAGGTGAATCGCGTGCCCGTCGCCAATGTGGAAGCGGCTGTCAAGGCGTTGAACGATGCCTCGCCGGCGGACGGCATCCTGCTGCTGATCCGGTCGGGCGAAGGCTCCCGATTCGTCGTCCTGAAGGCGTCATAATGCAAGGTGGCGGCGTAGCCACGGACTAGAAACCTCCAGCCCCGCGGCCCGGTGTGCTCCTCTTCACCGCGGCCGCACCCCGGGAAGCCCGGTTTCGCGATCGAAACCGGGCTTCCTCTTTTTTTGCGCATCCAAAGCACGGTCAAGCATTTTGTTGCCGAGGCGCCGTACCAGCGATTTTGCCTCCGCCATTGACTTGCACCGTGCGCAGGTTAGATTGACGCGGGTTTGACCACGGTTGATGGTGACGATCCGGGAGGTCACCGGATTGCGGGCATTCTTCGCGGAAGGAATGGCATGTCGAAAAGACGCAAGCTGCTGGGAGTGGGCGTCGTCGCAGTTGTCCTCGTGCTGGTTTGGCTGCTGTACACCGATTCCGGCCGCCGCGCCCGGTTCGTTCTGGGCGGCGGGCTGGTAAATGCCGGTTACATGTTGCAGGATCCGCTGGAAAGCTACGATTTCCAGGAAGAACACCGTCATCACATCTCGCCCGATGACGTTTGGAACGAGATGCAGCAGCAGAACTCGTTGGCCGCCGCGATTCGAGGTTGGTTGCCTCGCACGGTGCGTCATCCGCTGGTGGCGCTGGTGGTATGCATGGACGCCCGGATCGATATCAACGACTTGACCGGAGACACGCGCCGCTACTACTACGTGATCCGCACGGCGGGTTCCGTCCTGTCCGAACGGGAAGAAGAGATGCTCGAGCTGGCGGTGGACAACGGCGTGGAACTGGTCGTGTTCACCACGCACTCGGACTGCGCGGCCGAGAAAGCCGCCGCATCGCCGGAAACACGGCAGCGTTATCCGGCGCTGGCTCAAGCGGTCGACGAACGCGATGAGCGAATTCACGAGTTTCTCGCACGTCCCACGATCGCGTCGAACATCGCCGCGGGAAAGCTGACGGTCAAACTGGTGAACATCGATACCATGACAGAACGGATGCTGCCTCCAATACCGGAAGCTTCGGACCTCGGCGCCTTGCATTGATTCGACGGCGGCGAATCCGGTCCCGTGCCCGGGGAAACCACCCAGGGAGACAATAACGACCATGTCCCGAAACACACTGATCACCGAGCCCTTGCAGATTCCGCCCTTGGAGACCGTCCAGGGGCACATCCTTCACGACCAGAAGCGGTTCCCCGGAGCGTCGGGGGAATTCTCCTGGTTGCTGTCCGGCATCACCTTGGCTACCAAGATGATCCAGGCCAAGATCCGCCGAGCGGGTTTGACCGACATTCTGGGCGCGACCGACGACGTCAATCCGCAGGGCGAGGTGCAGCAGAAGCTGGACGTCTACGCGAACCAGGTGATCCTGCAATGCTTGAGTTTCCGGGAGAGCATCGGCATCCTGGCGTCGGAGGAAAACGAGCGGCCGCTGACCCTGCCGCAGCGCACCGGACAAGGCAAGTACGCGGTGATCTTCGATCCGCTCGACGGCTCGTCGAACATCGACGTGAACGTCAGCGTGGGGACAACGTTCTCCGTCCTCAGACGCCCCGAGACCAGCAGCAACGACGACGTGGCCAGTTGGCTGCTGCAACCCGGCTGCAAACAGGTCGCCGCGGGCTACGTGGTGTACGGATCGTCGACGATGCTGGTCTACAGCGTCGGCAACGGCGTGCATGGTTTTACGCTGGATCCGGCGATCGGCTCCTATATCCTCAGCCATCCGAACATCCGCATTCCGGAGCAGGGGAAGTACTATTCGCTGAACGAGGCGAACCTCGCCGATTCCCCGGCCGGCTACACCCGATTCGTCGAGCGGCTGCGCAGCGGTGGACTTGGGCAACGCTACAGTTCCCGCTACATCGGGTCGATGGTCGCCGACTTCCACCGCACGTTGCTCAAAGGCGGTATCTTCCTGTACCCACCGACGACCGAGCACCCGGACGGTAAACTGCGTCTGCTGTACGAAGCGAATCCGGTGGCCTTCATCGCCGAGCAAGCCGGCGGCTTGGCCACCGACGGGACGCAGCGGATTCTGGATCTGCAACCCACCAGCGTTCATCAGCGCACGCCGCTGATTGTGGGCAGTCCAGTCGAGATGGCCGAAGTCGAACGCTGCCTGCGAGCAACTGGCGGAACAAGCTCGTAGCACGGCCGAGCCGCAGCCAAGTTGGCTGCCGAATCTCGTTCCGTCGAAGCCGCGTCGTCAAGAAACGCAAAGGTCTCCCGACCGCGAACGATTGCGGCGGGAGACCCTTGGCGCCATGTTGCGTGGCATGGTCGAGCGAATCCAGGCGACGCGAGTGCTACTTGCTGCCTTCTTCCACTTTCCAACTGTACTCGACGTTGCCCTTCTTCTTTCCCTTCGAATCGGTCTCGGTGTACGTGACCTTGATCTCCTCGAAGTTCAGCGACATCGTTTCGGTGGGCACCTGTTCCGATTGCCCGCTGCCGCCGATGTCGTAGCTCACGATCTGGACGTTCTTCAGCTCGTAGGCGTAATACGTCACGCGTCCCGCGTCGGTGTAGGAAGCGGTCAAGTGGATCTCGACCTTGGGAAACACCTTGCCGTTGCAGACCGCTTCGGCCAGTTTCGGGCTCGACTTGTCCAGTTCCTTGACACAGACGATGTTCTCCAGAATGACGTCCCCGCGGCGGCGGGTCGCACCCGTCGCGCTGCCACCAGGCTTGGTGATCGCCTGCTGGAAGGACAGGAGGTCAGTCCAACTCTTGTGATCCTTGTCCTGGCACTCGCCATCAACCCCATCAAACTTAATGTAAGCAGCCATTCTCCACCTCCCCAAAAAAGAGCACCCAGAAATGTGAACTACGAAAAAGCTTTTGCGCGGCTGAGAACCCGCGACTTGTTGCTTGTTCTCCCTCCCGCACTAAAGTTGTCGTCGATCGTCCCGCGAAGTTGTCTGGCATTTCCAAGAAACCGCTGGAAATTCCGCAGAATCGCCTTTGTTTGCACTCCGAGGCTGTGAAAGGACTGGGACAGCGGTATTGATCGATCAGCGAGATGATCTCGACCGGGAAATCCAGCAAGTCCATGGCGATCCGCGGTTGACCATCATTTGAAGCCGCTCAGGTCTGTGTCCTTGAGCTGGGGCTTCGGTGGACGACCGCCACGGCGTGGAGACGTGAAACGCCGGAAGTCACCAGTCGCAGCGGACCGCGTCGCTTCCCACTCGTGGGACGCTTCGTAACCTTCCTCGTTGTCCAACCACTCGGGCCAACTGTCTCACTGGCCAAGATACAGATGATCGAGCGTTCGCTCACCAACAGTCACCTGGGACTCGGTCGACGAACGCAACCGCCTACCGGGCGCACCCGCTTCGGGGCCGACTCCGATGGCACGTTCTCTACCCGACAATCGCTTGCCCCCGCCATTTCTGTTTCTCGGATCTCGCAGAGGCCAACCATGGGTAACCGAGACCAGATTCACAGAGGGTTGCGTTTTCGCCGGTCGCGCGTGAGAATCCCGATCCGTTCTTCGGAAATCGAAAATGCAGTCCGATCAATGGCCTTGGACGGGCAACGTACCGTCCAAGGCGAGTGCAAGCAGGCAATCTGAATCAGCGCAGGTCTATCATGCTATTGGGAATCAAGCCAACCGTCGATTTCGTGTTCAAGAAGGTCTTTGGCAGTCCGGAGAACGTCGCCGTGCTGATCGGGCTGCTGAACGCCATCCTGAAGCTTCCCCGTCCGATCGTCCACGTGGAGATTCTCAATCCGTTCAACTACCAGGAATTCGCGGACGACAAGCTGATTGTGTTGGACATCCGGGCACGCGATTCGGTGGGCCGGTGGCTGAACATCGAGATGCAGGTGACCATCATTCCTGGTCTGTTGCAACGTCTGGTCTACTACGCCGGTACGATGTACGTCGATCAGTTGAAGTCGGGCGGAAGTTACGCGGATCTACGGTCGGCGATCTCGATTTGTCTGCTCGAGAAGATCCTGTTTCGCGACGACACGGTCGCTCACCACCGATTCCGGCTGGCGGACCCTGAGCATGGCATGGAGATCCCGGAGACAATCGAGGTACACACGGTGGAGTTGACGAAGTATAATTTGCAGGAAGCAACGATTTCCCACGCTCCGGAGGTCGAGCAATGGGCGTTTTTCTTTTTGTATGCCGATCGGTACGAGCCGGAACGATTGCGTGAGTTGTTGCCGGGCGTCGAGTTTCAGCGAGCGATATCCGTGGTCGAAGCGATCGCGGCCAAGACGGAGGATCGGATGATGTACGACCAGCGATTGAAGGCACAGCGCGACTATCAATGGGGATTGGACAGCGCGCGGGAGCAAGGCCGGCAGGAGGGCCGGCAAGAAGGCCGGCAAGAAGGCCGGCAAGAAGGCCGGCACGAGGGCGAATTGTTAGGGAAGATTCGAATCCTTCAGGAGCTTCTCGGCGAAGAGACGAGTTCCCCGGAACGCCTGGACGAGCGAACGACGGACGAATTGTCCGAAATCCTCGCGGATCTGCAGCAGCGTCTACGGTCGCGCGAATCGTGACCGAGTCCGGCGGCGCGGCTATCGAGCGGACGCTCGATTATCTGTACCTTGGCGAAGGCGGCAATTGGTACGAGGCGTCGTACAATGGCGAAGGCTCCGAAGCGTCCCACGAGTGGGAAACGACGCAGTCGGTGTTCCAGCAGAGCACGTCGGCGCAGACCGTGAACAAGACCACCAGCTACGCCACCGGTTCGCCCGTCACGACGGGCGGCGAGACGCGCGGCGTAACGGCCTGGGGCGTGATCGACGAAGCGCACCAATCGGCGTCGGCCAACCGCTCGTGGGGCCAAAGCGGCGGCCGCCGGGAATCGGCCAGCGGCTCGATTCGGAATCGTCCAGATACCCGCTTACGGGGAGTCCTCCATAATCACCCTCCTGGATAACTCGGTGCTGCGCAAAGTACACGGAGCCCAGCAAGCACGCGTTCAGCCAACGTCTCCTCCGCGTACACTCCCAAAGCGTAAGCGAGTAGATCCGGGTGTTTTCCTTGCTCGGGTTTCGACGCGCGGCGTTCTTGGGAAAATGGACGCAAAGCTTTCCTGCTAAATAGTTTACGAGAAAAGCAATCCATCTCGTGAATAATCCCGGCTATCGTCCTACCAAAATTGGACACCCCTCGCCGGATTCTGTCAAGCTGGCGGGAACTTGGCGATCAGCTTGATCCAGTTCTGTGACGAGGCCTGGCGGGTGCTGAGGCCGCACGGCGAGTTATTCATCCGCACACCGCACCACTCGGGCGACAGCAGTTGGATTGACCCGACCCATCGATGGCACCTGAACGAACAGTCGTTCCACTACCTCGACCCGGAAACCGACTGGGGCAGCCTTTACTCCCACTACACCGAGCGCAAATGGCGCATTCTCTCGCTCGGCGTCCGCGGCCCCCAAAACATCCACGCCCTGCTGACGCCGAGGAAGTGAAACGTCCCGTTCCGCCGAAGCGAACCGAGATGTGGCGAGGAAAAGGGCGTCAACTGGGGCACTGGAGCTGAATCCCGAATCCCGAGTCTGACGCCGGCGACGCCGGCCTTAATGACGGCTGCTGAGTATTTTGGAACACCGATCTGCGCTGATCGGGACTGACGACAGCGCTGGTTCGACGACGGCTTAGCGAACATGAGCGCGCATCAGTGTTCCGAAATTCCGGCGAGAAAGCCGCAAGCAGATGATTGGGAAAAAGATCACCGGTCCCCATTCTCCGGCGGGAGCGACGTCGGTTGTCCGACGTTCCAGCAGCTCGTGGGCGAACGTGCTGAGCCAGAAGCCCCACGCCACTACCCAAGGGGCTGTCCTAGCAACCGAAAGGCCGTATATGGATCCAGACACAAGGGGGATCCGTCTCGTTCTTCACTGCTCGACGCTCTGAATCGCAAGTAGAACTCCACGAACTGCTCCACATCATCCAGGAATTCCACCATTTGCCTGGCGTCGAAAACCCACCACGCCGTTTTCCCTTCAGAATTCACGAGCAGTAAGTCGCCGCAAAGACAGTGAAACCACGGGAAGGCTGACTCAAACTGCCCAAATTCCAGATCGGGCCAGTGCTCGATGTCGCGCAAAGTGTGCCAAGGCGGTTGGGTGAAGAAGCCGGCACTGGGAGGAGGCTCTTCGCACAGACCTGCGAAATTGCGCAAGAACAACTCCATTAAAGGACGAACGCTCTCGGAAAAATGAAAGCGGTCAAACGCCTCACAAATACATGCCTCGGCAGGCTGGGGTGCGACGAAAAATCCGTGATATTCGTCTTCTGCATGCTGTCCCATCTGTAGCCATACCCCGTGGTCGTGGCATACTACTGAGCTGGGCGGGAAAGACAAGATATGGTCTACCAGTCGTCCGAGAACGCCAACCCGAGCGCTGGTCCAGATTTCCGCGAGTCGGTCAACGATTCCGTTTGGGGAGAGATTGACGAACTGCTCGATCCATGGCCTAAATACGGGGTTCACAGTCGAGGGGACTTGATGAATTGGGAGTTCGTAATGCTGAGTCATGGAATCAAAAAACCCTGCTGATTGGCGTTAAGGAATAGCCAGCCTCGGAGCACAGCGACATGCTGTCCACGCGGCGCTTAAAGGAACGGTCTCCCCTGAAGGAACGGTCAGGATATCGAACAGAAGGATTGCGCCTAACCCGACAAGCCAGATCCAGTCTGCATCGGGTGCTGAGGTGGGCACGTCGATCGGGACTGGTCTCGGAGTAAGTACCGGAACTGGCTGAGGGATAGGCTCTGGATCTACTTGTGCACCGCAAGTCCGCAACATGGCCAGCCAACTCGGCCAATGCTTCTCATTCGGATGGCGCCAACGATGTAGGTCATAGAACCCCGACTGCTTGCAAGGCCAGCCGGAAAACATTGTCTGTAAGCCATGCATTGTTGTTGACATCAATGATGTCATCGAAAAGAGAAATGTACAACATGTTCCCCCCGCCTCGCTCAAGGCCAGAGCAGCACCCACGTAAGGGTTGTAACTGTTCGCCCCGCGCAGCCACCCGTGTGCATCACAACACGCATCCTTACCTGAGCACCGCTGCAATGTCGTCGTATACAGATGAATGCTGAATGTGGGGAAATGCGGCTTGCACAAAGCTTCTATCCGCGGGCCGAATTGTTGCGCAAGCCAATGGTGATCCTCGGGATGGCACTCCAAACCGCTGGGATCGGTGCCATTTGGCACACAACACGCGCGGTAGAGATTCACTTCATCCTCGCGGTTTCCCGATGTCTGAGAACGCAAACGGATGTGTGATGGAGCCTTAGGGAATCTGATATCATTTCGAGACTTGGAAACAGACGGAAACAACAGCGGATCCTGCGACATCCAGCGACCAGTCACCGGCTCATAGACGCGTGCGCGAATGTAGAAGGTTCCCAAGGCACCGTCGTAGTAATACCCCACTCGCCCAATCCACCGAAACGGATTATCGCTCGACGCAGTGCTGGCAATGGGGTTCCCCCAAGCGTCGTAGAGGTAAACGTCCGTCGGGGCGCCGGCCTCATCCGTTAGCACCCGAGTCGAGCCGAGGGCATCGTAGTGATAGTAGCGCGGCAGCCAGATCGTTGGGCCTTTGCGGTATTGGCTGATGAGGTTGCCGTACGGTTGCGGCTCGTTGGTGTAGATGCCTTGGATTTCATCAGCGGCATTCGTTTCGGCCAGGTAGTTTTCGAAATCCCAAATGAATTTTGTGGTCGCTGCCGAGTCTTTCTTCGAATGACGCAATCCGTCGCAACGGTAGGTGCAGGTGGTAACGGCGCCGGTGGGCTGAAGCACGCCGGTCTGGCGGTTCTGGTCATCCCAGGTGGTGGTCGTCCGTTGGCCGGTCGGCTGTTCTACGATGTGCAGGTTCCCGGCCAGATCGTACGTGTACGTCGTCGTGCCCGCGGCGTCGTGGCTGGTTACCAATTGATTCACCGGGTCGTAGGCGTAGGTGGTCCGGGTGCCAGACGCGTCTTTGACCAGGCGATTGCCCAAACCATCGTAGGTGTAGGTGTTGTCGTAGGCGGACTGGCCGCTGCGCTGTTCGCGGGTCAGGCGATCGGCGGGGTCATAGGTCCACGTGACCCGGTCGCCGCTCGATTCGAGCATGCTGGTGGGGTTGCCCACTGCGTCGTGTTCGTAGCTTAGGCCGAGGATCACGCTGCCGTCCGCCTTGAGATTGTAGAGCTGCTGAACCCGTGAAGCCGCATCGTAAGTATAGCTGGCGCGGGTGCCGTTGGCTAGTTCGGTCAGCGTCCGACGCCCGGCGGCTTGATGGGCGAATGTCCTACGGTCGCCGAAGGAATGCGATAAGTTCGAATGCCGTCTAACGTTGTTCGATACAAATGCCCACTCAGTCTCCATAATCAACCTCACATCGTGGCAACAACCTTTGTAGATGTCTCACGTCTGGATTGAGCGTGCCATCGGGAGTTATGCCACTCAGGCCGACCCCGAGCGAACGTAAGCTCTTCATCTTCCCAATCGGGTCTATCGATCGCTTCGTTATGTTGCGCACACAATATAGGTCTAGGGACCGAAGCGCGTAATGGGCACACAGTTGCACCACGCCATCGTCGCTAATCTTTGCGTCAGAGAGAGACAACGCCGCAAGTGATGGAAGATCCAAGCAGATCAGATGATGAATCCCCTTGTCAGTCAAACCGGTGTGTCCGAGATTAAGATTTTCAAGTTTGCTGAGCCTAGGGAACTGCCGCTGAAAAGACCGCCGGTGCGTTGAAAAGACCCCCGTTCCCCCCGTTCCATTTTCCGGTTCGGGCAAGATGATCTGCGGCACTAGGGTTGCTTCAAGTCGACGAGAAAGACGCCCTTCGTGTCACGGGCAGCCATGAAACGACCCGAAGGCGAGAAACGAACCGGCCCCCAACTCTCTCCTTGAAATACGGTCGCCTCCAGGCCGGAGGCGACGTCCCACTTTGACACAGCTAGCGTACCGTCCTTCTTGCGGTACGCCGCAGCTAACATATTCCCCGAATCCAGGAAGCCCAAGCCGACTGCCTCCCGCAGGAACGCAGATCTACGGCTTTTAAGGTGACGAAAACGCGGTGTCGCTCTCCGGTCGATCAGCGTAACATTGGGAGAACGGAATTCGGCTATGGCCATGAGCGACGTATCTTCGTCAAACGCAACAGCGTTCACGTCCTGCCCCCATTCCGAGCCGACAGCTTCTTTTACATTAAGGGGAGCTTCGATTGTCCAGAGCCTCAAGGAGCCGCATACTGTAAACAGTCCCCGATCCTCTCCAAGAAAGTCTACGTTTGTCACAGGGTCGCAACCACCCGAGGGGCAGGGACCGTGCTGGAAGGTTAAAAGCGTGGCACCGCTCGTTGCGTCGAGCAAAAAGGTGCGTTGCTGGGACGCTCCGAAGGCAATCCACTTTGCATCTCCCGATACCGAAAGTCGATTCACCCCAGGTTTGGTGGTCCAGGTCCAGAGCCGTTCTTTCCTGTTCACGTCCCAGCACTCAATCCGTCCAGCAATGCTAGGGTTCGCGGAAGTGGACCAGCCGAATCCCACCAGTATTCTATCTTCGTTGGGGAAGAACGCGACAGAACTGGGCGAACCTGAAAGTCCCAATCGAAGAACGGAATCTGTATGCAAATTCCACACATCCAGTACTGATGTCCCTCTTCGTATCGAGTCACTCGTGCTAGCAACTGCCATTCTTGATTCGTCGGCTGAGAATACAAAGGAGACAACGTGCCTCAAGGGCTGGACTTGAGCGTACCTGCCAGGTTTAGTGTCACCACTGCTTGCCCAAAGGCAGTGTGTAGGAGCAAGGAAAAGCTCGATAAACGTGATGCAGATCAATGTAGCTCGCATGTCGTTCTTACCTTCTTCACGGCTCCGGGGCTCGCCAAAAATTAGTGCCTTTGTCGAAGGGCGTCAACATTTGGTTACAGTAGATGTCGTGAATGCGCGACTCCACGACCATACCTGGCGCGAGGCAACATGTGTCGATTACGTTCAGGATGAAACGCAATTCGATGCTGAACTCTAAGAACGTTCCCCGCTCATTAGAAAAGAATTCGTTTAGGTGAGTCTGCCCAGGAAAGTCGTAGCTCGTGTACTTGCATCCAGCGTCGTGATATCGGTCAAACCACTTTTCGCTTCGATCGTCCCGGTGCCCATAACAATGCAACCTACCATCGGACTCGCGTCTACAATCTTCCACGGCCTCCCCGATACTCTGTAAGACCGCCCAGTCGCTCCATACGCCGCGTCTCTTTTCTCGGTACTGGACCAGTCCACTCTTATATTGCCGATACTCGCAGCATTTGCACGGCCGTTCGAACTCGAGTCGAACGCGAAAAGGACTCGTCAACGTGCCATCCATTATGTCCTTGTAATAGTTGCACCGCCATGTGTCCAATGCAAACGATTTCACTCTGCACCGATTCCAGCCGCTCGCGTCCATCCAATTCAACGGGTCACTGCTGCAGTACGCGAAGCTGTTGAAATTGCACCTATCCAAGCGGGCCGCGTCGTAGACGCGAAGGAGCGGATCCTGCGACATCCACCGCCCGGTCACCGGCTCATACACCCTGGCCCGAATATAGAACGTACCGGCCGCGTCGTCCCAGTAGTAGCCGACCTGGCCAACCCAGCGGAATGGACTGACCGTTGAACCGCTGGCGGCGAGTTGGTTCCCCCACGCATCGTAGAGATACGTGTCGCTCACATCTCCCGCGTCATCCGTCAACACCCGCGTCGCGCCCAGGGCATCATAGTGGTAGTAGCTCGGAAGCCAGAGGGTTGGCCCTTTGCGATATTGGCTGATGAGGTTGCCGTACGGTTGTGGCTCGTTGGTGTAAACGGCTTGGATGTCGTCGTCGGCATCGGTGTCGGCCAGGTAGTTATTGAAATCCCAAATGAATTTTGTGGTCGCTGCCGAGTCTTTCTTCGAATGACGCAATCCGTCGCAACGGTAGGTGCAGGTGGTAACGGCGCCGGCGGGCTGAAGCACGCCGGTCTGGCGGTTCTGGTCATCCCAGGTGGTGGTTGTCCGCTGGCCGGTGGGCTGTTCGAGGATGTGCAAGTTTCCGGCCAAGTCGTACGTGCACGTCGTCGTGCCGGCGGCATCCTGGCTGGTTACCAATTGGTTGGCCAAATCGTACGTCGACGTGGTCAGC
>JAHDXO010000100.1:0-7276 GCA_023382975.1 Pirellulaceae bacterium
ACTCTTCGCCGAGGATCGCTGAGTTAGACGCCGCGAGAGCGGTACGGCTGTTGGCGAGATCGTCCTGCGCGTTTTGCTTGGCGTCGGCGTGCTGGATCAGCATGTCGGCGATGGCGTCGGCCATTTCGGCGCGCTGATCGAGAGCCAAAGCATGAACGGCCTCCATTGCCGCGCGGACCTCGGAGGCCGGAGACGGCGGTACAGCGGGGGCCATCATATCGCGGAGTGCGGTGGAGAAGGCCACAGGAGTGGGAGCTGGCGAGGCGATGAGTGTGGCGGTGACCGCGGCACCCGACTCGACACGTTCGATCGCGCCCGCAGCCTCGAACAGGCCGGCGATGGAGCCTGATGATTGAACGACCCCGATGTCGCGGCCAGCGGTCAGTTCCGCGTCGATTCCGCCGTAGCTGAAAATGCTGGAGTAAGGGGTATCCCCGACAGACTCGCCATCGCCGTTATCCGTTGCAGATCCCTTGCCCAGATCCCGCGCGGCTTCGATCCGACCGCTGAGGGCGCCGCGAGCCCAAATCGAGGCGATGTCTTGAGCCGCAAAGAAGTCGGCGGCAAAATCGCCATAGGTCGCAGCGGCAGCGTTTTGGCCTGCGGTGTAATGGCCGCGAAGATCCCCTTCAGCGTAGATCATCAGGTTCCGACCCGATGAGGCGTCCGCATCGATGGTTCCCAGGCTCAGCAAAAAGCCATCCTCTGCGGTCGCATCGAGCGTGCCATGAAATTCGCCCAGCGTTATCGCGGTAGCGTTGTGGCCTCCGTAAATGCTGCCCAAGAAGTCGCCGACGACGAAGGCGAAGGCATTCGTAGCGCCGCTCACCGAGGACGAGGCGGCCGTTCCGAATGTCGTCAACAGAGCTTCGCCCGTCGCGGAGTGGACGGAACCGTTGAAGTCGCCGAAGGTCCAAGCTTGCGCCGCACCTTCCCCGATTACCAACATCGGCCCGGCGGCAGTGCCCCAGGTGAAGAGATTCGCGTTCTGTCCAGCGTGCAGGCTGCCCAGCGCGTAATCCAGGGCGTACAGACCAGCGTCTCGGCCAGCGGTGATATGGGTCGTAGCTCCCGCACTTGACGAGACGAAGGCATCTTGACCAGCGTTGACATCGCCGTGGTGATCGTCGAACGTGAACAACAGGGCGTCTCTTCCCGCCGTGACCGTCATGGCTGACGTGGCGAGCGACGTAAGCATGGCATCCTGTCCGGCAGTGGCAGTACCGCTGGACGGTCCGGCGGTCCAGAGCTGGAGATCGTGACCGGCCTGGATTGTTCCAGAAACGTTGCCGAAGGACTGGACGATTGCGCTTCTGTTGGCGGTTACGTCGCTGGTTGCGTTTCCGCCGGTGAAAAGGAAGATATCCTGTCCGGCTGCCAGCGAATTCGCGGCATCGCCCCACGTGTGGACCATCGCGTCGCGGCCTGCGGCGATGTTTGCGGTGACTTGACCGTACCCGAACAGCGCAACATCTTGGCTGGCGCTGATGGCTCCCGAGGCGGCGTCGCCGACCATCAGCCAAGCATCGCTGCCCGCGCTCACATCGCCCACTTGGCTGTCCAGTGTGGTCACGGTCGCGATGGCGCCGGATTCGATCTTTCCGAGGAGACTTCCGAAGGCGAAAACTTGTGCCTGTTGCCCTGCCGTGATATCGCCGAGAATCGGCCCGCCGCGCGCCACGACCAAGGAATCCGCGCCGCTGGTCACATCGCCGGAGACGGTGTCGAAGGAAGTGACCGCGGCGTCCACGCCGGCCAAGACGTCGGCAGCGATCTCCCCAGCGGCCCGCAGTGCGGCGTTATTGACCGCGGAAACTCGTCCGCGGATTTCGCCAGTGCGTGAAGTCACGTCAGCATTGTGCCCGGCGTTGATGGGGGCGTCGATCTTGCCGCCTGCGGTTACTGTCGAATCACCGGATGCGGAGATGGAGCTTGTCAGGTTGGACGCCGTTTCGACGTGGGCGTTCCGGCCTGCCGAGATGTTGCTGTCACTGATGTCGCTCAAAGCCCAGACGAATGCATCGCCGCCGGCGGAGATTGGGCCAGTGATTTTCTGTCGAGCCGAAACGCGGGCGTTCTGCGAAGTGTTGATCTTCTTGGTAACGCTACCGCCCAGCGCCATCACCTCAGCGTCACGTGCTGAGACTGCGGCTTTCACCGAGTCGGCGGCGATGACTTGAGCGTTGCCGGATGAAGAAGCGATCGTCCCGTTGATATCACGACCGGAGATGACTGTCACGCCAGTCTCGCCGCGAGCCGACCCGTCGAATTTGCCACCGGCAAGCACGGTCGTGTTACCCGCGCTGGACGCGAATATGCCCTCGACCGTCGACAGGCCGACGGCATACACATCTTGGGCGGCGCGGATCGATGCAGCCAACGTGTTGGCAGCGAACACGTCCGCCGTTCCGCTACTGGCCGTACCGGTCAGTTCGAGAACCGAGCCGTGGGCGGCGAGTCGCAGGTTTTGTTGAGCGTTGAATGTCGCGCGCAGATCGCCGAGCGTCACAAGACTCAAATCGCCCTTGGTCGTCGTCATTGTCAGACCGGTAGCCGCTGTTGCTGCGAAGACGCTCGACGCTCCGGCTTGACTTTGGATTTCCGACAGTGAATCGAATGTGCCAAGCGTCAAATCGCCGACGATCTCGAATCGCGAGGAGCTGATCGCAGCATCGGCTGTTACGGTGCCGTTGGAGCCGGCCGTGACTTGGGCATTGCTGATTGCGCCGTGCGAGGAAATGTTCACGGCACCCCCGGCATCGATCGCCGAGCCATCGATCCGTCCGCCGACGGTGATGCCAATGTCGGCTGTGGCTCGTGCATCGCCAAGAAAATCCGCCAGCGCTAATATTCGGGCGCTGCCGCCGTTGGCAGCGACGCGGCCTTTGACGGTGCCGAGTGAATCTACTGCCGCGGCGACACCTGCCGTCACATCTCCGTCCACGTTTCCGATCGCCACCAAAGCGACGGAACCGGCCTTCGAGGTCAAGGGCCGGGAAACGTCGCCGCCGGTGACAGCATCGAGATCGCCCTGAGCCGTCACGGTTTCTTGAATGCCGCCGCGAGCAAAGATCGTTGCCGGACCGCCGTTGGCGGCGATCGATTTCTCGATCATGCCCCACACGTTCAACAGCACGCTACCGTCCGAGACCACCGTTCCCGACAGGCTCCCAAAGGTGACGCCTCGAATTTCGCGGCCCGCTGACAGATTGCCGGATATGGAGCCCAGCGCGGCGAGTTGGAGATTCCCGGCGGGCGCGGAAACGTGTCCCGAGATGTCGCCGTCGGCAAGGATCAGCACATCGCCCGCCGCCGACATGACTGGCTTCGAAACATTGCCCATCGCGCGAATCGCGACACCCTGCTGGCCATGGACCTCGCCGCTCAGGCTGCCGTACGCGAGTACCGCCACCTGCCCCGCGTCGCTCGTCACGTCGGCATCGACCGTCACGGCTTCGACGTAGACACTGCCGGCCGTCGAGTGCAGGGTTCCGGCGACGCTTTCTCGGACATTCACCCAAAGATCAGACTTGACTGTCACCTCGCCGCTGAAGTTCACCGCGGTGCGAATATCTGCCTGGTCCGCAGTGATCTTCATGGCGATCGAGTCCAGCGCCATGGCTACCGCCGTCCGGTTGGCTTGTAGGGCGCCGTTCATCTTCCCCACGGCCTGAGCGATGGCATGGCCGTTGTGGCTGACGACCGTGCTGTCGAACGAGCCCAGCACGCCCACGGCCACCGTCTGGGACGCCTCCATTTTGGTTCGTGCGTCTTGCAGGGCCTGAACGAGAATCGGCCCCGCTGAACTCTTGATGCCCGCACCGGTGGCGGTCGCAGCGGCGGTGGAACCGTCTTCGGCTTCCTTGCTCGCCGCTTCGGCAGATGAGTTGACCGAACCGTAGGCCCACACTCGAACGCCGTCCGGTCCAATCAGTTGGCCGTCGACGTCGCCCCAGCAGCTCACTACCACGTGACCCTGCCCGGTGATCACGTGCCCGGCGACAGCATCGTATGCATCGAGGTGAACGGTGCCGTTGGCGTCGATATTGCCGTTCAAGCCTCCCCAAGTGTTCACAAACATGCCCCCAGTTTGTGAACGGAGATCTCCGTCGATGTCTCCGCCAGCCCATACCAGATCGATCGAGCCGGCTGCGGACACGTCTCCCGCCACTTGTTGTCCTGCTTGAATCACGCCAATGGACCCGCCAGCGATGATCTCGCCGCTGATCTTCCCACCAGGGAAGGACGGCGCGCTGATGCGAGGGAAAATTGAATTGGATTCTGGTTCCGAGCCAACCGGCTGCGATGCGGTTCCAGGTACAATAGAGATCGTCCGGACATCTCCCTCGTTCGTTTCGTCCGGCCTTCGATCGATGCCGGTAACGACCCAGGCGATATCACCGCCGCCTTCAATCTTCCCCGTGATGTCTTGCACGGCAGAGATCCACTCGATATCCGTGCCGGCCGCGATATCTCCCGTGATGTGCGCGCTGGCGGTCACCGTCTCGACGTGGGTCTTCGCTTGGATCGTCGCGAGAACACTTCCGTTGCGGGCTTTCACCAGGCCAACATGAGTGCCGGCGGAGATCGACCCTGCGATGTCTCCAGGGCTCAACTGACCGGCGCAGAGCGCATGAAGGTGCATGCCCGCATCGATGACTGCATCGATCCCGGCGCCGACCCAGATCTGGTCGATCGAAGCCCCGGCCTGAATCAACTCGCTAATAATCCCTAGCTGCGCGGAGATGTTGCGGATGTAGCTTTTCGCAATGATCTTGGCTTCTATGTCTGCACCCGCGAAGACCCAGCCCAAGTGTCCGCCTGCTTCGATGGTTACTCCGGTGATGTGGCCGCCGTTGCCGTCGGCGGCGTGGGCGCGGATGGCTCCGATCCAGCCGCCGGCGGTAATCTTCGACTCTGCTAGATTGCCGCCGAAGGCTTCATAGCGGCCGGGCAGCATGTCGCCTGCGGCGATCACCGCGATGCTCCCGCCGGCGGAGATTTGCGGCGAGGAGATGGTCCGCTGCACGATGATGCCGCAGGTGATATTGTCCCCGGCGGAAATGCTGCCAATCAGATTGCCGCCGACGTGGACGGTGTGGATCGAACCTTTGGCGCGAAGGTCTCCTTTCACGTTCCCGCCCGCGTAGACCGCCGGATCGATGGAGTAATCGTCGAGCCCCAGCGAGCCGCCTGCGGTGATGTTCCCGATGATGTCCCGACCCACGTTGACCCGGCGGATATCGCCGACCGCTTCGACGTTTCCGGCGAGTATCTGGCGGACCGAGAGCTGGCGGATCGAACCGTCCGCATGCACATTCCCCAGCACGTCGCTGGCCATGATCAACCAGATGTCGCTTCCGGAGCGCAAATTGCCCGAAATCTCGCGGTCCGCCGTTACGGTGTGCAACTGGCCGCCCGCGGAGATTTCTCCGCTGATATTCGTGCTCGCGGTGACGTTCTGAACGCTCCCGGCGATCTTGACCGTCGCGCTAAGTTCGTGGCCCGCATGGAGACTGTGGACATTTCCGCCAACCGTCAGCGATCCGGCAAGGACGGTGGCCGCGGTGGCGGTTGTCAAGCTGCCGGAGATGTCCCACGTCGCGTTGACGCCGCCCGATTGGCTCTGAATGGAGCCCACGTCGCCGCCAATGGTCCATTGACCGGCGATCGAACTGCCGGCCGTGATCGTTGTCACTCGGCCACCTGCATTCACCGTACCCGACAAGGTATTGCCGAGGATGCTGTCCGCATCGCCGCTCAGTTTCAGCGCAAGCTGAACTTCACCTCCACGAATCACCCCCGCATTCCGCGCCATCAATTTTGCATCGAGAAGGCGGGTTGCCAGAACGTGCGTCACATCGCCGACCGCCGTCAGCGAGACAGTTGCCTCGGAAGCGCTGACCGTGTCGACGTTTCCGCCAGCCGTCAGCGTGGCATTCATCACTCCGCCGCTGCCGATGGTGCCGATATCCCCACCCGACGAAACGGTCAAATGCGCATCACCCGAGGCTCGTACATAGCGAAGATGTCCGCCTGCCCGCATGGTGGCAGTCAACCCACCCCATGTTTCCACCCAATCCACATTGCCACCTGCACGAAAGTCGCCACTGATGTCGTGCTGGGCGCGGATGCCGACAATATCCGTACCGGCTGTCACGTTCCCGTGATAGCCGCCCCCGGACGAGATGCCGAGTCCCGAACGCTCGTACATGCACTCGTACTCGTCCTCGCACCGCGGAGCAAACCCAACGCTCTTTCCGGCCGACACGTTTCCTCGGATGTCGCCCCACAGAGTGGTGACATCGTAAACAGTGCCGCCCGCAGAGAGGTTTCCTGCAATGCTGATCGGAGCGTGGACCGCGAACAGATCGCCGTCCACCGAAATGTTGGCCGTGATGCTCCACCCGGCCTCGACTCGCTCGACATTCCCTCCCGCAGTCACCGCAGCAGCGACGTTCTGTCCAGCAAAGACGCCCCCTGGCTCGTAGTAGCCCGAGGCCGGTTCGGAAAGGAAGCCGATGTCACCGCCCGCTGAGATCCGGCCCGCGATGTCCGTGGCGACCGAGACGATGCCGATGCTGCCACCGGCCTCGATCGAGCCGACCGATCGAATCGCCCAAACGGAGCGGATGCTCCCGCCGGCCGAGATTGGCCCAGCCACTTCGTTGGCCGAAATGGAGTGGATACTCCCAGTCGCCGTGACCGCTCCCAGGCGGCTTGCATAGACGACATCGACTTCGCTGGCTTGGATCCCTGCCAAGTCGCCGCCGATCATCGCATTGACTAGACTGCCCGTCAGTTCGCCGGCATTTCCACCAGCCATCACGAACAGATTTCCCGTAATCGAGATGTCCGACACGTCTCCCGTCGCAGAGAAATCCAACATCTCTGCGTCGCCCGTCCAGCTACCGTCGCCGCCCGACACGGACACCGAGAACATGGAGCCCGAATGGGCGGCGGCAGTTCCCTGGTTCTCGTCTACGGTCGCCAGAATCTCGCCGGGGCCGTTGTTTTAGATGCATACCGTACCCGCACACAACGAACCACCGGGCAGCAACACCGTGCTTGCCGTACCGTCCGCTGCTGAATCGTACCCGTAGCCGTCGTACCCGTAGCTGTCGTACCCGTAGCTGTCGTATCCGTAGCCGTCGTATCCGTAGCCGTCGTATCCGTAGCCGTCGTATCCGAAGTTGTCGTACCCGCAGTTGTCGTACCCGTAGTTGTCGTACCCGTAGTTGTCGTACCCGTAGTTGTCGTACCCGTAGTTGTCGTA
>JAHDXO010000100.1:7676-24977 GCA_023382975.1 Pirellulaceae bacterium
GTATCCGTAGCTGTCGTATCCGTAGCTGTCGTATCCGTAGCTGTCGTATCCGTAGCTGTCGTATCCGTAGTTGTCGTATCCGTAGTTGTCGTATCCGTAGTCGAAGGCTTCTCCTTCGGCTGTGGAGGCAGACCAGGTTGACGCTGCGTACCACTCAGCCGAGTCGAGAACCGAAGAAGGCGGTTCCGACACGTCGAGGGTGTGAGTAGACGAGAGCGAAAAATTGTCGGTCGGCAGCAGATCGCTGGTGAGCAGGTGACGAACTTCAAGTGGTTCGAGCAGCAGCGTTCGATTCTGACGAGAACGACGTCTTCTCGACTCCTTCCGCTGAACGCGGAAGCTCGACAGCGCTGAACCAAGCCGGTGCGATGCGAAAAGGTCACGCATGGAGGAGCCTCCAGATTGAATGACCACCAAGGCATATTCAGGCACGGATAGCGCTGATAATACAAACGCACTTTCGGATGTCAATCATTCAAAATCGCGTGTTGCAAAAAATCTCGAAAAAAAAGGAGCGATTTTTTGCGGACCCAAAATCAGCCGTGAGCGGCTCGGGTGTCAGAGGGGAGCAGCACAGGCTGGCAGCCTGTGCTACGGGCAGGGTAGCGGAGATTCGGCTGCGCGGATTGGGCAGGGGGGTGTTCATCCCCCCTGCCCTGCTTCAGCCAGGGCGAGTCCGCGTGGGATCGGGTCGAATCGATTTTCGATTGCTTAAGCGGAGTGAATTCCCGTTCTGCTGAGCGGGATGAATTCCGCTCTACGGTTTGGTCAGAGCCACGCGGGCACTTGGCCGGCGGCCGGGAGCTTGACGACTTTCACGTCCAGGACGCCTTCCTGGTTCAGAAGATCGTCGATGGTGGCTTGGTCGGGCACGCCGTCCAGGTTCAGGACGCCGACTGCTTCGCCGCCGGGTTGGTTGCTGGTGCGGCCGACGGACATCTGGGCGATGTTGATGCCGTGCTTGCCGAAAATGCTGCCCACTGCGCCGATGATGCCGGGAACGTCCCTATGCTTGAACACGAACAGGTTGCCGTCCAGATAGGCTTCCAGCCGGTAATCGTCCAAGCGGATCAGCCGCGGCATGTTCTGCCCGAACAGCGTGCCGGCGGCGACCAGCTTCTGACCATCGCGGGTCAGTTCGGCCTGCAGCGACGAACTGAAGACACCGGCCTTGATCTGCTTCTCCTCGGACAATTCGATGCCGATTTCCCGCAGCAGCACGTCGGCGTTGATGATGTTGACTTCTTCCTCCATCGCGCCTTCGAGCAATCCGGCGCAAAATGCCGACGTCAGCAGTCGCGTGTCCTTGTCCGCGACTTCGCCCCGGTAGTTCAGCGAGCAGGACTCGATCGCCCCGGTCTGCCATTGGGCGAGGAACCGGCCTAGGCGGTACGCCAGGTCGATGTAACCGCGCAGGGCGGCCAACGTCTTCGGGTCGACCGAGGCGGCGTTGACCGCGTGGCGAATCTCGCCGGAGGTCAGGTAATTGATGATCAACTGGCAGGCTTCGATGGCGACCTGGGTCTGAGCTTCCTCGGTGCTCGCGCCCAGATGCGGTGTGCAGACAACATTGGGCATTTGGAACAGCGGGCTGTCGGTGCAGGGTTCGTTGGCGAAGACGTCCAAGGCCACGCCGCCGATCCTGCCACTCTTCAGTCCTTCGATCAACGCCGCCTCGTCGTAGATGCCGCCTCGCGCGGCGTTGATCAAACGCACGCCGGGTTTCAGCAATTCGAGTTCCGGCAAGCCGATCAAATTCTTCGTCTCGGCGGTCAGCGGCGTGTGGACGGTCAGGTAATCGAGTCGCGGCAGCATCTCCTGGACGGTTTCGACCCGTTCGATGCCCAGCTTGTTGGCCGCATCGGCGGTCAGGAACGGATCGTAGCCGATCACCCGCATGTCAAAGGCCAGCGCGCGGCGGGCGACCTCTTTGCCGATTCTCCCCAGGCCGACGATGCCCAGCGTCTTGTCGGCCAGTTGGCTGCCCATGTACGACTTGCGGTCCCAACGGCCTTCGACCAAGCTTTGATGAGCGGATGCGATGTTGCGGGACAAAGCCAGCATCAGGGCAAAAGCGTGCTCGGCGGTGCTGAGCGTGTTGCCGCCGGGCGTGTTCATCACCACGATGCCCTGGCGGGTCGCCATCGCTTTGTCGATGTTGTCGGTTCCGACGCCGGCGCGAGCGATCGCTCGCAGGCGGCGGTTGCCCCCCAACGATTCGCCGGTGATCTTGACGCCGCTGCGGCAGATCGCACCGTCGAATTCCGTCAAGGCGGCACGCAGCTCGGAGCCTTTCAAGCCGGTGCGAATTTCGTAGGTGATCCCTTCGGCCGAGTTCAGCAGATCCAGTCCCTCTTGCGCGATGTCGTCCAGCACGATGACTTTTTGCATTTGCCGTTCCTCTCAACTGCACAGAATGCTTGGGATTGACTTACCGGATGGCCGAAGTCGCGAGGTCTCGGTCGCAATCGGGAGTCCGTCCGAACTCTCGCGGATTCCGCCACGGTGGAAACAAAATCGGTTACGACCGGGACGCGAAGTCCCGCATGAAGTTGCACAGGCTGGTCACGCCTTCGACGGGCATGGCGTTGTAGATCGAGGCCCGGATGCCGCCGACGCTGCGGTGACCCTTCAACGAACTGAGCCCGTTCTTCTCGGCCTCCGCCAAAAACTTCTTCTCCAGTTCCTCGGTCGACAAGCGGAAGGTCACGTTCATCACGGACCGGCAATCCGATTGGGAATGGCCGCGGTAAAAACCGTTGCTGGCGTCGATCAGGTCGTACAGCATCTGCGCCTTGCTGCAGTTCTGCGCGTACATCTTGTCCAAACCACCGATGTCTTCCAGCAACCAGCGGGCGATCAGGTCGAAGATGTAGATGCCGAACACCGCCGGCGTGTTCCAGAGCGAATCGTTGTCCGCGTGGATCTTGTAGTTCAAGTATCCGGGCAGCGAGTCCTGGCTACGCTCCAGCAGGTCTTCGCGGATGATGACGATCGTAACTCCCGCCGGCCCCGCGTTTTTCTGCGCACAAGCATACAGCAGGCCGT
Source organism: Pirellulaceae bacterium (assembly GCA_023382975.1). GTDB lineage: Bacteria > Planctomycetota > Planctomycetia > Pirellulales > Pirellulaceae > SKKK01. The sequence goes on from JAHDXO010000100.1 coordinate 10,725, forward strand.
AACGAGCGATGTCCAGCGGTCGATGCAGGAAGTCGGATGACGAATCGCAAACCAGCGGTACGTCGCCGGTCTCCGGTTCGGTGCGGAATTGGACGCCCTCGATCGTCTCGTTGGACGTGATGTGGACGTAAGCCGCTTGGGGACTCAGTTGCACCGCGCCCGCACCCGGCAACCGGTCGTAGTTGCTCGCCTTGCCGTCCCACGCGACGCGAACCGGTCCAGCCTTGATGGCTTCCTTCAGTGCGTTCTTGCCCCACGATCCGGTCAGAATGTAGTCGGCGGGCGGTCCGTCCGCCGAGAGCAGATTCATCGGCACCATCGAGAACTGCAAGCGGGAGCCGCCTTGCAGAAACAGGATGCGGTAGTTCTCCGGGATGGACAGCAGTTCGGTCAGCCGCTTCTTGGCCGATTGCAGGATCGCCTCGAAAACCTTGCTGCGGTGGCTGATCTCCAGGATCGAGGCCCCGGCACCCGGCAATGCCAACAGTTCGCGCTGGGCGTGCTCGAGCACCGACAGGGGAAGGACTGCAGGTCCGGCCGAAAAATTGAAAATACGCTCCGTCATCGTTGGGGCACCATGACCATTCAAAGGGAGGAAAGGCGGTCGGACGCCTATAATCCGGGGGGAAACGCACGCCCGCCAGCGTCCGAAGCTGTAGGGAAAGGTCCGATTCTAAGCTGCCAGCGCGGTTGTGAGAAGGACCACCGCAGACCGAAGATCGGAATTCAGTCCGTCCCGAGTGGATTGGGTCAGGACGCTGTCGGCTTGAGCCGTGCATTGCCGTGACGTACAGGGGCGTCGATCCGCAAACACGCTTGGGCGGGCGCTCATCGTCGATTCGAGCGTGCAATGCGAACAGTGTCGTTCGAAAACTCGTTCGAAAACGTGCGCGGTATGCGTCTATGACGAACGAGCCTATAATCGAACGGGCACGGTAATTTGGGAGAACCACGGCATGGAACGTATCGCACTGGCAGACGCCGAGCGGGACTTCACTCAACTCATACAGCGTGTCTGTACGGACGGTGTTACGGTCGAGGTGGATGGCGGGGACCGGATCATCGCGCGCATCAGCCCCGTAGAACCCCGACCTGCTCTGCAGGTCATGGATCTCAACTCTTTTTTGCAGAGTCTTCCTAAACTCGGCGACGATGCGGACGGTTTTGTGGAAGATCTCCATAGACTCCGTCGCAACTTCCCCCATGAGGACAATCGATGGGATTGATGGTGGACACTGCGGTTTTTGTCGTGTTCGAGCGTCGTGCGCAGCCCGTGGATCTATCAACCTGGGACGCCACAGGCGAGGTTTTCATCAGTGCCGTGACCGTCTCCGAATTGCTGGTGGGCGTCCACCGCGCCGACATCGAGTTGCGCCGACTCAAACGAACCGCGTTTGTCGAGGCGGTGCTGCGCGGTATATCGGTATTGGATTTCACCTCGGAAGTGGCACGGTTTCACGCCGAGTTGCATGCGGAACTGCTGCGTCAAGGCCAATTGATCGGCGCGCATGACCTGATCATCGCCGCTACAGCGAGGTGGCATGACTTGTCCCTGTTGACGGACAACGTTGCGGAATTCTCGCGAGTTCCCGGTTTGAAAGTCATCCCATTTCGGGCGACCTCTTAATGCCTAGGCATTGGCCCCAGGGTTCCATTTAAGCACGCTGCGCGTTTCAGCGGTTCACCGGCGGCGGCGACGATGTGACGGTTCGCGTGTTTGGCGCCTGGGGCGTGACGGACTGGGCGATCGAGCGGTTGAGGGAAGCGATTCGCTCGGCCACCTCGGGTTGGAAGCGGTTCAAGTTGTACGACTGCTGGTAGTTGGCCAGTGCCTGGGCGTAATCGCCCGACTGTTCGCGCAAGCGGGCCAGCGCGTTCCAGGCGCGTGCGTTGTTCTGGTCGATCTGCAAGGCTTCGGTCAGATGGACTTTGGCGGATTCCGCGTCACCGAACTCTTCGTACAGCCGAGCCAATTCGATGCGTGCTTCGGAATTCTTGGGATCGCGGATCGCCCAGTTCTTCAGCAGGCTGAACGCCCGGTCGGATCTCCCGGTCTCGGACAGCAGGACTGCTAGGCCCCGATAGCAGTCCGCGTTGGCAGGATCCAAGTCCAGACAGCGGTTGTACAGCGTTTCGGCCTGCCCCAGCAGATTGGTATCGTTGCGCGAGACGCCCGTGCGATGGACGGTTGCGGCCATGTTGTAGAACGCGTCCGCATTGGTCGGATCGCTCGCCACGGCCTTCTGGAAGGTCTGCATCGCGGCGTCATACTGGCCTTGCTGGTACAACCGGACACCCTGGAGATTCTGGCCGTCCGCGGCCACCTTGCAGCCGGAGGCAGTGACTGCCAGCACAGCTACCAGCGCAAACAGAATCCCGTGTTGGGCGAGTTTGGATTGAGTTGGTTGGAATCGGCTCACGGCTAGGACGCTTTCCTGAGAAGGCACTTCGAATTCAGGTCCGGCTTCCGCTGCGAAACGGTGGCTCGAAAAGCGGTGCGGAGGTTAGCCACAAGCGATTTGCGGGGCAATAGCAAATCTTCGAAGACTTGCGAAGTCCTGGCCGGGCGCTGATGGTCTTGATCGTAACCTTGTAGCCGAATTCGTGAGAATTCGGAGGGAAACTGCAGAATCCGAAGTCTCACGACTTCGGCTACCATGCCAGCATTGACGGCATTTCGCAAGCTTACGATCAAGGCCTCGCTGATCGGCCGCGGGTTGCCCAATCACGCAATACGCCAGCGCGGAGTTGGGTGCGCTCGGCGCATGTCTCCGAAGATCGCCGAAACGTCCGACGGTAGGTCTCCAGCTATTTGGGAGACCCGCGGTCGAGGTCCATGGCTCGGTCCGAGACCGGCCACAGCGGTGCGGCAGGCCATTTCCTGCGGGCTACGTCGGACGGCTTGCTACGCCTCGTCACTGTCTTCCAGATCGTCCAGGCTCTCGTCGGTGTCAGGACTGGAACAACCGGAGATTTCGGCTGCGACGACCGTTCCGTCCGGGGAAATACGGACGTAGCCCAGCGAGCGAACCACTTCGAGGATTTCGCTGCATGTGGGGAACATGCGGCCGTTTTGGCGCTTGTAGGTGTCCAGCGCCTGCATAAACTCGATTTCGTCCCTGGAGTAGTCGCGCTCGCAGGTGGTCGGGTCGATCTGGCGGCGGCGCTGGTTCTTGCGGCGTTCGCCTTTGCGTCGCTCCTGGGCGACCGGCTGGTCCTGTTTCCGACGGTCGCTATCCGACTCGCGGCGCGAATTCCGAGTTCGGCGGTCCATTTGTACGAGTTCGTCCGTTTCAAGATAGGTCGTCGTCACGTGGTATTACTCCAGAGGTAAATAGGGGGAAGTTTAGCGATACAGGGCTTTGGGTTGTTTGCGGCGATATTTTTGGCTATAGAAACGTAACACATGAAAATGGGAATTCTGGGAAAAGTGGAAAGAAATTTCGGAATTTTCTGAAGTTCAGCCAGCGGGGCGATTGTCCCGGTTGTCTCGGGGATGCACTGCTCGCATGAGTGATCCGCGCCAGCAGCTTCTTTCGAGTCGCATCCGGTGTTCGCGACCCGCTTTGGTTAGGGCCGAAATCCGCGGTAGAATGGCAGCTCGCGGGTCGGTGCTTGCCGACCGAACTCGGATCATTTGGCAGGAAGTCGCTTGATCCCCTTTGCCTCGCACCCAGGAGTTCAGCTATGAAGAACTGTGTTTTTGCACTTATCGCATGGTGGCTGGTGTTGCCGGTTGGGACCGCGCCGGCTCAAGCGGCCGCGTCCCCCGAGGTCTCGGACCGACCCAACTTCGTGGTCATCTTCATCGATGACATGGGATACGGCGACATCGGGCCGTATGGCTCGACGCGGAATCGCACGCCGAATTTGGACCGGATGGCGGCCGAGGGCATGAAGCTGACCAGCTTCTACGCGGCCACCGTGTGTTCGATCTCGCGTGCCCAGTTGCTGACCGGATGCTACGGGGCGAGGATTTCGGTGCCGGGTGTCTACTTTCCCGCCGGGGCCAATGGCCTGAACCCCGACGAGGCGACGATCGCCGATCGGCTCAAGCCGCTCGGGTATGCGACGATGTGTATTGGCAAATGGCACCTGGGCGACCAGCCGGAATTCTTGCCGACTCGACAGGGCTTCGACCACTACCTCGGAATTCCCTACTCGAACGACATGCAGCGCAAGTCGCTGGAAACCGGCCAGCGCGTCGTGCCGCTGGTCCGCGACAGTCAGGTGGCAGAACTTCTGACCGACGAAGATCAGACGCGGGTCACCGAGCGATACACGGACGAGGCGGTGAAGTTCATTCGCGAGCATCGCCAGCAGCCGTTCTTCCTGTACCTGCCCCACACGGCCGTCCACACGCCGATCGTTCCCGGGCCGGCGTTCCAGGGCAAATCGGCCAACGGCCGCTACGGCGACTGGGTGGAAGAAGTGGATTGGAGCGTCGGTCGAGTGCTGGACACGCTGCGCGAGACGGAACTGGCGGAGAAGACGTTGGTGATCTTCACCAGCGACAACGGCCCGTGGCTGATCAAAGGCAGCGACGGAGGCACGGCCGGACCGCTGCGGGGCGGCAAGGGCAGCACGTGGGAAGGCGGCGTGCGCGTGCCGACGGTCGCCTGGTGGCCGGGGCGCATTGCCGGCGGCGCTGTCTGCGACGCCGTTGCCGGAACGATTGATCTGCTGCCGACCCTGGTGAGATTGGCGGGCGGCGAGACGCCGGCCGAGCCGGTCATCGACGGCCGCGACATCTCGCCGCTCTTGCTGGGACAGTCCGCGCAATCGCCGCGCGAAGCCCACTACTACTTCGCCGGATACAACTTGCAGGCCGTGCGTCAAGGGCCCTGGAAGCTGGCCATTGCGCCCCAGCCGGAAACCATGGGCCGCGGGGTCGCCCAGGACGCGGAGGGCCGTGAGCCTCGTTTGTACCATCTAGACGACGACATCGGCGAGCGGAAGAACGTGGCTCCGCAGCACCCCGAGGTCGTCCAACAGCTCCAGGAACTGGCGGCGAAGATCACCGCGGAGATCGGCGGAGCGTCCCCGACAGCGCGCCGCCCGGCGGGCCGAGTCGAGAATCCCGTGATGCTGTACCCGGGCGAGATGCCTCAGAGCGCCGCGAAGACGCAGGCCAACATCAAACCCGTACCGCTCGATTCCCTGAAACTCGGCGATTCGATCACCGCGGCCCAAGCGCCTCGAGTCGCCGGTAAGCCCTTTGTTATCACGTGCGAAGTCGAGACGCATCCGGCGGGCGGCGTGATTGTGTCGCACGGCGGTTCGGTCGCGGGATATACGCTGTATCTGCGCGACAACCGCGCCGTCTTTGCGGTGCGGCACGGCGATCAAGTCACTCGCGTCACTTCGGCGGAACTGCCGGGAAAGGAATTGACGCTGCGGGCGCAAGTGACCGCCGACGCGATGCTCAACCTCTCGGTGAACGGCCAAGCCGCCGAGCCCGTGAAGGCACCCGGTCTGCTGGCCGGCCAGCCGATGGAGGACTTCGACGTCGGCTTCGATGCCAAGAACACGGTCGACGACTACGACGGCTCGAAGCGCTTTCAAGGCACCCTGCGGAATCTAGCCATTGTGGTCGAACCGTAGCGTTGGCACGAATACCGTGACGGTGATCCGACCGTTTCGTCGAGTCATGGGGACGCCGAGAACTTGCTGCACGATCTGCCGGCGGCGCGTCAGATGCGCCAGCCCTCGCGGTACGGGTAGCCCAGTTTCTCGTTCGCTTCCGCGTGGTTGGCGATCCGGCCGTTGGCCGGATCGTAGTCCAACGCTTCCTGTGGGAATTGCGTGGCGATGTTGCCCAACATCAGCAGTTCGCTCAGCGGGCCGCCGTGGTCGAAGTCGGCCAGTATCTTCGGCTGGCCTCCGCGGCAGGCTTCGATCCAGTCGACGTAGATCCCGCGCGACGCACCGATGCGCAACGGGCGATTGGTTTCGACGTCCACGAACTTCTCCTTGGGCAGCGCGGTGATCTTCACGCTGTGGTCGTCCGCCACCAACGCGCCTTGCTCGCCCAGTAGCAGCGATCCGGCGGTGCGCATCAGATCGTCCGCGTCCTGTTCGCTGGTCACGCCCCACTGGCGCAGTTTGGCATGGATCAACTCGCGCGTGCCGGGCGCGAACTCGGGGCCGTGGTGCCAAGTGACCGTCACCGGCGGCATATCCCCACGGGCCGGGATCTCCCAGCGCACGCGTTCCCAGCGGGGATACGACACGCGGTTCCGATTCGAACATTCCGCCTCGACGCGAATCATCGCCGGAGGGGCCGACTCCAGAGCACGGGCGCCCGTCTTCGGCGGCTCGTTCCACAGCTCGCGCATCTTCAGCGTCAAGAACGGGAAGATGGTCGTGTGCGGCCCGAAGCTGCCCAAGCCGCCATTCGATGTCTCGCGCCAATGGGCGTAGGACATCCAGTCGGGATGATAGTCGCGCCAGGGCAACGGCCCGAGCCAAAGATCCCAGTCCAGTCCCTCGGGCACCTCGTGCCGACCCTGCGGGCGCTCGGCCCGGTCCGGACCGCCGCGCTGGAACCAGATATGCACCTCGCGCACCGGCCCGATCGCGCCCTCTTCGACCAATTCCATCGCGCGGCGGAAGGCTCCCGTACCGGTCCCTGGACTGCGGTAGGTGGTGGGCAGCCCGGTTTCGGCGGCCAGCGCGCGCAGCCGTCTCGCGTCCTGGATCGTCAAGCCCAGCGGCCGCTCGCTGCACACCGGCTTGCCGGCGCGCAGAGCTTCGCCGCACGCCACGCCGTGAAAGTGGTCGTAGTCGGACACGATGACGGCGTCGATCCGCTGAGCCATCTCGGCGAACATGCGCCGCACGTCGGCGTAGACTTCCACGCCCTGACGGTCGGCCAAACGCCGGTACTGTGCCGCCGCTTGCCGCTGCTGCGGATTCTCCGAGGCGGACCACTGCCGAGCCACTTCGTCCCAGCGCTGGAACACTTCGGGGATTCGCCGCTGATCCGGATTGCAGATGGCCACGATGTCGGCGTTGTGCAGATGAGCGCCGGTCAGGAAATGCTCGGCGTTGTACATCTTGCCGAACACGGCCAGATTCAATCGCTCGTTGGCTTGGTAGGTGCGCGCACTGCGGGCGTCGGCCAGGATCAGCAGGCCGGCCGCACCGCCCAGCGATGTGGCAAGGAATCGGCGACGGCTCACCCGTCTTGTAGCCGAATTCGTGAGAATTCGGATTTCGCTTGTCCGATCCGAAGCCTCACGACTTCGGCTGCGGGGATTCTCCGGTTTCATGATGGTTGCTCCGTGTTCGAGTATCAGATCGTCCAACCGTCCCGATAGGGATACTGAAGGTGCGACGCCGCTTCGGCATGGTTGGTGATGCGGCCGGTGACGGGATCGAACTCGATCGTTTCGCCGGGGAACCGCGTGGCGAGGCTGCCCACGTTCAGGAACTCGGCAAACGGCGCCGCGTACTCGAAGTTCGAAATCGGGGTCGAACCGTCGCGGCACGCCTGGACCCATTCCCGGTAATGGCCCGGCGAAGTGGGTGTCCTCAGCGGCCGATTTTGTTCGACACTCGCGAACTTCTCGACGGGCAACAGGCGGACGGTCGTGTTGTGGCTGTTGGTGGCCAGCAGCCCTTTCGCGCCCACGATGATGCAGCCCGCGTACGGCAGCAATTCGCTGGCCTCTTGCTCGCTGGCCCCGTGCTGCTGCAACAGACCGGCCAGCATCTCGCGCGAACCGGGCGCGTACTCGGGCGGGTAACCGTGGTGCCAAGTGAACGTGACCGGCGGCAGGCCATCGCGCTCGGGAACGTCCCAGCGGATCTTCTCCCAGCGCGGGTACGAAAGCTGATTGGCCTCGGAACATTCGGCTTGGATGCGGATCGTGCGAGACGCTGCCGAGCCGTCCCACAGATCCTTGACGTTCAACGCCATGAATGCCATGTTCGCCGAGTGAGGCCCGAAATTGCCGAGTTCGCCAATGCTGGTTTCCCGCCAGGCGATCCGGTTGATCCAGCCGGGGTCGTATTCCCGCCAAGCAACCTGGGCCAACCACAGATTCCAATCGAGTTCCGGAGGCACGGGCTGGCCGCCCGGCGGCGGTTGCTGGAAATTGCGTCCACCGCGGCTGAAGAACACATGCACCTGCTGGACCGGTCCGATCAGTCCCTCGCGCAGGATCTCGACGCCGCGGCGGAATCCCGGACTGGCCGCGCCACCGTTGTTCATCTGGGTCGGCAGCTTGGTCCGTTTGGCCAAGCGACTCAGCTCGCGGGCTTCGTGGGCGCTGATCGTCAGCGGCTTCTCGGCCAGCACCGGCTTGCCCGCGCGCAGCGCGGCGGCGGCGATGATCGCGTGGGTGTGGTCCGGAGTGGCGACGACCACCGCATCGATCTGGTCGCCGGCCTCGTCCAGCATCCGCCGGTAGTCCTGGAACAGCGGCGGCTTGTTCTCGGCCAAAGGACCGTAGTATTCCTCGGCGGCGCGCCGCTGGGCCTGGTCGTCGGAGTTCGACCATTGGCGGGCGCGTTGCTCCCACAGTTCGTACACGCGGCGGACCTTGCGCAAATCGACGTCGCACGAATACGCATAGCGAACCTGGTCGTAAGTATGAATGGCCTCGGCGAAGCCATGGTACGCTCCGTAGCCGGCCATGCCGACGACCGCCAGATTCAGACGCTCGTTGGCTGGATAGCCGCGAACCATGCGGGCGGACGGCAGAATCAACAGCCCGGCGGCGCTGCCGGCGGCACGGGCGAGAAAACGACGGCGTGGGATGGTGGTGGGCATGGCGGATCCCCTGGGTTCCATGGCGGGCAACAAACGTAGCCGAATTCGTGCGAATTCGGACGAACACCGGACCATCCGAATTCTCACGAATTCGGCTACGAGGGAAGGCGAGCGAACCAGTTTCGTGTGCGGTAGAGTATAATGCGAGGCGTCACGCGATCCCAGTGTCCCATGGATTCCAGGCGTTAGACTCCCAACCCCAAGGGTATTCGTCTCATGCGATGGCCTACCGAAACGAAATCCGAGCGAGCGACAAGTCGACTCGTGGCTTTGCTCCTGTCTGCTTGGCTGCTCGGCACTCCGCATCTGGCGGCGCAAGAGCTCGATTACTTGAGCGATCCGAATGCGGGGATCGCGCTGACGCACAGCCAAGCCTGGGGCGACTTCGGTCGAGACACCGCGGCCGCGCGGCCTGGTGGCGTCGGTTCGCCGATGCGGATCGGCGACCGGGACTTCGCTCGCGGACTGGGGCACCATGCCAACGGCGAAGTGGTCGTCGAGCTGCGCGGCCAGTACAGCAGTTTCCGCTGTCTGGTCGGCGTCCAGTGGCAAGGCGGCAACCGCGGCAGCGTCGTGTTTCGCGTCTTGGTGGACGGCCAGTTGAAGTTCGAAACCGGGCCGATGTCTGACAGCGATCCACCGCGGCCGGTCGAGGTGTCGGTGGCCGGCGCCCGCGAGTTGCGTCTGGTCGCTACGGATGCCGGCGACGGAATCGGCTGCGACATGGCCAACTGGGCCGAGGCCGCCTTGGTCCGAGACCCCGACGCACCCTTCTTCGGCAGCAGCCGCTTTGCCTTCGGCAGCGACCCCGCTCCGCCCCCCAGCACGGTCGCGGGTGGCTTCGCGCTGATCGCCGCCCCAGCCGGACCGCAGGTCGCGCTGATGGAAATGGCGCAAGCGGTGACGATCAGCGTGGACGGCGGCGAAGAGGTGCGGATGACGATCCCGTTGAAAGCGTCGGCTGGTCGGTTCCGCATTCTGGCCGCTGTCCGCGTCGTCCGCGGGACGGAGGCCCAGGTCGAATTGTCGCTGGGCGCGAGCCGCGTTCAGCGGACGATCCGGGACGGCAACGCGATCGAATTGGCCACCGATCCGATCGAGGTGAAGGGCGCTGCCGAAATCGCGCTGGTCTCGCGCGGGATGGGTTCCGAAACAGCAGTGCGCTGGAGCGGGTTCAGATACGCGCTGGAGGACGAAGCAGTTCGCATTCCGCTGTCGTTCCCGCACTCGGCCGAGACGATACCACCGCCCGAACTGCCCGACCTTCGGCCGTCGATCGAGCAGGAGTTGATCGAGTGGGATTGGCGGATGCAAGACGGAATCTCCACCCTGCGGCAACGCAGCGACTGGACCGAGGCGACGCAGCTCACTCTGGAACGCGGCGACCGCCTGATCGAAAACCTGTCCCGGGCCGGCGTCTCGTTGGGCGAATCGCGCCCACGCTGGGAAGCGCTGCGGGCCGCCTATCGCGATCTGTCTGCCAGCGATGCGACTCCCGAACCGGCTTGGGAGGAACTGTGGCGCAGCGTCCACCGGGTGCGGCGGCAGATTGCCTTCGAAGAGAATCCGTTGGCACGCCTCGGGCCGTTGCTGTTTGTGAAGAGCGTGCCCAGCGCCTTCAGCCATCAACTGACCCAGTATTCGGGCCGCTGTGCGCGGCCGGGGGGTGGTTTGTTCGTGCTCGATGCTCCGGGCCGGAATATGCAGAGCCGCCGGATCGGCTCGCTGCCGCCGGGCAATGCCATGCTTCCCGACGTGTCCTGGGATGGGAAGCGCGTGCTGTTTGCGTTCTGTCCGACGGATCCGCCGCCGGTCGACTGGCGTACCAACGCGACCCAGTTCTACCACCTGTTCGAGATGGCCGCCGACGGCTCCGGCCTGCGTCAGTTGACCGACGGAGCCTACGACGACTTCTCGCCGCGCTATCTGCCCAACGGCAAGATCCTGTTCCTGTCGACTCGCCGCGGCGGCTTCCACCGTTGCGGTCGAGGCCCCTGCCCCGTCTACACGCTGGCGCTGGCCGAACCGGACGGGTCGAATCCGCGAGTCATCTCGTTTCACGAAACGCACGAGTGGGATCCGGCCGTGCTGAACGACGGTCGGGTGATCTACACGCGATGGGACTACGTCGACCGGAACGCGGTTTTCTATCAGCAGCTTTGGAGCGTACGGCCGGACGGCAGCGACGTGCGGATCTTCTACGGCAACAACACGCTGAACCCGGTCGGCGTTTGGGAGGCTCGCCCCGTGCCGGGCTCGAACCGCGTGATGGCGACGGCCGCCGCCCACCATGCGATGACCGCCGGTTCGATCATCCTGCTGGACGTGACGCAAGGCATCGACGGTCTCGGTCCGATCGAACGCTTGACGCCCGATGTGTTGTTTCCGGAGAGCGAATCGCCCGTTCAACACTGGCGCGCCACCGCCGGCGTTTCGCAAGTGCCCGAGATGTCGGCCGAAGAGAAACGCTGGCCGGGCCACTGTTACCGCACGCCTTATCCGTTATCGGAAGACTACTTCTTGGCAGCGTACAGTTTCGATCCGCTGGTCGGCGAGCCCGAGGCGAACCGGGCGAACCAGTTCGGGATCTATCTGGTCGATCGCTTCGGCAACAAGGAACTGATCTACCGCGATGCGAATATCAGCAGCCTATGGCCCACGCCGCTGCGCACGCGTCAACGGCCGCCCGTGCTGCCGTCGTTGCTGGCCGAAGCGCAGTCCGGCGAGGGCACGTTTTTTCTGCAAGACGTCCACGAAAGTTGGCCGCAGTTGGCGGAATCCCGTGATGCCGTCAAACAGTTGCGGATCGTCCAGGTGCTGCCGAAGACGACGCCGCACGCCAATCTGCCGCGAGTCGGCTTGGCCAACGCCTCGCCCGGCAGGCAGGTGCTGGGAACGGTGCCCGTCGAGGCGGACGGATCGGCCTACTTCCGCGCCCCGGCGGGAATCCCGCTCGCTTTCCAGGCCTTGGACGAGCACGGCATGGCGATCCAGACGATGCGCAGTCTGACCTACCTGCAACCCGGCGAGCAGTCCAGTTGCGTCGGCTGCCACGAACACCGCACTCGGACGCCGCTGCGCCAGGGCGCGGGGTTGGCCGGGCAGCGAGCGCCCTCGGAGATCGCGCCGGGCCCGGACGGCTCGCGGCCGTTCAACTACGCCATCCTGGTGCAACCGGTGCTGGACCGGCATTGCGTCGAATGTCACCGCGGCGCGGACGCCGGGGGCGGCATCGACTTGACCGATACTCCGGTCGGCGAGTTCACCGCCTCGTATCTGGCGCTGGCTCCGCGAGTACCGTTCTCCGAATGGCGCGGCGCGCCACAAGCCAATGCGGAACCGGTGACTCCGCCGGACCGCTTCGGCGCCCGGGCCAGCCCGCTGATGGACCTGCTGCGCAAGGGCCACGAGAACGTCGCGCTGTCGGACGATGACCTCGAGCGGCTGATCACCTGGATGGACACCAACGCCCTGTTCTACGGCACCTTCGACCCGGATGATCAGCAACGGCAACGCCGCGGCGAACGGATCGCCGGCCCCGCCCTGGAATAAGCGGCGGAGCCGGACAATCGATTCTTCCAAACGCATGAGTCCATGATGACACACCGAATGTTCGTTTTGCTGCTTGGCATGGCTTCCCTTCCTTCCCCGGTGGCGTGCGGGGCGGACATCGCGGCACGAATCGTCTTGCGAGGCACCGACGGCGCGACGGAAACCAGAACGGTCCCCCTTGCTCTCGACGGGAATATTCAACGTCTGCGACTCCCGAAGCAAGCCATTCCCGCCGGAACTCGCCACATCGAAGTGCATCACCCGTTCGCAACGGCCAGAGCCGGCGAGGATGGTTTCTACGTCTTCTGCAACGGGATGTACGGCACGTTTCAGGAACGCCCGAATGGAACGTACCGGAATCCGCATGTGGTGATGCCCGTGTTCGGCGTCAGCACGCCGCGCGGGGCGATGACCGTGATCGTGACCGGATTGCGTTACGAAGCGTATCAAATGGTCGATTTGAACGACGGCGTCTACCGCGTGTTTCCGCGCTTTGAACTCAACGGCGACGCTCCCTACGACGATCTGGCGATCGACTTCCACCTGTTGGACAAGGAACGGGCGACCTACTCCGACATGGCCAAGGTGTATCGCCGGTATCAACTCGATCGTCAGGTGGTCCGTCCGCTCAAGGAACGAATCAAGGAGAATGCCGCCTTGGCGTACGCGACCCGTTCGATGGTCGTGCGCGTCCGCATGGGCTGGAAACCCGTGCCCTCGCCGGTTCCGGAACAGAACGCCGAGAACGAGCCGCCGATGAAGGTCGCCGTCTCCTTCGATCGCTTCATGCGGATCGTCGACGAGTTTAGGAAGCAGGGCATCGAGCGGGCCGAGTTCTGTCTTGTCGGTTGGAACATCGGCGGACACGACGGCCGGTATCCGCAGATATTTCCGGTCGACCAGCGTCTGGGCGGAGAAGCCAAGTTGCGCGAAGCGATCAAGACGGCGCAAGACGCTGGCTACCAAATCGTCGGTCACACGAACTACTCCGACGCCTACCGGGCTTCGCAGATCGGCGGCCTGTGGGACGAGGATTACCTGCTGCGAGCCAACGACGGTTCGATCGTCCAAGGCGGAAACTGGGGCGGGGGAACCATGTACCAGACTTGCCCCCAATGCATGCACCAGCGTTTCTCCGCGAGAGACTTTCGGAGACTCCGCGACCTCGGTTTCCATGGACTGCATTACATCGACGTCTATTCCACCGTCAATCCGAGAACCTGCTATTCGCCCGAGCATCCTTTGACGAAGGAGGGATTCGCGGACTGGACTCGGCGCATTCAGGCCGACGCGCAAGAAGCGTTTGGCGGTTTCGCGTCCGAGGGTGGTTTCGATTACGCCGTATCGAATCTCGATTACGGACTGTACGTCAGCTTCTACGAGCCGGGAACGGCGACTCCCCCGCTGATCGACCGGCACGTTCCGTTCTGGCACTTGGTGTACAACGGCATCGTGTTGAACAATCCATACACCTCGACCACGAACTACACGATCAAGGATCCGCGGAGCCGGTTGAAGTTGATCGAGTTCGGCGGTCGCCCCATGTTCTACTTTCATTCGAAATTCCGCGACACCGGCACCAACTGGATGGGCGATGACGACCTGACCTGCACCACCGACGACGATCTGGTACGGGCCGTGGAAATGATCAAACGTGGTTTCGATCAATTCGAAACGCTCAGGCATCTGCAACTGGAGTTCATGGAATCGCACGGACCCGTGGCCGAGGACGTCTTTCAGACCACGTTCTCGGATGGAACGAGCATTGTCACCAACTATCGGGATACCGATTGGGAATATTGGGGCCGAACCGTCAAGTCGATGGGATACATCGTCGTGGAGCGGCAGAGCGACGAAAGATGACGGCTCAGCATCGTTCGAGAAACAACTGTCGCCTCGCCAATGTAGCCATCACACTCCGT
>JAHDXO010000101.1 GCA_023382975.1 Pirellulaceae bacterium
ACTCGGCAAGCTGGAAGCTTACCCCACCTCGGTTCTTGCCAGTATTTCAGCAGCCTCCGAAGGCGACTGCGTCCCGCGATCGTGTCGCTTAGAATTCGCGTCGGTTCGACACGCTGACGAGGAGAAAAATCATGGCATCTGTTTCAAGGCGAAACCAAGTTTGGTTCCGAGGCATCGCGTTGGCCTTTACGTTGGGGCTGGCCGCGGGATCGTTGCAGGCCGCTGAGCAGCCGCGAGAGCAGCCCCTTCCCCACAGCGTCCGCGTCGCGGTTCCGGTCGAAGCCGTGCGAGTCGACGACGGGGACACGATCGCGATCGCCCGGGGCGAAGGCCAGGCAGAGGTCGTTCGCATCCTGGGTATCGACTCGCCCGAGACGCGGCACGACGAGCACGATATTCCGTTCGACCAGCCGTTTGGTCCCGAGGCCGCGGCATTCGCGCGCGGCGTGTTCGCGATGGCGGACAAGGTCGAGCTGCTCCGCTCGCCGACGCTCGATCCCTACGGCCGTACGCTGGGATACATCTTCGTCAACGGGAAGAACTACTCCGTGCTGATCCTCAACGCTCGTTTGGCCGTTGAAACCGTCTCGGTGTTTGGCGACAACGGGTTGCCCATCGAGGCCGCAGCCTGCAAGGCGGCAGCGGATGCAGCCGGTCCAGTGGCGTTTGAATCGCCGTACCTGTACCGCAAGCGAATGCGCGAGGTATCGCAGCGAATGCGCGACGCAGGACTCTTGCCCGCCAAAAACTAGCCCGGCGCCGGAACCGCCGGTCGACTTTTCGCCGTCGGCACAGCGAGTGCCGGACTGACAGAGAATGATGGAGAGGCCGGGATGAGAACGTACTCAGGCTGTCGGTCGTACGACGCGCCGAGGTGTGCCTTCACCTTGGTCGAGCTGCTGGTAGTGATCGCGATCATCGGGATTCTGGTGGCGTTGCTGTTGCCGGCGGTCCAGGCCGCGCGTCAGTCGGCGCGCCGCATGAGCTGTCAAAACAATCTGAAACAGATCGGCGTG
Source organism: Pirellulaceae bacterium (assembly GCA_023382975.1). Classification (GTDB taxonomy): domain Bacteria; phylum Planctomycetota; class Planctomycetia; order Pirellulales; family Pirellulaceae; genus SKKK01. The sequence continues at coordinate 1,017 of JAHDXO010000101.1, forward strand.
GCGTTGCACAACCATCTGTCGGCCCGGCAGTTCTTCCCCGAGGCGCGGGGAACTCCCGACTGGAAGATCGGCAACACCGTCCAGGGTTCGTACACGAACTACACCAGCGTGGCGGCATCGCACCAGACCGGCTTCTATTCCGTGCATATCTGGATTCTGCCCTACATGGAAGGGACGAGCGTCACCAATGAGATCAATTTCAGCCAGGCGCAGATCAAGCGAATGACGACCAGCGGAACGCCGACGAACAACAACTATGTTGCCTACGCGCAAGCCCAAGGACTGTTCCTCTGCCCCAGCGATCCTTATCCCCAACGCATCGTTTCCGAGAATTCCTACCGCTACAACGTCGGCGGATCGACGCCCTATGCGGGCGCTGCCTCCTCGACACAGCAGAACGTCTACACCAGCTCCAGCAGCGACGGATTCCCGTCGACCGGAAACGGAGCGTTCACGCCCGGCGAGGGGCTATCGGCCGGCGCGTTTCTGGACGGGCTTTCCAACACGGCGTTTTTCGCCGAGCGGACGACGGGCAGCGGCGTCGATGCGGCGACCCAACTGCCACGATCTTCCGACATTGTGACGATGCCAAGTCGGACGGACGGCTTGATTCCGCGAGACACGATGTTCAGCCGCTGTGAGTCCTACGTTCCGGCTCCGTCCAGCTTCAACTTCACCGCCGCCGGGCGCTGGCTGCAAGGTTCGGACTGGTCCAACGGCTGGCCCTTCGCCGGCTACGACGCGACGCAGTACAACCACGTCGCGCCTCCGAATTGGCGCGGAACTGACTGCGGCAACTGGAGTGCGATTCCGGACACACCCGGAGAGCATGCCATCATTTCCGCGCGGAGTACGCATCCCGGGATCGTCAACGTATTGTTCGGCGACGGCACGGTGCGGGCGGTCGCCGATTCGATCAATTTGCAGGTGTGGCGAGCCATGGGCACCCGCGACGGTGGCGATCAAGTCAGTTTTCAATAGGGGCGGTTTTCCGTGGGCAAGGGGAGAGTGCGGTGATTCATCGTCCGGGGTTGGTTCTGCTCGCCGGGATGCTGTGCGGCGCAGGTTGCGCGAAACAACAGGACGCGGCGCAGATCCGGGAGGCCGAGTCGGCCTATCTGCGCGCACTCGCAACCGAGCAGTCCGGGGACCACGCCGCGGCTCGCGAACTGTACCGTCAAGCTTCACAGCGCGGTGGTTTGCAGGTGGACGAGTTCGTCGAGTGCCAGATCCGGTTGTCCTTGTGCGAAGCACGGCTGGGAGATTTCGGGACGGCCCACCAACTTCTGGATTCGTTGGCCGAAGGCGCACCGGACATGGGGCGCATCCACGCCGCGCGGGCCTTCGTATTCCGCCGTCAACAGCGGCCCGGCGAAGCGAGCGCCGAAGAGCAACGGGCGCGGCAAATCAACCCGAAGATTGCATTGATCAAGGAATGAGTCGCCGCACTGGTTCCACCCGAAATAATCCGTGAACTTCCTCGATTCTTCTTCCCGCGCTCATCGTTTCTTCATCTGCCCGGATTCTAATTCCGCCTGACGCGGCTTTCCCGCCCTCCCTCCCAAACCGCGCCGGTACGTGTCAGCGGGCGATTGTTCGCTGAGCGAGGGAGCATGGCCTCGAGCCCTCCGCAATCGCACGGTCGCCGCTTGGGAGCGGTTTGACCCACTTGGTCCATTGTCATCTTCAAGGAGTTGGAGCATGCCTGATACCTCGGTCTTCCGCAGCCGCGCGAGTGCGGCCCGCCCCCGTCGCCGTGAGTCGCAAGACCGCAACCGAAGACAGACGCGGCGCAAGCTGCTGTTCGAGTCGCTGGAAAACCGCCTTGTTATGGCCGGAGTCCTTCACAACGTCGCGGCCGCGCTGGTCGATGTCGTGCAGAATGACACGGGCAATGCGACCACGTCCGTGACGGTGACCGCTCCGCTGGCGATCAACGATTTCCGCATCCGGGATGGATCGAACCGCGGCGATTTCAACGTGCAGATCGGTCCCTCGGCTGGTGACGACGTCATTGGCGGCATCCTCCTGACCAGCGTTTCGGAGAACGGCCGCGACAACAGCGCCGGCGGCGACGCGCCGGGCCTGGTGTACGCCAACAGCATGATCGAGTCCAATGCAGACGGGTACTACATCCCCATCCACCGTTCGCCGAGTGGCGCCGAGTGGAACATCAACGTCTCGGCGGCCTGGTTCCCCTACGCCAGCGGCTGGTTGGGCGGCTGGGCTAAAAACACCGCGAACAACGGATTGATCAACTCGCTGATCGCCCACCCCAGCCTGCAACTGGGGACGCACGTCCTGGGCAGTACCAACGGCCGGACCGTGGTCGACTTGCGGACGCTGGGGATCGATTCCCGCACCGACGGCGTGCTGCTGGTAACCGGCGGGAAGAACGAGGACAACTACGCGCTGTCGGCCGCCAACGCCGATGGTACGTGGACGGTGTACTCCAAGGACAACGAGTCCAGTGGCACGGGGCTCGAATCGGATCCGGTGGCCTTTGTCTACGTGCCCCGCTCCGACACTTCGGTGATCTCCGGCAAGTTCCGCGGCGACGGCTCGATCGGCATTCAGAGCCATCCGTTCAAGGTGACACCCATCGCCGACGGCCGGTACTTCCTGGAAATCCCGGGCCACTCGCCAACCAGCGGCGTGCTGATGATCTCGCCCGAGTCCGGTCCGGCAACGAACGTCAACTTCGACAATATCGTCAGTTTCCAGGCCAGCGGCAGCGGTTGGGAGATCCAGAGCCGCGACATCGTCAACACCACGGCCACTCCGGTCCTGGAAGCGATTCCGGCTAGTGAGTTTGTCGTGTCGTTCGTGTTCATTCCGGCGCCGACCCCCGGCGTGACGATCGCCCCAGCGACCGGGCTGATCACCAACGAGAGCGGACAGACTGCGACGATCACGATGGTACTGGACACGCAGCCCGCCGGCGACGTCACGATCGATCTGAGTTCGACCAATCCGGATGAAGGAACGGTTTCGCCGCCCGCGCTCGTGTTTACCTCGACCGACTGGAATGTGCCACGGATGGTTACGGTCACCGGCGTGGACGACGCGGCGGCCGACGGCAACATCGCGTACTCGATCGTGTCCACAGTGATCAGCACCGACCCGATCTACGACGGGATCGCGGTGGCCGAAGTGCCGGTCATCAACGAGGACAACGACCAGCCGGTCATCACGGTCAGCCCGTTCGCCGGGTTGGTCACGAGCGAAGCTGGCGGCACGGCGACATTCTCGGTGCGGCTGAACCAACAGCCGACCCACGATGTCACGGTTCCCGTGCTGTCGAACGAACCGGGCGAAGGTCTGTCATCGCCGGCCAGCCTGCTATTCACGCCGGCCAACTGGGCGACTTTCCAGACGGTCACGATCACCGGCGTGGACGATGCCGTGGACGATGGCGATGTTTCCTACACCGTAGCTGTTGGGCCTGCGGCGAGTTCGGACGCAGCTTTCCACGGATTGACGGGCCCGGCGGTGCAGGTGACCAACCAGGACAATGACGTGGCGGCCGTCGTCATCGAGCGATCCGGAATCCTGACCACCAGCGAAGCCGGGGGAGCCGACCAGTTCACACTGCGCTTGGGCAGTCAGCCGCTAGCGGATGTCTCGATCGAGTTTGCTTCGAGCCAGCCGTCGGAAGGCATCGTGACTCCGATCGCGTTGACGTTTAACTCGTGGAACTGGAATACGCCTCAATCGGTGACGGTGACGGGCGTCGACGATCTGGTGGCGGATGGCGACACGGCGTATTCGGTTGTCGTCACCGTTTCGAGCACCGATCCTGTTTACGATGGAATCGAAGCCGAGGACGTGCCCGTCGTCAACCTGGACAACGAACCCCGAGTCACTTGGCCGAGCGGGACGCTGCGTTACGGGATCGGCGATCCGGCCGTCGCGATCGATCCGGCGGCCGGGTTGGTAGACGCCGATACTCCTGCCTATCCCGGCGGGTCGTTGACGGTGACTTTGACGGCCAACGCGGCGGTCGGCGACCGGCTGGAGATCCGCAACGACGGCACGGCACCGGGCCGGATCGGGGTGTCCGGATCGGACGTTTCCTTGGGCGGCGTGGTGATCGGTTCCTTCTCCGGCGGCGAGGATGGATCGCCGCTGCTGGTCGCGTTCAACAGCAACGCGACGCCGACCGCGGTGCAATCGCTGCTGCGGGCCGTGACGTTCCGCAACGTCGATTCCGCACCGCTGCTCGCCCCTCGAACCGTCGAGGCGGTCGTGACGGACGACATCGGCGGCACGAGCAACGCCGTGAGCAAGACCATTCTCTTCTCGATGGTCCGCGAAGTGCAATATCGCCAGAACGTGGACAGCGGCTACGGCCCCTACGCGGGCGCAGCAGACATCCAGTTGTTCCAGTACGCTCCCGATACCCCGTGGCCCTTGGGAGGCGATGGCAGTGGGTTGTTGATGGACTGGCCCACCGCGGAAGTGCTGGACGAGGCCCAGGTACTGCTGCGTTTCGACGGCCTGATCGGCAGCGAACCCGGGCAGATCCCGCCGGGAGCAACCATCGTGTCTGCGGAATTGATGGTCCAGATCAACAACACGGGCGACGGCGCCACCATGCATCGCATGTTGCTGCCGTGGGACGCCGAGAACGACACCTGGAATTCGTTCGGCAGCGGCGCCAGCGGCAGAAACGAGGCAACCGGCGTGCAGACGGACGGCACCGAGGCGCGCCGGGCGTACGATTCCCAATTGCACACCGCCGATGGTGCGAGTGCCACGGGAACCGGCCTGGTCTCGATCGGTGTCACCGCCGACGTGCAGGCCTGGGCGGCTGGCGAGGCGAATTTCGGCTGGGTCTTCACCGGCTGGCCGTCCCAAACCGACGGGACGGCGTTCAGCCCGTCCGAGTCCATCAATCCCGCCGAGCGACCGATGTTGAAGGTCCGCTGGGTGCCGCCGACCGTCAGCGAGGCCGGCTTCCGGCAAGGCGAGAACGGGTACTTCGGGGTGCGCGACACGACGCTCGCCCAGAACGTTCCGGACGCCGATGCTTCCTTCCAGCCTGGTCTGTTCATCGATGCGCCGGACGCAGCGAACGAAAATCAGGGGCTGATCCGCTTTGACGATCTGATCGGCAGCGGACCCGGACAAATCCCGGCCGGTTCGACGATCCATGCCGCCGTGCTCACCTTGGCCGGTACCATTCCCGATGCGCCCGGCAACGGAGGAACGTTTCACGCGATGCTGCAGGACTGGACGGATGCATCGTCCACCTGGAACTCGTGGGGCAGCGGCATTCAAGCGGACGGGATCGAGGCCCGCGCGGCCTACAACTCGCGGGCGGGCAACGACAGCTTAGCGCCGCTGGTCCAGGGCGCTTTCAATCCGTTCGATGTTACCGCGGATGTGCAGGACTGGGTTCGCGGTGAACTGCCGAATTACGGCTGGGCGATCCTCCCGTGGCCGGGAGGCACCAACGGTTGGGGATTCGCCTCGTCCGAAGCCTACGAGGGCGACGCGAATCTGGGCGTCGATCCGCCGGTGCGGCCCAACGAGCGTCCGCAGTTGCGAGTGTACTTCACGGCGCCGGAAATTGTCGTCACGCCCACCTCGGGACTGATCACGACCGAGTCGGGAGGAACCGCTAGTTTCTCCGTCGTCCTCGCGACTCCACCGACCGCCGACGTGACCATCGGCATTGCCTCCAGCAACCCCGCGGAAGGTCTCGTATCCGCCCCTTCGTTGACCTTCACGCCCGCCAACTGGAATCAACCGCAGTCGGTGGTGATCACCGGCGTCGATGACGGCGCTGCCGACGGGAATGTGAGCTACCTGATCCTCACCGAGCCGGCGGTCAGCGCCGACCCGGCCTATGATGGCCGAGATGCCGCGGACGTCGCGGTGGTAAATGTCGACGACGATTCAGCCGGCATTACGATCCGGCCCGGCGGCGTGTTGACGACCACCGAGTCGGGCAGCGCGGCCACGTTCACCATCGAACTGAACGCACCGCCGACCGCCGACGTGACGATCGATTTGTCGTCCGGCAACACGGCCGAAGGTGTCGTGTCGCCCGCTTCGCTCACTTTCACCTCAGGCAACTGGAATGTGCCGCAGACCGTAACGGTGACCGGCGTCGACGATTTCGCGATCGACGGCGATGTGAGCTACACCATCATGACGGCGCCGGCGGTCAGCGGCGACCCGGCGTACAACGGCTTGGATGCGGCCGATGTGCCGGTGATGAATCTGGACAACGATGTGGCCGGCATTACGGTCCTGCCGATCTCGGGGCTGATCACGACCGAGAGCGGCGGGACGGCTGCCTTTACGGTGGTGCTGAACACGATCCCGCTGGACGAAGTGACGGTCGCCTTCCGATCGAGCAACGTGAACGAGGGCCGCGCGTATGCCGGCGATGGTTCCACGCTCCAGGAGTTCTTGCTCTTCACGCCGTCGGATTGGAATACACCCCAGACCGTGACGATCTTCGGCCAGGATGATTTCTTCGACGACCACGACGTCGCGTACACAATCTACTTCCTGGAGAGTTCCAGTTCGGATCCCCATTACGCCCAGTTCACGCCGCCGCAAATCGTCTCGGTGGTCAACCTGGACGACGACAACGGTCCGCCGGTGTTGACGCTGCCGGGCGGCGCGATCCACTACGGGACGGGGATGCCGGCCATCGGCATCGACGGGCTTGCGACCGTAGCCGATCACGACTCGCCGGATTTCGACGGCGGGACGCTGGCTGTGAGCCTGACGGCGGCTGGTGCCGCAGGCGACTTGGTGGAAATCCGCAATCAAGGGACCGGCGCCGGCCAAATCGGCGTGTCGGGCAACCAAGTGACTTTCGGCGGTGTCTCGATCGGCACCTTCAGTGGAGGCACGCACGCGGTGCCGCTGACGGTTTCCTTGAACGCTGCGGCCACGCCTGCCGCCGTCCAAGCCCTGTTGCGGAGCGTGACGTTCCGGCACACGGCGATCATCCCGGTCAACGGCTCGCGGACGCTGCAGGTGGTCGTCACGGATGGCGACGGCGGGACCAGCGCGACCGCCACCAAGACGGTCACGGTCGGCCTCAAGCGGGTATCGCAATTTCAGGAGGGCGTGGATTACGGATACCAGACGTACACCGGCGCCGCCGACATCCAGTTGTCGCAGGCCGAACCAGCGACGGCGTTTCCGACCGGCGACAGCGGCCAAGGGCTGAGGGTGGCCTACAGTGCCAGCGGCGCGAACCAACAGGTGCTGTTGCGGTTCGACGACATCGTGGGCAACGGACCTGGGCAAATCCCGGCTGGGGCGCAAATCGTCTCGGCTCGGCTGGTGCTGAACGTGAATAATTCGGGCGACGGCGGCACCCTGCACCGCATGCAGACCGCTTGGGATGCGAACACCGAGACGTGGAACTCGCTGGGCAACGGGGTGGCGCCGCGCAACGGCCTGGGCGGCGTGCAGGCGGACGGCAACGAGGCTCGTGCCGGGTTCGATTCGCAAAGCAACGTTTCCAACGGCTCGCAGGCCACGGGGTTGGGTGCTGTCTCGATCGGTGTGACGGAAGATCTGCAAGCCTGGGTCAGCGGGGACGCCAATTACGGTTGGTCATTTCTGCCGTGGACCCCACACGCCGACGATACCGCGTTCAGCCCGTCCGAGGCCGATAATCCGATGCTTCGGCCCCGACTGATCGTCGAGTGGGTGCCGGCCGACACGCTTTCGGTCCGCTTCCGCCAGGGAGTCAATGGGTATGCCGGGGCGTTCGACACTCACATCCAGCAAGCGGGTGCGAGCACGAATCACGCGGCGACCGTGAACTTGAACACGGACTGGCCGTCGCCCGCGGATGAGAGCCAGATCCTGTTGCGTTTTGAGGATCTCGTCGGCAGCGGGTCCGGCCAGATTCCGCCGGGTGCCACCCTGCACGCCGCCGTGTTGACGCTGGCCAGCACCGGCAACAATGGGCCTGGCGCCGGGGGCACGTTCCACAAGATGCTCGTTCCCTGGTCCGACACGGACACCTGGAACACGTTGGGCAGCGGCTCGGGCGGGCGGAACGCGTCGCCCGGCGTTCAGGCGGACAATACCGAGGCGGCATCCGTTTCCAAGACGCAGGCGGGACTTGCAGCTCGCACCCCTGTGGTCCAGGGCGGATTCAATCCGTTCGACGTAACTGCCGATGTCCAGGACTGGTTCACTGGGGGACTCGCCAACTACGGCTGGGCAATCCTGCCCTGGCCCTCCGGAACCGACGGCTGGATCATCGCTTCGTCCGAGTCTCCTGTGGAACGAGACCGGCCCGAGTTGCGATTGTTCTTCTCGCCGCCGCCGGGGATCACCGTCAGCCCGACCACTGGTCTCGTGACGACGGAGGCCGGCGGCACGGCCCAGTTCACCATCGTGCTGAACGCTCAGCCCACCGCCGACGTGACGATCGATCTGTCGTCCAGCGATCCGACCGAGGGCGCCGTGTCCCCGGCGTCCGTGGTGTTCACGCCGGCGGACTGGAACATCCCCCAGACGGTGATCGTCACCGGCGTCGATGACGGCGAACTGGACGGCGCCGTGACCTACACGATCCTCACCACGCCGGCGGTCAGCGGTGACGCCAGGTATCAAGGCTTGGACGCCGACGACGTGGCGGTCCTCAACCTGGACGACGAACCGGGGGTGTTCGTGCTGGAGTCGGGAGGCAACACAAACGTCACCGAGGGCGGCGCCGCCGATACGCTTCAGGTGTTGGTCTCCGGCACGCCGGCGGCCGACGTCACGGTCACGCTGACGCCCTCCAACGCCCAGATCGATCTGGGAGCGGGCGCCGGTTTGCCGCTGGTACTGACCTTTACCCCTGCCAACGCCGATCAGCCGCAGGTCGCGACCCTCACGGCCGTGGACGATCTGTTGGTCGAAGGCGATCACTCGGCAGTGGTCGCGGTCAGTGTGACGAGCGCCGACGCACGCTACGAGGCGTTCGCCGTATCTCCGGTAACGGTGCAGATCACCGACAATGATCCGAATATCCCGCCCTCGGTGATCGCTCCGCCACCGCCTCTGCAGTTCGCGATCAACGGGGGGCCGGTCGACCTGAACGGCGGCGACTACTTCAGCGATGCCAATCCGTTCGATGTTTTGACCTTTGCGGTCACGTTCTCAGCTCCCGGCATTGTTTCGAGCAGCGTCAGCGGCAGTACGATCACCCTGCAAGCGGCAGCCAACGCGGCGGGATCGGTACAGATGACGATCGTCGCCACCGATCCCCACGGAGCGTCGGCCAGCACCACCACGCCGGTCACGGTCAGCGGCATGCTGGCGATCGTCGACCGATTCGTGATCACGGGCGACGGTACGCTAGGCGTGCTGAACAATGACCGCACGGGCCTAGAGACTCAGAAGGTGTCGGCCATGAATGTGGTCTATCTCCGCGGCACCGAGAGTAAGGCAGGCAACACTGCCCTCAATGTCGTCCCCGAACGCCCTGGACAGCCCGGCGTTCCCCAACGGTCGGTGTACGTAGGCGCGATGACAGTGAACCCAGCCGAAAACAACTACGGCGATATCAACTTGTACCGCGATTTGGACGCCGACCCGGCGAACGATACGGCTTCGAATCTCGCGCTGCTGCGAAGTTCCGGAATCGTGCTGAGCACGATGACGGACAACAGCCCGCTGAACGCCGCGGCGACCAATCTTGCCGTGGTGCAGTATACGGGGACCAGTGTCACCGCGCCGTCGTGGATCGCCACGAACGCGGCTCCCGAGAACGACGGCGAGCAGGCGATCGACTTTAGCGCCGCCTACTTTCCGTACAACGCCGGGTGGGTCGGCGGCAGCTACAACGGGACGGCCGGACTGGTCGCGGGCGGTGCGGGCGGCGGCGTCGGGCTGACGGTGACTGGCAGCGGTGGACGGTACGAGGCCACGGTCGCGGGCGTCAGCGACTCGTTCACCGACGGATTCCTGTTCGCGTTGGGCGGCGACAATTCGGACAACTACACCCGCACTCGTCCCGCTGGCGGCGACCGCTGGTTGGTTCAGCACCGCGACAATGCCGCTGCGCTGACCGGCGCCGAATCGAACAGCTTCAACCTGCTGTACATCCCGCGCAGCGCGCCGGGCCTGATCGGTGGAGTCGTCAATGGATCGAGCTCCGCGGTCAATCCGATGCGGCAGTCGTTCGGCGAGTTCACGATCCAGCGGACGGCCAACGGCTTCTGGCGGGTGACCGTCCCCGGACACAGCCCGACCAGCGGCGTGCTGATCATGGAGACGATGGATCTGAGCGGCAACGTGCCGCGGAACTCGTACTTCTCCTATGCGGCCGACCCGGCCAACTCGAGCGATTTCCTCATCCGGCAATTCGACTACATCAGCAGCAGCAAGACCGCGAATCCGCAGAACGGGGATTTCGTGTTCTTCTTCATCCCGTTCGAGAACCTCGTCCAGTCCAGCACGCCGATCTCGCTGGTCAGCGTCGGCAGTTCGGAAGCAACGCTCGGTGACAATCTGACTTCCAAGGGAATCGCAATCAGCACCAACGCGGACGGGACGGTCAACTACAACACGGCGGGCGCCATCCGCGCCTTGGGCGCAGGACAGACGGATACCGACACGTTCGTTTACCGGGCACAGACCGGCGCATCCGTCGGGACGGCGACCGTGACGGTCACCTGGGTCGGGGCCAACGATCCGCCCGAGGTGACAGCCGCGCCGAGCGAGATCACGATGGCCGAGGACAGTGCGGCCAGTCTGACGCTGGCCGATCATTTCTCCGATCCCGACACCAGCGATGTGCTGGCCTACAGCGTTTCGCTCTCGCGAGCGGACATCGTGTCCGCGGTGATCGACGCCGGCGTGCTGACTTTCGCTGGCCTGCCAGACCGATTCGGCTTTGTGCGGGCGACGGTGACCGCCACCGATTCGCAAGGCGCAGCGGTCTCGTTCACCGTGCCGATCTCGGTCACGGCCGACACGGACGGTCCAGTCGCGGTCGCCGACGCGGCGACGGTCCTCAAAGCAACCGTCGCGGTGCTGGATGTTCTGGGCAACGACACGCATCCCGACGCGGGGCTGTTCCAGGTAGTTGGAGCGAATATCTTCGGCAACAGCGACGCGACGAGCAATGCGACTACGGTGTGGCGCGTGGATCAGACCGGTACGGCTCCCAACGTGATGTCGATCGTCTCCACCATGGACCTCGGCGACTTGGGAATCGGAATCGGGGGCATGCCGATCCGGCAGCAGGACGGTGTACTGCTGGGCACGATCCGCGACGATCTGTATCCGTTCGGCTCCGTCAACGCTTACATGGGATTCGCGGGCCAGTTCACCGGCGGCACATTCACCTTTGCCACCGAAAAGGGCGCCGAGGGCAATGGCGAACGGAACGCTTCGCTCGGCGCGGCCTTTTTCCCGCTCGCCGAAGGCTGGATCAGCGGGCACGTCGCTACCGACGGTACATTGGTCCACGGCCACGGAGTGAACCAGTCGAACATTGCCAAGATCCAAACCGGCTTGTGGTCGGTCTCGATTCCGGGAGTCATCGATTCGACGAGCGATGGTCTTCTGTTCGCGATGGGCGGCAATAACGACGACAATTTCGTGAACGTTTTGCCGATGGGCGGCGATACGTGGCTGATCCGGCAGGCGGACAACGATACGGACGCGACGGGGTTCGAGGACGATCCGTTCAGCTTTGTCTACCTGCCGCTCAACAGTCCGGATCTCATCGCGGGCCGTTGGATCGACTTCGCGGGCGGCGACCCGGAGGGCGGCGGCGCGGGGCAGATGGTCCAGCAAGCAGGCACCTTCACGGCAACAAACAACGGTCTGACAATCACCATCGATATTCCTGGCGCAGGCCCCACGGACGGTGCGTTGATCGTTGTCCCGACCCACCCGCAGACCGTCACGCTGCCCGACACTTCGACGGTCGACATCCCCGCCAACTACGGCGCCTTCTACGCCGGCACGGTGGACGGCAAGTTCGAAGTGCAGATACGGAAGGGCCTCGATTTCGCGCAAGTGGCGTCGGGCTTCCAGTTCATGTATGTTCCGTTCGCTGATTCCTTGCGGACCGCGTTGAGCAGCAAGAGCACGTTGACGATCACCGCGGTCGATGCCGTCAGTGCCCTGGGCGCTGCGGTCTCGCTGAACCCCGACGGAACCATCTCCTACGACACCACGGCGGCCGGGGCGCCGATTGCCGACCTCCAGCCCGGCGAGTCGGTGGTCGACACATTCAGTTACACGGTCACCGACGGGAACGGCCTGGCCTCGACTGCAACGGTCTCGGTGACCAACTTCGCCCCCATCCCGCCGGTGCTGTCCATCGCAGCGGACGACGCGGACAAACCCGAGGGCGACGCCGGCCTCACTGCCTTTGCGTTCACCGTCACCCGCGGCGCGGAGACCGGCGGCGAAACCAGTGTGGACTACGCCGTGACCGGCACGGGCGCCAACCCCGCCGACGCAACGGATTTTGCGGGCGACGTCTTCCCCAGCGGCACGATCATGTTTGCCCCCGGCGAAGTCAGCAAGACGCTAATCGTCGAGGTGGTGGGCGACACGGACTTCGAGACCGACGAGGGCTTCCTGGTCACGTTGTCCAATCCGACGGGCATAGCCACCATCGACGTCGCGGCGGCAAACGGCATCATCCGCAACGACGACGCGCCGGCGGAAGCCTTGATGGTCACGAGTCTGACGCCGACGGAGAGCGGGTTTGTCGTCGAGTTCAACGTGCCCTTCGATCCGGCCGTGTTGAATCTGTACGATAACGCGGCAGGATTGCTGGGACCGGCGGACGTGGTGCTAGTGGGCGCGGATTCCGGTCCGGTTCGCGGATCGGTCGTCGTCGGCAGCGACAACCGGCGGATGACGTTCGTCAAGACGGGCGGCCCGCTGGATCCCGGCGCGTACACCGTTACGCTTCGCAGCGCGGCCGACGGGTTTGCGGACACCGTGGGTCAGTCCCTCGATGGAAATGCCGACGGCACGCCCGGCGACGACTACATGGGAACATTCACGGCCGTCGCTGATCTGAACGCCGTCGTCGTCAGTGTTCCCGATGTCACTCGCGGCTACGGCCAGCCGGTCAATCTGCCGCTGAACAGCACTGCGGGTATCCCGGTGACGCTGAGCACCGGGCAGAACGTCACTGGCGTGGATCTCGACCTAGTGTTCGATCCCGCCCTGTTGGACGTCACGGGGTTTGTCGCCTCGGTGCCCGGCGCCGCGGCGTCGTTCAACTTGATCGAGGCAGGACGGATGCGGGTCACCATCAGCCGCGCGGGAGAATTCAGTGCGTCGGCAGGCTCGATCGAACTGGGCCGGTTCGCGGCGACAGTGCCGGACACGGCCCCTTACGCCGCCAAGCAGATCCTGCGGTTGGAAAACATCAACGTCGAGGATACCGTGCCGCAGCCGCGGGCGGCGCGAGCCGATGACGGGCTGCATGTCGCCGCGTTCGTCGGCGACACCAGCGGCAACGGCATCTACTCATCCGGCGACACGACATTGCTGCAGCGGTTGACCGTCGGACAAGGCACCGGGTTCGTCGCCTATCCGCTAGTCGATCCGCTGTTGATCGCCGACGTGAATCGCAGCGCTTCGTTGACCGCCGGGGATGCGACCCTGTTCCAGCGATTGATCGTGGGAACCCCGATCAACCAGGCGCCGCCCCCGCCGACCGGCATCACGCCTCCGCCACCGGGCGGCCCGGACCCGCGGCTGTTCATCCCAACCGACTTGGACGGTTTGCCTGGCCAAACCGTGACGGTGCCCGTGATGCTTGACGTGACGGAATTGAACGGCATCACGGTCAGCGGAGTGGAGTTGGCGATCGAGTACGATGCGACGTTGCTAACCGTGACGGGCGCCCAAGTAGGATCGCTGCTGGCCGAATCCGGGGCGTTTTCCTTGGCGGTTAACTCCGCCACGCCGGGCATTCTCCGGGTTTCGATGGGCGCCGATGTGGGGCCGCAATTCGAATTCGGCGTTTCCGGGGTCGTGTTCCAGTTCGATGTGACCATCGATGCCAATGCGTCTCGACGAGCCGTCCCGATCAACCTGCTGCGGAACTACGGATCGACATATACCGCGATGGCCAACAACGACCAGGAGACGTTGGTGCTGGATCCCGCGCCGACCAATGACCCCCGCGATTCGGTCGATGGGTTGCTCCGCATCGGCGGCGCGGCGTTGCTGGCGGAACGGGAACCGGACGCCGAGGAAGAGGAGCCTTCGCTGTGGAGCGATCCAGAGGATTTCGATCCGCGGGGACTCACCGAACTGGCCGATTGGCTAGCCCGCGAGCGGTAACTCGGTGGCCCTCCCCGTAGCACAGGCTGCCAGCCTGTGCCGAGCCGCGAGCCGCGCGTTCATCGAACCGGGAAACCGGCCAGGAAGATTCACGGCTTCTTCAAATGAGCTTCACGATTCATTCACACCGCCATGTTCTACTGTCGCCGCCTTCGCGCCGGATCGCAGCGGTTCGGCCGACGGTTGCTGCCTGCGACTACCAACTTCAATGGCCGACCAAACGTTCACTTTCTTCAACCAGTCCCAGCAAAAGGGTTCACGAATGACGCAACAGAAGACCAAACGTCCGACCAATCGCCGGAATCGCTCGAAACCATCTGCCGAACGCTTGGTCCGCCAACACCGCTTCGAACAACTGGAAACCAGAAATCTGCTGGCGGCCAATATCTTCGAGGCGTTCGATGGATATGCTGGCGCCGGGTTTCAGCCGGGCGGCGGCGACGGGCGGCTCGACTCGAATGTCTGGTCGGCGGCCATGGGCGGCACGAGCGTCGGTTTCGGGGGCACGGCGACTTCTGGTGCGGTTGCCCTGGGGTTGGCGTCCGGATCGGTGACGTCGGGTGGTCTGTACGCTTTCGATCAGGACGGCGACACCGGGACCACCAACGACCGTTTGCTCCTCATCCAGCCCACCGGCAGCGTCTTCAATTCCGCCACCAACGGTCACATCACTCTGCGCGTTCTGAACGACGGAACCGCCGCCAATACCGTGTCGGTCAGCTACGACGTGTTCGTCCGCAATGATCAGGTGCGAGCGAACGATCTGCTGTTTTCCTACTCTACCGATGGTGTGAATTTCACGGCCGTTCCTTCGGCCACCTATTCGAGTCCCGGCGCGTCGGATGTGTTGGGCTTGGTTTCTGCGGGAAGTATCCAGGCGCTGAGCGGTGCCGGGATCGCGGTCGGTCCCAACGATTATCTCTATCTGCGCTGGACGGGGCTGGATGTCAGCGGATCGGGCACTCGCGACGAATTCGGGATCGACAACGTCTCGGTCAATCTAACGGCCGCGGCCGGAGTTTCGACGACTACCACCCTGGCATTGGTCGATCCGCTGAATGCGAGGTTCGGAGAACCGGTGTCTTTCCAGGGCGCGATCGTCGCCGCTTCGGGTGACGGGCAGATAGCGGGTATCGTGCAGATCCGCGATGGCGGACCTTCGGGCACGCTGCTGGCAAGCACTTCGGACATCGCCGGCGAAGAGGGTTCGGCCGCATTCAGCTTCACCTCGACCACGTTGCCGGTGGGAACGTACTCGAACATCCAAGCATTCTTCCTGCCGGTGGCCGGCTTCGAGGCCAGCAATTCCGCCGTCTTTGGCTCAACCTTGACGGTCACCAGCGATCCGCCTGCGCTGGATCTAAACCGCGGCCTGACGTTGAACCCAGGTCAGAAGGTAGTGCTCGACGCCGCCGTCCTGTCGGCCAGCGACCCGGACGCTGGTCAGACGCTGACGTACACGATCACGCAGGTTCCCGTGTCCGGCGTGCTCGCCAAGAACGGAGTGCCGATGACCGTCGGCGACAGTTTCACGCAGACGGATCTGGAACTCGATCTGGTGGGCGGTACCTCCGGACAGGGCCTGCTGACATTCACCAGCACCGGCACGGCCCCCGCCTCGGATTCGCTGAAGTTCGTCCTCGGTGACGGTTTCAATTCGCTGCCCGAGGCGACGCTGGCGATCGAGATCGTCGCGCCGCCGGCGCCGATCTCCTTTACGGGCACGCCTTACACCCAGAACTTCGACGGTTTGCTGCCCACGCCGGTTCCCGGAGACCGCTTGACGTTGCCCGCGGCGATGGCCTTGCCCGCCGGCTGGTTGGCAGCCGAAACCGGTGCGAACGCGAACTCCAGCGTCCGGATCGCCAGCGACGGGATCATCACCAGCGGCGACACCGGCATGTTCGGCGCGATCGGCAGCAACGAACGGGCGCTCGGGGCCTTTGCGTCCGGGTCGCTGGTCTCCGTGTTCGGCGCCGTGTTGGTGAACGACACGGGGACGACGCTGAACCAATTCACGTTGAAATACACGGGCGAGCAGTGGAAGGACGGACGCAGCGCGGCTGCCGTTTCGAATACCCTGTCGTTCGGCTACGCTCTGGGGGCGGCCTCCCTGGCCGACGGCTCGTTCACCAACGTTCCCCAGTTGGACTTCGTCGCTCCGACGGGCGGTGAGAACCCGCAAGTCGGCACGGACGTTCCCCTGAACGGCAACGATCCCGTCAACCAAGTCCTGGTCGGCGGGGTGGACGGCTTCACCGTGACCGGAATCGCCTGGGCACCGGGTCAGACTCTGTGGCTCCGCTGGTCCGATTTCAACGATGCCGGCAACGACGACGCGCTGGCGATCGACGACCTCGTGTTTTCGGCCGCTGCGGATGCGACGCCCGGTCTGAGTGTCGTCGAGCCCGGCGGCAGCACGAACGTGACCGAGGGCGGCGCGACAGACACGATCCAACTGACGCTGACCGGCACGCCGTCCCAGCCCGTGACGGTGACGTTGACCCCGTCCAACTCGCAGATCGATCTCGGCGCCGGCGCGGGAGCGCCCGTGGTCCTGACGTTCACAACCACCAACGCCAATACGCCTCAGACGGTCACCGTCACCGCGATCGACGACGCGGCGATCGAGGGCGAACACACCGCAGTGATCTCGATCAGCACGGCCAGCGACGATTCGGCCTTCGCTGGGTTGAGCGCGCCCCAGGTGACGGTCCACATCACGGACAACGATTTCAATTTAGTGCTGTTGAACGAGATCTACCTCAATCCGCCCGATGCGGACGATAGCCGCGAGTACGTCGAGTTGATTTCGCCGGGCGGCGGCAGTGTCCCGCTGACCGGCTTGTGGCTGCTGGAGATCGAAGGCGACGACAGCGGGGGCGTTGTCGACATGGCCGTCGATCTGTCCGGCTACTCGACCGGCGCTAACGGACTGGCTCTGATCGGCACCGGCTACGGGACGGCCGAACATCCCTGGGACGACAAGGTCGATCCGCAGACGACGCTGATCGATTTGCTGCGTTCGCCGCCGACGATGGAGAATGGGACGATCACGTTCCTGCTGGTCGCCGGCTTCACCGGGTCGGTCGGCGACGATCTGGACACCAACAACGACGGCTCGTTCAACGTCACGCCTTGGGTTGCTCTGCTGGACAGTGTCGGCTGGAGCGACGGAGAGGCCGGCGATCTGGTCTATTCCGCAGCCGCATTATCCCAGTCGACTGGTACACCCGACGCCGCCACGCGGTTCCCGGGGAACCAGACTCCCCACAGCGCTGCGGCTTGGTATAACGGCGACATCGCCGGCACGGGATTCGACGTCCTCTACAACACTTCCTCGGCCAGCGCGAACCTGCCCGCCGGGGCGCAGATCACGCCCGGCGCGCCGAATTTCGCTCCGCCTGCGGTGCCCATCTTATCTATCGCGGCTGCCGATGCGGACAAAGCGGAGGGCAACGCGGGCACTCGGTCGTTCACCTTTAGCGTCACTCGGAGCGGCGAAACGAGCGGAACCACAGCGGTCCAGTACGCAGTGACCGGTAGCGGACCGAACGCCGCCGACGCGTCCGACTTTGGCGGCACGCTGCCCACGGGAACGATCACCTTTGCCGACGGCGAGACCTCGCAAGTGATCGCGATCCAGGTCAGCGGAGACACGGCGCTCGAACCGGACGAAGAGTTCGCGGTGACGCTGAGCGACGCGACTGCTCCAGCCACCATCGCGACCGCCGTGGCCACCGGAACGATTCGGAACGACGATTCGATCGCGTTGTCGATCGCGGCCGCCGATGCGGACAAGAGCGAAGGACACGCCGGGGCAACTCTGTTCACGTTCACGATCACCCGTAGCGGCGACAACAGCGGGGCAGTGGCGGTCGGCTATGCCGTCATCGGCACGGGCGTCGATCCGGCGGACGCCGCGGACTTCGCCGGGGGCGTCCTGCCCAACGGCACGATCGATTTCGCCGCCGGCCAGACCGCTCGGACGCTGACGATCCAGGTGGCCGGCGATACGGACTCGGAGCCCGACGAGACCTTCCTGGTCACCCTTTCCGACCCGACGGGCGGCGCGACGATCGCGACCGCCACCGCGACAGGCGTCATCCGCAACGATGATTTCGCGACGCTGATCGTCACCGGCCTGACGCCGATGGAGAGCGGCTTCCATGTCGACTTCAACCGCGCTTTCGATCCCGACGTATTGAATCTGTACGATAGTTCGGCGGGGGCGTTGGGCGCGTCGGATCTGGTCGTGGTCGGCGCGAGCGTTGGTGCCGTCCGCGGCTCGGTGGTGGTCCGTGCGGACCACCAGCGGCTGACGTTCATCAAGACCGGCGGCCCGCTCGAACCGGACAACTACACGGTCACGCTGCGCAGCGCGGCCGATGGCGTCAAGGATTCGGCAGGCAACCTGTTGGACGGCGACGCCAACGGTACGAACGGCGGCGATTACGCGGGTTCCTTCATCGTCGCCGCGCGGCCGACCGACGAGGTGGTGCTGAGCCTTCCCGATTTCGCCCGCGGGTTCGGCCAGGCAGTGAACCTGCCCAACGAAAGTTCGGCTGGGATCCCGATCACCCTGAGCACCGGTCAGAACGTCACCGGCGTCGATTTCGATCTGGTGTTCGACCCGGCGTTGTTGAACGTGACTGAATTCGTGGGCACCGCAGCGGGCTCTTCGTCAGCCTACAATCTGATCGCCCCCGGCCGGATGCGGGTCACGATCAGCAGTGCCAGCGAGTTCAGTGGGACACCCGGCCCGATCGAGTTAGGCCGATTCGTGGCTAGCGTGCCCGAGACAGCACCTTACGCATCGAAGCAGATTCTACGGCTGGAAAACGTCAATGTGGAAGACAATGAGCCAACAACTCGCGCCTCGCGAGCCGACCACGGTTTGCACATCGCTGCCTTCGTCGGCGACGCCAACGCCACCCGAACATACTCCAGTGCAGATACAACGCTCGTGCAGCGGCTCATCGTGGGGCAGGGCACAGGATTCACGGCGTTTCAACTCGCAGATCCTCAGTTGATCGCCGACGTAAACCGCAGTAATACACTGACCAGTGCGGATGCAACACTCATCCAACGTCTGATCGTCGGCACTCCCATCACCCAGGCGCCGCCGATTCCAGACGGTGTCACTCCGCCCGCCCCAGGCGGGCCCGACCCACGATTGTTCATTCCCACGGACCTGACCGCCGAGCCGGGAGCAACCGTTACCATCCCCGTCATGCTGGAAGTCACGGAGCCCAGCGGGATCTCGGTCAGCGGGATGGATCTGGCCATCATGTACGACCCGGCCGTCATGACCGTCGGTAGCTTCCAAGTCGGTGCATTGCTGGGAACTGGGTTTGCTCTGACCACCAATGCTGCGAATCCCGGAATCATCCGCGCGACCTTCTCGAAGGCCACAGGCCCCAGCCTAGTCTTCGGGCAAACAGGCGTCGTTTTCCAGTTCGAGGCGACGATCCTTGCAGGGGTTCCCAACGGAGCGAGTCGCATTAACTTGATGACGAACAGTGAAGGGACTTTCACGGCGATCACGAATAATGACCTCGATGAACTGGTGCTCGTTCCCGCCCCGACCAATTCCGACAGCGATCCGGTTGACGGCGTCATCACGATCGGTTCGCTGGGCGGCACGGAGTTGTCCATCGCGGTAACGGATGCCGTGAAGCCGGAAGGAAACTCGGGCAGCACACCGTTTACCTTCACCGTCACACGGAGCGGCGACACCAGCGGCGAGACGACCGTCGCCTTTGCCGTCACCGGCAGCGGCGCGAATCCCGCAGACGGTGGCGACTTCGTCAGCGGAGTGTTGCCATCGGGATCGGTCACTTTCGCCGCTGGCGAAACCGCCAAGGCGATCACGGTCAATGTCGGCGGAGATACGGAGGTCGAACCGGACGAAACGTTTACGGTCACGCTCAGCAATCCCACTGGCGGAGCGACGATCACCAACGCCGCTGCCGAAGGCACGATCCTGAACGACGACGTACTGTTCGCGACGGATTTATGGATCAACGAAGTCCTGATCGACGTGCCGGGATCGGATACCGGCTACGAGTATATCGAATTGCGTGGAACTCCCGATGGAGTCATCCCCGCTGGGGTGTACTTCCTCAGCATCGAAGGGGACAGCGGGGGCACTCAAGGGTATGTCGACCATGTGTTCGACTTGGGGGGGATGACCTTCGGTTCCAACGGGTTCCTCGTCCTGCTCCAAGCGGGACATCCCTATACACCGGACCCGAACTCCAGTGTTGTCGTTGCTACCGGGAGCGGATGGGGAACGAGTTTCTCGAGCCGCACGAACGATCTGGAAAATGGCAGCAACAGTTTTCTCTTGATTTCCAGCGCGACTCCGCCCGTGGCGAACCAGGACGTGGACAGCGCCAAGAACGGCACACTGGACGGCGCGGCGTTGAACTGGACGATCCTCGATTCGGTCGGCATTCTGGACGGTGGCATCTCAGACACCGCGTATGGAGCGGTGAACTTCAGCAACAACGGGAGCGGGGTCTCTGCGATGGGCCCCGTCGTCAATCTTGCGCTTTCCAACGGCGGACTTGGTTTCACGCCGGATCTAGTTGCCAGGTACGGCGACACGACGGGCAGTACGGCTGCCGACTGGGTTGGCTCCGACGTGACAGGCACTTCGCCGATCTGGACTCTGGATGCAACACGCATCGTTCCCGTGGCATTGACGGGACAACTGAACCACCTCGGGGCGACAAACCTGTTTACCCTCCAAACCCGGCTGTCCATCGAGGCGACGGATGCCGTCAAGGATGAGGGCAACAGCGGAACGACTCCGTTCACCTTTACCGTCAACCGCGTAGGAGACACGACCGGGGAGACGACGGTCGAATGGGCCGTGACGGGCAACGGCGAAAGCCAGGCGGATGCCGAGGACTTCGGCGGCGCGCTGCCCACGGGGACGATTTTATTTGCCGCAGGTGAGACCGCCAAGACGATCACGATTCCAGTCAGCGGCGACACGATCGTGGAATCTGACGAAGGGTTCACGGTGACGTTGAGCAATGCCAGCGGAGCGGCAATCATCACGACGGCTGCCGCAAACGGCATCATCCTGAACGACGATGGGATTACGCTGAGCATCGCTGCCGACGATGCGGTCAAGCTCGAGGGAAATAGCGGCGGGACCGCGTTCACCTTCTTGGTGACTCGGAGTGGTGACACCAGCAGCACAACCACAATCGATTACACGGTGAGCGGCAGCGGTTTGAACCCGGCGGATGCGGCCGACTTCGGCGGCACGCTGCCCTCGGGCACGGTGACTTTTGCGGCAGGTGAGACTTCGCAAGTGATCACGATCAACGTGAGCGGCGACACGGATGTCGAACCTGACGAAGGCTTCACGGTTACGCTCTCCAACCCGCTCGCTCCCGCAACGATCGTGACCGGAGCTGCGGATGGGACGATCTTGAACGATGACGCGGAAATCGCTACCGGACTGTTTATCAGTGAGATCTTCTTCAATCCGCCCGGTACCGATGCTCCGCATGAGTACGTCGAAATCCGTGGAGCGGCTAACTACGTCATTCCTGCGGGCGTTTATCTGTTGGGAATCGAAGGCGATCCCGCTGGGGCGGCGCTTGCCGGTGACGTGCAAACGATCTTCAATCTTAGCGGTCTGCAAATCGGCTCCAACGGCTTCTTGGTGATTCGGCAATCAGGCAACGGCTACACGGTGGATGGTTCCGCAACGGTCGTGACGGGAAGTGGAGCAGGGTTCACCGGAACAGGATTCAGTGCCGACTCTGGAACTGATATCGAGAATGCTTCGGTGACCTTCATGTTGATACAATCTTCCGTGGCCCCGACGACCTCGGTTGACATCGACACCAATAACGACGGGACGCCTGATGCCGCCGTGTACGCGAGCTGGACGATTTTGGACAGCATCGCGATCGTCGATCACGCTGATGATATCGCTTACTCCAACGTCGTTTTCTCGACCGTCCCTGCCTTCATCGGTTCGGCCGGAAAGGATATCGTGCTGACCAGCGCGGCTGCGAATCTCGTCG
Organism: Pirellulaceae bacterium; assembly: GCA_023382975.1. Taxonomy (GTDB): domain Bacteria; phylum Planctomycetota; class Planctomycetia; order Pirellulales; family Pirellulaceae; genus SKKK01. The sequence continues at coordinate 23,375 of JAHDXO010000101.1, forward strand.
CTCGCCTAGGTGTTTCGATAGGAAACACTTCCGCCGACTGGGTCGCAGGCGATGTGGTAGGTACAGGTCCGAACTTTGCCCTGTCTCCTACGGTCGCTTATCCTGCGAATCTGGCCGGTGCTAGGCTGAACCATATCGGAGCAGCGAACAACTTTGTTCCTGCCGGCTTGGTAATCGTGGAAACCGGCGGCTCGACCGCGGTTACCGAAGGAGGGGCGACCGACACGTACTCGATCGCGCTCAACTCGCAACCGCTCGGCAACGTTATCGTCACCGTTACCCCCAATGCCCAGCTCGATTTGGGAGCCGGAGCGGGAATGGCGATTTCGCTGACCTTCACTCAGGCGAATTGGAATGTTCCGCAATTGGTTACGGTGACAGCCGTCGATGATGCGATCGCTGAAGGTCCGCATTCCGGCTCCATCACTCACAGTATCGCTGCGGGTTCGGCCGCCGACTACCTTGGATTGAATCTCTCCGGGTCGGACATCTCGGTTGCAGTCACCGATAACGACGTGATCGAGTTGGCGATTTCGGCCACGAGTGCTTCCAAGGTCGAAGGGAATAGTGGCACAACCGATTTCAGTTTCACCGTGACGAGATCTGGTGATACTAGCGGTACGACGACGGTCGATTATTCCGTCACCGGTAGCGGAACGAACTCGGCGAATGCTGATGATTTTGGTGGCGCATTCCCATCGGGAACCGTGACTTTTGGCCCTGGAGAATCCTCCAAGTCGATCGTCATTCCGGTAAGCGGGGACACGGATGTGGAGTCGAACGAGACGTTTGCCGTCACGCTCAGCAATCCAAGCGGCTTGGCAACTATTTCCACCGTCGCCGCCGACGGAACGATCCTCAACGATGATGTTGTGCTGGTTACGCCGACGATTACCGCCTCGCCGCTCTCCAAAGTCTACGACCGCTCAGCGATCATCATCACCGCCACGGCCGATGATGGTCCTGGAGGTTTCGATCCGGACATCAACCAAGCGAGCTTCACGTTCACCTACTACGCTGGTCCCAACAAGACCGGTGGTACCTTGCCTAGTGCGCCAACCAATGCCGGTAGCTACTCGGTAGACGTTGCCTACGCGGGCAATGCCGATTACGCGCCCGTGGCATCGACGTTGTTCGATTTCACCATCGTCCCGAAGGAACTCACCGCCGACGCGACGGCAGCCAACAAGGTCTACGACGGCAACACCGACGCGGTGGTGACGATCAGCCTGACCGGAGTCGTCCTGGGCGATACGGTGACGGGTTCTGCGACCGGCGCCTTCGACACCAAGCACGTCGGGATCGGCAAGCCCGTCACCGTGGGCGCGGTGACGCTCGCCGGGGCCGACGCGGGCAACT
>JAHDXO010000102.1 GCA_023382975.1 Pirellulaceae bacterium
GCAAGCTGGAAGCTTACCCCACCTCGGTTCTTGCCAGTATTTCAGCAGGCTCCTCTTGAAGTGCGTTAAAGCGTGAAGTCCAGCGAGTTACCACAACCTGCTCTTGCGAGACTAACATGACTGCCGCAACTACGGCCCATCCCTCGGCGCAGTTCCTGAACGCCTTCGCCTTGGGCCGACTTGACGAGGCTCAGTCCGCCGAGATCGAAGCGCATCTGGCTACCTGCCTGGCCTGCCAGCGGTTGGTCGAAGACACTCCCGACGACTCGCTGGTCGAGACGCTGCAAGCCCCGGTCCCGGCACTGGCCCCGGCTCCGGCCCCGGCTCCGGTTGCTGAGTCGGCCGAGTCAGTTGAGTCGCGGCCCGGACTCTTCAAGCGACTGGCTGCCATCGTCGAGCCCCAGGCGCCGAAACCGGCTCAGCCACCGGCCGCCCGCTCCCACCAGGACGTTCCCGCGGCGCTCCGGAACCATCCGCGCTACGAAGTTCTGGAGCGGCTCGGCGCCGGCGGCATGGGGACGGTCTTCAAAGCCCGGCACCGGCTGATGGACCGCGTCGTCGCGCTCAAGGTCATGAACCCCTTGTTGCTGGCGGATCCGGTGGCCATCGGACGGTTCCAGCGCGAGGTGAAAGCGGCGGCCCAGTTGGCTCATCCGCACATCGTCACCGCGTACGATGCCGAGCAGACCGGCGGCCTGCACTTCCTGGTCATGGAATTTGTCGAAGGCCATACGTTGGCGGAGATCGTGGACCAGCGAGGCCCGCTGCCCACGCACGAGGCCTGCGAGTATGTCCGTCAGGCCGCACTCGGCCTGCAATACGCCCACCAGCGCGGCATGGTCCATCGCGACATCAAGCCGCAAAACCTGGTCCTGACGCCAACAGGCCAAGTCAAGGTCTTCGACTTCGGCCTGGCCCGCTTTGTCAGCGAGAGCGGCGAACCGGGCGAGGGCTCGTCGAGCGGCCGGATGCTGGGCAGCCCCGACTACATGGCCCCGGAGCAGGCCAAGGACGCACACGCCGCCGACATCCGCGCCGACATCTACAGCCTCGGCTGCACCCTGTACCAACTGCTCGTCGGTCTGCCACCGTTTGCCGGCGGCACGCCGATCGAGAAGCTCGCCGCCCATTTGGAAAGGACGCCCATCGAGATCTCGCAACTCCGCCCGGATGCTTCGGCCGACCTGGAATGCCTCGTCGGTCGGATGCTGGCCAAAGACCCCGGGCAGCGTTTTCAAACGCCCGGCGAAGTCGCCGCCGCGTTAGAACCGCTCTGCCACCCCCAGCCGGCCGCCGCTCCCGTCGCCCAGCCGGTTGCCGTGGCTCAGCCCGCTCCCGTCGCCCAGCCGAGAAGTGACTCCCTTGCCCCGGCACTCCGGGGAGACGATTGGGGTGAGGGGCGGAATCGCTTGCGACGAACCCGTCGCTCGGTTGGTGCTTGGACTGGGGCGCTGGCCCTGTTGCTGGCACTGGGCATCGTCGGCTTCTTCTACGGCGCTGCCATCTACCGCTTCGTGACCGACCAAGGCACCCTGGTTATCCAAACCGACGATCCCGACGTGGAAGTGATCGTCAAGCAGGGCGGCAAACAGGTCACGATCGTCGACACCAAGACGCGGCGGGAAGTGGCGCTGAAAACGGGCGAGTACCAGCTCGAGCTGGCCCAGGGCCAGGAAGGCCTGAAGCTGTCCACGCAGCAGTTCACCCTCAGCCGCGGCGACCGGGAAATCGCCAGAGTCTGGATGGAGAAGACGGAACCCGAACCATTGGCCGCCACACCTGCGACGCCCGAAGCGGTCGAGCCGACCCTGTCCGACGCACCGCCCAAGGTGGTCGCGCCAACGCCCGTCGATTCGCCCGCACCTCAACCGCCGGCCTCGCTCGGCGACATCGATCCGCGCTACGTTGAATACTTCCGAACGCTGATCGCCAAGTACGATGCGAACCAGGACGGCGAATTGACACGGAACGAGTGGGCGAACATGACGCGAAATCCGGAACCGGCCGATGTCGACCAGAACGGCCAGATCACCCTGGAAGAATACGCCCGGTGGTCCTTGAGCAGGACGCGGGACGATGCGCCACCGCCGACACCGTCCGCAACCGCAGCGGTTTCCCTACTTGAAATCCGCAGCTTGCTCGGCCATCGGTTGCCGGTCCATGCCGTGGCCGTTTCTGCCGACGGGCGTCTTGTTCTGTCCGGCAGCCAGGACAAGACGGCTCGACTGTGGGACGTGTTCAGCGGCCAGCAGATCGCCCGCTGGGATCACGCCGAGCCGGTGCAGGCCGTGGCCCTTGACCCGTCCGGCGTGCGGGCCCTGACGGCCAGCGGCAACCTGATCCGGCTCTGGGACGTCGCGTCCGGCACGGAACTGGGCCAGTTCGCTGGCCACGCCGGCCCGGTCCAATGCGTCGCCTTTTCCCCCGATGGCCAGCAAGTGGTCTCGGGCAGCCAGGACACCACCGTGCGCGTCTGGCGGGTCGAGGGCCGGCGCGAGCGGCGCGTCCTGTCCGGGCACCAGAAACCGGTCACCAGCGTGGCCTTTGCGCACGATGGCAAGCAGGTTCTCTCGGGCAGCCTGGACGGCTTGTTGCAGTTCTGGGACATCGAGACCGGCAAGCCACGGCGGTTGGGTACGCACACCGGCGGCGTGCGCGGCGTGGCGTTGTTGCCGGATGGCGACTCGGCGCTCTCCGGGGGTGTCAACCGGTCGCTGTCTCTGTGGGATGTGGCATCGGGCGAGCTGAAATTGGCATTTTCTACCAGGTCCAAGCGAACTGCCTTAGTGCCAAGTTCCACCCTTCCGGCCCCCGTCAACTGCGTGGCGTTGTCGGCCGACGGCCGGCATGCGCTTTCGGGAGACGGTCTGATTCCGCGTTCCGCCGGCACAACTTCCCAGACGCCGGTCCTGCCCGACGCGCGGTTGCGGTTGTGGGACGTAGCCAGCGGCAGCGAATTGGCCCACTCCGAGGCGTGCGGCAGTCTTCTGTCCAGCGTGGCCTTTTCGGGCGACGGGCGGCTTGCGGCCGCTGCCGGTCAGGACAAGGCCGTTCGGCTGTTCTGGCTGGCAGAGGCGGGCGGCGCGGGGCTCGGTGAGACCGATCCCGTGCCACAGGATCGCAGCCTGCTGGTCCTGGACAAGGACGCGCCCGACCTTCCGCTGAGCGTCAAGCAAGCCGGCCGACTGGTCGCGGTCCTGTCGGCCAAGGCCAGCCCCAGCAGTCTGCTGAATCCCGGAGACTACGATCTGGATCTGCCGGAGCTGTCGGACGAATTCCAACTCGATGCCTACACGCTCACGCTGAAAGCGGGCGAGAAGCAGACTGTGGCGATTCGCCCCGTGCCGGAGAATCCGCCCCCGGCGCAACTGACCGAGATCCGCCGGTTCGACGCGGGCGGCGTCTACGGGGCCGATTCTATGGCCCTGTCGGGCGACGGCAAAGTTGCCCTCTTTCCCGGCAAGGACAACCTCTTCCGCGTGTGGGATGTGGCCAGCGGGCAAGAACAACGCAGCTTCGAGGGCACAGAAAAGGTGGTGGATGCGTCTCTGTCGCAGGACGGCCGCCTGGCGATTACCGGCGGGCCGGACAAGACCATTCGGCTGTGGGAGGTCGCCACGGGGAAGGAACTCCGCCAATTCACCGGAAGCAACGGCGAGATTTTGGCGTCGACCTTCTCGCCCGATGACCGCCTGGCCCTGTCCGGCGGCGCGGACGGTCTGGTGAGCGTGTGGGAAGTCGACACGGGGAAGCTGCTGCGGAGTTTTCAGGGACACGGTGGCAGCATCTACGGCGTGGCCTTTTCGCCCGATGGCCGCTTGGCGTTGTCGTCGTCGTGGGAGGACGCCACGGTGCGCTTGTGGGACGTGCAGACAGGCCAGGAATTGCGGCAATTGGATGGACACACCGAGCCGATCGGCCTGGTCGCCTTCTCGCCCGACGGCCGCTTGGCGCTCACGGGCAGCGACGACCTTACGATGCGGCTGTGGGACGTGGCTACCGGACAGCAACTGCGAGTGTACCGGCATCCGACCGGCGTGTGCAGCGTGGCCTTCTCGCCCGACGGCCGGCGCGTGCTTTCCGGCAGCGGCAGCAAGATCCTGCCCGCGGGCAACGCCGTGCCCGCAGGACACGATTACACGGTGCGGCTGTGGGACGTCGAGCGGGGCGATCTGCTGGCCCAAACAAGCGATTTTGGCGGCCCCGTCCTGAACGTCGCCTGCACGCCCGACGGCCGATCCGTACTCGCCGCCAGCATGGACGGAACCGTGCGTCACTTGAAGCTGCCGGACCCGCCGGGCCTGCCGATCACGGAGGAACGCAGCTTTTCGGGACACACCGGGCCTGTCTTCCACGCCGCGTTCTCTCCCGACGGTGGACGCGTCCTTTCTTGCGGCCAAGACCGTACGCTGCGCCTCTGGGATAGCGCTGACGGCAAGGAGCTGCAGCAATTCGAGGGCCTCGCCGCCGTCGGCTTTTGCGTGACGTTTTCTCCCGATGGCCGCCTCGCGGCGTCGGGTGCCGCCGAGTCTTGGAACGGGAGCCAATGGGGCGTCAGCGACTACAGCGTCCGGCTGTGGGACGTTGCCACCGGCAAGGAGGTCCGCCGTTTCCTGGGACACACGAACGCCGTCCTGGGTGTGGCGTTCACGCCGGACGGCCGGCGGGTCGTCTCGGCTGGCCGCGACACGACCCTGCGGCTCTGGGACGCAGACACGGGGCGCCAACTGCGCGTCTTTCAGGGACACGAAAACTGGATCGAGTCCGTAGCCATGTCTGCCGACGGGCGTCAGGTGCTCTCCGGCAGTCTCGACGGGACAGCGCGGCTCTGGGACTTGGCCACGGGCCAGGAACTGCGGCGTCTGGAAGGGCATGCCGGGCCGGTAGTCGGTGTGGCAATTTCACCTGACGGACGGCGCGCGCTTTCCTGCGGCGGCGATCGTACGATCCGCCTATGGGACCTGACGACAGGCCGAGAATTGCGTCGGTTGTTCGGACATCACATGCCGGTGGGCCGCGTCGCGTTCTCGCCGGACGGTCGGCAAGCCCTTTCCAGCTCGGAAGACCTCAGCCTGCGGCTGTGGGACTTGGCCACGGGGCGAGAGTTGGGGCGATTCGAAGGCCTTTCGGGTAGGGCCGGCGGAACCGTTCTTTCGCCCGACGGCCGATTCACCTTGGCTTTTGTTTCCGGTGGGGAGATCCGGATGTTGAAGCTGCCCGCCGCGGATCAGGAGTTGCCGTCAACCGTCACGGGCGACGCAGGTAAACTCGTCGTGGAAAGCGAAGCCGCCGATGGCTGGTTGCTCGTCAAGCAACGAGACAAGGTTGTGCTGGTACTCGACGCCACAGCCAGCCAGACGGTCGACCTGAGCGTCGGCGAGTACCAACTCGAACTGGCCGGCCGAACCGAAAACTTGCGGCTGTCCGCCGACAAGTTCACGCTAGCAAAGGACGCCAAACAAGTCGTGCAGATCCGCCGGGAACACAAGCCGGCGCGAGTCGAACTCACGGAGTTCCGCAGCCTGGTTGGATCTCGCAACTCGTACAGTCAGGTGCGAGTTTCTCCTGACGGACGCCACGTGCTTTCATGCGGCAGGGACAACACCGTACGCCTCTTGGACGTGGTGACTGGCAATGAGGTGCGCCGTTTGGAGGGACACTTGGAGCGACTTGCATGTGCCGCGTTTTCACCCGATGGCCGGTTCGTCGCGGGAGGCGGGGATCCCGCCTGGAAAGACGGCAAGTTGCAGGAGTCCGATTGCGGCGTCTGGCTGTGGGACGTCGCAACCGGAAAACAGGTACACCGGTTCGAGGGACATACGCTGGTAGTACCGGGAGCGGCGATTTCGCCAGATGGCCAGTGCCTCGTTACTGGCAGTTGGGACCACACTGTCCGTCTTTGGGATCTTGCGGGCAAGCAAACCAAACACGTGCTGCCGGCTCATTGCCCCGTCGAGACGGTGGCCTTCTCTCCCGACAGCCGGTTGGTTCTGTCCGCCGGGCACTATGACACGGCGGTGCGCTTGTGGGATGCCCAGCTCGGCAAGGAACTTCACGTCATGAAAGGCCACGGGTCGCTCGTTGTCAGCGTTGCGTTTTCCCCAGACGGGATCCACGCCCTTTCGGCCAGCCTTGATCGGACGATGCGGCTGTGGGATGTGAAGAGTGGCCGGCTGCAATATGCCTTTCCCCCGCAGCCGACAGGGTTCAGTTGGGCAACCTTCTCACCCGATGGCAAGCGGATTATCTCAGTCAGCTCGGCGAATTCCGGCTCTCGCGTGCGATTGTGGGATGTCAGCACCAGGGCGGAAATCGGCTCGTTCGATTCGCCGATTCCCGTGTGGCGCACGGACTGGTCCCTGGACGGGCGCTTCGTCGCCTGCAGCGGCACGACGGTGCGGCTGCTATGGATCTCGGAAACGGGCGAACCGCAGAAGGCGGCCATCGACCCCGACAAAGCCCAACTCGCTGTGGAAACCAACGGCTTCGATCTGCCGGTCATTGTCACGCAGCCGGACAAGCTGGTGACGGTCATCGTGCCCAAAGTCAACAGGGTCGCCGAACTGCCGCCGGGCGAGTACGAGTTGGAACTGGCGGGCCAGCCGGACGACTTCCGCCTGTCGGCCGACAAGGTGACCCTGGCCAAGGGCCAGAAGCAGACGGTCTCGATCCAGGCGGTCCCGCCGACGAAACCGGCGTACGAAATCAAGGAGCTGCGCTCCTTTGAAGGCCACACCGCAGCCATCCAAAGCGTCGCCTTCTCTCCCGACGGCCGCTGGGCACTTTCGGGTAGCGACGACAAGACGGTGCGACTCTGGGACGTGGACACTGGCAAGGAGGTCCGTCAGTTCGAAGGCAATACGCAAATCCCGCTCACCGTGGCGTTCTCACCCGACGGACGACAGGCCGTTTCCGCCGGTCAGGACGGGGGTAATGGCGATTTCGCGATCCGGCTGTGGGACGTGGAGACGGGCAAGGAGGTGCGACGTTTCCCCGGACACACGGGCGATGTCCGCATGGCTGTTTTCTCGCCCGACGGCAACCGGGTTGCTTCCTGCTCCCATGACGGCACCGTTCGCCTGTGGGACGTACAGACGGGGAAGGAGTTACAGAAGTTCACTGGCCACGAGGGCGAAGTCTGGCGTGTGGCGTTCACTCCCGATGGCCGCCAACTCCTGTCTGGCGGCGGCGACGCGATGCTGCGTCTGTGGGATGTGGAAACCGGCCGCCAACTCCGGTCGTTCTCCGGGTGCCAGACGAGCGAGAACATGGTGACGTTCTCGCCCGACGGTCGCCGCATCGTCAGCGGCTGCGGCCGGGGCCCAGGGCGGAATGGCGGGTTCGACTACGGTGTGCGACTCCGCGACGTGGGCACGGGCGAGGTTTTGGGCTCGTTTACCGGACACACCGGCGTGGTCGTCACGGTGGCCTTTTCGCCCGACGGCCGCACCGCCCTGTCCGCCGGCTACGACAACGTGATCCGGCTCCTCAAGCTCCCGGAGCCGCCGAGCCTGCCGATGACGGAGGTCGGCAGTTTCGCAGTACCATCGCCCTCGGGCTGGTTGAACTTGGCACTCTCGCCGGATAGCCGTTACGCCCTGTCCTCCGATCAGTACGATCAGACGTTTCGTCTCTGGGATACGAACACCGGGCAAGAAGTGCGGCGTTTCGAGGGCGTCTGCGAGAGTTCAGTCCTGGCGTTCTCGCCGGATGGCCGATTGGCGTTGTCGGGCAGTCTTAACGCGATGAAAGACGGCGTCTGGGTCCGCCCCGATTACAGTCTCCGGCTCTGGGATGTGGCGACCGGCAAGGAAGTCCGCCGTTTCTCGGGGCATACGGCGAGTCTCAGAGGCGTTGCGTTCACTCCCGACGCCCGGCAGGTACTGTCCGCAGGCTATGACTCGACACTGAGGCTTTGGGACGTGCAATCCGGACGTCTGGTGCGCGTGTTTCAAGGACAGGCACCTATCACGGCCATGGACCTCTCGGCCGATGGGCGTCTCGCAGTTTCGGCAGGATCCGACAACATCGTGCGTTTGTGGGACGTCGCTACGGGGCGCGAATTGCGCCGGCTGGAAGGGCATACGAAGGCGATCTCGGGCGTGGCGGTTTCACCCGATGGCCGTCGCATTCTCTCCGCCGGCGAGGACAAGACGATTCGGCTTTCGGACGTCGAGACCGGCAGACAGGTGCGTCTGTTCCCTGTACATCCGTTCGCGCAGTCCGTCGCCTTCTCACCCGATGGTCGGCACGCAATCACGGGTTCGTGGTATTCGGGAGCAACGACACGCGTGTGGGACGTCGCCACGGGGCACGAGGTCAGCCGGTTCGAAGGGGCCGCCGTCTATTGCTGCGCTGGCACATCGGCTCTGGCCTCGGCGGGTGGCGCCCTCCGTTTGTTGAAGCTTCCCCCCGCCGACCAATCGCTACCGTCAACCATCACGGGCGACGCCGGGCAACTCGCCGTGGAAAGCGAGGCCGCCGACGGCTGGCTGCTCGTCAAGCAACGAGACAAGGTCGTGTTGGTCCTCGACGCCACGGCCAGCCAGACGGTCGATCTGAGCGTCGGCGAGTATCAACTCGAACTGGCCGGCCGAACCGAGAACTTGCGGCTGTCTGCGGAGACGTTCGCGTTGGCCAAGGACGCCAAGCAGGCCGTGCAAATCCGCCGAGAAAACGAACCGGCGCGGGTCGAACTCACGGAGTTCCGCAGCTTCGCGGGACACCAAGTCGGGCCCGCGCGGGTGTGCTTCTCTCCCGATGGCCGCTATCTGGTGTCATGCAGTTGGGACACGACCGTTCGCCTTTGGGATGTACTGACGGGCAAGGAGGTGCGACGTTTCGAGGGGCAGGGGACGACCGTGGACTGCGTGGTGTTTTCGCCAGACGGCCGGTTCGTCGCCGGAGGCGGAGGGCACCCGTGGAAAGAGGGGCAGAAGGCCGATTACACCGTCTGGTTGTGGGAGGTCGCAACCGGAAAACTGGTCCATCGATTCGAGGGACATACGGCGGTAGTCATCGAGGCGACGATCTCGCGCGACGGACAGTGCCTGGCTACTTGCAGCAACGATGGTACGATCCGCCTGTGGGATCTTCCGGGCAGGCAGATCCGACACGTACTAAAAGGCGATGGGTTGTTCAATGTCGCGGCCTTCTCTATTGACGGCCGCTCGCTCGTCTCCGCCGGAACCGACGGGAAGCTGCGGTTGTGGGACACGGAGCTTGGCACGCAGCTTGACGTCTGGGAAGGCGTGGGCGAGTCGGCCGCGCACAAGGCGTTGTCACCGGACGGTACTCAGTTTCTTACGGGCGACGCGGATCGGACGATGAGGCTATGGGACGCTAAGACTGGCCGCCTGCAATCGACGTCATTTTCGCGGTCCACAGGCCCAGAATGGTCCACCTTCTCACCCGACGGCAAACGGGTCGCTTTTGCAAACTGGTACGGGAATACCGTGTCTCGCGTACGATTGTGGGATGTCGATGCCCGCGAGGAAATCGGCTCGTTCGATTTGGAGACAGCCGCCGCGCGGCGCGCGGCCTGGTCGCCCGACGGGCGCGTCGTCGCCTGCACTGGCAAGGTCGTGCAACTGCTGTGGCTTACCGAAACCGGCGAGGGACAGAAGCACACCAGCAATCCAGACGACGGCCAACTGGCCATCGAAACGAACGGCTTCGATCTGCCGGTGATCGTCAAGCAGCCGGAGAAGTTGGTAACGGTGATCGTGCCCAAGATCAGCACGATCGCGGAACTGCCGCCGGGCGAATACGAATTGGAACTTGCGGGCCAGCCGGAGGACTTCCGCCTGTCGGCCGACAAGGTGACGCTGGCCAAGGGCCAGACGCAGACAATCTCGATCCAGGAAGTGCCGCCCGTAGAACCGCCGCACGAGATCACCGAGATCCGCCGCTTCGAGGGGCACTCGTCCTACATTGAAAGCGTCGCCTTCTCTCCCGATGGCCGCTGGGCTCTATCCGGTGGCCTGGATAAGACAGTGCGACTATGGGAAGTGGACACCGGCAAGGAGGTCCGTCAATTCGAAGGCAACACGGAGACCATCTTCACCGTAGCGTTCTCACCCGACGGCCGGCTGGCCGTGTCCGCCGGCGACGACGCGGGCAATCGCGATTTCGCGATCCGGCTGTGGGACGTGGAGACCGGCAAGGAGGTGCGCCACTTCACTGGACATACCGACCGTATCCGGCTCGCCCGTTTTTCGCCCGACGGGACGCGACTCCTTTCCTGTTCCCTCGATCGGACGATTCGGCTGTGGGACGTCCAGGCCGGAACCGAGTTGCGGCAATTCACGGGCCACGAATCGGCAGTCGAGCGTCTGGCGTTCGCGCCCGATGGCCGCTCAGCATTGTCGTGCGGAGCGGACGCCACGATCCGGCTCTGGGATCTCGAAACCGGCAAAGAACTGCGCCGTTTCGAGGGACACACTGAGTGCATCGGCGGGATGGCCTTCTCGCCCGATGGACGGCAGGCTGTCTCGTGTGCGATGGATCGGAGCGTACGGCTGTGGGATGTGGAGACCGGCCACCAGTTGCGGTCCTTCTCGGGCTGCCAGACCAGCGAAAACCTCGTGACGTTTTCTCCCGATGGCCGCCGCATCCTAACCGGCACCGGCTGGCGTCCTACGAACCGGCCCGCCGGCTTCGACTACGGCGTGCGGCTCCGGGACGTGGCCACGGGCGAGGTCTTGGCCTGTTCCGAAGGCGACCGCTCGCCGGTCGTCACGGTGGCCTTTTCCCCAGACGGCCGCACCGCCCTGTCCGCCGGCTACGACAACGTGATCCGGCTCCTCAAGCTCCCGGAACCCGATGCGGATCAGGCAGCCGCACCGGAGGAATGAAAGGGGCCGCAGCACCGCACCAGGCTCCCGACAACTCGCGGGCCAGTCCACATCGCCAATCCCTCCACCGAGCTTCGCCTCGAATGGCGTGAACTTCACGGCGGAAACGCTGCTGGCAGTCCACAGATATTGCCCCGCAGGGGTCGGAACAAATCAGCCCATGACGTTGCCCTGGGCTGGTATGGGGCTGCCCCGTCGGGGCGAGGAATCTCGCGACTTTCGCCGGTTGTGCATCGGAATACCGGAAATCGAGGCTGCCGATGACCTTAAGTCCACGCCATTCGAGACGAACTCGGTGGGCTCGGCCGCGTGCTTGGCCATTTGACAGTCGGCAAGCGACCAGTACAATATCCAAGGTAGCGAGCGGCCCGCGATTGCCGCGGAGTCGCACAAGTCGGTTCTGGCCATGCCCTGCCGGGCGATTGGCCCGCTTTCGCCGCTTGTTCGCATCGTTCAAGTAATTCCCACCAAAAGTGCGAGAGCGTATCTATGAACAGCTTGATGTTCGCCATGTTCGGCATGCCGGGACCGATGGAAATGTTGATCATCCTGGCGATTTTCCTGCTACTATTCGGTGGCAGACAACTACCCAGCCTGATGCGGAATTTGGGGGCGAGTGCCCGCGAGTTCAAGAAGGGCGTCCAGGGCATGGACGAGGAACTGGACGAAGCGACGCGTTCGCTGAAGGACGACAAGTCGGACTGACGTGCCGGTTCGTTTGGGCTTGGCGGGGTTCAGCGGAGCCAGCCATGTGGCGTCGGCAATCGCGATGAGGAATCGCGGTTTGTGCCGGTCGGTCTGGCAGATCGCGTTTCCGCTATCGTCAAGAATTCAGGCAAGTCGTTTGGGAGATCTCCATGTTTGGTTTTGGTATGCAGGAGGTAGTGGTCATCGGCATCGTGGCGATCCTGCTGTTTGGCAAACGCCTTCCAGAGGTCGCCCGGACGTGGGGCAAGTACTATTCGGAGTTCCGCCGGAGCTTGGCAGACATCCAGTCGCAGATGGACATGTCGGACATCTACTCGTCGCGCCCGGCGTCGTCGTCGTATACCAAGTCCTCGCGTGCCGCGTCGGACGACTATGACGATTACGATGAAGCGACGGCTCCGAAATTCGAGCCCCCGCCGAGCGAGCCGCGCGAAGAGCCAGCCTGATCTCCGCCGCCCGCGGCAGTAAAGCGATGATACTGGCTCCACGCAGGAACTCACGAAGACCTTGAAGAACTCGTCGGTCGCGACGGTGCCTACCGCGATTTTTCGCATCCGCTTCGCCGCTAGCCTCCTACCCGCCTGTTACCGTATACTCGTGGCGTTCAGGGTTTTCCTCACGCAGGCTGCGGCTGGAGCAGCCTGGAACGGTCACAGCCTCACCGGGTTACCGCAGTAAATCGCGGCCACATTTTGAAAGGGATTCGGCGATGAGTTCCTCAGTTGGTCTTCGTTACACAGTCTGGTCGTCGAGATTCGGTTCGTTCGCCTTCATCGGCCTAATCGCATGGTTGGCGCTTGTCGGGCTGGAAACCGCCGTTTTCGCCCAGACCAACCCGGCGGATGCGATCTACGCCGGCGATACGGTGGTGATGATCAAGGACGGAGTGGAACTCGGTTTGCGGGACAAACCGGCCGTGACGTTGAAGGTCGGCGACACGATTCGGGTTACCGAGGTCCGGGGCGTCTGGATCGGCGGGCATGCAACGGTCGACGGCCAGCGTTATTCGGGCTGGGTGAATCGCCGGGAGGTTCGGCTGGCCGGTATCGAGCCCGCGTCGGTCGCACCGATCGAAGCCCCGACGCTGCCGGACGACCTGGAAGCCCTCGCCGCGTTGTCGGCGCTGAACGTCAAACTGGAGAAGAACGACAAAGGGTACGTCGTGTCGGCCGACGCGACGGAATCGGAGGTGGACGACGACAGCTTGAAGCATTTTCAGGATTTGCATCATTTGGCGACGCTGGACCTGAGCGGCCGTCCTGTTTCCGACAAGGGAATTTCGGCACTGGGAAAGCTGAACGTGCTGCAGGAGTTGTACCTGAGCGACACCGAGGTCAGCGATGCGATCTTCCGCTACGCGGGCGGGCTGAAGAACTTGGAGATCCTCACGCTGGGCAACACCGCAGTGACTGGCTCGGAACTGGCGGAACTGAAGAAGTTGCCGGCGTTGCGAGTTCTCAATCTGAGCGGTTGCCGCGTGAACGACGACAGCCTGAAGCCGCTGTCGGACATGCCGCAGATCGAGGTGTTGGTGCTTTCCAGGACCAAGGTGACTTCGCTGGGCTTGGCCCATCTGACGCCGATCACCAAGCTGCGCGTGTTGAATGTGATCGGCTGTGAAGTCGACGACTCGGGCCTGACGCATCTGGAGCCACTGGAAAACCTGCGGATGCTGTATGTCGAAGAGACCAGCGTCACAGAGGAGGGTTCGGAAATGCTGACCGAATCGCGGCCCAGTTTGGCAGTGTTTCACTAGAGTCTGACGTTGTATGACGCGCGCACGGTGCGAGCATTTTCGTAGCATGGCTCTCTGAGCCATGCCGTCCAACCCTGCAAGGCTCGGCGAGCCAGGCTACTTTGGTTGCGGCCCATCGCAGCAAGGCCGCGTTAGGATCCTTGAATGAACGAACAGCCTTCGCAAGCGAAACCAGAGAACGAGGCCGCAACGCACCTGGGTTTGTGGGATGCCGTCAGCATCATCGTCGGCATCGTGGTCGGCACGGCGATTTTCAAAACGCCACAATTGGTTTTCGGCAATGTCGAAAACGCCGGGTGGGGCATGTTCGCTTGGGCTCTGGGCGGCGTGCTGGCGCTGGTCGGTTCGTTCTGCTATGCCGAACTGGCGACGACCTATCCGCGGATGGGCGGCGATTACGTCTATTTGACGCGGGCCTTCGGACGCTGTGTCGGATTCCTGTTCGGCTGGGCTCAGTTGACGGTCATCTTGACGGGCAGCATCGGCGTGATGGCCTATGCGTTCGGCGACTACGCGGTGCGGTTGCTCTTTGAATTAAAGGAATCCCCGTTAGCTCTGTGGGCGACTGACGCCATCGGTGATCCTGCGAAGCAATTGTTCGAGCGGAATGAATCCCATGTCGTCTGGTGGGCGGTGGGGTCGATCGTGGTCCTGACCGTCATGAATCTGCTGGGCGTCGTCTGCGGCAAGACGACGCAGAATGTTCTGTCGGTCATCAAAGTGGCTGGTCTGGCCGGCGTCGTGGTCGTTGGATTCGGATGGGGCGGCGGAATGTCGGCGCCGCCGGCCGTTGACAGCGGGATCGTCGCGGCCGACGCGGGAACGGCGGAACTGGCGGATGCTGCGGACTCGACGGCAGCGGACTCGACGGCAGCCGAACCGGCAGCGGGCCCCCCAGCTCGCTCGCTGTGGCAGATCCTCTCCCGCTTCGGCATGGCGATGGTGTTCGTGTTCTATGCCTACGGCGGCTGGAACGACGCGGCGTTCGTCGCGGCCGAAGTGCGGGACCGTCATCGCAACCTGCCCTGGGCGCTGTTTATCGGCACCGGCGGCATCATGTTGATCTATCTGTTGGTCAATGCGGCCTACCTGTACGGCCTGGGGTTTGAAGGAGTCAGCAATTCGTGGACGCCCGCGGCCGATGTCTTGGAACTGGCTTCCAAGGATTGGGGCTCGCCGATCATGTGCCTACTGGTCATGCTCTCGGCGTTGGGTGCGATCAACGGGCTGATCTTTACGGGAGCCCGCATCTATGTGGGACTGGGCAACGACCACCAACTGTTCGCAGTGTTGGGACGCTGGCACGCCCGGCGCAACACGCCGATCTGGTCGCTGCTGGCCCAGTCCTCGGTCGCGTTGGTGCTGGTGATGTTGGTCGGAACCAAGGCCGGGCAGAACGCGGTGGATGCGACGTTGTCCGTGGTGTACCTGCCGGCTCTGCCGTGGGAGGAGTACTACGGCGGATTCGACACGTTGTTGGCCGGCACGGCCCCCGTGTTTTGGATGTTCTTCCTGGCTACGGGGCTGTCGATGTTTGTGCTGCGTGCCCGCGACCGCGGCATCCACCGGCCGTTTTCGGCCCCGTTTTTTCCGCTCGAACCGGTCGTGTTCTGCCTGATGTGCGTTTACATGCTGTATTCGGCCCTGGTCTATGCGAAAGGACTCTCCCTGCTGGGCCTCGTTCCCCTCGCGGTCGGCCTGCCGCTGTATGCCATCAGTCGCCGAATGAAAGTGTCCAAGAACTCCGGCAGGAGTGAATTGTGCCAGTAGCCGACGTCGCGAGAACTCCGATCGAAATCGCGATTCGAGGTTCTGCGGCTTCGGTTTCGAACAAGAGAGAAGTGCTGGTTGTCCTTCGAGTTTCCCAAGTATCCGGAATCCTTCAGGAGAGATCTTTGATGTCCAAGTTCTTGTTTCCGCTTGTGGCTCTCATGGCAACGCTGCTGCCGTCCGCAACCGCGCTTCGCGCCAGCGACGATGATGACGGCGGTTCCGGCCGCACGCCGGACGTCGTGTACGTGGGCAGCCCCAACGACGTGGTCGCGAAGATGCTGGAAGTCGCCGACGTGAAGAAAGAGGACGTGTTGTACGACCTCGGCTGCGGCGATGGGCGCATTGTCGTGATGGCGGCCAAGAAGTACGGCTGCCGGGCCTACGGCTACGATATCAATCCGGTTCGCATCCGCGAGTCGTTGGAGAACATCAAACGCAACGCCGTCGAGGACTTGGCGACCGTCGAACGCCGCGATGTCTTTACGATCGACCTCACGCCCGCCAACGTCATCACTCTGTACCTGCTGCCCGAGATGAACGCGCGGCTGATTCCGCAGTTGCAGCAACTCAAGCCGGGCTCGCGCATCGTCGCCCACGACTACGGCATTCGTGGCGTGACGCCGGACAAGAGCATCACCATGGACTCGAAGGTCGACGGCGTCCCGCACTACATCTACCTCTACACCGCGCCGCTCAAGATGAAGAAGAAGGCGGAAGCGGGCGAGGACGCCGCCGCGGAACCGGACGAGTCCTGATCCAGGCATCGTCGGGAGTCGCTTTCGGGAAACGACGAACGATCCGGAAGGCAATTCCTCCGTGAACGACGACCTGCCCTTGTGTTGGAGTGTACGCTTCAGCGTGCCAGCGCGCGTGACCTCGGCCGTAAACACGATGAATCGTACACTCCAACGAGAACGACTCCCGACCCCGTAATGGTGCCACCTGCTTCGCGCAGGGCAACCGCAGTAGCGATCGGGCGCGATGAAACCTACTTGGCGGCCAGATCCTGGAGGAAGATGTTCCGGAATTCGACCGGATCGCCGTGGCGTTGCAGCGCGATCTCGCCTTCGGCGGGCACGTTCGGCAACTGGGCGTTCTGAATGACGACTTCGCCGTTGAGTTCGACGGTCAGGCGGTCGCCCTTCATCGTGATCTTGAACGTGTTCCATTCGCCCACCGGCCGGTCGGCTTTCTTGGACGGCGTACAGGCTTGCCGGACTTCCTCCGACTGGTTCTGGTCGGTGCGGTACCCCCAGACCTCGCCGGAGCCCAGCGGATTGCACCAGATGTTCATCTGGCTCTTGCTCTGACCGCGGACATAGATTCCGCTGTCGCCCGGCTGAGGCAGCCGCCAATCGACCAGCAGAACGAAGTCCGAGTATTTCTGGCTGGTCCACAGGTCCGGGCCCTTGCCGTCGAACTTGATGACGCCGTCCACGACCTTCCAGTTCTCTTGCCATTTCGCCCGCGCCTCGTCGGATTCGGGGCGGCCGCGACTGGCCTGCCAGCCGGTGAAGTCTTGGCCGTTGAACAGCGCGGTAAATCCCTCGGGCGGAACGTTGTCGGCCGCAGTAGCCGTGACGACCCCGGCACAAAATGCCACCAGCAGCGAGAGCATCACGATACGCATCCCAGGTCTCCTTATCAAAACGGGTTCGAAAATTCGACAGAGCCACCGGACGCATTGTATTTTGCGCGGTTCCAAGCTTGGCAGCAATCGTCTTGGACAATCGCCCCGGACTGGTTACAGTAGATCCCAGGGGCGCTCGTCGTCGGGTCTGCGTTATGCTGCGGCAACCATTCTTCATTTCCTGCGCTGTTTCCACCGCGGTCGTTCTGATTCTGGGCTGGATGCTGGGCGCTCCGGTTCCGTCGGTTTCCGAACAACGGTTCCGGCAGCACGTCCATCTGGACCGGATGCTCGACCAACCGGCCGCCTTGACGGCGGTGGATCGGCCGCTGGCCGAGGTGCTGCAGACGCTGGCCGAGCGACATGCCGTCCCGATCTTCATTCATCCGGATGACCTTTTGGGACGACAGACCGTAACGATCGATGTGCGTGGCGTTCGCCTGCGCTCGCTGCTGTCGCTGATCCTGGAGCCGCACGATCTTGAATTCGCCGTCCAAGAGCAGCAGGTGACTGTCAGCCCGCTCGGCTGGCTGGACGAGTCACCGACACGGCTGATCGCCCGCGTCTATCCCTTGCCGCAGCCGCCGCTGGCTTGGAGCGGAATGAATGAAGAGGATTGGTGGGAAATTGTCTACACAGTGATCGCTCCGTACAGTTGGGACTATTCCGGAGGCGGAGCGTCGTGCGAAAGGTATCCCGGCGCGCTGGTTATCGTCCATCTGCCCGAAGTCCATCAGCAGATAACAGAACTGCTGGCTCATCTGGAAGCGTGTCGACAGAATCCGGATCCGACCGCGACAATCCGGCTGACGAACTTTGCCGAGAGCCATTTCGAACAGCGGCTGCAGCGCATCCTGGCCCAGCCGTGCCAAGTTGAATTGTTCCGTGCGGATCTGGCGACCGCGCTGGAGTACCTGTCGCGTCAATTGGACGTTCCGATCGTCGTCTCGCTCAACCTGCGATACCATGCCGCTCTGCAAGAACCGGCCACGGTCACCGTCAGCAGCCAAGGCGATCCGCTGAGCCGCGTGCTGATCGAAATCCTGACGCCGTTGGAATTGACGTTCCGAGTCCGACGCGATTGTATCGAGATCGTACCGTTGTTGGATGTCGCGTTCGAACGGGAATATCGGCTGTATCCGGTCGGCGATTTGATCGGCGACGGGAAGGGAAACCGCATTCAAGAATTGTCGGCTCTGCTGAGTCGCTTTGTCGAACTGCCAAATTTCGCGGGTGCGGCAAAGCGATCCATCCAGGTCTGGGCCTTGGGCGACCGCATGCTGCTGGTCGCGGCGACTGCGGAAGCGCACGATCGGGCTCAGCGATTGCTCGCCGATTTGCGTGCCCGTCTTATCGGACTTTCTCCGCCGATGAATCCAGCAGAGCGTTTGATCCAGGCCACGCTGGATCAACCGGCCGACTTGGAATTCCTCGATGCCAAGCTGCCATCCGTGGTCGCCTGGATCGAACAGACGTACGGTCTGCCGCTGGAGATCGACCCGCAGATCCTGGCGGGGCCGCCAGTGAAGATCACGTGCCGCGCGCAGTCCGACCGGCTGCGTGATGCGCTGCGGACCATGCTTGGTTCATTCGACTTGGACTACGTGGTGCTGCCCGATCGCGTGTTGGTCACGGATCTTCGCGGCGTCGTCGAGTATCTTCGGCCGCAGTGCTTCGACGTCCGACCGTTGATCGATCCCGACGCGGGCGTCATGACCGGGCCGACGTTGCGCGTTTTCCTCCGGGACGCTTGCAAGGGTAATTCGTCTTTCTTCGACGCCTGGATTTTCGACGGAATCCTGGTCGTTTGTGCATTGGGAGTCCAACCGCCGCGGGTCGCGGAAATCCTGGAACGCTTGACGAACCGCCAGGACCGTTTGCCTCGCGACCGCGAGTTTTCCGCCGCGTATCGTCTGCAACAGATGGCAGAACCTGCCGCTTCGACAAGCGATCAAGGCGGCACGCTAAGACAAGCCTATTTCGACGCACTGCACGCGGCGATGGAGGATAACCATGCCAACTGACCGGGTTCGCCGCCGCTGGTTCCAGTTCAGTTTGCGCACGCTCCTGCTGCTGACGACCGCGAGCGCCGTCGCTAGCGCCTGGTGGCTGCGTCCCGTGCCGCGAAAGATCCCTTTGCCGGACGGTGTCTTGATCCGGCTGGAACAGATTCGATCAACGGCCGACGACAGCGACTGGCCAACCTACGTGCAGTGGGAACTGCATACGACGGAAGGCCAGCGGATCGCTCGCGGCGTGGAACGCGATGAAATCCTGCATGGTCGGCTGTTCCTCTACCACGCGGACGGGCGGCCGGCGATCGAAGGTTTCTGCGATCAGAGGGAACCGGTCGGCATCTGGCGATCGTGGTCGCCGGACGGCAAGCTGCTGTCCGAATGGAAGCGAGAATCAGCGGACCCGACCGCTGCGCCGATCAGCACGTTGCGGGCCTGGTGGCCCGACGGAACGCTGCGAATGCAAGGACGCGTGCGAAGAGGACGCGAACACGGCGAGTGGACCAACTATGACAGAGACGGCCGGCCGATTGAGACCGGCGCGTATGTCGATGGAAGGCGGCATGGATGGTGGACGAGTACGAATCCCTCGACGGGCGACAAGCAACGAGTCTACTTCGCGCGCGGTCTGCCCATCCCGGATGTCCAAAACCATCTCGATCGGTTGACCGCCGGAATTCGCTCCGACAATCCGGCCGTGCGAATCTCGGCGATTCTTGCTCTGGGGCGACTGGGACCGATCGGGGCCGGGCCGCTGAGCGACGTGTTGGGCACCGTTCCAGACGATGCGGACGAAGGCACGGCGGTCCTGGTGTTGCGAACGCTGGGCGGGATGGAGCACGACGCTGTTTCGGCCCTGCCCGCGATCCGTCGGCGTCAGACCGACGATTCTGCGAAGATCCGATTGCAGGCTCGGCTGGCCGCGTTCTCGATCGATGCCGACGGTCGCGACCGCGATCGTGAGAGACTGTTGGCCGCAGTCGAGCGGTTATCGCCCGCGGCGGCCTTGGATGCCATGTCGCAGATCTTCGCCATCGATGCCCCGTCGCATCCGGCGCTGGTCCGGCAACTGATCTCGCTGATCGACCGCGAAGAAGGCAAGATCTGTCTGTTAATCGAACTGGGGGCTCGCCCGGCCAAGGTGATGCCGTTGTTGGGGGGCGCTTTGGACGATCCCGACACGGCGGTTCGCTCACGCGTCCTGGATTTGGTGGTCGCGTACATATCCGAAGTAGACCGATTGGATTGGAACACCGTCAATTATCGCTCGACTCTCGCGAGCCTGCTGGACAAGGCCGTCGAAGACCCCGATCCCCAACTCCGCGAGCTCGCCGGACAGCTTCTCGCCCCCCCAACCCAACCAGGCGGCGCGGGCGGCATATTCTGACCATCGCCTCGGAAGACGGAATCGCGTCATCAGTCGTTGTGCTGGTCCAGTTGGCGGTGGACTTCATGGACGATCAGGTCTTCGGATTCGGGGGCCCAGCCGGTGGGCAGGCCGTAGTAGAGCATGGCCGAGGCGCCTTCGTAGCCGCCTTCGGCCAGGACGCGGCGCGAGGCGATGTAGGCCATGACGTCGTTGGCGTAGCCGGCCACCCACGTCCGCGGACCGCGGAGTTCCGACTTCAGACGCACGGCGAAATCCACCACGACTTCGCCGCCCAGAATGACGAATTGGATGTCCTCGCCCAATCGCCATGTCTGCACGGGGTAAGGGTAGGTCTTGCTGAGTTGACCCGAACGAGCGAGCTGTTCCAGCAGCATCTTGCCGCGGGCCGCGACAAAGTGGTTATCCGAACCGGCGTCGGTCTGGATCTGCTCGCGCGTGGGCAATTCGGCCAGCGGCAGATCGATCTCGCGATACCGCGCCATTACCGACGGGGCGATCGGTTGCATTTCGCCCATCAAGATGCGCTGGACGGCATCGGCCAGTTGACGGCCGTACCCCTGCGCCAACTCGACCGTCCGCCGCGGCAGTGGATTCTGATCGCCGCCGCAGCCGGCCCAGAACATGGCTTGGCAATCGGGGAACTCCCGCTCGATTTCGCTCTGCGCGTAGCCCGGATAATCGCCGCACCACTGGTAGGAACTGAGCACCGTCGCATGGCAGGCATAACCGAATACCGCTGCTTTCAATTCGCCCGCGTTGTCGCGTACGGCCAGCACCGGAACATCATGGTCGCTGGGGCCGACCAAACGGCCTTCGGCGCGCAACTGCTCGATGGCATCTTCGGGCCGGTTGTTGCGGCGGTTCACCGCAAACGTCGCTCGGCCGTTGCCCCACGCCAACTTGGCCGGCGTTATCCGATCGATGGCCGTGCCGACCAATTGGACCAGTTGCTCCTGCAACTTCGCCGTGTACTGTTCGATCAATTCCTGCTGTTGGCGGTCCACAACCAGGTAATGCAGCGGCGACAGATTACCAGCCAGCGCGGGCCCGGAATGCGTGTGCGACGAACATAACGCGATCTGCTCGCGTTTCAGGCCGTACCGATCGGTGATCTGCCTGCAGACTGCCTGCATCAGTCCGCGGTCGGTGCCGATCAGATCCAGCGTGACCAGCGCGATCCGCTGCCCTTCGGCATCTTGCAAGACGAGTGCCTTGGCGTACAAGTCCGTCAGTTTCCCGTCGGCAGGACGGTTCCGACTGCCGTATCCGGCCATCCACATCCACTGCTTCGGCGTAATCTCGACTCGGGCGATGCCCGCTTGCCAGCCCGCAGGCTCGGCAGCGAGCAGTCCGGTCGTCGACGCGACAAAGAAGAGGCATGCGATCCAGCAGATTCGAATGCTTGGGGTCTTCGACATGGTTGTCTCCTCGCTTGCTCGGGCTTGGCAGTTTGCTTCTCAGCTTCCGATCTCAGCGTCCGATGATTATGGCCCAAAGACAAGCCCACTTGAAGCCAGCGGGAAAAGAGGCCATCGTATGGAACACGTTTTCTGCTTCGACGGTCTCACTTCGGAAGAATCGCCTTCGCATTTGGCGAGCGGTGGGCGTGAGCCCACCGGTTTTCCGCAGCATTCACCTGCCAGCAGCGAGGGAACCGGTGGGCTCACACCCACCGCTCGCCGAAGTAAGACAGTCGAACGACGGACCTGACGATTCGAATTGCGGATTTGTTTTCGGGAGCACATGGTGACACGCCAGCGAAGCAAGCAGATTTTTGAGCGAGCCAAGCAACTGATGCCGGGCGGGGTGAACAGCCCGGCACGCGCCTTTGGTGGAGTCGGCGGCGAGCCGATCGTGATGGAGCGGGCCGACGGCGCTTACCTGTTCGACGTCGACGGGAACCGGTACATCGACTACATCGGCAGTTGGGGCCCCATGATTCTGGGACACGGGCATCCGCAAGTGCGGGCCGCCGTCCACGCCGCCGTGGATCGCGCGATGACCTTCGGTGCGCCGACCGAAGCAGAGAGCGAATTGGCTGAGTTGATCGTCGCGGCGGTCCCCTCGGTCGAAATGGTGCGGCTGGTCAACTCGGGCACCGAGGCGACGATGAGCGCCATCCGGTTGGCCCGCGGCTACACGGGCCGCGACGTGATCGTCAAGTTCGCGGGCAATTACCACGGGCACGTGGACAGTCTGTTGGTGGCCGCCGGCAGTTCCGCTGCCACGCTCGCCGTGCCCGATTCGCCCGGCGTGACAGCGGGCACGGGGCGAGACACCCTGGTCTTGAAGTACAACGACGTGAACGGTCTGCAAGCCGCCTTCGACCAGCACGGCTCGCGAATTGCCGGCGTGATTCTGGAGCCGGTCGTGGGCAACATGGGCTGTGTGCCGGGGAGTCGCCCGTTCCTGACCGCGCTCCGCGAATTGACGACCGAGCACGGTTCGGTGTTGATCTTCGACGAAGTGATGACCGGCTTCCGAGTCGCCTACGGCGGGGTCCAATCGCTGGTGGGCATCACACCGGATCTGACCACGCTCGGGAAAATAGTCGGCGGCGGAATGCCGCTGGGCGCTTACGGCGGCCGAGCCGACATCATGAGCCAGATGCTGCCGGCGGGCCGAGTTTTCCAAGCCGGCACGCTCAGCGGCAATCCCGTGGCGACGGCCGCCGGCATTGCGACGTTGAAGTCGCTGCGCGACCAACCGCCGTACGAGCGGCTGGAAGAACGGAGCGCCCGACTGGCAGCCGGTCTGACCGCTGCCGCCTCGGCCGCCGAGGTGCCACATACGCTGGCCCGCGTGGGCAGTATGATGACGCTGTTCTTCCATCCGGACCCCGTCACCGACTGGGACGTGGCCGCGAAATGCGACAAGGCCCGTTTCGCCAAGTTTTTCTGGGGCCTGATCGACCGCGGCGTCTACCTGCCGTGCAGTCAATACGAAGCGTTGTTCGTCTCGTCCGCCCACACCGAGGCCGACATCGACGACACCATCCGCGCCGCGGCCGAAGTACTGCCAACGCTGGCCGGAACCGGCCCGTAGAAATGCAAAGCCCTCTCGCCAGCACGTTGCCGGTGCCGACGAAAAGGTGGCTCGCGGGCGCCGAACGCGAGTCGAACACACAACCGTTCACCCAATGGCTGCCCCGCCGCATTCGGGGATAGCACGGATGGCAGAGCCGGGGCACGGATGGCAATGCCTTTCGCCATCGCCGAACCCGGTCTCGGACTCGAAGCCACGGTGCATGCCGCGCCATCCACCCTTGGGACCGCCCGCCGGAATCAGCCTGCGGAAATACGAAACCCTGAAGGCCGCCCCTTTGCCAGACGCCGTCCTTCCTTCCCGCCGATCGCGATCGGCACCTTGAACGAGGACTAGGTTGCGGCGGGGTCTACCAGCCCGTAACCTCTCTCCCGTGACAACGTGCCTCCCCCGAAACTTTTCCCCGCGATCACCGCGCGATCCAATCCTTCATTCGTCCCTTCATTAGTTATGCAGCCGTTATGATGCCAACCACTTCTTCTTGGCAACCGCAGTCAGTGAGACTGGCCACCCAAGACGATTCACGAGAGATATGTCTGCTGCGAGCAACTCTTCGATATCCACTTCGTAGTAATCGGCAAGTGACCGGAGTGTGTAAAATGTCCCGTCCGCAAATCCCCAACGATCTCGAAGGGCTTTGAACACTTTCGCCGTCAGTTCGTCGGGACGCTTGCCTGAGAAGAATTCTTCGAGATCGGCAATAATTGTGCCGGCTTGCTCTTCAGGTAGCCCTTTTTCATCATCGTTTAAGCACCACGCGATGTCATCGGCAGTAGGAAAACGTCCTTCGTTGGAATGAAAGTGGTGCGCAAATTCAATGAGAAACGTGAGGAAATCAAGAATACCGTGATCGACCGGTTTGGCGACGTGATCGAAGAATGAATCTACGAGATTTTCTTTTTCAAACTGGTCGCTCTTCTTCAGGTTGCAGGCACTACAGAGGAGCTGAACGTTGTGTTCATCTGACGAACCGCCTTTCGACCAAGGAATGATATGGTCGAAATGAATGTCGTCGTCGGCCACTGGCAGGCGGCATTTGCGACAGACTTGGTTTTCGCGTTTGAGCACACGGAATTGCGTAGGACGCGAGATTGTGCGACTGATGTTTCGCAACTGTCTAGTCTCGGTGAACGGTTCAGCGATGTGAAACACAGGGCAGACATGGCCGAATATCCGGCAACGACGCGAATCGTCTTGATCTGCGAGTGGGAATTCTTCGACGAGTGGGCCGTAGGGACAGTACTTGATTTCCCAGCACGGCTTGCACATCGCTTTGACACGCCGCTTGGCGTCGATCTTGTCGAACCACTTGGCGAACACATTTGGCTGGGATCCTTCTTTGGCCATCTTGGCATCGGCCTTGCTGCGTAAGACGTAGAGGCTTCTATCCCGCTGGCTTCTGTTTTGCTTAAGCTGGACGTTGAGCTTTAGCCATGTGCTAGAGTTTATCACA
>JAHDXO010000103.1 GCA_023382975.1 Pirellulaceae bacterium
ACCTGGACCCGCACCACCATCCGGACGACATCATGTCCGGCGTGCTGCAACCGGGCACGGGCCGGCTTGGCCTCGCGGCCGGCGGCCACGACTCGGAACTTGCATTGCTCTTTGGCCCCGCGGCCAGCGGACGCGGGCCACAGTGGGTCGCGGGCGCCGAACGCGACTCCGGAATTGCGGCGCTGTTCGGACCCGCGGCCGGCGGACGCGGGCCGTTGTTGGTCGACCGGGTGCTCGACGACCTGCTGCGCGACGACCTGCGGGTGAGCAAGGATGCTTGGCAGCGCGACGATGACGACGAACTCGAACACCTGCTCACTAGCGGCAGCGAGCAACGCCATGACGACCTGGACGACTTCTTCGCGAACCTCTAGGACACCAGCCTGTAACTCCTGCCGGCAAGCCGTGGGCTCTTGCGCGGCCGAAGATGGCGAAATACTACGTAGAACCAGGGCCGGTGCGTGTGGTGTTCGACGGGCGAAGCCGGATACGGACGGCCCGAGATCCAGCACGCGGCGAGAACGGGCACGGACCAGCCACCGCCGCGAATTTGAAAGAATGCCGTGTTTCCCTTGGACCTGATTCAGCTTGCTTCCATTCGGTGGGACTCGCTAGATTTTACAAAATGGCTCCCCGACTCAGCCGCTGAATGCAAAACTGGACTCGCCCAATCGAGCCATGCCTGCAAGCCGCTGTCCATTTTCGGGCGGATGGTCACCAGGCTCCCGTACGGCCCACAGCGATGTTCATGGAGACGGTGGACGCGGCTGGCCGGACGGTGCCAAGGTTCGGGTAGTCGCTGGGTGGTCCCCGCACAGCGGATCAATTGCGGGGGGAACGGGAAGCAGGTTGTAGGGCGTTACCCCGTCCGGCTCCACGACCGGCGCAGCGTACTGGGCTTGGCCGCCCTGCCGATCGAGGAGCCCCGCATCGCCGTTTCATGCCGCCGTTCGGCTGTTGCCGACTGGGCAGGTGCTCGCATCACAACCAGACGATGCCCCGCTTGAACTTCTTCAGCTCCGCGACGTGCTCCCACCAGTCCAGTTCGTCAAAGTAACCGCGGCCAACGTCACGACGAGACCGGCGACTATGTTGCTTGGATCGATCAATTCCATCTTATGGTTCCCACAGATCTTCCACCAGCGATAGCTGGTCTCGGCTGCACCAGAAGCAGGGTTCCCATTTTGCCAGAACCTCGCGAGCGGCATTAGCGAACTGCGATCCGCCTGAAATCCACGCTTATTAAATATAACCGTGGATAGATATATCAAACCCTTGACATCGCAGTGCGCTCTGGTAGTTTGGAGAATCGTTCCCCCGCGATGGTATGGGCGGTAGTGCTTGGCAGCGGTGTCCACCTTCCGGCTGGGGGGACGAATCATTCCGTCACCTTCCCCTGATCGAGACCAGCGGCTCGATGCGCCGCAGGATGGGTCCGTGGCTTCATCGTCTGAACCGCAACACCATAACCCGGCGCGCTCTTGCGCGGCCGCACTGCGCCCCCGCTGCATTTCCTCTTGGTCGCTCCTGCCTTGATTTTGCCGAAGGAACTCTCCCATGATGCGTCCCGATCCGATTTCCCAAGGCCAGCGTCGTCACCCCGGTTCCGCCAAAGGGCAGCGCCAGCGCAGATTCCGCCGCCTGCTTCTGGAACCGCTCGAAGATCGCCGGCTGCTGGCCGTCCGCGTGTGGGACGGTGGGGGCGGCCCCGACACGAATTGGAGTACGGCGGCCAACTGGAGCGATGACACCGTGCCCGGTGTCGGGGACGTGGCTCAATTCGATGGCACCTACGTGGGTAACTCAACGATCGACGCTGGCTATGCTGGATCGCTGGACGGGATCGACATCCAGAGCGGCTACACGGGCACGGTCACCCAGAGCACAGCCCTGACCGTCGGCGCAAGCCATTTCGGCCAGGCCGGCGGCATATTCTCGGCCGGGGCCGCTCTGGTCCTGAACGGCGACTTCAGCTTGTCGGGCGGCAGCTTCATCGCTCCGGGCAGCAGCCACAGCTTCGCCGTTGCGGGCGATTTCGCCGTGACCGGAGGGACGTTTGCGCACAATTCCGGGACCGTCACGTTCGACGCTGGCAGCGGTACGCAGACGCTGAACAGCGGCGGCGCGACTTTCCATGCGGTGACGCACAGCGGGGTCGGCACGCTGCAACTGGTTACCAGCAGCCTCACGACCGCTGGCACGTTCACCAATTCGGCCGGGATATTCGACATCAATGGCCTGTCGCCGAACTTGAACAAGCTCACGCTGACGGGCGGCAACATCGCCGACACCAACGGCACGCCGGGCCAGATCACCAGTTCCAACGCCTATGATCTGCAGAACGGCACCGTCAGTGCAAAACTCGTCGGCGGCGTAGGCTTGACGAAGACCACCAGCGGGACGGTTACGCTGAGCGGAGCCAACAGCTACACGGGCAACACCACGGTTAGTGCCGGCACGCTGGTAGTCACGGGCGTGATCGGCAGCGGCGGCGGTACCGCGGTGACGACCACCGGCACGGCTGCGTTGGTCGTGAACAGCACCAACGGCTTGACGGGAACTTCGTCCCTGACCGTCGGCACGGGGACCACGGCCACGCTCAGCACTGCCAACAACTTCAGCGGGGCCACCAATCTGACGGGCACGCTGCAACTAGAGAACGCGGGCGCGTTGGGCAGTTCCGCCCTGACCATCCATGGCGGCGCGACGGTTCGACTCCGCAGTGACGTCGACACGGTCTTCGCGCCTGCGGGGATTACGGCAACCCTTAACGGGACTGCCATGACGATCGACGTGGACAACGCGGGCAGTGCCGTCACGGGCAAGACGCTCACCTTGGGCGCAATTACATTCAACCAAAACAATGTCGCCAAGACGATCAATGTGACCGGCGGCAACGGCTACTCGCTCGCGCTTGGTGCGATCAAGGACGCCGCAGGCAGCGCGAATTCGAATCCCAACATAACTATCAACGCCACCACGGCCCCCGTGACAGTCGCTTCCTACACCGCTTCCAATTGGAGCACAACCCTGGTTCTGCAGGGAGGAAACAATATCACCTTCACTGGTAGCATCTCGTCGAGTTCCAACGGTAACTTCAACACGCGAATTACTGGAGCCGGCACCGTTGCCACACTGAATGCGGCCACAATCAAAACGGGCAGTGCGGTCCTTAACCAGATACTCGACAGCGGTGCCACTCTGAACGTCAACCACGCGAGCGCGCTCAACCCGTCGGGTGGAACGTTTACGATCAATGGCGGCACGATTGACAATACCAGCGGTGCGGCAATCACGGTCGCGACAAACCCCGCCCAGGCATGGAACGGCGACTTTGTGTTCACCGGCACCAACAGCCTGAGCCTGGGCACCGGGGCGGTGACACTCGGCGGTAACCGGCAGGTCACGATCAATTCCAACAATCTGACGGTGGGCGGAGTCATCAGTGGGGCGTTCAACCTGACGAAGGCTGGCAGTGGCACCCTGACACTCAGCGGCGCGAACACGTTCGGCGGCGCCGGGAGGAGTTTCACGCTCGATGGCGGACAAGTCAACATCAACGCCGCTGCGGCGCTGGGCAACGTAGCGACCACCTTCATCATCAATGGCGGCACGCTCGACAACACCACGGCCGGAGCCATCACGACCAGCAACTATCCCCAGATGTGGAACGCGGACTTTACCTTTACCGGCACGCGGAGCCTGAACCTCGGGACCGGGGCCGTCACGATGGGCGCGTCGCGGCAGGTCACGGTCAACGGGACCGGCACACTAACCGTCGGCGGGGCGATCTCCGGGGCCACGTACGGGATTACCAAGGCCGGAAATGGAACTCTTTCGCTTGGTGGTGTCATTGGCACGACCACCGGGGGCCTCGCGGTGAACAGCGGTACGCTAATTGTCGGCAACTCCGCGAACACCTTCACTGGCAACGTCACCATCGACGGCGATTCCTCTGTCCTGCAAATGACCTCCGGCAGCAACGGGAATGCGACGTCGGCCCCCCTCGGCATTTTCCCGGGCGGCACCGGATACAAGACGGTGACGCTAACCAACGGTGGCGTCTTTCGTCCCATGGCCAGCTACAATGACAACGTTCCCAGTGCTGGAACGCCGGGCGCCGGGTACGTTTTCTCGATCGGCACCGGCGGCGGCGGCTTCGACGTACCGTCGGGGGTCACGCTCACCATCGACGATGGTTCAGGCGCCGGGACGGCTACAACGAACGCACAGCTCCAGGGGGTGGGCACGCTCACCAAGACGGGCACTGGCACGCTCTCGCTGGGCAACGGTAGCAGCAACTTCACCGCCTTCACCGGGGCGATTCTCGTCAATGCGGGCACCCTGACGACGGGTACCGCCAGCACGAACCCATTCGGAGACACCACCGCAGGCACTATCATCGCGTCGGGCGCCGTTCTCAACCTGAAGGGTGTCACCTTCACCACTCTCGAACCGTTGATCGTCAGCGGGACGGGCGTCAGCAACGGCGGGGCAATTATCAACAGTAGCACCACCGCGGCCACGTTTGCCGGGCCAGTGACGCTTGACGCGGCGACTTCGATCGGCGGGGCGAACAGCTTCACCTTGAGCGGCGCGCTCAGCGGCAGTTTCGATCTGACCAAGGTCGGCGCGGGCACGGTAACGCTGAGCGGGACCAACACGTCCTACGCCAATGTCGTCACGGTAAGCGCAGGGACGCTCAGACTTGCCAGCACGTCGGCTCTCGGGACGACGGCCGGCAACACCATCGTATCGAGCGGGGCGGTCCTGGATCTTAACGCCCAGAACTACGCGACCGCCGAACCGTTGACGGTTAGCGGCACGGGGATCAGTAATGCCGGGGCGATCATCAACAGCAACAGCACCGCGGCCACGTTTGCCGGGCCGGTGACGCTTGACGCGGCGACTTCGATCGGCGGGGCGAACAGCTTTACCTTGAGCGGCGCGATCAGCGGCGGTTTCGATCTGACGAAGGTGGGCGCGGGCACGGTGACGTTCGGGGTCGCCAACACGTACACGGGGAAGACCGTGATCAACGCCGGGAAGCTCTCGATTGCCGCCGAGGACCGTCTGGGGCCCAATCCGTCCGGTGGCTTCACTGCGGACCAAGTGACGTTGAACGGCGGGACGCTGGAGGCCACTACGAGCTTCGCGATGGACGACGCCAACCGCGGGGTCACCGTAGGCGCAGCCGGCGGTACGTTCGATGTGAATAGCGGCCAAACGCTGACCGTCTACAGTCCGATTACGGGCCCCGGCAATCTCGCCAAGACTGATACTGGCACCCTGGTGCTGATCAACGACAGCAACGACTATGCCGGCAACACGAACGTGAACGCGGGAACGCTGGTCGCGTCGGTTCCCAATGCCCTGGGCGGCAGCACGCGGGGAACGAATGTGGCCTCGGGGGCCACGTTGCGGTACGACGCCACGGGTGGTGCTTTCTCTGCCGCTGCGGAGCCGTTGCGACTCAACGGGGCCGGCGTCAGCAGCGCGGGTGCCTTGCAGACGCTGGGAGACGATGTCACGTTGGCGGGACCAATCTACCTGGCCGGCGATACCACGATCGCCAGCAGCACGGCGGGGAAGACGCTGACGCTGAATGGAGCCGTGAGCAAGGAAGCGCCTGCCACGCTCACCCTGACGGGCGCCGGTAACTTCGACGTCGTCGCCGGCATCCCGGACCCGGCACCCGGCTACACCTTGTCTGCGATCACGGCCCGGGCGTTCAACGGCGTCCAACAAGCGATCGACATTGCGTCGGTAATCACCGATGACATCAACGGGACTACGACTCCAACTCGCACGGCGACGCTCAATGGTCCTTTGACCTTCGCCAACGCGGATGCCTTCAACGCGTTGTTCATCCCGTCCATCCCCCTGGGGAACAATTTTACGACGGTCTTCGAGACCACGCTGACCGTGATGGTGCCGGGGGAGTATTCCTTTGCCGCGACCAACAATGACGATGGCGCCGCTGTCTGGCTCAAGCCCGCGGCGAACGCGAGCTTTGCGGCTGGCGACAAACTGCAGGGTATCGTCGCCAACAACAACAGTGTTTTGGCCACGACGACGCTGGCCGCGGGTGATTACACTCTTGTGTACGCGCATCGGGAGGGATCGGGTGGCGAGGCCGTGACAGGCCGAATGAAAGGTCCCGGATATAGCGCGGTCGCGGACGGCACGCAGTTGCCCATCGTGAATCCCGCGTGGGCTGCGGTAGCAAGCAACCACTTGGTGAAGACCGGCACAGGGACTGTGACGCTGCGCGGCGACAACACCTACAGCGGCACGACCACGGTCAGCGGTGGGACGCTGACGCTGGTGAGCACGGCGTCCAACAACAGTATCAATGCCTCACCGATCATCGATGTTCAGACGGGCGCGACGCTGGACGTGACCGGCCTGGATAACGGCACGGCCAACGACACGCTGATCCTGGCGGCCGGGCAGACGCTCAAGGGCAATGGCACCGTCAGCGGCAGCGTGTCGGCGGTCAATACGTCCCGTCTGAGCCCCGGCGCCAGTCCGGGGACGCTGACGATCCTGAACGATCTGAGCGCCGAGACGGGGACCAGCGTCGATGTGGAAATCGTCGGCGGCTTCACGGGCGCGCCAGTGGCGGGGACGAACTACGACCAGTTTGTCGTTAGCGGCAATGTGGAACTGGATGCGACGAACAGCGGCGGCGCTACGCTGAATCTGACCGTCAGCGGCGGGACCGTGCCTTCCGGCTCGTCATTCACGATCATCCAAAACGACGGTATTCAAGCGATCGGTCACACCTTCTACGGCTTTCCCGAAGGCAGTCCGATCACCGTGGGCTCCAACACGTTCACGATCACCTACGTCGGCGGCGACGGGAACGACGTGGTGCTGCTAGAGAATTCGGGAACTCCGGGGCTTGTGTACGTCGACGACGGCTCGAATTTCGGTCTGGGCCACGCGCCGGCGGCAAATGAGTACATCCCCGATGCGGATGCCGGCACAGCCGGCTTCCAGGCGGCTATCTACGGCTACAACGCGTTCAGCACGTTAGCCGAAGCCATCACCGCGGTCACCGCAACCGGTCAAGTAATTGTCAACGACGGGACGTACGCCGAAACGGTCAAGTTGGACGGGACGAAGACGCTGACCGTGACCTCGGCGGCCGCGGTGGCGATCGGCGCGCTGGCCACCGAAGCAACCACCACCGTGCAGATCAACGGGACGACGCTTGCGGTGGGCGATGGAAGCGATTTCGAGATGGCTGGCCTCATCACAGGCACGGGCGGGCTGACCAAGGCCGGGATCGGCACGCTGACGCTGTCCTACGCCAACAGTTACGCCGGGCCCTCGGCGGTGGATGCGGGGACGCTGAAGTTGAAGGCCCCGACTTACACGCCCAGCGGGATGTTGCTGTGGCTGGACGCCAGCGACGGCACCACGGTTACGGAGAGCGGCGGCCTGGTCACCCAGTGGCGCGACAAGAGCGGCAACGGCTATCTCGCCAATGCCAGCGGTGCGCAGTCGCCCACATGGACGCCCAACGCCTTGCTCGGGGGCCGGAACGTGATGCGGTTTGACGGATCGAGCGATTACGTTCAGGTGAGTTCGCTGCCGGGCATGGTCGGTACTTCCTACACGATCCTGGCTGTCGAGGGCCGGCTGAGCAACAAGAGCAACAACTACTTCCTAGGCGGCGGCCCCACGGCAACGACCAATCAGATGCTGCACTTTGGGTACCGGGCAGACACGACGTTTACACTGGCTCAGTACGGCAACGATCTGAATGGCACGGTGGCCGGATACGCTGGGCAGCAATTTGCCCAATTCACGGGCCAACTCGACACCGCTAGCGGGCATTACCTGTTCCGGAATGGCAGCCTGTTGAGTTCCAACGCGAACACGACTCCGTTCGCGGCGTTTACGTACTTCAACGTCGGCATGGCGAACAACGGCTTCTTCAACGGCGACGTGGCGGAAGTCCTGGTCTACAATTCCGCCTTGTCCACCGCTGACCGCCAAGCCGTGGAGCGTTACCTGCAGGCCAAGTGGTCAGGCATTCTGCCGAGCAGCACGACCGTCAGCGTCGCCCCTGGGGCGACCTTGGACCTGAACGGCGTAAATCAAACCGTCGGTTCGCTGGCCGACGGAACGGGTGGCGGGGGAACCGTGACCAATTCGGGAGCGGCGGACGCGGGATTGACGGTGGGCGATGCCACCGCGACGGTCTTCAGCGGCACACTGAGCGACGGCAGCACCAACAAGCTCTCCCTCACCAAGACGGGCAGCGGCGCTCTGATGCTGGCCGGCACCAATACGCACAGCGGCGGGACAACACTCAGTACGGGAACAATCCAGATTGCCGCCGACAGCACGGGGGCGGTTGGCTCGATTGTCTCCGGCCCCCTGGGCACCGGTGTCCTGACGTTCAACGGCGGCACGCTCAGCTCGGATAGCACTACCGCGCGAACCATTCTTAACGCCGTGACATTCACGGGCGCCGCCGGACTTGGCGACGCGACCAACAGCGGCAAACTGACCTTCAGCGCCAATGCGAATCTGGGTACAGCCGTCCGGACGTTGACCGTGAATAGCGCCGTTGAGTTCAGCGGTGTCCTCAGCAACACGGGCGGCATCACGAAAGCGGGGAGCGACACGCTGACGCTAAGCGGCGGCAATATGTACACGGGTGCGACGGCGATCAATGCCGGCATCCTGCAACTGGGCAATGCCTCTGCGTTGCCGACGACCACGACGGTAACCGTGGGTTCGGCTTCGGGTGGCACACTCGACCTCAACGGCTACGACGCCACGATCACCAACCTCGGCGCCGGCAATGCCGCCGGAACTATCACCGACAACTCGGCGGGCAGCGGTACGAGCACGCTCAATATCACGGCGTTCACCAACGCCTTAGCGACGCTCGTCGCCGACGGTCCGATGCAAAAGGTAGCGATCGCGATCGCCAATGGGAACAACGCGCCCACGTTGGCTAACAGCAACAACACCTTCTCCGGCGGCCTGCTCCTTAAGCACGGTACCGGCAACGGCACTCGGCTGACTGTTTCTTCCGCCCCGGTCAACACGGGCGTGCCGGGCACGATCGTCAGCAGTCCCTTCGGGCGGGGCACGATCACCATCGGCCAACTGGCGACGGACAAGGCGGGCATCTACATCACCGCTGCGAACACAACGATCCTCAATGACATCGTCTTCAACACTGCACTGGGCACTGACCGCGTCGGTATGCGGTACGACGCCACAGGCGGCGTGCTGGGCGGAAGACTCACGGCCAACGTCGCCGCCACGTTCAGCACCAACGGCACGGGCTCGGTCACGATCACGGGGCAGATCACCGGCACCCAAGGGCTGACGCTGGACAACACGTACGGCACGAAGATCACGGTCACGCTGAACAATACGACGGCCAGTCCCAACGACTACCAAGGCGCCACGAACATCGCCGGCACCAGGGGCGTGCTCGTCTTGGACGCCGCGAATCAGATTCCCAACGGCTCCGCCGCTGGCAACGTGACCAACGGCGGCACGCTGAACCTGAATGGCTTTAGCGAGACTATCAACGGGCTCTCCGGCTCCGGCACGGTCGATGGCGTGAGCGGCACGCCCACCCTGACGATTGGCGACAATGATCAGACATCGACCTTCAGCGGGGTGATCAAGAACACGGCCGGGACCTTGGCTGTGACGAAAATCGGCACCGGCACGCTGACGCTGAGCGGGACGGGGAGCACGTTTTCCGGGAATGTTGATCTCCAAGGGGGCATCATCGCTCTGACCACCGGGCACAACGACACCAACAACACAAGTGCGATCGGCTTGCCCGTCGCGGCCGGACGAACGATCACCGTCAATTCCGGAACGACGTTGCGGTTCTCGAACAACGACATCCTGGGTAATGCCGGCGCCAGCCCGACGGCGAAGATCGTGGTCAATGGCGGGACGGTGACAAACACCGGGAACTTCTTCAACACGCTGGGGCCGATCGATCTCAATGCGGGCACGTTGACGGCGGTGGGCGGCGCCAGCGCGAGTTACCAAGCGTGGCGGCTGTTCGGCACGATCACCGTGGGCGGCTCGGCACCGTCTACCATCTCCGCCGGCGGCAGTAATGCGGGTGTTCATCTCCACTCCAGCACGACGATTGTCGTAGCCGATGCGACGGGCGATACCACCCCTGATCTGATCGTCTCTACGGCCCTAATCAACCAGGCCGGCACGCTGAGCGCGGGCGCCTTGACCAAGTCCGGTGGCGGGACGATGACGCTCTCCGGTGCCAATACCTACAGCGGCTCGACCACCGTCAACGGCGGAGTGATCAGTGCATCCTCGCTGGCGGCCAATGGTACGGCGTCCAACATCGGCCAGGGGACCAGCGTGGTGCTGGCCGGCGGGACGCTGCGCTATACCGGCGGGAACTTCGGCTCCGATGCCGGTGCCAAGTTCAATCGCAACATCATCGTTAACGCGCCCGGTGGCACGCTGGACACCACCACCGGCTTTGTTCTCTTTAACGGCGTGTTGACTGGCTCGGGCGCCCTCAACGTCATCGATTCCGGAGGGGACTCGGTCAACAATCAGTGGCTCTTTACCAACAACAGTCCCGCCTTCGACGGCGACATTTCCATCGGCACGGGCGCGGCCAACAGCGGCTGGCTGCAACTCCGCTCGAACAGCGCCAACATGCTCGGCTCGACGGTCGGCAAGACCACGATCAATGCCGGGGGCGTCCTCTCCGCCGATAACGGCGGCGCCGCGGTCGATGTCAGCATCGCGGAAAACATCGACCTGAACGGCGGTCGGCTGGCCGTGCAATCGGCCACGCTCACCCTCACCGGAGCGCTCCATGTCGCCGCCGGCTCGATGATCGGGCACATCAACTCGCAGAACAACGGCATCCTCAACATCAACGGCCCCTTCACCGGATCGGCAGACGTCAGCTTCAACGGCAGCACGGGCAACCCGCGTTCCGACTCGGGCTACATCCGCATCGGCGGCACATCGGCAAACACCTTCTCGGGCACGATCAACCTGATCCGCGAGCGTTTGGAACTCAGCAAACCGGCGGGGGTCGATGCCTTCGCCACTTCGAGCGTCGTCATCGGCAGCGACAGCGTGGCGGGAAGCCGCGGCGTGCTGATGCTTCAAGCCAGCGATCAGATTCCGGACACGACGGCCATTTCGTTCTCGAACCAGACGAGCAACTTCGGCTTCTTCGACCTGAACGGCTTTGACGAGAACATCGGAGGGCTGATCGACACGACCACGCGGGCGATCGTCCAAGCGACGGAAGGCGCCAGCTCCAAGACGTCGATCCTGACCATCAGCAATTCCGTGGCGAACCACTTCGCCTCCGGCATTCGCAATTCCGCGTCCGGCTCGGACAATTCGCTTACGCTCGTCAAGAACAACATTGGCGCATTGACGCTGACCGGAGTCAATATCTACACCGGCCCGACCACGGTCAACGGCGGCACGTTGCTGGTCAGTGGGTCGATCACCAGCAACACCACGGTCAACAGCCCGGGCGTGCTTGGTGGGACGGGGAAGATTACGGGCAACGTATTAGGGACGGGAACGGTATCGCCGGGGGCCAGTATCGAGTCGCTGGAGATCACCGGCGACTACACGCCCAGCGGGCCGACGCTGATCGAGATCCAAGCACCGTACGGCACCGGCGACTTCGATCAATTGATTGTGGGTGGCACGGTGAATCTGGGCGGCGGAACCTTGACGCTCAGCGCCACGGGCGCGGCGCCCCCGGCCGGTAACCAGATGAAGATCATCGACAACACAGGCAGCGGCTCGGTCACGCCGTTCAGCAACTACGCGGACGGCGCGGCGGTCAGCCATGGCAACTACAGCGGCTACATCAGCTACTTCGGCGGCGACGGCAACGACGTGGTGCTGACCACGGCGTACAGCGGCCCGGCGCTCGTGACCGGCACCGGCGGCGGCGATGCCTTCGAGGTCCGGCGGGTCGGCAATACGATCCAGGTGCTGCGGGCCGGGGCGGGTGTGGTGTTCAGCGCCCCGCTGGCCGCCTTGACCAGCTTGCAGATCGACGGCGGCGACGGCGACGACAACCTGGTCGTCAATTACGCCGACGACGCGACCACGGACGGCTACTTCGATCTCGACATCCTTTTCAACGGCGGCGATCACTCGACTCCGCTGCCCGGCGATACGCTGACGATCGTCGGTCCCGGCGGGGACAAGCTATTCGACTCGGTGACCTTCAATCACACGGGCGTTGACAACGGCGACGTGACGGTGGTCGAAGGCGGCGTGACCAGCGTGATCAGCTACACCGGCCTGGAGCCGGTGATCGTGGACGGCAGCGCGGCGGCGGTGGTCATCAACCTGCCAGCGACGGACAACAACACGACGCTGTCGGTCTCGGGCGGAAATCTGCTGATCGCCAGTTCGCCGGTTAGCCACGAAAGCGACTCGATCGGCCTTGCCGGGCTCACGTCGATTACCGTCTACGCCGGAGACGGCAACGACACGATTACGCTGGATTCGTCGCTGGCCGGCTTCGCCGGCGCGATCACCATCGACGGTGGCGATGGATCGGACACGATCAATCTGAATGCCGCATTGAATCTCTCCGTCGGCGGGGGAACGCTGGCCGCGACGGCCGAAGCGATCGCCATCGGCGCGGTGACGATCCAGACCAGCGGCAACCAGACCTACACGGGCCCGCTGACCTTGAGCGGCAGCACGCTGAACCCCGGCGCCGCCAGCGTGATCCTGGGCGGCGACGTGACGATCAACGGCACGGCGGCCAGCGCGATCCAGGGCCAGTTGGATCTGGGCGCAGCGACGCGGACGTTCACCGTGGGCGACGTGGCCGTCGGGACAGACCTGAGCATCCCGGCGGTTGTGAGCAACGGCGGCCTGACCAA
This sequence comes from Pirellulaceae bacterium, assembly GCA_023382975.1. Taxonomy (GTDB): domain Bacteria; phylum Planctomycetota; class Planctomycetia; order Pirellulales; family Pirellulaceae; genus SKKK01. Next base: position 12,915 of record JAHDXO010000103.1, read on the forward strand.
GGCCGGTGCGGGGACGATGGTTCTGAGCGGCCCGAACACGTACAACGGCGTGACGACGATCGATGCCGGGGTGCTGAGCATTCCGAGCATCGCGGCCAGCGGCAGCAACAGCCCGCTGGGGACCGGCCATGTGACCTTCGGCGGCGGGACGCTGCGGTACACGGGGGCCACGGCTAGTACCAATCGGAACATCACCCTGGGCGCCGGCGGCGGGACGCTTGAGGTGGACGACGACAGCGCCGGCCCGACATCGGTGATGACCTGGACCGGCAACGTCACGGGCGCCCATTCGCTGACCAAGACCGGCCCGGACACGCTGGTGTTGAGCGGCACCGGAGTCACGTTCACGGGGAACGTGGGTGTTCCGGCCGGGGTTTTGTCGTTCCAGGATGCTTCGGCGTTCTCGACTGGGGGGGCATCGGCGATCACGCAAACCCTGTCGACGGCGACCGGCGCGGTGCTGGAATTCAACGTGACGGCCGGCACACAGAGTCTGGGACGGGTCGGCTCGACCGTGATCAGCGGCACCGGCACGCTGCGCAAAGCCGGCGGCGGCACGCTTGCCTTGGACAATACGTCGGCGACGGACAACAACGTCACCTTGGCGATGACCGGCGGGCTGATCGATATCCAGGGAGGGAAAATCCAAAATGGCGGCTGGGCAGGCCAGAACTGGACGAACAACAAAGCCGGCTTGAACATAACGGGCGGGGCAACGTTCGATGTCTGGGACGGCAGCCAGATTTATGTCGATGCGCTGACCGGCGCAGGTTCCGTCGTGAAGAATCAAGGGGGCGGCGGGCAGACGCTGCGGATCGGCGTCAATGGCGGCTCCGGAACGTTCAGCGGCTTGATCTCCAACACGCTGGGAACCACGAACCTGATCAAAGAGGGCGCCGGCACGCAGATTTTCTCCGGCCCAAACATTTATTCGGGCGGCACGACCATCAATGCGGGCACGATTCAGTTGTCCGGTGCGGACAACCGGCTGCCAATCTCCGGCGGCGTGACCATCGCCAATGCGACCGGGGCCACGCTGGATCTGAACGGCCTGAACCAGGAGATCCGCTGGCTGGCGGGCGGCGGGGGCAACGGCGGATCGGTGGTCAACGCCGGGACGGCTGCCACGTTGACGATCAACCTGGGAGCGTCCGGAACCAAGACCTACGACGGCACGATCACGGGCAATATCGGCGTTGTGGTGAAGAACTCGACGACGAAGAACACGGACTTTCAAGCGTTCACTCGGACGAACAGCTACAACGGCAAGACCGTGATTGACAACGGGCACCTGAGGATCACGGGTGACGGGATGCTGGGGGCTGTGCCCGGATCGCTGGACGCAACCAACATCACGCTGCAGAACGGGGGCGTGCTGCAGAACAACAACTCGACGCTTACTGTCGGAGCGGCGCGGGGAATCACGTTGGGGACAGGCGGCGGTGTGATTTACGCGGGCTGGACCCAGACCCTGACGATCAATGGACCCATCGCGGGCATCGGCAGTCTGACCAAGACCGACGGGGCGATGCTGGAGCTGACGAACGCGTCCAGTTCTTACTCCGGTGGCACGATCATTCTGCAAGGTTTGCTGAAAGCCTCGGACAATACGCTCGGCGCGTCCAGCGGTCCCGTCACGCTGAATGGCGGCACGCTGTTCAACGTCTCGGCCAGCGGTGGCGGTGCCTATTTCGACGCCGACTTGGGGCGGCCAGTGATTCTTGAGACTGTGGGCGGCGGCATTCGCTCTGGCTGGGGGAATACGACCGTCAGCGGTAAGATCACCAGCACGGGAACTGGCAACTTGATCATCGTCAACGATGGTGCGGTGATTCTCACGAACAGCACCAACGATTATGCCGGCAACACGGTTCTGGGGGCGGCCGGTTCCGGCAACAACGCCACCCTGCGGTTGGGCGCGGCCGACGTGATTCCCCACGGCGCCGGCAAGGGCAACGTGGTCTTCAACGCCTCGGCGAGCGGCACCGCCACGTTCGACCTCAACGGATTCAGCGAGACGATTAACGGCCTCACTTCCGGCGGAAGCGGAGCCAACGTGGTGGACAACACGTCCGGAACCGGCACCTACACGCTGACGGTCGGGGACAACGACCAGACCAGCACCTACGGCGGCGTCATCAGGAATGCGAGCGGCACGTTGGCGCTGGTGAAGACGGGCGGTGGAACGCTGACGCTAAACGGCGACAACACCTACAGCGGTGGAACTCTGGTCAGCAGTGGCACCTTGGCACTGGGCGGTAACAACAACGGCAGCTCTCGCGTCGGACTCGGTACACTGACCGTCAGCTCTGGTGCAACTGCCCAGATTACCGCGGCCAACGCGCTCGGATGGGATAGTCCCACGAACTCCTCGCCGTCCATTGTTATCGATGGCGGATTAGTGGACTTCCTGGGCAACACGGCCAGCTTCAGGACGCTGACCATGAATGGCGGGACCATGACGCGGTCAGGAGGCTTCTGGTACTTCAATCAACCCGGCAGTATTTCGGCCACTGGAGGCACGCCGGTCATTTCCGGCGGAACGATGAACTTGCGTCCGGCCGGCGGGGCCTTGATGCCGATCGATGTCGCCAACGGCGTCAGGCTGACTATTTCCAGCATCCTGGGCAATGACTCGGGGGCCTCGGGGTTTGCTAAGAGCGGTCCTGGAACGCTGACGCTCAGTGCGGAAAACTCGTACACCGGGGCGACGAGCGTCAATGCCGGCACCCTGCTGGTCAATGGCTCGACGTCAGCGGGCAGTGCGGTGACGGTCAACAACAACGCCGTGCTGGGCGGGACGGGGACGATCGGCGGGGCGGTCACGGTGAACAATACCGCCACGATCGGCGCTGGGTCGCCAAGCGGCGGGACCGAGTCGTTGGCCACGGGGGCGCTGACGCTGGGCGGGATGACCACGTTCGACGTGACGATCCATGGGACGACGCAGGGGGACAGCGGCGGCAGCGGCTACGATGTGGTCAATGTCACCGGCGGGGCAACGCTAAACAATGCGACGCTGAACGTCGCTGGGGGCTACTCGCCGGTCCTGAACGACAGCTTCACGATTCTGACCGCGACCAATCCGGTGACCGGCAACTTCAAGCGGCCGGGGTCCGGCGCGACGATCAACGACGGCGATACGATCCTGCTGAACGGCCAGCCGCTGGAAGTCAAGTACAACCAGGGCGGGAACAACGTCAAGCTGAACTTCGATACGTCCGTGGTGATCAATGCCGACGTCGATACGGCCGTGCCGGGCACGGTCGACAACACGATCTTGGTCAAGCGGAACGGCGCGAACTTGGAAGTGTTCATCGACAACATGAGCACGCCGGTGTTCAGCACGCCCTACGCCAGCGTCTCGACGCTCGTGATCAACGGCCAGACGGGTAACGACACGCTGACGGTGGACTACAGCAACAACACCGCGGCGAGCCCGGTGCCTGCGGGCGGGTTGGTCTTTAACGGCGATGGGCAGACGGTCGGGGACACCTTGTACGTGAGCCAAGGCGGCTTCGCGACGCTGGTGTACGACGCCAAGACGGCGGGCGGCGGCCGAGTGACTTTGAACGGGACAGACATCATCGACTTTACGGGCCTGGAGCCGGTGATCTTCACGTCCAGCACCAGCGCCACCGACGTCACGATCAATATCGATCCCGACAACAACTTCACCGCGGCCACGATCGGCAGCACGTTCACGTCGGCGGGCGCCGGCCAGACGACGGTCAGCTTCACGGGGCCGGCTTTCGAGAGCCTGACCTTCCCGAACCCCTCGCAGACGTTGACCGTCAACGGCGGCACGGACGACGCGGACACGATCACCTTCACCAGCCTGGGCAGCGGCTTCACGGCGGCGATCGCGATCCCGGACAGCGGCGGGACGGACACGATCAACCTGAACACGGCCTTGAATCTGACCGGCGGCGGGGGCTCGTTGAACGTCGCGGCCGAGTCGATCGCCGTCGGGGCGGTGACGATCCAAACCAACGGCAACCAGACTTACACTGGCCCGCTGACCTTGAGCGGCAGCACGTTGAACCCGAGCACCGCCAGCGTGGTGCTGGGCGGCGACGTGACGGTCAGCGGCGCGGCGGCCAGCACGATCCAGGGCAAGTTGGACCTGGGCGGCGTCACGCGGACGTTGACCGTGGGAGACGTGGCCGTCGGGACCGACCTGAGCATCTCGGCGATTGTGAGCAACGGCGGGCTGACCAAGGCCGGCGCGGGGACGATGGTTCTGAGCGGCCCGAACACGTACAGCGGCGTGACGACGATCGGCGGCGGTGTGTTGAGCGTGTCGAGTCTCGCCAATGGGGGACTGGCCAGCAACATCGGCCAGGCGTCGAACAACCATGCGAATCTGGTTCTGAGCGGTGGTACGCTGGCGTACACCGGGGCCACGGTCACCATCGATCGCGGGATCACCGTCACCACGGGGTCCGGCGGCACGATCGACGTGCCGGTGGGGGTAAATCTGACGACCACGGGAACCGTGCGCAGCAGCGCTAGTTCGGCCGCCGTCCTGACCAAGACGGGCCTTGGCACGCTGACTCTGGGTGGCGCCGCGGGCAACGCGGACAACTTCTACCTGGCCGCCACCGTCAACGCTGGAACCTTGGTCCTCGCCAAGCAGAGTTCCGGCTCCGTCCATGCGGTCGGGGCCGGTCTGATCGTCAACAGCAACGCCACGGTTCAATTGGCCGGTACAGGTGGCGATCAACTCGTCGGCGCAGTGACCGTAAACAGCGGCGGAACGTTCGATATGAACGGACGCGACGAAAGCACCAACATCACTTTGAGCGGGACCGGGGTGGGCGGCCTCGGGGCGTTGATCAACAACGGTGCCGGCCCATCGACCTTGACGGGGACCGTGGCGAACGGCACATACTCGGTCGGCGGAACGGCGGACCTGACGATCAACGGCCAGATCGGCACCAGCGGCACCTCGACGCTCACCAAGAGCGACGCGAACAAGTTAACTCTGACCGGCACGACGGACAACATCGGGCTGGCCGTGGTGGCCAACGCCGGGACCGTGGTATTGGCCAAGACCAGCAGCGGTTCCGTCCATGCGGTCGGCGGCAGCGGCACCGTGCTGACCGTCAACAATGGTGCGACCGTGCAGTTGGCGGGCAGCGGGGGCGACCAGATCTCTACCCAAGGGGACGTGGTCGTCAACACCGGCGGGACGCTGGACCTCAACGGCCAGTCGGAAGGCTTTGACGGTCTGAACGGCGGCGGGACGATCGACAACACGGCGGCCGGAGCGGTGACACTCACCGTGGGCGAGGCCAATGCGGGTGGGACCTTCAGCGGTGTTATTCAGGATACCGGTGCCCTATCGCTCACCAGGACGGGCACGGGGGCCCTGTACCTGGACGGCAACAACTCGTACGACGGTCTCACGACCGTGACGGGGAACGGTTACCTCGTGGCGCGACACAGCAACGCCCTGGGCACCATCGCGTCGGGGACGGTCGTCAACAGCGGCTCCACCCTGCAATTGGAACATGCGACCGGCATCGCGATTCCCGCAGAGCCGTTGACCATCTCCGGCACCGGCGTCGGCGGCACGCGCGGAGCGTTGGCCAGTTGGAGCGGGACCAACAGTTACGGCGGGCCGGTGACGCTGGCGGCCGACAGCAGCGTGTTTGTGAACGGCGGCTTGCTGACCATCTTGGGGATCATCGGCGAGACAGGCAGTGCGCGGGCGCTGACCAAGATCGGGGCGGGCACGTTGACGTTGACCGGGACCAATACGTATACCGGTTTGACCACCGTCCTCGGCGGCCCGGTGTACGGGAGCGGTACGGGGGCTTCGCTGGTACTGGCGAACTCCAGCGGGGCGGCGATTCAAGGCAATCTCCAACTGGGCAACGGCACCGCGCTGGGCAGTCCCTCGGTCTTGCGTACCGATGCGACCAACCAGTTCGGCCCGAACACGGTCGTTACCTTCGCGGCCGCCGGATTCCCGGCACAGGCGGTGTTCAAATTAAACGGCAATAGCCAGACCGTCGCCGGTATCAGTTCATCGAGCGCCAATACGCAGAACGTGATTGAAAACACCGAGGCCGAGTCGTCGGTTGGGCCGGCCACGCTCACCATCGACGCCAACGCGCCGTACACCTACTCCGGCACGATCCGTCGGGCGTGGAACGGCACGAGCGTCGGGGCCCTGCACGTCACCAAGACCGGCAGCGGCACCCAGACGTTCGCTGGCAGCGTTATTTTCACCCAGGGACAAAGTGCCGCGCAGTCCTACAACGGCGATGTCCTCGTCGGCGCCGGGACACTGAAACTGCAGGACACGACCAGTTACACGGGTGGCAATACGCTCACCGTCAACGCGACGCTGGAGATGAACGTGACGGGCACGAACACCGTCCAGTTCCGCAGCATGACGCTGGCCGGCAGCGGCACAGTCAGCAAGACCGGGACAGGAAACGTCCTGTTCGGCGCCAATGGCCAGAATGCCAATGTCTCCCTGAGTGCCGGCGCGTTGATCGACGTCCAGGCCGGCGTGCTCCGGAATGAATACGGGGCCGGAGTCTGGACTTCGAACCTCGGTTCGCTCAACGTCGGAGCCAGCGGCACGTTCTATGTCTGGGACGCCAACACGATCGTCGACTCGTTGACCGGCTCGGGAACCATCGAGAAGGGGCAGAACAATACGCACACGCTGACGCTCGGCGCAGCCAACAACGTCGGCCCGCTGGGAAGCGACTTCAGCGGAGCCATCAAGAACACGACCGGGACGATCAACCTGACCAAGACCGGCACGGGAATCCAAACGCTCTCCGGGGCCAACACCTACAGCGGGACGACCAACGTCAATGCCGGCACGCTGCTGGTGAACGGGACAAACTCCGGGACCGGGACGGTGAACGTGAACAACAGCGCGGTGCTGGGCGGGACGGGGACGATCGCGGGCAGCGTGACGGTGCAAAGCGGCGGGACGCTGTCGCCGGGGCTGAGCCCGGGCAACCCGTCGGTGGGCTCGCTGACCCAGAACCCGAACTCGACGTACCTCGCCGAACTGGGCGGCACGTCGCCGGGCATCGGCGCCGGGTTCTACGACCAGACGATCGTCAACGGTGTTACCGGAACGATCACGCTCGGCGCGACCAATGGAGCTGGTGCGCCCGGCACGACTTACAATCCGCGGCTGGACGTGCGGACCTTCGAGGTCACTTCGGGCGGGTCGCAGTTTGTTCCGGACAAGACTACGCTGCAGACCTTCGAGATCATCAAGAACGCGGCCGGCACAATTCAGCCGGTCCAGCCGACCGCTGGCAGCGCCGCGGCGGGGACCGTCAACGGGGCCTTGTTCCTGGACGCCAACAACAGCGACGCGGCGTTGCTGGAGGGCTCGCCGGTCATCGTGCTCAATAGCCTGACCTCGCTCCCGCTGACCGATCCGCTGTACATCAGCTACCGCGGGGGCAGCAGCGGTCACAGCATCGTGCTGAACAGCCAGCCCGTGATCAGCGGGACGGCGGGCGACGATGTTCTGGTCTTGCGCCGCAAGGATGCGTCGAACTTGGAGTTCAGCTTGAACGGCGCCGCCTTGGTCACCGTCTCGGACGCCGTGCCTTTCACGTTTAACGGGCTGGCCGGCAATGATGTAATGATCGTCGACCTGCGAAACGGCAACGTTGACACGGGCACCGGCAACATCACGTTTAACGGCGGCGGGAACGCGAGCGACGTGCTGGTCATCCAGGGCACTGGAACCGAGACGGCCGACTACACGCCCAGCACCACGGCCGGGCAAGGCAGCGTCGTCACGACGGTCGGCATCACGCCGGCGACGGTCAATTTCACCGGGGCGACCGCGGTCGATGCCGCGGCCTTGGCCACCGTCAGGCTCGCGCCGGGAAACGTTACGAACGTCGTGGGGCTGGCCAACGGCGCCAACTACGCCGGCTACACGGCCATCGGCGGCGTCCCGTATTACGGAGCGACCAGCGTCAACGCATTGGTTTTCAGCGGGACGACGGGCGGAACGGCGTTTGCGCCGCTGGCCGCGTGGAGCAACACAACCGTCGCCTACGCGGGCAATGCCACGGGGGACGCCGTCACGGTCAGCAACGCGAGTCTGGGGAACAACACGAATCTGTCGCTGAACAGCGGCAGCGGAGGGACGAACAGCGTGACCGTAGCCGGTGGCGCCAATGTCAGCCTGGGCGGCAGCTTGGCGATCACGTCAGCGGCTATTAACTTGAACACGGCAACGGCGATTCAGACGGTCATGACACAGACGTATACCGGCCCGGTCAGCCTGGGCGCCGATACGACGATCAGCTCGACCGGCAGTGGCGCCGACGGTTTGATCTCGTTCGGCAGCACGATCGACGGCGGACACAGCCTGACGGTCAACTCGCCGGGGGACGAAGTGTTCCACGGAATGGTCGGCGGGACGACGGCGTTGACTAGCCTGACGGCGGACGCCACCGGGACGGTGGGCGGTCAGACGCAGTTCAACATGACGGCGCCGGAGACAGGCACGGCGGGCGGCGTGAATGCGGGCTCGGTGACGGTTAACGACGCGGTGGCGTTCAACGTCAGCAGCAGCACGGCGGCCAATCCGAGCGTGCGGACGTCGGGCAGCCAGACGTACAACGGAGCGGCGACGCTCGCACGGGCCACGTTCCTGACGGCGACCGCCGGCGGCAACGTCACCTTCGCCACCGGAGGGACGATCGACGGGGCGCCGAGCCTGACCGTGAACGCAGGCGGCAGCGTGGACTTCAACGGCCTGATCGGCAGCGTTAGTCCCCCCAGTTCCTTGACGGTCGCGGCTTCGACTACCACGACCTTCGACGCGGCGACGATGGCGGCCGGGAATATCACGACGATTTCCACCGGGCTGACGGCGATCAACGCCAATCTGACCAGCAGCACGGGCAATATCGACCTGCGGTCCACGGGCGGGAATATCAGCCAAGCCAACAGCACGACCATTCAGGCCACCGAGGGCGGCGTCCGACTGCGGGCCGACAGCGGGAATGTGACGGTGGGCGACGTAAATTCGGGCGGCGCGAATCAGTTGAACCCGGCCATCACGGCGGACAATAACAGTACGCCGTTTGCCGCGGCGATCCAGATCCTGGCTTACGGCACGGCCACGGTTGCCGGCGTGGATGCGACCGGCACCGGGGCGAACGTCGAGGTCGTGTCGGATTCGGCCAGCATTCAGTTGCACGACGTCGATGCGACGGGCAGCGTATTCCTGCAAGCCATCGCCGGGGCGATCGTGGATGCCAACGGCGATCTGAACAACATCACGGCGGCCAACGCGTCACTGCGAGCCGCGAACGGCATCGGCAACGGCGGCTACTTGGAGACCGACGTCAACGTCTTGGTAGCGTACAACTCGACTTCGGGCAACATCGAGGTCCGCAACGTCGATACCGATGTCAGTGCGATCGACGGCCTGCTGAGCATCGGCACGGTCGGGACGCTAGCCGGGGTAACCAACGCTGGTCCCACGCTCGGCGACGGGACGATCTGGATCACCAACGTCGGTCCGGTCACGATGAACAGCGGGATCGGCAATTCGGCGGCGGGGGACATCACGGTCGCCGCGGAAGGAAGCGGCCCCGAGGACGACTTGACGATCAACGCCAACGTCACGGCGGCGGGTGGAAACGGGAATATCTATCTGTACGCCGGGGACACGATCGAGATCCAAGGCTCGCCAAACGCGCGGACCGTCAGTGCCGCGGGAAGCGGGGCCATCCGGGTCTGGGCGAGTACGAACTACAGCAACGGCACGGGCCTGAGCAACGGCTACAACGGCGGTGGTAGCGAAGCCGACACCGCGGGCCGGGTGGTGATGGGCAGTGGTTCGATCATTCGATCCGAGGACGGCAACATCGACATTCGCGGCGATGGCGACATCCTCTTGAGCGTGGTGGATGCCAACAGCGACCACGATACTTCGCGCGGAAGAGTGACCGTGTGGGCCGATTGGAATGGTGTCGCTGGGGGTATGTCCGACAACGCCGGTGCGATCGTGGACAACCACGGGGCAGCGACCAATGTCATCGGCAGCAGTGCAGCGCTGCGGGCGGCGACGGGGATCGGCAGCAGCAATGCGATCGAGACTTCGGTCAGTATCCTGGCGGCGGTCAATTCGACGTCGGGGATTATCGATATCGCCAACCTGGTCGGCAGTCTGCTAACGATCGGCGCGGTGGATGGATTGAGCGGCGTGGTGAACCAGGCGGAGGGCGCCGCGTTGTCGGTCAGCAACCAGGGGGCGTTGACGGTGGCCGACAGCGTTGCCGCGTCTGCGGCGGACGTTTCGGCGGACGGCAAGGTGACGTTGACGACGGTGGACGCCAACGGGCGTGCAGATCATCTGACGGTGAAGTCGGGGGTGACGGTGGAGAGCACCCACGGTGCGGTGGAGTTGCGGGCTGGGGATGATTTGACGCTG
>JAHDXO010000104.1 GCA_023382975.1 Pirellulaceae bacterium
CCGGTGCGGTCGACGACCCGAACCACCGTGGGGCTGACGCCACCACGCTCGCCGGGGCGGCCCGAACGACCAGGACACCGAAGTGTTCGCGAACCAGGAGGAGAAGGAGTCGATACGGCGGCACTTGGAATCGCTGCTGGCCGACCCGCTGATGGTTTCGCCCTTCGACGAGGAGAAACGTGAGTGTTTCGCGTCGAACCCGAGGAGCCTGGTGGTCATGCCGGACGGGAGACTGTGCAAATGCACGCTGAGGTTCGACGAGTCGGAAGTCGGCCGACTGCTTCCTGACGGAAGGGTGAACATCAACGCGCATCTGCTCTCGGCCTGGAGCATCGGGCATTTGGTGGATGCGCCGGAGGCGAAACGCTGTCCCTACAAGGTGCTGACCCAGGCGGGCAGGCAGCTCGGGCTGGTCCAGTTGGGCCCCACATGTTGATGGACTCGGCCTCGTTCGACGGCTGCGCGGTTCTTCCTCCCGCTTCAATCCAACTCCGCGTCGGCCAGGGTTTCCCACTGGGCGCGAAGCAGAGCCAGTCGCTCCGCCGTTAAGCCGTGAGGAAATTTCGGGGTGCCTTGTTCGTTAGGCCGGAGCGATTCCAACTGCCGCCGCACCGTCTCCATGTTCCGCTGCATCGCGTCTAGCGGCTCCTGGTTCCGGAGGATCCGCCGCGGAAAGGCGATGGCCGGGCTTTCGATCACGACCGGTCCGGCTTCGCAAATCTGAAACTCCCGGGTCAGGCGTACGACCTGCCGAGACGGGAGCAGCGGTGCGGTATCCAATTGTACCGCATAGCCTCCCGGTGGCAGTAGCAGGACCAATCTGGCAGTCTAGATTTCGTGCGTCGGTGATCCCCCTTCTCTCGGCAGCAGGAACTGGTGTCGGTTGATCGTCGTTGCCTGCCGGAATATGATCCAGGGCGTCCGTCACGACGTGGGGAGAACAGCCGTGGTTGACAATTGTTCGCAATGCCTGCGGCGACTTAGCATCGTTCGAGAAACCACTGTCGCCTCGCCAATGTAGCCATCACACTCCGTGCGATGATCTGCAACAAACACTGGACCGTTATTTCTCGAACGATGCTTACTTCCGCTGGACAGGCGACGGGGCGATGTCCGTTCTGCGGCGAGGTTCTGCACTCGGCGCGCGGGAGGCAGTGGCCCGACGCCCGAGGCTGCATTCTGAAGGAGCGTTTGCTGCTGGTTGGCATCGGTCTGTTGTTTTGGGTCTCCGCCGCAGCGGCGTTCTTGCTTTTGGAGCAGCACCAGTCTTGGCGAATGTTGGTTGTCTTCTTCCCTGTCCGGTAGGCCACGTTGCCCAGATGGTTTGCCTCGGTGACCCAGCCTGAATGCTGGAAGTTCGAACCCGTCGCCGGCACCGCCGAGTACTCTTCCATCTGCGGCTTGGCTCAGCGCGACAGGGAGCGAACCCGATCCACGGTCAACTCTCGGGTCAAGGATTTGGCAACCTCCCTCCAGGCAGCCCTCGCACGAGCGAGATCGTCGGACCATGCCATCTCCTGCTGCCGGGACCAACGCTGCTCGTCTGCGACCACGGCCAACTCCGTCACCTCCTCCATCTCGGCGACGAACGAGACGTCAACGGCCGTTCCTGGAGTTTCGGCCACGGCTACGGCGATCTTCTGATGGAGGCGGGGTCCCACGTTCGTGTACATGTAGATCTTGCCGTTTCCGGGCAGGAAGCAAGGACTCATTTGGGCAACGTTTCCTGGCGGCCCCGACGTGTGGTCGTAGAACAAGCCGCGGTACGCCGGCCGCTCGAAACCCGCGTCCACTTCGCTGACGTACAGGTTGGCCGTCTGGAAGCTGTCCGCCAGGTGACCGTGGTAGACCAAGTAGTGCCTGTCCCGCCACGGGAAGTACCAAGCCTGGGCGATCTGGTTGGTTCCCGCGGGCGGATCGAGCAGGGGCGTGCGCCGGGACTCCCAGGATCGGCCGTCCTTCGACCAGGCCAGATAGATCCGCCGCGTGCCCCGGTTGTTGCCCATCAGCAGCATGACGTAGCGGTTGTCCCTGCCGGGCAGAACATGGCGGAAGACCCTGGCGTAGGACGCCTCGCTGATGTCGTCGAACATCTTCGTCGTCACCGCCACGCCTTCGTACCGGAAGTGGATGCCGTCGGTCGTGGATGCCATGCGCGTCACATCGTTTTCGCCGTGATAGTACACGAACAGCCTCCGCTCCTCGTCGATCCAGACGGCGTGCGGCCCGGATACGTGGGAGACGGCGTGGTGCGGCGCCCACTCGCGGGCGATCAGCGGATTGGCGGGATACTCCTTCCACGGTCCCTCCGGAGCATCCGCGTAAGCCAGGCAGATCCCGCCCGGCGCGTCGTGGGGAGCGTAGTACATGTAGTACCGGCCCAGCGGGTCTCGCAGGCGTTCCGTTTCGACGACGCTGGGAACGATGACGTCGTTGCAGGGGTTGTACGCCAAGTCCGCATAGTCCAGAACCACCGCGCGGTGGCGGAAGGTCGGCAGTTCGTGCTCTTGGTCGGCCCGGAGACGGTTCGGCACGGCCAGCATCGCCAACAGAACCATGGCGACCATCGCCGGCCGGTTCCGCGGGGACACGACCGGCGGAACGCGGTGTCGCTCGTTCAGAAATGCGGTCATGCGGAGTCTCCTTGGCTGGTCTGGCTTGGTCGAGCTCCATGATAGCAACCGCTGGATGCCAACGACAGCAAGCGTCCAGTGGCGGTTTGCTGCAGGCACAATGTCGCCGATGTCGAATTGCAAGAAACGACGTTGTTCAGACGGTCGGTTTCTGCTTGCACAATTCGACCTTGGACCTATCCGTTTTACAAATCGGCCGCCGCCGGCGACCAAAATGGACAGGCGGATCGAGCCATGCTTGTAAGCCGCTGTCCATTCTCGGGCCGGTGGTCACCAGGCTCCCGTACGGCCCACAGCCATGTTCCTGGAGACGGTGGACGCGGCTGGCCGGACGGTGCCAGGGTTCGGGTACTTGGCGGACCGGAGCCGTAAGCCGCTGGACCGTCTTGCGAGGTCGGCGAGCATCTGGGAGAGACGCATCGTTGTCGTCGCCACGCACTGGTTCATCCGGCACGGCGACTTCGCCGACACGCTCAAGAACGCCGCGAAGCTCCTGACGGACAAGGAAGACTTGATCCACAAAGCCGTCGGCTGGATGCTGCGCGAGGTTGGGAAGAGGCACGTGGCGGTGCTGGAGGCGTTCCTGGACGAACACTGCCGGGTGATGCCCCGGACGGCGCTGCGTTACGCCATCGAGCTACTCCCGGACGAGAAGCGGCGGGCGTACCTCAAGGGGATGCCGCAGTCATGAACATCACCGTCGTCGAGGGCGACGCGCTGGGCAGCGTCGATGCCGGCCTTGCGGCGCTGCTCGACGTACGCATCGCCGGTGTTGCTCGGCGCACAGCGAGTGGCCGTGCTTTTCGTTGGCTTGGCCGCCATGCAGGGGGCGCCCAGATTTGGGAGACAGTGTCCGTCGCAGGGCCCGACGGCTCGGCAGAAGGTTGGTGGAAAATCGATGCATGTGACGTGCGGCGGCGGCCACGCGCCAGCGTCCCGATGGCCGACCGCCTGGGGCTGCGCGCGCGCCCCGACGGAACAACCGCGGCGAGCCGGCCGAACCGCGTGACTGCCCACGTGTGGTGACGAAGTCGGTCAGTGTCCGAGTCTTCAGATACCGATAGCTCCTGCGAACGACGAGAGAATTCTTACTCTCAAGCTGCGACATCGCTCCGCTGAAGGCTTTCTCGGAGGGCGAAATCTCCCGCTCCAGAAGGCTCAGGAGCAAGTGGACTTCGTAGTAGCTGTCCGCTCGCACGAGCCACCCACTGATCCGGTCGAGATAACCCGACGGCATGTCTTGAGTAGGCTGCTCCCACGACGACCATATTCCGCTTGGACAACGCGGTTGCGCCGGAGATCCGGTCGTCGCCGTCACCCGGCGTTGCAGAGTTGCTGGGTATGGTGATCTGGTCCCCACCGACCGACTTCAGTTGCGAGTAGGGGTCGGAGAGGATTTGGTGCAACTTTGCGTGGTCGGCGGCTGAAGAAGGCTTGTGCCCTGATTTGGTCAAGTTGCCACCGGAAGGGAGTTCGTACCGTTCGTAATCGCCCAGAAGATCAAAGTGGATGCGAACAGTCACCATTTCACATTTTGCGTCCGCACAGATGACCGAGTCGACGTCCATGAAATACCCACGTGGATCGCCCTTTGAATCGAGAGCTTGGACCACATCGCTCGTCCTCGCTCCCGTATCGCCTGGGCCATCGCGTTTGACGCGGCGTGAGATATTCTTCACGGTGCGGGAATCGTCGGCATTGGCCGTGAGCGACGCCGCCACTTGTGCGGCGCCGAGAATGAGCACAAGACCGATTCGAGCTGGAACAGAACGCTTGACGCCCCTGTGGTGGCAAGCCATGATGTAGGAAAACTGCAGGGATAGAGTGCGCTTTTTGCGTGCGCTTCTCTCCTATTTGAACCGCAGCCGCAACTACCCCCCATCCCGATGAATGCATCTCTTGAGAGGGGCCGTCGAGCCGGGATGGTGGATGTCTTTGTGGGTTCTCAATGAAGCTTTCCAGGTCGTTGGTCATCAGGTGGAGTTGTGTCATGTCGTACCAGGATTTTCCGGCCACGAGTCACGCTAAAAAGAGGCTTTCGCGAGAGCGCGGTCGCAGGGCAGGCGGTCGACACCGCTCGCGGCGTCTGACGGTCGAGGCGCTCGAAGACCGGCGACTGCTGGCAACTTGGATCGGGGGCAGTTCGGGAAACTGGAACGTCGCGGCCAACTGGAGTCCGGCGAATGTGCCGGATGGCGACGTGCCGGGGGAGACCGCTGTGTTCAACACGGCCAGCACGGTCACCTTGGACGTAGATTTGGCCGCCGCCGCGAACCCGATCGCCGTGCAGTTCGACACGGGCAGCGCGGTCACGATCCCGGCCACGACCAACGGCATCAACGTCAGCACGGTCACGCAGGATGCGGGGACCAATTCGATCGGAGCCGTGCTCTCGGGGGCCACGGGAAGCGTGGTGGTGAATGCCGGCAACTTGACGCTCACGGCGGCGAACACCTACGGCGGCGGCACGACCGTCAGTGCCGGTTCTGCGAACGTGACCGCGACGGTCAACACCACACAGAACTCGGTGGGGACAGGGGCCGTGTCGATCGATTCCGGTTCGACCCTCCAACTGAATAACACCAACACCAGCAGCACTGCGGTCACCATTGGAAACACCTTTACCGGTGCCGGGTTGTTGAAGCTGAACTTCGCCGCCGGGACGACCGCTCGCAGCACGACGATGAACAACGTGACCGGATTTGCCGGCACGATTCAGCTTTCCAATGCCGGGGTCACGGGGGACAAGTGGAACGTAGCCGGCATCACGGCGGGTAGCGCGGCCGTGCAGATTGACAGCGGCAGCCAGCTTTTCATCAACACTGGGGCGTCGACGTTCGGCAGTGTTGCGGTGACCGGGACCGGGAATTCGGAGAACCGCGGTGCCATTCGCCTTGCCAATACCCTGAACGGCAGCATTTCGCTCCTCGGAAACACCACGATCGGCACGGAGGGTGGGATCTTATCAGGCAACATCTCCAGCGGTGCGGCCGGCACGCAGACGCTGACCCTGGGGACGTCCAATTCTACGGGCAATGCCACGCTCAGTGGCAACATCGGCGGTGGCACGGGCACGCTGGCCCTGACCAAGGCCCAGGCCGGGACGACGACCCTGTCGGGCACGAACAGCTACGACGGGGGCACGACGATCAACGCCGGGGCGATCGTGTTCAACTCGCCCGCCGCCATTGCCGGCACCGGGCGCACCGTGACCGTGAACGCGGGCGGTGTGGCGTCCGCCGGCTACGCGATCGATCAAGCGTTCGTGGACCGGATCGTGCAATCCAGCGCCGGAGCGGTCGGCTTGCATGTCGCCAGCGCGAACAACGTGAGCCTGGCCGGTTTCCCCAGCGCCAGCCTGGGCGCCACCGCGGCGGTCACCTACAGCGGCACGCTGACGCCGGATAGTTCCGCCTATCGACTGGGCGGCGGCACGGCAGCCGGGAGCTTGACGATTAGCCCGGTCTTGGGCGACAGCGGAGGCCCCACGTCGCTGACGAAGGTCGGCACCGACACGGTGGTGCTCGGTGCGGCCGAGACCTACACCGGCTCGACAGCGGTCAATGCGGGCACGCTACAGGTCAGTACCGGAGGCTCCATCACGGGAACCTCTGCGCTGGCCATTGACGCCGGGACGTTCCAAATAGTTAACGGTGCCTCGGTCGCCGTAACTGGCGGCGTGACCAACGGTACCGGCGCGGGCAGCCTGTTCATGGACGAAGGCACGATGACGATCGGCAACGGCTTGGACGTGGACACGCTGCGCGTCGGCAACATGGACGCCAACAGCGGGACGTCCAACTTGACGGTCAGTGGCGGGACGGTCGTGATCGGCAGTGGCACGCAGAACATGGACCTGGCCGTTCGCTCAAATAGCCTTGGTTCCAGCCAGTCGGCGCACAATGCGACCCTCGATCTGGCCTCAGCCGATAGTGTGACCATTAACGTGGCTAGTCTGCGGATTGGGAATATCATTGGTAATCCCTCGAACGAAGGAGGAGTTGCCGGTAATCTCTATCTCTCTACCGCTGGTGCGAACGCCATCACAGCGACCTCGGTCATCGTGGGCAACTCGTCGGACCGCTCGAATGCCTTTATGAGTACGATTCGACTCGGCGGCGGCACGAACACGATCAACGCCAGTACACTGACGCTGGGCGGGCTGAAAGGGCGGGGTCAAATCACGAATCCGGCTAACGGCTCGCTGCAGATCGAAGGCAAGACGCCTGGGTCCAAGGCCAATGTGGACCTGTCGGTCAGCGCCAACGGGACCGGTGTCATCGGCTCCGGCGCTTTGGATATGAACGCGGGCACGTTGGACGCGCTCATCAATACCTTGCGGCTGGGGAGCCAGGACACTGGCTCAGGGAGTGCAACCGGTACACTCACGTTCGCGGCTGGAACCGTGTCGGCCACAACCGTGACGCTCGGCACAGGCACAAAGGGCATCGGCACAATCAATCAGAATGGCGGTACCTTCAAAATCGGCACGTTGAGTAAAGGCACAGGGACAGCGACCTTCAACTGGAACTCAGGCACGATCCAGAACAACCCCGGCGCGAACCTGAGCGACACCAATGTCCCGATCAACGTGCTCACTGCCGGGACGCACACGATCGCGGTCGATGGCGGTCAGACCGCCACGTTCGCGGCCGCCGCGGCGCTGTCCGGCGCGGGCAGTCTGACGAAAGCCGGCGCCGGGGCGCTGATCCTGAACGGCACCAACAGCTACAACGGCACCTCGGTCTCGTCCGGCACCCTGAGCGGCGTCGGCACGCTGGCGGGCGCCACGACCGTCGCACCGTCCGGCGCCATCGACCCCGGCACCGTCGGCGGGATTGGCACCTTGAATGTCGGGGCGACGACCTTCAGCAGCGGGTCCGCGTTTGCGCCGCAGATCACGGGTCTGGGGAGCGTCGACTTGTTGAACAGTTCCGGGACGGTGGACCTGGGCGGCGCAAGTCTGCAACCGGGCTTGGTGGGCTACACCGGCACGACGGGCAATGCGTTCGTCGTCCTGCAAGGCACCTCGGTCACGGGCACTTTCGCCGGCCTGCCGACCAGCGGCGTGAGCCAAATTTACACGGGCGGCCGCGCGTTCACCGTCACGTACAATCCGACCGATGTAACCTTGACCGACAATGGCCCGTTTGCGACGCCGGCCGAGGTCTATACGGACCCCAGTTGGTCTGCGTTGAACAACGGCGACGCGATTACGGACGCCGATCCGGTCACCGCGGGAGACCAGGGCGCGATCTTCGGCCAGAATGCTTTTGCCTCCGTCAACGCCGCGGTCGCCGGCGTCAGTTCGTCGGGAACCATCTTCGTCAACAGCGGCGCGTACCCGGAGAATGTCAACCTCACCGGCAGCCTCACCCTGAAGCTGCTGGGCACGGATGCGTCCACCCCCGGCACGATCGCGTTCGGCTCCCTGACGGGCGCGTCCGGGACGGTTATTGACACCAGCAGCATCGGTTCCTTGAGCAACACGCTGGAGGTCGGCAGCCTGGACAACTCGTCGACGTTCGCCGGGATCATCTCCGGCTTGGGTGGATTGACCAAGACGGGCACCGGCACGCTGCTGCTGTCCAACGTCCATGTCTACGGGGGAGCGACGACGATCAGGAACGGCACAATCGCACTGGCCGGCGGCAATGACCGTCTGCCCGTTGGGACGGTCGTGACCTTGGGCGACGGGTCCACGAACGACAGCGGCAAACTGCAACTGAGCGACGGAACGACGGCCCGGAATCAAGCCTTGGCGGGACTATTGACCGCCGGCACAGGGACCAACAACCGCGTCGTGGGCGGCGGCACCACCAACGCGACGCTGACGTTGAACATCGCCAGCGGCACCAACAGCTACGCCGGCATCCTCGGCGGCCCAGGGAGCGGCGACAACAACTTGATTCTGATCAAGACCGGCGCGGGAACCCTGTCGCTGAGCGGCACGAATACGTTCACGGGCGGGGCGACCATCAACGGCGGCACGATCGTGGCCGCCAATACCGCGGCGCTCGGGCCGGCGGGCAACGTGATTACCATCTCGACCGGGACCAACAGCGGCACGCTGGACCTAGCCACGGACTCGACCGTGAACGCTTGGGCCATCAACACCAGCAGCAATAATCCCGGCACCATTGTCTCCAATCGCGCGACGCCGGGTCCCGGCATTACGCACGTGCTCGGCGCCGCCGCGCTCGGCAACAACACCTACTCGTTCACCCAAGGGGCGAACGTCACCAGCGGGACCGCCGGCATCTCGTTGGCCTCGGTCAATCTGTCCGCGGGCGGCACGGGGACCATGACCCTGAATCCGACCACGGCGACGCTGACCGTGCCCGGCGCCGTGAATATCGGCTCCAACAACTTTGCGAAGACATTGAGACTCGATGGAGCCAGCTCCGGCAACAGCATTTCGGGCATCATCTCCAATGGTCTCAACACGCTCACGCTGACGAAGTCCAATACGAGTACTTGGACGCTGTCCGGCGCCAACACCTACACCGGGACGACCACGGTGTCCGCGGGCACCCTGCAACTGGGTGCGACAAACGCTCTGCCGGTGACGACGGCGTTGACAGTCGGCAGCGGCACGACAGTCGGCACGTTCGACCTAGCCGGATTCGACCAGACGGTCGGCTCTCTTTCGTCCACGGCCAACAACGCCGCGGCCAGCCTCATCACCGTTGCCGGCGGCAACACGCTCACGGTCAATGGAAACGTAACGCTCGCCAACAATACCGATGCGGGCCAAACGAACTTGACGATCGACGGTGGCGGAGCCTTGGTCGTCAACGGCACGAACATTCTGGTGGGCAACAACACGGGTGGGACCAACATCTCGAGCAAGGCCAACCTGGATCTCACCGCCTTGAGTACTTTCACCGCGGTGCTGACCGGATCGCTGATCGTCCAGGCTTCGGGCGATAACTCGGCGGCAGATCCTGCGTCCTTGAAGCTGAGCGACACGGCGAACACGATCACGGCGGCAAACCTCTACGTCGGCAACAGCGGCACGGGCGCGACCAATACCTTCACCCTTGGCGCCGGCACCAATATCATCAACGTCGACGCGGTACACCTGGGTCGGGGCACGCGCGATACCGGGGTTATCAATTTCGCAGGGCCCGGAGGGAGTGTCACACTGCGGAATGCCGCGGGAACTGGCCGGGCCAACGTTACGCTGGGGATCACTTCCTCACAAGGGACGGCGTACACGACCGCCAATCTGTTCGATGTCAGTGGTCACACGGCCGACCTGGCCATCGACACCCTGGCCACTTCGCTGGGTGCCAAGACCGCCAGCAACACGAACGACCTAAGATTCGACAGCGGCACGCTCGATATCAAGTCGATCAACATGGCCGTGGCCAAGGGGACTGGCAGTTCCATCAACAAGATCAGCTTGGGCGGTGGTACGGTTCGCTTGGGCGGTTCGGCCGAGTTCGGCGATCTTGGTACGGGCACCGTGACGTTGGCCACGGCCGGCAGCGGCGAACTGGCGATCACGGGAGGCGTGGTTACCTCCAGCGTCGATTTCACGCGGGCCTCAGGCACCGGAACGGCGATCCTGACTCTCAACGGCGGCACCCTGGACATGGCGGGCAAGAACATCGGCGGCGCGACCGCAATCAACACCCTGAATTTCCAGTCCGGTACGCTGCAGAATGTGGCCCAAATCAACAACGGCGCGGGGCTCACCAAGACCACCGCCGGCACGCTGGTCGTCCGCGGCGTCAACACCTACACGGGGACGACCACAATTTCCGCCGGGACGCTGCAGATCGCCGACGGGGACGACCGGTTGCCGACGGGCACCACCGTGAATTTCAACGGCAGCGGAACGCTGGATGTCGGCGGCAACGCCCAAACCATTGCTGCGTTGACCCTGACCGGCACCGGACTCACCGGCACCGTGACCGGCGACGGCTCGCTGACCGTCAACGGAGCCAGCGACTTCCGGATCGGCTCGACCACCGCGGCCCAGACCCAGACCCTGGACATGTCCGGGCTGGGGACCTTCGTCTACAACTCCCCGACCAAGGTCTTCAGCGTCGGGGCCCAGAACACCTCGGGCAACAGCGGCTCCGCCACGGTCACGCTGGCGGCCAATAACTCGATTACGGCCCTGCGCTTCGGTGTGGCCGATGTGAGCACCAGCGACACTGGGGCCAATGCAGGAACGCTCCATTTAGGGCAAGTGAATACGATCCACGCCGACGATGTTCGGGTCGGCTACAACAAGACCATTGGCACGATGGATTTCCAGAGCGGTCTCACTAACCCGTCTTTGACGATCCGGGCGACGGATGGCAGCAGCCGATCCGCCACCATGACGGTGGGCCTGAACAACAGCGGCGTGTCCGCCGGCACCGGGACCGTCGACCTGACCACGGGAGTCAGCGGCACGAGCACGCTGAATGCGTTGGTCGGAACGGTCACGATCGGGCAAATCGCGCGGGGTAGTTCCGGTGCGAAAAACTCGACCGGCAACTTCAAAATGGGCGGCGGGGCGCTGGACGCGACGACCATCTTGCTGGGGAGCGATACGTCGGGCAGTAGCGGTGCTACGGCCGCGGGCACGCTCAGTGTGGACGGAGGGGCCGTAAAGGCGGGAACCTTGACGCTGGGCAATCGCGCTGGCGGTGACACCGTCACCGGCACCTTCACCCTGACCAACGGAACGTTGGCGGCGCAGACCGTCCAGCACGGAGTGGGTACCGCGACGCGCACGTTCACCTGGACGAACGGCACCATCCAGAACTACGACGCCGCCACGGACCTGAGCGTCAGCAGCGGGCTGACGCTGACGATGGACCCGGCCGGCACGCACACATTTTCGATCGACAGCGAGCGTAACGGCACCGTCAGCGCAGTGCTCGCCCAATCCGCCGCCGCGGCCGCCCTGACCAAGCTCGGCGCGGGCACGCTGACGCTCAGCACCACGAATACGTACGGCGGCGGCACGATCGTCAACGACGGGATTCTAAAGTTCTCCGCCGACGGCCAGCTCGGCACGGCAGGGGTGGGCGTCACGCTGGGTGGCGGCACGCTCCAGTACACGGGC
The DNA here is from genome assembly GCA_023382975.1 of Pirellulaceae bacterium. Classification (GTDB taxonomy): domain Bacteria; phylum Planctomycetota; class Planctomycetia; order Pirellulales; family Pirellulaceae; genus SKKK01. Next base: position 11,704 of record JAHDXO010000104.1, read on the forward strand.
GGCACCCTGGGTTTCAGTCGTCCTATCACCCTGACCGCGGACAGCTCGATCAGCAACACCGGCGGCGCGCCATTGACGCTGACCGGCAAGATCAGCGACGGGGCCGGCACCGCCGGCTGGACGCACCTGGCCGGCTCGATCTACGTCAACAATCCCACGAACGACTACGACGGCCCCACGATCGTTAAGAGCGGCGCCGGGCTGTACGTGGCGAGCAACAATGCGCTGGGGACCGCCAGCGGCGCCACCACCGTGGAGAGCGGCGGGATACTGAACGTCGAAACGAACTACACGACGCTGGAGACGTTGTACCTGAACGGCGGCATCCTGCGGACCAGTTCCGAAGGTTCCACAGTGTATTGGTCGGGCCCCGTCATCCTGGGCGCCGACAGCAGCATCCGGGCCAAGAACCAGACCTCGGCCGCGACGCTGGTCGTCAACGGCGACATCACGGGTAATTACAGCCTGAGCATCAATCAGGGCGAGCCGGGCAAGGTCGTCTTTGGCGGGACCAACAGCTACAGCGGCACGACCACCGTGTACAGCGGCACGCTGCTGGTCAACGGGAGCACCACCAGCAACACCACGGTCAACAGCGGCGGCGTGCTGGGCGGCAACGGGACGATCACGGGCAATGTGACCAGCATCGGCACGGGAGTCGTCAATCCCGGCAACAGCCCCGGCACTCTGATCGTCAACGGCAATTATTCCGCCAGCACCGTCTTCGAGGTCAACACCCCCTATGCCACCGCGGGCACCGACTACGACCAGGTCATCGTCAATCCGCCGGGGACGCTGGTCGATCTCTCGTCGGCGACGATTGCTTTCGCCGGCACGGGCGGCGGATCGTTCCCCGCGTTGCCGAGCCTCGTCACGCTGATCGCCAACAATACGGCGAGCGCGACCGTTGCCTCGCCGTCGTTCGCCAATGGCGCCACGGTGACGCTGGTGGGCGGCGTGCAAGCGAGAATTTTCTATAACGGCGGCGATGGCAACGACGTCGTCCTTGTCTCCGCTGCCGCGCCGACGACGATCTACATCGACGACAGCTTCACGCAAAACCCAGGCCAGTTCATCCTCGACGCCGACCAGGGCACGACCGGCGACCAGAACGCCATCTTTGGCGTCAACGCCTTCGCCAGCATCGCCACGGCCCAGACGGCGTATCCAGGTTTCGGTGGCGCGTTCATCGTCAACGGCGGCAGCTACAGCGCGACCACGCTGGCCAGCACCCAAGCGATTACCGTCACCGGCGTCGATGCCGCCCAGACGGCCATCTTCGCCGCCCTGACGACTGCGTCGGGCCAGAACATCACCATCCAAGGCTCGTCGAACCTGACCGTCGGCGACGCGAACAGCACGACGATCGCGGGCGTCATCAGCGGCAGCGGCAGCTTGACCAAACAAGGCGCCGGCACGGTGACGCTGACGTCGGGCAATACCTTTACCGGCGGCGTCACGCTCAGCGCGGGCACGCTGGATATTCAGAACAACTCGGCCCTCGGAACGGGCACTTTCACGATTGCGGGCGGCACGATCCAGACCACCTCCGGAGCGCGACAGCTCGGCAACGCGGTGGTCATCAGCGGGGACTTCTCCGTCGGCAGCACCAATAACATCACCTTGGCCAACGGCGGAACCAACGGCATTAGTCTCAACGCCGGCACCCGCACCGTTACGGTCACCAACGGCAGCATGAATCTGTTCTTCGACGGCGAGGTCTCCAACGGCGGGTTGATCAAGAACGGATCCGGCCGTCTGGCCCTGAACCGCGTCAACACCTTTACCGGCGGAGCAACCGTGAATGCCGGCACGCTCAGCTTCGGTAGCAACTCAGGCGCCGGCAGTGGCACGTTGACCATCAACGGGGGGAACGTGCAAGCCGATGGAGCGGCGCGCACGCTGGCCAACGCTGTCAGCGTCGGCGGAGATTTTTCCATCACCGGATCGCAGAGCCTGGTGCTCAATGGCGCGCTGGACCTGGGCGGCGCGACGCGCGCTGCCACCGTCTCAGCAACGAATGCGGCCACTTTCGGCGGCGTTGTTTTCAACGGCGGCTTGACCAAAGCGGGCACCGGCACGCTGAACCTGGCCGGCAACGCGGCCAACACCTATTCCGGTCTGACCACCGTCAACGCGGGGACACTCGCGCTGAGCAAGACCGGCGGCGTGGTGGCCGTTCCGGGGAACTTGCAGGTTTCCGGTGGCAACGTCACCTTCCCCAATTCCGGGGCCCAGAACCAGATCGCCAACACGTCCGAGGTGACTGTGTCCAGCGGCGTCTTCAACGGGACCGCCGTCAACTCCGGACATCAGAGCACCATCACCGAAACGATCGGCAGCTTGAGTCTCACGGGTGGAGCGTTCAACGCGGGCACCTCCGGAAACTGGACCATCACCGGCGCTGGCAGTTTCACCGGCGGCGTGAACACGATCTTCCTGGGCAACAGCGGTGCGCAGCTCAGCTTCGGCAGCCTGTCGCTGACCAATATGACGGCGACCGCCGGTGGCACGGTGGCGACCAACAACAGCTTCACGTTGTACGGTAACAGCACCGGCACCCAGTCGCGGATCACAGTTGGCAGCGGCGGGCTGGCGCTGAATAACAGCGTGCTGAACCTTCGCCGCGGGGGCGCCGGCGCTCAGGGCAGCCGACTGGTGCTCGACGGCGACGTGACGACCAGCGGCACGGCCGCGACGTTCATCACCGAAGACACGGCCGGCGGCACGACCGGCTCGATCGCCGTCCAATTGAGCAGCACGCCCGGCACGCACACTCGCACCGTCACCACGGCCGGAGGCGGGGCCGATTTGACGGTGGGCGTGCCGATCACCAACGGCGCCGCGACCACCGGGAATCTTGTCAAGGACGACGGCGGAACGCTGATCCTGACAGGCGCCAGCACGTACAACGGCGCGACCGCCATCCAGAACGGTACTCTGCAACTTGGCAGCGGCGCGAATCGGCTGCCCGTCGGGACCGTGGTGACACTCGGCAGCGGCGCCAACAGCGGCGTGCTGGCTCTGAACGGCAACAGCCAGCAGATCGCCGGCCTGACAACCAGCGGGACCGGAACAGACAACCGCGTGCGTAACGGCAGCAGCACCGCGGCCACGCTGATCGTGACCAACACCAGCGATTTCACGTTCGCAGGCGTGCTCGGTGGCAGCACGCCCAACGACAACAATTTCGCCCTGACCAAGGACGGCGGCGCCAAGCTGACCCTGACCGGCAACAACACTTACACGGGGACGACGGCGGTCAACATGGGCGTGCTGAATACCCAGCATGGCAACGCCTTGGGCGCGACGGCGGGCACGACCAGCGTGGCCGGCGGTGCGGTGCTGGAGCTTCAGGGCGGGATCACGGTGGGCGAGGCGCTCAATACGCTGGCCGGCACGCTGCGCAGCGTCAGCGGCAACAACACCTGGACTGGGGCGATCACGCTGGCCAGCACGATCGACGTGGCGGCCGGTTCGACGCTGGACGTCACTGGGCAGATTTCCGGCGCGGGCCTGACCAAGACCGGCGGTGGCACACTGATCTTGTCCAACACGGGGAACAACTACAGCGGCAACACCGACGTGCAAGGCGGCCAACTGCGGTTGGGGGCGTCCGAGGTGATCCCCAACGGCTCGACCGTGACGTTGGCAGGCAGCACGACGCTCGATCTCAACAGCTATTCCGAGACGATTCACGCCCTGTCCGGTTCGGGCACGGTCACCAGCGGCGCGGCCGGCTCGCCGACGTTGACGATCAACAACGGCAACGGCCAGACGTTTTCCGGTGCGATTCAAAACGGCAGCGGCACCGTGGCCCTGACCAAGGCCGGCGCGGGCACGCAAACGCTCAGCGGTGCCAACACCTACACCGGCGCGACGACGATCGACGGCGGTACGCTGCTGGTCAACGGTTCGACCGCGGCGGGCAGCGCGGTCGGCGTCAACAGCACCGGGACGCTGGGCGGGACAGGGACCATCGGCGGGGCCGTGACGGTCAACGGGGGCGGGACGGTTGCGCCGGGGACCGATGGAACGGTGGCGACGTTGACCGTCGGCAGCCTGGCGTTCAACGGGGGGACGTTCAAGGTCGATATCGCCAGCGATTCGTCGGACAGGATCGTGACGGCCGGTGCGATCGATCTGGCGGCGGCCACGCAGGGCGTCTTCGCGTTCGGCACGGTCGGCGGGACGACCTCCGACGGCACGGTGTTCACGTTGATCGACAACACGCACGCCAGCAATCCGATCGTCGATCCGCCGCTGAGCGGAGCGACCGAGGGCGGCTCGACGACGGTGAATTCCAAGACGGCCGTGTTCACCTACGCGGGCGGCAGCGGCGGCAATGACCTGACGCTGACCGTGGCCAGCGACTGGATATTCAACGGGACGGCGAGCGCGGACGAGTTTGAATTGCGCCGCGCGACCGTCGGAATGGTCGACAACCTGCAGTTGCTGATTGGCGGCTCGGTGGTCGAGTCGCGGCCGATGGCCTCGGTGAATTCCGTGACCATCAACGGCCTGGACGGCAACGATACGCTGACGGTCAACTACGGCCACAGCGGCGGGGTCTTCAACAAAGCAGTGACGTTCCACGGCGGCGATCCGACCACGGCGCCGGGCGACAAGCTGATCGTCACCGGCGGGTCGTTTGCCACCGGCACGTTTGTCTACACGGGCGTGGATAGCGGCACGATCCAACTCACTGGCGCGGGCTTGATTACCTACACCGGTCTGGAGCCGATCGATACCACCGGCAGCACAATCGATGATCTCGAGTTCACGCTGCCCGCCGGGCCTTCCACCGCCACGCTGGCCAACGACGGCGGAAACCTGAAACTCAGCGCCTCGGCCTTTGAGGACACCACCTTCGCCAACCCCAGCGGCAGCGTCACGATCCACCGCGGCAACGCAGCCGACACGCTGACCATCGGCCCGGCGATCAGCAACCTGACGGCGACGCTGACGATCGGCACGGGCGGCGCGCCGCTGAGCGAGCTGACGTTCTCCGGGGCGATCACGTTTGCCGCCAACAAGAGCTTGACCGGCTATGCCAGCGGCACGATCAGTTTGTCGTCGGGCACCAGCGACATCGCCACCAGCGGCACCGGTTCGGTCTCCTTGATCACCGCCCGCAACATCACGCTGGCCAGCGGCTCCAGCCTGACCACGGTCAACGGCGGGATCACGCTGGAAGCCAACCAACAGATGACCCCCACGGCGGGTAATTTCATCGGCTTTGCAGCGAACAACGCGGTGATTCAGACTACGGGCATCGGAAATATCTTGCTCAAAGGCCGCGGCGGGGACGATGCCGGGACGTCAAATCACTACGGCGTCAACTTCCACTCAGGCACCTCCGTCAGTTCCACAGCCAGCGGCGCCACCGCCGGGACGATCACGATCGAGGGTACCGGTGGCAGTGGTACAAACTCCAACGATGGCGTGGCTCTCGGGGACAGCACGACGAAGGTGACCAGCGTCGACGGCGATATTTCGATCACCGGCGTCGGCAACGGCTCAGGAGGCGCTAATGTCGGCGTCACGCTGTACAATATCGACACGATTGCCTCGACAGGCACGGGCGCGAATGCCGCGAAGATCACGATCCATGGCACCGGCGGCAATGGAACTTCTAGCAATCGCGGCGTGTATCTTTCCGGCAGCACGACGGATGTGACCAGCGAGGCTGGAGATATTATGATCACCGGCGTCGGTGGTGGTGGCGGCGCCGGGATCGCCAATTACGGCGTCTATCTCGATGGTATCGAGAAGATTTCATCGACCGGGATGGGTGCAGACGCCGCGATGATCTCTATTCACGGCACCGGCGGAAGTGCGTCGGATCAAGACCACGGCGTTTTTGTAACCGGGAGCAGCACGCAGATTGCCAGTCTGGATGGTGCGATCGACATCACGGGTATCGGTCAAGGTCTAGGCCCCAATACTCATGGAGTGTACATCTTTTCCGGCATCACTCTGGCGATCAACGCCACCGGCAGCGCCACGATCGACATCACTGGCAACGGTGCGGGAGCGGCGCCGGGCGTGCAAGTCGTGTCGCCGATCAGCAGCGGCACGGGCGCGGTGACGATCGAGTCGGTGGACGACGACATCGTGTTCGGCGCGGCGGGCGATGTCACTTCGACCAGCGGCACGGTGTCGGTCACGGCGGACACGGCGATGGGGAATAATGGCGGGGCGATCGGGATGGCTGATGGGGCGGTGATTGATGCGGGCAGCGGGATGATTGCGTTGTCGGCCGATGGGAATGTGACGCTGGGGCGGCTGGTGACGACCAATGCTTCGACCACGGCGGTGACAATCAGCTCGACCAGCGGCGGCGTGGTCGATGGCGGCGACACCGACGGCGTGGATGTCCAGGCGCCGAGTGGACGGTTGGTGGTCACAGCGGCTACGGGTATCGATTTGGATACCACCGTTGCCTCGATCATGGCTGCCGTCACGGACTCAGGCGACATCTCGATCTTCGAACAGGATGCCGTCACGCTAACCGGCGTGACGACCTACGACGGCGACATTGAGATCTATGCTTTGTTTGGTCCAATGACGGCCACATCCGTGATTGCAGGCGGCGTTGGAGACGTTCTGCTGACGACCACCCCCGCGCCCAGTCCCGTCAATCACATCCATGTCGTCGAAGTCACGGCGATTGGGGACCGTGTCACATTGGCCGCCGGCGGCAACATCACGCAAACCGGCGGGGCGGTGACGATTACCGCGCTCGAAGCGGACCTTCGCGCCGTGGCGAACGTGGGATCGTCCGTTGTTCCGATCGTGACGCAGGCTTCGTATCTCGAAGGCGTGGCCGGGACCGGAAGTTTCTTCCTGAAGAACAGCGGCGATTTGATCATCGGCGGGATCATTGCGGACAACGATCCGTTCGGAGTGTCGGCGAGCGGGGATATCGTGATCACCGCGTTGAGCGCTTTGGATGTGGCCGAGGATGTGGTCAGCACGGGCGGAGTGGTTTTGCTGACGGCGGCCGACAGCGCCGGAGGCGGGGATGACTTGACGGTGCGGAGCGGCGTGTTGGTGCGCAGTCATACGAGCACGGTCGAGTTGCGGGCCGGGGATGATATGACGCTGGAGGATTGCTCGACGGTGCGGGCCGCGACGACGATCACGCTGCGGGGTGATTATGACGACGTGGACGGGTCGGGGTCGGTGATGGATCTGTTGGGGACGTTGGACGCGGCGGACGGCAATTACAACGTGCTGGTGTACGGCGGGCCCAACGGGGATGTGATTACACTGAATCCGGGCGGCTCGCATTCGGCCGATTCAACGTTGCTGGACGGCGGTGCCGGCGACGATCAGTATTTCATCCATACGATCCGACTGAACGGCGTGCCAACAGTCAACGGCGCGCACGATAATGCCGTGCTGATCGCCGACACCAGTGGGAACGACCGGGCGACGGTGTTTGCGACGGATGCGGCGGAGGACATCTACGTACTGAACAACGTGGACGACCAGACGGCCGCGCAAACGGGCGGCT
>JAHDXO010000105.1 GCA_023382975.1 Pirellulaceae bacterium
GGCAAGCTGGAAGCTTACCCCACCTCGGTTCTTGCCAGTATTTCAGCAGGCTCCTCAAGGAGCGATGTTGAAGCGGGGTCGGCGGCTGCGAATCAGTTCCGATTCGTAGGCCCGCCGCATCTCGATCGACCGGGCCGCCGACTGCGGATCAAACGCGTGAACCTCGACCGTCAGTTGCTCGACTCTCTGGGCCTGCAAGTAGTTCATCAGGGCCTGGCGATCCGACGCATCCAGGTGCTGCAGGATTCGCTTTCGCAGGTTCGAAGCTTCGCCGATGTATAAGTAACCGCTCTGGTCCCGTAGCAAGTAGACGCCTGGAACCGCGGGCAGATGCTCGGGGCTGCGAAGGATCTCGTCGGCTGTCCACGTGTTGATTTCCCGTCCCCATTCGGCCACGCGGGTGACCAGTTCGGGACGCAGTCGCCGCGTTTTGCGCAACGCAAACGCCGCCTTGCGCAGCGCGTACGCCGAGACTTCGGGAGCGATCTGCCGGGCCGACTGATCGAACTCTGTTCGCAGCGCGGGATCGCACAGCGCCCGGTCGATGCTCTGGCGGTGCTTGTCATAGACAAAACGCGCGGCGATTTCGGCAGCATGTAGATAGGCGTCGTGCGACAATCGCTTGGTCCGGGTGGCCGAGATCTGCAGCCGTCCTGCTTTGCGCAGATTTAGGAGACGCCAATTCGAATCGACAGCGGACGCATCCGGCAACCGCTCGCGACAATGGCGGATGAATGCCGCGTTCAAGTCGTCGTCCAGCAGCACCTCGTCCGCACTCCAACCATCGTGGACTGCCCGGAATGCCTCGATGACCACGGCGTCCAGCGTCTCCGCGCCTTGCGACGCTTCCGGCCGGACCAACCGGCTCGTCAGCAATGCGAGCACCAAGACCAAGGTAGGTGAAAATCGCATCGGTATCCCGTACACTTTTCGTTGTGTCGCGTAGCAACGAGAAACAACACCCGACCGCCTCGACCATTATGCCCGCGGATACGGTACGTGTCGATGCGCGGAACCGTCAGGCGAATTCCTATGGACATTCAACAACTGGACCGTGTCCCCGCTTTCATCACCAAAGATGGGTCGGAGATCCGCGAACTGCTGGCGTACCGCAATTCATGCATTCGACGGCAGAGTCTGGCCGAGGCGCGCGTCCCGGTCGGCGGTTCGACCGCGCCGCACTATCACCCGCAGACCGAAGAGATCTACTTCATTCTTGAAGGCCGAGGCCGGATGCAGTTGGACGATCAGACGCGTGACGTCGGCCCCGGCGACGCTATCGCGATCCCGCCCGGCTCGCGCCATCAGATCACCAACATCGGAGACGTTCCCCTGCGACTGTTGTGTTGCTGCGCGCCCGCGTACGAGCACGAGGACACCGTACTCGTCTGACCCACCGTAGCCGAATTCGTGAGAATTCGGAGTCGCTGTCTCCATCCGGATTCTCACGACTCCGGACGCATTCTCAAGAATTCGGCCGCGACGCATCCAGCTCCGCGAAATTCCGCAGCAATTCGAGGCCGTGCTGTTGGCTCTTCTCGGGATGAAACTGGGTCGCGAACAGATTGTCGCGCCATGCCATCGCACAGAACGGCCCACCGTAGTCCGCTTCGACCGCTTCCACCTCGCGGTCGTCCGGCACAACGTAGTACGAATGGACGAAGTAGAAATGCGTCCCTTCGGCGATCCCAGCCAGGATTGGGGCACGGTGTCGTATGATCGCTTGATTCCATCCCATGTGGGGTACTTTGTACGAATCAGGCAATTCGAACCGGACTACCTTTCCCGGCAGGATACCAAATCCCTCGTGTTCGCCTCCCTCGTAGCTCACGTCGAACAGCAACTGCAGCCCAAGACAGATTCCCAAGAAAGGCCGTCCCGATTGGATGACGTCGCGGATCGGCTCGATCAGGTCGCGCTGCCGCAGTTCCGACATGGCGTCGCCAAAAGCCCCTACACCGGGAAGCACCAGCTTGTCCGCGTTAGCGATTTCTGCCGGGTCACTGCTGATCATCGCCTGATGTCCCACCCGTTCGAACCCCTTCTGAACGCTGCGGAGATTTCCCATTTGATAGTCGACGATCACGATCATCTCGAATCCCTAAAGCCAGGTGGTATGAATCTCTCAACCCGGAATTGTCGAATGGCCAATTTCGGTGGTCCTTGATGTTTCAGCCTTGTTCGGCTGCAATTCTAGCCAGTCTTGCCGAGCCGTCATAGCGCGGCGCCATGCGAAACCAGCGCACTCGGCAAGCAAGCACCATCGAAACAACTTTGTGCGCCGCCCCACTTGATCTGCCTGTCCGCCCGTGGTTATACTTCCGCCAGACGTGATCGAATTGCGGATGTGGCGGAATTGGCAGACGCGCTAGATTCAGGTTCTAGTGAGCATTACGCTCGTGGAGGTTCAAGTCCTCTCATCCGCACCTGAGACCTAAATTTCTCTTGGTCAACGACTTACGGATATTTTTCGGCGGTTGGCAACGCGGCCATTTTCCGAGGGAAGTCGAACGCGGAAAGCACCGAATTTCCGCTCTAACGCTCGATCTGCGAGCAAACGCGTTCTCCACGTTGGAGATTGCCGAGCCAACGATCCGAAGCACTTCTCGGATCGCGATTCCACCGGACGGGCTCACGCCCGCCGCTCGCCAGATCCCGGCGAGCGTGGTGGCGTCAGCCCCACGGTGATCCGATCACCGGATTCCCTCCTTCGCCGTTCTGCGGTTCCGTGTTCGACATTCTTCGGTTCCCCAGATCCCCGGCGAGCGTGGTGGCGTCAGCCCCACGGTGAACCGATCACCGGATTCCCTCCTTCGCCGTTCTGCGGTTCCGTGTTCGACATTCTTCGGTTCCCAGATCCCCGGCGAGCGTGGTGGCGTCAGCCCCACGGTGACCCGCTCACCGGGGCCCCTCCCTCGACATTCTGCGTTTCCCCAGATCCACGCCGCCTGCCGTTGTGAGTTTCAGGCTGGTGCCGCGTTCGACTAGCGTTTCGTCATGCTCCGCGGCGCAAGTGATCTCGGAGGACGACCAATGGCAAACCCGGCACTTGACGAAACCCGAAGTCGTTCGTGACGAACAAATCGCAACCCGCCAGCAAAGCGGTTGCGCCGTGAATGGCATCTGGGGTGCGCAGAGCAGGAAGATCGGCACGCAAACGAGCCGCCTTGCGCAGCACCGCTTCCGTAATCGGCAATAGGCGCATTTCCGGCGATTTGACCAACTGCTCATACGCGGTCACCAGTTCCTGGTCACCGCTCCGCAAGGGCCCCACGAGTGCTTCCAACAACAGGAGGTCACTGCTAACGATTTCGACGGCTCCCGCCTCCGCCGCTTGCCATACTGGCTCGAGCAGTGACCAGTACTCCGCGTGCGTCTCGACACTGTAGATGACTGCCTGCGAATCGAAATACACCAAACCGGACGTCGGCAACTTCAGCGATCCCACGTGTCGCGTTCCTCCTGAAGATACCGATCCACGTCGTCAGCGGTTTCGAAGAGGCGATGGCCGTGCAGGCCTCGGATGATTTCCAAAGCAGCGCGGCTTCCGCGCGGAGACTGCGAAGGCAACACCAAGAATACATCGACGGCATCACCTTCGTTCAGATGGGGAGCCGTAATCTCGATCCGCTGGCCCGGAAGAACTGTCGTTTTGATGTGCAGAGCGTTTTGCATGGCAGACAAGCTCCTTCGATGATACAGCCGAGGCGTGGCTGCGCAACCAACCCATCCAGCCGTATTCTAGAACAGGTTCCTAAAGCGGGGAACAGGACGACCGGGGCCCCTCCTTCGACATTCTGCGGTTCCCCAGATCCCGGCGAGCGTGGTGGCGTCAGCCCCACGGTGGTCCGATAGCCCCGTCCCCACCTTCGACATTCTGCGGTTCCCCGAGATCCCGGCGCTTGTCGGCGGGAGTCTCAGGTTGGTGTCCTACTCGGCCTCGCTCCAGTGGGTCGCGGGCGCCGAACGCGACTCTTCCCTTCCTGCCCAACGTTGACATCGCGTTCAGCACAATGGTAGGCTACTTTGATGCGATCGTGTGTGCTTCGTGACGGATTCCCAGCCCACCGATTGTGCGCATACGGAGGATCCAGCGATGTCTACTGCACTTGCTTCGAAACGGCCATTGCCGCCATCCATCGGCAATGTTTGCGGCTTGGAGGCGGGCGATCATTTGACGCGTGCCGAGTTCGAGCAGCGATATGCCCGGCAGCCCGATCTCAAGAAGGCCGAATTGGTCGAAGGAGTGGTCTACATGCCATCGCCCGTCCGTTTGCAGAGCCATGCCACGCCCCACTCGCAGCTTGTCGCGTGGGCCGTCATGTACCAGTCCGCCACGCCGGGCACGGCAGCCGCGGACAGCGCCACGGTGCGGTTGGATGCTGACAACGAGCCGCAGCCGGACGTGCTGCTGTATGTCTTGCCGAGCTGTGGTGGACGCGTCCGGATCTCGGACGACGATTACCTGGAAGGCGCGCCGGAATGGATCGGAGAAGTGGCCTCTTCGACCGACAGCTATGACCTGCACTCCAAGCTGAACGCCTACCGCCGCAACCAAGTCCGCGAATACCTGGTGGTCCTTCCGCAGCAAGGCGAAGTCCGTTGGTTTGAATTGCGGGCCGACCGGTACGAGTTGCTGGCCGATCAGGAGGGCATCCTGCGTAGCCGCCAGTTTCCCGGACTGTGGTTGAACATTTCCGCCTTGCTGGCCGGCGACGCGGCGAGCGTACTCGCCACGCTCCGCGACGGACTCGACTCGCCCGCGCACCTCGAATTCGTTCACCGCCTGCAGAACTCGGGTTCGTCGTGATAGTACACTTCCGCCACGCATGGCGGGAGTTTCAAGTCGGTGTCCTACTCGGTCTCGCTTCAGTGGGTCGCGGGCGCTGAACGCGACTCGACACGTCGATAACCACCACGAATGACACGGATCACACGAATCGGAGAATCGCAACGCAGTTCGATCGCACTCGATCTTCGGGCCAGTTTCCTTCAGCAACGTTTGACATCGCCGGATTTCCGTCGCCCCCTCCGCCCATTCGTGCGATTCGTGGTTGCATCCCGCCCAAGCCACTTCCCGAGATCCCCGGCCGCTTGCCAACCATTCACCGGACGGGCTCACGCCCGCCGCTCGCCAGTTCCCCGGCGAGCGTGGTGGCGTCAGCCCCACGGTGATCCGATCGCCCCGTTCCCTCCTTCGACATTCTGCGGTTCCGTGTTCGACATTCTGCGGTTCCCCGAGCTCTCCGCCGCTTGCCGGCGGGAGTTACAGGCTGGTGTCCTACGCCGCCCGGCGCTCGGCCGCGGCAAGATCCGTCGCCAATTCGACCACCCGCCGCTGCCGGATCGCATCGCCGACCGCCAGAGCAGCCCTGGTCGTGTTGACGAGACTCGCCAGTGGAATCGGCGACTCGCCGCCCGTGCGGACGGCTTCGACCCAGGCCCGAAATCCGGCGTTGTGTCCCTTGTCCTGCAACCAACTTCGCTGCTTGCGAACCATGCAGCCGAAACCTTCCAGGCGACGGAAGTTGTCCAGGCGCAGCACGCGGCCTTCGCTGAAGACCTCCAGACGCTCCTTCGGAAAACTCTTCGGACCGTTGGCGAAGTAGTTGATCTGTCCCAACGAGCCGTCCGCCATCCGCAAGCTGATCGCGACTGTGTCGTTGCGGTTGCTCGGTTCGTCCGAGCCGTGCCGCAATGCGCTCACCTGGGTGATCGGCGACTCGCCGGCCAGGAAGTGCAGCAAGTCGATGAAATGGCACGCCTCGCCCAAGATCCTGCCGCCGCCGACCGCCGGATCTTGTGTCCAATGACTGCCCGGAATCGCACCCGCGTTGACCGTGTAGATCATAGATAACGGTTGCTGGCGACCTCGCAACCGCTCGACCAGCGACTGGACAAGCGGCGCGAAACGTCGGTTGTAGCCGACCATCAGGACGGGCTGGCTGGAATTGGTTTGGCACGCAAGTCGGTAAGCATCTTCGATCCGAGCCAATTCGTCGGAGGTCAGACACATCGGCTTCTCAGCAAAGACCGATTTTCCCGCTTCCAAAGCACGAACGACCAATTCCGCGTGCGTGTTGTGCCGAGTCGCAATCACCACACCGCGCACCTCCGGATCCTCCAGCACGCGTTTGCTTTCCGTTGTGCTCTGCTCGATACCGAACTTCCGCGCGGCGATCGAGCCGCTCAATCCCTTCGACGAGGCCACCCATTTCAATCTCGCTCCGGCTTTGACCAGCCCCGGAAAGATCTTCTGCATGGCGAACCCGCCGGCTCCGATCACACCGCAAACCGCCGCGTTCGATTCGTGACGTGCCGGGTTGTGGCACACCACCGGCGCCAGCAATCGTTCGCGCGATGGCGAGTCCTCCGCGCCGGGATACGTCAGCAGCACCCCGATCACCGACCTGTCGTCCAACAGTTCATATGCCGACCCGGCCTCGGCGAACGGAACCCGCCGCGAGACCAGTGGCGCGGTCTCCAACCGTCCGTCCCGCATCAGATCCAGCACCGCCTCGAAGTTCCGTTGTTCCGTCCACCGGACGAAGCCAAGTGGGTAGTCGTGGCCCTGCTGCTCGTACGCGGGATCGTAGCGTCCAGGGCCGTAGGAGCAGGAGACCTGGAACGTCAGTTCCTTCTCGTAGAAATCGGCGCGTTGGAGATTCAGGCCGGTAACGCCGGTCAGCACGATCCGCCCGCGCTTGCGGCACATTTGAGCCGCTTGGTGCATCAGTTCGTCGCTCTTGGTCGCCGCGGTCACGAGCACCCCGTCGACACCAGCCTGCCGCGTGTCAGCCAGTGCCGCGGCAACTGGATCGACTCCCTGAGACAGATTCTCGGCCTGAGCACCGAACGACCGTGCCAGTTCGACGCGGCGAGCATCAAAGTCGAATCCGATCACGCGAGCCCCATGCGCCCGCAGGATCTGCACGGACAGCAACCCGATCAGGCCCAAGCCGAACACGGCCACGGTCTCGCCCAAGGTCGGCTGGATCAACCGGATGCCCTGCAAGCCGATCGCGCCAAGCACCGTGAACGCCGCCTGATCGTCCGTCACCTCGTCGGGAATCCGCGCCGCCAGATGCTTCGGCACCAACACCACTTCCGCATGGTTCCCATTTGACGCCACGCGGTCGCCGACCTGAAACCCCTGGACGCCATCTCCAACCGCCAGCACCCGTCCCACGTTGCAATACCCCATCGGCAACGGCTCGTCGAGTTTGCTGAACACAGCTTCGATCGTCGGCAACAGCCCGTCTGTCTTGATCTTGTCAAGCACCTGCTTGACCTTGTCGGGTTGGCTGCGAGCCTTCTGGAGCAGATTCCCTTTGCTGAAGTCGACCAGCATCCGCTCGGTGCCTGCGGAAATCAGCGACCGGCATGACTGAACCAGCATCATCCCCCGCCGCACCTCGGGGCAAGCAACCTCGGCGGCTTCGGTGTTACCAGATTTCAAGTTCTGCAAAATTTGTTTCATCAGCTCCTCATCCATCCTGACAAATGGCAGCAGCAAAGCGGCTACGCGACACAGGCCTATGCCTAAGCAAGAAGCTCTCGATACAGTTCCGCCAGCGGCAGGCTCGCGTCATGGACGGACGCTTCAGCGCAACGACGCCGATGTAGCGGGAGATCCCCCAGCACTCCAGTCGTCGATGCAACCAAATCGTCGGCATCGCGAGTCCGAAACAATACACAACCTTCGGGTCTCGGAACGCAATCGCTCGCAACAACCGGCGTTCCGAGTGCGAGGCACTCGCGAACGCTTACAGAGTCGCCTTCAGTGACTGTCGGCCGAACAAATACATCACTCTTCTTAAAAACCGACGCAGCGCTAAATGGCGTTTCTAGGATCAACCAACGCTCATCAAGCCCCTGCCTCTCCCGCCATTCCAAGATCTCTCTGCGGTGATTCTCCTCGTACGTAGAACTGACAACGGTATACATCCCAGCGTTTGGATGCGTCGCAAGAAGCCTCTGAAGAAGTGTTCCGAGCAGATCGAACGAGTAGACATGGTGCCCGTTCACAAAATAGCCGAACCATCCGTGCGAGCCGACAATCGGGTTGTACTTGGACAGGAACCCGGCCGCCTCGCTCGGAAGGTTGGACTCAGAAAGCTCTGACGCCGACGGCGGAATGAAAGCGGGAATGTACAACAATCGACTTGGTGGAACCTTCAAATCTTGCAACCAATCCATTACTCCCGAGTTGACGCAGACGATACGAGTAGCAAGTCTCAAGCCGAACCTGTATGCCGCGCGTTTCGCACGTCCAGAACGCTCATAGGCGCGTCGAAGATTCTCGTTGTGCAATGTAAGAATCAGCCGCCGCCGCCGAGTTGCTAGAAGCGGAGCGGAGCAGAGCAATGCATCAGGACGCGACGCGTGTAAATGCACGACCCGTTCTTCACACGTCGACAAGAACCGTACGAGCCACCCCGCCGTTCTTCCCCCCGGAAAAATGTTCCGTGCGCTGTCAGACCGCCCGCGAGTATCGTAGAAATTCCATGCGACTCCAAGACTGCGGAATCGCTCTAGGGCGCGCAGAAGATGAACGGTCACTCCCCCGTAGGGCGGGGGGACCGCCCCTACGATACCAACCCTCGGCTGTTCAGTCATGGTCCTGGCCAAACCTTCCTGGTGAGAAACTGATCGAGATCGAGCTGCCAATTGGTTCTCGATGGCAAGTGTCAGGTCAGCCGCAGAAGCCGGACACCTCGCTTAGCAGAGAACGAAACGGCAACGCGTGGCTTTCCCATGTAAAATGCTCCCGGACTGTCTGCCGAAGCGATTCCTTCACCCGGCCTTTACGTTCCAAGTACGCGGAAATGTGGTGCTGAATGCGGCAAGAGGCGTCGTTCAAGTCCGCAAGATCAACGAAGAAATTCGCATCCGAGCCCTTTGCGTCCTTGACGATATCGACATACGGCGTCGTGATGATTGGCGTACCGTTTCGCCAATACTGCAGCCACTTCAAAGGACAACTGACCTTGTTGACTACGTGTTCCCTTCGCAGCATGAACCCTAGGTCAAACGCTTCCATGTACCGATCAACGACGTCACTTGCCACAGATTTCACCTTGTACTGTCGAATTCGATGGCGTCTGATAATCGCCTCCGCACCTTCAGGGTCATTGCAGAGAACGAGGAACTGGGCCTCCGACTTTGTCATCTGCAGCCTTGAAACGAGCGAGCAGGTCTCATCAAAACACTGCCATTTCGCAAGACTCCCCATGTATCCGAGCGTCAGACTTGGCCGATCAGAATATCCCCAAAGCTCCCACGGACGATTCATCAGCGTCGATTTTTCTGAAACAAGATTTGGCAAGATATAGAACCTCGACCCGCGCACCAGCTGATAACGGGATCGCAACACGTGTTCCATTGCTTCAGAGGGAATAATGGTTATCGTGCTACATCGAACCGCAGTTGCTTCAATCGCTCTGAGAACTCGCCTTCTAACGTTCGATTGGTTTCGCATAAATGACTCATCGCTTAGGAGTCCCTGAAGCCAAAACAACCGGGGCCGGCGAAAGACGGATGTTGGCCATCGTAGCGCCGCGTAAAGTAGGTCAAGAGCGCTATGAGTGAACAGCATTCCGTTCTTTGGAATCCTCCGGCCGAGTTGACCGTCTTCGATAGAAACACATCCGCTTGTTGTGTCGGACAATCTTCCATCAAGAAACCCTTTGACCTTCTCAAATGGGTCCGCAACTCGAATTTGAACGTTCATTCCGCTACGCACAGCCTCGCGCACCACGAAAAGAAACATGTCATGCACAAAGGGCTTTTGGACGACCGACTCTGAAGAATAGTAGATTAAATCTGTCTTGGCCTTCATTTGAATCTCCGCGACAAGCCCAATCTGCAAACTTCGATCAAGAGAAATAAGATAATTCCGGAGTACAGTAGATGCACGTAGCTAAACATCAGGCTGCCTCGTGCTGATACAAGAAAAAACGAGCCAAACAAGGCCGCCGACGTTCCTCGATGTTCGATCCTCGTTGACAGCACGCGTTCACCGACCTCGGAAATGACAGCAATGAAGATTGCCACTACGAAGCCAAATAGACCCAAGTCAAAATACGCCCACCCGTAGATCGTCGGGTGTGACGATGCATACGACTTGTCGAATCCATGACGAGCTCTCCAAAGAGCGAACACTACATCGTTTTCGTCAGAGAAGGTCTCTCTGGCCAGGAATCGCGGGAGGACACTCGATAGCACAAGGGCCTGAGTCGCCCGTCCGTTGGTTCTTTCGTGGTCGGCGATCTCGCCTAAGCAGTAGTAGTATTCGCCCGTACTAAGATCGCGAGTCAAAGCAAGAGCATTTGCGAGAGGAGAAGCATTTCCGAACCACTGTGCCTCTCGAACTGAGTAAAGAGCTGCAAGAATTGTGAGTCCAGCGATGCCGAACGCGAGGTAATCCCGGAGAGGATGCACAGCCCTCCCAACGATTGGGCGAACTGTTGGAAGCTTGGTGCGGAGCTTGCCAAGGAGCAGTGCTGTAAACACTGCCGTTACACCCGCACGTGATCCTGTAAGGAAGAAGATCGTGGCAATAGGAGCAGAATACACGGCAGCAAGAGCATACCGCTGTCTTACGATGGCTTCGTAAGATCGAGCCGCACCGAGAGGAAGTAGTAGACTGCTGTAATGTACCCATCTGGGCAATGAACCGCCGATTTCTTCGCGTTGAATGAAGTCGGCACCGTAGTAGACGAGCAGGATGCAAGGGAGCCAAGCTACAGCAACGAGAATGAACTCTGTTGATGCGGGAAGAGGGCTGATATCTTTGGGAGAGAAAGGTTCGTACAGAGGCGGATGGGAACCGAAGATGATTCGTAGGAGCGTTATGGCAACAAGGAAAGTAACGTCAAATAGCAACGCGTACGACGCTGCGTGCAGTAACACGTTTGGATCGTCAGTAAACCAGTGGGTTGGTTTGCTTTCGAGCACCAGTGCTACATAGGCGTCGTAAGCGCCAGATATCAGGAGGGTTGAATCGAGGAGAAGCGGCAGCTTAAGAAAAATGATCGTGGAAGCCCAGTAGAACATCGTAACTCGACGTAGTCGGATGTCGCTGCGAAGGCAAACTAGGGAGAGAAGCATCGACGCCACTGAAAGGACGAGCGTGAGCCAGATGTTAAGCGTCGCTGTCATTTCTGATTTCCTGGCAGGATACGTCGAGACGTTCTCGGTTGGATGATAGTCCAGTTGCCTCCATTGCTAAGCGTCCGCAGTCGCAGGATGCCTTTCTACGAAGCGAGTCTCGATTCGGCGTGAACGGCTGACGGTTCCGAATAGCAGAATCCGATTGCATAAAGCGTTTGCAGCACCGTGTGGAACACGTACGAAATCAGCGTGGCGTAGGCGAGGCCCAGGGCGCCGTAGCCGAGGTCTAGGAGAACGGCGCTGGCTGCCATCAAGACGATGGCCCAGAGGGCGTTGAACGTGAAGCCGATCCACATCCGGCCTTTGCTGGCAATCGCGCTGCCGACCACGTTGGAGACGGCCATCAGGAACGCCGTCGTCGCCAGGACTCGAAGTACGTTCGCGCCCTCGTCCGAGTAGCCGGGCCCGTAGATTTGCATGATGGTATCGGCAAACAGGACGAGGGGAAGAATGAACGCGAGTGCGACGCCGCCGTTCAGAAGCGTGTTCAGCTTGAGAATCCTGCGATATTCGCGGGTGTTTGCCGAGGCGTCCAGGTTGGTAAGAAGCGGCAGGACGACGGTCGCCAGCAGTGACGGGATGAACAGGATCGTCAGTCGCCATTGATTGGCCGCGTTGAAGACGCCCATTTCGGCATAGCCGTTCGGTTGGTGGACGAGCATGGCGCCGCACGCCCAGTTGACTGGCCCGACCATGCTTCCGGCAAGCACGGCCGGAAGACTGAATCGCCAGAGGACCGGAAGCTCCTGTCGACAATTCTTGAACCGGAGTGGAACGCGGCATCGGGCCGCCTCCTGCCGCAGGGCCAAGTGGTTCAGGAGCCAGTTGATAGCAAGGTTGATTGCCAACGCCCAGACCGCGCCGGTGAGTCCGCCGACATACGCCCCGGCAATCAGCATCGGGAAAGAAAGCAATCCCGCGATCAGATTGACGCGGGCAATGGTACGAAACGCTTCGAAGCCGGCGAGCGCTCCGGTCTGGGCGCTGTTCACGGCGCTGATGAACAGGATCAAGGCACCGATGCGCAGGACGCCGGCCAAGTGCGGGGCATTCAACGTGTGGGCAGCCAGCCACGGCGCAAACAACAGCAGCCCCAACGCCAACAGACCGCCGGAGACGGCGGCAACAAGCCACGCGATGACGATGATGCGGCCGGCCCGTGCGGGATCTTTTTCCCGGAACTCGGCGACATGCTTGGTCGCCGTGACTCCCAGTCCGAATCCGGCAAAGACGCCAAACATGCCGACGGTTGATTGAATGATTCCCAACTCGCCAAACACCGTCTTTCCCAGCAACCGAGCGACGACGATGGTGGCTACCAGCATCAGGCCACGAGAGATGACCGCTCCGGCGATGGACCAGAACACGCCGCGAGCCAATCGCGCACCGAGCGGCGAGGCCTCGATCCGTGCGAGCGTTGGCCGGAACATAGTTGGACACCATGTATCGGCGACTTTTCTGAGGGCTATGCCGGACACATCGAACTCCTCATCGCCGCGGCGATTCGCGAGCACGCGCGGCCGTCGCCGTAGGGGTTCGCGGCCTGGGACATGGCCGCATACGCGGCGGCACTGGTCAAGGGCTCAACAACTCCCTGAACGATCGCTTCGGCGTCTGTTCCCACCAGCTTGGCCGTTCCGGCTTCGATGGCTTCGGGACGCTCGGTGGTGTCCCGCATCACGAGGACCGGTTTGCCCAGCGTCGGCGCTTCCTCTTGGACTCCGCCCGAATCGGTCAGCACCAACGTGCTGCGGTCCATGAGGGCAACAAACGGCAGGTAACCCAAGGGCTCGATCAGATGCACGTTCGGCCGGTTCGACAACAGGTCGAAGACTGGCTTCCGAACGTTCGGATTCAAGTGGACCGGGTACACAAACGCCGTGCCGGGGAACCGATCGGAGAGCGACGAGATGGCCTGACAGATGCTGCGGAAGCCTGCGCCGAAGTTCTCTCGCCGGTGGCCGGTGATCAGCACTAGCGGAGACCGGTTCCCGTTGAGCAGTTCCTTGGGCAGTCCGGGTATTTCGGGCGGATTCTCGCGAACCTTGCCCACGGCCGCGAGCAGCGCGTCGATAACCGTGTTGCCGGTCACGACGATGCGATCGTCCGGGATGCCTTCCTGCAGCAGGTTCGCTCGCGACCCGGCGGTCGGAGCAAAGTGGAGATCGGCGATGCGGCTGGTCATCACCCGATTGATTTCTTCCGGGAAGGGCGAGTGCTTGTTCCAGGTTCTCAGTCCGGCCTCGATGTGCCCGACCGGGATCCGCCGGTAGAACGCTGCCAGCGCGCCGCAGAACGACGTCGTGGTGTCGCCTTGGACGATCACCATGTCCGGTGCGTATTCGGCGAGATAGGCGTCGATGGCGTCGATCGCGCGGGCGGTGAGTCCGGCCAGCGTTTGATCCGGCCGCATTAGAGCCAAATCGACGTCGGGCTCGATGTCGAACACTTCCAGCACTTGGTCGAGCATCTGGCGATGCTGGCCCGTGACGCAGACATGGGGCTCGAATTCCGGGTGCTTCCGCAGTTCCAGAACCAGGGGACTCAGCTTGATCGCCTCGGGCCGGGTGCCGAAAATCAACGAGACTTTCACCATGTTTACCACCTGACCCTATCGTTGCGGGATTCGAGCCGTCGGTTCCGCTTCCAACGGCTCACGCTGCTATCCTTCGTTGCTCGGTACTTCGCTGTCGCTCGGTCTTCGTACGGCTGGCGGCGGAGTTTCCGGTCACGCCGGCAAGTAATTTGAGATACCGTTCGGCCAGTCGGTCGCGATCGAAATGCTCGCGGACGTAGGCTGCGCCTTGTACACCCATGCGTTTGGTGGCAGCTTGGTTTCGCGAGAGTGTCTCAACGGCCTCGACCAGCGATTGCGGGCAGTCGGGTTCCATTTTCAGGCCCGCGCCGGCCTCCAGGACGAATTGTCGAGCTTGGCCTTTGACGCCCATGATGATCGGGCGGCCCATGGCCATGATCTCGAAGATCTTCGAGGGAATCACGGTCTCGAACAACTCGCAGCCCTTCAAATGCACCAGACAGGCGTCGGAACTGGCGAGGATCGTGGGCATGGCCTCTTTGGGCTGGCGACCGGTAAATACCACGAGCTCGGAAAGTCCTTCGCGACGAGCTTGCTCTTCGAGCGATTTGCGCGAGGCACCGTCGCCGACCAGGCAGAAGCGGATGTCGTCGCGGCCTTGGGCTCTCAGAAGTTTGGCGGCCTCGATCACGACTTCCAGCCCGTGCGCCATGCCGATCGTGCCGATGTACGAACAGACGAACTTGCCGTCCAAGTTCCATTGGCGCAGGAATTGTTCGTCCGGCTCCTTGGGACGGTAGCGGCTCAGATCGACGCCGTTGGTGATGACGGAGATCCTGTCATGTACGGGAACCTTGCTCAGGATGTTGTCGCGATACCCGTCGCCGACTGCGACGATGTGGTCCGCGGCCCGGTACATCCAGCGCTCCATGGCCCGCAGAGTAGCCAACAACGCTCGGTTGCGCATCGCGCCGACCGCTTCGATGCTCTCCGGCCAGATGTCGCGGATCTCCAGCACCAGCGGAGCCCGCTTCAGCCACTTGGCCAGAACGCCCGCCCAGCCGCAAAAGAACTGCGGAGACGTGGCGATGACGACATCCGGACGCGGCAGCCACAGCGACGCGAGTACGGCACTGAACATGTACGACACGTAGTTGGCGATCCGCCGAACCGTGCCCGCATTGGGCGCGACGTAGGTCCACACCCGCACAACTCGTACGCCGTCAGCCACCTCCACCTGACTTCGCAACCGATTGCGGTAGCCGGGATAAACTACGCCGTCCGGGCAATTGGGTGCGCAAGTCACCACCGTCACGTCATGGCCGGCCCGTGCCCAACGCACCGTGTGCTCGTACGTCCGCGACGCGGGCGCGTTGCCTTCGGGCGGAAAGTAGTGACTGAAAAACAGGATGCGCACGGGTCGTTCCATCCATGGATTGCCGGTTGTCGGGACCGGAACCAGTTACGGCGCGCCACCGGCTGCGCGGGACGAGCCGGTTGACAAGCCGGGGTTATAGGGGACGAGAGTGGTTCGGACAAGATTGATTTCTTGGAGTCGTCAGTTGTCAGTTGTCAGTGGGCAGTGGGCAGTGGGCAGTGGGCAGTGGGCAGTGGGCAGTGGGCAGTTGTCAGTTGTCAGTTGTCAGTGGGCAGTGGGGTGCTAGCGGTGATAGCGGTGATAGCGGGCGGGGGATGTTCGTGTTCGCCGTTTGGCCCGCGACGGCAACGCCGTCGCGGGCCAATCAGGGAACGAATCGGGACTGGGCGTAGTCGTAGTTTGCTAGCGTGAACCTCCACGGTGCGAGCCCGTGGCATCCAGCAGCCGGAACCGTGGAATCTCATTCTTGACGCGGCAGGCCAAGAGATTGCTTGGTGCTAGCATTGCCGTCGGCCGGACGGGAATGTTCGACAAGGCGTTATCGATTCGAGACCATCGGAAGCTTTCCTTCGTCCACAAAACAGTCGAAAGCGTCTTCGTCCAGATGCCCCTGGTAGGCCAGGTGACCTCGGATGGCCATTAGATCCGCCGGCCGCGGAGGCTCCGAAAGCTTGTTCTCGGGTAACAGCAGGATGCATCCTGACTCCGGATGACGAAACGTGCGGCGATTCTTCGCAGTCACCTCACCCAGTTCAAATCCAAGATCGGCGAGTAGTTGTCGGAGGATTGAGTTGGTCAGCTTGGCCACAATCGTCACTCCTTATGAAAGGTTTTCCGTTCGGGCGAGAGACATGTCGCGAAACAGGGAAATTGCCTGCAGCGTGAGCCTGTTGCGGGAGGGGATACGAACAACAACCGTTTCGCTGCCAGCGTCTTGCACATTTGGGCATTCGTCGACGTACGCCTGCACGTCTTGCCAGAAAGCTCGATGTCTCTCGGCATCGTAAACGATGAGAATGAACGGATGGTGTACCTCCCAATACCAGTAATGCAAGTGCGCCATTTCAACGGCACAGGTCACGAACAAACCGTCGGCGACAACCGAAAGATGGTCTGTCGATTTGACTTGAAATTCGACGCAGCCGTTTTCGATCTCTCTGGAATCAGGCGAGAAGTGCAACATCAGTGCATCCGTGCCGTATTCCGGCTGCGGAACCCTGACCAGTTGATGACCTCGGCGCAGCACTTGACGTTCCAGGAAATTCATTCCCATGTCGCCGATTACATGCTCTCGCGGACGTCGCTTCCGTTGTCCACTCCAGTGAAAGCCGGGCATCTTCCGGAGACCTCGTTCTCAACCAATAGTGGATTGGCAACCCGCTTCAGTGGTCGATGGTCAGGGTGCGGATTGCTCGAATCGTCGAATCTGCGGCCTGGCTTCATCCGTGAACGATCCGTGCTCATCCGGGGCAGGTTCGCATGCGGCAGGCGAGCCCACAACTGGGAGCCGTCCCCGTCTTTGTCCGCCTACCCCAAGGACGGAGGGAACTTATAAGTTGCCAGCCGGATTCGGACAAGATCGATTTTGGAATTGGTCAGTTGTCAGTTGTCAGTTGTCAGTTGTCAGTTGGCAGTGAGCAGTGGGCAGTTGGCAGTGAGCAGTGGGCAGTTGGCAGTGAGCAGTGGGCAGTGGGCAGTGGGCAGTTGGCAGTGGGCAGTGGGCAGTTGGGGCTTGCTGGCGGTGATAGCGGTGATAGCGGGCGGGGCCGGTGGCTCGTTCGGGAGAATGGCCATTGCGCGTGTTCGGGAGACCGGCCACAGCGCTGGGAATTGTGAGCCGCAGCCTCCGCTCGGAGTTCTTCGTCGCCACCGAGCTCGCCTCGAACGGCGTGGACTTACCGGCGGAAACGCTGCTCGCAGTCCACAGATGTCGCCCCGCAGGGGCCTGAACAAATCAGCCCAGGGCAACCGCCCTGGGTTGCGGTGACCATTGAATCCGATCGCCCTGAAAGGGCAGCACAAAAGGTGGCGCCGGCGGCCTGTGCCGCCCTTACAGGCAGCGCCGTGAAGGATTTTCGTAGCCGAATTCGTGAGAATTCGGAGGTTCTGG
>JAHDXO010000106.1 GCA_023382975.1 Pirellulaceae bacterium
AAGCAACCCCAGTCTCCAAGCTTCAATGGGGCCGCGGTTGGTTGACCGCGGAGAGGACACGCACTGGCGGCATGGCCGCCGCCGCTGGTGGAGCTTCAATGGGGCCGCGGTTGGTTGACCGCGGAGAGGTCTTTCGTGAAATCCGGCGAGACGTCGCGGACTCGCTGCTTCAATGGGGCCGCGGTTGGTTGACCGCGGAGAGATGACCGGCCCTTCGAAGCCCGAGGAAGAGACGGCCCGGCTTCAATGGGGCCGCGGTTGGTTGACCGCGGAGAGACGTCAATCGCCGAAACTTGCCAAGCACAGGCTCGGGCTTCAATGGGGCCGCGGTTGGTTGACCGCGGAGAGGAACGGGTCCGCGGCGGGAAGCAACCCCAGTCTCCAAGCTTCAATGGGGCCGCGGTTGGTTGACCGCGGAGAGCAACGCACACGCGGCCCGCCGCATGGCAGCCATCCAGCTTCAATGGGGCCGCGGTTGGTTGACCGCGGAGAGGACTGCGCAGCATCCAGTCGGCAAACAGACGGGAAAGCTTCAATGGGGCCGCGGTTGGTTGACCGCGGAGAGACGATTTCGGCCAGCGGAACCAGCGTTGGAATCGAAGCTTCAATGGGGCCGCGGTTGGTTGACCGCGGAGAGCGGGAGTTCGCGGAGACGACACTGGGTTTGTGCTGGCTTCAATGGGGCCGCGGTTGGTTGACCGCGGAGAGTCGAGGCTCTCACCGAGGAGCTACGTAAGCTTCAGGTTGCTTCAATGGGGCCGCGGTTGGTTGACCGCGGAGAGAGCCCCGCGACGTCTCGCCGCAGGTCCGCGATCGCGCTTCAATGGGGCCGCGGTTGGTTGACCGCGGAGAGAAGGTTGCGCCCATCATTTCCCCCCCGAGAACATCCTGCTTCAATGGGGCCGCGGTTGGTTGACCGCGGAGAGATAGCCATATCCGACCCGACCACTAGCGACGCGCTCGCTTCAATGGGGCCGCGGTTGGTTGACCGCGGAGAGCGGAACCGTCCAAGGGGAACGGATCCTCGAACAGAAGCTTCAATGGGGCCGCGGTTGGTTGACCGCGGAGAGGCCTCGCGTTCGCCGCAACAGTCCGCGGCGAACCAGCGCTTCAATGGGGCCGCGGTTGGTTGACCGCGGAGAGTCCTTTTTTCTCGCGAACTGTTCCCTCGTATTGCACGGCTTCAATGGGGCCGCGGTTGGTTGACCGCGGAGAGGAACCAAGGTCGGCGAAGTCCACTGCTACCGATCGAGCTTCAATGGGGCCGCGGTTGGTTGACCGCGGAGAGGTGTGCTGGGTTCGTCCAGCGAGGGGCGTACTTCTCGCAGCTTCAATGGGGCCGCGGTTGGTTGACCGCGGAGAGAGCGGGTTTGCAAGTCGTTTGTGGAAAACAGGTTCCATTCCAGGTTGCGAGAGGTTCGGAGCGATGCTCGACGGACGATGGTCCAAGGTTCGGATCGCTTGTGCTAAGTACTGAAAACACCGTTGGTTGCGCCTTGCGAGCGGTCACGGGGATTTTCACGCCACCTCGCCGCTCGCGTTCAAATTGTCAAAAATCGTTCACCGTGTCGTAAACACAGGGTAACTCCAAATCTCGCCGGTCAAGAGCCTTGCCAGCAGCCGCGTCTGGATCTCGAGCAGCCGACGATAGTTCACACGATAGCCGAAAAGCGGATGCGTGACCAGAGTATCCATCCGCTGCTCGTACGCCATGAAAAATTTCTTGCGCCCCTCGGCCGTCAAGGCGACTGACTGTCCGGCGCGCACGAAGTCGCGCGACGTGACCATCCCGGTATTCACGGCCGACAAGACGGCCGAATCCACAATCAGCGGCCGAAACGGTTCCATCAGGTCCAACGCCAACGAAGCTCGGCCGAAACGCGGTTGATGGTAGTAGCCCAAGTACGGATCGAAGCCTACGGTTTGCGTGACGATGGTCAGATCCTTGGCCAACAGACTGTATCCGAGACTCAACAAGGCGTTGACCGGGTCGCGGGGCGGACGGCGGTTGCGGCCGGAGAAATCGAATCTCATGGCGGGCGCCATCGGTTCGGCGACTGAAGCGGTGGGACAGGCATCGGGTGTCGGTGCGTTGTCGTCGGACCAAGGCGGATCGGCGTCGGGGCTCGCGGGCAGATCGGAAACGGGGGACACAGGCTGGCAGCCTGTACTACGGAGAGCGACCGGGTCGGAATCGCGGGGCTTGATCATGCCCGCGAAGTTCTCGAAGTAGACTCGAGCCGCGTTGCCCTCCAGGCCCAGCAGTTGGTCCATCTCGGTGGCTCGCGCCGCATCCTGCTGCATGCACTTCATTTGCACCAGCGCGCCGCGCGGCGGCTCGATGTGGTTCCGTTGCAGCATCGTCCGCTGATTGCGGATCTTGCCCGCCACCAGGGCTCGGGCCAACCTCAGGCAGAACGCGGGCGCGTCGGCCAGGCGAAACTGTTCGCGGCGCAGGAAGATGTTCTTCACGCCCAGCGCCTGGGTCACGCCGTAGAACCAGCCGCCCATCGAGAAGTAGGCAATCGGCACTTCGGCCCAGCACAGGGCCTGGATGGCTTGGGTGGTCAGTTGGATGTTTCCCATCAGGTTCAACTGGCAGATCTCGCGGATCCGCACCTCCTGGACGACTCGGTCTTTTTCTTTGATCTTCAACACTTCCCCGGACTTGCCGACGTACAGTCCTTGCGTGTTCAGATACAGGGGCCGCAGTTCGTCGCGAGCCGCGATCAGACGGCGAAGCGGTTCTTCGCGGTCGCGGCCGTCGCCGACTGCAGCGTCACGAGGCGCCTCGATGTCGAACAGCGTCTTCTGGACGCGGACGGCCGGAGCGGCCCGGCACTGCTGCGTTTCGTCGGGCAGGCAGATGCCGACCAGCGAGCAGCGCGGACACTTGGGGCTGTCGATCAGCGGGGGAGGAATCTGTCGGTTGGCGGCGGTCGAGGCGGCGGCCGAGATCGTGTCGATCGCCGCCTGCAACAATGCCTCGTCGACGGCGATCCGCACTCGCTGCCGCGTCGCGGCGTAGTACACGATCGCTTCCTCGCAGCGAAAGCCGTTGTCGCGCAAGATCAGGGCTTGGATGGCCAGTTGGATACGGTCCGTGTCCCACGCGTCCAGGCTGCCGTCGTCTTCGCGGCAGGGCCGTCCGCGTTTGTAATCGACGGGCGTCACCGTGCCGCCCTCGCTCTCCAGCAGATCCAGCTTGGCGATCACGCCGTACGTGTCGCTGGAGAGCGTGACGCTGCGGGCTCGTACTCGCCGTCCCGACTCGGCCAGTTCTTCGGGCGGCGGCAAGTCGTCTTGGCGCGCGTCGACTCGCGAATGAATCAACTCGCCTTCGACCGTTTCCTGGTTGTGGGCGAAGACGCCCTCGACGTGTTCGTAGTAGAACAGCCGGGGGCAGTACGTGAATTCGTTGAGCATCCGGGCCGGAAGATAGTCTGCCTCGATCGTCCGCTGAGTTGCGATCATGGAAGGCCCTTTCGTCAGTGGTCAGTGGTAAGAGGGCAGTCGGCAGTTGTCAGTTGTCAGTTGTCAGTTGTCAGTTGTCAGTTGTCAGTTGTCAGTTGTCAGTGACAGTTGTCAGTTGTCAGTGACAGTTGTCAGTGACAGTTGTCAGTGACAGTTGTCAGTGACAGTTGTCAGTGGGCAGTTGTCAGTGGGCAGTCGTCAGTCGTCAGTCGTCAGTGGGCAGTGGGCCGTTGGCACTGGGGTGTGGGGTAGGGGGTTAGCCCGGATTATTCACGAAGTGCTCCGCGGGGCCGTAGTACAGGCTGCCAGCCTGTATTTGGGGAACACAGGCAAGCTGCTTGTGCTACAACGCGCCCCGTGAATAATCCGGGTTAGGCCACGATGCAGGCGGCGTCGAGGGGCGAGTAGGGTTGGCCGAGGGCGGAGATCACGCGTTCGCCGCGGCCGGCCGTAGGACCGAGGTCCACGAACAGCACCTGGTCTTCGTCGTGTTTGATGATTTCGCTCAGTTCGTGGCGGCAGCGAGCCAGATCGATGGGTGTCCACTGGCACTCGAACACCGAATACTGCAAGTGGTCGCCGTAGTTGCGCATCGTCTTGAAGACTTTGCGCAAACGCTTGTCGTCGCGGATGTCGTAGCAGACCAGATAGGTATTGCGCATGGCGTCGGTTCCCTGGGGACGGAGGCAGCAAAGAACGGGACGCTTCCGTGCCGGGCGATCCGATATCTTCGACTGTAGTTGCCGGAACCGGCACGTCAAGACGAATCGTGGTGAGCGTCGAGGGCATCGAGCCCTGTGGATCGGATGGGAATCGACTGGCCCGCGTCCGCCGGGTGCGGGGCCGAACGGCGATTCAAAGCGAGTCGCGTTCGGCGCCCGCGACCCACCACGAGTCGCAACGGAAGTGGCCCGCGTCCGCCGGCCGCGGGTCCGAACGGCGATGCAAATCGAGCCATGTTCGGCGCCCGCGACCAACCGGGAACCGCGACTTAAGTGGCCCGCGTCCGCTGGCCGCGGGTCCAAGCAGCGATGGACCACGAGTCGCGTTCAGCGCCCGCGACTTAAATGGCCCGCGTCCGCCGGCCGCAGGGCCGAACGGCGATGCAGTACGAGTCGCGTTCGGCGCCCGCGACCCACCGGGTGCGGAATCCGCCGTCTGCCTTTAGATCGACTTCCGAATTGTCAAAGATCGAACCCGCGTTGCGCGCTACATCCGTCGATTCGGGCGGAGTGGCCGCTCGCCGAAACCGCGAGCATTTCGAACCCGCCAGTCTCTTCTTCTTCGGTAGCATCGGCCACTATGCACGACTACCCGGATGGCCCCGATTTTTTCAGGGCGTTAATTTCCTTAGTGAGGAGGCAGCGCGTGCGGTCGCTCGTCCGAAGTGCGTCGCACCACGTCGCCACCCGCGCCGGCGGCAGGTCCGATTCCAGGACACCGCGAACCACCACGCGCAGGCACCCTTCGACATCGTCGGTCATCATCCCTTCGTCGCTCATCTCGACCTGGTAACTGCCGCGTCGCATCAGATCCAGCGCCAGTTCCATGGCCTGATCGAGTTGTCCGGCCTTGACCATCCGCCGGAAATTCCGCTCGACGGTTTGGTACGCCCGGTAGTCGTAAGCGAAGTTGCGGTTGATGTCGCGTTCGTCGAAGTCGGTGGCGTCGGCGATCGCTTGCCGCGTCTGAGCCACCAGTTCCGAGCCCGGAGCCTCCACGCCGAACCGCGATTCCAGTTCCCGCTGTGTCGCGCGACTGCCATCCGCCCATTCCAGTACCAGCTCGATCAACTCCTCTTTGGTCCGTTTCCGTAGCGCCGCCTGGAGCGGCTCCAACGGATTCGTCTTCGGAAACGGCTTACTTCTCGTCGTCTTGCGTTTGGCCATCGTCGTTCTCCTGTCGGATTGACGGGGATGCGGATGTTGGGTGCAGCCTCCTTCGTGAAGCGCCCGCCGAGGCGAATCCTTCCGGCCGCTGCGCGCAACCGCACCGGCAGGACCGCAGCAGGGAACCGGGATGCTGTTCGACGAGGGGCATCATGCTACTCATTCTCCGAGGCCGCGGTCGGCACGAATAGGCCTCCGCCGAAGTGTCGATTCTTGCCAATCAGGAGCGGGCCGTTCACCGCGACGGTGAAGCTCAATGCGGCGTGGCCGATGAGGCCGAGGCCGCGTTCGCCGTGAATCTCGATGGGCTTTACTTGCGGTACCGGCAAGCCTCGCCGTTGGCATTCGATCGCCATGTCCGTCGCGAACGCGGTCGTGGCTCCAACGCCCTTGGCATGCCGCGTGACTTGGTAGGGCGTGACGCTTCGCCAGTTGCGGGCAGTGGCGAACAGTGGATCGGCGTCGCTGCTGAAAGCGACGCGTCGGAGGGTAAGTATCCCGTTCTGGCCGGCGCGCAACGTGGATAGGTCAGCCAGTGATTCTTCCAGAGTTCGCCAGTGGTCGGCCTCACTGTGCATCGGCGGACGGTGATCGAGCAAGTGGGGCGCAATGACCAAAAGGCGACCCGCGAGCGGATCAAACGCGCACGCAAGGTGTGGGCTTTGTTCGCTATGAGCGACAGAGCCGTCGTGCTCGTGCCCGGTGAAGTAGGCTGGCAGTCTGGCACCCAATCCAACTGCTGCTTGCACGCGTGCCATCACGGCGCGGCGCAGCGATCGCGTCAAGCCGGTCGGATCTTGGGGCGTCGTCAAGCCGTCGACGATGGCGAATGCCAAGACGCCCACGCACTTTGGGACCGGCCTCATCAGGCCGAGGCCGAGAAAGCGTCCACAACCGAGAACCAGCGGACCCGCGACAGGTGTGCGGAAGGTGATTTCCGCGTGCCATAAGCGTTCTTTCGCGAAACGAGTTCCTGGCGCGAAGGATTCAACTCGCAGACCTTTGGCCTCGAACGGCTCACGCTGAACGCGGATTGACTGAGCCTGCGCAGGTACGCGGGCGTGACGCAAGGCTTGCACGATGGCTTCGGCGGCGGCACACTGCTCGCCGGCGCGTTCGGCACCGCCTTTGGGTTCGAGTGCCTGGCGGGCCGGGTCGATCCTCCGTCGTATGGCCGGTTCGGGCAGCGCGATGGGAGTCACCGTTCGCCAAGTCACGGTCGCCGGTTCGCCCACGCCGAAGCGTCTTAGCATAGACTGGTCCGTCGCAGGCGTTACGACGAAGTTCGTCGAGTGTTCACCTTCGCCGTCAACCAATTCGACGCCAGAAAGCGCCCAACGCACGTCCTCCGCGCGTAGCGGACAGCCGGGAGCAACCTCGACAGCCACCCGTCGGATTTCACGGTCGGCGTGGTGGACGCCAATTGACGGCAGCGGCAAGATCCGGACGCGCAGCTCCGTCGGTCCCTCGTCGGAACCGTCCGCCTTTCGGCCCACGAGAAAGCGTTCGATGTCGGCTCGTTGCGCTGGGAGTGCGTTTCGCAAGCGAGCAACCGCTGCGTCACGAACGGCCTCAACCAACCGTACGACTCGCGACAGCGGCCACGCGACCAGCGACTCGGACGTTGGTTCACGCAATTCGTACACGTGACGAATGGTTGGACTGTCGTACGCTATCTGGGCGAAACGCGGTTTCGTGGGCTGTGAAAAGAGTTGCTTCACGCTGCGACCCTGACGTACGGCCTGGAATCGACGGCCAAAGGCTTGGTGCCGCTCCGACAAACTGCGAAGCGAGCCGACTTGAGGGCAGGTAAGTTCAATTCCTTCGCCTCCGGCCGACGGGCGATAAACGAGGCCGGCATATGCCGCCAGCCGTTCATCGACCTCGTGATCTTCCAGCACCTCGCCCCAAGCCCACGCGAGATCTATCCCGCAACCAAATTGGTAGACTTGTTCGGCCAACGAACAGACCCTTTGAGCCTGTCGTTCGTCGCCTTCGCGGGAAGTGAACCGCCAGGCAAAGAGCCATGGCACTTCGGCGTCGAACAGTCGCGGTTTGAAAGCCTTTTGCGTACGAATTTTGCCGGTCCGGCGCTGGTCACCGCCGACTGCATCGAGGTCATTGTTCGGTACGAAGTTCTTCAGGCTCTGTCCGTCGATCAGACGCGGTGTCCCGATGATCGGCGGATCGAGTTCTTCCAGCCACTGGAGAGCAGAGCAGACGTCGGCCTGGAGCGGACCGCCCAAGCCGGCACCTGCGACCAAGGCTTGAAAAAGCCGGGCCGGCGCGGGCGGACCCTCACCGGCACCGTGGTAACGCCCGTCGTGCAAACGCACCGAGATGAGAAGTATGCGCGACATTGATTAGCCCTCGCCAGGAATCTCTTCTTCGGTCGACTTGGTTAGTAGCTTTTTGGCTTCGTCGAGACTGAAGGCGTGGTCGACAGTCTCCGGCCACTGGGGACGAAAATGAGCCGCCGCATCGCTCGCGAATTGTCGAACCACAGCACGCGCCGCATCGGAACCTAGATCGATCTGCAGTGGATTGCCTCGACGTTGGATCGCGTGCCATTGGTCTTCGCCGGTGTAACGGAGGTGACAGCCTTCCCGAAGGAAAAGGTCGATGTCGGCGGTCGCGGCGATGAGCGACAAGCCTAGGAGGTACTTCCGAATGTGAACGCTTTCCTTGTCGTCACTCCCACGAATGCCACGCAGTGCGACGAGGTTCACGGTCACTTCGCGTTCGATCCGGCCGCGTACCAAGACGCCGCCGAGGACCCGTGCATCGGGATTTGGCGTACCGTCTCGGCCGTACTGCGGAAGCTTGGTGTTGCGAAAGATGGCCGGTGCGTCCGCCAGTCCTTTTTCCGAGAGCTTCGTCTTCTTGGCCTTTGCTTCCTTCTTCAGCGCCTCCTGCTGTTCCTCATCCAGTCCTTTCCAGACCGAATTGAACTGGGCCGCCGCGTGGAGCGTATCGACATCCCAGGCGCGAACGAGCGACCGCACGAGTCGCGGGCGCTTCTCGCCAGTCCCGCCACGTGAATCCCACACGCCGAACACCAGAGACGTCGGGGCAATCGCACATAGGGGTCCTGCGTCGCCGGTCTGGCGAAGTTTCTGAAATGCCTTCGAGACAATGGGCAGCAGAGTCGGTGACGATTGCACTACGGCGTCAGCTATACGATGGGCCAGTTCGAGAATCGACCGCTTCTCCTTGTGCGGCGACAAGCACTCTTCATCGGCCTTGCGTTTCTTTTTCTCACCGAATTTCTTACAGTTGTCGCACTCGCCGCACGGTTCCGTATGTAACACGATATCGAGTTGTGGCACGAGCCATTTGTCGCGCGTCGTGCCGACCGCGATGAACGTTGGCTCGAGCCGATTCGCCTGCGAACCAACGCTGTCCACAAGAGCGACGCGGGTGCCGTCCGCGAGCGTGTCGACGTTGTAGCCGATGTCGGCGTAAGTCGGCGGATAAATGACGCACGGCTCGGCATCGACCGACTCGACCGCCACGAGTCGCTGTTTCAAGTGCAAGGCCACAGGACCAGCCGAGTCAGTCGCCCATCGGTCGAAATCGCCGGTCGTGACCGGCGATGCCGGTGTCCGTTGCTGTGTGGTCGTCGTCATCGCAAGAGTTCCTCCGTCACGGTTGTGATGCAACGCGCTTGGCCCTCTTTGCCGGGCCAACCCAAGAGCATCTTAAAGCGACGTTGCGGAAAGGGCAGCTTCGAGTCGCCGAGTGCCGCTCGAAGAAACAAAGGGTCAAAAAAACGTTGGCTGCTGGTTGTCCCGATCACACCGTAGCGATATTCCAACTTGGAAACCAGCGCGGGACGAGCGTTGGTCAACCCAATGGCGGCCAACACTTCGACTAGCGGGTAACCCACAGTCGAAAACCGGTTACTGGGATGATTGTTCAGGGAGAAACCGATGTCGAGTGGAATGTAATCGCGACGCCAGTCGAAACGGAAACTGCTGCTCTGTTCAACGGCCAGATCGAATGGAGCATCGGCCGCCGCCACGCAGCGATCTCGTACAAGCTGCAGCGCATCGCGAGTCAAAGCCGCTCCCGGATAACCGCCCGCTCCGGCCCAGAACTTGGCATTGTCGCGCGACGTCTTGTTACGTGCGTCGCCCCAGTAGTCGATTGTGAGGACGCGGGGGGAATCGGCCGCGCCGTTGTCTAGCCTGGCTGGAAGTGTGGCGGGACTCGTCGGCAGTGGAATCGGAAACGCGACGTCCGGCGAGCTTCGCTGCGTGGGAACGTTCCAACCTTCGGTCGACAATTCGATGCCGGAGGGAGCGACCGACGAGACGCTGCACTCCTCGATAAAGCTCAAGACGGCTTTCACCGGATTGAGATCGCCCACGGCACGCAGCAGAAACCGGGTACTCCCCGAATCGCTCCAGTCGAACCCGCCCTCGGCATCGCCGAGTAGCAGATCGGCCGCTTCGAGAAACCCGAGGCACGCAAAGACCTGACCGGGGTTGAGCAGGTCGACCGGAATCGAAGCTTCTGCCATTATGG
Source organism: Pirellulaceae bacterium (assembly GCA_023382975.1). Lineage (GTDB taxonomy): Bacteria > Planctomycetota > Planctomycetia > Pirellulales > Pirellulaceae > SKKK01. Next base: position 9,894 of record JAHDXO010000106.1, read on the forward strand.
CTCCTCCGTGGTTTGGGAACCCGTGGCGTCGTTGTCGCGCGACGCTTCCTGATCGACGGCTCGCAATAGACTCTCCCACCACGCTAGGCCCCACGGCCCCCATTGCTTTTGAAGCCGGGCGAATCGCAACGCGACGTCACGTGCTCGGCCTTCGAGCGCCGACGGCGGGGCGTCGTCACAACCGCCGATGCCGATCAGCGGCCGAGCGAACCCGTGGTGAGCGGCAATGATGTGCAACGCCAACTCCTGCAGTTCGACCGACAATTTGAGCAAATCGGCGTCCCTTGCCGCGAAGAGAAGCGAGCCGAACTCGTGGCGATAGCCGTCAAGTAGCGCCAGATTCACCGGCCCAGGCGTCTTGGCGTAGTGTTCGCCATTCGGGGCCTTGAACGCCCGTTGCCAACGCTGAGACCTTTTGCCTTCGTCGTGCAAGCGGGCGGCAATCGCGAGCATCTCGGCGTACTGCGGGTGTATGGCCGTAAGCCCGAGTCGCTCGGCGAGCGACTTTGCCCGATCCGCGGCCCACTGTTGATGCACGGCGAGCGACTGAAGCCGGCCCTCGGAGCGATCGTCTTCCGTTGCCGCGTCGTGCCGCCATTTTTCGACTGCGAGCCAATTCGTCGGCTCGCCGTCCTCCGATTCCACCGTCGGTAAGCGAAATCGACTGTGCCAGTCGGGCGAAGACGGTGATTCACTGTCAACCAAACGCACGCGGAACCGGACGACTTCGACGCCGTCGACGGCGTGCAGCCAAGCTTCCCCGTCGTCGATCGTACGCGGAATATCCTCGCACTCCGCGTTCAAAAGGCCCGTCTGCCCCAGGCCCGCCAGCCGCGCATCAAGGACTACCGTCGCGCCCATGAGTTGCCGTTTCACTTCCTCCCAATTCCGTTCATTTTCCTTCTTGTCGGCGCTGTCGAAGGCCAAATCGCGAAGTCGCAGCGTTTGTGAAACGTCGCCCGCTGCGTCGAGGAGGACGGCCACAACGTCCTGACGGCGAACTGCGGGCTCGTCTTGTGGACCTGATTTCGTCGCCTTCGCCGCAAGCTTCAACAACGAATTCGCGCGTCGCTCCAGCCAGTCCAGCACGTGGTACGTCTCGATTTCCAGCAGTTCGCTCGCGTGCGGTGGTGCGGCTTCGAAAAACGCCGCAACATCGGTGAGCTTCACCACAGACCTGCCGTCTTGGTGGTCGGTTGGCCGTAGCGGCAGGTGTTTGCGCCACACGACCGCGGTTTGGGGTTCGTCGTCGACCCAGCCGCGCAGCCACGGTTCAACGACCGGCCGGCCCGTGTGCTCTCGAAGCGATGTCATCGACCACGCATCCACCAAGGCGCGCGTGAGTGCCGGTCGCAATGGCGCCGGCGTACTCGCCGAGGCGAGGATTGCTGGCAATGGTGGCACGTACGCACACGCGATTCGAATTAACGGCAGCAACGACGAATCACGGTAGTCTTGCTCGATGCGCTCTTGAAGGACGGTATCAGCCACTGCCCGTGATTTGAGGTGCTGAATCGCCCCTGGGCTGGCATCAAGAACTCCTCGATGGCTGGGAAGCTGACGCAAGGCATCACGCCACGCGCGGGAGTTTTCGTAATCGGAAATTGCCTTCATTTCCGCCTTCGATCGCTTGCCAGCCTCCTTCTTGAGTGCGGCATCCGGCTTCGCCGGGTTTGTCGCCACGACGACGATCCTCGCGTCCCCATCGCCGCGACGATTGACGCGGCCCAACCGTTGCACCATGCGCTCCCACGCCACGAGATCGCAGACCATGTGGTCGGCATCCAGATCGACGCCGACTTCACCCGCCGACGTAGCGAACACGAACACCGCATGCGTCGGCTTTTCCTTCGTGCCCGCGAGGAAACCTCGACTCCGGAGCCAGTCGGCTGCCGCTTGTCGTTCCCACACGCGCCGGCCGCCAACGAACAACTCCGTCTCGGGGCGGTCAACCAGCAGTCCCTTCTTCATTCCGCCAACTATCAGCTTCTCCACCTCGTTCCGCGACGCCTCGGCATCGGTGCGACTGTTGCAGAATACGATGACTCGCACGGCATCCGCACCAGCGTTGGACATTTTCCAGGCTTCTGTCGCCACGCGGATCGGTGGCTTCTCCCCGTGTGCCAGGTCCTTGATGGTCAATCGCTTGCGTGCGTTCAGCCGTTGCTTCACCACGTCATCCAAGTCAGCATCGATCAAATGAAACGTGTTGGGTACGCCAGCTCGCCCCGTAGCGGAGAGCGACATGAGTTGGAACCTCGGAACGACCTCCCGTTGCGATTCACGCGGCCCAAATTCCCTGTCGCCATTGGAAATCGTTTCCAACAGCCGTTCGAACGGCGGGACAAGATGCGCTTCGTCGAGCACAACCAATGTGTCGGCTCCGAGCAGTCCCGCGTGATACGGTCGCATCTTTCGGGACGTCCCGTAGCCTTCGAATAGCAACCGCGAGCCGACCATGTCCACGGTGCCGACGATGATCGCCGGCGACGCCGGGTCCGCAAGCCATTCCTGGTTGTCAACGTGCTGTCCCCGCAACGTCGACACGGGCAACGCCCGGCTGTCCAATCCCAGAGTTCGTTTGAAGTCAGCCAACTGCTCCACGTGCGATTGGAGTTTAATCGCCAATTCCGTGGCCTGATCGACGATCGCCCTTCGATCAACGACATAAACAAGCCGTCTCGGCAGGCAATGACTCACGGTTCTCGCGATGAGCCAGATGGCCATGACCATCGTTTTGCCCAGTCCCGTGGGCAGATCGATCACCTGAGGAAGCTCACCCTTCGCAAAGTGCTCGCGAAACAGACGTTCCTGCCAACGAAGCGGCAAGTTGCCGGTCAGTTGTTTGAAGACGGTTCGGAATTCTGATTCATCCATTCGTCACGCCTTTGCCTTGTGCTGGCCCAATTGCTGAGCCCAGTATTCCGTTTAGGTGGGCGAGCGTCAATCAGGACCGCGGTACGGGAACGATGTCGACTGCGGGATCGGCGGCGATTGTCTGTAGATTAGCCGATGGCGGAAGGGCGGAGAGTGGGAGTAATTGATTGTGACACGAAATGGGGGACTTGGTTGGCGCGGGCCTGCTTGGAAGCGGTAACGAGACGGGGGCGGTCTCGGAGAGACCAAAGCACGTGGCGACGTCTGCCGGCCACGGCGCTGTGTGCGGACTCTGACCGAGCCACAGACCAGGACCGCAGGTCTCCCAAGCTGCTGGAGACCTGCGGTCGGACGTTGCGGCGGGGTCGGAGACCCGCGCCGAGCACGCTTGTTGCGGCGCTACGGCGCAGGCAGGGAGAACGGCGTGGCGGGGCCAGTCGCGGAGATGCCGTTGGTCGAACGATCTATCCTCGCCCGGCCAGAAGGCGTCGGCCGGTTCCAACAGTCCGCAGCAAGCTGAGAAGTGGCAGAGGTTGGTCAGGTCGAACGGGATCGTGATGTTCGCCTCTTTTGCGTCAGAATTCGCCATGGCGTTGTTCCTTCGACGCGAGTCCAGCTTGACCCGTCGCTGTTGCCGGCCGATAATTGCGGCAAAGAAATGGTCGCGTTGATCGCTGTTGGCCCAGGTCGAGAATGCCATGGAAATCTCAGGAATTGTTCAAAACGGCGTCGTTGTTCTTGACGGCTCGGTGTTGCTGCCCGAAGGGGTGAACGTGGTCGTAACCTATCGAACGTCGCCGGTGATTCGGGTGGCGAAGAACCAGAAACGAGTTGAATTTCCGTTGTTTCCCTCGTCCGAACCCGGCACCCTCGATCTGACAAGTGAACGAATCGCTGAAATCCTGGACGACGAGGAGACCGAGGCGATGAGGCGAACCTGGAATGAACCTTCCTGACATCAACTTCTGGATTGCAGTCTCCTTTCAGTCGCACGTTCATCATGGCTCGGCCAAGGCGTGGATGCAGCAGGCAGGCAAACGGAGTTGTTGCTTTTGCCGGGGCACACAAATGGGATTCTTGCGGCTGATAACGAATCCCAAGGTGCTTCGCGGTGATGCAGTGTCGATGACCCAGGCTTGGCAGGCGTTCGATGAACTGATATCCGACGAACGTGTCGCTTTCGCGGAAGAGCCTGAAGGTATCGAGGCCGCTTGGCGAAGCTTGACACAGCGTCAAACGTTCTCGCCAAACGCGTGGAGCGACGCATATCTGGCGGCATTTGCACGAGTAGCCGATTTCGAAGTCGTCACGTTTGACAGAGGATTCACGCAGTACAAGAACGTGCGTGCAACGATCTTGTTGTGAAGCGTCGCGTTGCCGGATCATCCGCCGCGTCTCCCTGCGTTCATGGAATCGTCCGCGTCATCTTCTGAATCCGAATCGGCACTGGCCATCGCGTCGACGCAGCGGAGCAGTTTTTCGAGCAACGCGAGATACCACCAGCCGTACTTGCGCCGCAGCCGCGCGGACCGGCCAACGGATTCAACATCAAGCGTGTCGACGAACGTGAATCTCTCACGGACAGGCCGTGGGCCTCCCATTGCCTCGGCCGCGACAGACTCTCGACAGTTACTTCTCGAACGGTGCTAAGAGCCTTTCCCGTTCTTCCCGGTTGCTCAGCGGCGCGTGAGGGCGCGGTGTTCGTCGATGCGGCGTTGCTGTTGTTCGATCCAGTCTTCGGTGGCCGCGAGGGTGGGGAAGCTGAGTAGAATGCCTGCCAGCAGGGCGGCGGCGACGATCAGACTGGCCACATGATGCTCGATCATCAGGGCGACCAGCGCGAAGAAGGCGGCGCCTTCGAGCAGCGCGCAGGCGAAGATCGTCTTGGTTTGAAACGCCATGGCCAACTTGCTCGCATCGCGCCGATTCGCATCGTCGCCGGCTTGGTCGTCGCCCGATGCCGCTCCGGACTGCTCGCCGATCTGCCGGACCTGGGCGGCCGTGAAAACCGAGGGCAGGACAAGCCGCATGACAATCGCGCCGCCACCAAAGGCCACGGCCATGATGGTCAGCAGATTGAGCGGCGCTTGCGGGTCGGGCGCCTGCAGCGTCATGACGACCACACCGAAGATGAACACTCCGGTGGCGAGCGCGAGGACGATGATGCGAGTGGTGGCAACGACGCGGCGGATTTCTTCTTGGTTGGTCATAGGGATGTCAGTGGTCAGTGGTCAGTGGTCAGTGGTCAGTGGTCAGTGGTCAGTGGTCAGT
>JAHDXO010000107.1 GCA_023382975.1 Pirellulaceae bacterium
TAGTCCTCGTTCAAGTAGCCCGGCGCGCTCGGCGGAAGAGAACGGCAGCGCGGGAAAAAGGGCTCGCTGTAGGGTTTTGCATTGCTACTGGCCGGTTCCGGCCAGCGATCTGGAGCCTCGAAGGGGCGGCGATCCTCGTGTTCGGAAGGCCCAGATGCTCAGCCGGATGCTCGATTGGCTCGACGACCCATTTTTCGCTACGGCTAGTCGTGGTACTCTGCACCACGGTTCACGTACGCCTTGCCGCAGCCATCGAGGAATCGCAGCAGCGTATCGAATCGCGCTAGCGCCGGATACAGAGAGAGTCTCGCAAGTAGACGTGGCGAACCGAGTGGCCTAACCGCAAAGTCCCGGCGGCGGTCACGGCCACCGCCGCTCCGACTTCCCCGGTCATTGGCTGGCCCGTCTGCGACATGAAACAGGTGCGCGGCAGACGTCCCTCCGAAGCCGAATTGCGGCCCGACCTGTGGGAGACGTTTCAGTTCGAGGTTCCGTGTGAATGAAAAACACGGATTGCACATGCCCAGCACACCGCTGGCCTCGCAGGTGCTAAGCTGGATCTGTCCGCCGAAGCACCAAGCCTGGGCCCGTCGCGCGAGACGGCGCGTTCTGACCCACAAATTCTGCGGAAGCCCCGAGCAAAGACGCGGTTCGAACGAGGGAATGCTGTCCCGCCTTGCATCGAAACTTGTACCAAGGAGCGCGAGCCCATGAAACGCCAGATGACCGACTGTCTTGCCGTTGCGCTGTTTCTGTGCCTGGCCAGCCCGACATGGGCAGTCAGTCCAAACACCGAGGAGTTGGATACCGCGCGAAACTGGTCGTCCGAGCACCTCGGGGGCGATCCCGCGACGTTGCCGTTTTCCTTTACGTTCGGCGGTCGACCGTCGGCCGAACTGCTCGACCGTTGGCCACTGGAGCGGAGCACGCGTAACCTGGACAAGCAACGAGTCCGGCACACGCTGAAATACACCGATCCGAAATCCAAAATCGAGGTGCGTTGCGAAGCCATCGAGTACCTGGACTTTCCGTCCGTCGAATGGACACTGTACTTCCGAAACACGGGTGAAGCGGATTCGCCAATTATCGAGGATATCCAGGCTCTGAACGCCACCTGGGAGCGCGATCCGGAGAGCGAATTTCTCCTTCATCACGCGGTCGGCTCGCCGGCCAACGGCTCCGATTACGGACCGTTGGAAACGCCGCTCGGCCCGAAGGCGGTCAAGCGGATCAGCGCGGCGGGTGGGCGGCCCACCAACAGCGACCTCTCGTATTTCAATCTGCAGTGGGGCTCGCAGGGCCTGATCGTGGTCGTGGGCTGGCCGGGCCAGTGGGCGGCCGAGTTTGCCCGCGACGAAAAGAACGGAATGCGTATTCGGGCCGGGCAGGAACTCACGCACTTCAAGTTGTTTCCCGGCGAAGAAATCCGCTCGCCGCTAATCGTGCTCCAGTTCTGGCATGGCGACCGCGTGCGGTCGCAGAACATCTGGCGCTGCTGGATGATGGCCCACAGCATGCCGCGGCCGGGCGGCAAGCTTCCGCCGCCGCAGTTTGTGGCCTCGAGCTCGCGGGCCTACGAGGAGATGATCGGGGCCAACGAAGCCAACCAGATCATGCACATCGACCGCTATCTGGAAGAAGGACTGAAGCTGGATTACTGGTGGATGGATGCCGGCTGGTACATCCAGCAGCGAGGCTGGCCGCAGGTCGGCACGTGGGAGGTCGATCCCAAGCGATTTCCACGCGGCTTTCGGCCGATCAGCGACCACGCGCACTCGAAGGGTGTCAAGGTCCTCGTCTGGTTCGAACCGGAGCGGGTCGCGCCGGGCACGTGGCTGTACGAAAACCGTCCGCAATGGCTGCTGGACTCCGCCCCCGCGCGAACCGACACCTTGGCCGGAATGCGCGCCTGGTCGGCGGAAGCACTCGGGGGAAGCGATCCGTGTGTGTGTTACAACCCCACGTCGCAAGTCCGCTCCGTAGCGAACATCCGCTGGGAGCCGGGTCGGTTGTCGTTCCATCCCGGCCCCAAGGGCGAGTACAGCGTGGTGCGCTTCACGGCGCCGGAAGCCGGCCCATACGCGGTGCGAGCCACGTTTCTGGCGATCGACCGGGATACGACGACCGACGTTCATGTCGCGCACGGCGGCAACGCCGCGTTCGACGGCTGGGTCAATCTCCGCGGACAGGGAACGGAGACGAAGTACGATGGTAAGCTCGACCTGGGCAAGGGGGAGGCGTTGGACTTCATCGTGGGTTGGGGCAATGGCTCCCACATCTGCGATTCAACGGGACTGGAGATCCGTCTGACGTCTCCCTCCGGCAAGACGTTCGACGCGGCCCGAGAGTTTGCTGTCGAGCGAAATCCCGACGGGCCGTGGAGCTACGGGCATCTTGAGCCTGGAGCCAAGCCCGATAGCGATACGTTTCGGCCGTATGACCGCCCGAGGCAGATCAGCCAGGAGGGCGTGCGACTGTTGAACCTGGGGAATCCTGCCGCTCGGCAATGGTTGACCGACCACGTGGACATGCTGCTGACCGAGCAGGGCATCGACCTCTACCGCCAGGATTTCAACATGGACCCGTTGGCCTTCTGGCGAGCGGCCGACGCGCCCGACCGCCAGGGGATCACCGAGATCGGGCACGTCACCGGCTACCTCGCTTATTGGGATGAATTGCGCCGCAGGCATCCCGAGATGCTGATCGACTCGTGCGCTTCCGGCGGCCGGCGAAACGATCTGGAGACGATGCGCCGGGCGGTTCCCCTGTGGCGCAGCGATTATGCTTACGAGGCCACTGGCCACCAATGCATGACCTACGGGCTATCGTTCTGGCTGCCGTATCACGGCACCGGCACCGTGGCCAGTGCATCAGCGTCCTACTACGGCGGCGGCGCGACGGCGGTCGAACCGTACGCCTGGTGGAGCAACGCGGCGCCGAGCCTGGGCTCGGGAATCGACATCCGCGTGAAGGAACTGGACTACGAAATGCTCCGCCGACTCTACAATCAGTTCCGGCAGATCAGCCCATATTACTATGGCGACTACTATCCGCTGACGCCCTGGACGCGCGACAATAGGGAATGGATGGCTTGGCAGTTCGATCGCCCCGAGACGGGCGACGGCATCGTTCAGGCGTTTCGGCGTCCGGAGTCCGACGCGGATTCCGTCCGCCTGAAGCTCGGCGGTCTGCAAACGGCGGTGCAGTACAAATTCACAAGCCTCGACGGCGACGATTCCGCCGTCTTGGACGGTCGCGAGCTGATGACCAATGGATTTCCGCTGACCATCCAACAACGGCCCGGCGTGGCGATCTTCGTCTACCAGCGGGTCCAGCCGTGAACGGAGACGCACCGATGATCGGGCGACGACGGTTCGCTTTGGCCGTAGCACGCGTGGGCAGCTTGGTTGGGCTGGGCTGGCTCGGCTCGCATTACCCATGAACATCCCCCTCCACGGAGAACCCGCTATGAAGTGCCGCCCTTGGTTGTTGCCCGTCGCCCTAGTCATCCTCGGTTCCGGAATCACCAAGGCCGCGGATCCGCCGTTGCCGGTGCCCATCCATCTGCCCGCGAGTTCCGCTGTCATCTCGCTCGATGGCCATCAGTGGTTGCTGGCCACCGATCCGACGAACGTGGGACGGGACGAAAGGTGGTTCGAATCGCCTCGGCCGGATGCCACGCCGACCAAGGTTCCGTGGATCATCCAGGACGCTTATCCCGGTTTTCACGGCGTGGCGTGGTATTGGCGAGAATTCGACGCACCGGTGAATCGGCACGCCGGCGGGTGCATGCTGCTGCGGTTTGGGGCGGTGGACTATTTGGCGGAGGTCTGGCTGAACGGCTCGCGCGTAGGCCAGCACGAAGGCGGCGAGACGCCGTTTGTGCTGGATGTGACCGACGCGGTGCGAACCGGCGGAGAGAATCTGCTCGCGGTGCGAGTGCTGAATCCAACGCACGAGCGGATCGACGGGATCGTGCTGAACGAAACTCCGAAGCAAGCGCGCGTGATTCCCTACCACGCGGGTGCGGCGTACAACCACGGCGGGATCACCGGTTCGGTCGAGTTGCTGGCGGTGCCGGCGGTGCGCGTGGAGGATCTGTTCGCCTGGGCCGAGCCGAAGACGGGTGCGATCGGGATTCAAGCCAACCTGCGCAACGCGGGGAATACGGCGGTGCGAGGCCGATTGGAGTTCGCGGTCGCGCCGGCGGCGAGCGGCGAGACGTTGCAGGCGGTGGCCGTGGAACGGGAACTTGCGCCAGGCGACACGCTCGTCGAAGCGGAGGTGAAGCTCGACCAGCCGCGGCTTTGGGAATTGAACGAGCCGAATCTGTACCGAGTGACAGCGCGCGTCCGGGAGCTGGCGCCAGAAGGCAACTCTCCCGTAGCCGAAGTCGTGGCCCCCGTAGCCGAAGTCGTGAGACTTCGGACAGAAGCAGACAACCCAAGCCGCCCCATCCGAATTCTCACGAATTCGGCTACGGGATCGTTCCACGAGCGGTCCATCCGTTGCGGCTTCCGCGAGTTCCGCTTCGAGAATGGTTATTTTCGTCTGAACGGTCGGCGTCTGTTCTTGCGATCGACGCACACCTGCAATCATTTCCCGGTCGGTCTGAAGCTGCCTCCCGATCCCGACATGGCTCGGCGCGACCTGCTCGACTTGAAGGTGATGGGCTTCAACATGATCCGCTTCATCTGGGGCGGCGCGGAGCCGTATCAGTTGGACCTGTGCGACGAGATCGGGCTGATGGTCTATCAAGAGTCGTTCGCGTCGTGGCCGATACAGGACTCGCCCAAGCTGGCCGAGCGTTGGGAACGTTCGGTCTCCGAGCTGATCCGCCGCGACCGCAATCATCCCAGCATAGTGATCTGGGGGTTGCTGAACGAGGTCCGCGACTCGCCGCATTTCCGGCTGGCAGCGGCTTCGTTGCCGCTGGTCCGGACGCTCGACGAGTCGCGGATGGTGTTCCTGAACAGCGGTCGGTGGGATCTGTCCGGCGTACGCGACGAGGTCTTCTCGAAGCTGGACATCTGGCACAGCCCGTTCGGCCGTGAGCCCTGGGCTACGCTCAACCCGTCCACGCAGCCCGTTCCGACGCCTTTCGGCTTCACTTGGCCGGCGCGTCAGGTGGCCCTGCACCCGGGACCGCAGGGGGAATATAGCGTCGTCCGCTGGATCGCGCCGGCCGCGGATCGCTACCGCATCGCCGCCGCCTTTGCCGGCTTGAACCAAGCCACCACCGACGTGCATCTGTTCCACAACGGGCGGTCGCAGTTCGCCGCACAACTGAACCTGGGCGGCAAGCCGAACACGGCCACGCACACGCTTGAATTGACGCTGGCGAAAGACGATACGCTGGATTTCGTGGTCGGCTGGGGAAACGGCAACTACGGCAGCGACAGTACGGCGCTGACGGCGACGATCGAATCCGCCGCGGGCCGCGTCTTCGACCTCGCAGCGGACTTTCCCCGCGAAAAAAATCCCACCGCTTCCTGGTCGTGCGGTTGGCTCGCGCCGGCCGACCAGCCCGACCCGGCCAAATTCCGACTGTACACCGAATCCCGGTACAAGCCGCAGCCTCGCCTGGGCAGCCTGGCTAATCCCGGTTCGGTCCAGTGGGAGGACGTGGTAGCCGACCAGCACCACTACCCGCGCGTGCCGCAGACGGCCGCCACGACCCAGGGCTTGCGGACCATGACGGGCGGAGAACTCCCGCTGTTTCTGTCCGAATACGGCATCGGCAGCGCGGTGGACTTGTGGCGGACGACGCGGCACTTCGAACGGCTGGGCAAGACCGAGGTCGAGGATGCCCAGTTCTACCGCGACAAGCTCGACCGTTACCTGGCCGACTGGACACGCTGGAAGCTCGACGAATTGTTCGCCCGGCCCGAGGATTTCTTCTCCGAGAGCCTGCGCAAGATGGCGGGCCAACGCACGCTGGGGCTCAACGCGATCCGCGCCAACCCGAACATCGTGGGCTACAGTCTGACCGGGATGAACGACCACGTGAGTTGCGGCGAAGGGCTGACCACAACGTTCCGCGAACTGAAGCCCGGCACCGTGGACGCGCTGTTCGAGGGCTTCGCGCCATTGCGGCTGTGCCTGTTCGCCGAGCCGGCAAACGTCTATCGCGGCACGCGAGTCCGTTGCGAGGCCGTGTTGGCCAACGAAGACGCGCTGACGCCCGGCGAGTATCCGGTGCGTTTGCAGATCGTCGGCCCCAACCTGCAACGGATCGTCGACCGAGTGGTGACCGTGACCGTGCCGGGAACAAATCGTAGCCGAAATCGGGAGATTTCGGTTTTCGAAACGACGCAAGATGCCCGAATTCTCACGAATTCGGCTACCAGTGATGCGAATTCGGCTACCAATGACGCGACCGACAGCTCCGTTCCGTTTGCCATTCCCCTCTTCGCCGAGGACATCGCGATCGACGGGCCATCGGGCCGCTACCGTTTCCTGGCCTCGTTCGAGCGCGGCGGAGCGGCGACGGGTGGCGAGGCCATATTCTATGTCGCCGATCCGGCGGACATGCCGGCCGTCAACACCGAGGTCGTATTGGTCGGTGACGATGCCGAGTTGACGAAGTGGCTTACCGACCGCGGCATTCGTTGCCATCAGTTCGCCGCGGCGGAACGTGTCGAGCGCGAAGTGCTCCTCGTATCCAAGACGCCGCCCGCGTTCGAGGAACTCTGGCGGCGCGTCGAGCAGGGCGCGGCCGCCGTGTTCCTGACGCCGAACGTTTTCCAGAAAGGCGATCAAGCGCTCGGCTGGCTGCCGCTGAAGAACAAGGGAAGCCTGGCACGGCTCAGAGGCTGGCTTTATCACAAGGACGAATGGGCCAAGGCACACCCGGTCTTCGACGGTTTGCCTAGCGGCGGGATGATGGAGTACGCTTTCTATCGCGAGATCATCCCCGACGTCGTGTTCGCTGGTCAGGACCCGCCGGCCGAGGCCATCGCGGGAGCCATCGACGCTTCGTTCGACTACTCTTCCGGCCTGATACTGGCGGAGTACCAACACGGCGCCGGCCGCTTCCTGTTGAACACGCTGCCGATCCGCGAGCAGTTAGCGACCAACCCCGTCGCCGAACGCCTGCTCCGCAACCTGCTCAATCACGCGGCCAGCCAACCCACCAACTGAGCAACGTAGGCCATGAGCAACAACATGAAAACCACACTGCGACTCCTCACCGCCCTGCTGCCCATGCTTTGCGCAGCCGATGGGATTGGGATCGAACTCAAGCTTGCCTCTTGGAACACCGCAGCGAAGCGATTCGAAGTACAACACGGCGAATGGGGCGTGCGGCTTGGTGCCTCGTCGGCAGATATCCGTCCTCAGACGAAGGTCGTGCCGTGAAGACGCTCGCAACTAGTTCTACGGAGAACGGTCGGTCGGGGAGGTGTTCTGGCCCGTCCGCAAGAACGGCAAGAACCCGCAGACGATCAACAGCCCGGCGGCCACGCGGAGTTTTGCCGACATCGGCCCGCTGCCCCGATTGAAGTTCGCGTACCAACTCGACGCCGACGGCTACACGCTCGAGGCCGCCGTGCCGCTCAAGTCACTCGAACTCGATCCGCCGCGCAACCCCACGGTCGGCTTCGATGCCTCCATCGGTTTCCCTGACGCCGGCGGCAGAGTGCATGCCAGCGCTGCCCATTGGGCCGGCCAGAGCGAAGCGGCCGTGGTCGACCGCCCCGGTTCGGCCGCCTTGCTCCCCGCGACGTGGGGCACACTCGTGTTCGACCGGACGCCGCTGAAATAGCGACAAACGTAACTAATGCCTACCGAGTTACGCTAGTAGCGGCGATTAGACTGCGGTCTTCCAGCGAGACCATCCCTCCCTTTGTCACGGTATTCGACGAAGAGCCGTGGAGCATCTCCGCTGATCATGAAATCAGTGAAACTCCGAACCAGTCCGGCCAGACTCGGCTGGCGGAGGGTCGTGTGAATGGGCTTCTTGTCCGGAAAACGCTCTGAAAGTTCGATGCCCACCGCCGCCAGATGAAGTGGCTTGTTGCTGGAGATGCTTCGATCGACCAGTTCCTTGATGACCGCATGCACCTGTGAGCGTAAGTCACCGCTCGCTACGCGCTCACTGCAACTTGCTGGGCGGTTTCCCCCTGCTGCAGAACTTTTCGTCGTCATTGCCGCGATTGTCTTTGGGTGCGAGCGCACAGCTGTCGCTCCGTCACTCCTCTCCGAACCGCCTGCCGGCACAGGCCCAAGCTGGACCACCCAGGCATGGAGTCGCTCGTAGGCGAACCCGAGGAAGAAATGGACCTTCGCGTTGATGTGTTCAGACTCCCGCAGATTCGCCGGAGGAACGAAGAAGGCACGCGTAGTATCGCCAATCCGAATCATCCCCCCGGTTCGTTTGAGCGAAGAGATCGTTCCTTCGACGAACGCAAGCTTGCTCGTGTCCTTGAAGAAGTTCTTCTGATCATCCCATCCCCCGAGTTCGCGTGCGTTCACCAGGGGGCACCAATCCGGGGCAAGAGCGACCCATTCAGGCGACCGGTCACGACGACCTACGGCAAGTTCGGCGCTCCTCTGGAGGTGCTTGTGAATCAGTTCCTCATCGCGTTCTCCGCCCGATCGCCACCGCAGGAAATGCAGAATATATAGGTAGAAGTGAGCGTCCGCCGAATCGCTTCGACTTGCCCACGCTTGCAGGCGGTCAATCGCCTCGTTGTAACTGAACTCTGGCATAAGGTGGTACGCTTGGAACCACACCCGCAGGTCGGACTCGCTCGTCGGATCATAACTCAAATTGCACTCCGCCAACTCCACAATCTTCCTCAATTCTTGTTGCCCAAGGGCCGTCCACAGTCGATCGCGGCGAGCAAGGTATGCGCGGGCCATCGCTCTCCGTAACCATGACTGCTCGGCTGAACCGTCTAGGACCTTCTCCCATGTCACAATCAGTTCGTCAAAGTCGCCGTACAGCGACTGCAAGTCCAAAGAGCACTTCTCTTCATGATGTCCCGCCTTCTTTCTTTCTCCTCGCAACTGCCGGACGCTCGCGAGAAGCTCCTCGGCCTCCGCGAGCTGTCGTTGCAACCAGACAGCCACGTCATCTCCTCCCGCGCAAATCGCCGCGATCGAGGGCTGGCCCGCGGCTCGACAGATGCGCTCCGCGACCATGAGGATCGTTTGGATGGGCGTGATGTAGTTGTGGTCGTCCTCCGAGCTCAGGCCGCGTGCCTTAGCAAATGCGTCAAGAGCGCTCGTGGCTAAGCCCGCGATCGACTCCAGAATTCCCACAGCCGTCACCGGGGGCCCGCCGGTGTGCGCCTTCCTAAACATGTCATCCAGGATGTCCTTGATCCAAAATCGCCTGACCATGCCGAGCGCATGGAAGTGCAGGGCATCCTGCTCTTTCGATAGCTCAACGGCTTTCATCAGGAACCCCTCGGCTTTTGCGAAATTCTCATTCGTCTTGTAAATGAGATGCCGACCCCGGTGGTTCCAGTAGTGGGGCTCACGTTCACACACTTCCGTCAGTAGAGTCAAAATCTGATGTTGGCCGTCTACGCTATCGATCGCTTCAATCAGCGGAGAGAATTGACGCCGGGCTACCTGACGCTTAAGCGCCCATTCGCCACGGTAGATGAAGAGCTGTTCGAAGAGCTCTTTAGCTTCATCGCTGTAGGAGCCAACCACCGCGACGACGTCGCGAATCAATTGGATGCACAGGTCCTTGAGGTTGAATTTCCAATCGTCCCTCCCGCGTCCGCCCAGAAGCTGGCGAAGCGTCTCCTCCGCAATCAGCGGATGCACGAGCTTCACCCGTCCATTCCCGGCGACGACTAGCCTCGCGGGACCATCGCCCAGCGCTTGTTCGAGAACGATGGCACCCGAGAGTGCCGGCTGAAAAAGGCGCCGGAAGAACGCCTCCGACAGTCCTTTCTGAGAATAGCGGGTCGTGAGCGCGAGATAGAGGATCGTCTGCCGTGCCAACGGCTTGATGCCTTCCAGGTGCGTGCGGACGTAGCGGTCCACGCTGAGGAAGTCTTCCTCGAACGTCGTGAGGCCGAAGAAGAAAGCCGAGCGATGAGATTCCCATTGTATATCGTCTGGCGCGGCAATCCGCCGAAGCCGACGCCGGCTATCCTCGTTTCTGCACCGCGGCTCGTAGACCTCCAAGAACCGGCGGGCCTCAGCGAGGCTCATGGGATCCACGACGGTAAGCGGTTCACTGACCGTGCTCTTCGATGACCGAATGAGATACAGGAGAATCAAGCGAGCATTTCGGCGAGTCAAGTCTCGGAAGAGTTCTTCCTTGGTCGTCCCCGGGAGATCCGAAGCGTCCGCCAACATCAGCACGGGCTTCTGTGTCCTTTGGTAGATCGCGTCGATCCGGTCGGTCGTGAGACGCGAATAACGTCGCAAGACCGCCGTGGGATGCTGCGACCGGAGCGTCCAAACGGCGCGCAGTGCGGCAGTGGTCCCACCCGCGCCGGGTGAGTGATGCAGTTCGATGGTGACGCTGCGTCCGTCCAGAAGGCGCGTCTCCAGTGTGCTGAGCAGATCAGGGCCGATATCTCGCGGCACGTCCAATTGGGCCGCAAGGTCGTTCCAGGTCGGCGGCATACCGCGCAGGAAGGTGCTCATCGCTCCGTCTTCGGACTCGCCACCGTCCAAGACGCCTGAATGCAGTACATCGAGATCCTCCTCCCAGTGCCGTAGCGTGTCTATCGGGATGTCCACTGGTCCGGCCTGGCCGGGAAGCTGAGGTGCCGTCGCTCCCTCCTCCAGACCAAACACATGCCGGAGTCCCTTCAAAAACGCAGGGACCGACATCGGCAGTTGATGTTTGATAAGAGGATGCCGCTGAACGTCTCTGTCGATACCACTGACGAGGATGAATGCGGCACTGTCACCGAGTTCCTCGTCCATCGCCTCCACCAGCCGGCCGAGGAATTCGCCGTTCAACTCTTGCGTCGCCAACACGACTACCTTGACAGGCCGAGGGGACGTGCCGGCACGGAGCATTGCAGTCAATTCGCGGATCTTCCGGAGGTATTCCCGTCGCCAGGAATCCAAGGACGATGGAACTTCCTCCCGGCGGCTCGGCCACCCGTTCGCCATCATCCACGCCGTGCCGCGTTCGAAGTTCACGGGAAGCAGTTCCTTGCCGAACCAACTCAAGGAACGACGTTTGTCGAGTACCTTTGCTGCCAGGGAGTGCAGTCCGTTCACGTCACTCTCGCCGTCCAGATCCATCACCACGGACCACGGGAGAAATCCAAGGCTCGACGCGTCAGGATCATCCCGCAGTGCTCCGGTGATCAGAACGTACGCGAACTCACTGTCCTGAAACCCGCCCAGCCGATCCCAGGAGTCGTTCCATACCTCCGCAGGGACGGCGGGAACAGACGCCTCACCAGGCCGTCGCGACTCGACCGCCCCGGCACTTCCCGTATCCGCGTCGCGCATGGCATCGTCGAACTCAGAGCGGTGGAAGAGCCGCATGAACTCCGTCGCCGCTCTCGCCGCGTAGTGAAACGCGAGACATCGCTCGTTCTCTGCGATGGGCTTGTTTGTCCAGTTCAAGCCGGCGGCGACACGGGCGAGCAGCAACTGCGCGACGAACGGATCATGCCGGTTCACCTCAGCCAACTCTTGCCAGTCCCACAGACTCTTGCGGATTTCCCGCAACGATGCCGCGATCGCCATGTGCTCCTGAGGAACGTTAAAGCTTGCTTTCGGTTGGTTCACGTTGTCGGCCGCGTCCAGCAAGAGATGTAAACGCTCGCGAGGTTTTCCCGAAAGTTCGCGGAGAAGCAACGAAGTCTCGAAGTACGCGTGGTCGAAGAACAATGGACCGGGACGACTCAGGGCCCAATCGATGATCCAGAACGGGTTTTCCACCGGATTCGTACGGTCAAACAGGATATTGCCCGTATGGAGGTCTCCGTGCTGCAGGCCCATGAAGCGGGTGCAGGTCTCGTCATCGGCAAGAACCTTCGCGTTGCACACCCAAAGTGGGTTCAAATACACGAACCCTCCGTGCGTGTATGCACGTCTTCCGGATGTCTGCGTCTCCGCGAACGCATACATGCGCTCGCCCTCTACGGGATCGAGCCTGTATCCCAACCAGTCTTCCAGGGATCTTCTCGCCGAAACACCGGACTCGACTGTATGTGCAGCATTGAGTTCGTGCAGCAGGCTTCGGGAAACCAGATTACAGCATTCCGCGTGAGCCCCACTACCCAAGTGCTGGTAGCTCGCCAATCGTAGCTGGCTGAGTCCAGCCACGTCATATAGCATTGCCGTGGAATCCCCGTCGTCGTAGCTGTGCCGGAGTTTCGGGATATGTCGTCGGGCGAATTCCCCGGATTGATCCCATGTCGCGGCTCTCCGGTGCCGCTCCGATTCCACGGGCTCATCCGGCCACTCTTTCCTTCTCTTATCCAGCTTCAACACGAACTGCCCCGAGGGAAGCGCGTCCTCGGTCGGCACGGCGCCGCGTGCGGCAATATCCACCAGGAGCACCAACGCGTGCGTCTTGCCGCCGATCAGCTCTCGAAGGAGGGTCACCCGTTCAACGTCCGCAAACGCCCTCTCCACGAACTGGTCGTCCACCACACTCACGATTTCCGGACTCTTTTCGATATTCATGGCGCAACCCCGCACGGACCTGCGATTTCACCTGTGACGACGCTAGGCGCCCCGCCGGGACCAGCGACGATCGTCACGGTCAGTTTCCGCCAGTATACCACCGTCCGTTGCCGACTTCTACCACGGCGGGCTGTCTCTTGCGAAACCGCCGCCCTGTCTCGTCCGAGGCCATCCAGCCTGCCTCGTTGCGCCGCGGGCGCCTACTGCACTCGACCTGATCGGGGGAAGAATCAAATGGGCGACGAAGCCCTCGGTTGGTCCACCAACGTCAGTTCCCACGGTTCCTCTGACGCTACCGCGCTGTCGGGGGCGCGGGCGGCACGCCGATGCTTGGAACTCTATTTCGGCCGAGGTTCTCCCAGGTCGCACCGCTGGCATTCGGGGCCTGATTGCCGAATCGCGGCCACGGGGAGTTGCTCGCCGATAGCGTGGCAGAGAAACTGAGTTATGCCGGTCGGCAGTCCGAATCGCAGCCGAAATGAAAAGAACGCTCCAGCCACCGTGTAGCTCAACGGTACCACCATGAAAGTCACCATGCCCCCCTCACCGCTTTGCTCTTGTTTTCGCTGGGGGCGATGCAAGCTGCTGAAGTCGTACCGGTCTCGTATGAACTGCCCGCCGACGGGCCGCTGCCCCAGACCTACCGGGTGACGTTGGCGATCACCGCGCCGGACAGTCCGGACTCGATCATCAGCCAGTTCGCCTGCGGGGTGGTGCGGACCGTGACCGCCGAGAACCAAGGCAAGTTCAGCGAGACCTGGAACGGGCTGGACGACAACCACATGCCCCTCCCGCCCGGCACCTACGGGGTCAAGGGCATCTACATGCCGGCCCGGAAGTGGAAGATAACTGGCGAATACCATTCGCTAATCCCGAACTGCTCAAAATGATGATCGAACGCGAAGGCCTCGGTGATCCCCAACCGCGCAATCATGACTTTGCTGGTGCAATCGGTAAAGCTCCATTCCTTGTCCTGATATCGACGGAAAACATCCCAGGCTTCGGCCAGGTCGCCCTGGGCAACCAGTTCCACATCGGCAACTTGCTGCGTCCACAGCAAATCCCCGGCGGCCACGGCCACGCGGCGACTTTCGCGCAGTGCGAGCAGGGTCACCAGTTCGTCAAACACGAAGTCCGTCGTGACGAGCGGCTGGCGATTCTGGCGCATCCATTCGACGGCGGCGGGATGATCCGGGTCACGACGCACCAAGTAGGCAAACCATGCTCCCGTGTCCACGAAGATGGCCATTAGTCGCCTCCGTACAGATACCTGTCGTGGTCGCGGTTACTGACGGGCGGGCCCTGTTCCATCGTCATGCCTGCCACTTCGTCGAGAGCGGCGACGATGTCGGCATGCGCTCGCTCCGCAAGCTGCACGTGCCGGTTGGCACGCCGAGTGTGTCGCTGCTGAGTGAGGAAATCGGCGAACGCGGCCACCGCATGGACGTCTTCCGGCGGCAAGTCGGACAGGACCGTTCGCAGCCGGTGCTCCAAGTTCTCAATCATGGTTCGGTCTCCTTCGCCATCAGCATACCACGATGTCCTTGCCCCCGGAACGTCACCGAACGCCCGCTTCCAGGGCCAGCAACGGCGATTCGACCATACCTCGCAACGTTCCGAACCGGTTGAGCAGTTGCCTGCCCAGTTCGACCGCACTGATCCGCTTCAATCCCGGGCGCACCAGGATCGCAATCAACTCAGCGTCGGTCATCGCCTGCGGCCACCAACTCAACAGCCGCTCCCGCGGTCGCTCGTCTTCGGGCCAGGAAATAATCCCTTTCGAGGTGTTCTTCTTCGTGCTCATAGCCACACGCCGCGCCAAGAACCCCAGTTTAGCACATCTTACCCCTTCCGCGCGGCCACATTCAAGGAGTCGAAACGAATCACCCCACCCGTCGAAATCGCCCAATTGACGAGGAGTTCCATGGGGCGTCTGCATTAGGAACCATCGCGCACGTAGGCCGCGCATGGTATCCGACCGAGACGCCGCCACAAACACAGCGCGGGCGTCAATGGCGGTTTGTCCAAGGTCCAATGCCCGCCGGGTCCCCCGGGGCAAAGAGCTGATCGCCTACTGCCGTACGATCATCAAAGTTCCGACCGCGCCTAAGGCACTAAACTTCGGGAGACCTGCGGTCGAAACGGTGGCTCGGTCGGAGACCGGCCACAGCGCGAGAGTGGCCCGCGGGCGGTGAACGCGGGTCTTGGGTTG
>JAHDXO010000108.1:0-8447 GCA_023382975.1 Pirellulaceae bacterium
AGAGCACTTCGCCGGGGGTGGTCAGCGAATCGAGTTGTTCGTCGGCCAGGATCTGGTCGACCGCCGGGCCGTACAGGTAGCGGTTGGTCAGGTCGCCGTTGCCGTCGAAGACCAACGCCAAGTGGTCGCCCGCGTTGCCCCGCTCCCAGCGTTCGCCGTCATAGACGTGGAACGTGTCAGTGGTCAGTGGTCCGTTGTCAGTTGTTTCCAGCGTGACGCGGACCAAACGGTTGAACGCATCGTAGGCGTAGACGATGTCAGTCGTCAGTGGTCCGTTGTCAGTGGTACGGATGCTCACTCGGACCAACCGGTTGCGGTGGTCCCAGTCGTAGTCGGTGATTTCGCCGCTGGCGATGTGGGTGCGGCGGGTCCGATTGCCTTCGGCGTCGTACTCGTAGTCGTAGGTGCCGTCGGACAGGACCAGGTTGTTGTCCCCGGTAGCGTACCCAGTCATCGTTCGGTTGCCGTTGGCGTCGTAACCATAGGCTTCGTCCGGGGGCGCGGGCGGGAGACCGGCCCCAGCGGTGTAGTCGGCGCCCGTCAACTGATCGGTGTCGTCATACGTGTACTCGGCGGTGCCGTCCAGCAGCGAGGTGAATTCGGTGACGCGGTGCGCGGCATCGTAGGTCCAACTGTACCCGGCCAGCGGCGTGACGCCCTGCGCGTGCGTCAGGGCGGTCAGCCGTCCGGCGGCGTCGAACGCGTAGTCGCTGGTGGCGACCAGTTTCGTGGCGGCCAGGTCGGCGTAGCGGGTGATGGTTTGCCATTGACTGGCCGCGTCGTAGCTCAAGTCGATCCGCTTCTCGGCCACCGCGTTTCCGCCCGACTGGCCCGACTGCTCGATCCGCGTCATGCGGTGCAGGGCGTCGTAGGTATACTGGTTCACGAAGTCGGCGGTGGTGTCGATGGTGGCGGACAGGCTGGTGCGGTTGCCGGCGGCGTCGTAGGCCGAGGCCAGAACGACGGGGAAGCCGAGGCCCGCGATGTCGTGGGTGACGGACGTGCGGCGGCCCAGGGCGTCGTACTGGTAGTCGTAGCTGGCCGCCGGATCGGCGGCGGCTGTCAATTGGCTGGCCGCGTCGTAGCTGAACGAGAGCGTGCGGATCACGGTCTGCTGGTCGTCCAGCCATTGCTCTTCGACTCGCCGATGCAGCGCGTCGTAGGCGTATTCGATCACCCGGCCGTTGCGGTCGGTGCGCGTGAGCAGGTTGTTTGCCGCGTCGTACGTGAACGTCCGGGCGTCGTTCAACTCGTTGGTCTCCGCCACCACCCGGTTCAAGCCGTCGTAGTCCCACGCGGTCGTGTTGTCCACCGGATCGGTCAAGCCGGTCAGGTTGCCCGCCAGATGGAACGTGTGAACAACCGACATCATGCAGTCTTCCTCTGCATATCTTTGCCAGCGAATGCTGAAAGCCTCAGTTGCCCTGACCAGGATTCACAAGCGCTTCGTGAACTACTCGCAATCGACTTCTTAGCCTCTCTAATTCGTCTTCGCCAAGCCCCTGGCCAATCATGAATGGAGACCATGTGAATCCGCATGCCGCAAGTTCCTTCAGGAATGCTCGTATGGCTACTTGAAGTGTAGCGGGAAGCGAGCTAAGCAATGTGCGGATCATCGGCGCATCGTCGACGTCTGCCGCAGTGAACAGAAACTCGGTGACGGCTTCAATCTCAGTTACCAACTGCCGTTCGTACAGCCGAGCGAGTCTATGGACCCTATTTTCGACAGTTTCTAACACTTTACTCTCCCCAAATCGCTGGAAAACGTAGAACGCCAGTATCGTGGACCACTCGTTGTTCTAGGAACCAGTCCAATCGTTCAAGATACGAACCAATCGCCGGGTCGCGAATAATAAGGTACTGAACAGCATTCTCCTTGCGAACGCCGTCTACAAGAACGGCATGACCGTTATCCACAATTACGATGAAACGTTTGCCGCTAGAGATTGCCTCCTCGACAGTTCCACGAACTGCCCCCAATCCGGCCGCAGCAAGATTCTCATCGATGAACGCGACCATACCAGCCGGAGTCAGTCCACCCGGTCGAAGAGCGTAGCTTTCAATGTTCGTTGTTGCACGACCTGGCAAGAGCATATCTAGGCACGAACCAACACAGGTATTGGGTGATGGTTGACGCGTGACGGGTAGGTCGAGCATGCGGCGAGCTGGGCCAAACGTCTCCTTCGCCGTGCCGATCAATCCGGTTCGTGGAGCAGCATTGCCACGCGAAGTACGGGCTAGATCGGAGGCGTCCTCGAACCGCGAAGCCGTCTTGACTGTGCGAGCGGAGTCGTCACATCGCCCCATAAAGGGAAGGACTCCCAAAATGGTCCACGCGCCACTCTGGAGTCGCTGCATTATCGTTAGCTCCTCTACTTCAGCTCTCAACACATTTCGCCCACCTATCGCCTCCACCCCATCAATTACTGGTCCGAAGCCTCCAAGATCCGCGAAGAGCCGCTGGCCACCTTCGGCGATTGCCTTGCCTCCTTTGACGCCTTGATCATGCTGTTCAACGATTCCCCTCATCGCAGCGTCAGTTCGGTGTAAGTCGCCGAGGATTTCCCCTCGCGTGCCTCGACGTGTTTTCTCTTGAAGTCCACTGGGATCGCTCACGATTGGCACCCCATTCCCCACGTACCGCTGCAGATTCGCATCGCCCGCCTCGAATCCGATCGGATCTTCGCTCAGGAAGCGGCCTAGGGCGGGGTCGTACCAGCGGGCTCGGTAGTGGTAGAGTTGGGCATCGTCGTCCCAGTCGCGGGCGGTGTAGGCGAAACGGTGTTGGATGGTGGGGTCGGTTTCACCGGCGATCTGGCCGAAGGCGGTGTAGGTGCGGTGGTTGACGATTGTGGTGTCGCCCGTGGCGTTGTCGTAGGCGGCTAGGTCGCGGACGGTGCCGAGGTTGTCGGTCAGGGGCCAAAGCACTTCGCCGGGGGTGGTGAGCGAATCGAGTTGTTCATCCGCCAGGATCTGGTCCATCGCCGGGCCGTACAGGTAGCGGTTGGTCAGGTCGCCGTTGCCGTCGAAGACCAACGCCAAATGGTCGCCCGCGTTGGCCCGCTCCCATCGTTCACCGTCGTAGACGTGGAAAGTGTCAGTGGTCAGTGGTCCGTTGTCAGTTGTGTGGAGGGTGACGCGGACCAAGCGGTTGAAGAGGTCGTAACCATAGAGAATGTCCTTGGTCACTGGTCCTTGGTCACTGGTCTTGACGGTGACGCGAGTCAACCGGTTGCGGTGGTCCCAGTGGTAGTCGGTGATTTCGCCGCTGGCGATGTGGGTGCGGCGAGTGCGGTTGCCTTCGGCGTCGTACTCGTAATCGTAGGTGCCGTCGGAGAGCACCAGATTGTTGTCGCCTGTGACGAAGCCGGTCATCGTCCGGTTGCCGTTGGCGTCGTAGTCGTACGCTTCGTCCGGGGGCGCGGGCGGGAGACCGGCCCCAGCGGTGTAGTCGGCGCCCGTCAACTGATCAGTGTCGTCGTACGTGTAGTCGGCCGTGCCGTCCAGCAGCGAGGTGAATTCGGTGATGCGGTTACCGGCATCGTAGGTCCAACTGTACCCGGCGAGAGGCGTGGCGTCCTGCGCGTGACTCAGCGCGGTCAACCGTCGGGCGGCGTCGAAGGTGTAATCGCTGGTGGCGACCAGTTTCGTGGCGGCCAAGTCGGCGTAGCGGGTGATGGTTTGCCATTGGCTCGCCGCGTCGTAAGTGAGATCGATCCGCTTCTCGGCCACCGCGTTGCCGCCGGACTGGCCAGACTGCTCGATCCGCGTCATGCGGTGCAGGGCGTCGTAGGTGTACTGGTTCACGAAGTCGGCGGCGGTGTCGATGGTGGCGGACAACGTGGTGCGGTTGCCGGCGGCGTCGTAGGCCGAGGCGAGGACGACGGGGAAGCCGAGGCCCGTGATGTCGTGGGTGACGGACGTGCGGCGGCCCAGGGCGTCGTACTGGTAGTCGTAGCTGGCCGCCGGATCGGCGGCGGCTGTCAATTGGCTGGCCGCGTCGTAGCTGAACGAGAGCGTGCGGATCACGGTCTGCTGGTCGTCCAGCCATTGCTCTTCGACTCGCCGATGCAGCGCGTCGTAGGCGTATTCGATCACCCGGCCGTTGCGGTCGGTGCGCGTGAGCAGGTTGTTTGCCGCGTCGTACGTGAACGTCCGGGCGTCGTTCAACTCGTTGGTCTCCGCCACCACCCGGTTCAAGCCGTCGTAGTCCCACGCGGTCGTGTTGTCCACCGGATCGGTCAAGCCGGTCAGGTTGCCCGCCAGATCGAAACTGAACGTCGTCATGCCGGCCAACGGATCGATGATCGCGGTGCGGCGGTAGAGGTCGTCGTACGAGTAGCTGGTCGTGCGGTTCAGCGGATCGGTGACGCTCAACAGATTGCCCGCCGCGTCGTACGTGTAGCCGGTCACCTGGCTGAGCGGATCGGTGACGCTGGTGACTCGCCCCAACCCGTCGTAGGCCCACGCGGTCGTGCGGCTCAGCGGGTCGGTGTGCTGGAGCAACTGGCCGGCGGCGTCGAAAGTGAACGTCGTCACGCCCGACAACGGATCGGTGACCGCGGTGCGGCGATACAGGTTGTCGTACGCGTAGCTGGTGGTGTTGCTCAGCGGATCGGTGACGCTCAGCAGGTTGCCCACCGCGTCGTAGGCGAACGCGGTAGTCTGGTTCAGCGGGTCGGTCACGGCGACGGTCCGGCCCAACTGGTCGTAGGACCAGGCGGTGGTGCGGCCGAGCGGGTCGGTGCGCTCGAGCAATTGGCCTCTGGCGTCGTAGGCGAAGCCGGTCACGCCGCTGAGCGCGTCGGTGACGGTCAGCACGCGGTCGAAGTCGTCGTACGTGTAGCTGGTGGTGTTGTCCAGCGGGTCGGTAACGCTCAGCAGATTGCCCGCCAAGTCGTAGGCGTACGAGTAGACCGGGGCGGCCAGCGGGCCGGGGCCGTCGGGGTCGGGCAGCGTGCGTTCGACCACCCGGCCCAGGGCGTCGTACTCGTAGCTGGTCGTGCGGCCCAGCGGATCGGTCTCGGTCAGCCGCTGCCCGGCGGCGTCGTACGTGTAGGTCCACTGCGGCGAGCCCAGTCCGTCCGGGTCGGGCAGGACCATCTCGACCAGCCGGTCGCGGTGGTCGTAGACCAGTTCGGTGACGTTGCCCAAGACGTCGATGACGAAGCGCAGGTTGCCGGCCTTGTCGTATTGGTATTCGGTCTCCGAGCCCGGTTGCGACGGGTCGTCCGGATCGGGATGCGTCACGCGGACCAAGCGGCCGAGCTGGTCATAGGCATACGCGGTCACTCGGTCCAAGGCGTCGGTCGCGGCGATCAGGTTGCCCGCCGCATCGTACTGTGCGACCGTCTCCGGGCTGTCCAGAGGCCCGCCCCCGTCCGGATCGGGGTGGGTGGTGACGATCCGGCGGCCGTAGTCCTCGTAGGCCAGGGCGGTCACATTGCCCAGCGGGTCGGTCTGCGAGACGACTCGTCCCAGCGCGTCGAAGGCCCAACCGGTGACCGGGCCGCCTTGGCTGCCGTCGCCGGCCGGGTCGGGGCGGGTCAGCGACGTCATCTGCCCGGCGGCGTCGTAGCCGAACGCGGTCCGGCGGCCCAGGGGATCGACCGTCGCTTTCAGGCGTCCGGCTAGATCGTACTCCAGTGCCGTGACGGTCGGCGTGCCGTCGTGGTCCGGCCCGGTGATAGCCGTCGGCTTGCCGCGGCTGTCGTAGGTGTACTGCGTCACCCGGCCCAGCGGGTCGGTTTCCGAGACCACTCGCCCCGAGGCGTCGTACTGGAACATCCACACCGGCCCGCCGTTGCCGTCGGGGTCCGGACCTTCGATGTCGGTCAAACGGCCCAGGTTGTCATAGGTGTACTCGGTGCGGCGGCCCAGTTCATCGATCTCGGCGGTCAGATTATCGGCCGCGTCGTACTCGAATTCCACCGACGCCTCGTCGACCGTGCCCACCGCGTAGGTGATTTGGACAAGCAGCCCGCGCCCGTTGTACTCGTAGGCCGTCACGCGGCCCAGCGGGTCGGTGACCGTTTGCAGCAGGCCGGCCGGCGGATCGCCGGAAGTGGACGGCGCGGCGGTGTAGGTAAAGGAGGTCACTACATCGTCGGTCTCGCCGTTGGACGGGTCGTCCACCTGGCCCACGACGCGCTGGACGGCCAGCAGGCTGCCGGTGGCTGCGTCGATCTGGTACAGCGTCAGGTTACCGAGCCGGTCGGTGTAGCTGGTCGCCTGGTTGAATGTCGATTCGTAGGTCCAAGTTTCGGTCGTGCTGTCCGCGTGGGTGATTTGCAGCAGATTGCCGCGGCTGTCGTAGGCGAAGAACGTTTCGGGCGCGGGCAGCGGTCCCGGGCCGTCCGGGTCGGGCTGGACCAGGCGCGTGACGCGGCCCTGGTGATCCCGGTCCATCCGGGTCACCTGGCCCAGCGCGTCGGTCTGGCTGGTCGGGAAGCCGAACCGGTCGACGGTCGCGGCGGTGTTTGCGCCCAGCGGACCGCTGCGGGTCGCGGCTACGTCGGCGGTCTTCAGCAGCGGCGCGGGGGTCTCCGATGTGCCCAGTCCGGTCGCCAGATCGACCCAGCCGGCGGCCAGTGCGGCATTGAACTGGTGCGTGGCGCCGTCTGGTTCGACGCGGCTGCGCAGCGTCCCCGCCGCATCGTACTGCAGCGTCGTCGTCGCACCGGTGGCCGTGGTATAGCTGGTCATCTGGTTGGTGGCACCGTCGTAAGTGAACTGTAGCTCCGGGTTGCCCGACCCGTCCGGATCCGGCCGGGTGACTGCGGTCAACCGTCCCGCCGCGTCGTAAGTCATCGTCGTAACGCGTCCGGCGAAATCCGTGATCGTGTCCAACCGTCCGCTGCTGTAGGCGAACGTCGTAGTTCGCCCGCCCGGCTCGACCATCTCGGAGAGCGCATCGGGCACGCCATCACTGTCCAGGTCAATATAGTCGAACGTGGTGGCGTTGCCCACCCGATCCAGCCGCGAGGTCAGCAGCCCCTGCTGGTCGAAATGCGACCGGCCACCCAGCCGGTCGGTCAAGGTGAACGTGCCGTCGGGGTTCTTGACGAGGTTGGTCCCGCGCAACTGGCCCTCGGACGCCACGTACGAGCCATCGGGCAGTTCATAGAACCAGAACAAATTTCCGTCGCCGCCCACCCACAAGACCCCGGCGTCTTGGACGGCCAGCCGGTCCACGTAATCCAGCCGCCAGCGGTTGCCTAGCGGGCTGTCGATCAGGTTTTGCACGTTCCGCCAGCCGGTGTAGGTGCGGCTGAGCGGAGGAGCGTCCTCGTAGAGTTCGGTAACCGTGAGCTGCCACTCGTAGTGCCCGTCGGCCAATCCGCTGGCGTCGGCCTGCAGGGCAAACCGGTAGGGCTCGCCCGCCACCAGTCCGGCTGTGCTGTAGAACACCGCCGGGAAATCGTCGCCGGCAAATTTGAGCTTGGCCGAGATCGAGGTGGCGTCCTTGGCAGATTCCGAGAACACCACATCCACGGTGAAGATCGGGTGCGGGTTGTCGGTCGACTTGTGGGCTTTGTTTTCCTCGAGGATCATGATGATCACCGTGGCGGTTTGATCGTCGACGACCGACACCACGTCGTCCGCGCCGCACATCAGCAAGCAGCAGCGCGACGGCAGGCAATAGACGGGCTGCGGCGAATACCGGTCTCGGTCGTCGATCGTGACCGTGGCTTTCGTGGGCTCGCCAACCAGGTAGGTCGCGGCCGTCGGGGCCTCGGGATGCTCTTGGATCTCCAGGACCACGGTCTTGGTCGGATCGGGGCCAGCCTCCGGGTCGGCGGGAGCCAGCGGAGTGACCCACAACGTGTAAGTCAGTTCATCTTCGGGAATCGTGATCTCCCCCGTGAGCGGATCCTCTTCGGTCGTACCCTCCAGCCGTTCATAATCCACACCGGGAACCGCCGTCCCGGCAACGGTGAAATAGACCGTGACCGGTTGCGAGGGATCACCGTCGTCGTAGCGGCGCAGGGTAATCGCGCCGGCGGTTGGTTCGATGCGGAAGGCGCGCGGCCTGCTCTCCTCCGCGCGCACCCGCCTGTCATCGTTGTCCAGGATCGTGCCCGTGGCCGGACTGCCGCTGACCGTGACGTTCGTGTTGCTGGTGCCCGTCAAAGTGACGATCACCGTCTCCGTGTCTTCCACGATCGCATCGTCGACCGTGGGCACCGTGATCGTGGCCGTGGTCTGGCCCGCCGGGATCACCACGTTGGTCGTGCTGCTGTTGTAGTCCACCCCGCCGCCGGTCGCCGTGCCGCTGAAACCGTAGTTGACCGTCGTGGCCGTGCTGCTGGCCGCCGTCATCGTCACCGTGAAGCTCAGATTGCTGCCTTCCGTAACGCTCGGCGAACCGCTGAGGCTGACCGTCGCACTGTCGTTGTCCAGGATCGTGCCCGTGGCCGGACTGCCGCTGACCGTGACGTTCGTGT
>JAHDXO010000108.1:8547-14594 GCA_023382975.1 Pirellulaceae bacterium
TCGTTGTCCAGGATCGTGCCCGTGGCCGGACTGCCGCTGACCGTGACGTTCGTGTTGCTGGTGCCCGTCAAAGTGACGATCACCGTCTCCGTGTCTTCCACGATCGCATCGTCGACCGTGGGCACCGTGATCGTGGCCGTGGTCTGGCCCGCCGGGATCACCACGTTGGTCGTGCTGCTGTTGTAGTCCACCCCGCCGCCGGTCGCCGTGCCGCTGAAACCGTAGTTGACCGTCGTGGCCGTGCTGCTGGCCGCCGTCATCGTCACCGTGAAGCTCAGATTGCTGCCTTCCGTAACGCTCGGCGAACCGCTGAGGCTGACCGTCGCACTGTCGTTGTCCTCGATGGTGACGGTGGCGGACGACTCCGTGCTGAGGGTGTATCCGGGGCTTCCCCCTCCGCCCTCGGGCAGGATCAGCGTCAGGATTACCGTTTCGTTCAGTTCGACAACATTGTCGTCGATTGGGAGCACGTCCATCACGACGGTTAATTCCCCGGCCGGAATCGTCGTTGAGCCTTGAGATGGAGCGTCGGAGCCTGATCCAGGCAAGTAATGGTAATCGACCCCGTTGGTCGCAGTGCCAACGATTTGAAAATAGACGAGCAGGGGGCACGCAAGGTTCGTCACGTCACCACGCGTGATCGTGAACTGTCCCGGTTTGGGCATTCCATCTGTCTGCGGCTCCTCCGAAGCTAACGGTATCGTCGCTTCAATGGAAACCGTCGCGATACCGCAGTCGGAGTCGCTGTCGCTATCCGAGTCGGAGTCGCTGTCGCTGTCCGAGTCGGAGTCGCTGTCGCTGTCCGAGTCGGAGTCGCTGTCCGAGTCGGAATCGCTGTCACTGTCGCTATCCGAATCTGAGTCGCTGTCGGAGTCCGAATCTGAGTCGCTGTCGGAGTCCGAATCGCTGTCGCTGTCGGAGTCGGAATCGCTGTCACTGTCTGAGTCGCTGTCGCTGTCGCTGTCACTGTCACTGTCCGAGTCGCTGTCGCTGTCGGAATCGCTGTCGCTGTCGGAGTCGCTGTCCCCATCGGAATCGCTATCGCTGTCCCAGTCCGAGTCGCCATCGCTTTCCAGATCGCCTTGCGCTTCGCCTTGGGCATCGGACTGTTCGTCCAAGCCGGCGGCGGAGCGATCGGTGGTCAGGGACGCGTCGGAGTCCGGTTCGGCGCCCGGATCTTGCCCGTTGTCGGGGTGCGGCGACGAAACGGCGGATTGCTCCGCGGCCGGAGCGTCGGGGCCGGACAGGTTCAGGTATGCGGCCACGGCGCCGAAGTCGGCGACGGTGATCTGCCCGTCGCCGTCGATGTCCAGCGCGCCGGGGTCCACCAACCCCGCGTCTGGATTGCCCAAATAGTTGGCGATCATCAGGGCGTCTTGCGGCGTCACCGACCCGTCGCTGTTGACGTCCAGTCGCCAAGCAGGCCACGCCTCGCCTTCGCCGGCCGAGGACGCCGATGCCATGACGACGGGTGCGCTGTAAACCTCGGTCCATCCCGCGCCGATCCCGTCGCTGGACGCCCCGTCGCCGGTTGCCGGGTCGTCGCCAGACATCTCCGCGCGGTCGCCGGGGAGCGGGGACTCCGCCGACCCGTCCGCGTCCGCCCCGCCCTCCAGCGCCGCCGCGGCCGGTTCGGGGACTGAGGGCCGGGGCCCTTCCTGCTCAACCCCGGATGCCGGTTCGCTCGCCGTGCCGGTTCCCGGCAAATCGTCAACTCCATTGCTACCATCGTCCACGACGACTTGCGTCAACGGCGCATCGAGCGGATCGGCCACAATCGAGACCTGCTGGACTGCCTGCCCGTCGTCCCACGGCCCGGATGTTGCGTGGACGAAGACGTCCACGGCCAACATCCGACGGGCGCTCAATTCTTCAAGCCGCAGAGCACGGGGTTTGCGATGGCCTATGGGGGGGGGGTGTTTCGCTTTGGAGATTGCCATCCGAGTTGCCGGAAAAGTCGTGTCCAGGTGTGAAACGGCTTTCGCATGGCAGTTTCCTCCGCTTGGGAACGTGGACGGTGCGGGTTCAGCATGAAATGGCGGATGTGTCGGCCCGGTCGCACGGGCCCCGCACGACAAGGATAAACGCACAATTAGCGGAGCATGTCCTGGCTGTCAAGCATGTGGAAGACCCTGGACGAGAAATTTCTTGAAAAATTCGCCGATGGCCGGCGACATCCCCGCGTGTTCGAGCCCGGCGAGTCGAGGTGACACGATCGACTTGAGCCATTGACAGACGATCCGTCCCAAGGGAACTTGGTAATTCGCCTGCGCCGCTGGTAGCGCGCCGCAACCGGCGAACTTTGACCGCGCAATGCATTTCGACAGGGCAGGACGAGCATGCGATTGGGATGCCTTCGCTACTGGACGCAGAACATCGGGGACGAGATCCAGACGCTCGCCACGCTGAACTATCTGCCGCCGGACGTGGTTTACGTGGACCGCGACAACTCGGCCAGCAGCACGACCGAGGACGAGTGTTTCGTCGTCTGCAACGGCTGGTGGATGCACGGCCGGAATCACAAGTTCCATTTCCCGCTGGCCCCGAACATCCGGCCGCTGTTCGTCTCGGTGCATCTGGCCGATGCTTTTCGCAAGCATCTCACCCCGGAAATGCTCGGCTATCTTCGCCAGCATTCGCCGATCGGGTGCCGCGATGTGGGCACGTTGCGTTTTCTTCAGCAGGCGGGGATACCGGCGTACCGCAGTGGTTGTCTAACGGCGACGATGGGACTGTTCGAGCAAGAACCCACGGACCGCGGGCCCAGCGTGTGCCTGGTGGACGTCCCGCCGTGGGCGGCTGCAGTCATCCCCCGCGTGATTCTGGAGCGGGCGTTGTGGCTGACGCACCAGCAGACACGGGCGCCGGCGCCCGGGTACGACACGGACCCGAGTCGGCAGCAACGCCAAGAGCACGCGCGGCGTTTGCTGGATCACTATCGGCGCGCCGCGTTGGTGGTCACGGGGCGAATGCACTGCGCCTTGCCGGCGCTGGCACTGGGAACGCCGGTGGTCTTCGTGCCGCGGGACGGGCGCGATCCTCGCTATCAAGCGATCGAAGGACTGGTTCCCGTGTACCGTCCGGGCGACACGATCGACTGGAGTCCCAAGCCAGTATCGATGCGCGGCGTTGCGGTTCCGTTGCATCATCTGCTCAGGGAGGCGGTTGCCACGCAGTCGAATCCGGTCAAGCAGTCCGAGCAGTTTCCGGGCGGATTCCACGCGCCGCGGAGTTTTCCCCGCCCCGAGCAGTGCGCGTCGCTTGGCGAGCGCATCCCGGCGGCGACCGCGGCGGGCGGACAAGGCATGGCGGACCCCGACGGCGCGCTACTAGGCGGCTGCGAACAAGCCGGGACAGCCGAGGCGCGACCTTTCGTATGTGGCCCGCGGGCGCCGAACGCGGGCCGCGGCTGCGAACAAGCCGGGACTGGCGACTCGCGACGGGCCAGATCCCCCGCGGTTTCGCCGTGTCCGCCCGAAGCCAATCCCGAATCTTCACCGCCGCTGACGGTGATGTTTCTGAACTTGGACATCAAGCCGGTCCGGACGGGGATCGAAAACGCGGCCCTGCTGCGGGCGAAAGCGTTCGAAGCGAAGCTTGGCCTTGTGCCTGAAATCGTGACGATTAACTACGATCCGCACTTTGCCGAAACGCGAGCCGGGCTGTTGCGCGACGGGAAAGTGTCTCCCGCCACGGGCTTCCGGAATCTGTATGACGACTTCCAAGGTTTCGCCACCGTATCCGGATCGTCCCCGCGTGCCGCCTTCCTGGTCAACCCGAACTGGAAGTATCGGGACGTTGCCGGGACGCCCGACGCGCGGATCTACGGCGAAGACGGGCAACTGTTGATGTACAAGAAATGCTCGCGCCGCTCCGGGGTGCTGGAGTATGTCAACTTCTTCCATCAAGGGAAGATGTGGCGTCGCGACACCTTTACGACCGCTGGCATCTTGAGCCGGATTCAGTATTTGGAGCGGGACACGCGCGAGGCGGCGTTCGAATGCTATCTGCGGCCGGACGGCTCGGTGGCGATCGTGCAGTTGTACACGAGAGACAACGGCCGGCGGGAACTCAGCAAAATCTCCCTGCTCAGCCGCGAGGGATGCTGCACACACGAGTTCGCGAGTAAGGACCGCTTCATCGCGCACTGGCTGGATTGCCTGACCAACGATCCCGACCGCTGGTACTTGCTGGTGTCGGACAAGAACCGGTTCTTCTACAACCCGCTTCGCCAAGTCAGCTCGCTTCCGGGGAAACGGAACATCCTCGTGGTGCCGATCGTCCACGCCGTGCATACCAAGGACGGGTTCGACGTGCGGCGGAGCGGGACCAACGTGAACTATGCCGAGATCCTGAACGAGATCCGAGTGCCCGACGCGATTGTCGTGGGCACGGCCAAGCAGCGGGCGGACATTCTGGAACGCTACGGCAGCGGCAACGTCCACGCGATCCCTCATGCGTGCCACGAAGTCCGCGGACCGGACGGCGCCGCCTTCGCCGGGCGCGACCGGACGCGGGCGATCTATCTGGCCCGATACAGCGAAGAGAAGAACCACGCCGCGGCCGTACGGGCCTTTGGACGCGTGGTCGAGGAGGTTCCCGAAGCGACGCTTCATACGTACGGCAGCGGAAGCGGCAAGGGGGCCGTCGTCGAGTTGGTCAAGCGGCTGGGACTGGAGCGGTCCGTCTTCGTTCACGATTACGCGTCCGACGTGTCCTCGATTTACCAGTCGGCGGGCGTCTCGTTGCTGACCAGCAAGGGCGAAGGATATTCGCTGGTAGTCGTGGAGAGCCTGTGCCAAGGCTGTCCGGTGATCGCCTTCGACGTGAATTACGGACCTGCGGACATGATCCGGGACGGGGAAACAGGTTTTCTCGTGCCGTTCGGGGACGAGGAGACACTGGCGGCCAAACTGGTCGAACTGTTTCGCCATCCCAGGCTGCACGAACGGATGTGCGCCAACGCACTGCAGTCGAGTTCCGCGTTCGGCATGGAAGACGTGGCCCAGCGTTGGCGGCGATTGATCGACGATCTGTTGGCCGGGCGGAATCCAAGCGACCGGGGTAAATCCAGATGAAGATCGCCTGTTTCACAGCCGTCCGGGGCCGCGAATTGTTGTTGCGCAGTTGCCTAATGCAAATGCTGCTGCAGACTCGCCGCCCGGACCAGTATTTGCTGCTGGTCAACGGCGAGGACGCCGAAGCGTACGATCGCCGCTTGATCACCGACCTCCTAGAACCGTGGATCACGGTGGTTTGCGTCCCGCGAAGCATCACGACGCGGGAAGCGTCGACGCGGGCGTTGGAACTGCTGCTGGAAAGCGATGCGGATCTGTTTTGCAAGATCGATTCCGACGACGTCTATTTCCGGGGCTATCTGCAAGCGATCGTAGCACAGATCGAATTGCTCGGCCTGCGCGAACGCAATGAGGGATTCTGCGTGAACCTCATCGATCAATTGTGGATCAACTCGCGGGCCGAGGCGAGGGCGACGATCCACCCGTACACCTTTCGCCGGGGGTTGGGACTGGGCAAGGAAGAAGAGCGCAGGGGCGTGCGCGTCGGCGCCCCGCCGACCTATGTCTGCGACCGGGCTGCCGCGCAGTTGCTGGTCCGGTATTGCGTGCAGCCGCCGTACGCGAAAATCAGTTCGGACGACCGGGCTTGGCGCACGGTGCTGTTCGAGCACGGGATCGTGATCGAGCAGGTCTGCACCCCGCAGCCGGTGTTCGGTTACTTGCGGCACTCGGACAACACATGCGCGGTCAAGGCGGCGAAAAAGACTGCGAAGTAGCGGATGGATTCGGAGAATGCGGAAGGGGAACCGGTGCGACTGGACGACTTCGCGATACCGCTGATGATGGCGCTGCTGATCGTGGTGCAAGTCGTTTCCGGCCACGCGCTGCTCCCGAAACGCCTCGGCATTGCGCTCGTCTCGCGCCGCCGCAACGGCCCGTACTATCGAGCGATTCTCCACGACTGGATCGCCGTGACCGTCATCGCCACGGTCGTCAGCTACTTGGCAAGCCGATCCGCCGGCGCGTAGT
>JAHDXO010000109.1 GCA_023382975.1 Pirellulaceae bacterium
GACGCGGGCCACAGTGGGTCGCGGGCGCCGAACGCGACTCCGGAATTACGGCGCTAATTGGACCCGCGGCCGGCGGATGCGGGCCGTTGTTGGTCGACCGGGTGCTCGACGACCTGCTGCGCGACGACTTGCGAGTCAGCAAGGATGCCTGGCAGGACGACGACGAACTCGAACGTCTGCTCGGCACGCGCAGCACTCAAGGTCATGACGACATCGACGACTTTTTCGCTCAACTGTAGGACACCAACCTGAGACTCCAGCCGGCGAGCGGCTGGGATCTTCGAAGGAGCCAACTGCCGACTGATCACCGCGAATCCTCGCTGCTTGCCGCAACGCCGTGAAAGATTTCGGGCCGAACGTTTTCTTCTGACGCGGGTTTCGGCCTGATGCTTGGGCCTTTTCGCCAATTCCTGGGGAAGATTCGACGCTGGAGATCGTTTGAGATAACCGACCCCAGCTTCTTGTGATTCGCGCGGTGCGCGTTATTCTGGAGCAATCTGTAGTTTCCCATTCTTTTGCTAAGATAGCAGGAAGTCTGCTATAGTGGGGGGGACGGCACCATGAGCAACAGCGAAAACAGGCGGTATGCGCGCAATCGAGCGTTTCTGCCAGAAACTCGGCGGGGTGGCCGCAAACGAAGGCTGTGCTTGGAAGCACTGGAGGACCGCCGACTGCTGGCGGTCCTGCCCGTGAGCGATGATTTGGTGCTTTGGTTGCGTGCCGATCACGTCGTAGTCAGCGGCTCGACCGTCACTTCCTGGACGGACCTGACGGGAGCCTGGAACATCGGAGACAGAATTTCTCACGATGCGACCTTGTCCGACGGTGGCCCCACGATCGCGGACAACGCCGTGAGCGGATATCCGGCCGTGGCCTTTGGTGGGGGCGGCGCGTATAAGTACGATGGTTCACTCGGCCTGTCAGACGGTTTCACGGCGTTTATCGTCGGATTGGACGTAAATCCAGCCGGCGGCGAACGTGCGTTGCAGATCGGGGAGATCGCTTCGGGTGCCAACGGCAAGACGGTGGCGATGGACGTCGCGTCCGGCAGTGGTGGC
The DNA here is from genome assembly GCA_023382975.1 of Pirellulaceae bacterium. GTDB lineage: Bacteria > Planctomycetota > Planctomycetia > Pirellulales > Pirellulaceae > SKKK01. The sequence goes on from JAHDXO010000109.1 coordinate 1,059, forward strand.
GCGGGGACTCGATACAACAACGGAAACAACCTGTTCACCCCGGCTTGGAACACGTCGACTTACTCGGTCTCGATGTTCAGCATGGCCGAAGGCGGACGGTACGACAGTTCGCAGTATGCCCTCAACGGTACGCCGGGAACGTTCATCAGCAGTGGCAGTCCGGCATCGACCGTCAGCTTTACGGGCGACAACGACAAGGGCTACACGCTGGGTCGCGGGGTCAGCAACGCGGGCGTTTCCAACGACTGGTTGACGGGACAAATTGCCGAGGTGCTGCTTTACTCGGGTCAACTGTCGTCCAACGACCAGAACGCCGTCGGCTACTACCTGCAGCAGAAGTACGGATTGAGCGGCCGTTACTCGGCTGCGTCGACCGGCGTCTTCTTCGACGATCTCGATCCGGCCAACAGCAACTGGTCAACGCTGGGCAATTGGGACATCTCCGCCGAGCCCACAGCCGCCGAGAACGCCTACGTTGGCAACGGCCTGACCGCGACGGTCACGCAGACCGGCGAATCGGCCCAGAACGTGACCGTCGGCCACAACCAGACGGCGTTGCCTGGAACCGGCACCTTGACCGTGACCGGCGGCCGCCTGACCACCGGGACGCTGCTGCTGGGTGACGGAAGCGATGGTACGTTGAACATGAGCGGCGGCGAGTTGAGCGTCAGCAGCATCGCAGACGGCTCGGCGACCAGCACGATCCATTTGCGAGGCGGCACGCTCGGCTCGGGTGACACGCCAATCACGGTGGACAACTTCCACGTCAACCCGGCCACCGCCACGGCCAATCTGACTTATACGCGCAGCGGCGGGACGTTGACGATCAACAACGATCTGAAATTGGGCGGCCATCCTGACGGCGGGAGCAATTGGCGAGGCAACGTCACACAAACCGGCGGGGATGTTCATGTCGGCGGCAATTTGATCTTTGGCGGAGCAGCAAAAACCGAAGGCGGCACGTATCATCTGCGGGGCGGAACGCTGCAGGTCGACGGTGACATCGTCGAGGGGGCCGCCGGGACGCCCGATGAGTCAGTCGACCAGGCCCACGTGTACGTTGATGTGGACGCCGTCACCATCCCGTCGGCATTCGTTGTCGGAGGTGACATGTACGTCCAGAGTTTCCGGCTTGGGCAGAACGCCGGTAGCACCGGGGCCTGGTCCCTGCCGGCCGCACAGAAGCTCGTCAACACGGGCACGATGTTCGTCGGCAACAACGGCACCGGGGTCTTGAATGTGGACGATCCGACGGCCACGCTGTCCGAACCGACCATCACCGTAGCCAACTCGTTGCGGCTGGGGGCCGGCGAGACTGCCAATTCCGGGAACGGGACGCTGAACTTTGCTCAAGGTGTGATCGACATCGACGGCGGAGGACTGTTCCTGGGTGGTCAGGACACCAACGCCAACAAATCGAACACGGTAGGTACGGTCGTCATGGGCGTCAGCGGCGAGACCGAACACACCAAAGCCCAATTGTTTACCGCCGGCGCGAACTTCGAGGTCGGCCAGGCCGGCACCGCGACCGTCACCCAGCACAGTGGCACGGTGACCGTTCAGACCGATAACCTGATCCTCGGCCAGGCAGCCACCGCCACGGGCACCTACACGATCCACGATGGAAAATTAGAAACGCTGGCGGGGCAGGTCCGCGTGGGCAACACCGGCAAAGGGACGTTCATCCAGAACGGCGGTCAGGTGACCTCGCAAGGCGTCCTGGATCTGGGGAACGTCAACAATGCGGCCAGTTCAGGTGCCTACACCATGAACGGCGGTACGTTGACGCTGAACAACAACTGGTACATCGGCAATCTGCGCCGCGGCGTGTTCGACTACAACGACGGCACGATCAACTTTGGCAATATCTTGTACGTCGGCGGAACCAATTCGAGCAGTGCCAATGCCGCGCCCAACGCCGACGGTACCTTGAATATCGGCACCCCTACCACCGCGCCCACGTTGGCAACCGGACAGTTTGAAATCGGCCGGCATGGGAAAGGGGTCGTGAACCAAGTCGGCGGTGCGGTGACGGTGGACGGAACCTACAACCTGGTAATCAGCCAGTACACCAATGGCAACGGCACCTACAACATGCAAGGCGGCACGCTGACGCTTGGCTCTGGTTCCAACGGCAATCTCAACTTCAATGCTGGCACCGGCCTGTTCCACCAAACGGGCGGCACGGTCCAGTTCAGTGGCAAGAACATCAACCTGACCAACGCGGCGTCGGGCAACGCGACCTACCGGCTGGACGGCGGGATCCTGGATCTGCGCAACGGCGACATCAATCCGGGCGCCGGCACCGCGGCGTTTACGTTTACCGGTGGCACGCTGAAGGATGTCGACGAGTTCAAGCTGCCGCTGACCCAGGACGGCGGCATCCTGCAAATCGGTTCGGACAGCGCCACAGCCGACACGATGACCGTGACGGGCAACTACGTCCAGAACGCCGGGACGCTGGAGATCACGCTCACCAACGCCACCACCCGCGACCTGCTGTCGGTCAACGGCAGCGCCAGCCTGGCGGGAAGTCTGAGCGTGGTGCCAAGCAGCGGAATCACTTTCAATCCGGGCAATTCGGTGACGATCCTGACGGCCACCGGCGGCGTGAGCGGCGCTTTCACTGATCTGGCGCAGGGGGACTCCCTGTTCGTCAGTGGCGTCCCGCTGGAGATCTCGTACACGGCCAACGGCAACAAAGACGTCACCCTGACGTACGACGCCACGCCGGTGATCGACGCCGACGAACTTGGAATCGGCGTCGACAATCAGACCGTCATTACGCGCAGCGGCGCCAATGTTCAGGTCACGGTGGATGGCCGTCTAGTGCTGGATACGCCGCTTGGGAATCTGACCAATTTGACCATCAACGGCCAGACGGGCGACGACACGTTGACGGTGGACTATTCCAACGGTTCGCCGATCCCCAGCGGCGGACTTTCTTTCGACGGCGGGGACAACGCGGGCGGCAGCGGGGCCGGCGACCGTTTGCTGATCGAAGGCACTTTTTCCACGGTCATGCACCAGATGACCAGCGGCGACTCGGGCAGCGTCGCTCTCGGCGGCGGCGTGATCACCTACACGGGCCTTGAGCCGGTGGACCTGACGGGCAGCACGATCACGGATCTGGTGCTGAACCTACCGGCCGGGGCGGACAACGCGGAACTGAGCGACGTCGGCGGCGAGACATTGCGTTTGCGCAGTACGGACAATCCGGTGACATTCGAGCAGACAGATTTCATGGTTCCCTCGGGTTCGGTGACCATTCACGCAGGCAGCGACGACCGAGTGACGGTAGCCACCGCGGTCGACATGGGCTTGACCGATCTAATCATCTGGTCCGGTGCGATCCATCTGGATGGCGGAACCTTGACGGCGGGCGACCAGCGTTACTTCGGCCCCGTGGTGCTGGGCGAAGATGCGGTCTTAACCGGCACGAACGTGACCTTTGCCGGAACCGTCGATTCCGATGCCACGCCCCGGTCGCTCGAAATCAATGCCAGCGGCCAGACGCGGTTTGCCAACCATGTAGGTTCCACGTCGCCCCTGGCCAGTCTGACCACCGACGCCGCAGGCAACACGGTGTTCAGCACCAGTCCCAACGGCGTCTTCACGGAAGGTTTGCAGGTCAATCTGCCGTTCGATTCGGTGTCCAATGGCATCACTCCCGACATTTCCGGAAACGGTCGAGATGGAAGATTGGTGGGCGATGCGTCGATCGAATCGGGGAAGATCGGCAACGCGATGAGTCTCGACGGCAACGGCGACTGGATTCGGCTAGATGTGCCCGACGGCAGTTACGACGGAGTGACGGGCACAGAAGCCCGAACGATGACGGCCTGGGTTCGAACTACAAGTACCGGTGCCGGCCTATTGACGTGGGGCACCAACACCCAGGGTAAGAAATGGGCCTTTCGACTGGATGGTGGCAGGTTACGCATCGAGGTGAACGGTGGTTTCCGCGTCGGTACCACGGTGCTGAATGATGGTCAATGGCACCACGTCGCGCTGACTTTGCAAGGTGGAAGCAGCCCCAATGTAACGGATGCTCTGTTGTATGTCGACGGTGTTGCTGAGAGCACGTACACAACACAGCAGTTGCAGGCCATCGACACGGCGAGTGGAACCAGCGTGTACATCGGAGCCGATCGCGTTACGGCAAACAACAACAGCCGCGATTTTAGCGGGCAGATCGACGAAGTGGGCATCTGGAGCCGCGCCCTGTCGGCTGCCGAGATCGCCTACTTGGCCGCGGCGCAAACACCCGGTACGATCACCGTCACCACCTCTGGCCGCCAGGCGTTCGGCGCTCCCGCCACGGCCGAAGTCGACGTCACGCTGGATGGCATTGGAGTCCGCTTCGATGGACGGCTGGATGTCAATTCACGGACCATCACCATCGTCGATCCCAACCCGGCGGTCATCGCTGACGTGTCGATCGGGGGCGGTACGCTGACGGCCGACAAGGGCGTGTCGATGAGCAGCGGCGATGTGTTGTCCGGCGCCGGCACGATTGTCACGGCCTCGGGCGAGTTGGCCGTGAATTCCGGCCGGGTCGCGCCCGGCGTGGGCACCGGGGGAACCGGCATCCTGGTTACGAGCGACGTCGATTTCGGCACGGGAGCTGCGGCCGGTACCTTTGCCGTCGATTTGAACGGCACCGCCGCCGGTACGGGTTACGACCAATTGAACGTGGCGGGCAGCGTCGACTTGAATCCCGCCGTTTTGGAAGTCAGCTTGGGCTTTGTGCCCGCAGTTGGCAACACGTTCACCATCATCACCACGACCGGCGGCGTGACGGGAACGTTCCAAGTGGACGACGGCGATACCTTGAAGAACTTGCCCGAAGGCGCCGTCTTCGACGTCGACGGCCAGACGTTCACGATCACCTATGCCGGCGGCAGCGGCGGCGACGTGGTGCTGACCGCCCGGGGAGTACCGGAGACCGCGGTGACGCTGGATGGCTCCGGCAACCTGCTGATCACCGATATCAACGGCGGCGTCTCGCACGACGACTTGACGATCCAATCGGACGTAGCCAACAACCGGTTCGTGATCCGCGATCCCAACTTGGTGCTCACCACGAACATCCCGGAAGCGACGCGAGTCGACGTGCGTACGATCTGGGTTCCGTTCCACGTGGTGTCCGGCGACTCGATCATCGTCGATACCCTGGGCGGCAACGATTCGCTGACGGTCGATTTCTCGCTGGGCGATTTCACGAAGACCATCCGGTATGACGGTGGTACGCAGACCGGTTCGCCGGGCGACGTGCTGGTGCTGACCGGCGGCACGTACGGCGCCATCGTCTTCAACTACGAGAATCTGAACGACGGCGACATCGACATCAGCGGACAAGGTATTTCCTACACGGGCTTGGAGCCGATCCTGTCGAACCTCAACACAGACACAGTCACGCTGAACCACGGCCCGGCCGGCGAAACGATCGTGGTGTCCGATGCCGGCGGCAGCCGGACGCGGGTCACGTCAACCGCCGGGGAAGTCACCGCGTTTAACAACCCGACGGCTTCGCTGACCATCAACGCAGGCGATGGCGACGACACGATCATCGTGCAGTCGCTGGCCGCCGGTTACGCCTCGCTGATCATCGACGGCCAGGGAAGTACCGCGGGCGACATGATCACGATCGCAGCGAATCTGGATCTGGCAAGTCTCGACATCACGGCCGACGACATCGTATTCGGCCCGGTGGTTTCGCAACCCGTGGGCACGACGATCTTCGATTTCGACATCCTCCGCGATCCCGATTGGACCGATGCCAGGTTCCCGGACATGGCCGGAGCGGTGGATAACGCCAGTCGAGGCTTTGAGTTCCAGTTGGACTCAACGGTCAGTCATATCGCCACGGGCGCCAGCCGCCTGCCCGGCATTGACGCGGCGTACGTGTTCCCGGGCAATGCTTCGGGAAGTACCGACAGTGTGCGCAACAAAGATGGTGGTCAGTTATCGCTGATCGGCAGCGGAACTACATCGCCCCAGTCGCGTGTTCCTGCCCCCGACCTGAGCAGCGCTTCGTTCGAGATCTGGTTCAAACCGGACGATCTGACCGACAAGAGGGTACTCTGGGAGACTGGTGGCAGCACAGGAACGGCTCTCGCTCTGGATGGCAACAACCTGATCTTCAGCGTGATTCAACCCGGCAGTGGACAACTCGCTCGCGTATCCTACAACTTGGCGACGGATGCTCAGGGCCTGCTTGGTGGCCAAGCGGCCACGGACGAGTTCATCCATGCGATCGGCACGTTCGACAGGACGGGGAATGGGACATCGATTCTGTACGTCAATGGCCAGCAGGTCGGAACAACCACCGCGTCGTCCAGTATCACGGACTGGGATGGCGGCGATGCGTCCGGTCTGGGCACCGTGGGCGGCACTAACATGGGTGGATTCGGAAGCAACTCGCAAGGGTTCCGCCCGTTCAAAGGGCAGATCGCCATCTTCCGGATCTACGAGGGAGTGTTGGACGGCGATCAGGTTGCGGGGAACTACAACGCAGTCGCGGGGCCGCTGACAATCTCGACCATAGGCGTCCAGACCTACCAAGGTGCGGTACGCGTCACCGGGAACATGCAATCGGACGGAACCCACGTCACGTTCGACTCGACCGTCGACGCCAACGCAGCGGGTGGCCAGCCTGATCTGACCGTCAATACTCTCGGCAGCGGCACGACGACGTTCCGTGGCTCGGTCGGTGCGGTCTATCCGCTCGGCTCGCTCAGCACCAACGCCGATGGTAGGGCGATCATCTCGGGGGGAGCGATAGTCACCGTTGGCGATCAATCGTACCTGGGACCAGTCCAAGTCACCGGCCATACGCAACTGGACGCCGCCAACGTGACGTTTGGCTCGACGGTCGACGCCAGCACGGCGGAGATTCATCCGGCGCTGACCGTCAACACGACCGGCGACGGCGCCACGACGTTTGCAGACGCTGTGGGAGCGATCCATCCACTCGCTTCGCTGACCACCAACGCCGACGGCACGACGCAACTGGGATCTGCCGCCGTGATGACAACGAATCTCAGGCTGAACTACGACGCCGCTCGGGACGCAATCCCCGGTGACAATCAATGGCCCGAGTTGGGAACATCGGGCGGACGTACCTGGACGATGGCCGACAGTCAATCGCCGACGGCCGTAAACGATCCCAAAGTACCCGGGATCACTCACGCTTACCAGTTCCCCGACGCAAGAGCCACCACGACCAGTTTCTATAACGTTCCCTCGGGGGCCAATACCAACAGCGCCACGTTCGAGTTGTGGTTCAAGCCGGGCAGTGGTAGTGGAAACCAGATGCTGTTCGAGACGGGCGGCAGTACCAACGGGATGGCGATTTACTACGACGCGACCAACCACCGTGTCGTCGTCCAGGCACAGACCGCAGGGAACAGCAACGTCTTTCGCGCGAGCGCATCGCTGGCCGATACCGGAACAGGATTCCAGCAGGTCGTGGGAGTTCTCAAGCCATTGCCCGGTGGTTCGGGCAACGGACGGATCGAGATCTATCTGAATGGGCAGTTTGTCGCGGCGGCAGAGCGGAACGGATTCAGCGACTGGGCGGGCAGCGATGGGAGCGGATTGGGCCGAATCAATGGTGCAAGTACCCAGTTTTCCGGAGGAAATTTCCAAGGTCAGATCGCGATCCTGCGCTACTACAACTCGGCGCTGGACGCCAGCCAGATCGAAGCCAACTACCGCGCGTTGACGATGCAGGTCGTCACGTCCGGCGATCAAACCTACGGCAACTCGGTCGTGCTGACATCCGATACCAGGCTAGCAGCAGACGGTGTGACGTTCCAAGCCGCGGTGGATTCAGACGTTTCCGCGACGACTCCACTCGCCTTGGCAATCAATGCCAGCGGCGATACGGGGTTCCTTGGGAACGTCGGCGATATCCGCCCGCTGGCTTCGGTCGCCACGGATGCTGCTGGCCGCGTGATCTTGGCAGCGAACATCACGACCAGCGGCGATCAGACGTACCTGGAAACGGCAGGATTGGTGCTTGCGGGGAACGCCGCGCTGACCGGCACGAACATCGCGTTCAGCGGACCGATCGATGATGATGGAATCGAGGTCACGCCGTCGAATCTGACTGTCTATGTCAGCGACGTCGCGTCGATTTTCGGGCCGGTTGGTTCGAGCCAGCCGATCAACTCGATCACGACGGGCGGCAGGGGGCGGACGGAACTGAGCGGCGGTACGATCGCATTGAACGGCGATCTGGCGACGATGTTCCAGAATGGACTGCTGCTGCGGGACGATCTCACGATCACGGCCAGCGGCACGGGCAGCGTGTTTTTTGCCGCGCCGGTCGACAGTCAACTCGGGTCGAATCATGGGCTGACGGTGAACGCGCTGGCCGATACGATCTTCGGCGACGACGTGGGCCGCGGTCTGGTGCAGAACTCGGAGCCCAGCGGCTTGGGCAACCTGACCACCGATGCCGCGGGCCGAACGCTGTTCGGCCTGACGCTGACCGCCACCCCGCTGTACGCCTACGATGCTGCTGAGCCTGGCAGCATGCCGGACGTCTGGGTTAGTACCACAGCCACCCAGAACCGCGACGTGACGCTGTCCGGCGTCGAGTGGGTGGATGCTGTCAGCGAGCGTCCCGGACTGAGTAAGGCGTTCCGGTTCGATGACAGCGATACCGGCACGGTCGCCACCTTCAATGTGCTGAACGGCACCCCGGCCTCGACGGCCACTGTCGAGCTGTGGGTCAAGCCCGCCGTGGCTTCGTGGGCCGACGTCCCGGCGAACAGCGGCCAGATCCTGTTCGAGACCGGAGGCATCACCGGCTGGGGCGTGTACCTGTATCGCGGTGCCAGCGGCGATCCCGTCCTGCGTTTCCGCACGGGGAACTCGCCGGAAAGAACCACCGTCGACTTTGCCCTTACCGACGATTCCCTGCTCGACGATTTCATGCAAATTGTGACCGTGACCAATCCCGCTCAGCCCGCAGCGAACCAGATGCAGTTGTACGTCAACGGCCGGCTGGTCGGCAACGGAGGACGATCGGGCAACTGGGAGAGCGGGGGCGACGACGCTGGCATCGGCAGCGGCGGCGGCGCAAACCTGGGCGGCAGCGGCAACGGGTTCACCCACGACGGCGTGACCTACCGTACCTTCCAGGGCGACGTGGCGTTGGCCCGGTTGTATCGCGCGGCTGCGCTGACGGAGTTGGAGATCGCCGCCAGCTTCCATTCCGTGGCTGCCGTGCGAATCACCACGACGGGCAACCAGCGATACCGCGACGAAGTCATCTTGCAGAGCACTTCCCATTTAGCAGGCGCCAATGTCACCTTCGAGAGCGCCTTGGACGATCTCGCCGAGCCCGGGACGAACAGCCTGATCGTCGATGCTGCCGGCACGGCCGCGTTTCTTGGTCCGGTTGGAAACGTGCGTCCGCTGTTGAACTTGACGACCGGCTCGACCGGCCAGACCGATTTCGCCGGCGGTTCCATCATCACCGTTGGCGATCAAATCTATCTGAATCCAGTCATTTTGACCGCAAACATGAACCTGACCGTCGGCGGGGATCTGCACTTCGGCAGCACCATGGACGACGATTCCAAGCAGGGCGACGCGCACTTGACCGCCTTGGTCACCGGCACGACCACGCTGGACGGGACCGTTGGAACCATCGCGGCGCTGACTGGTCTGACCTTGACCACGGGCGGCCCACTGTCGATCGGCGTCGATGTCACGGCCCGGAACGCGGTGAAAATCACGGTGACGGACCACGTCACAACGGGCGACGATCTGACAGTCGAGTCCGGGGCGACGATCAAGAGCTTGGCCGCTGCCGTCGAATTGCGTGCGGGCGACGACCTGACGCTCGAAAACTGCTCGAGTATCCTGGTCGCCACAGCGATCAGGCTGCAAGGCGATTACTCGAAGAACGTGGATCCCGACCCGGGCGTCGGTTCGACCCTGCGACTGCTCGGCACGCTTCTGTCGAGTGGCGAAGCCTACAGCATCCGGGTTCATGGCGGCGCCGACGCGGACACGATCTGGCTGAATCCCGGCGATGGGGATGCGGAGACGGAGCATACGGCCGGTTCGATCGAGCTCGACGGCGGCGAGGGGAACGATACCTACCACATCGATCTGGAAAGACTGGCCGGTGAAGCAGCCGCGGCGCGGGTCGCAGACAGCGGCGGCAGCGACGGTGATCAGGCGTACGTGTATGGGACCAGCGACGGCGACCTGCTGACCGTCCGGAACCATCTCGAGCCGCTGACGGGCGGGGTGGTGCGGCTGGCCACCGACGAAGCGTCGGGGCCGCAAGTCAATTACACGGCAAGCCTGGAGGTCTTGACGGTCGCCGGCGGGGAGGGCAGCGATACGTTCGACGTCCAGCCGTCGCAGACGACGGAGATCGAAATCGTGGGCGGGCTACCGACCTTCGGCGATCCACCGCACGGCGTACCGTCGCTGGACGACGAAGGCAATCCGACGGTGCCCGGCGACACGTTGAACTTCGATTCGTTGGGCAACCGGTTCGAGATCCTCTGCGGTCGGATCGATACCGAGGGTGGGGAGCCGGCATTCCAGCTCGTCCGCTACTTCGGGATTGAGAATCTGCCGCTGGACTCGCTTGAGCATCCGCTCGGCAAGAGCGAATTGCATTTCGATTTCAACTGGACGCCCGCCGAAACACAGGGCGGTTACACGAGCGTGCTGCCGACGACGTTGTACGGGGTGGACGGAAGCACGTACGGCTGGAATGCGGTTGTAAACGGGTTCGACCGCGGGGCGGCGATGGTGCCCGGCACGACGTTCACCGATCTGCTGCGCGACGGGCATTGGCAAAGCGCCTCGCGGACGTTCACGGCGGATGTGGCCAACGGCTGGTATCTGGTGTCGGTCAAGACGGGCGATGCGAGCTTCGCCCGCAACCGGCTGCAGGTGGTGGACGCCAACAAGGGAACCGTGCTGGTCGAACGCGTGGACTCGGCGGCCGGGCAGTTCGCGCATCCGACGTTCGTGGTGCTGGTGGAGCGCGACCAGGAACTGGCCGAGGGGATGGGCACTTTGGCCCTCACGTTTAGCAATCTGGGCGGCGATCCGTACTGGGTGATCAACGGGTTGGAAATCTGGCCGGGCAAGTTGCTGGGGATCGGCTCGTCGGAGCCGGAACATCCGGTTGCCGACGGATTGACCGAAGAGACAGTGACCGGATACGGCGCGACGCCAGATTCGCTGGTGACCGTATCGGCCTGGCTAGATGCCACCGGCAGCACCATCGATGTTTCGGATGGCGAGGTGACCATCACCTCGGCCGACCAGGATCCGCACCTGAAGGGCGTGCAGGTGCGGGCGAACGAGAGCGGTGCGTTCGCGTACAGCTTCGTGCGTCCCTCGGCGGCGGGCACGTTGTACGTCCAGTTCGTCGAGCCGACGGGGCAGCAATCCAGTTGCCAGGCATTCCGGTTTGTCCAAGCGAATTATCGGCGTTTCGATTTCGACGGTCCGGCGGTGGATACACAGATTCTGCCGGAAGACTCGAGCGAACCAACCGACCATTTCCTGAGCGTGCGGGGCGGCGATTTGTTCACGCGACTGGCCGGTCACGGCTGGAGCGCGTCGGTCAGCGAATTCGAGCGCGGCGCGGCGGGCATCAGCGAGCCTCAGTTGGATTCGCTGTACCGCGACGGCCACTGGCAGTCGGCGACGCGGACGTTCCAGGTGGGGGTCGATCCGGCCAAGACCTACGACGTGCGGATCCACACGGGCGACCGCAGCTTCGCCCGCAACCAGTTGCAGGTCACCGTCGAGGGCGCGGTGCAACCGCTGGAGGCGACGGCGGCCAACGAGTTCGAGACGATCACGGTATTGACCGTCACGCCCTCGGTCGACGGCGTCCTGGACATCCAGATCGCCAACCTGGGCGGCGACCCGTACTGGGTGATCAACGGCATCGAGGTGGCGGAAAGCACGACGAACGTGCCGCCCGGGCTAGGTTTGCCCGCGCTGCCGGCCCCGCCGACTCCGACGCCGTCAGCGGCCATGCGGTTCGATTTCGGCACCTCGTCCAGTCCGGTGGATTTGCCCGATTTCACTGGCGTCGGCGCGACAAACGCCTTCGACCCGGGCTTGGGTTACGGCTGGACGAGCACCGCTTCGACCTTCAGCCGCAGCGGGCCGAACGCCTTGTTGCAGGACGGCCACTGGGGCACCAGCAACACGTTCAACGTCAACGTGGCCAACGGTACGTATTTGGTCAACGTCACTCTGGGCGACGCCTCGTTCGCGCGGAACAACATCTCGGTGTGGGCCGAAGGCATCGAGCAACACAGCGGCTTGGCCACCGCCGCCGGCCAGTTCATCCACCGCTCGTTCCCGGTCTCCGTCACCGACAACCAGTTGAACGTGCGCATCGCCAGCACCGGCGGCGATCCGTACTTCACGATCAACTCGCTGGAGGTGTTCA
>JAHDXO010000110.1 GCA_023382975.1 Pirellulaceae bacterium
GCTTACCCCACCTCGGTTCTTGCCAGTATTTCAGCAGGCTCCGAAGGCGACTGCGGGGAACTGCTACTCGGCGCATGTTTCTGCCGTCGATTTTTCTGCCTGCCAGGACGAAGGCGAGAACGAGCCAAGGTATCGGCGGCTTGCAACTCGGTTTCGGGACGAGCACAATTGGTGGTGCTGTGGCAATTGGCTGAGTACTCGCTTGAATTTGGGCAAGCCGAGGCGGTGACCAATCTGCACGCGGCAGGAAGATCGTTCGCGTTCTTTTTCGAAAACGTGCAACAGCGATGATGAAGGTGTTGATCGTCGAGGATGGGTTGGTGATGCGGCGGCTGCTGGGCTCGTCGCTGCGCAGATGGCAGTATGAGGTGACCGAGGCCGAGCACGGGGCGCAGGCTTGGGAGTTGTTTCAGCGCGAGCCCTTTCCGTTGGTGCTGACCGACTGGCTGATGCCGGAGATGGATGGTCTGGAGTTGATTCGCCGCATCCGCGAATTCGAGTCGCCGAACTATGTCTACATCGTGCTCCTGACCGCGAAATCGGAAAAGGAAGACCTGGTCACTGCGATGGACGCCGGGGCCGACGATTTCTTGGCCAAGCCGTTTGATCCCGACGAATTGCGAGTCCGTATCCGCGAAGGCGCGCGGATCATCGGCCTGGAACGGAGACTGGCCGAACAGAACCGGCAACTGCGGACAACGCAAGCGGCGCTGGTGCAGAGCGAGAAACTGGCCAGCCTGGGCCAGTTGGCGGCGGGCATGGCGCACGAGATCAACAACCCCGTGTCGTACGTGATCAACAACTTGGCGGTGTTGAACCGCGAGGTCCGCGCGGCGATGGAACTGCTCGGCACCTACCGCCGCGCGGCGGCCGGGTTGGCGGAGAGCAACTCCCAGTTGGCCGCTGAACTGACGGATCTCGAAACGGCGGCGGATCTGCCGTGGATCGAGGAGAATCTGCCGCGGTTGTTCGCCGCTTCGCAGGACGGCTTGGCCCGCGTCCGCAAGATCGTCCAGAATCTGCGCGAATTCGCCCGGCTGGATGCGGCGGACTTGGACGAATTGGATCTGCACGCGGCCCTCGCGTCGACGCTGGAGGTTCTTGCGAGCGACCTCCAGCGGAAAAACCTGTCGGTGAAGACCGATTACGGCCAACTGCCGTCCGTGGTCTGCCGGCCTGGCAAGATCCATCAGGTGTTCCACAATCTGCTGCTGAACGCGATCCAGGCCAGCGAGGTCCAGGGAACGATCGAATTGCGAACGGCAGTCGACCAGGATTGCGCCGTGATCGAAGTGCGAGACCACGGCGGCGGAATCGACCCGGCCCATCTGCCTCGGCTGTTCGAGCCGTTCTTCACGACCAAGGCCGTGGGGCAAGGCGCCGGCTTGGGATTAGCCATCTGTTACGGGATCGTCCGCGATCACGGCGGCTGGATCGACGTCGAAAGTACGCTCGGATCGGGCAGCACGTTCCGTGTCCGCCTGCCGCTTCGTCCTCAATCGGATAAGGAAAAATTCCATGAACCCGTCCCGAAAGCACCCGATTCTGCTGGTCGATGACGAACCCGAAATCCTGTATTCGCTGCAGGGCTTGTTGCGCCGCGAGTTCGAATTGCACATCGCCGAAAGCGGCGCGCAGGCGTTGGAGATCCTGCAACAGCATCCTGTGCATGTGATCATGTCCGACCAGCGGATGCCCGAGATGACGGGTGTCCAACTGATGCATCAAGTCAAAGAGGCGCACCCTGAGGCCATCCGGATCGTGTTCACCGGCTACGCCGACATCCGGGCGGTGATCGATGCGATCAACAACGTCGGGCTGTACCGCTACATCACCAAGCCGTGGGATCCGGACGAACTGATCGAAGTCCTGCATCAGGCCGCCGCGCGGTACGATGAGATCGTGGAACACCAGCGGCTGCTGAACGACATGCGGCAATTCGTCGAGCAAGGTCGGGAACTGGCGCGGGCGTGGGCCGAGCAACCGCCCGGCGCGCTGCCTGGGTCGGTGGACCCGGGCGAATTGGCGAGTCGCGCAGACCAGTTGCTGCCGCGACTCGACCGAGCGTTGTCCGATCTTTCGAAACCGTCGCGAGGCAAATAGATGACCGACAAGGACCCTGCGTTGCTCATGGTGCTGATCGAGACGGCTACGCTTCGCTGGTACGTCGCGGGCATCGACTTGACCGGTCGACCGGCGCCGTTGCTGGTGTCAGAACCGGGCAACCTGAGTCCTTATGTCGGCATCCCGTTCGACGATCAGGTCAGTTTCCTGCGGCACCGTCTGTCGGGCGTCTTGCAACGCGGCTGCGACCGGCTGTGGGCGCGGCGTCAGAAGCCATGTCAGATCGTGTTCGTCGCGGACGGGCCGTTTGTCGAGGCGGATGCGGCACTGACTCCCCGCGTCGCCGAGCATTTCGTCGAATGGCTGACCAACCCGCCGGTCGTTTTCTTTTGCGCAGATCGGGGATTCGCGGGACCGATGCCGCTGTCGCTCAATCGCGTGGCCGGCGAGATGGAGGCGGGGCTTCAGGATTCGCTCGAAATCGGCCTGGCTGCCCTGTCGAATCTCTTGGGACAGCCCGACGCCTGGGAACTGGTGCCCACAAGAGCCAAGGCGTGAGGCTTCTGTGGGTCGCGGGCGCTGAACGCGACTCGGACACCCTGCCGCCTTCACAACCGATCTGGTTCCGATCGGCGTTCGGATCCCACCAAGGTGCGTGGAAGATTCGCGACCAGCGGCCCGCAGAATCGACTGAAAACGAGAACTGTCCTCACTTGCGATGCTTGACCGCACGGACGAATCGTGAGGATAATAGCTCACATAGCTCACCCGGCCAGTAGGTCCGGCGATCCAGTCTTCCCGAGGCATTCTCAAGGTTACCTGCCATGCGACGCGCGACGGTTCGTTTCTCGGTGATCTCCGTCTTTCTTCTGTCCTCCGGTCTAGCGGCTTTCGCCCGCGCTGCCGACGCGCAACCCGCCGCGGATCAAGCTGCCAGCCTGTCCCAAGCCGACCCGCAATCGCAGGCCGTCGCGGCGGCGCATCTGGTGCAGGGGTTGGGTGACGAGGCGTACGACGAGCGTTGCCGTGCGGAAAAGCAATTGACGGAATTGGGACTCGCGGCACGGGACGCTCTGCTGGCCGGCCTGCAGCATCCGGATGCCGAGATCCGTCGCGGATGCCGTCGGGTGCTGGCCGATGTGATGGAGACCGACTTCCAGCGACGGTTGCAAGCGTTCATCGACGACCCGGAGGGAAAGCAAACGCACGATCTACCCGGCTGGTCGCGGTACCGGGAGATCGCCGGGGACGGTCCTGAGGCACGGACGCTGTTTGCCTCGATCCTGAAGGAAGAAGCCGGCCTGATGGAATCGATCGAGGCCCGGTCGGCCGATGCCGTCAAGACGCGGGTGTATCAGGTGTGGAACGCGATGCACGGCCAGTTTGTCAAGGAGCGCCGCCAGCCTTCGGTGCCGACGCTCGCGGCGATGTTGTTGGCCAGTTCCGACAGCACTTCGCAGGGCGCCGAGATGGAACAGTTCTGGATGAATTTCTCGAACATGTTCTTTCAAGACCCGTACGCCAAGGCGCTTCGCGAAGGTCCTGAGAAGCAGGGATTGCGGGCGCTGATCGGCGTCTGGATTCATCGCCCCGCGGCCCAGCATCTGCAACAGCAAAAGTTGCGACTAGTCGTCTCGTTGGGGCTGGAAGATCTTGGTCTGCCGCTGGCGGTCGATGCCTTGGACGACGCCAAGGCGAGGCAGCCGAACGAAGTCGCGATGGGGATCGAGGCGGTGGCCCGGCTCGGAGGCAAGGAGCATGCGGCGCGACTCGCTAAGCTGCTGGACGACGACCGCACCTGCCAGCAGCGGATCGTGAACAACAAGCGGGATTCGGTGCTCGTGAACGACGTGGCGTTGGCTTGGCTGGTGCAACTGACCGGTCAGTCGCACGCGGATTACGGGATGAAGCAAGCGGCGGCCTGGTTTACGATGCTCAAGCAGCATCCGCAAAACGCGTTCAATTTCGGCAACTTCTTCTACGACAAAGCCGAAGACCGCGGTCCGGCGATGGAGAAATGGGCCGCGTGGGTCAAGCAGAATCCGCTGCCCGAGTCGCCGACGGTCCAAGGCAAGCGGCTGGCCGTCGCTCCCGCGGCTGCCGCTGCCGCTGCGGCCCGGGGAGCGGCGGTCAAGGACGACACCACTGGCGCGGCACCGCAGCCTCCGTTCGGTCTGCGCTTGGCCGAGCGGGCGCAAGTGTACCAACTGACGCGAGCCAAGCAATTGATCGATGAGCAGCGGTATGCGGAAGTCGTGACGCTGCTGGGCGAGATCCTGTCGGCCGACGAGGACTTCTTCTACCAGCCCGACTTGAGCGTGCCATCGTACCGGCAACTCAAGTCACAGGCGGAGCTGATCCTGTCGCAATTGCCGACCGCGGGCCGCGAGGCCTATGAGACGCACTACGGCAGTCTGGCCCGGGCCGCTTTGGCCGATGCCCTCGATCGCTTCGATCTGGCGCAACTGGCGACCATCGAGCGCAAGTATTTCTTCACCGCCGCGGGCACCGAAGCGTCGTTCCTGCTGGGCAGCCATCACCGGATGAACGGCCGTCCGGTTCAGGCGGCCATGTACCTGGAGCGACTGTACAATCTGTCGGCGCGGGCCGCCGAGTACGAGCCGTCGCTGTCGCTGCAGTTGGCCATTAGTTGGCAGCGAGCCGGGTTGCCGGACAGGGCCTGCGAAGTGCTGCGGAAGCTGATGGAACGGAATCCGGGCGGCACGATCGAGATCGGTGGCCAGACGCTGACGCTGTTCGCGCCGACCGACGATCCTTTGGCCTGGTTGGAGAACGCGATCGGCGCCGTCGCGGCACACAGCGACAACTGGCCCGTGTTTCGCAAGGACATCTCGGGCAACACCCGGACAGTGGCCGGTGGGCCGTACCTGCGTTCGCTTCCGCTGGGCGCGATGGTCTCCGATAACCTGCTGGTCAAGACGGTCAAGCAAATCCAGCAATCGTTCACCGAGCAACGGCGGACGATGCTGCCCGCCGTCCATCCGTTGGTCGTGGACGGTGCCGTGGTGTTCCGCACGCCGACGGGCATCGAGGCGGTGGAGTTGGCCACCGGCCAGTTGCGTTGGCGCGCCCCGGCGCTGCACGGCCTGTGGTATCTGCTGCGTTTTGCGGACGCGAAACAGCAAGCGGCGGAACAAGACTCGTTGACACAGGCCTTGCAGCAGCGTTTGTGGGAAGATCCCAGCTTCGGCACGATGAGCAGCACGGGGCGCCTGGTGCTGGTGATCGAGGATCAGGCTTTTCCACTCAGTCCGGCCTTCCAGCGTCCGGTGATCCGCCCGGACGGGCGCCGCGAGATCGATCCGGCTCCGTTGGCGACCTACAACCTGCTGGCCGCCTACGACGTGCGATCGGGCAAGTTGAAGTGGGAGATCGGCGGGGCGCCGGGAACGGCGGGTCAGCCGCTGGCCGGCGGCCGGTTCCAAGGTCCGCCGCTGCCGCTGGGCGACCATCTGTACGCGGTGGTCGAGTTCAAGGAGCAGATGTTGCTGGTGGCGCTCGACGCGACCACGGGCGATCTGGTCGACCAATGGATTCTGGACGCCCCCTGGGACGAAGAGGGGGACCAGACGCAATTCGGCAGACCTCAATTCTATCTGCCGCAACCCGAACCGCCGCGCGGCGTCAGCCCCGTCTACGCCCAGGGCTTGGTGATCTGCTGCACCTCGAAGAACCGCTATGTCGCGGTCGATCTGGCGGCCCGCACGATCCGTTGGGCCTTCGCGCCGCCCGCTCCGGCAACGACGAATCCCCAGATGCAGTTCATCATCCTTCAACAGCGGCAGATGGGACGCCAACTGCAGGCCGATCGCTCGGATCAATGGTGCGACGCGGGAGCCACGGTTGGCGAGGACCGAGTGCTGTTGACGCCCTGGGACTCCGACCAGTTGTTCTGCCTGAATCTGGCCGACGGCAGCCTAGCCTGGACGGTGCCGCGGCAGGATGGCCTGTACGTGGCGGGCATCCACGAAGACAAGGCGCTGGTGGTGGGACGTGGCCGGTTCCGCGCACTGGATTTGAAGGACGGTGCGGAAGCGTTTGGCGGCGCGACGGCCTGGCCCGCCGGATCCGTGCCCAGCGGGCGCGGCTACCTGACCACCGACCGACTGTACGTCCCCTTGAACTCTGCCGAAGTCGTCGCGATCGATCTGGCCGATGGCCGGATCGCCGCCCGGTCGCTGTCGCCCGACAGCGTGGTGCCCGGCAATCTCCTGCGGATCGAGGACTACGTCGTCTCCTGTTCACCGATGCGGCTGGACCGCTTCCAGACGCTCGAGGCCCGACTGCTGGAACTGGCCGCGGCCGAGCGTCCGCCGGAGCAGGATCTGGCGGGCTTCCTGCGACATACCGAAGTCCTGCTGTATGCAGGCCATCTGCAGCAGGCTATTGACCGGCTGCTGCAAGCCCAGCACGTTCAATCCTCGCCCGAAATCTATCGCTTGCTGGGCGAGGCTCTGCTGCAATTGACCGGCGCCGATTGGAAATCGCGCCGCGAGCTGGCGGCCGACGTCGAACAGTCGATCGAAGACCCGGAGCTGCGGGCGCGGTTCCTCGAACGCCTGATCGCCGTGCATCGCGACGCGGGCGAAATCGAGGCGGCGCTGGCCACCTGCCTGAAACTGGTGGACGTGTCCTCCGACCGCCGGAAGCCGATCTACGTCAGTCCCGCGCACAGCGCCCGGCGAGGCCTGTCGTTGTGTGTCACGCTGACCGAGTTGCTCGGTTTGGCGGCGCCCGATGTCCGTGCGGACTTCGAACAGCAGATCGCCCAGCGACTCCGTACCGCGCCGACTCCCGAGTCGCTCGAAGTCTTCGAATTTCACTCGGACGCCGAACCGGCGCGGCTGCAGTTGGCTGCCGGGTTGGCTGCGGAGGGACGCTGGATCGAGGCTGAACTGCACTTCCGCCGCGTCCTGCACGCCGGCACGCCCGGCGGCCGGGCGGAAGCGACCGCGCGTCTGGCCGAGCTGCTTCGCGCGGCCGGCAAGACGCTCGAGGCCGCTCGTTGCTATGCGGTTTTGAACGGCCCGCTGGCCGATACGGTCTGCCTGGACGGCCAGACGGGACAGCAACGCTTTGCCGCGTTGCCCGCGGACGATCCCGTCCGCGGTTGGATCGCGGGCCAGGGGCCGTGGCCGTTGGCCGAGCCGAGTACGCGGGTGACGAAAGTCGAACCGCAGAAAGCCCGTCAGAACTGGAACTATGCCTCGCTGCTGATCACGGGCGACGGCACGGATCTGTCGCCTTTGGTCTCGGCGGACATCGACCTCCAGACCCGCAAGCTGCTGGGTTTCGACGGGCAAGGTGCGAGGCAATACGAGTTGCCGCTGGCCGAGGGCAACGATGCCAGTCAGTTCTACATCCACAATCAGATGCTGAACGACGCCCAGACGGCCGGCCATTTGATGGTCGTCTGGTTGGGAACTCGCGTCGTGGCGGTCGACCAATTGGCCAAGAACGGCAAGGTGTTGTGGTCCTCCGACGCCGTCAAGGTGGACGGAGGTAATATCTGGATGGTGCCCCAGTTGCAGTTGCGGATGCAACTCGGCGCGCAACTGATGCAAGGTCCGCTGGTTCGCGGCAGCTTGCCGCAGTCCGTGGTCGCCACGACGGACTATGTCGCCTTCCAGCAGCAACGTCTGCTGACCGCCGTCGATCCGCTGACGGGGGAAGCCTTGTGGTTGCGCGATGACCAATCCCCCGGTGCCGACTTGTTCGGCGATTGCGAGTTGCTGTTGGTCGCGCCCGCGAATTCGACCAACGCCATCGTGCTGAACGCCCGCGACGGACGCGAGTTGGGAACCCGCCAGTTACCCGACAAGGACAAGCGGCTCGCCGCGATCGGTCGCACGTTCGTGATGTGGGAACGAGCCGGCGACAAGCAACTTCTCCAGCGATTCGACCCTTGGACACAAGCTGCCGATTGGAGTTGCAGCTTTTCGACCAAATCCCAGGCGTGGCTGATCGGAAACAACCAGGTCGCCGTGATGGAGCCCGAGGGCCGGGTGGTCATCCTTTCCTTGGTCGATGGCCGGACGGTCATCGAAACCACGGTGGACGAAGAACCGGAGTTGGAGAGCATCTTTGTGCTACCCGCCGGCGAGCGATACATCCTGATCGCCAACCGACCCGAACCCAAGGTCGAAGGCCCCATGTTCTGGAATCGCAACGCGCCCGGACAAATGCGAGTCGAAGGCAAAGTCTACGGATTGGACGCGCGGACGGGCGAGCGCCAATGGATGGCCGAAGTCAAGCAGCAGTGGATCAAGATCAACCATCCGTCCCACTCGCCCGTGCTGACGTTCTTCCGCCGTCACCAGAAGGCGATCCAGGGACCCAACAACTCGTGGCGGTCCGACCAACCCAGCGTGCAACTGTGCTGCCTGGACGTCCGCACCGGCAAGACGCTGCACCAGTCGGAAATCAAGAACACCCACGAGCAAGCCTACGGTTTCATCGTCGATCCGAACGAGGGCGAGGTGCGAGTCCACACCCGCTTGGAACGAGTCACCTTCCGCTACCGTCCGGGCGAACCTTCGTCCGATTTGATCGAGGGCGAGGATCCCAGCAAGCCCGGCGATCCGAGCAAGCCTGGCGACGCGTCGCAAGAAATGGACGAAGAAACCCGCGAAAAATTGAAAGCCGCAGCAGCCGCGGCCGGCGGAGCGAGGATCTTGATCCAAGCCCGAGTCGGGCGGATCGAGAAGATTCAGGAAATCGAGAAAGCGAAAGAAGAAAAGGAAGGAAAGGAGCAGGAGAAGGAGAAGCCCGTCGAAAAAGACCCCAATCGGGAAGCAGCGGACGATCCGACGCGGTGAGGCCCAGCCACTCTTGCCAACTGGGCCGAGCATGATCGCGTCGTTCCCACAGATTCCGGCGAGCGGTGCGGCGTAAGCCCACCGGTGTCATGCCCCTGCTCCGTTCTCATTCGCGCTGTGGCCGGTCTCTGACCGAGCCACAGACCTCGACCGCAGGTCTCCCAAGCCGCTGGAGACCTGCGGTCGTTGTTTCGGCAGGGTCGGAGACCCGCGCCGAGCGCGTCGTTCCCACAGATTCCGGCGAGCGGTGCGGCGTAAGCCCACCGGTATCATGCCCCCGCTGCATTCTCCTTCCCCGGATTTCACCGCGCGCCTTTGGGCATCTTGGCCAGAAATCTGCGTTGTCAATCGCTAAGCATCGTTCGAGAAACAACGGTCGCCTTCCCAATGTAGCCATCACACTCCGTGGGATGATCAGCAATAAACACTGGACAGTTACTTCTCGAACGATGCTAACTTGCCGGAAACTGGGCACCGAAACCGAGCGCCGAAAATGCCGGGAGACTCCTTGCCGGGATGCAAGTCGTCCTGCATCATGGTCGTGCATCAGCGACAGCATCAGGCTGCAGCGTTTGAAGTCACATTGCAGGAAATAGGATACCACGTACTGGGGGATATTCGAAATGGACATCGCGGTTTTGGGAACGGGCAGGGTCGGCAGCGCGCTGGGCATTCGTTGGGCGCAGAAAGGCCACCGGGTCTTCTACGGCGTGAGAGATCCGCAGAGCGAAGAATTTCAATCGCTGCTGGACCGCTCGGGTCCGAATGCCGCGGTGATGAGCGTCCAGGATGCCGCCGCCGCGGGGCAGGCCGTTTTGCTGGCGATTCCGTGGGACGTGACGCGCGAGGTGCTCGATTCGCTCGGGCCGCTGAACGACAAGATCCTGATCGACTGCATCAATCCGTTGACCGGCAATCTGAAGGGATTGCAGCTTGGCTTTGCCACGTCGGCCGCCGAGCAGATTGCCCAGTGGGCGCCAACCGCGACGGTCGTCAAGGCATTCAATACGGTCAGCGACGCGACGATGGTCAATCCGTGGTATCGCGATCAACCCGCCACGATGTTCTACTGCGGCGACGACGAAGCAGCCAAGGCGGTCATTCGCCAATTGACCGAGGATCTCGAGCTGGAACCGGTCGACGCCGGACCGCTGGTCAACGCCCGCCAGCTCGAGCCGCTGGCCGCCCTGTACGTCTACCTGGCCATCTTCGGCGGCTGGGGCGGCGACTGCGCCTTCAAAATCGTCAAACGGTAGGCATCCCAAACCCGTTCGAAAACCTGCCTTCGACGGCGTCATCCCAGTTGAGCGAAGAAGGCGTCGAGCTCGCTGTGAGTGTTGTGGTCATGCCCGGATCGCAACACGTCGAATTCGTCGTCCTCGTTGCCATGCCCGGCGTTCTCGCTCGCCCGCAGATCGTCACGCAGCAGGTCGTCCAGCACGCGGTCCACCAGCGGCCCGTGTTCGCCGAGTGGCTCGCGTCCGCCGGCCGCGGGTCCGAGCAGCGGCGCAATTCCCGAGTCGCGTTCGGCGCCCGCGACCCACAGTGGCCCGCGTCCGCCGGCCGCGGGTCCGAGCAGCGGCACAATTCCCGAGTCGCGTTCGGCGCCCGCGACCCACGGAGATGTACCTCCGCCGACTGCGATTTCGATCCGAGCTGTGCCCGGTTGCAGCACCCCGGCCATGATGTGGTCCGAGTGGTGCAGCGGGTCCAGGTCGTCGTATCCCAGCACGTGGCCCAGTTCGTGAGTGACGACCGTTAGCAGGTCGTAAGCGGCAGTCGGCAGTTGTCCGTTGGCCGTTGTCTGTGAACCACTGCCCACTGACCACTGACTACTGCCCACCGACCACCCCAGTCCTGCGCCGCCGGCGTCCAGCCAGATGCCTTCGGGCCTGGTGACGCCCAACGCGCCGCGGTTCGATAGGTCGCCGATCGCGATGGGTGTCTGGTACAACTGGATCAACTGCCAGTCGGCCAACCCGGTCGATACCCAGTACTCGCGGGCCCACGGCAGGACCGCGTCGATCGCCGCTTGGGTCAACGACTGGCCGACCCGCTCGCTGCCCCATTGGCCTGCCAACAGATTCAAGGCCCCGGGATCGCTCGCGTCGGACTGCCAGACGTCGATCCCGTTGATCACCCAGTACGGGTCGCCGCCCGTGTTGGTGATCGTGATCGTCAGGATTCCGTTGCTGTTCGTATCGCTTCCGGTGATCGTCAATGCCTGGAACTGATTGGCCGTGGTGGGGGGAACAATCTGCGCCGCGGCGCCTTCGACCGTCACCTGAATGTAGTCCCGTGCAAAACTGCGATCGCCCACGTAGACTCGGACGTCGTAAGTCTCCGCGGGATCCACCGCCACCTGGAAGGTCCGCGCCGCCGAGCCCCAGTGCCCGTCGCGGTACAGCGGCACGTTGGTTGGGTTGACGGTATAGCCCGCGGTTCCCCGCTCGAATTCGGACACGGTCGTCGTCCAGCCATAGCCGTTGTTGGCGTTGTACAAGCTGTTGCCGCGGACGCCGGTAAAGCCGCCTTGTGGCGCGTTGCCCGAACCATTGAAGTCGAAGCGGCGAACGGTCGGTGCGGCGTAGTTCCGGATGGCACTGCCCTTGCCCAATCCGGTCACCTCCTCGCTGCTGACCGTGGCCGTTCCCCCGCCCGCTGGCGGCGTCACCGTGAAACTGAACGTCCCGCCGGTCACCACCACTTGGACGCCCGCGTACGACGTATCGGCATCCGGCGACGCAATGCTGCCCAGCGATGTCGCGACGGTTACCAGCGCACCGTTCGGGGCCGTGGACGTGCCCGTGAAGGTCAATCCGTTGCTGGTCGTCAGGTTGTGGTTCGCCTGCGGCGCCGCGAGGATCTCCAGCGCATTGATCGTGAAGTACGGATCGCCGCCGGTGCTGCGGACGCGGATGGCCAGTTGACCGTTCACCGGGCTCACCGTTCCCGTCGTTGCATGCGCGAACTGGCCGGCAGCCGTCGCCAGGTTGGAGATCTGCGCAGCTCCGTTCACGTCCACTTGGATGAAGTTCCGCGCGAAGCCGGCGTCGCCCAAGGTGACATTGACCACGTACGATCCGGGGGCGACATTCACCAGGAAGGTGTTGTCCGTGCCCCAGTGCCCGTCCCGCAACAGATCGTTCGGTCCGCTGCGGCTGAAGGTCGAAGCCGTCGTCTGCCAACCGTAGCCCTGCAAGGGATCGTACAGGTTGCTCGTCCCCACGCCGGTGAAGCCGTTGGCCGTGAGCGAACCGCCCGAATTGAAATCGAATCGTGTCGCTGCGGACGGCGAGGGAGGCGGGGGCACAGGAAGGTCCGGCAAGCCGGGGCCGGGCGGCACGTTGGTTGTGCTCTCGGCCACCTCGATGCCGTTGATCACCCAGTACGGATCGCCGCCCAGGTTGGCAATCTGGATGTCCAGGATGCCGTCGTCGCCGACCGTGTTCGCGGGCACGGTGACCGTGAACGACTTGAATTCGTTGGCCGCCGTGGCCATCAACGGCCGCGTGTTGCCCTCGACCGTGACCTGCAAGTGATCGCGGGCAAAGCTGCTGTCGCCTGTGTGGATCCGCACGTCGTAGCTCTTGTTCGGTTTGACCGTCACCTGGAACGTCCGCGGCGCGGACTGCCAGTGGCCGTCGCGGTACAGCGAATCCAACTGGGGCTCGCTGATCCCGGCCGTGCCCCGCTGGAATTCGCTAACCGCCGCGTTCCAGCCGTACCCCGCCGCCGCCGTGTACACGTCGTTGCCGCGCACGCTCCAGAAACCGTTCGGCGCATCCAATTGCGTGTCAGCCCCGGAACCGTTGAAATCGAACCGCCGCAGCGCGGCATGCACGTACTCTTGCAGCACGCCGCCCCGCGACGCGCCATTGACCTCCTCGACCCGCACGTTGGCCGTGCCGGCCGTGGTGCCGCGGAGCACCTGGAACACAAAATCTCCGCTGGCCGGAGCCTGCACCTGCACGCCGGCGTAACGCGAATCGCCGTCGACCGCCGCGATCCGGCCCTGGTCGGTGCTCAGTGTATACCAAGCGTTCGGCTTGTACTGGCCTTCGGCCACCGTGAACTGATCCAACGTCGTACCGTCCGCCGGCAGCGCCCCGCCCGGGCCGCTCACAATGAACTCGTCGTACACCGGCCGCACCTCGACCGCATTCACTGTCCAGTACGGATCGCCGCCGCCGTCGCTGAACCGCAGCACCA
>JAHDXO010000111.1 GCA_023382975.1 Pirellulaceae bacterium
AAGCTTACCCCACCTCGGTTCTTGCCAGTATTTCAGCAGGCTCCGAAGGCGACTGCGCGGCGTTCGAGCGACGCGCAGCCCACCCTCGGACGCAGACGCCCAGGGCTTGCCGTGCGATGCAGACGCCTTCGGCTTGCCGTTAAACGATTTGGGCGCGCCGCGTCAGGATGGAACCGTCTTGATCTCGCGCGGTATAACTGTCGGGCGCCGCAAGGTTGCGAAGGAAATCGTGCCGGGAAGGATTTTTCTTTCCACGCCGGACGGGCGTTGCGCATAGAGAGAGACAGGCGATAGCGGAGAACCGGACATGGATCAGAAATCTGCCTCGGACGAATGGCTGATGGGACGCGTCAAGGCGGGCGAGCGGGACTGCCTGGAAACGCTGGTCCGCCGATATGCCAGCCCGCTGCTGACGTATCTGCAGCGGATGGTCGGCGACCCGCAGCGCGCGGAAGACCTGTTTCAGGACGCCTTTCTGGCGGTGTGGACCAAGCGGCGGACGTACCGGTTTCCCAACCGGTTCCGCAGTTGGTTGTTTGCGATCGCCACCAACCGCTGCCGTCTGGCGTTCCGGCAAGCCCGAACGCTGCCGGTCGTGGCCAGCGACGAAACGATCGCCGTGACGGTGCCCGGCGGCGATCCGACGCCGTCCGAGGTGGCGGTGACGACCGAAACCGTTCAACTGGTCGCCGCGGCCGTTTCGCGGCTGCCCGACCAGCAACGCACCGTGCTGGTGCTGCGGAACTGGAACGGGTTGTCCTACGCCGAAATCGCCGAAGTCGTGGGATGCAGCGAAGCGACAGTCCGCTCCCACATGCACCACGCGCTGGCGGGCGTCCGCCGATATCTGGAAGCGCGCTGGAAGAACGACCATCTGTAGCACGCGCCGTTGCCGTCGAGGTCGCAAGGCTTCGAACGGGCGGCGAAAGGCGCCGGATTCTCGCGAATTCGGCTGGAAGCAGAACCAACGGAGCCGAGTCATGATCACGCCGGACGATAACCTTCTGGACTATGTGGACGATTACGTGCATGGGCTGCTGTCGGCCGAAGACGCGGAGATCGTCGAACGGTTTTGCGAAAGCTCGCGGCTGGGACAAGCTGCATTGGACGAAGCGCGTCAGCGCTATGAAGCCATGCAGTCCCTGCCGCCCGCCGAGGCTTCCGAGGAACTGATTCAGAAAACTGTGCGATCCATCGAGGCCGGTGCGGTCCGCCGCCAACAGCGCTGGCGGTACTACAGCCGCGGCGTCTTCTGGGCCGCGGCGGCCGCCGTGCTGATCATCGGATCGCTGCATGCCTATTACTATCGCCTGCAGCCTTCGCCCTACGACGTGCGACTGCTCGGCCAGAGCCAACTGCTGTCCGGCAGCCATGCTGCCTTGCGCGTCGCGGTCTGGGATCTGCAAACCGATCGGCCGCTGGTCGGCGTGCCCGTGCGGGTCAGTCTGTTTAACCAGAGTCTCGGTCAGGAGATCGAACTGGCCGACACGGCGACCGATTCCGCGGGCACCGTGACGCCCCGGTTCGAATTGCCCGACTGGGACGACGGTCGGTACGAGCTGCGCGTCGTGGCGCAAACGAACGGCAAGTCTGAAACGCTGACCCGCCCGATCGATCTGCGCCGCGACTGGCGGCTGATGGTCAGCACGGACAAGCCCGTTTATCAGCCGGGCCAGACGATCCACGTCCGCTCGCTGGCCTTGCAGCGGCCGGATCTGAAGCCGCTGGCGGGCAATCCGGTCGAGTTCACGGTGACCGACCCCAAAGGCAACGTGATCTTCAAGCAGCGCGACTTGACCAGCCGATTCGGCATCGCGGCCACCGATTGCGACCTGGCCCGCGAAATCATCGAGGGCGAGTACCGCATCCAGTGCGTGGTCGGCTCGACGACCAGCGAGGTCACGGTCAAGGTCGAGAAATACGTCCTGCCGAAATTCAAAGTGGCCGTGATGCTCGATCAATCCTTCTACGCACCTGGCGACACGGTGCGCGGCACGCTGCAAGCCGATTACTTCTTCGGCAAACCGGTGGCCGACGGTACCGTGAAGATCGAGGTCCGCGCGATGGAGATCGGCCCGTCGGTGCTGGCGACGGTCGACGCGCGAACCGATGCCGCGGGGCGAGCCGAGTTCTCGTTCCGGCTGCCGCCGCGACTGGTCGGGCGCGAGCAGGACAGTGGCCAAGCCCGTTTCCTGCTGGCCGCCACCGTCACCGATTCGGCCGGCCAAAGACACTCGGTCGGCGCCTCGCGCATCGTCACCGCCGATCCGGTCCAGGTGACGGTGATCCCCGAGAGCGGCACGCTGGTCCAGGGCGTGGCCAACACGGTCTACGTGATCACCAACTACGCGGACGGCCGCCCGGCCAAGACGCGAGTCGTGGTCCACGGCCAGGCGACCGAACTGCAAACCAGCCCGCTGGGGATCGCCCAGATTGAGATCGTGCCGCAGTCCGCCCAGATCGGATTGACCGTGAAGGCGACCGATGCCGAAGGCCGCGTCGGCCGGCGGAATGTCCAACTGAGTTGCGGCACCGTCGGCAGCGACTTCCTGGTGCGATCGGACAAGGCGGTGTACGCGGGCGGCGAGACGCTGCAATTATCCGCGCTGGGAGGCGGCGTCGAACCGGTGTTCGTCGATCTGTTGAAAGACGGTCAGACGATGCTGTCCAGCCAGATCGAAATGCAGAACGGACAAGGCGCCATCGACATCGATCTGCCGCCCGAGTTGTTCGGCACGCTGGAGATCGTCGCCTACCGGTTCGGCGATCGCGGGCTGCCGGTGCGCAAGACGCGGACGGTGCTGGTCCAGCAGGCGCGGCAAATCGCGATCCGGGCGACACTGGACCAGGACGAGTACCGGCCAGGAACCAAGGCCACGATCCAATTGTCGCTGACCGATCCCGAAGGTCAGCCGGCTCCTGGCGCGCTCAGTCTGCAAGCTGTGGACGAGGCGGTGTACGCCGTGCTCGGACAACGCTCGAACTTGGAACAAACGTTCTTCCTGCTGGAACAGGAGCTGCTCGACCCGGTCTACACGATCTATCCGGGTTGGTCGCCCGAGGCGTTCAGCGAACTGCCGATCGGCGACCGGCAGCAGTGGCAACAAGCGTTGTTCTCGTCGACCGCCGCCGGTGCCGAAGGCGCGGCTGCGTTGCCTGCTGCCTTTGTGGCCATGCATGCACCGAACATTTTTCGATTAGGCACGACCCCGGCCGTCGCGGAATGGGCAGTGGTCGAGTCGGCGATGCCGGTTGCGGCAAGCGAGGCGGGAACGGCGGTCGCGCGTCCCATGCCGTACACGCTGGCCGCCACCAGCTTCCCGGAGAAAGCCCGCGAATTGGCCGTCCGCCGCACGACCGGTTTGGACAGCATCACCGTCGCATGGTGGACGCTGGGCGCCGGCTTGGTGCTGGCCGGGATACTTGGGTTCGCGATGTTCTTTCCCAAGGCGTTTCTGATCGCTTCGCTGACCGGTGTCGCTGCCTGCTGCTCGCTGAGCGTTCCCTTGGCAGGTCTGCTGTTGCTGTTCGGACGAGGCGGTTGCAGCGCCCCGATGCCCGGTGGTATCGCCGACAGGTTTGATCCCGCAGGCGTCGAAGCCGCGATGGCGGTCCCGGAATCCGCGCCCTGGGACATGGTTGTACCAACGGGAGACGACTCGTCGATGGCGGGCGGCGAATCGGCCGCACCGCCGCGCGTGCGCGAGTGGTTTCCCGAAACGCTGCTCTGGCGTCCGGAACTGATCACGGACGACAACGGCCACGCGACCTTGGAGATCGACTTGGCCGATTCGATCACCACTTGGCGGTTGACGTCCAGCGCCGTCTCGGCCGAAGGCCAGTTGGGCGGCGCGGAGTTTCCGATCAAGGTGTTCCATCCGTTCTTCGTCGACCTGAATCTGCCGGTCTCGCTGACCCGCAACGACCGGGTCGCCGTGCCGGTGGTCGTATACAACTATCTGGACACCCCGCAGACGGTGACGTTGAAGTTGGCCGAGGCCGATTGGTTCGAGCGACTGGACGGCCCGCCGCGAGACGACGCCGAGGAGGCAAGCGGCGATGCAACGAATCGAACGGATCCGACCGATCCGACGGACTCGGGGCAAACTTCCGTCGCGGCCACATCGGGCGCGCCCGACGTAATGACGCTGCAACTGGGGCCGGGCGAGATCCGATCGCTGCATTTCCCGCTACGGGTCTTGAAAGCCGGACGGCATCAACTGGAGGTAACGGCCTCGGCCGCAGGCGTCGCCGATGCGATTCGCCGCGAGATCGAAGTCGTGCCGGACGGCCGCCGCGTCGAGGAACTGGCCAGCGGCATTCTGTCCGATTCGCCGATCGACATCTCGCTGACAGTTCCTGAAGAAGCCATCGACGGCAGCATCCGCGCCGTCGTGAAACTGTATCCGTCCAGCTTCAGCCAGGTGGTCGAAGGGCTGGACGCGATCTTCCAGATGCCCTCCGGATGCTTCGAGCAGACGTCGTCGACGACCTATCCGAACGTGCTGGCCTTGCAGTATCTGCGCGGTACGAAGAAGAGTGCGCCGGAGGTCGAGGCCAAGGCGCGGCAATACATCCACCTGGGCTACCAGCGGCTGATCAGCTTCGAGATCGACGGCGGCGGTTTCGACTGGTTCGGCCGTCCGCCGGCCAACCGCACGCTGACCGCCTACGGCTTGATGCAGTTCCGCGACATGGCCAAGGTCCACGACGTCGATCCGCAATTGCTCCAGCGGACGCGAAACTGGCTGTTGGCCCAACGGCGTCCCGACGGATCGTGGCCGAACGAATCCGGCATGTTGGATGACGGACTGGCCGGCAGCGTCTACCGCGCCGGCGCGCCGGACTTGGCCGCAACGGCCTATCTGGCCTGGGCCATCTTCGGCGATCAATCGTCCGATCCTCAGGCTGCGGCGACGCTGGACTACCTGCTCAGCCACTCGCCCGAGTCGATTCCGTCCGCGTACCTGCTGGCGATGACGATCAACGCCGTCGCAGCGATCGCGCCGAACGAGAGCCGTTTGAACGCTCACGTCGCCCGACTGGAGTCCATGAAGCAAACCAGCCCGGACGGCAAGTTGGTTTGGTGGGAGCAGGCGGCGGGCGAGCGCACGGCGTTCTACGGCGCCGGCCGCGCGGGCGACATCGAAACGACCGCGCTGGCCGCCATGGCCTTGATTCGCACCGGCCAACAGCCAGGCACGGTCCGGGCCGCCCTGACGTGGCTGATCGAGCAGAAGGACGCGCGGGGGACGTGGCATTCGACCCAGGCCACCGTGCTGGCGCTCAAAGCGCTGTTGGCCGGCCTCTCCGCGCCGCTGGGCAGCGAAGACGAGCGGCACGTGACGATCGCGCTGGGCGACGAGTTGATCCGGGACGTGAAGATCCCTGCCGACCAGTCCGAGGTGATGCAGACGATCGATCTGAGCGATCTGCTGGTGCCGGGTAATCCGTACCGGCTGCAACTGGCCGACCGAGGCAATGCGGGGGTCGGCTATCAATTGGCGTTCATCTACCACGTGCCGGAAACGCTGTCCGAATCGATGTCGCCGCAGGAACCGCGTTTGTCGATCGATGTCGCCTACGACCGCCAGCGGTTGGACGTGGACGATACCGTGGCGGCCGTGGCCACGGTGGTCAATCTCATGCAGCAACCCGCGCCGATGGTGATCCTGGACCTGCCGATCCCCGGCGGCTTTGCGATCGACGCGGGCGAGTTGGACGAGTTGGTCGGATCGCAGTTGATCGCCCGGTATCAGATCACGCCGCGCCAAGCGATCGTCTACCTGCGGCAACTCGATCCCGGCCAGTCCTTGCAGTTGCGTTACCGGCTGCGGGCGACGATGCCCGTCGAGGTCGCCGTGCCGGACGCTCAAGCCTACGAGTACTACGATCCCGCCAACCGAGCCCGCGGCGGCAGCACCCGCCTGGAAGCCACCGGCGGCTAACGCCTTGCCGCTCGCCTACCCACGGACGCTTATCTCTCCAGCGGCACGCTGGCGGCGGTGACGGCAAGCAGGGCGGGGGTGCCGCAGTTGCCTTCCCCCGCGACGACGTCCAGGGTGCGGATCTCGACGTCCGGCCGCGGATTGGTCCACTGCTGGGCGTAGACCGCGGCGTGGAACTCGCTGCCTTCGTAAGGCCGGGTCCAAGCCAACTGCGCGCCCGGCAACGGCCGGGGCTGCTTGACCCGATAGTCGTCGATATCCACCTCGGCGTAGACCGGCACGCTTTCGACTTGGCCGTCCGCGTAGTGGATCACGTAGCGGGCCAGCTCGTGCCGTTGGCCCTCCTTCTTCTCCCGTTCGTTCAGCCGCCGGTCGATGCGGGCAGTGTGCAAAAAGAACAGCGCATCGGCTTTGCGGTTGACCGGGATGCCGGTGACCTGCTTCGGCAACGATCCGGGGACTCCCGGTCCGGCGAGCATGATGCACGTCGGCACGGGCGATGTCGGAAAATCGTAGATGTCGTAGGTCACGCCGGCCAGTCGCTGCGTGCCGACCGGCAGATCCTTGAGCGTCCAGCGGGCGTCGCCGAACCAGCCTCGGTCCGTGCGGTACTGGTTGGCGTGCTTCGACAAGTCGATCGGCGTGCAGACCAGGTTCGCTCCCGCGATCACCGTCTTGCCGCCGCCGAACGGCGCTCCCAGGTTCCGCAAGATCGACGCCAGCACGCTCCGCTTCTTCAACGCGTTGGCGGGCAGTTCCTCGGTGTCTTTGAACAGCATATTCACCAGCACGATTCCGCCCGCGCCTCGCGGGTACTCGACCAACCCGCCGACGTTCAGCAGCGGCCGGACCCGCTCGCGGAAATCCGCCGGGCGACGGGCATAGAACGCCAGATTGTC
Organism: Pirellulaceae bacterium; assembly: GCA_023382975.1. Lineage (GTDB taxonomy): Bacteria > Planctomycetota > Planctomycetia > Pirellulales > Pirellulaceae > SKKK01. Next base: position 6,848 of record JAHDXO010000111.1, read on the forward strand.
GCAGCCGATGATCTGGACGCCGTTCTGGCGTTTGTCCGGAATGTCGTCGAACTGGGCATGACGGATCGCGATCTTCTTGGCCGGACGCGGCGGGTCGATGTCGAACGTGGCCGGCTCGCCGTCCGGCGGCACGTCGAACGTCAACTTGTCGGCCTCGTCGCCGTCGAACACCAGTTCGACTTTGCGAGTCGGGTTGTAGAACACGTTGCCGTCCCACGTCCACGCCGTCAGCTCCTGCGGCTTCGGCAGGGTCAGCACGTAGGTACGATTGTCCGCCGGATGGTTCTGGATGTACTTCCAGCCGTCGGCGCTGACCATGCCGTTGACGAAGTTGTACCAGGCGTCGCTGTCCCAAGTGCCGAACGGCGCCACGTCGTCGCTGTCCACCACGTAGCGGAACGTGTCCGAGGCGACGAAGTTGCCGGCCTGCCACGGAAAGATCCGCTCGGACGAATACAACGCGACATCGCCCAACGACACGCCGGCCAGCAGCCGGCTGCGCGGCACCGCCAGCGTCACCCGCTCGCGGCGGAACGGCCGGATCAGATGCTCGAAGCCGACGATCCGGTTGTAGTCCGCCAATCCGTCGGGAGTCAGATCGTGCAGCACCAGCCAGCCGCCGCCCTCGCAGAACGTCCGCACCCGGTCCAAATCCCCGGCGAGCGTCTTGAGATGCTCGGGACTGGCCGAGACGACGGCGATCCGGCCTTGGTCCAACGCTTGCCACGGTTCGCCCGCCGTCGCGTATTGCAGGTTGATCGAGTCCAACACGGCAGCCAGCCGAGAATCGACTGCCGCAGCGGCCGGCAGGAATTCGAGCCGGTAGCTGGCGCAGTGCTCCAGGGCGTTCAACAGCAGCGTCTCGGCCACCGGATGGTCCTGCAATTTCTGCCCGACCAACAATTGGCAGAGCGTCATCAGGCCGTCGTTGACCGGGATCGTCAGCAGGGCCGAATTCAGCAGCGATTCGTTGCACTGGACCAGCGACCGCGCGCCGCGCTGCGGCTTGAGATAGGCGTTCTTGTACACCACTTCGCTCGGTTCCCAGGTGAAGAAGTCTTTGTCTTGCAGGCCGCGCAGCAACGGGTGCGAGGCGTCCTCGAGAAACGCCGTGCGGCCGACGTTCTGCTGAGACTCGACTTCGGCCGGCCCGAGCCCTTGATACCGCAGCGGATGCTCCTGCTCCAGCAGCAACACTCGCCCGCCCCCGGCGGCGTAGGCGGCAAAGGCGGTCGAGGACGTATCGGCCGTGGTCAGCGCATCCGCGCCGACCAGCCAGATTTTGCCAGGCACGGGCGGCGGTTCGAGACCGGCCAGCGGCGTGAACGGGATGCTTCGCGACTTGAGGAACAACGCTGCAGTTCCAGTTCCCCGCGGGTCGTAGACGAACAAATCGGCAGGTTTCAGAGCGGCGATCGCCGGCGGTTTCGGTCTGTCCCAGTCGGCGGAGATGTCCTGGACGTCAGGGAACAACGGAGGTTGTGGAGGACGCGAGTATCTCGCACGGGTGACCGGCAGTACGGAAACGTCCTTGACGTCGCGGAACAGCTCCTTGCCCTCCGCGGCAAGCGTCAGCGTCCACTGGCCTTCGAGCCGCCGCGAGGTGTTCGGGATCGGCAATTCGACCTCGAACTTCTCGTTCTCGCCCGGCGGCACCGCGTGGACCGTCGAGCGGCTGGCCACCGTTTGGCCGTCCAGCACCAGCGTCCAGGCGAACGTCAACGGCTCGGCAAACCGCGTGTTGTTGAAAATGCCCACGGTGCGTTTGGCGGGTCGGCCCGACGCGAAGGTGAAGTCCCATTGCCGCACGAGCACCGCCCGCGGCGCCCAGCCGTTGTACTGCGAGCCGTCGGCGTCGGACGGCTGCTGGCAAAAATCGCACGCGGCGATGCCGAACCAGCGGTAGCCCTGCGAGATCACCTGCATCGCTTTGCCCACCGCGGGCCGGTTGCCGGCTTTGCCCAGAAACACCTGCTCGCCGCCGAAATAGGCGTAGGCCGGATTGATGCCCGCCGCAAACAGCTCCTCGCCGATAAACTTGGGCCGCTGCTGGTCCCACGTCCATTCGCGCTGGTCGGCGTTCGCCTCGTACGCCAGTTGCGGATAGTTCCAAAACGGCTTGGTGCTGTAGTGGTCCCCGTGAACGGGCAGCGATTGGTCGCGGGTCGCGCCGCCGCCGTCGATCATGATCGGCCGCGTCGGGTCCACCTGCTGAACGGCCTGCCAAGCCCGCGTCAGCACGGGCTCCCATTTGTCGAGCGCCCCCAGGTTGCGCGCGTTGATGAAGTTCAGTTCGTTCTCGACCGACCAGATCATGATGCTGGGATGGTTCCGCTCGCCCTTGATCCAAGCGGTCAAGTGATCGATCCAGTTGTCGCCCAGTTCCGGCAGCAGGGCCGGCATGTACCCGGCCGCCTCGCCGTCCAGGTAGCCGGTGCGACGGATCAGCGCCCCGCCGCGATCCATGAACGACAGCACCTCGTCCGGTTCCTGCCCGAGCCATCGGTAGCGTCCGCCGTGCTGAGGCCACATGCGGCTGAATCCGTAATTGAACCGCGGATCCTTGAGCGACGCTAAGTGCTCTTCCGGCGTGTCACCCGGTACGCCGTGCTCGGTGAAGCCCTGCCACTTCACGCCGTTCAACCGCAGGTGGATACCGTCGATCGTCCACTGGCGAAAGCCGAACAGCGTCTCCTGCACGTCAACCGGCTGGCCGTCCACGCGGACCGTGGTCCTCAGCCGGTAGCAATTCGGATCGTCGGGCCACCACAGCTTCGGCCGGTCCCATTCCAAGTCGCGGACCAGCAGCGTCTGCCCGGCTCGGCTGTCTACGGCCAGTGGCGGCCAACGCATCTCGACTTCGCCCGTCTTGTCGTTGACGGCTTCGACCAGGACGCTGGTTTCCCGCCCGCCGGGACGGTTGTTCTGCACCGCGATCTCCACACCCAGCTTCTTGTCCGCTACCGACGGCTTGCAGAACACGTCGGCTGCGTACGCCGGGCCGGCGACGATCCACTGCGGCGTGCCGACGATGCCCATCCGCTTCTGGTTCCAAATCGGATAGACCAATTCCTGGAAGCCGTCGCTGAAGAACTTGAGCGGCAGGTTCCAGCGCCGCCTGAGTTTCATCGGGTCCGCCGGGTCGGCCTTGTAGCCGTACCAACCGTCCTTGATCCCGACCCACACTTCGTTGACGCCCGGCCGAACCGCGTTGGTCACGTCGAATTGCAGACGCGCGAACGGGTTCTTGTCAAAGCCGCAGAACTGGCCGTTGACGTACAGCGTCGTGTTCAGGTTGTTGGCCGGAAAGACCAGGACCATCGAGCGGCCCGCCAGCGAGTCCGGCACCTGCACGCGGGTGCGGTACCACAGTCGGTGAGCAAACACCAGATCGTCGCGGTCGTTCTTGTCGCCCGGCACCTCGATCGCCGTCCAGCGCGGCGCGGCGGGGAAATCCTCGATCGGCGCCGCGACCTCGCCTGGCCTTTGTTCGTCGTGACGGCAGATCTCCCACGTGCCGGTCAACGGCAGGGCCACTCGCTGCCCGGGCGCGGCGGCGTCGGGCAAGCGAAAGACGTGAGCCGCCGCCAGACGGTCGCGATCCGTCTGGTGATCCTCGCCGGGCTTGTGAAACTGGTACGGATGGAACTCGCCCGCGGCCACGCAGACGCAGTCCAGCGCGAACAGGATCCGCTGCGGCTTGCCTTGAGCGTCCTTCGGCGGCGGCAGCCGGAACGAGAGGGTATGCGTGCCAGCCGTCAGCGGCCGTGTGCCCAGTTTGAGCCAAGCCACCTCGGTCCAGAAACTCAGCTCCATCAGGTCAGTCGTCAGTTCGTCGGGCGAAACGGACGTCCACGGACCGTCGTCCAGTCGCCAGTCGAACGGCGATCGCACGAACTCGTATCCGATCCGCGCCCAGACGGCGTGCTCGGCGGCCTTGGGAATCTCGAATACATAGTCCACCAATACGCCGTCGGCGGGCGCTTCGCGCTCGACCTGATTGGCGTCGATCGCCACGCGAAGCCAAGCCTGCTCGGACAGGAACTGCGGGCGCCCCACCCCGTCCTGCTTCACCGGCACGTTGATCCGCGTCGGCTCTTCGCCTTCGAGCCAGACGAAATCCGCGGCAGCGGCCCGAGCATGGTATGCGGGCAGCGTCACGACCAAAGCGATGCACCAGAGCATCAGACAACGAATCGAACGCGGGGCAAACGGCAGACAACGGCCAATCATCGGCGGGACTCCATAGGCAGGAAGCAAGCGGCGCATATCGATGCCAACAAGAATACCGAAGCCGCCGTCTGAAAGATACGGCACACCTCCCAGCGCGGCCAGAGGCCCGCGACCCAAGTTGGATTTCACGCTTTCGCGTGCTCGCGCGGGCAGGCTAAAGCGTGTCCAACATGATGCACTCCTTTGGCGCTAAGTGTAGAAACACTGG
>JAHDXO010000112.1 GCA_023382975.1 Pirellulaceae bacterium
CTTTCCTAGACGCCCCATTTGGCAAGCTGGAAGCTTACCCCACGACTTTTTCAGCGGTCTCCTTCGGCTTGCCGTCAAACGATGATGCGCGCACCGTGCGCGCATCGCGTGAACGCATGTGCGGACCAAGCGTGACGGTCTTGTACCACTACGACGTTGGTCTGCCACCACGGGCCAGGTATCCAAGGGGACATCGCGTGAAATCCGTTGGTTGGCTACTGTTGTCGTTCGTCCTGGTTTCGGCCTGCCTGGGACAAACCGATCGCCGATGCGACCGCTACGGCGGAGTGGTCTCGCTGGCGGGGGAAGAGACCGGGTGGTTCCACGTGCAGCGGATCGATGACCGCTGGTATTTCGTCACGCCCGAAGGGCACGCGTTCTTCTCGCTGGGCGCGACGCACTCGGTGGAATGCATTCGGCTGGACGAGTTGAACCTGTTCGAAACGCGCTACGAGAAGAGCGAGGCGAAACTGGCGGAGTTCTTCCTGGACCGGTTCAAGGAGTGGGGCTACAACTCGTCGGGCTACGGACCGCTGCCAACCATGGAATCGCGGATTCCGTACGTGGCCACGATCTGGACCGAGGGCCCGCGGTCGTTTTCCGCCGGGGAAAAGTCGCGTTACAGCGACATCTTCGAGCCGGCCGTTCAGCAGCGATTGCGGCGCCGAATCCGGGAGGCGGCCGAGCGGCACGTCGACAATCCATGGTGCTTGGGTTACGTGTTGATCGACTTACCCGTCTGGCATCCCAAGCCGATGCGCGGCGAAAGCTACGTCGATTTCTTCCGATCGCTGGACACCGGCGCAGCGGGCCGCAAAGCGTATGACGATTTTGTGACGCAGCGACGAGCGGAACATGCGGCGGCCGACGACGAAGCCTTTCTGAACCGGGTCGCCGACGCTTACTACGGATGCGTCGTGGGCGAACTGCGCCAGTGCGATCCGCACCACTTGGTCCTCGGCGACCGGTTGATGGCGCTTCCAGCCTGGACGCCGGACTCGATTCTGGTCACGGCCGCCAAATACGTCGATGCCCTCAGTTTCCAGCCGATGGGCACCCGGACCATGCTCCGCGACTACATCGACCGCGCGAGTCGTCTGACCGGCAAACCCGTACTGCTGGCCGACGTGAACACCATGACGCGGCGGCCGGCCCAGGACGAAACGGACACGGAAGAATACGAGCGTTCCGCGGGCGAGCATACCCTGGCGTACTACCTGGATGCCGCCGCCAGCAAGTCGTGTATCGGCATCCATCGCTGTACCGTGCGCGACTATCAACCCTGGAACCCCCAATACCACCGACGCGGTCTTCTGAAAGCCGACGACACGCCGTATCCGATCCTGGTCGAATTCACCCAGCGTACCAACCGGCAAGTGCTCGAAATGGTCTATCGCTCGACGGCGCAGAACACGCCGCCCGGCAAGTGACCGTCAAGAGACCCTGCACATCCGGCCGCGAGTCGATCGTCGTGGCGTCATTCGCACGACATGGGTGCGAATCAAGCTTGACCGTCGTACAAGCCCGCCTCTCACCGCCTGCAGCAGTGGCCGTGGACTGGCAACCCCGGCGGCGCGGGGCGTATAATCCTGTCGTCAACAAGTGTCGGTGGGAGATACGCTGGAGGTTGTCATGAACACGTACAAGGCCGTGCTGGTTTCGATTCTGGTCACTGCGGCTGCGCACGCCGCTTCGGCGGCGAAATGGGGCGTGCCGAATCCCGATTTCCAGCAGGGACAGGAAACTCCCGAGGGCTGGCGGTTGAGCGGAACGGGCCGCTGGGTGGACCGCGAGGTGCTGGAGGTCACCGGCAGCGGCCAGGATTCCAGCTACTGGTGGACCGAAGATGTCTCCATGCTGCCGGGGCAGCGGTATCACTTCCAGTTTCGCGGACGACGAGCCGGCGGCAGCGGCAGCGCGATCACCGGTCCGGCTTTTGCCAACCGCGATCAGGCAGGATTGACGAGCCAATGGCAATGGTTGGGCCACGTGTTCCGCGTGCCCGATTCCGCCGGCGACGGCCCGTTGCGAATCGGTCAGTGGCACGCCACCGGAGCGATCCAATTCGACGCCGTGCGGCTGACGCCGACCCTGCCCGTTTACCGCCAGCAGGGCGTCCTGCTGCTGGGCGAAGGCGAACGGGTGCATGGCGACGAGTATCACTTTGCCGGCACGTTCGGTCATGCGGGCAGCAACGACCATCGCGTTTTGCATCGCGCAAGCGCGTCGTTCAATTCTGACCGTTGGGTGTTCGGGTCAAACAGCGAGGTGATCTACCGCTTCGGGTTGCCGGAGGTCGCGTTGGTTTCGGCGGCAATCGAGTTCGATGTGAATTATCACGTGCGAGGTTCCTGCCGACTGGAGGTCAGCCGCGACGGGCGCGAGTGGCGTCCCTTGGCCGGTCAAGACACGGTCGGGACGGCGCGGGGCGAAGTCCCCGCGGATCTGCTGCCGGCCGAGCAACTGCTGGTGCGACTGCGGGCGGGGGAACAGTCGGCCTCGTTCCAAGTCAATCGCTTGGACTTTCGCGCCGGCTTAAGCCGGTCGCTGCCGGAATCGGCCGGCGAAACGATCTATGCCGACGTGCAAACGTGCGCGGATTATCTGGCCGTCGAACGCCTGGTATTGCAGAGCGACTCGAATGTCGGGGGCCAGAACTTGGAGCTTCGCATCGCTCGCCGGTCCGGTCCGGCGTCGGTTCTGGATGTCAGCTTGACACTCGCCGGGGCATCGCCGGTCACGGCGCGCGGAACGATCTCGCCGGCCGGCGACTGGGATTTCCGGTTGCCGTTGCCTGTCGCCGCGCCCGGCGGTCAAGTACTGACGCTCGAAGTCCGCGACGAACAGGACGTTGCTTTTGCGGCCGAGTTGACGATCCGCGTGCCAGATTTCCACCGCACGGATTACGGATACCGGCTGATGGCGGACTCGGGTTCGGTCGCTCTCTGGTGGTGCGACGCGACCCGCAAGATCCCTCGGCACCGACCGGTGCCCGACGAGATCAACGACGCGGTGAAGTTGGAAGCGGCGCGGCACGACTACGAAGCGGCTCAGATCGTCGTGCGACCGACGAACGATCTGACCGGGCTAACGGCCGAAGCGTCCGATCTGGTCGGCCCGGAAGGACACCGCATCCCGGCGGCGAATATCGAGATCCTGCGAGTCTATTATCACTTCGTGCATCATCCGACCGACGCCACGGGCGTGCGCGATTGGTGGCCCGACGCGCTGCCGCCGCTGGATCGACCGCTGGATGTCGCGGCCGGACAGAACCAGCCGCTGTGGGTGCTGGTGTACGTGCCGGACGACGCGGCGGCCGGCGATTATTCGGGCAGCGTGCGACTGGCTGCCGACGGGTTCTCGGCCGAAGTGCCGTTGCGGCTGCGAGTCTGGAATTTCGCGCTGCCCAAGCAGAACCACCTGGAAACGGCGTTCGGCTTGAGCGCCTCATCCATCTGGCAGTACCACGGCGTGAAGACCGACGCGGACAAGCGGCGCGTGTTGGATCTGTACTTCGAGTCGTTCGCCAAGCACCGCATCAGCCCCTACGACCCGACGCCGCTGGACCCGATCCGCGTGCGTTTCGTTCCCGATGCCCAGCCGCCGCGGGCCGAGGTCGATTTCACCGCCTTTGGCGCCGCGATGGCCGGGGCGATCGAAAAGTACGGCTTCACGGGGTTCCGTCTGCCGATCCAAGGCATGGGGGGCGGCACGTTCCATGAACGCTACGAGCCGAAGATCGGCCAGTTTGGCGAAGAGACGCCCGAATACCAGGCCATGTTCGCCGATTACGTCGGGCAGCTCGAACGGTTTCTTGGCGAACGCGGCTGGCTGGACATGGCCTACATCTACTGGTTCGACGAACCGGCTCCGCCCGATTTCGACTTTGTCGCCAACGGGATGCGGCGACTGAAGCAGCATGCGCCGCGGCTGCGGCGGATGCTGACCGAAGAGCCGGGCGACAACGTGTTGGCCGGGTTGGTCGATATCTGGTGTCCGGTCAGCCACGACTACGACCATGCGGAGGCGGAAAGGCGGCGTGCGTTGGGCGAACGCTTCTGGTGGTACGTCTGCACCGGTCCCAAGGCCCCGTATTGCACCTTGTTCATCGACCACCCGGCCACCGAGCTGCGGGTTTGGCACTGGCAGACCTGGCAGCGCGACATCGTCGGCACCTTGGTCTGGCAGTCGAACTACTGGACCTCGTCCGCCGCGTATCCGGATCAACCGCAAGACCCCTACGAAGACCCGATGGGCTACGTCAGCGGGTATTCGACGCCGCGGGGCGTCAAGCGGTTCTGGGGCAACGGGGACGGCCGTTTTTTGTACCCGCCGCTGGCGGCCTCGGTGCCCGGCAAGTCGGGCAGCGATCCGGTCATCGCGCCGCCTGTGTCGAGCATCCGCTGGGAGATGTTGCGCGAGGGAGTCGAGGACTACGAGTACCTGGTCCTGTTGCGGCAGCGGTTGGCGGAGAAACGGGAGTCACTGGCCGACGAACAGGTGCGGTCCTGGCAAACGCTGCTGGAAGTCCCCCCGGAAATCACGGCGGACATGACCACATTCACCACCGATCCGGCCCCGATCTATGAACGCCGCCGGGCGGTAGCCGAGGCGATCGAAGCGTTGGCCCCCTGAAAACGCACGGAACCGGGATATGTCCAAAGTTATTGGGGCATTGGTCAAGCAGCCCGCACGTGCATCCTTCACGTGGTATCTGCTGTTGATCCTGGGCGGGGCGCTGCTGCTGACGCAGCCGTTCTGCCGGGCCGATGGCGCGTCGCCGATCACGGTTCTGGATGCTCTGTTCACCGCGACCAGCGCCACCTGTGTCACCGGATTGGCGGTGCGGTCGACCGGCAACGATTTCTCCTGGTTCGGGCAGTGCGTGATCCTGCTGCTGATCCAATTCGGCGGCATCGGGATCATGACGGTCACCACCTATGTCACCCTGCAACTTGGCGGACGCCAGAACCTGCGACAAAGGGTGCTTCTGGTCGAGACGCTGGGAACCCGCGCGGAAACGGACCTGCGTTGGGTGCTATGGCAGGTGATCCGGCTGACGTTCATTTTCGAAGTGGCAGGATTCTTGCTTTTGACCCTGCGATTCCAATACGACCATCCAACGATGCAAGCGTTTTGGCAGGCGTTGTTTCATTCGGTCTCGGCCTTCTGCAATGCCGGATTCGCGCTGCGCGACGACAGCCTGGTCATGTATCAAGGCGATTGGCTGGTCAACCCCACGATCATGCTGCTGATCATCGGCGGCGGCATCGGATTTCCGGTGCTGTTGGACATCACCCGCAATCTGCATGGTTCCTGGATCGATTGCTGGGACCGGTTGCTTCTGCACAGCAAGTTGATGCTGGTGGGAACGGCGGCGCTGCTGGTGTTGGGCACGGTCAGCTTCCTGTTGCTGGAATGGAACGGTGCCTTGCGCGACGTGTCCTTGCCCAACAAGCTGCTGGTCGCCATGTTCCACTCGACCACGTGCCGCACGGCGGGTTTCAATACGGTCGAAGTCGGCGAGTTGACCAATGCCACGCTGTTCCTGACGATCGTGCTGATGATGATCGGCGCCGGGCCGTGTTCGGCGGCCGGCGGCTTCAAGGTCTCGACGCTTTTCGTGTTGGTCCTGCGCGGCTGGGCGTCGTTCCGCGGTCATCGCCAGGTGACGTTCGCGCGCCGCGGCATCCCGGACTCGGTGATCGAGCGGGCGACGGCAACCGCGTTGATCTTCGCGGCGCTGGGCGTGATGGCGCTGATCGTCCTGTTGGTCTTCGAGCAGTCGGCGGAGCCGCATGGGCGGGGCCAGGATCTGTTTCTCGACGCGGCGTTCGAAGTCGTCTCGGCACTGGGCACCGTGGGGTTGAGTACCGGCATGACGGTCTTGCTAAGCCCCTGGGGGCGTGCGATCATTATTCTGTTGATGTTCGTCGGACGTCTCGGGCCGATTTCCGTCTTTGCCGCGCTGTCGCGGCCGAGCCGGGAACGATCGATCCAACGTGCGGAGCAAGAGCCACTGATTGGATAGCAGCATGGCCCAGAAGAAACATTTTGTCGTACTCGGCTTGGGGTCGTTCGGGGCCGCACTGGCCAGACGTCTGTGCCAGAACGGTTGCCGAGTCACCGGCGTGGATGCCGACGAAGGGCAGGTCGAGTCGCTGAAGGACAGTCTGTACGAGGCAGTGATCGCCGATGTTACGGACCGGAAGGCACTCCAGGAATTGTCGCTGGCCGATGCCGATGCCGTATTCATCAGCCTGGGCGAGAACCAGAACATGACGCCTTCGATCCTTGCGGCCTTGCACGCCCGCGAATTGGGAGCGCGGCGCGTGGTCGTCAAGGGATTGTCGCAGGAACACGGCAAGATTCTCAAGCTGCTGGGCGTGGAACGGGTCGTGTTTCCCGAAATGGAGCTGGCTATCGAGCTGGCCGACCGGATCACCTGGCCGAATGTGATCGATTACATGCCCATCGATCCGGACTACAGCTTCGTCGAGATTGCGGTGCCCGATTCGCTGGTCGGACGGACGCTGCGCGAAGCCGACTTGCGGCGGCTGTACAATGTCTGGGTGATGGGGGTCAAGGACGCGTTGAGCGGTCAACTCGAACTGTTCCCGGAACCGGAGTATCGTTTCGGCGCCGATCAACTGCTGGTCGTGGTGGCCAAGCGGGAGAATCTGAACCGCTTGCGGGAACTGAAGTGACTTCTCTGTTGAGGAAGCCCCTCAACTCAACATCAAGGAATCCGTTGCCATGTCAGAGATCCAATGCACTTGTCCCGACTGTCGACTGGAGATGCAGCCCATTCGTCTGCTCGATGCCACGGATACGGGCATGGGCGGGCAGGGGATTTCGCACACCGATCTGTCCTACGCCGCGGCGGATTCCGTCGCCAGTTTCTTCACCCGCACCGTTCCGCGGCTGGGCACGGTCCACGCCCGCATCTGCCCGGAATGCGGTCGCATCGTACTGTACGGCCGACCCTCGACCGGAACCGGCGGCAGCCTGGGCCGGACTTAGTTCGACTGTCTCACTTCGGAAGAATCGCCGCGGTATCCGGCGAGCGGTGGGCGTGAGCCCACCGGTTTTCCGCAACATTCACCTGCCTACAGCAAGGGGACCGGTGGGCAACGCCCACGGCTCGCCGGAATGAAACTGTCGAATTATTCTGGACGCCAGCCTTCGGCCAGTTCCTTTTCCCACTGGTCCAACAACGGCCAATCGACCGCGCAGGTGCCAAAGTCGGCCATGTGCTGGTACTGCTGCAGCCGAGCGATCGTGTCGTCCAGCAATCGGTCGTCCTTGCGAAAGTAGGGGCCGTGGCTGGGCAGCAGCCACTGGACGTTGCTGCGGCGGATGCGTTCGAGCGAGCGGATGAACCTCGGCAAATCGCTGCCGTGATGCGCGTCGATGGCGCCCACCGATCCGTCGCGGAAGATATTGTCGCCGCTGAACAGCAAATCGCCCAGACGGAACGACAATTGGCAGTTCGTGTGCCCCGGCGTGAACCAGACCTCGATTTCCAAGTCGCCGACTCGCAGCTTGTCGCCTTCTTCGACCGTGTGCTCGACCTCGACCGGCGGCATCGCCAGATCGATGTCCTGGGGCGGAATGCAGGCGAAGGTGAACCAGCGGTCGCCGTTTTTCAATGGCTCGACCGCTTTCGGATGGGTCGTCACGCTGGTCCGCAGCACCTGCTTGGCCTTGGCCAGCCCCTGGACATGGTCCACGTCGGCATGGGTCGCGATCAGCGTCTTGCACCGCGAGAGCGGAAAATCCAGTTCGCGGATCAGTTCGATGATCTCGTCGACCGTGTCTTCGTAGCCGATATCGATCAGTATCCACTCGTCGCCATCGAAGATCAAATACACGTTGCTGCCCAGGATCTGCCCGGCTTGGTGGTTGATTTCGATCACGTTCGGAAAGATAGGACGTCGCTGGAGCATGACGGTATCCGCAAAGTATCCGCGACCGGGTAACGGCCGCGAAGAAACAAGGAACAAGGCCACTCGGAAACTTCACGGGAATTCTAGCAGAATGAGCCCGAATTTCCACTCGCGGCTCGGCCAATTCCGCCCGATGGTCCACACCCCTGATTGCGGCTTGGCGCCGCGAGCCTCCCCTCCGCGTGCGGACCGACTGGTGGTGGACCGCCCGTACGCGGACGGCGGTTCGGGATGGAATGGTACGGTTCGCGGCCCCGGGCCGAGTGCCGGTGGATCGCGCCACGATCAAGATCGGATGCGGGACCGGAATCCGAGACGCGCGGACCGGCGCCGGCGCTAGTAGTCGTAGTCCTTGTCCTGGGCGGGGGAACCGCCCCAAGCGTCGGATTGGTCGCGGAATGCGGCTTCGAACAGTCCGCCGACCTGATCGGCCCGGAACCACTTGGAATCATTCTTGCGGACCATCGTGGTCGCCGTCACGTCGCCGACGCGAATCATCTCCAACAATTCCGGTGGCGACAGCGGACCGATCTTCTTGCCTCGAACTTCGCAGTACCATTGGCTCGACATTTTACCCAGGGCCCTTTCGCAGAAAAATGAATAAAGACAAGCTACGGACGAAACATCCGGCGGAGAGCCTCTTGAGCCGCCTCGGTGGAATCCTCGGTCTGCCGCACGGGCGGAAGAGGAAGCTTGCCGGGGAGCTTCTTGTCCTTCTTTTCGGAATCGTCCTTCTTCTTGCCGTCTTTCCGTCTTCCGGCAGTTCGCTCCGTCGCCGCGGCGTCGTCCGTATTCCCCGACTCCAGATGCAATTCACGCAACTCGGGATGCTGCAAACGGAACGCCCGGTCCTTGGCGTCGGCCTCGACCAGCATGTCGCTCAAGTCTTTCCCGGAGTCGTCCGCGCCCTCCCGCCGGTCGTCCAGCACGTCGGCGGTCGGTGCGGGCGTCTCGATCAGCACCTCGAACTCCAGCCGTCCGATCCGCAACTGGTCGCCCGCTCGCAAGATCTGCTCGCGTTCCACGGGGGCGCCGTTGACGAGCGTATCCGCTTCCTTGGCCAGGGACCGAACCGAGACATGTCGCTGGCCCACGAAGATCTCACAATGATGGGGCTTGACCGAAGTGCTCTTGCAACACATCGAGCAGTCCGCAGCGCTGCCGATCACAAATCGAGGACCGGGGATCTTGACCACCATTCCTTTGCCGTGCCCTTCTTTGTCGAGCAGTTTGCCATGAAGAACTCGAAGTCGAACTTTCATTCCCGCCTCGCTGCGATCGAATCATTTGGTCCCGGGCCCCGCCCCGCAATCGGGCGAGCGGCCTTCCCGGCTTTATCATCCACTTCTTGGCGAACCGATACAAGACGAGATGACGCTGAGCGACCCGAAAGGGCCGTCCCAGGCCACAGAACTTGCAGCCGAGACGGGCGAATGAACGTGGAAACGACCGTATTTCACTTCAACCGGCCTCGGAATTCGACTAAGCTGAAAGAGAACCCGCCGAGCCAGAACGGTCCGAACTCGACATTTTGCGGAGTCCTGGCCGAGGTCATGAAAATCCGAGGTAACCGATGAAACCGAAGTCGAGCCGAATGTGGGGCATCTGGCTGATCCTGGTGCTCTTTCACCCGGTGCTGCGCGCCGGGGAGGATGCCCCGGGCAAACCGGCCGACGAGCGGCAGCAGTCGTCGTCCTCGGAGCAACCACCTTCGCTGCTGCAGTTGCCCGCGCCGCTGGGCGGGATCTCCGGCAACATTCTCGATCTGGAGAAGTCCGGACACTTCAAGATCCTGAACGCCAAGATCGGCCGCACACGACAATTCGAGAGCGAAGCGCTGATCTGGACCGTCACGGTGCTCCGTCCGATCACCAGCGCACACGCCCAGATCCTGCTGCGGCGAGTCGGTGACGTGCGTTTCTACCGCATCGAGAAAGACACGCAATGGCGCGAACAGGTGATGATCAATCGCCTGTACTATCCGAACTGGATCGATTCGGGAGCCGCCAACCGTGAGACGCTGGACCGGGACGAGCAGTTCGAGATCTGGGTTCCGCTGACCGCCGCCAACGTGGACCGCTTGGTGCAAGAACAGACCAACACGGTGATCTTCAGCCACGTCGATTGGCGCACCCAGTTGCCCGAGCCACAGAAGAAGTCCACGTTTCCCATGCCGGGGGATCGGTTTTGACCGTCGCCTTCGCCGGTACTTCGCATCGTTCGAGAAACAACTGTCGCCTCGTCCATGTAGCCATCACACTCCGTGGGATGATCGCCAATAAACACTGGACAGTTATTTCTCGAACGATGCTTACCGCTTGCGCAGCACGTAGACGACGTCTTCGGTATCCGAGCGGATCTTGGTGGAACGGTCGATCTCGTAAGCGAAATCGTGCGTCGCGGCGACTTCGAATTCCGGAACGCGGGCGAGCAACTGATCGAATTGCCGCGCCGTGTAGGTGCGGAAATGAAACTCGTCCGTCAGCCGGTAGGTCTCCGTCGGCGTGTAAATGCTGTAGGTCATGCGGTAATGTTCCAGCCGCTTCTGCGCGTCCCGATGGACGATCCACAGATTGGTCGTTACGCTCAGGTTCCCGCGCCGCGCCGACCATGACTCGCCGTTGATCGGCGTTCCCGACGTCGGCAGCAGGTGCAGGCCCAGCACGTACAGCCCCCCGCGGCGCAAGGCCCGCGCTACGCACCGCAGATGCGCCTCGGCCAACGCGCCGTCGGTCAGATGGCGAAAGCTGTTGATCATGTTGAACGAAGCATCGACTTTGCGTCGCAACCGGAAATCGGTCATGTCGCCGACAAAGGCCGAAACGGGCAAGCCATGCTTTTTCAGCCGCCGGTTGCAGTAGTCCACCGCGCGGGGATTCAAATCCAGCCCGGACGATTCGAAACCGGCCTTGGCCAACCGGTACAGCAAGCGGCCCGTCCCGCAGGCCGGCTCGAAGACGCGACGGACCTCGCAACCCGCATATCGCTGGAAGCAGGCCAGCAGAAACTGGAATTCCGCGTTCCAATCCGATCCGAACACCAGATCGTAATAGCGAGGATGGTCGTACAAGTTGCCGGCAAGCTGTTTGGTCATCGAGCGGTGACGCCTTTCGTATCGTATTTTCGGACCGGGGAGCCTTTGGCCCATTATGGTTCCGTATCCCGGCCAGCGGCAAGGGCGAGTCCGAAGCAGCAAAATAGGGTGTCTCCGCGATTCCCGTCAGAACTACGCGCCGGCGGATCGGCTTGCCAAGTAGCTGACGACCGTGGCGATGACGGT
>JAHDXO010000113.1 GCA_023382975.1 Pirellulaceae bacterium
GGCTGGTCGAGATGGTCCTGCCCGACCCGGACGGACTGGGCTCGCCGCAGTGGACGTACACCTACGACGCGGCCGGACAGCGGCTGACCGAGACCGATCCGCTGGGCCGCACGAGCAGCTACCAGTACGACGCGCTGGGCCGGGTGGTCGAGTACACGTTGCCCGACCCCGACGGCGCCGGCCCGCTGGCCGCCCCGGTCTACGCGTACGCCTACGACCTGGCGGGCAATTTGCTGAGCGTCACCGACCCGCTGAACAACACCACCAGCTACGCGTACGACGACTTCGACCGCGTGGTGACCGTCACCGACGCGCTCAGCGGCGCGACCGGCTTCGCCTACGACGCCGCAGGGCAATTGCTCGAGCGCACCGACCCGCTGGACCGCACCACCGCCTGGGCCTACGACCAGTTGGGACGCACCGTCGCCGTGACCGACCCGCTGAACCAGACTACCGCGTTCGCCTACGACGCGGTGGGCAACCTGCTGAGCGTCACCGATCCGCTGAGCAACACCACCAGCTACGCGTACGACAACCTGTATCGCCGCACCGCGGTCACCGACCCACTGTCGGGCGTCACGGCGTTCACCTTCGACGCCGCCGGCCAGTTGCTCGAGCACACCGACCCGCTGAGCCGCACGTCCGCGTGGGACTACGACGGGCTGGGGCGAGTGACCAGCGTCACCGATCCCCTGAACCAGACGACCAGCTACCTGTACGATGCGGCCGGCAATCTGCTGAGCGTCACCGACCCGCTGAACCGCACGACCAGCTACCAGTACGACGACCTCTACCGCCGCACCGCGATCATCGATCCGTTGGCCGGCATGACGACGTTCAGTTTCGATCTGGCGGGCAACCTGACCGGCTTGACCGATCCGGTGGACAACACGACCGCGTGGGACTACGACGGCTTGAACCGGGTGGTGGCGGAGACCAACGAGTTGAACGACGCCCGGACGTTCACGTACGACGCGGCAAACAACCTGCTCACGCGCACCGACCGCAACGGCCGGGTGATCGAATACGCCTACGACGCGCTGCATCGGCGAGTCGAAGAGCAATGGCTGGACGACCAGCAGACCGTGATCCGCACGCTCTCGTTCAGCTACGACGCGGCCAGCCAATTGACAGCCGCCGCCGATCCGGCGGCCAGCTACGACTACCAGTACGACGCCCTGGGCCGCCGCACGTCCGTCACCCACGACATCGCGGGCCTCGGCTTCCCCGTCGTTCTGGCCTCGGCCTACGACGCCGCCGGCAACCGCACCAGCCTGTCCGCCACCATCGACACCACCGCCGACTTCGTCAACCAGTACACCTACGACGCCCTGCACCGCATGACGCGCATCGAGCAGGCCGGCGTCACCGGCGGCAACGCGGTGGCCGAGAAGCGGATCGACCTGAGCTACGACGCGGCCAGTCAATACCAGACCATCACCCGTTACGCCGACCTGGCCGCCACGAAACTCGTCGCCACCAGCGACTACGCGTTCGACGCCGCCGGCCGGCTGACTGGGCTGAGTCATGCCCAAGGCACCACGCCGCTGGCCGGCTACACCTGGACCTACGATGCCGGTAACCGCATCACCGAATTCACCTCGCTGCTGGACGGCACGGCCGACTACACGTACGACGACACCGATCAGTTGACGGGAGCGGATTACACCTACCAGGACGACGAAGCGTTTGCCTACGACGCCAACGGCAACCGGACGATGACCGGGTACGCTACCGGCGACAACAACCTGGTCCTGTCCGACGGCACCTACGACTACGAGTACGACGCCGAAGGCAATCGGACCCGCCGCACCCACATCGCCAGCGGCGAAGTCACCGAGTACCAGTGGGACCACCGCAACCGGTTGACCCGAGTGAGCATCCGCACCACTGACAACGGCCCACTGACGACTGACATCCTCTACGCCTACGATGCCTTCAACCGCCTGGTCCGCGTCACGCTCCATACCACTGACAACGGACCACTGACCACTGACACCTTCCACGTCTACGACGGCGAACGCTGGGAACGCGGCAACGCGGGCGATCACTTGGCGTTAGTCTTTGATGGCAACGGCGACTTGACCAACCGCTACCTGTACGGCCCGGCGGTCGACCAGATCCTGGCGGACGAGCAACTCGATTCTCTCACCACCCCCGGCGACGTCCTCTGGCCGCTGACCGACAATCTCGGCACCGTCCGCGACCTGGCCGCCTTTGACGACGCCACGGGCGACACGACCGTCGTCAACCACCGCACCTACACTGCATTCGGCCAGATCCTCAGCGAAACCGATCCCACCATCGAACACCGTTTCGCCTACACCGCCCGCCACTGGGACGACGATGCCCAACTCTACCACTACCGAGCCCGCTGGTACGAACCCGCACTAGGCCGCTTCCTCAGCGAAGACCCGATCGGGTTTGAAGCACGCGACGCGAATCTGCAGCGGTATGTGGGGAATGCGTCCACGAACGCGACCGATCCAAGTGGACTACACCCAATTGTGTTTGGCCGGATAATGGCGGAGTGGCATGGCGCAATCCGAGATATGGATGCTAGACTGCGTTTGCTCGCCCAGGCTAAGATGGCGTCTTTGATCAAATATCATGCGCCGGCAATCTACGGCGAAACTACGGGCATAAATTGTGCGCTCGGCAAACTTGATGCGGCGCTCCGCAAGATTCCGCGTTTACGCGAACTTCACAGAGCCGGTGAAAGTCAAGGCGCGTACAGACCAGGCCTCTTGTCCATCGGTCTTGGCAAAGAACGCGGGCAACCTTTTATGAGTACGAGGACGCTGGTGCATGAACTCGTGCATGCGCTGGACCATCAGGAGGGTCTTACTTCGGGGTGTTTTGGCTGGGAAAAGAGCAAAGAAGAGGGCTTGGCATATGGGTTTGAATTCCTCTTAGCAGAGGCACGCATGCTCCGTTCTGTCGAAGTGGCCATCGCTTGTCGTGAGCCGATTTCAGAAGTAGCAAGGTTATGGAAGGCCAGCTGGCAGAGCATCAATGGACTCATTGGGCTTCCAGTGGTACAGTATAAACCGGGGCTCATTACTGATCCCGTGACCCGCCCGTTGACAGAGGAAGACCTTGAGATGGTGGCCGATCACTTGGGCGTACAATTCGTCGCGTCCGAACTGGCGGACGCGTACTTCGAAGCCATGCTAACAGCGGGTTACACCGACAGGGCGGCGATTCGTGCGGCGCTAGAGATTCCCGACGACCTGCATAGTATTTTCCAGGAACGGAGGTAGCTCGCATGAGTTTTCTTGTTCTGCGCCGGCCAGTTGACGGCAGGCTACGGCCGTTTCAGCTTCGTCTTGGATTCCTTCTCATCTGTTTCGCAATTTCCGCGCCCCTTTTCTTCCGATTCGGAAGAATGTATCTGCGATCGTGGTATCAACTCGCGACCATCGAGTATTTTCAGACTCGCCACGGCGCCCGCATCGGCTTAATGTACGCTCCATTTGAACTGGCGTATACACTGCACATCGAACGCGAGCGTGCCAGCGAATGGGACGACGCCGCAATTGCGCCGATTGCGAAACTGACCACACTTACCTCATGCAAGCTAGACGGTACGGACATCACGGACAGGACACTCGTACATCTTGCTCGACTACATGCTCTCTTGGGAATTCATTTGGCAGACACTGCCGTGACAGATGCCGGCGTCAAGGAGTTGGCAGAGCACCCGTCACTGCGTACACTATATCTTGATGGCACTGACGTTACCGACGATTGCCTGGAGCACCTGGCTCGCATACCCAGGCTACGAGCGGTTGGTCTCCGTTGTACATACGTTACTGAAGAAGGTGCAGAGCGCCTCCGGCACATCGTGGCCCCAAGGGAGTTGAGTGTCTTTCACGGCGACTGCCTCCGTCCGAACAGATGCAGGCGGCACCGGCACGAGGATGTTGAACCCGTTTGGCGCCGAAGTTTGAATAGCGATTAACGGCTACTGGAATGCCGAGCTCATGCCTCATATGGCCCACGCCGTAAGAAATGTTCCCACAGGAATACGGAAATAACGCGAAAGCAAGGTGACTCGGCGGCGGGATCAGCCGGGCGGTTTGGGGAACGGACCCTGCGGTGGGCGAGGTAAGGAGGAAACGGATAGGAGGAAAGAGGCGAGCGAGGAAAAGGGACAGGCATTAGCCAGGAGGGGAAGTTTCACGGAGACTGGAACTACACAATTCCACCAAATCAGTAGTTTAGTGAGTCGCGAAATCGACAGTTTATTTTGACACAGGCTCATGAACCATCTACCGTGAAGCCATTGGTCACGCTTCGACATTACGATTGGGGCGTAGTTCCGCCGCTTTCGGGGCGATTGGGCAAGCTGCGCCGGCGCCGCCAACAGCCATTCCACGGGGCGCTCGAGCGCCGTTGCCGCGCAAACACGGCGACCGCCATCACCGGCCCGGACCACGACGGCACGCCGACCGTCACGGCACTGGAGTACGATCTAGCCGGACGCCTGAAAGCGACGGTCGATCCCCTGGGCCGCCGGACCGCGTTCGGCTACGACGCCGCCGGGCAGATGACGTCGCTGACCCGCCCCGACCCGGCCGGCGACGGCAGCCAAGGCGGCCCGGTCACCGGTTGGGCCTTCGACGCGCTGGGACGAGTCGTCTCGCAGACCGACCCGCTGGGCAATGTGACCGCCCTGGCCTACGAGGACTACGGCCGCCGGATCGTCACCACCCACCCCGATCCGGACGGGGGCGGGCCTCTGGACAGCCCGGAGACGGTCGCACAGTACGATGCGGCGGGCAACCTGATCGCCGCGACCGACGCCTTGGACCGAGTGACCGCGTATGCCTATGACCAGCTCGGCCGCTTGGTCCGCGTGACGCATCCCGATCCGGACGACCCGTCGCAACCGGGCTCGGAGACCGAATACCAATACGACAAGGCCGGCAACCTGCGCTTCGTCATCGACGTCTTGGGCAACGTCACCGAACTGGTCTACGACCACCGCGACCGGCTGGTCGAGATGGTCCTGCCCGACCCGGACGGACTGGGCTCGCCGCAGTGGACGTACACCTACGACGCGGCCGGCCAGCGGCTGACCGAGACCGATCCGCTGGTCCGCACGACCAGCTACCTGTACGACGCCCTGGGCCGGGTGGTCGAGTACACGCTGCCCGACCCCGACGGGCCCGGCCCGCTGGCCGCGCCGGTCTACTCGTACGCCTACGACTTGGCGGGCAATTTGCTGAGCGTCACCGACCCGCTGAACCACACCACCAGCTACACGTACGACGACTTCGACCGCGTGCTGACCGTCACCGACGCGCTCAGCGGCGTGACCGGCTTCGCCTACGACGCCAGAGGCCAATTGCTCGAGCGCACCGACCCGCTCGGCCGCACCACCGCCTGGTCCTACGACCAGTTGGGCCGGACCGTCGCCGTGACCGACCCGCTGAACCAGACTACCGCGTTCGCCTACGACGCGGTGGGCAACCTGCTGAGCGTCACCGATCCGCTGAACCACACGACCAGCTACGCGTACGACAACCTGTACCGCCGCACTGCGGTCACCGATCCGCTGTCGGGCGCGACCACCTTCGCGTACGACGCCGCCGGCCAGTTGCTCGAGCACACCGACCCGCTGAGCCGCACGACCGCGTGGGCCTACGACGGGCTGGGGCGAGTGACCAGCGTCACCGATCCGCTCAGCCAGGTGACCGGCTACACGTACGACGCGGCGGGCAATCTGTTGAGCGTCACCGATCCGCTGAACCGCACGACCAGCTACTCGTACGACGACCTCTACCGCCGCACCGCGATCATCGATCCGTTGGCCGGCATGACGACGTTCAGTTTCGATCTGGCGGGCAACCTGACCGGCTTGACCGATCCGGTGGACAACACGACCGCGTGGGACTACGACGGCTTGAACCGGGTGGTGGCGGAGACCAACGAGTTGAACGACGCCCGGACGTTCACGTACGACGCGGCAAACAACCTGCTCACGCGCACCGACCGCAACGGCCGGGTGATCGAATACGCCTACGACGCGCTGCATCGGCGAGTCGAAGAGCAATGGCTGGACGACCAGCAGACCGTGATCCGCACGCTCTCGTTCAGCTACGACGCGGCCAGCCAATTGACAGCCGCCGCCGATCCGGCGGCCAGCTACGACTACCAGTACGACGCCCTGGGCCGCCGCACGTCCGTCACCCACGACATCGCCGGACTCGGCTTCCCCGTCGTCCTCGCCTCGGCCTACGACGCCGCCAGCAACCGCACCAGCCTGTCCGCCACCATCGATACCACCGCTGACTTCGTGAACCAGTATACCTACGACGGCCTGCACCGCATGACGCGCATCGAGCAAACCGGCGTCACGGGCGGAAACGCGGTGGCCGAGAAGCGGATCGATCTGACCTACGACGCAGCCAGCCAATACCAGACCATCACCCGCTACGCCGACCTCGCCGCCACGAAACTGGTCGCCACCAGCGACTACACCCTCGACGCCGCCGGACGGCTGACCGTGCTGAGTCACGCGCAGGGCGCGACGCCTCTCGCCGGGTACAGTTGGACCTACGATGCCGGTAACCGCATCACCGAATTCACCTCGCTGCTGGACGGCACGGCCGACTACACGTACGACGACACTGATCAGTTGACGGGCGCCGACTACACCGCTGGGGCCGGTCTCCCGCCCGCGCCCCCGGACGAAACGTACGGCTACGACGCCAACGGCAACCGAACGATGACTGGGTACGCTACCGGCGACAACAATCTGGTCCTGTCCGACGGCACCTACGACTACGAGTATGACGCCGAAGGCAACCGCACCCGCCGCACGTACATCGCCAGCGGCGAAGTCACCGACTACGACTGGGACCACCGCAACCGCCTGACGCGCGTCACCGTCAAGGCCAGTGACCAAGGACCAGTGACCAAGGACATTCTGTATGATTACGACGTCTTCAATCGCCTGGTCGGCAAGAGCGTCGCGTATGACACCGACCCCGCCGACCCGGAAGACGTGACGTACTTTGTGTACGACGGTGAACGTTGGGAGCGGGGCAACGCGGGCGACCATCTAGCATTGGTGTTCGACGGCAACGGCGACTTGACCAACCGCTACGTGTACGGCCCGGCGGTCGATCAGATCCTGGCCGACGAACAACTCGATTCGCTGACCACCCCCGGCGAAGTGCTCTGGCCCCTGACCGACAACCTGGGCACCGTCCGCGACCTGGCCGCCTTTGACGACGCCACGGGCGACACGACCGTCGTCAACCACCGCACCTACACTGCATTCGGCCAGATCCTCAGCGAAACCGATCCCACCATCGAACACCGTTTCGCCTACACCGCCCGCCACTGGGACGACGATGCCCAACTCTACCACTACCGAGCCCGCTGGTACGACCCCGCCCTAGGCCGCTTCCTCAGCGAAGACCCGATCGGCTTCGAAGCAGGCGATGGAAACTTGCAGCGGTACGTGGGGAATTCTGTAACAAACGTGATGGACCCTAGCGGACTTGAGCCACGACGAGCGGTTACGCCGCTCCAGCAGTACTGGGCTGCTAGAAATGCGGAACTCGATGAGTCCCTCTGGAATCTTGCGAACCCATTGAAGGGCTCGTTCCTCCCACGGTATCTGATCGGTTCGATGTACCATGCATTCGCTGCTGCGCCTGGCAGTGTGCAGGAAGGATTTGCGGAAGGACAGGCCCGGGTTAATGAGCGTCATTCCTCGGCTGACGACACTGTGGCGAACCGTGCGAGTCATGCTTTCCAGACGGGAACCTTGTACGCTGGAGAAGCCATCGCGCACGGCGGTGTGCGTCTTGGCCAAGTCGGAATGGCCGGATACGCCGCCGCTCACGGCGGACCTGTGGGCCCCGCCCTCATGCAATGCAAGACTGTTCAGGCACTGGGAGTGATCGGCACTGGCACTGGCGCGGTGGTCACAACGCGCAACATCGTGGTCGATCTATCGCAAGGAAACGCCCCCAGCCCCGGAGACCTTGTCGACCTCGGCATCTTCGGTTGCACTTCGTTTAGCTCTTGGCGACAACTGACAACTGCCCTAAGTAGAAGAATCCCACACCAACTCGAGGACCAACTTGGACGCGGCGGATCCTATGTTATGACCGAGGAGCAGTACTTGCTCTACGCGAAAGGCAAGTTAAAGTTGGGGCGAAGCGACGGTCAGTTCATGACGTCAGCAAGCGAGATGAATAGAGTTATTCATGAAACGGGAGGCGATCCAGTTCAAATTGCCCAACGCCTTGGTCTCCAGAACATCACGCCCGATACGGCATTGATACGGATGGACGTAACTGATCCACTGAAATTTAATCCGCGTATGCCTTCTGCGTCGATGAGTGGAGCAAATCCACTTTTTCGACCAGGTGGGAAAACAATTGGTGGTGTTCCCGAGGTTGTAACGGACCCACTTCCAGCTCAACAGGTATGGGCGACACCAATAATACCGAAACGATAGGACAGGCAAGTGAAAACTACAAACACAAGGCCGCCACTTCAAATCCTGCGGGAAGCAGTTGCCAGTTCTGAAATGGACATGTTGCTTTTGGGAAAAGAACCATATACCTACCTGCCGCCCTCGTCTCCGGCATCGGGAACCACTGATTTGGCTGAGTTGCTTAGAATCGCGTACGAGCAATGGCCAGAAGCTGATCGAACCAGTATTCGTCTGTCAATCATACGCGCATTAGAAAAACTCGTATCGACTTACGACGGCCTCGAGCCCGTCGCCGCCTGCCTGCTCATTGAAACGCTTCGGCAGGCAAGGAACCGTTCACCAATGGGAATTCCGGTCGAAGAATTGGCTAAACGGCTGCGTGAGTCGATCAAGGCTTATAGTCATCAACTAAGTCGAGACTACTCAGGTGCCGGTGCGGAATGGAAAGACGGTCGATTAGGAGAATTGCGAAGACTTAGCGAAATCGTAAGAGAACTTGGAGGAACTGGGTTTGTAGACATCTAGCTAAGATATGACTTGCCCCAAACAGTCCAGCAAGGCACTATAACGACTTCGCTGAGGAGAAATGGGGACAGGTCCATTCTTTCGCATTCGCCTGTTCCAGTTCGACCAGTTCGTAGGCGGAAAAGCACTGTCATGGGCGAATCTGCGTTCTTGGCGATGCGCGCACATTGGGCGTACCTACCGTAATGGTAGTTTTTTTGGGGCTCGTTGTCGAGGGGCTGGTCCGCTGCCGGCACGTCTCGGTCAGCTGCGATGGTTCGTTCTCGCCACCCTGGTAGATATCCGAAGCTCGAAAGCCCTACATTGCCTCATCCGGCGTTCGAGCCGCTGACAGAGCATCACGCTTTTCAACGGGCTGACTCGGCGAGTCCCTGATCGCGTGGCGACGAACAGGGCACGGAGGTCTCTTGTAGGCATCCGTAAAATGCCGCCGGTTCACCCGGCGGATCGTTGCGCTTCTCGCTAATCGCGGCTCCCTCCCATCCCTCTCTCGCCCCTCCCGCGAGAATGCCGCCGGTTTATCCGGCGGATTGTTGCGTTCCAAACTATACAATCCGGCCTCCCGGTCATCCGGCGCGGGGCCACGCTCGCTGGGTAGCTGGGAGCGTGAATCCTCCCCCGAGCGAATCGGGGGCATCGGCCGCGGATTGGGTTGGTCGTGC
Source organism: Pirellulaceae bacterium (assembly GCA_023382975.1). Lineage (GTDB taxonomy): Bacteria > Planctomycetota > Planctomycetia > Pirellulales > Pirellulaceae > SKKK01. The sequence goes on from JAHDXO010000113.1 coordinate 9,652, forward strand.
GGGCGTTGGCCGGCAATTCCGCGACTGGACTGGGCGGGTTCGACGCGGTAGAATCAATTCGTTGTGTGGGCTTCGAAGGTCAGTGCCGGTTGCGATATGCTAGCCGCGGATGCAAGTGGGGCGTTCGTTGGCCTCCGGGAGTTGAACCGAAGTATGACTGCCGATTCATGGTTTCCGACGTCGGGGATGTGCTGGGCGGGACAGGGGGTCGCGCCGTGCGGGCGGTCATCGCGTCGGATGCCGGCGCGGACACGGACGATTCGCTGTAGACCTACCAATCTCACCGACCGGATGGACGAATCGTGTGATTACGCCTTGCACCGCATGACGCGGATCGAGCAGGCCGGCCAGTCGGGCGGCAACGCGGTGGCCGAGAAGCGGATCGACTTGAGCTACGACGCGGCGAGCCAATGGCAAACCATCACCCGCTACGCCGACTCGGCCGCCACGAAACTGGTCGCCACCAGCGATTACACCTTCGACGCCGCCGGACGCTTGACTGCGCTGACTCATGCGCACGACGCTACGCCCTTGGCCGGCTACACCTGGACGTACGACGCCGCGAATCGCGTGACAGAATTCACCTCGCTGCTGGACGGCACGGCCGAGTACGCGTATGACGACACCGATCAGTTGACGGGGGCCGACTACACCGCTGGAGCCGGTCTCCCGACCGCGCCCCCGGACGAAGCCTTCGGTTACGACGCCAACGGCAACCGGACGATGACCGGCTACGTCACCGGCGACAACAACCTAGTTCTGTCCGACGGCGTATACGATTATGAGTACGACGCCGAAGGCAACCGCACTCGCCGGACCCACATCATCAGCGGCGAAGTGACCGAGTACGAGTGGGACCACCGCAACCGGTTGACGCGCGTCATCGTCAAGGCCAGTGACCAAGGACCAGTGACCAAGGACATTCGGTACGATTACGATGCGTTCAACCGCCTGGTGGGCAGGACCGTCGCGTATGGCACCGACCCCGCCGAACCGGAGGACGTCACCTACTTTATCTACGACGGGGAGCGTTGGGAGCGGGGCAACGCGGGGGACCATTTGGCATTGGTCTTCGACGGCAACGGCGACCTGACCAACCGCTATCTCCACGGCCCGGCGGTCGACCAGATCCTGGCGGACGAACAGATCGATTCGCTCACCACTCCCGGCGACGTGCTCTGGCCGCTGACCGACAATCTTGGCACGGTCCGCGACCTGGCCGCCCACGACGACGCCACGGGCGACACCACCGTCGTCAACCACCGCACCTACACCGCCTTCGGCCAGATCCTCAGCGAAACGGACCCCACCATCCAACACCGCTTCGCCTACACCGGTCGCCACTGGGACGACGATGCCCAACTCTACCACTACCGAGCCCGCTGGTACGACC
>JAHDXO010000114.1 GCA_023382975.1 Pirellulaceae bacterium
AGATACGAAAACTCGGCAAGCTGGAAGCTTACCCCACCGCGGTTCTTGCCAGTATATCAGCAGGCTCCGAAGGCGCAAGCGTCCAAGGAAAAATGCCGCTCGCTCGGCGCGGGTCTCCCGACCCCGCCGAGGTCGACCGAAGGTCTCCCCGTCAGTTGCTTGCGTGCCACCGGCGCTGGAGTTCACGCTTCAGCGTGTGTTCTCCCCTTGACGACTTCCGCATAGAATACAACGAACTGTTTGATGCCTTCCGAATTGCTTTCCCGATTCGATCCCCGCCTTTTATTTGGAGGAGCTGCCATCATGTCACGTTCCCGATCCGACCGTGTTTCGCCTGCTGATCAGGGATGCCTTTCGCGCCGGCAACTGCTCGGCGGCATCGCCGCTGTCGCGACGGTGGCCATCGTTCCGCGCCACGTCTTAGGCGGAGCCGGACAATTGGCGCCGAGCGACCGAATCCCGTTGGCCGGAATCGGGATCGGCGGCGTCGGCAGCGGGCAATTGCAGGGCTGCGACAAGGCCGGGTTCCAGATCGTCGCCTTGTGCGACGTGGACGACGTGTACGCCGAGAAGTCCTACAAACGCTGGCCACAGGCGAAGCGATTCCGCGATTACCGCGAGATGCTGGCCACCAGCGACAAGGATTTTGACGCCGTCTATTGCGGCACGCCCGATCACACGCACGCCGTCATCTGCCTGGCCGCGTTGCGGAAGAAGAAGCATCTGTGCTGCGTCAAGCCGCTGACGCGCACGGTCGTCGAGAACCGCGCCGTCGTCCAGGCGGCGCGCGCCGCCGGCGTGGCCACCCAAGTCACCGCCTCGCCGAACACCAGCGAAGCCGCTTGCCGCACCTGCGAGTTGATCTGGGCCGGCGCGATCGGACCGGTGCGCGAAGTCCACATCTGGAGCAACCGGCCGCTCTGGCCGCAAGGCATGGCGCGGCCCGCGGGCGAAGATCCGATTCCCAGCACGTTGGACTGGGACCTCTGGATCGGCCCCGCCCCGATGCGTCCGTTCGTCGAACGCTGGCCCGAAGGGCATCTGGCCCCGCTGCAAGTCGGCCGAGGCAGCTCGCGGCCCGCCGTGTACCACCCGTGGAATTTCCGCGGTTGGTGGGACTTCGGCACCGGCGCGCTGGGCGACATGGGCTGCCACCATCTGAACACCCCGTACCGAGCGCTCAAGCTGACGCAGCCCACCAGCGTTTACGCCAGTTCGACGCGCGTGCTGCCCGAGACCGCGCCGCTGGCCTCGATCGTCACCTACGACTTCCCCGCGCGCCAAGACATGCCGCCGGTCCGCATCGTCTGGTACGACGGCGGACTCCGGCCGCCTTGCCCGCGGCAACTGGCTGGCCAGACCCTGCCGAACGAAGGCACCATGTACATTGGCGACGACGGGATCATCCTACGGGACCGCGTGTTTCCCGAACCGCAGGCCCAGAAGTTTGCCGACGTCCCCAAGACGTTGCCCCGCCGCTCGGGCACCTGGGGCGAGTGGTACGAAGCCTGCACGGGCGGCGACCCCGCCGGGTGCGACTTCCCCTGGGCCGGCCTGCTCACCGACTTCGTCCTGCTGGGCAACATCGCCATCCGCACCGGCAAGTACCTCGAGTGGGACGGCGCCGCCGCGCGCATCACCAACGACGAGGACGCCAATCAACTCCTGCACGCCCCGTACCGCGAGGGCTGGACGCTGGACACGTAGAGCGGAATTCATTCCGCTCCCGCAACCCAGGTTGAGCCGACACCTAACACCAATCGGCATTCTGGCCCTGCCGCGTCAAGAATTTGACTTTGCAGTTCTGGGTCTTGGATGCCACGGGCTTGTCCCGTGGAGGCTCACGCTCGCAGCTACTACAAAAGACGTTCTCCCCGCCCAATGCTCTCCCCGTTTCGCCCGCGACGGCGTCGCCGTCGCGGGCGAAACGGAAATTTTGGCAGGGGGCGAGTGCGTAGCTGCAAGCGTAACCATCTCCCGGACAAGCCGGGAGTATTCGTAAGGCCGGACGTCACATCGCTTCCCGGACTACCCGCGAATGATCCGTGGCACTGGCAATCGGCATGGCCGTGGTTTACCATGCGTCACATCCGGCGGCCGAGACCGGCTGCCGGATAAGCAAGGAGAACCTTCATGAACAAAGTCTTGATCCTGTACGATTCGGCAACGGGCAACACGGCCACGATGGCGCAGCACATCGCCGAGGGGGCGGGCAGCATCGATGGCGTCGAGGTGCGTGTGCGGAGTGTGGACGAGGCCACCGCGGACGACGTGGTGTGGTGCGACGGGCTGGCCGTGGGCAGTCCGACCAACATGGGCGTGATGTCCTGGAAGATGAAGCGGTTCTGGGACGAGACGATGGGTCCGCAGTGGATGAAAGTCGACGGCAAGATCGCCTGTGCCTTTTCGTCCTCGGGCGGTTGGGGCGGCGGCTCGGAAATCGCCTGCCTGTCGCTGCTGACCGTCCTGATGAACTTCGGATTCCTCGTGTTCGGCGTGACGGACTACGTCGGCAAGCTGACCACGCTGCACTACGGCGCCGTCACCGCCCGCCAGCCGCGCGACGCCGAATCCCAGCAAGCGTGCCGCAAGCTGGGCAAACGCCTGGCCGAATGGGTCGCCGTCTACGCCGGCGGCCGCCAAGACCAACACCCCCTGGCCAAATCCGACGAACGCCTGCCGCCCGGGTAACGCCGGCGGTCAAGACGCCCACCCGAATCCACCGGTGAGACCGATCGACGCAAATCCGCCAACCAGCATGCGGCAACAGTCTTGCCGCCTGCGGCGGCAGAACGGCCGTGAATGGCCCTGCGATGCGAACTCGCCAAAATGCCCAAACCTAATGAAACATGTGCAGTCGTTTTCGCGCGTTTGTAGTACCGACTTCAGTCGGCTCTTCCGGACCGCCTGAAAACGGCACTGCAAGCAAACTCATGATCGGCCACCGATAGATCCGTCGCCCGCAACGGGTCCGATCAACACCAGCCCGAAAAGCACCCGGCAGACTGACTCGTAGACTTCAGTTCCGCCGCGCATTCATCCGCACGCACAAACCCGTCCAGGAAGACGAACCGCTGCTGGCGCGAACCAAATCTACACCCGATTCGCCAAGCGACGGCCGCAACTGAACACCGCACCATCTTCACCAGCAAACCCGCCGCCAAGCCGGCCATTCTCGTCGCTAGCGCAAGGCAAGAAAAGCGTAGGCTGGAACGGCAATGGCGTGTTCGTCTAATTGCCCCGAGATGTCCTGTGTGATGACGAGGCCAAAAGGCGCGTTGTATTTGGGCTGGCCACAGAACGAGTGAATGCCCGCCAAGTCAGCGCCGCCGGGCCGGCTGCGGCGGTACTTGACCTCGATCGGCAATCGGTGCAAACCCATCGTCACGATAAAATCGACTTCGGGCTCGTTTTTTCGTTGAGGAAACCAACTGACGTCTACGCCGGGGATTCCCTTCAAATAGTAGCCGATCACGCTCTCGATAACGTGGCCTGCCATCGTCGAAACCGCCTGATCAGCACTAGCCAGAATTCGAGGCGCGATCGGGACGGTCTCCTGCAGCCATCCGTCCCTCACGAAGTGGTCGCAGAGGCAAAGCTTGGGCGGATGCGACTGCCGCTTGGCCAGCGCTTCCAACGGCGGGATTTCCTGCACGAGCAGGGAATCGGCGAGGAAGCGGATGGCCCGCTGAACCGACTTGTCCGTCACTCCCGAGCCAAGGATCGCAGCAGCTTCCTCGCGAATGCGTGAGGCGCGCACACTCTGCCCTGCAAAGCGACATACTTGCCGAAAAACCTCCCGCAAAACCTCGGGGTCTCGCTTACGAGTCGCGCCGCCAGCCCGCCAATCGTGGATTAGCGTGCGTTCGACAACAAGCCGGGTGATGTGGTCGGCCAGTACTTCTCGCGCCATTTCGCCCTTGTGGCAAACGGGATAACCTCCCAGATCGGAAAACGCCTCGAACGACTTCTGGAGCACCGTCCTGTGGGTCCGCGCGTAACTGGTCAGATCCAGCCAGAATTCCGGTTTCGTCCACGGTTCCAACTCTGCTGCAGGTTGGAACGGCGCAAGATCCCCAAATCTCCGCACTCCTGCGATTTCGCTGAGCCGCAGCGGCCCGAGTTCCAACATGGAGATGCGACCCGCCAAGCTGTCCTCGCCGTGAGCGATGCGCAATGCCGAACTGCCGGTGATCAAGGTGCGAGCCGCATAATGATCGACCAGCGATTTCAACTGCGGAGCCCAATCTTTCAGGTTTTGCACCTCGTCAAAGAACAGGTAGACCGGTTCCCCGCGCTGCGCAAGCGAGTTGATCGAGTCGGTGGCTACATTGTCCTCGAACCAGCGCACGAGCACTTGGACGGGATGATCGAAGGATCCGAGCAGCGGCGCTTCGTCGAATTGCACCCGGAAGATGCGCGCTGGGTTCACCTTTCGGAGTCGGAGTAGTTCTTCGATGACCTGCTGCTGGATGGTCGTCTTACCAACTTGCCTTGGACCGCGGATCGCGACGATCGGCGCGAGATTCCGTTCCAGGCGAAGAACGACGTGCTCAAAGGCCCAACGTCGGAACGGTTCGGTCGGCTTGGCTGCTTTTCCGCTCCACCACGGATTCTGGATCTCCAGCCATTGGACAAGTTCCGATTGCAAGCCTCCCAGCGGCGCGGCTCGGAAAAGGGGCTTTGGCTTCCGCGAACGTTTTGCGACTCGGGAGAGCACCCGCCAAAACTCGCGTTTGTCGAGCTTCACGTCCGTCAGGCGGGAGAACCTGCGATGCAGGTCGTCGAACTCGCTGGTGTATGGCAATTGATCGCGGCTGCCAATGCCATCGGGAAACAACCGCAGCAACTCTAATTGCTGCTCGGTGCTGAGTTTCGGTGCGGCGACACGTCCTTGCCGTGACTTACCGCGTGCGAGCCCACCCTGTTTGCCGATGCGCGTGAGCAACGCCCAGAATTCGCTGTCGCCGATGGTCTTGCTGAATTGGTGTTCGTACCGTCCTTTCAGCTCGGCGAACTCGTCCGTATACGGCAGTTGATCGCGGCTGTGAACCGCCTCCTTCAAGAGCTGGCGAATGAGCCGGCTCTCGTCCGGCAGTGCCTTGGACATTTCAACAGTGCGTGATTTGGCGAATGGAATCTCCTTCTCAAAAGGTACTCCGCTTCAAAAAGCAGGGACGATCGATATGCTAACCAAACTCGGCGTCGGATACTAGTATAACCTGCGCAGATTGGGAAAGACCGGACCACGAGCGATTGGTTCGATTTACGTAATCTGATCAAGGATTGCCGTTGGGCGCAGTTTGCAGCCTTGCAACACAATTGGCGAACACGTTATTCTGCGGACGTACATTTTTCCGCACAGCAGCGAAGAAACGGTGATTTTCCGAGAGTTTTCGTGATGTCCGCGACAACAACATTTGAACCGATATCAGTGCGAGCGACGGCATCAAGCAGGGAAACGCTCATTCATGACCGCATTTCACCATTTCGGGCGGCGGAATTCTTTTCCGGAATTGGATTAGTTCGATTGGGCATTGAGCGTCATGGCTGGCAGGTTGTTTTCGCCAACGACATCGACCCGAAGAAGGCAGAAATCTACCGTCATAACTGGCCAGATTGCAGTCACCTAGTAGTCGGTGACATTCACGCGATCAACGCACACGAAATCCCTGAATGTGCACTGTTTACGGCTTCGTTTCCCTGCAACGATCTGTCCATCGCGGGGCGATGGGAGGGGCTACACGGCAAGGAATCATCTTCTTTTTGGGGGCTCGTCAAGCTCCTGCGCGACCTTGGCCGACGGAAGCCACCTCTCGTCCTCTTAGAAAATGTCGTCGGATTTCTGATGAGCCACGGTGGTCGGGACTTCGAGCAGGCATTGTTGGCTCTCAACGAATTGGGATACTCGGTTGACGCGATTATTCTGAATGCCATCCACTGGGTACCGCAAAGCCGTCCGCGCTTGTTCGTGATCGCTAAGCGTGACGACGGTCAAGAGAAGCGCTCATTTGCACTTGTGACCGATGCGCGGCCCGATGCGCTTCTCCATTTCATCAACACTCATGCGAACATTCGTTGGGACATTCGCGACTTGCCGCGTTTGCCCCCGCCCCGTATGCAACTGGCAGACATCATAGAAGACCTACCGGATGATGATCCACACTGGTGGAACACCAAGCGCACAGAGTACTTCATGGGCCAGATGAGCGCGAAGCATGCGCGCCAAGCACGGGAAATGATCGCTGGGAAATCATTCACCTACGCGACAGCATTCCGGCGAGTCCGTGACAAAAAAAGCATGGCTGAACTTCGAACCGATGGGATTGCTGGATGTCTGCGTACTCCACGAGGGGGCAGCGGCCGGCAGATCTTGTTCAAGGCAGGAAAGGGGAGATATCAAGTTCGTTTGCTGACCGCCCGAGAGTGCGCCCGACTTCAAGGCGTCCCTGACAATTACATTATCGACGTGCCGCTCAATCAAGCCTTGTTTGGCTTCGGGGATGCCGTTTGCGTACCGGCCATCGAGTGGATCGCTCAGCACTACCTGACGCCAGTCGCGATCGGGATCGAGCAAAGACAGACCTCCAGGTGAAACAATGACCATCACTCTCGAAGACTTCTGCCAAAAGCACATGAAGGTGAAGAAGCGATTCTCCCCGGCGCGACTTCAGACAGCTCTCGCTCTACTGGAAAAGCTGCGTGACAAGCCATCGCTCGTGCTGGACGACCACTTCGCGAGCCCAGGCAGTTCCGGACTTGCGTCGCATGAGGCGTATGGCAACCGGGCGCATCAGCGCCTGAACCTCGAACCTATAAATAGGAACCACGGCCGTCGGTCATCTAGTTTGCGAGACTGGGGACAGCATTTGCTTGATGCACTCGAAGCCGCTGGCTTCGAGACGGAATCAGTGAAAGTTCGGGAGGCCCTGATTGACTCGGCTCAGGCTCCTTTTGCAGCTATTCTTCGCGGCATACTGGAGCAGGAGCCGCTGGAGGTTCGGGTCCGAGGACGCAGCGCTGAGGCGGTAATCCACGAAGTTCTGAAGCAGGCCGATAACAAAGGCAAATCTGGGGACGTAGCGCAATACCTAGTCGGTGCTAAATTGGCATTGCGGTTCAACCGAGACGTACCGATCTTTCCAGCGAACAAGGCCGACCGCAGGTCGCGTTCCGATCGTGACGCACGCTTGGGCGACTTCGAAATTGAAAACGCGGTTATCGAAGTCGCCGTTGGGTTGCCGGATGAAAAACACATCGGACAAGTTGCCGAAGCGCTCGAAGACGCTGACTTGGAGGTATGGTTGCTGACGCGGGCAGATCGTGTGGGAACTTGGAAGAACGAGCTACACTCTGCCGAGGGCATTGAATTTCGGCGAGTAGTTGTCACCTCCGTCGAGGCATTCGTCGGGCAGAACATAACGGAGCTGGGCGTGTTTTCCATCAAGGGCAAGATAGCCCAATTGAAGGCGCTTTTCGACGTCTACAACACGCGATGGGTTGCCCAAGTCGGTACGCCAGGCATCCGTATCGAAGTCAAGTAGGTCCCTCATGCCAACACGCACAAGCGAAGTTTGGGCCGATTATCCCTCCGTGGATTGGCAGTCGTCGTCCATCCAGTCGAACAACAGCGTTGTGACCGCGTTAGCGTCGGTATCGAACGGCCGGGCGGTTTCAACGTACACCCACACTTCCTGGGAAGACTGGGGTGGAAAACCGCCACTCCAAACCAGAAAGTTCTCACGAATCGCTTGTCTCAGTTGTTGGTTCATTGTCACCTCCAATCATTCCTGCCCCACTTCGAACGTTATTCTAGCGACCGACGGGCGTGCTCCCAAAATCGGTACGCTGGGCGGATGTCGTTGAAATGGCAGACACGTTCACAGAGTCCGAGCGATCGCGTATCATGGCGGCCGTCAAGTCGAAGGACACGACTCCCGAGTTGTTCGTTCGGCGTCTAGTCCACTCGCTCGGATACCGGTTTCGTCTTCACGTCCAGTCACTACCTGGCACGCCGGATTTGGTCTTCCCGCGGTTGGGCAAGATCATCAACGTCAACGGTTGTTTCTGGCACATGCATGATTGCCCCCGTTGTCGAATTCCCTCGTCACGGCGGGAGTATTGGCTCCGCAAGCTGAAACGCAATGCGGCCCGCGACAGGCGGACGGAACGAGAACTGCGGAAGATGGGCTGGAGCGTCATGTTCATTTGGGAGTGCCAAATCGATCCGGTCCGGATTGGACGGCTTCGCGCTCGAATTCAGCGATTCCTAGAGAGACAAGTCAAGCGAACGCAAGGAGGCACACCTTGATGGACCAGGCGCGCGTCATCTGCGGGGATGCCAAACAGGTGCTGAGCGGACTTCCGGACAACAGCGTGGATCTGAGCGTCACGTCGCCGCCGTACTTCCGGCACAGAGACTATCGGGTGGATGGTCAGTTTGGCATGGAAGCCACCGTCGGCGAGTATGTCGACCGCATCGGCGGCGTCCTCCAGGAACTGTTCCGGGTCACGAAAGCTACCGGTGCGTGCTTTCTTGTTGTCGGCGACACTTACCAGAGTCAGAAATTGCTGCTTGTGCCGCATCGCCTTGCCCTGGCGGCTGACCAAATCGGCTGGACCGTGCGCAATGATCTGATTTGGAACAAGCTCGACCCCGCCCCGGAAAGCCCTCGAAACCGCTGGCGTTCGGGCCACGAACACGTTCTGTTCCTGACGCGCCGATCCTCGAAGTACAAGTTCCATGCAGACGCGATTCGTGTTCCTTATGCGCCGGCCACCGTGCGGCGTTGGGGCAACGGCCAAGTGTACGGCGGCGCGAAGAGCGAAGGACGCCAAAGCGAGAACGATTCGCGGATGCGGCACGGCAAGACGTTCCGTCTGAATCCCAAGGGATGCCTGCCGACGGACGTCTGGTCACTGCCGGCCGGAGACTCCTCGGCGCGCCACTACGCGACATTTCCCGATTGGTTGGTTCAGCCCATGATCGCGGCCTGTACCGATCCGGGCGACTTGGTGCTGGATCCTTTCGTGGGCAGCGGAACGACTTGCCGCATCGCCCGGGAATTGGGACGCCGATGCATCGGAATCGAACTGAACCCCGAACACGCAGAAATGGCCGCACGCGCCGTCGGCGGTGAAGTCGAACACCTGTCAACGGGGACGTGAGAAACAGCAGCTCATCCGTTTCGATCACGCCGTCAATCGTTGGCGCTGACTCGTCGCTACCGGTAACCAAGGACAACGACACGGTCGGGGCGGTCGTCAGCGCGGCGGTTATGCATCGGCGGGAGGGGGTTGTGGGGTGTCGCCCAAATGCACCTCGGTCTGATGTGCGTTGCCGTCGGCGTCGGTCCAGGTGAGGCGGTAGCGTCCGCGGAAGCCGCGGAACGACACCGAGCCGTCCGCACCGGCCTTGACGGTGGCACGAGTCTTCCAGTCGTGGTTGATCAATTCGTTCAGTGCGTGGAAGGACGGCTTCGGCTGCATGTCGCGCGTGAACAGTCCGGAAATGCTCGGCTCGCCGGGCGCTCCGCAATCGTCGACGACGTTCCACCAGGTGATCCCCATCATCGGCTCGATGCTGAACCACAGCCGATACAGGTTCCGTGCGATGACGGCCTGAATCGCCTTGCCGCGCTCGTCATTGCCGGGCGAAGTGATGGTGATCTCGCTCAGATGGATCGGCCGTCCCGCCGTGGCGAGGATCTCCATCTGCCGCCAGACCGAGTCGGGTGCCTGGATCGGCTTTCCGTCGGCGATATCGAGGCACTGCTGGGGGTTGAACAGATGCATCTGCGAACCCAGGACGTCGATGCGGCAGCCCCTGGCGAGCAGATCTCGCGCTTGTTCGACATATCTTTCGTTGTTCAGATAGTCGTTGATGTTCAACACGACGCCTTTCGGAAAGACGCGATCGGCCGTCTTGAACGCATGGTAGGTGTAATCGCCGGGCATCAATCCGTAATGACTCTTGCAGATCGCGTCGCCGGGAACCATGGCGCCGCGCGCGTAATCGGTCGCACTCTCGTTGACCACGTCCCAACTGTGGATGCGATCGCCGTAGTATTCCGCCAACTGGACCACTCGTCGTTCGAAGACCCGCCGCATTTCCCGGGCAAAGACAGGCGCCAGTTCCGCGATTTCCGCGGGCGTCAACTTAGCGAGGCCGTCCTTGCCCAGGCCGAGAATCCTCTCCTTCTCGTCCTCGGGGCAAAGCTCGTCCAGCAACCATTCGGGATGATGCCACTGGCGGTTGCCCCAGATGATCGGATGGCCGTGCAGGCGAATCCCGCGGCTCTCGCAGAAGGCCACGATCGGGTCCGTGGCCGGCCGCCGCCAGTGCGGTTGCTCCTTGGGTTCGGCCACCGCGTTCCAATATGCTTCGGTGTCCCGCTCTTCCGCACGGAATCGCGGATGGTTCGGCTGCATCTCGAACTTCTTCCAGTAAAACGGAATCGTGGCCGAGTTGAAGAGCGTGCCGAACTGTTCCTTGTACTTGCGGTTCAGTTCCGGCGTGCCCAACTGATCGAAGTTGAAGATATTCGCGCCGAAAAAGAAGTCGTGCGTCAGTTGCTCGACGTGTACTTCCGCACCGGCCGCCAGACCGTCGATCACGAACTTCCCGTCGGCTTTGCGATTCCGCTCGATGTCGCGGTCGATCCGTGACTGGACCTCCGGGTTCCAGATCTTCCAGTAGGCGTCGCTCATCGCCGCGTTCTGCTCCGCCCCGTACCCCAGCGCCGCCGACCATGCCAGGCATCCGAAAATGAAGAGTCTCATGCTCCGTTTCTCCTTGTCGCGAATGATGGTTTTAGTTCGTCCGGCCCGCGAAGACCGTCTCCAGTAAGGATCGGCAAGA
>JAHDXO010000115.1 GCA_023382975.1 Pirellulaceae bacterium
CTTTGCTTACAACGACCTTCAAATCGACTACTTCATCGGACAGCTAGTTGCGCTCGTGATGCATCAGCGGCAAGTGCTGACCGGCCTGTGCCCGCGCTTCGACCACCTGCTGCGGCGTCGGCTCGGGCAATTCGCCCAGCGGCGTGTTTTCGACCGGGTACATGGGCACGCAATTCAACACGTCGGCCCCCAGACTCCGGACGGTCTGCGCGAGATCGCCGAGATGCTGGTCGTTGACTCCGGGGATGAGGATCGTATTGATCTTGACCATGACGTCGTGTGCCTTCAGCGCGAGGATCGTTTCCCGTTGCTTCTGCCACAGCCGCTCGGCGGCCTCGGCGCCCCGGAACACCTGCCGTCCGTCGCGAACCCAGGCGTAGATGTGCCGGCCGATTTCCGGCTGGGTGGCGTTGACGGTCACGGTCACGTGGCTGACGTTCAGGCGAGCCAATTCCTCGGCATGGGGCGCGACGTTCAGCCCGTTGCTGGCGACGCACAACAAGATCTCGGGATCATGCTGACGGACAAGCTGCAACGTGGTGAGCGTCGCTTCGACGTTCGCAAACGGATCGCCCGGCCCCGCGATTCCGACAACGGCGATCCGCGGGTCGCGCTGGAGCGCCTGCTGCAGATATTGGAGAGCCTGGTGCGGCGTTAAGACGCTGGTCGTCACGCCTGGCCGGGATTCATTGACGCAATTGAACCGCCGGTCGCAGAAATTGCACTGGATATTGCACTGCGGCGCCACCGGCAGATGGATGCGGCCATACCGATGCCGCGCCGCGTCGTTGAAACAGGGATGTTTGGAGAAATCGAGCTTCGTCATGCCACGTCTGGTCCTATCCGCCGATGGAATCTTCCTGCCATCAATTCTTCCTGCCTACTTCCTTTCGAACTCTGTCCCGAACTTGGGGATTCGCACCGATCACAAATACGCATAGCCCTCGTCGGATGCTTCTTGGACGGCTTCCAGCAGCGTGTTGATGATGCGGTCGGCCAGTTGTTGGGCGCCGCGATAGCCGACGTGCAATAGGCGGGCCCCGCCCACGCGGTCGTGGATCGGGAAGCCGATGCGCACCAGCGGCACCTTCAGACGCCGGGCCAACCAATACCCTTTGCTGTTGCCGATCAGCAGATCCGGTCGCAGATCGCCAGCCAGTTCCTCCAATTCGGCGAAATCCGTGGCTTGGTGAACTTGGATTGCAGCCGCCTGCTGCGGGGCCACGGATTCGATCGCCGCACGCAACCGCCCGCTCTCGCCCCCCGTGGCACACAGCACCGGCCGCACGCCCAATTCGCACAGCAACCCCACGATCCCAGTCACCAAGTCTTCTTCGCCGAACACGACGGCGCGGCGGTCGAACAGGTATTTGTGGCCATCGACCAGCGAATCGATCAAGCGGCCTCGTTCGGCCGTGTGCCGCTCGGGGGTATCCCGGCCGCTCAATACCTCCAGCGTGCCGAACAGCGAGTCGGTGGCCGACACGCCGATCGGCAGGGGCGGACGGAACGGGGGAATGCCGTGGTGCTCGCACAACCAGTGGCTGGCGGACGCCTCGATGTTCCGGACGCCGGAGAATTCGATGCTGGCCCGCGCTTGTGCGGTGCGGCGGACGGCCTCCAGCGGCGTGCCGCCGCGCGGGATCAGTTGGTATTCGTCCCAGGTGGGTCCGTCGAGCGTATCGCTGTAATCCGGCAGCAGCGTGGCAGGCAATTGGAAATCGGCCAGGATCTCCTTCAGGTAGCGCAGGTCGGCGGGCGAGAACATCCCGGCAAAGACGTTCACATGCTCGCCGCGCGGGCCCGACTCCGCCAGTTGCTCGACCAAGGCGCGCAGCGTGGCCGCAAAGCCCTCGGCATGCGTGCCGCAATAGCTGGGCGTGGCGACGTGGACGATCGGCGGCAGGGGGACGCCGTCCGGTGCCTGCTCGCTGCGAAGCTCGTGCAAGTACATGCGGACGTCTTCGCCGATCGTCTCGGCCAGGCACGTCGTGGCGATCCCGATCACGCCGGGCTGGTACTGGCGAGTCACGTTCGCCAGCCCGGCGCGCAGATTGTCGCGTCCGCCGAAGATCGTTGCGCTTTCGGAGAAGTTCGACGAGGCGATATCGACCGGCTCCTTGAAATGGCTGATCATGTAGCGGCGGATGTACGTGGCGCAGCCCTGCGAGCCGTGAAGGATCGTCCGAGCGCCTTCGATCCCGGCCAGCGCCAGACAGGCCCCCAGCGGCGTGCAGAGTTTGCAGGCGTTCCGCGTGGCGACGAACGGGGCAGGAGCAGCGGTAGCAGCGGCGGCCGTCATGATGCGGTCTCCTGAACGGCGATCGAATCGCATTCGACTTGGCGGCAAGTAGAACAGTCGCCCTCGCAGCCTTGGTCGGGCGCGGGAAGGGGTCGGGAGTCGTTTTCGGAGTCAGGGCTTTCCACGTGATCGGCCGTTGCCCGAAAACGACTCCCGACCCCGTTTCGGCGGCGCGGGACTAGCTTCCACACGGGGCTCATGACTGTCGCATGGACTTCGCGGGCAAACTGGCGCAGCCCCTCGAACCCGGCCAGCCCGACCTTGCGCTCGTGATTGTGGTCGCAGAAGCCGATGCCCAGCTTGTACGCGATCGGCCGCTCCTTGACGCCGCCGATCAGCAGGTCGACCTGCTTTTCCTGGACGAACTTGGCCAGTTCCAGCGGGTTGGTGTCGTCGACCAGGATGGTGTCTTCGTCGCACAACTCGCGCAACAGTCGGTAGTCGTCGCGGTTGCCGGTCTGCGATCCGGCCAGCACGGTCTTCATGCCCAGCGTGCGCAGCGAGCGGACCAGCGAAAATGCCTTGAACGCGCCGCCGGTGTAGATCGCGGCCCGCTTGCCCTGCAAGGCTTTCTTGTAGCGACGCAGATCGGGCAGGATCGCCGCGACTTCTTCCCGCACCAGTTCCTCGGCCCGCTGCTGCAAACCGGCATCGCCGAAGTGCCCGGCCACCTCGTACAGGGCGCGGGACATGTCCTCCAGGCCGAAGTATGAGACGCGCAGCGAAGGGATGCCGTACCGATCCTCCATCATCCGGGCCAGGTGCGTCATCGAGCCCGAGCACTGGACCACGTTCAAGGCCGCGCCGTGCGCGCGGCGGATGTCGTCCACCCGGCCGTCGCCCGTGATCGTGGCGATCACCTGGATGCCCATCCGCTCGTAGTAACGGCGGATCAACCATGTCTCGCCCGCAATGTTGAAATCGCCCAGGATGTTCAGACTCAGCGGCGAGATGCCCTCGGTCGATCCGGTGCCGACCAATTCGAACAGAGCGGCGCACGCGGCCTGGTAACCGTCCTTCTTCGTGCCCTTGAAGCCTTCGGAGTGGACCGGCAGTACGGGCAAGCCTTTCTCGGCCGCCACGCGGCGGCAGATCGCGGCCACGTCGTCGCCGATCACACCGACGATGCAAGTCGAGTAGACAAAGGCGGCCTTGGGTTGATAGTGGTCGATCAGTTCGGTCAGCGCCCGGTACAGTTTGGGTTCGCCGCCGTAGATCACGTCCTTCTCGCGCAGATCGGTCGAAAAGCTCATGCGGTGCAACTGGGGGCCGGACGACAGCGCTCCGCGGATGTCCCAGGTATAGGCTGCACACCCGACCGGGCCGTGGATCAGATGCAAGGCGTCGGCCACGGGGTACAGCACCACGCGGGAGCCGCAAAACACGCAAGCGCGCTGGCTGACCGAACCGGCCACGCTGTGCTTGTCGCAATCCATCGCAAACGGCGCGCGGCCATCTCGGTGGATCTGAGCGGTGCGTTCTTCGAGCAGAGTGATCATGGACATCCGCAGCCCTGGCCTTCCTGGCAGACGCCGACCATCACGCTGGACGACTTGATCACGGCGCAGGCGGCGCCGCCCTCGGCCAATTCCAGTTCCGACACGGCATCGTTGGTGATGACCGCGGTGATCGTCGGGGTGCCCTGCAATTGGATCTCGACGATCGAAGTCACCGGACCGGCGGTGATCCTTGTGATCGTGCCTTGCAGCTTGTTGCGCGCGCTGATTTTCATGGGTCTGTCCTTCAAGTTTCTGGCTCTTGGTCGGTTACATCGTCAGTTCGAACTGCTCCTCTGGACAGTCGTCGTCCTGGCGTTGCAGGAAGACGTCCAGGATCTGCTCCAGCAGTCGGATCGCGCCCCGGTAGCCGACGGTCGGAAAGTACTGATGGCCGACCCGATCGAGGATTGGGAACCCGTGCCGGACCAGCGGGATGCCGTCGTCGCGGCTGATGTACTTGCCGTAGGTGTTGCCGATCAGCAGATCCACCGGATCGTTCTTGATCCATTGGTGCAGCAGAAACAGATCCGCCCCCGGGCCCTGTCGGACTTCGACGTCTGTCTTGCGGTCCTCCAACACGTCGGCCATGCGCTTCAGGAACTTCTTGCCGGGTGTGCCGGTGACGACGTACTTGGGCAGAATGTCGACGGTCATCAGCAGTTGGCTCAGGCTGACCAACTGGTCCGGATCGCCCCACAGGGCCGCGGTCTTGTGGTAGAAATACTGGTGCATGTCGGTGATCAAGTCGATCAACCGGCCGCGCTCGTCCGCGATTTCCTGAGGCACGTAGCCGCCGTTGTGTTTCCGCAGTTCCAGGATGAACTGGTCGGTGGCTTCCAGGCCGATCGGCAGCGGCAGCGTCGCGTGCCGCACGCCGCATTTGGCGGTCAATTCCTTCGCAGCCGGCCCAGAACACACGGGGCCGAGCGCGATGGTTGCGCACGAGTCTCCTGTGGCTCGGAGTTGGTCGATGGTCGTGCCGCCCTTGGGAAACATCTCGTGGATGCCGGTCTGCGGGCAATCGAGCACGTCGGACGTGTCGGGCAGCAGGATCAGGTCCAGTCCCATGGCCGCGACGATGCGCTTGATCTCCCGCATATCCGCCGGTTCGACCCAGCCGGGAATCACGTTGACCCGCCCGGCGGTTTTGGTCGGCGACGTCGATTCGGAGAAGTACTTGACCATCGCCGACGTCATGTTGGCGAACCCGGTCGGCGCCGCGCCCACGTAGCTGGGCGTGTTGGCGTGGATGACGTACTTGCCCTCCGGAATCAGCCCCAGCTCGGCGGCCTTCTCGGCGATCTGTGGAATGTCGTCGCCGATGGTTTCCGACAGACAGGTGGTGTGAACGGCGATCACGTCTGGCTGGTAGACCGTGAAGATGTTCGAGATCGCCTGGTGCAAGTTGGCTTGTCCGCCGAAGACCGACGAGCCTTCGGTGAACGAACTGGTCGCCGCCATCACCGGTTCCTTGTAGTGACGGCTGAGCGTGCTGCGGTGGTACGAGCAGCAGCCCTGCGAGCCGTGGCTGTGCGGCAGGCAGCGGTGGATGCCCAGTGCCGCGTACATGGCGCCGATGGGCTGGCAGGTCTTGGCGGGATTGATTGTCAGGGCGTGTCGCTCGGCGATCTCTCCGCCGCGGGTATGTCGAAGCAATGTCATGGCGTTTCGTGCTCCTCGAATTCGTCAAAGGACGGGACCGCTGCGCGGCTGGCTTGTTCGCCGGACGAACCGTTCGCCCAAGGCGGTTGGACGCGCGACCAGATGCGGGCGTTGACCATGCGGTCGATCTCGGCGTAGAAGTTGATCGCGCCTTGGAATCCGGCGTACGGTCCGCCGTAGTCGTAGCTGTGCAACTGCTTGCACGGCACGCCCATCTTTTGGACCGCGTACTTCTCCTTGATGCCCGCGCAGAACACGTCGGGGCGGACCAGCTCGATCAGCCGTTCGGCTTCGCTGTGGCTGATATCGTCGATGATCAGCGTCTGGTCGCGCATGTCGGCCATCATGCCGTCGTATTCGCGGAACCGGTAGCCCTGCTTCTCCCGCTCGCTGGCCCGTTGCTGGTCGGCAGGCCGGAACTTCTGCGGATCGGCGCTCACGTGCAGTTCCTCGATGTTGCGGCTGTCCGCGTCCACTTTGATCGTCGGCAGCACGCTGCGGCCCTCGTAATCGTCGCGGTGCGCGAACTCGTATCCTGCGGCGATCGTCTCCATGCCCAGTTCGCTGAACAGTTCCTGATAGTGGTGCGCCCGGCTGCCGCCGACGAACAGCACCGCCCGCTTGCCCTCGCAACGAGGCCGGTGTTTCTTCTGGGCGGCCACGACGGCCGGGAACTCTTCGCCGATCACCCGTTCCACGTTCCGGGTCAGTTGATCGTCGTCGAAGTACTCCGCGATCTTCCGCAGCGACTTGGCCGTCGCGCCGGCGCCGATGAAGTTGACTTTGATCCAAGGCGTGCCGTACTTCTTCTCGATCATGTCGGCCACGTAGTTGATCGAACGGTGGCACATCACGGCGTTCAACCGGGCCATGTGCGCGTTGGCGAACTGGTCGTAGGTCGAATTGCCCGAGAACGTCGCCACCAGATCGATGCCGCAGCGTCGGAACAGGTCCTCGATCACGAAGGCGTCGCCGCCGATGTTGTATTCGCCCAGCAGGTTGATCGCCCACTTGCCGCGCGGCGTGTCGTCCTCGCCGACCACGTGCTTGAAAACCTGGTTGTTGGCGATGTGGTGCCCGGCCGACTGAGAGACGCCCTTGTATCCTTCGCACGAGAAGGCGAACACGTTGATGCCCAGCGCCGCCTTCATCTCGGCCGCCACCTGATGCACGTCGTCGCCGATCAGGCCCACCGGGCAGGTCGAGAACACGGCGATGGCTTTCGGGTGGAACAGGTCGTAGGCTTCCTGGATGGCCTGCCGCAACCGCTTCTCGCCGCCGAAGATGATGTTCTCTTCGCTCATGTCGGTCGAGAAACAATAGGTCATGAAGTTGTCGTGCTCGTTGGTCGGCGTATGCGTCTGGTTGCGGCGGGTGAGCCACGAGTAGAAGCCGCAGCCGATCGGGCCGTGCGTGATGTTGACGATGTCGCGGGTCGGCCCCAGGATCACGCCCTTGCAGCCGGCGTAGCAACAGCCGCGCTGCGTGATGATCCCGGGCACCGTTCGTGTGTTGGCAGCCACCACGGGCAGCTCCAAGGAACCGTCCGCCGCACTCCGTTGCTCGTTCACGACGATCTGCTTCTCTCGTTTCTTCTTGGTCTTGGCGGGATAGCCGCGCAGGAGTTCCTCGCGTACGACAGCCGCGGTTAGCGGGCCGTCGCCCGGGAGCACGGTGTCGCTGGTCGTAATGGATTCGGACAAGGTTCTCGTTCCTTTCGTGCGAGGGCGGTGAATCAGGCTGCGACGGCTTCGAGCAAACCGAATTCCATCAGCAGCGATTCCAGTTGTTCGATCGACAGCGGCTTCGGGACGACGAACAGGTCGTTGTCGTCGATCTGCCGCGCGAGCATCCGGTACTCGTCGGCCTGCGAGCACGCCGAGTTCCAGTCGATCACCGTCATCTTGCGGATCTCGGCCCGCTGGACGTCGTTGTCGCGCGGCACGAAATGCACCATTTGCGATCCCAACTGGCGAGCGAACTCTTCGATCATCTCGCGCTCGTTGTCCACCTTGCGGCTGTTGCAGATCAGGCCGCCCAGCCGGACCCCGCCCGCTTCGGCGAACTTGCGGATGCCCTTGCAGATGTTGTTGGCCGCGTACATGGCCATCATTTCGCCAGAACAGACGATGTAGATCTCCTGCGCCTTGCCCTCGCGGATCGGCATCGCAAAACCGCCGCAGACCACGTCCCCCAGCACGTCGTAGAACACGTAGTCCAATTTCTCGGCTTCGTGATACGCTCCCAATTGTTCGAGCAGATTGATCGACGTGATGATCCCTCGGCCGGCACAACCCACCCCCGGCTCGGGACCGCCGGATTCCGTACACAGGCATTGGCCGAAGCCTTCCATGCGGATATCGTCCAGCTCGACATCTTCGCCTTCTTCGCGGAGCGTATCGAGCACGGTCTTCTGAGCCAACCCGTTCAGCAGCAAGCGGGTCGAGTCCGCCTTGGGATCGCAACCGACCACCATCACCTTCTTGCCCATCTCCGCCAACGCAGCAACCGTGTTCTGCGTCGTCGTCGACTTGCCAATGCCGCCTTTCCCGTAGATCGCAACCTTTCGCATGTTTGTTCCTTCGCAACGGAGATTCACGAGGCCATCGAGCAGCCAGACGGGACACTCCCGAGCCGCCGGGGCCGGATGCCCGATCCAAAAAAGCAAGTGCCGGGCCAAACGACGCGAATCCATGGGCATCCGCGAATTCATCGAGTTCTGCCGCTTTGGCGCAGGTTCCGCGGTTCGGACCAGCAGATGCTAGCGGAACAAGATTGTCGCATTCCGCCGGAACCACACCGCCCTGCGCGGACGATTGCTTGCGCAAATCAAAGCGGCACAAGCAGATACCGGTCGTGGAACAAAATTGTCCTCTTCCGGTCATCCAACGGACGATCTTGTCGCGAAACGCTCTTCTCCGCTGACTTCGGCCAATTGCCATCGATGAATGGCGTTAGAAGTCTTGCGGGCGGCGCGAAACCCAGTGGTTGGAAAGCGAACTTCCAGCCATCCGGGCGTAATCAAAGCAGCGACGGTTCTCCGAGTCGTGCGGGGCCGAACGGATCAGACGAGACCGTCATTGAACTCCCTGCATGCGCGTGATGCGTGAAATCTCCTCGGCGTCCGTAGCGGGCAATCCCGCGATCTCAATGTAGCAGTCGTTCTCCAGTTGTTGCTGATCTCGTGGGATACTCAGCCTATCGCCTTTGTACACGGGGATGCAGTAAAGGGCTTTCCCCGATCGCCCGCTGCCTGCGGCGGCTCGATCCACGTACAACATCAAGGAAGACTTGGGCACGTCCTTCTTCGATGTCTTGGGTTTTGCCTCAGTGGAACGCCAGCAAAACAAGACATGATCGGCCATCGCGGAGGCGCTGGGCGTGTTGTCGGCATTTCCCGCGCCCATGAATAGCGAGTAGACCTTTACGGTCTTGAGCATGTCCATCAGAGCCGGCAGCAGCATCTTGTCGGCACGGAACAGGGGAAATCGGTAATCCATCTGCGTCAAGTCCCAGAACACCACGCGCCCTCGGTTGTTTTCAGGGAGATTCTCCAAGAGCAGATCCAGACGTTCTCGAACGTAGTGGAAGAACTCGGCCGACGTGATGCATCCAGGACGTTGACAGAACGCACGCGCGTGTTTCAAAAAAGCGTTTGGACAGAACTCGCACTTTTTCGCATCGTAGCGGCTGAGTCGCCAAGGGCATTCCAAGCCGCGTTCAATCGCTGGAGCATTATCAATCAACGATATGAGCAGGCTGGGATTCCCAACACAACAGGTTCGTGAACGTCCGTTAGCGGCATGCTTGCAGCCCCAATTGCCCCGTGCCAGGAAATCGAGGCACAATTGAGTCTTGAACGAGTTGCGCGAGCCCAATAGAACGATCGACTCGCCTTCTCTCGGCCCCGAAATCATGTCGATCAGCGAACTTTCCGGCGGTAGGGCGAGATCTTTGTGAGGTGTTTTGTCCTCCGCTTGAAGCTCCTTCACCGACGAACGCTTCAGCTCCAATTCCATGTAGTTGTAGTGATGGACCTGGAAGTGAATCGAAGGAAAGATCTTCAGCCCGGAATCGCGAATCTTGAATTGATGCGTCCCCAACGCCGCATCCTGATAGCGCGCCTTGGCCACCTGCAGCTCATAGACCAGATAACCTACAGGATGGTCGATATTGCGGGTGACCAGTTGAATCACTAAATCGGCTTGGTGGTCCTGTTTTGCTTAAGCTGGACGTTGAGCTTTAGCCATGTGCTAGAGTTTATCAC
>JAHDXO010000116.1 GCA_023382975.1 Pirellulaceae bacterium
TCCTTGTACGACGGACATCCTTGTACGACGGACATCCTTGTACGACGGACATCCTTGTCCGTCGCCCTGCGGATACGACAGAAGTGGACGTCCGTCTTACGGAATACCACGCCGGCGACGTTTGCGCGGCTCCCGTCGTCTGCCAGTTGACCTCTCCCTCGACGACACCCTCCCCGGTCGTCGGATTTCCGGCCAGGTGGGTCCCAATTCCGCGCCGCCCCGGGCCCCTTTTGCACGCCGATCTCCAACCATCCATCAAAGTCGCTCCGGCACCGCAACCCCGTGGCGAATGCCTGCTTTACCCGCCCCGCCAGATCATGCCTGCCATCAGCGTGACGGCACCGCCCGACCGAAGCCAGTGACACCCGCCGAATCAAACTGACGACACTCCGTCCCGCACATGGGTCTGTCAGAGCTGAACGCCCAAGGCTGTTGTCGAGAACTGCCCCAGTGTGTCGGACCGAGGCAGCTTGCGGCGAGGCAATAATGTACTCGGATCACGCCATCCCCAACTGTTTCCATTCCACACGAAGCGGTATACTGACAGCTTTGGACGCCGACAGGAACTCCCATGACTGGCACGCCTGAACCTCTGACGCCCGAACAGGAGCTGTTCGCCCGTGTTATGTTCAGACTCCGCATCTACCAATCGAACGGGCAACGATACGAAGACCTGTTCACAGACGTGATGACAAAACGTCATGCTGGATTTCGTCAGATCAAGCCTCAGGGATCTCGTGGGGACGAAGGAAACGATGGATTCATCAAGGACGAGGGACGCTATTTTCAGGTATACGCTCCCGAAGACCCACGTAGCAAGATTGAAGAAGCCGCTGAGAAGGCACGAAACGACTTCGAGAAAATCAGCGCGAAGTGGTCGCCCATCCACCACTTCCGGTTTGTTTTCAATGACAAGTTCTCTGGAGCCTACGCTAGTGTTGAGCATGCACTCGAGGAACTCAAGAATGAGCATCAGCTCGAATCGGCAGAGCCGTTTCTTGCGAAGGACCTTGAGCGGGAGTTCATGCTCCTTCCGAAGTCAGATCGAGAGGCCGTCCTTGGAACGGTCATCCCGCGACCAGAGCACATTGCGGACATCGACTACGGGGCACTAACGGAAATCCTTCAGCACTTGGTTGATAATCAGATGCCTGTCCCTGCAGACGGGCTGCCCGCCGTTCCCGACTATGACGAGAAAATTCAATTCAACGGTATTGACCGCACCGCGAGTCTGCTTCGCGTCGGGAATTACCAAAATGCTGCAGTCGAGCAGTTTTTCGACCAGCACGGAGAATACACCAAGCCTGACATTCGGAACCGTCTTGCCCAGAGTTACGAGACTGCAAGAGTCGAGGCATCGAAGGAGGTTACCGCAACTGAAACGCCACTCGGCGACCGTGTTTTCTTTCGCCTGCTAGATGACATTGTCCCGGAGGCCGGTAAGCAGGTGCAGGATGCTGCCATCGTGCTCATTGCCTACTTCTTTGAGAAGTGCGACGTTTTTGAGGATCCAACCGAATGAGCGTGACGCTTCTTCCAGAAAAGCATGTGCGAACGGGTGAGTCTCTACTCGGCCTCGGTGCCCTTGTTCTGGCCACGCTTGCGAATGGGCCGAAAACGATTGATTCTCTGTGGGCCGACATGAAGGAGTTGGATGCTGTCAAACGCCGAGTTCACGGTTCGGTCACTCTCGACAGTGTCGTACTCGCAGTCGACTTTCTGTTTGCTGTTGGAGCCGTCTCACTAACTCCGGAAGGATTGCTGAAACATGCGGCTCATTGAACTGACAGCAAATCAGAAGACCTTCCGCACGGTTACCTTCAATCGAAATGGGCTCACGCTGATCGTTGGCAAGAAGTCTGACCCAACTGACACGAGCCGTGCGCATAGTACAAATGGTGTTGGAAAGTCGCTGCTGCTATATCTGGTGAGTTTTTGTCTCGGAGCAAAACCGAACGACGAGCTGAAGGAGAAACTCCCCGGTTGGGAATTCTCCCTCACCTTCGAGCTTGACGGCAAGCGCCGTACTGTGACTCGTAGTACTGAAACGCAATCCCGCGTGAATTTTGACGGAAGGCAACTTCTGCTCAAGCAATACACCGATGAAATTCTCGGCCCAGACTTTTTCGGTCTCAGAGAACCGCGTCTGAAGTTTCTCACCTTCCGCTCCCTGATTGGTCTGTTTCTCCGTCTCGGTAAGCCCGCCTACATGTCGGAGCAACAAGTCGCGAAGCGCGAGACCCCATACGCACAACAACTTCGCGGTGCCTATCTGCTAGGTCTCGACGAAACACTTGCGGACAAAAAGCGTGAACTTCGAGATGAACACGACCGTCTGGAATCCATCAGGAAACAGTTCAAAAAGGATTCTCTTCTTCGTGACTACTTCCACGGTGACCGCGACGTAGACTTGGAACTCACCGAGCTTGACGAGCAGATTGCCGTTCTTCAAAGGAAAGCAACCGAGTTTCGAGTTGCGGAGAACTACGAGCAAATTGTCGCCGATGCGGAGGAGACGCGCCGAGTTTGGCAGCGAACCCGCAACGAACTCAACTCTCTACAAAGCTCTCTCCGACAAATCCAAGCATCGCTTACCGTGCAGCCGGACGTATCCACGGAGAAAGTCCGACAAATGTACGAGGCGGCACAAGTTGAGCTACCAGCTTCTGTCCAGCGACGGCTCGAAGAAGTCACGGCGTTTCATCAGGAGTTAGTTGACTCTCGGTCTCGCCGGTTGACCTCCGAGAAGCATGCGATCGAACGCCGAATCACAGAGCTTACAAAGAAACTGCAAACACTCGATCAACGCAAAGACGAATACTATCGTTTTCTTGGTTCCCACGGCGCGTTACAGGAGTACGAGGCACTCCACAACAATCTTTCGGATTGTCAACGGCGAGCCGACCGGCTTCGCGAGTTTCAGCGACTTGAGCAGGAGTGTCAGGAGCGCACTCGACAGAACAAACTCGAAATGCAGCAAGAGAACATCCGCACCAGCGAGTACCTGCATTCTGCCAAAACGCTAACGGATGAGGTTAGCGACCGTTTTCGGGCCATGGCGAAGGGTATCTGGCCGAAGCATACTTGTGGCTTGGTCGTTCGCAATAATGAAGGAGCGAACAGACTCCGATTCAACATCGATGCACACATCCAGGGTGATGCCTCTGACGGCATCAGTGAGACGAAGATCTTCTGCTTCGACATGACGGTTCTCCTTGGCAGACGCAATCACAAGATGAGTTTCGTCATGCACGACAACCGCATGTTTCAGAGCATCGATCCCCGACAATGTGCAGAGCTGTTTCGAATCGCCGACGAGGTTGCTCGTGATCACGACTGCCAATACATCGCGTCACTAAATGAATCGAATCTCAACGAGATGAGATCCAACATGGAGGATCCCAGTCGGTTTGAATCGCTCTTTGTGGAGAATACCGTGCTGGCCTTGACTGATGATTCGGACGAAGGGAAGCTCCTCGGAATCAGCGTCGATCTTCTTTACGACAGTACACGCCGAAATGAAGAGTAGTTGTTTCTCTTGGTGTTCGCGACCGAAGCAGGAATCGTCAACTTTGACACCTTGCGTCGGTCACATCGACCGGGGTACGTAGAGGCAGTCCGTAAACTGAATGGGCCGTCCCCAGCGGTGCGTCCAAAGGGATCTGGCGCGATCGGGTCACATCCACCGGAGCAGCTTTGACCTGGAGAGGCCGATTCCTTGCGACGCCATTCCGATGACAACTGCCCAACCGCGATCAGTTGCAGGACTTGGCCCGCAGCTTGGCGACTGAAGTCGGCGAACTGCCAGATGGCGACGAGTTGGGGATGCGTGGTCATGATCGACGAGATCGAAGAAACGCTCAGCGGTGCCGGCAACTCCGGTGCTACCGCCAGCGGTGTCTCGGCTCGGCTGTTCGGCACGTTCCTGACGTGGCTGAACGACAAAGAAATAACTGATCGGAATGGCGCAAGTGCCGGTATGATGGATGATCAGGAACCGGAGGCTACGTCGCCAGCACTGTCAACCGTTCGCCGGCGACTAGGTCGATGCGTTCGGCCAGTTCGATGCGGATCGTTCTGCCCTCGACTTGAAACTTGGCTGCTATAGCTCGGTCGCCGATCTGTACCGACACGCGGCGCGGTTCGAAATCGTCACGCAGCGTCAGCGTTACCGATCGCAGCGGAATTGCGCCGTCGCGGACTTCGATTTCGGCTTGGTGCCGGTCGGCCGCGCGCTGCTGCCGGAAACTTCCCCAACCACCTGCGGCGGTAAAGGCGGCGCGGAATTCGTCGGGGCCGATGCGCGGCGCGAACTCCAAGTGTCCTTTCGGTCCGTGGCACTGCCAACCACAGACGGCTTGGTAGACGCCGAAACTGGCCATCGCCCGCGAGTAGTGGTCCGAACATTCGATTTCGTTGTACGGGTTCCGCAACCGCGCGTTGTAGCGGTCGTGGATGGCCCGCGACACGGCCAGCCCCTGTTGCAGGATGTCGGGTTGATCGAGGCCCTCCCAGACCATGTGCGCAGCGGCTTGCCATTCGAACCCGGTCATGCACTCGTTGAAGTACATGTACTGCCAGTGCTTGTGGAAGTTCTCATTCTGGCCGCCTTTAGGCCACGTACACATCAGCAGGCCGGCATCGCCCGCCAACGCGTACCATCGTCCACGTTCGAACCGCTGGCGAAACGGGCCGACGTCCGGCACGAAGTTGTATTTCCACAACGCTCGCAAGGCGCTCAACTGCTTGTCGCGATCGAACAGCGGGCCCAACCCCACCCAGTGCGCCCAGGTCTGGCCGAAAACTTGGTCGATGTAACATCCGGACCCCACGCCGATTGCTTCGCGGTGCTGCGGGTCTTCGATCTGCATGAAATATTCGCCGTCGTACAACTGCAAAATCGATTCGGCACCGCGCGCGGCGATCGTGCGGCATTGGCGAGCGAATTCCTCGTCGCCCATTTCGGTCGCCATCGCTTCGCCGGCGCGAAGCGCCGCCAAGTACAACGAAGCCAGGAAGCTGACCTTGCCGAACCAAGCGGCGTCCAGCGTGTTGGGCTGCGCGCCCTCGATCATCCCGTCGCCGTCGCCGTCTTGGCGGATCATGAATTGGAGCGCCGACTTGACCTTCGGCCAAACCTCGCGCAGGAAGGCGCCGTCCGGGCTCATCTGGTGTTCGCGATAGACGCCCAGAATGCGGCCGCATTGGCCGTCGTGCGCGGGCTCGTTGGCGCCCGTCATGCCCGCTCGCATCCCGACGCCTCCGTCGGCGTGCTGGGCCAGGCCGAAATCGACCCGCCGCCGATGTTCGCGTTCGATCTCCGGAAACAACCGGCCGGGCGCCTGGGCGTAATGCCA
The DNA here is from genome assembly GCA_023382975.1 of Pirellulaceae bacterium. GTDB lineage: Bacteria > Planctomycetota > Planctomycetia > Pirellulales > Pirellulaceae > SKKK01. The sequence goes on from JAHDXO010000116.1 coordinate 5,358, forward strand.
GACGTGCGTACACGTTCCGGGACAGCAACCGATCCCTTCCCAGGCCCAGAACCGGCCGTCGGCAAAGCGGTAGCAGGTGGTGGTCGCCAGCGTGCTAGTGTTGGCCATCGTGCGGTCCAGCAGCCAGTAGGGCAGCGTCGAATCGTACCATGTCTCGACCCAGCGCAGGGTCGTACACGCGAGCCGCTCGAAATCGCCGGCCGCGTAGCGGATCACGGCTTCGGCGTCGGCGAACCTCGCAGCGTACGAGTGGCCGGCGCGATTCCCGTCGGGGCCGGTGCCGGCACCGCGGCTGTGGAAATTCGGAAAATGCCACGCGACCAGGAAGGTGACGGTCTGCGATTCACCAGGTTCGATCGACCGTCGCGTGGCCAGCGAACCGACCAGCTTAACTGCCAAGCCGGCTTGCGCGTGGTTCATCGGTTGCGGGGCGTCGGTTCCGTCGAACTGGGACGCGGACGCGGCGACATGTTCGCCCGAATCGAGCAACGCCAGCGACATCGTGCCAAAGTCGGGCAGTTCGCCCAGTGGGGTATCGGACGACGGATCGGTCGACCGATCCGAGAAGACAATCTGGTCCACGCCGATGTTGCCCCAGGGGCCGGATACCTGATCGACAATCTGGAGCCGCGCGGTCTTGCCTTGCAGATGCGCCGTGGGAAACGAACCAGGCCCCATGCGGTTGTTGTTGCGACCGGCGGCCGAAGCGACGACGCGGTCGTCGACGATCAGGTTCATGCACGTCTTGCCCGCATGGCCGCCACCGCCGATCAGGAAGTTGATGAAATTCCGCTCGATCGTGAACGGAGCGCTGGTCAGCGTGCCGAGCCGCGAGTCCTTTTCGAGCACCCCGTTGCCTGGCGCGCTAGAGTGGCTGTTGACCACCCGCTGGCCGCGTCCGCCGACGTCGCCTTGATACTCCGGGATGTCCTTGATCGCGATGGGCCCCGACCCGAACGCTTCGCCCTCGGCGGTCCAGTCGCGGTACTCTTCCGACTCGAAGTCGGCGAACACGATCTCTTCTCGCTCGGGCGTCTTCGCCGCAGGAACGGCGGCGGCCGAGCAATCCAGCCTTGTCAGGCCGGCCTCGCGGGCCACTCGATTGATCCGCAGTCCTGAACGATCGCGGTGGTACAAGGCGATCGCGTTCTCCAGATGCCCCGCCAACTGGTACTCGATCGCTTGCGCCGAGACGTTCTCCACGGTAAAGGTCATGACGGTCAGTGGCAGCGAGGAATCCTCGACATTCAGCGGGATGAAGGGCGAAAAGGCTTCCAGCCGCACGGTGACCGGCAGGGAATCGTCGCGGTAGCTGACTCGCCCCACAGGGTAACGCCCGTCGAACGTGATGTCCGCGAAACCGGATGCGTCCAGCGGCACGAGGCGTTGACCGACGCGCAGCGCGAAACCGATTTCGAAGGGACTTTGCGGTTCGGCGGGCTGAATGAAGTTGGCGCCATTGCGAGTGGGAACTTGTTGCCCTTGGTGCGGAACCGTTCGCGGCGCGATGCCTTCCTGGTCCCGGTTGAAAATGTCCCACAGCCACAATCGTCCATCGCCGCCCAGGTAGACGGTTCCGGCAAACAGGCCTCCCACAGGCATGCCGATGTGCCGCAAGGCAGCCGGGTCGCGGTAGGTTTCCTTCTCGCCCCGCTCGTACAGCGACCGCAGCCACTGCGGATCAAGCCGCTTGTCCTGGGGAATCGTTTGCAGGTATTCGTTCTCGTTCTCGAAGGGCCCGGCCATCACGGGCATCCCGTCCGCGACAGCCGCGGCGGCGGCGGCCAGTCCGGTCAGCTTCAAGAACTCTCGGCGCGGCAGCAATCCGCCGCAATCGCACGATCGGTCGGAACAGGAGGGACGCTCGGAACTCATGGGTGGCTCCTCGATTTCGGGTTCTAGTGCAAGGACCGATTGTCTCTATCCGGCGGCAAACGCTCATCGGCGGCAAACGGATTCCAAAACTCGGCAGAGTGCTGCTCACGGAGTTGGGCCATCCGTTGCCGCACTTCGTTCATCGACTCGACTTCGGTGTAAAACATCGCGCTGGGATCGATGCGGCGCTGTTCGAGAAAATCGATTCGCCGCTGCATATGCGGCCGTGCGGTAACCCAAGGCAGGATGACCAACCAAACGGCTGCGGCTACCGACGTCCAGCACGCCAGACGCAAACTCGCATACATCATGGCTGCAATACCGGAACCAAGTGCGGAAAGACCTTCTCAAACATTAGCCAAGCCATCAGCAGCGTCAGGCAGAGATTGAACGACTGGCCCACGACGTACAGGATCAACGGCTTGCCGCCCTTCAGGTGTTGAGCCAATTCGCGGAAATTGGACTGCAAGCCGATGCTGACGAAACCGAGGCAGAAAAACCAACTACGCAGCGTTTTCGAGGTGCCGATCACCGCATCGACAATCGGTTCGCCATGCAGCAGAGCGGCGTTCAGCACGGAAAACACGATCGATGCACCGACGAAGCCCAGGATGAATTTGGGAAACCGCCGCCAGATCTCCAACGCACTGGGCTTGATGTCGTCCGCACCGCGATCGACGCGGTATACCCAGTACACCGCGACGAAGAACGCCACCACGCCGATCAGCACGTTTTGAATCATCTTCACCGTCGCCGCCACGTCGCGGGCGTCGTCGCCCAAGATCGCGCCAGCCGCCACCACTGCGCCGGTCGCGTCGATCGTGCCGCCGATCCAAGCGCCGCCAAGGACGCTGCTCATCCCCATCGCTTTGATCGCCAGCGGCATGACCACCATCATGATCACCGTGAACGTCAACGACATGCCGATCGCCAGCGATAGCTCGCCACGCTTCGCCCGGCACGCCGATGCCGTCGCGATCGCTGCGGAAACGCCGCACACGGACATGTCGGCCGAGATGACCATGTTCAGCGACGGAGACTCGATCCGCAGAACCTTCTGACCGAACCAGAACGTCGTGACCAGCACGATCGGGGTCACGATCCACGCAACGCAAATGCCGGGCAGTCCGAGCGCCAGAAGGTTGTGAAACAGAATCTCGGCCCCCAGCAGCACCAAGCCGGTCTTGATATAGAACTCGGTACAGGCGGCCGATTGCAGCCAGCGCGGTGCGCCAACCGTATTGCTGATCGCCAAACCGACCAGCAGCGCCCAGAGTACATACTCCAGGTTGTAGTAAGCGATTACTTTCTGTCCGGCGAGGACAAAAGCCAGCGTGGCGAGTAGAAAAACCGCGCAGAAACCGACGGCGAATCGCTGTAACGGGAAGCCCATCGCCCGCACGCCGACGCCGAACCCGGCCAGACTCAGCACGAACACACCCGCCAGTCCGGGCAGCACGCTGCGGCCTTTCGGCGAAAGTGACTCGATCGGGTTCGCCTCCCACGTCCCGAGCTTGGCGACCCACGGGGAAAGCGGGTTGCGGACCGAATCGCCGGAAACGTCGGTCAGCAGCACGGCGCCCAGGAGGATCGCTAGGAACGAGCCCCCGATCCACACCGCCCACCAATCGTCGGATCGGAACAGTTGACGCCAACCGCCGTCGAACGGCGACGATATCACGACATCCGCGTCCGAATTCTTATTCTGTTCTGTCACCGTGTTTGTCCTCTGAAGTCGCGAGATTCGCCCCATCGTAGCACAGGCTGCCAGCCTGTGGAATTCACCGGCCTTCTCGCCATTCGGCCAAGAGGTCCCATTCGGATCGTAGCGGTTGCGCGGTTTTTCTCGCACTTCGGAATGCCCACCGTTCGGACGCACTGCCGCAATCAGGCTCGCGGGCCGTTTGAGATCCTATAGTTTTTCTAACGTGGCCTCGCTGCAACCCGCTCGTTTAACGGCAAGCCGAAGGCGACTGCGTCCGAGGGCAAGTCGAGCTTCGCTCGAACGCCGCGTAGCCGCCCTCGGAGCCTGCTGAAAAAGTCGTGGGGTAAGCTTCCAGCTTGCCAAATGGGGCGTCTAGGAA
>JAHDXO010000117.1 GCA_023382975.1 Pirellulaceae bacterium
AAGCAGCGGGGGCGGCGGCCGGGACGGAGCTGGCTTCTTTGGGCTCGTCGTAGTGCATAATCACCGTTCCACCGACGCAAGGTCGGCGGGGACGAAAGTCGTTCACGAATCGGGGTACTGGCGGCGGGCTTCGGGCTCCTCGCGCGGCGAGTGTTCCAACTGATGCCGGCCGCGTCGTCCGACTGAGCGTCGGTCACGGAGCGCGGCCTTCCGGTGCAGTAAAGCTTCCCGGCGTCGCGGGCCAGGTTCAGCAGGCCGCAAGCTACAAGCGAACCGCCGCGCAGGGGACTTGACCGCACAGGCTGGCAGCCTGTGCTACGAATCGAATGTTCGGCCAAGAGCCGGCCGTCCGCAACGGAGTGGACGGGGAAGCCTCTGGCGGACGTGTTCCCTCTGGACGAAGCCCTGGTGGCCTGTCAAGATCTGAAGCGTGGAATCATCTGATCAATCAAGAGCAAGGCAGTTCGATGATGTCGCTTGCGAATCCGTCCCGCCGCTGCACTGGTCTTGGATGCCGCGCGCGCATTCGGCGATGGCCTGCGACGAGCAACGGATGCCGTTGGTCGAGTTCCTGTTGGGCGAGGATTTCCCCAAGTCCATCCTCGACGGCGCGCACCGGATTGGCCGGGAATCTACCAATGGGAGGAGACGTGAACATGAGACGTCTCCTCCCCAGCAGGCCGTGCGTTTTGTCCAGCGTTGTAGCGTTCGGACATCGGTTTCGGCGTTTGTGCGTGATAGCGGCCTCGATTTGCCACGGAGCGATGAGGATTTGGTAAGATATCCGCGGACAGGTGGCTGTCTGAGTCGGAGGCCCAAATGACGAAGCGCCAGATTTTCACCGTTGTGACTCCGATCGGCTACCGCGTCAGCCTGTCGCGCGACCGTTGGCGGCAGATCACGCGTTTCAAGCATCCCGCGCTATCCGGACACGAAAACGAATTGCGCAGTTGCCTGCGAAATCCGATGTGCGTCCGGGAGAGTGCGAAAGACACCAATGTCCACCTGTTCTATAGCAAGAGCGAATCCAGGTTCTTGTGCGTGGTCACCGCACCGACGATTGGGCAAGACCGTTTTGTCGTGACCGCGTATTTCACCACGAACATCAAAGAGGGAACGGAAATATGGAAAAATTGAAGATTTACTTCGACCGCGAGGGAAACACGCTCAGCGTCTGGTTCGATGATCCCAAGAAGGAACACATCTGCGAGGAAACGGACGACGACGTAGTCTTAATCAAGGACCGCCGTGGCCGAGTCATCGGTTTCGAGCGACTTAATTTCCTGACGCCGAAACAACTCGCACAAGGTGCCGGCATCCCGTTGGAAGTCCAGTTGGTGTGAGCTACGAGTGGGCCGAACTGACAACGGACAACGGACGTTCGTGCAATGGACGGTCAGTTTCTTCGGTCAGTACCGTAACTCGGTCAAGGTTCTACAATCATGATGCGACATTTCTGCTGCGCTGTTCTGCTGTTGGAAACTCTTTGCGGGTTTTTGTCCAGGCCTTCGTCGGCTGCAGAGCCGGGGCATTGGCAGACGGTCATGAGCGCCGAAGGCTGGCGTCTGCTCAAGAACGGCGAACCGTTCTATGTCCAGGGGGCGGTCGGCTGGAATCGGTTCGACGTCCTGAAGGCGTGCGGCGGAAACGCCGTGCGGGCGACGGCAAACCGGGCGACACTGGACGCGGCGCAGCGGGAAGGGCTGGCTGTGATGGCCAACCTGCCGGTGCGCGGCGAGCGGAATGGCCTGGACTGGGGCAATGTCGAGCAGGTCGAGGAGCAGAAACGCAGAGTCTTGGCGGTGGTCCGCGAATTGAAGGACCATCCGGCCGTGATGTTCTGGTCGGTGGGAAATGAGCTGGACCACATCCCGGGCAAACCGTCTTACCATCCGCAGATATGGGATCGCCTGAACGATCTGGCCGCGGCAATCAAGCAGATCGACACGAACCATCCCGTGTTGACTGTCGTCGGCACCGGACACTACGAGCGGAAGATTCAGGAAATCGCCGCGGCGTGCAAAGACATGGATCTGCTGGGCGTCAACGCCTACGGCGACCTCGGCCCGGTGACCGAAATGACCCGCCAGCAATGGCCCAAGCCGTACGTCATTGCCGAATGGGGACCGACCGGACACTGGCAGGTGCCGAAGACGAAATGGCGAGCGCCGTTGGAGCAGACGAGCAGCGAGAAGGCGCAGGCGATCGCCGAGCGGTACGAGCAGATCATCTTGGCCGACCGCACGCACTGCCTGGGCTCGTTTGTCTTCTACTGGAGCGAGAAGCAGGAGACGACGCACACCTGGTACGGTTTGTTCCTGGACGGCCTGCGCACCGAGTCGATCGACGAGATGCAGCGATTCTGGACCGGTGCGTGGCCGGCGAACCGCGCTCCGGCGATCGGTGGACTGGCCATCGACGGCTTCTCGGACCCGCGGTCGGTGACGCTCCAGGCGGGGACGACCTACCGGGCTCTGGTCCAAGTCACGGACCCCGAGTCGGACCCGCTCGTGTTCGCCTGGGACATCCGGCCCGAAGTCGAGATCCCAGCCGGTTCCTATGCCGGCAGCATGGAGAAGAAGGCCCAACCGATCACCGGCCTGATTCGCGATCCTGCCAGCCGCCAGATCGAATTCACCGCTCCGCCCACCGCCGGCCCGTACCGGCTGTTTGTCACCGCCGTGGACGGCCAGGGGCACGTCGCGTACGGGAACGTTCCGTTCCTGGTCTCGAAGGAGTGACACCATGAACCGCCGGGATTTTCTCAGCTTCCTACCTGCTGCCGCGGCATTCGGCGTTTCTGCGTATGCTTTGGCTGGCGACCAGCCGCAGTTCTTCCGCGTCGCTCAACGCCAGGGCCGCTGGTGGTTCGTCACGCCGCACGGCGACGCGTTCTTCTCGCTGGCGCTGAACCACATCGACCCATCGCCGCTGCGATACGCTTCGAACGGCGACCTCTGGCAGCGCAAGTACAGCAACTCGATGGAGCGTTGGCTGAGAGAATCCGTCGCGCCCGACCTCCGCGACTGGGGCTTCAACTCCGTCGGCTGGACGCAGGAGGTCGTCACTCGCGGGCTGACGAATCACCGCCATTCGCGGGCGTTCACCTTCGAGGAATACCAGTGGCTGGGCCTGCCCTATTGCCATCAGCTTCCGTTTGCCGACTTTCACCAGTGGGACGCCGAGGTGCGCCACGCCGATTTCCAAGCCCCCGAATGGTCCGAGTGGTGCGATTACGTGGCCCGCGAACACTGTGCGCGGATGAGAGACGACCCGCAACTGATCGGCTACTTCTACATCGATTGTCCCACCTGGATCCACACCCGGCCGGAGAACGAGTGGAAAGGTCCGCTCTTTGATCCCGAGAAACTCGAGACCGAAGCCGGGCGGAGGGAAATCCACGCCCTTGCGACCGCCTACTACCGCACCACGCACGATGCCATTCGCCGATACGACAAGAACCACTTGATTCTCGGCGATCGCTACGAGGCGGGCAGGCCCATCGCCGACGAGGTGATCGAAGCGGCTATGCCCTACGTCGACGTGCTGAGTTTTCAGCATTTCTCGACTCCCGAAAAGGTCGCCGAGAACCTCCGCGATTGGTACCGCAAGACGGGCAAACCAGTGCTGCTGGCCGATCACGCCGTAAGCGTCAAGCAACCCGATGGCAGCCTGCGCCATAGCGGGCTAGGATATGCTGAGACCTTGCAACGGCTGCGCGAAGTCGATGGTTGCGTCGGCTATCACCTGTGCGGCGCGTACCTGCGGAACGAATGTAGAAAACGGGGCATCCGCGACGAAGCAGAGAATCCGGACGAAGCCGCGGTAGCGGCCATCCGAGAGGCGAACCTCGCGGCGGCGGAATGGATGCGGCGGATGAACTCGGAATAAGTCAAGGGAAGCAACCATGAGAGCAATCCAACTTCTTTTCGGCACCTTGGCGTTGGGGGCCGGATGGTTGCCGGTTCAAGCGGCGGAGGAGTCGGCACCGCGGCCCAACGTGTTGTTCATCATTGCGGACGACTTGAACCGCTGTCTGCCGTGTTACGGCCATCCGATCGTGAAGACTCCCAACGTAGACCGGCTGGCCGCGCGGGCGGTGCGGTTCGACCGGGCTTACTGCCAGTACCCCGTGTGCAGTCCGTCGCGGGTGTCGTTTCTGAGCGGGCGGCGCCCAGAGCAGACGCGGATGTTCGGCAACGAGGGCGCGTCGCGCACGCCTTCGCTGCAGGACGCCGTGTTCCTGCCGGAGTATTTTCGACAGCAGGGCTATTTCACGGCGCGAGTCGGCAAGGTGTTTCATATCGGCCGCGACGTACCGGAGTGCTGGGACGTGACCGAGGAGGGGACGCCCGACAACAAAATCATCTACCAACCGCAGGAGCCCCAGAAACTGGGCCTCGCCGACAGCATCACCGCCGAAGGCCAGCTCGACGGCGACACGGGCGAGGGTGGGCACTGGTACACGCTCGAGGCGGTCGAGGACAAGTTGATCGACCCCCACACGGCCCGCCGCGTGTCGGCGTTGATCGAGCAAGGGAACGAGGAGGGAAAGCCGTTCTTCGTCGCGTGCGGCTTCCGCCGTCCCCATCTGCCGTGGATGGTGCCCCACGAGTTCTCCGAGTTGTACGCGCCGGCGGATCTGCCGTTGCCGGTTCGAGGCGACGTGCCGCGGCCCGGCGGCGATCCGCAGAAGCCGGCCGCGTCGGACGACTCGCGCCGAGCTTCGCTGCGGGCCTATTTCGCTTGCATCACTTTCATGGACCGCCAACTCGGTCGCGTGCTGGATACGATGGACCGGCTTCGTCTCTGGGACAACACGGTCGTGATCATGCTCGGCGACAACGGGTATCACCTTGGTACGCGCGGCGGCTACTGGGGCAAAGGAACGCCCTACGAAGAGAGCTGCGGCGTCCCGCTGCTGATTGCCGCCCCCGGGCGGGCGCAGGCGACGGGCTGCCAGCGCGTGGTGGAATACGTGGACTTCTATCCGACGTTGGTGGACCTGTGCGGCCTGCCCCCACGTGGCGACTTCGTAGGCCGGAGTCTGCGCCCGCTGCTCGACGATCCAACCATCCCGTGGGACCACGCCGCGTACACGATCAATGCGAGGAACAGCCAGCCCGCGAATCTCGCGGTGAGCACCGAGCGATTCCGTTACATCGAATACGCCGACGCCAAGAGGCCCGTCGAGTTGTACGACCTCCAGGCCGACCCCCGCGAGTGGACCAATCTTGCCAGCAGAGCCGATCACGCCGAAACCCTGGCGAGAATGAAAATGCTGGCCGCGCAACACCGGCAGAAGTTCTGGTGATGAGAACTCTTGCGAGTCCAATCCGAATCATCGAGTCGAGTCGCTTCAGTCTGATGTGCGTTTTCTCGGAAGGGAAGGGCGACGCCCGCTTCGAGCAAGATCGCCCTCCGCCGTTTCTCGGACTTGCCCTTCTCGCTTCTGACCGTCGCTTCGCAAACCACCCGTTCCGCGTCCGCGGGTCGCACAATATAATCCTAGTTCGTTGGAACCGTCCTTGTTTTGCATGCTACGGAATCAGTCCATGCCAGTAATCGACGCCAAGACCCGAGTTTGTGCTTTGTTCGGACATCCGGTCGGTCATTCGCTCTCGCCGGCGATGCATAACGCGGCGTTCGAGGAACTGGGCTTGCCGTTCGTCTATGTGGCGCACGACGTCCAGCCGGGCTGTGTCGCTCGGGCGTTGGACGGCGTGCGCGTGATGGGCTACCGCGGTTTGTCGGTGACGATTCCCCACAAGGTCGAAGCGATGCAGGGCGTCGACCAGGTCGATCCGACCGCACAGGGGATCGGCTGCATCAACACGGTGGTCAACGAAGACGGCCGTTTGATCGGCTACAACTCGGACGGGCGCGGCGCGCTGAATGCCCTGCGCGATGCGGGGGTCGATCCGTTGGGCAAACGGGTGCTGATGCTGGGGTCTGGCGGGGCGGCCCGGGCGATCGCCGTGACGCTGGCGTGCGAAGCGCCGCCGGAACGGCTGTGCATCCTGGGCGTGCAGTTGGACGAACTCGATCGCCTGGTGGCAGACGCACAACAGCGCGGCACGTCGGTGGTCGAGGGCGGCGAACTGACCGATCGTTCGCTGGGCGACGAGATCGCCGCGGCGGACGTGCTGCTGCACTGCTCGCCGATCGGGATGCATCCGCACGAGGACGCCAGCTTGGTGGAGCCCGAGCTGTTTCGGCCGGGCTTGGCAGTGTTCGATGCCGTTTACAATCCACGGCGCACGAAGCTGCTGAAGGACGCCGCCGCGGCCGGCTGCCGGACGATCGAGGGCATCGAGATGTTCCTGGGCCAGGCCTATGTGCAATTCGAGTTGTGGACCGGGCAACCGGCGCCGCGCGAGGTAATGCGGCAAGTGGTGGAGGCAAAGCTGTGAACGTCGTGTTGGTCGGTTATCGGGGAACGGGGAAATCGGCCGTCGGTGCCGTGTTGTCGCGTGTCTTGGGCTTGCAAGTGGTCAGTCTGGACGCGGAAATCGTACGGGTGGCGGGCACGCCGATCCCGGAGATCGTCCAAGAGCGAGGCTGGCCGGGCTTTCGGGACTTGGAAGAGCAGGTGGTCCGCGACGCGGCTGCACGGGACGGATACGTCATCGACTGCGGCGGCGGGGTGATCGAACGCGAAGCCAATTTCGCCGTCCTCCGCGCTGCCGGGCCGGTGTTCTGGCTCAAGGCATCCACCGGGACGATTGTCCACCGGATTCAGGGCGACGACCAGCGGCCGTCGCTGACGGGCCAGAAGAGTTTCACCGACGAAGTCGCGGAAGTTCTGGAGCGCCGCACACCGCTCTACCGCCGGATCGCCCATCACGAAGTCGACACCGATTCTCGCACGGTCGAGCAAGTCGCGGACGAAATTCAACGTCTGCTGAGCTGCTGACGGTGCCACGTCATCTAGGCAACTCGTAGGAAATAAGTTACCGCTTTAGCGGAACGGCGCGAGCCGTCCGGTGCCGAAATACCGTAGGGCTCGCGCCCTAGCGCTACTTGCGCTGCTGAACTTCGCTCTCGGCAACTCGCTCGAAAAAGTCGCACTTCTTCCGCTTCCAATGCATCGTTTGTGGCGTCCATGCCAAACCTCCAAGACGGTGAAGCGCGTCCCTATACAGCCAGACGCCGTAGTTTGCCACAACGCCCCCGAATCTCCCTATTGACATTCCCGCACCTCATCCTCAGCCGACAAGAGCTGACACGCCCACCCGTGACGGTGGGCTGATCGATTTCGTCTTGACACGCGCCGCCAACCCGACGACACTCCGCCGCGCGTGCCGCGTTCTGCGGGCAAGACGAAAGACGGAGTCCGTACCGTTTCCTCGCGCATCGGGTGCTGCGGCGAAACGGAACAAATTCGGTCTTGAGCGGATCTTGAAAGGGGAATTGGCGACGGATGGAATGGTTGCAACTGGCTTGTGTCGTCGGGGCTCGCCCCAATTTCATGAAGATGGCACCCCTGCTGCGTGCCCTGGACCGGCATCCGCAGGTGCGGACGACGCTGGTTCACACGGGGCAGCACTATGACGCGGCCTTGTCCGAGGTGTTTTTCGACGAACTGGGGATGCGGCGGCCCGATGTGTCGCTGGAAGTCGGTTCTGGCAAGCACGGTCAGCAAACGGCGCGAATCCTGGAGCGGTTCGAGGCAGTGCTGGAAGCGGGACCGGTCGGCGGTGGGCGTTTCGACCGAGTGATTGTGGTGGGCGACGTGAACTCGACGCTGGCCGCGACGCTAGCGGCGGTCAAGTTGGGTATTCCGGTGGCGCATGTCGAGGCGGGCTTGCGTAGTTTCGATCGTTCGATGCCCGAAGAGATCAACCGGATCGTGACCGATTCGTTATCGGACATGCTGCTGGTGTCCGAACCGACGGGGGTGGCCAATCTGCGGCGCGAGGGCCACTCGCCCGATCGCATCCAACTGGTCGGCAACGTGATGATCGATACGCTGCGCTGGCTGCTGCCCAAGGCGCAAGCGAGAGACACGTTGGTCCGCTCTGGTCTGTCGGCTCGCCAATACGGCGTCGTGACGTTGCACCGCCCGGGAAACGTCGACGACGGCGAAACCTTGGCGCGGTTGTTGGAAGTGCTGGCCGACGTGTCGAACGAACTGCCGCTGGCCTTCCCGGTCCACCCGCGAACGCGGCAACGGATCGAACAATTTGGCTTGAGCGAACGTTTGAGCAGCGTCGGGATGATCGAGTTGCCGCCGCTGGGATACCTGGATTTCCTCGCCCTGACGTCGCAGGCCAGAGTGATTGTCACCGATTCGGGTGGACTTCAGGAGGAATCTACCGCGCTGGGGATTCCCTGCCTGACGGCCCGCCCGAACACCGAGCGTCCCGTGACGGTCGACGAAGGCACCAGCACGTTGGTCGGCAGCGATCCCTTGGTGCTAAGGCATTATCTGCGGCAGGTATTGGACGGTCGCTACAAGCAGGGCCGCTGCCCCGACTACTGGGACGGACACGCGGCCGAACGGATCGCCGCGGCGCTGGTTGGAGAAAGTTCGGTGGAAGCGCGGCACGCGGCCTAGCGTCGTTTGGCCTTTGACGCTCGGAGTTCGGAGACGGCGCGATCGTGGGATACGCCCCAGATGCACACATCGTCATTTCACGGCGAGCCGGTGGAGGCTGCTGAAAAAGTCGTGGGGTAAGCTTCCAGCTTGCCAAATGGGGCGTCT
>JAHDXO010000118.1 GCA_023382975.1 Pirellulaceae bacterium
GTCTAGCAAAAACGGCTTGACAGGGTAAGATCAGTTTTGTTGCGCTGTACTACTAAGTGCCAGTGCCGAAGTCTTCACGCGTTCAGAGTGCCGGCTTCAGCCGGTTTTTCCGAACCGCCTGAAGGCTGCACTACAAGCTAAATGGCAATCGGGCATTTACTCTTTCGTCATTCGTGCCTTTGCCGTGTCCAGCGTGCCGTTGAATCCCGGTCCGCCCGCGGCGACGTAGCCGTAGCTCGCGCCGTCCGCGTCGGGCGTGACCCAGAACGAGTAGAGCGAGCCGCCGGTCAGCGTGAACCGCAGCCGCACGTTCTTGCCGCTGGCGCGGGCGAGACTCTCCGCACCGCGCCAAGTCACGCGTTGTCGCGTGCTGTCGCAGCGCAACGGGACGCAGTTCTCCGCCGTGAACGGGCCGTAGGGCTTGCCGTCCAGCGTCAGCACTTCCACACGCAACTCGCCCTGCGGCGCGTCGAGGTTCACAAACAGGTGCTCGCCCTGGAATCGGAGCGGACGAGTCGTCAGCGTCCCGGTTTTCTCGCCCGCGTCCATCGAGGCAAAACCATCGCGCCGCAGCGTGGCCAAGCCGACGGCGCCACCGGTGTACATGCCCCGCTTGCCGCTCGGCGCGATGCCGGAGGTGCCCATGTAAGGAAACACCAACTGGTCATCGAGCACGACGAACACTCCCGCCGTGCTGTGCAGATAGGCGCGATCCCAACTGCCTTCGGTGCGCGATCCCGCGAGGAAGCCGCTGCGGTCCGGGCGATGCCAATGGAACCCGTCGCGGCTGAAGCCGAGTTCGAGGTCGATCAGCTTGGGAAACCCGCCCTTGTCGCAGACTTCGTTCTTCGGGCCGCGATGAATGTAGTGCATGCCCACTATCAGGCTCTCGTAGGCCACGGCGTTCAGGCTGTAGAGTTGCGGTGGATCGCCGGCGCCGGGGTAGCGATCCGCGGGCTCCGGCGCATCAAGACGGTCGGCGTTGGTCCAGTAGACCGCCTTCGACCAGTCGGCGCCGGTCAGGAATTCGTCGCTTTCATGGTAGTAGCGGCTGCGGCCCCGCGAGGTTCCGCGCTTGATGCTGAAGACCCATTTCTGGCGGAACGGATTGAAAAAGAACGAACAGTAATCGTCCACCGCCACGTCGGTCGGTACGGCGTCGGACCACGTGCGTCCGTCGCTGACGTGCAGCGAATGGTGGAAGCCCGGCGGGCGCTGTTCCCGCGGGACATGCATCCAGCAAGTGAGAAACTTGATCCGTTCCGCCGGATTCGCGGCGTTCAGGTCGAACCACACGCAGTTGTCGGAGCCGCCGCTCTCGAGCTTCGGGCCGGTCCAGCCAAGGCCTTCGGGCAGCAACGGGCCATGACGGGTCCAGTGCTTCAGGTCCACGCTGGTGGCCAGCGAGAGCGGTCCGCGCCAGCCGGCCACGTAGAACATCTTGAAGTGTTTCTCGGCCGGATCCCAGAACACGCCGCCTTGGCCGAGGAAGATCGTCGCCTGCTGGCCCCGCTCGCCCTGCGTCGAGTCGGCGAGTTCGCGCGGCGATTCCGCCCGGAACACCGGGTTGCCCTCGAACTTCTTCGCCTTGTGGAACGTGCGCCGCAGGTCGGTTTGTTCGATCAGGAAATCGTCCACGAACAGTTGCCGACCAACGTCGATCGGAATCGTCTTGGGCGGCCGAGCCAGATAGGGCACGGGCATCGGATCGGTCGACTTGGGATCGAGATAACGGGGTGGCCACTCCAGCGGAAGTTCGATGCCATTGTACAGAATGGGCTTCGGCCCGGTCGCTTTGTTCGCCAGCGTCAGGAGCTTCGCGTCCGGCGAGACGATTTTTCCCGCCAGCACGTCTTCCTCGCGGAACTTCGCCATCAAAATCTCCGCGTCCGTATGGCGGTTCCAGTCATACAGGATGTGAATCAGGCCATCCGGCGATTGGAAGCCGTCGGGATACGAAACGCTTGACCGCTCGTCGAGCAGCAATCCGCCGCGCCAAGTCTGGCCGTCGTCGTCGGACAGATAGGCGGACATGTGCGAACGCTTCGTGAGCCGTTCGCTCGGCGGCCCGTTTTTGACCAGCAGCAGTCGGCCCGAAGCCAGCCGTCGCAGGAAAAACCTGGCGTTGATGTTCTGGACCGTTGCGGCGGGCCTCGGCTCGCTCCACGTTGCGCCCTTGTCTTTGGAGAAACTCTCGTGCGGATTTCCCTTCGTCCGCGCCAGCATCCACAGCCGCCCGTCGCGCAGTTCCACCAGCATGTGCTCGTCGAATTCCCAGTCGGGGAACTTCACGCTGCCGCGCGGCTTCCACGACTGGCCTCGGTCGGTCGAGGCATACACCCAGGCCGTTTTGTCGGCCCAGTGGGAAACCGGCAGCAACCAGTCGCCGTTGTCCAGCACAGTCGGCTTGTTCAGCGTACAGCCCTCGGCAAAGCACACCGGCTTCGACCACACCGGCGCATCCGCATCGGGATTGTCGCAGCGGATGAACCAGTTGCCTCTCGGGCCGGCTATGCCGACCACCGTCTGATCGAAAAACAACCAGAGCCGGCCGAGCGGATCGGTCCACAGATTGCCAACCAGCGCGCCGCGTTGCCGTCGGCCGGAAGGATCGGGCGGGCTGACAACCAAGCGCGGTTTCGACCAACTTGTGCCGCTATCGTCGCTTGTCGCCAGGATGAAATAGCCGTCCGCCTTGTCGCCCGTACCGGTCCAGCAGCCCCAGATGCGGCCCCCGGCCGTGCGGTCCATGCCGATGATCATAGCGCCCGGCCGCGCGTCGTCCTGAAACTCGGCTCCGGGCGAGGTGACGATCACCGGCGGCTCGGTTCGCGCGTCCACGGCCAAGGGCGTCACAGACGCGCCTTGAGCGGCCGACGCAGACGCGGGATTCGCATTCTGATGACCCACCACGGTCGTCAGTCCAAGCAGCAGCGCAGTGATGATGCCGAGGCACCGTTTCGGGAAATCAGGGCGAGGACGGAGCAGCATGATTCACCTCTTGGGGAATGGCGACCATCGACGAACAAAGCACGTTATGCCAAGTGCAATCGGCACGCGGCAAGTCGCCCGTGCCAAACACGCATCGTAACCCGAAACCCAAGCGAGGAAACGGGGCCGTTGCCAAATCACCCCGCTCACGCTTCGAGTCGCAAAGTCCCTTCCGCTCGCCGAGCCGGTAGCCGATGTTGGCGAAGAAGCCCCGGAGCATGACCGCGGCAGCCTATCCCAATCTCCCCGTTGGCCCGCTGGCAGTCCTTCAGCGAGTGGCACGCGTCACGTCAGAACGAAGCGGAAGAAAGCTTGGATTGCATCCCCCTCTGCCTGCATCGGCGAACTGCTCGCGAAGTTCACTCTCGACCAGGAGCAACCCCAGCCGAACCCAACCGAACCCGCGTTCCGCTCTCTGCCTCGACCGAATGATGGCCGCTTCCCCGTATGGATCAGGGCCCGACTTCCTCGCGTCGTCGCTCGCCGCACCTCGCTCGGACGATTCGAGAGCCCAATCCTCGAATCGCCGTTGCCCGCCCAGGTCTGTCAGACCTCGGCGCGCAACGACCTAGATGAAGGCTATCTTGGTGCGTCGTCGGATCGACGTGAAAGCGACAATGCGCTCGTACGGACGTAGCCTAGACTTCGGCCAGTCTCGCGAGCGTGGTGACACGAACCGCCTCGCCGAATTGCTCTGTCGCCAGCAGCATCGGGACAGGGTTACGGAACACGATCCAGCCCTCGATCTTAAGGGGCTTCGCAACGCCGACGTACTTGGCGAGCGCATCGGCATCGTTTCGGAGGACGTCGATGCGGTCCAGGTGCTTACGGAGGTCGTCGCGCTTGCCACCGCGGACCTCGCCCCGATAGTCACTCAGTTGTTCCGCGAGTTCGCCCGCCGTCTTGTGGAAATGCAGGTCCTTACACTCCACGAGAAGTACTCGCCCTCTCGTCGGGTTCCAGGCGAGTACGTCGATATCGCCATAGTCTCGGTTCAACCGTTTTGCGAGGATCTTGGACACTTTCACTTCCGGTTCCACTTTCCAACCAAGTTCGGCGAAGCTTTCGGCGACCTCGTGGCTGAACAGGTGACCGCGGGCTATTGCAGCGGTCCCCGTCCAAGCCTTCATCGCGGGGGTGTCGATTTGCCAATCCGGAAAATATCCGCTGTGGTAGTTCTTCACCGTGTAGATCAATGCATCGCGGAGCAGGCCAGGGGCGACCACGACCAAGGGGTCCGATCCATCGTCAAGTTGCACGATGGGTAGACGGACCAGCGACAACCGTCGGCGGTGTCGCCACGGCCAGCGGTCCTTGTCGAGCATCCCCTCCGGCGGCGCACGCCAATCTCCGCGGGGCGTCGTCGTCAATGATGAGACGATCGTTTGAGCGGCGCCGTCTATCCCGCTGTACAGGCGTAGCAGTTCCGACCGGGGGAGTGTCAGTATCGGAGTCTGATGTTCAATGGCATAATCCTCAACATCGTCGACGAACCGCCGGAAGGAATCGAGCGGCGCGTGTTTCTCGCCCTGCCATGCGTCGATGAACGCTTGGTCAAAAGCGGGCTCGCCAGCCTGCACTACGTCTGCCACAGTGAAGTTCCGCGCGTAGTCTGCGATTGCGCCATCGACAATCGCATCGTTTGACAGATGACCAAACGGTTTGACGACCTCGTCGAGGAACGCCGTTGGCACATGGACGTCTCCGAGGGGGGTAACGAATAGGGTCGCCTCCATTCCGCCGTGGTAGATCGCGTCCGACCAGTCCCCCAACATCGTCAGCAGCATCAACTGCGCCATCAATAGGGATAGGTCCATCTCACCCGGCGCTACCCCGCCCTCTTCAGGACACTCGCAGACGGCCAGCTCAACCAGGACGCGGGAGGCTTGGAGCACACCGTTGTTCTCAAATTGCTGCTTGGCGATCGTCCTCATGGCCGCGCCCCGGTCGCGGTGCAGTCCGAGGATCGCTGAGGCCGTGCGGCGCCAAGTGGCTTGGCGAGCCATCGCTAGTTCATGGTTGCGCAGCGCCATCTCGATCAGGGCCCGCCGGTCGAACTTGCTCAATTCGCGACAAAGCTCTTCTTCCAGGCGTAGCACGAGCGAATTGAGAAAGGCGTTGCAGTCGCCACGCCCCTCGATCGCACCTCCCTCATCAGGCGAACGCACCCTCCAGCCCAGTCCTAGCCGCAGAGTTGCCGCGTCGATCTGGTCGATGCCGACGGGGGCGTCCTGGAGTTGGTCCATGACAAGATCGCGGAAGCAGCGGGCCTGAAATCCGTGGCAGTCTCGCGCCTGCTCGTTGTCGACGATCGATTGAATGAGCGTTTCCACATCGAACTCTGGTTCGCAGTCTGCGAGGACGCAACACCCCCGCACGACCGCCGCCACAAGCGCCGCTTCGGCGACGTTCTCCGGCTGGCAAAGTCCCACCTCGAAGAGCGAGCCAACCGCTACGACGAGGCTCGCAGCCGACTGGTCGACCGTCACCCGGATGTCCTCTGCGATCGCCTCGCGACTCAATGCTCTCTCGCAGTCCACCTGCGGCACTCCGTACCCGTCGAATGACACCTCGATCAACAAGATGGTCGGCAGCGACGCGAGCCGACGGTCGAGGACCGCCGCAACGCGGGGGAGCCACGTCGTCATGAGCTTCCAGCGTGCGTACTCGCGCGGCTCAGTGACGCGACACCACCAGTGGCGGGCTTCTCCCGCGTAGACGATCGGTAGGTGGCCGTCTTCGTCAGTGCGCGTCGTGACGTACAGCGGCGTTTCCCGATCTTCAGCGAACAGCGAGTCGCCTGTCTTCCGAACCTCGGTCCAGACGCCGTCCGGTTTCGGGACCGCATGCCGGTCAAGCCCCACCGCCGCGTCGCGGCGGACCTGAAGCACCATGCTCGGGTCGATCATCAAGCGTCCTTGGCCGCCACCTGCCCATTCCGGTGGCGTCTGACTATGCTCCACGAGATGCCCGTCGAGGGCCCGCACCCACGCCACGAGGTTGAGCAGGCCGTTCAGGTTGGACAATTCGATTCCGTGTTCGGCGAGCCGGTCCTTAGCGTCGAAGATTCGCCAAAGAGTCTTGGCGTCGACGTGGCCGAGTTCGCTGAGCGTGGCGACATCGGGGGCGCTCAGATACACGGTCCGCCAATCGTCTTGCTGCTCTCCGCTCCGTCGGTGATAGGCGGCGCGACCGATGCCGCAGCCGACGATCACGGTCAGGCCGCCTCGGTAGTGCGGCCGCTGGGAGGCCATTCGTCGGCAACCGTTCCTCCACTTAGCGAAGTCGGCTGCCAGCGCGTCCGCGTTGGAGTTTGCGCCAGCGAAGGCGGTCTCTTCAAAACCCTCCAACGTGTCGAGCACGAAGATAAGTTGCAGCCATCGACCGACGTCCACCGCGAATGCGATGGAGGCCATGACGCCGTGGTCGGTTTCTTGGAATTGGAGAGGGGCGTTACGGCTCAGCCCAAGGGGCGGGTGCTCGCGGAAATAGTCCTCGTACTCTCTCGCGAGCGAGCAGAGGAACTCCCCTTTCAGTCCCTGGGCCGCCAACCCTCCGGCCACTAGGCCGCGGATGGCGACGCTCATGGCCGTCGGCAAGGCCACGACGAGCTGACCGTTGCGCAGCAAGAGCGGATGATGCACAAGCGGCGAATGAGTTAAGGACGACGCGGCGATTATTTTGCGGAGGTCCGGGTCGAACAGGAACGGCTCCAGCGATTCCAAGGCGATCCCATGCTCCAGGAGTTCGTCCACGCTGAAAACAACTCGACTGCCGAGTGCTGGGATCGTGCGTTCGATCTCTCGACAAAGATGCGTATCAGGCAGCGGATTACCAAACGTGTAGCGTACTAGTCCGGAACGCTCGCACACCAAGTCGGACAGCTTGAGCATTGCGCGAACTGATTCCCGCAGCGCAAGCCACGCTTCGTTACCCGGCGTCGTCTCGACGATATCGACGATCCGCTGCAGGTAGAACGCAGCCGATTCCCAGATCCCCTCCAGAATGAGGAAATTGCCTTGCGCAGTCGTGACGACCCTCGTAAAGGCATCTTCTGCCGAGTCCTCCATGAAACCGCAAGGCCCACCGCCCAAAGCATCGAACCACGCCCCGATACTCGTGGGTGTGGGCCTTCTTCCCCCGGCCCCGGCGTATAGGGCCAGGTGAGCCAGCGCCTCCAGACGCACGCAGTTGCTCTGCAGTGCCGGCACTGTCAACAGGCCGGCAATAAGAGATGCCGTATGCACTGCGTCATACGGTTCCAGGGCACATACAAGGTCGGGGTGCGTCTCCAAGACCACCGCGAGGGGTAACTCCCCGAATCCGCTGGCAGGAGGCTGTCGGTCAGTAGTTGGTGGCGCACTGTCGCTCAACATGACGTCCTGGCAACGATGGGTGGGTGGATCAATCGACGAAAGTTCTATCCATCATTGCGAATTGTTCTCGCTCGCGGTAGATGGGGCACACACGGGCTGCGGCGCGTCGTTACAAGTAAGGACGGGAAATAGGGCCAGGGGTTCGCTCTCACCGTCCGAGAGGCAGATTAGACGTGACTCGCACCCCGTGACCCTTCGCCACGAAGCTGACCGAGGTCAAAAAAGAAGACCCGACTGGCGTTCAGCGACGCACGAAGTCACGTCCTCCTGGCTAAGGTCGCCGACCTGCGTCGGCACACCGACCGTCGCATCGTAGGTCAGGTCTGCGAGTCGAATCGGTTGCCCAACCAAGTCATCCGGCTTGCGCCCACAGGTCACATCGAACTGAGGGCGCAGAATGCGGGTGGGGTGGAACGAAAGTGTCGCCGACCGGCGACCACCCGCAATGGCCAGAAATAGGAACCAGGAAACCACACCTTGCGGCTGCATTCCACCTTCGTTCTGGACAGTTGGTCCGGGGCTCTCTCGGTTTGGCGGTGGACGTGCTGGCAGACTTTCGATTTTTTTGCATCTTGTTTTGCCGCTGGATCGGTGGATACCAGATGGTGCAATTCGAATGCAGGGGAACGCGAGTGTTCGACGTCGTCGAGGATGATCCGGTTGCCGTGTACCCCGTCACGGCTTAGGAAACGGAACCTTGAGGGAGACCAGGAATGCCGGAACGCGTCAAACGGAATCGCAAGCTGACTGCTCAGGAAGCGGCCTGAATTCGAGAGGCACGCGCGAAGTTCTCCACGCGTCCCTCGCAAGCAGAACTGATCGAGTCAGGTGAGTATGTCGGCCCCATGAGCATCGAAGAATATCTGGCTTGGCGGAAAGGTGCCGGTGATCTGCCGTTGGCCCGTCAGCTTCAGGCTGCCATCGCTGCCACCGGACAGTCGACGCACGCCGTCCGGGAAGAACGAAGACTGAAACCATCGGTTGCTCGTCACGACTCGGACGTCCGCGTGAGCGTCGGCGAGGGCGGACTGCCGGCCTATATGCTCCGCTCGCGACGCGGCGATTTGCGGTAAACTGGTAGGCGGGCGGCGATTGGTATCCAAGACGGCGGGAAAGGATTGTGGGCATGGAAACGGACAAGCAGCTTTACCGCGTCTTTGGCGCTCAGCCGCAATGGGTGTTCCAACTGG
>JAHDXO010000119.1 GCA_023382975.1 Pirellulaceae bacterium
TGCGGGCTCTCGCCGTACTGCTGGCGCAGCCGACGGCGGATTTCCAGGCTCTCCGTAAAGGCCACTTCCGCACCCGCCAAGTCGCCCGAGTCGAACCGCGACCTGCCCCAGTTGTCCAAGCTGACCGACAGATCGCGCAGCGTCTGTGGGCTCTCGCCGTACTGCTCATGCAGCCGACGGTCGATTTCCAGGCTCTCCGCAAAGGCCGCTTCCGTTCCCGCCAAGTCGCCCGATTCGCGCCGCATATCGCCCACGTTGTTCAGGCTGATCGACAGATCGCGCAGCGTCTGTGCGTTTTCTCCGTACTGCTGCACTCGGTGGCGCGCGATCTGTTCCTGCCGGTCGGCGAAGGATCGAACCAGGTCCGGTCGTCCGACGTTCGCCGCCGATCGGGCGGCGGCCTCCAAGTGCTCGAGCAGCGAGCGGTCGTCGTTCGCTGCGTTCAGCGAAAACAGGCGGCGGTAATGGTCCAGTGCGGCTGCGTCGTCGCCATCGGCCTGTTCGGCTTCGGCAAGCGCCATCAAGGCGTCGCTCAGCAACGGATGTGCCGCGTCGTGCGATTCCAGGATCTCGACGGTTTCCCGCGCCGCCTCGACGGCCTTGGCCGACTGTTCGCCAGTCATCCAGCCGCCGATTTCGCGCAGCCGAGTCTGCACGTCGCGCTCCCACGCTTCGGGTTCGCCTGCTGCGGATCGGCGGACGCGGGCGCCGAGCGGCTCGGGGAGGGGATCCGTTAACTGCTGATCCGCGGGCGGCTGGTCGTTCGACTGGCCGAGGGCTGCCGTAGTCTCGCGCGTTCCGGGCTCGACCGGTTCCAACACGATGGCCCGGATGGACCAGAGGTCGGGAGCGGCGTCCCGTACGATCGGTTTCAGTTCCGCTGGCAGCTCGAAGATCAATGCGCCGTTCCATTGGCGCCGCAGTTGGTCGCGATGTTCGTTCAACCGCAGGAAGAATGTCTCCCACGCGCGTCGCCAGGCGGCCCGTTCCGCCGCTGTGTAGCCTTGTTCCGCACGAACCCAGATGGCATCGGCTGGATCAGCGTCCGCGATGCCCAATCGCTGCAAGATCGTCGGCAACTGATCCGGGGTTTCTGCCCGGAGAACCAGCAACCGGTTAACGTGACTGCGGTAGACGCCCGCCAGTCTGGCCGCAAACACGCGAGCGATGCGCGGAGACCGCGAGAACAAGAACGCCAGCCAGAAACCGGACCCCAATTCCACTTGGCGCCGCAGTCGCTGCCATTGGCCTTCGGCGTGTGCGCTTAGGGACTCGTCGGCCCAGCGGTCGGTCTCCTCGGGCGGGCTCGTTCCGATAAGCTTGGGGCTTGGATTCATCGCTTTTTCCGCGACTTGGCTTTCTGCAACGCTTCGGCTTGTGCCTTCACATGACCGGCCACCAGAGGATGCGTGTCGTACCATTCGTGGCCGTTGCGATAGCACAGCACCAAGTGCGTGTCCAGGAAGCGGGCAAAGGCAGGCAGCCGGGACACGTCTTGCAGCGAGGCGGAATGGGTCGCGGCGATCTGCGCCAACCATTGAGCGTCGTCGTCGGCGATCGGCAGGAACTCGTTGCGGATCTGGTTGATGGCATCGTCCACCGTCCGGTCTTCGACGGGCAAGATTGACGCGCGGCGGACGATCTCCGCCAGAATCCGCAGCAGATCCCGGAACTGGCCGCCCGACATGGCAATCACCCGGTCCAAACGTTCGCGGTCGCCCAACAATCGTTGCCACGGGCCGCGCTGCTCGATCACCTGGGCAAAGACATCAAAACCCTCGTTGTACCGCCGGGCATGGTCGTCGCGCAGTTTGACGGCGGGCAGGATCTGGAGCCCGCCGGGTTCGTACAACGCGCTCAGGTTCGGATAGCGCACCTTGACGAACGGGGGCACGGTATAGACCACGTGCAACGACGGCAGGTGCAGCTTGTCCGCGTGACCGGCAAACAGCATTTCGACCGACGTATGGACCTGATCCGCGTTCACCGAAGTGCCCCGGATGTGTTCGACCGAGTCGACCAGCAGCACCAATTCCCGGTCGGCTCCGTGCCGGTCTTTGATCCGCTTGACGCACTCGGACAGATACGCCCGCACGTCGGCGACGAACGACCCCAAATGGCCGGCCATGGCCTTCTGCAACTGCTGCTTGAAGCTGGGGTCGCTCTTGAGCGTCATCTTGATGCCGGCGCCGGGTATCTCGGCGCTCAGTTCCGGGAACTCGACCTTGGTCTTCGTCAGGTAGTTGCGGAATCGTTCCCAATAGCTTTCGTGCTTGGGATCGTCGCCCAGGAGTTGCCCGTCCCGCAAGCCGTCGCCCAGCGCTCCGGCCAGCGCCAGCAGAAAGTCGCTGATGTCGATCGGCGTCGTGAGGTTGATGTAATCCTCGATGTCGCACAAGACGACCAAGTAGCCGGACTCCTGCAACTGGGCCTTCAGCCGCCGCAGTTCCGTGCTCTTGCCGGTGCCGCGGAATCCGGACAGCAGTTGGACGCTCTTGCGCGGCGTCCATTCGATACCGCGAGCCAAGAGTTCGACCGGGTCGTCCGCGTGCAAGCGGCGGTCCTGATACAGCGGCACGTACCGCGGGTCGGCAGGTTCCAAAGGTTGGTCGATCAACTGCTGAAACAGCGTTCGCAGGAAGTCTCGATCTTCGCCATTCATTTCCGGTCTTTCCTGTCAGGGCGTGTCACACGGTGGATTGTAGCCGAACCGCAAGGCCCGGTACAAGTTGTTTCCCGATTCTGACTTGCCCCGCGGTTCGGCCGTCTAAGGCTGAATACATGCGCACCTGCGGTCCAGACCTTCGTCATCCAGCATCCTTCCGGGCCTATTCGGCGACGTAGCGGATGTCGTCGAGGTAGAAGGTCAGGGGTTTGCCTTGGCCGGCGAGCGACCAGCCGAAGGCGGTCTTGATGCGGCTGAGGTCGCGGCCTGGCAGCGCGATGCGCAGCTTCTGCCATTGGTCGGTCAGTCGGACCTCTTTCAACTCGCCTTTCGCGGTGTCGCGGTAGGGTTGGTTGCCGTCGAGCAGGCCGAGCATGAAGTTGACGGTCTCGCCGCCTTCCGCACCGCGGACCCAGAATTCGCAAGCCACCGCTCCGTTGAGATTCAGGCCGCCTGGCCGGACACCGTCCCAGTCGTTTTCCGGCGATTGCCAGAGCACCCCGCCCCATTGGTCGTTGGCCCGGTACTCGACCTTCAGGCAGGTCTTTCCGGCGTGCGGCGAGTCGGTGCTGTCGAGCGTCATGGTGATGGCGCCCGTGTTGCCCATGTAGCCGGAGGGTGCATACGGCGAATCCTTCATTCCGTCGCCGTAAACGACAAACGGCAGGTTGGCCTTGGGCGCCGGTATCGGCTTGATCGGGGCATCGACATACAGCGGAACGTTCGCTACGGCCGCACCTCCTTGACCGTCGTAGACGTAGGCGAACAGACGATAGCCACCGCCGCCTTCTGGAATAGTGACTTGAGCTGTCATGCCGGCCGACGAGACGGCATCGGCGAACGCTGTCTCCTCGGCCTGAGCGTCGCCGCCGACGCCGATCGTGACTGAGTCGCTGCGGAGAATCCACTTGACCGTCAGCTCGCGGTGTTGCGGATGCGAGGCGACAAGCGTTGCGCGCACGACCTCACCCGGCTTCAGTCGGCTGGACCGATCCAACGCCAGCGATTCAATGCCGGGGCATGGATTCCGGGGCGGCGAACCGGTCCAGACGGCGGTCATCGCATCGACGGCCGCCAATCGCGATCCGTCCGGCAGCAGCATGCCGAACCAGGTGGCCGTCGTCTCCTGCTTGTGTCCCCAAAGAAACGCGTAACTTCCGAGGCACAGCGCCGGCTGTGCCAAAACCGTGCGGCGATACCCGTCCGCGTAGGCTTGTCCTTTGGCCGTGCTCGATGGTTCGATCGGCGAACCCCAATCCGTCTTGCCGACTTCCCACGGTCCGTGCGGGCCGTGTTCCGTGACGATGTAGGGCTTGGTTCCGTCGGCGGCTCGATAGCGGTCGGCCAGCGTGGTGATCCCGCCGTACGAATTCACCCCGATGATGTCGATGTGGGGACAGAACCGTTCGATGTTGCGGACTTTGATGGCATCGTCGCCCAGTTCCGCGATGACGGTCATCGTCGGATGGTGCGGATCGATCTGCTTGATCTCGCGCGCGATATGATCGACGGCGTACCAGACCGCCGGGTTCCGGCCACTGCCTTCCATTTCGTTGCCGATCGCCCACAACAGCACGGCCGGATGGTCTTTGTATTTGCGAACCGCTGTCAGACAGTCCTCCAGTTGCCGCAGGACGGCGGCCTCGTCCTGATAGTTGAAACCGTGTCGCTCGTGTCCCAGCCAGAACCCGACGCAGACGGTCAGCCCGTGGCGGTGGGCATCGTCCAGGACGGATTCCAGGTTGTCGGTGCTCCAGGTGCGGATGGAATTCCCGCCCGCGGACGCCAATAGATCGAGTTTCGTTTGGCCGCCGGCGCCCTTGACGGGAAACGGCTTTCCGTCACGCAGCAGGGTAAATCCACCGCTGCGTTTCTCCAGGCGAACCGGCGTCTGAGCGCTCGCCGCGTCGCCAAACGAGCAGACGATGGAAAGCAGGCAGAGCCCGCGAATGACGACACGCATGGCGAACGGACGGAACTGCGGCACAGCGACCTCGGTTGAAAAAGGGTGCATAGTGGGAGAAAGCGAACGACGACGCAACACAGAGACGTCGGCACCTCGCACGATGCGTTATACACGCGGGAGCCGTGCCTGAGAACCGGCTCACGCACCGTCCAACACCTGTTCAGCTCGATCTCCAGATACTATCCTGTTTTTGTTCGCACGGAATCCATCGAAACACGCCCTCTGGAAGGAAAGCATGAGATGAGCCGCAAGCAACCCGCCTTCGCGCTACTGTGCGCCCTCGTCGCGTTGCACTCCGTTTGGTGCATGACTTCGTCCGCTGACCCGCTGGTTAAAGACAACGCGAAAATCGTCGCCGCCCCTGTCGTGCCCTTGCAGGCGTACGCGTTCGACCTGCGCGACGTGCGGCTGCTGGACGGGCCGTTCCTGCATGCCCAGGAATTGAACCGGCGGTACTTGCTGAGCCTCGATCCGGAACGGCTGCTGCACACGTTCCGGCGGAACGCGGGTCTACCGTCCTCGGCGGCGCCGCTGGGCGGCTGGGAGGCACCGGACGGCGAGTTGCGCGGTCATTTCGCCGGCCACTATTTGACGGCCTGCGCGCTGATGTTCGCCAGCACGGGCGACCAAGCAGTCAAAGCCCGAGCGGAAGCGGTGGTGCGGGGAATGGCCGAATGCCAAGCCAAGTTTTCCAACGGGTACTTGAGCGCCTATCCGGAGGAGTTCTTCGACCGGGTCGAAAGCGGTCGGCGCGTCTGGGCGCCGTACTACACGCTGCACAAGATCTACGCCGGTCTGCTGGACATGTACGTGTACTGCGACAGCACGCTGGCACTGGACGTCTGCAAACGGTTTGCGGATTGGGTCATCGCGCGGAACGACCGACTGAGCGACGAGCAGATGGAGCGGATGCTGGACATGGAACATGGCGGCATGAACGAAGTGCTCGCCGATCTGTACGGACTGACCGGCGAAGCGAAGTACCTGAAGATCGCCCAGCGTTTCAATCACAAGGCGGTGATCGAGCCGGCTCAGCAGCAGCAGGACCGGCTGACCGGTCTGCACGCCAACACGCAGGTTCCCAAGTTCATCGGCGCCGCCCGCCAGTACGAACTGACGGGCGATCCGAAACTGCAGACGGCCGCCAAGTTCTTCTGGGACACGGTGGTCAACGAACGCTCGTACGTGATCGGCGGCCACAGCGACGGCGAGCACTTTTCGCCCAAGGAGCGACTGAGCCAGGCGCTTGGCCCGGCCACCACCGAGACGTGCAACACGTACAACATGCTGAAGCTGACTCGGCACCTGTTCTGCGGCGATCCCAGACCCCAGTACGCCGACTACTACGAACGGGCGCTGTACAATCACATCCTCGCGTCGCAGCATCCCGAGACGGGCATGATGTGCTACTACGTGCCGCTGCGTTCCGGGTCGGCCAAGGGCGGACGCAGCCACGGCTACAACTCGCCGCTCGATTCGTTCTGGTGCTGTACCGGCACGGGAATCGAGAACCACGCAAAGTACGGCGACAGCATCTATTTCCACGACGGCGCCGACACGCTGCTGGTCAACCTGTTCATCGCCTCGGAACTGCGGATTCCCGAGACGGGCATCACCGTGCGCCAGGAGACGCGGTTTCCGGAGGAGGATACGACGCGGCTGCATTTCACCTGCGACGCGCCGCGCGAAGGCGTCTTGAAGATCCGGCATCCGGTCTGGGCGGTGTCCGGCGTCACGGTGACGGTCAACGGAGTACCGCAGGACGTCGCCAGTCAGCCGGGCAGATACATCACGTTGCGCCGCCAGTGGAACAGCGGCGACCGCGTCGAGGTCAAGCTGCCTTTCGGCGTCCACACCGAGGGGTTCCGCGACAACCCCGACCGCTTCGCCTTTCTCAGCGGCCCGCTGGTCCTGTGCGGCGAAGTGGATCGGGCCAAGCCTTTTCCGGCCGTCGTCGCGTCGCGCGACGACGCGGTGGACTCGCTGCAACCGGCCGGGCAACGGCCTCATGTTTTCACCAGTCGTCCCGGCGTGTTCCGGATCGCCGGCAGCGCCGAGCCGGTGAGTGTCACCCTGGAACCGTTCTACCAGATGCATGGCGAGCGGCCCTACGTGGTGTATTGGGACCGGTTCACCGAGGAAGACTGGAAGGGGCAGGAGGAAGCATATCGCCAGGAGCAGGCTCGACAGGCTCAATTTGCCAAGTTGACGGTCGACGCGGTGAATCCCGGCGAGCAGCAAAGCGAAACGGACCACAAGTTGCAGGGCGAACGGACGTCCGCGGGCGACTTCAGCGGACGCAAGTGGCGTCATGCTGTCGAAGGCTGGTTCTCGTACGAGTTGAAAGTGCTGCCGGACCAGTCGCAGCAGTTGTGGGTTACCTACTGGGGCAGCGACGTCGGCGCACGGACCTTTGACGTGCTGGTCGACGGCGAAAAACTGGTTACCCAGCGTCTGGACCGCAACCGTCCTGACACGTTCTTCGAGGAGATCACGCCGTTGCCGGAAGCCATGACGCGGGGCAAGCAGAGCGTGACCGTCCGCTTCCAGGCTCATCCCGGCAACTGGGCTGGCGGCGTCTTCGGAGTGCGAATCATGCGGCAGCCAAGCGAAGAGAGCCAGCCGTAAGAACCGGCGAATGAATGAGTGTCGTGTTTCGCGCAAGGGGGGCGGGAGTCGTTTTCGGATAAAGCGTGTTCCATGTGGTTGGTCGTTGCCCGAAAACGACTCCCGACCCCGTTCCGGGTGTTTAACGGCAAGCCGAAGGAGGCTGCTGAAAAAGTCGTGGGGTAAGCTTCCAGC
>JAHDXO010000120.1 GCA_023382975.1 Pirellulaceae bacterium
TTTGGCAAGCTGGAAGCTTACCCCACGACTTTTTCAGCAGCCTCCGAAGGCGACTGCATCCGACGGCAAACCGCACTTCACTCGAACGCCACGCAGTCGCCTTCGGCCTGTTTTCAAACGTAGATGCTGAGTTGCGGCTCTCCTGCCGTGGCAAAAAGAAGCCGCGTTACAACGCTGTTTTCCCACCCTCCGCATCACCGGTCGCCGGCGCCGGTTGCGGCTCGGCTCTCGTCGCCCGGCCGGTCAGAATGCCCCGGTCGTCGAAGTGCAGCCGGTCGATGCAAATGAACCGGTCCCAGGCGCGGCGATCGCTGTTCTTCTGATGGTAAACGTACCACCACGCGCCCTGCGCGTCTTGGATTGCGCCGCCGTGGCCGGGACCGAACACGCCGTCGCCGCGGTGCAGGATCGGATTGTGGTCGGCGCGAACAAACGGACCGAGGGGACTGCGGCTGGTGGCGTATCCGACGGCGTAGTCCGGCGTGTCGGCCCCGGAGCCGCTGTACAGCAGATAGTACCGTCCGTCGTGCTTGATGATCCAAGGCCCCTCGGTCACGCGGCCGTTCCGTGTCTCCCATTCCGATTCCGGCTGCAGGATCACCCGCGCGTCCCCGGCGGGTTCGGTCGGACTGGCCATCGGCTGGACGGTGATGCGGAATCCGGGCAGCGTCACGTAGTACAGATACAGGCGGCCATCGTCGTCGCGAAACAGATGAGCGTCGATCGCTTGGTCGACCAACTTGCGAGTGATCGCGAACGGACCCTCGGGGCCGGCAGCCTCCGCCACGCCCACCGTCTTGTCGGCGGTGTAGTACAGGTAGAAGCGCCCCGTGTCGGGATCCCGCCAGACGTCCGGAGCCCAGATGTGGCGCTGACCGGGCCGGAAGACCACGGGGCCGCGTTTCCAGCGGATCAGGTCGGTCGAGGTGTAGACGCGGTATCCGTTGTCCCCGGCGACTTCGCCCGTGGCGTACAGGTAATAGACGCCGTCGTGCAGGATCACGGCCGGGTCGGCCAGCGTGCCGTCGATGATCGGGTTCGTGTAGGTGGCAGGTTCGGGCGAATAAATTGCCACAGGCTGGCAGCCTGTGCTACGGAGAGGAATCGTGCGAGTGTCGCATTCGACCGGTTGGCCGTCGCGGATCTCTGCGCCGTCAACGTCGGTCATGCGCAGGGCGGGAACGCCGCCTTCGGCGACTGCGGCGTTCAGCGAATCGACCGTCAGACCCTTGACGTTCTCGAAGACCATCGCGTGCCGGAGATCAGGCTGGCGAGTGTGGAGTTCCACGTTGCGAAAGGTCAACCCCTCGACATGGCGGCAGTAGAATCCGTACGCGGGCAGCGTGCCGAACATGACGCTCTCCGGATAGGCCTCGGCCCGCTCGGGGACCGTCCGCGATGCCAACTCCTTCGGCTGGCCGCCGTCGAAGCCCAGCTTGATGTTTTCCAGCAGCACATCGCGGATCGGATGCCCGGCCAATCCGGTGATCGAGCAGCCGACCTCGCCGGTGTTCTCCGCCACGATATCGCGCAGCACGACATCGCGGAACGTTCCCACACCGGGCTTGGCGCCGTCCGGTGCGTAGCTGCGCGCCCGGTTGCCCAGGCGGAGGAAGATCGGTACGGTCACTCCCTCGATCCGGATGTCGGAAACCGCCACGTTGCTCAAGGTGCCCCCGTCGACGATTTCCAGCGCAATCGCTGCCAAGCCACGCTGACACCCGTAGATCTTCTCCGACTTCTTCGGCGAGTGGACCACGCAGCCGGTGATCTCGATATCCTGGAATCCGCCCTGGGACTCGGTGCCCAGCTTGATGCCGTTGCAGTGGCTGCTGACGGTGCAATGCCGAATCACCGCGTTGCGGCACGGATCGGCGGACAGACTCTTCAATACGATGGCGTCGTCGTCCGAGTCGACTCGGCAGTTCTCGATCAGCACGTTGCTGCAACTGTCGATGTTCAAGCCGTCGTTGTTGAAAGAAACGTGGTTGAACACATCGATGCCGCGGATGGTCACGCCGTCGCACTGGCGGTAATGCTGCATCCAGCAGCCGGCATTGCGCAGACGAAGTCCCTCGACGGTCACGTTCTTGCAGCGTTGGAGGTAGATGTTCTTGGGCCTCAGCTTGGTCTTGTCGCGAAACGCGGCGCCTTGGCCGTCGATCGTGCCCCCGCCTCGGATCGTGACATTCCGCAGATCCGAGCCGGCGAGGATCGCCGCGTAACGGAACGGGGGTTGGCGGTCGTCCGAGTTGACGGCCGCGCGCGGCTGAGCGTAATCGTCGTGTTTCTGGCTGCCCAGCAGCGTACCGTCCTTGTCGAGTTCGATCGTCACGTCACTGGCCAGGTAGACCGTGCCGGTCAGCCAACGGCCGGCGGGCAGGCGCACGGTTCCTCCGCCTCGCCCGGCGCACTGGTCGACTGCTTTCTGAATCGCCGCCGTGCAGAGCGTTTGGCCATCGCCGACCGCGCCGCACTCGCGAACATCGATCGCGAACTCGGCCGCTGCCGATACGGCCACTGCGGCGAGCCAGGCGAAAACCGTCGCCAAAATCCGTGGTACGCGATTCATGTCTTCTCCTTGCTGCTACTCTTGGATAGTCAACGGGCGTATCTGCTCGGTCAATTCCGCGGCTTTCTGCCGCGCTTCCGAAACAGGCAATCCCGCCCGGATGCCCGGTCGTTTGTGTCCGGCCGCCGCGACATAGGCATCACGCAAAACCGCCATTCGCTGCTGGAGCAACTTGACTGCGTCCGGGGAGATTCCCCGCTGGGCGAGCATCTGCTCGACCGACGCGACGCTGGCCGCTTTCTCGTCTCCGAACCAGCGGATCAGTTGGCGCGCCATGAACCAATGGCCTTCGGCATTCGGATGCACGGCATCCGGCTGGAAGGTGAAATCCGGATCGGTCTGCCGCCGCGCGGCCAGTTCGGCCGTCATGGGCCCGTGCAGGTCGACGACCTGCCAGCCGTCTTCGCGCTGAGCCAACAACCAATCGGCATAGTGGCCGAGCACCGCGTTGTACGAGAATTCCTTCTTCGCCCGCTGATCGTCGAAGCACGGTGGCGTCACCACGACGAACGTCGCGCCCGCCGCCTCGACCTGTTGTTTCAAGTGCCGGATGCCTGCTTGATACCGCTGGAAACGTTCGTCGCTCAGCGGCAGATAGATCCCGCAATTGATGCCGTAGCAGGCGAACACCAAATCGGGCTTCGTTGCCTCCAAAACCCGCACCAACCGTTCGGCTAGTTCGGGGCGCGGAAACGCGCCGCCCGCGTGCCCCTCTTCGCTCAATCCGGACACCGTTTCGCTGGGCAGCCCGACATTGATGACCGTTGGCGTGCCGTCCAGCGTCTGAGTCAGCAGCCAAGCCTCGAAGTCGACGATGTACTGACCGCCAAACGTGATGCTGTCGCCCAGCATCACGATCCGAGGCGACCCGCGCAGCAATTCGATCGGCTTGGAATCGTCGCCCACCGCCTGCGGCCCGAAGCAGCAAACGGCGACGATCAAGATCGTCCGGAGAAAGGGAAATCGCTTCATCGTGATTGTCCTGCGTGCGATTGGAGAAGGAACGTTCCGCATCGATTCCGCAATCCGCGAACCAGCGGTCATTCGGCTATGTTAGTCCAGCGACCGTGCCGTTGTCCAGACAAGGAGTGCAGCGCGACGCAATCCCGGCAGAATTCCACTCCAACTGTCGACGGGTGGGTTGCCTCAGTCGGCTGAAGCCGAACCCGAAGCTGAACCCGCCGACATCGGCGTCCTGCGCATTGATCGCTCTGGCAAGACGAGGTAACTTGGTAATGTGCGCCAGACAGAAGCATCGTGTCACTTGGGGTTGGACATGCCAGTCGTTGCACGTGAAGGGCCATATCGGTTCTTCTTCTACAGCCATGAACCGAATGAACCGCCGCACGTCCACGTACAGCGCGACCGTGGTTTGGCCAAGTTCTGGCTTGCCCCCTTGGGATTGGCAAGTTCGACGAACTTCTCCGCCCACGAATTGCGGCGAATCAGAATGATCATTGAACGCAGAACAGAAGAATTCTTGGAGGTGTGGCATGATTGGTTTGACGAGTAGTGTGCCCTGCGCTCAGCACGTGAGAGTCACCGAGGACGAACTGGAAGTCTGGCTCACTGATGGCCGACGGATTGCGATTCCTCTGGTCTGGTATCCACGTCTGCTCGAAGCGAGCAGTGCCCAACGCGACAAATGGGAACTTCTGGGAAATGGCGAGGGGATCCACTGGCCCGATCTGGACGAGGATCTGAGTGTCGAAGGCCTGTTGCGCGGGAGTCCATCACCGGAAACGCGCCGCTCGGCAAGTCAACGTTGATCGTAGCCAAGACCGGGAAGGTTCCTTGGGGTGGTTGCTGGGGCGCGGACCCGATGGCCGTTGCTCGGACCCGCGCGAGCCGCGCGCCCAGACGCTTTGCTTCCGCCGCCAATTCGGCTAAGATCCTTCAGGTTTGATCCATGTTGTAGGGACTTGGGAGAAGGACATGAAGATGAAGTTCGCGACTCGGGTTGCTTGTTTACTGGTGGTCGGACACGTTTTATCGAGTGCCGGCCGGACGAATGCCGACGAGGGAATGTGGCTGTTCAACGATCTGCCGCGGGACTATCTGAAACGCACCTATGATTTCGAGGCGACGCCCCAGTGGGCCGAGCATCTGATGAGGGCCTCGGTTCGCTTCAATTCCGGGGGATCCGCGTCCTTCGTCTCCAGCCGCGGACTGGTGTTGACAAACCATCATGTCGGCGCCGATACGATCAGCAAGCTGTCCACCAGCGAACGCAACTACTACCGCGACGGCTTCTACGCGGCCACGCTGGACGAGGAGCTGGCGGCGCCCGACCTGGAGCTGAATCAGTTGGTATCGATCGAGGACGTGACGGACCGCGTGAACCAGGCGGTTCGTGCGGACATGCCCGCGTCCGAGGCGCTGGCCGCACGCCGCGCGGCGATGGCGCAGATCGAGGCCGCGTCGCTGGCCGAAACCGGCCTGCGCAGCGATGTCGTCACGCTGTACGGCGGAGCCAAGTACCATCTGTACCGCTACAAGAAATATACGGACGTGCGATTGGTCTGGGCCCCCGAGTCGGACATCGCGTTCTTCGGCGGAGACGCGGACAATTTCGAATACCCGCGGTACTGCCTGGACGTGTGCCTGTTTCGCGTCTACGAGGACGGCAAGCCCGCGCAGATCGCGGACTTTCTGAGCATCGCCCCTGGCCCGCTGGTGGACGAGGAATTGGTCTTCGTCTCCGGAAACCCGGGACGCACTCGCCGCATCCACACCAGCGCCGCCCTGAAATTTCAGCGCGACGAGCGGATGCCGCACGTCCTGAATCTGCTGCGCCGGCGCGAAATCCTGTTCCAGCAGTACGGCCTGGAGGGAGACGAGAAGCAACGGCAGGCGCAGGACGATCTGTTCGGCATCCAGAACTCGCGGAAGGCCTACCTCGGCATGTTGCAAGGTCTGCAGGATCCCGCGGTGATGGCTCAGAAAGAGGCCGCCGAGCAAACGTTGCTGGCCAAAGTCGCCGCGGACGCGAGCGGCGGCGCGGATGCCTGGAAGAAGATCGCGGAAGTCCAAGAACGTAGAAAACCCATGCTGAAGCAAAGCGGCGGCTTCTACAGCGGACTGTACAGCATCGCCGAAACGCTGGTGCTGATGGCCAAGGAAGACCAGAAACCCAGCGCGGACCGGCTGCGCGAGTACCGCGATTCGAACCGCGAGTCGCTGCTGCAACAACTGTTTTCCCCGGCGCCGCTCTATCCGGACCTGGAAGAGGCCAAGCTCGCGGATTCGCTGTCGATGTTCGTCGAGCAGCGAGGCGGCGACGATCCCCTGGTTCAGCAAGTGTTGGCCGGCAAATCGCCCGCGGCCCGCGCCGCGGAATTGATGGCGGGAACGAAACTGGCCGAGATCCCCCAGCGGAAGCGATTGGCCGAAGGCGGTTTGGCCGCGATCGAACAATCGGAAGATCCGCTGGTCCGTTTGGCGCTGCTGATGGAAAACGAACAGCGGCGGTTGCGCGAGCAAGAGGAGGAACTCGCGGAGATCGAACGCCAAGCCTATGCCCGCATCGCCGACGTGCTGTTCGCGGTCCAGGGGACCAGCACCTATCCCGACGCGACGTTCACGCTGCGTCTGGCCTTCGGGCCCGTGCGCGGATACGAAGAGCGCGGGCGGCAGATTGCGGCCTGGACGACGCTGGGCGGCGCGTTCGAGCGCGACGAAGCCGCGGGCAGCAAATCGCCCTGGCGCTTGCCCGATTCATGGCGCGAGAACCGGGATCGATTGGATCTGGCAACCCAGTTCAATTTCGTTTGCACGGCCGACATTATCGGCGGCAACTCGGGCAGTCCGGTCGTGAATCGCGCCGGCGAATTGGTGGGCGTCATTTTCGACGGCAACATCCAGTCGTTGTCCGCCGACTTCGTCTACTCCGAAACGCAATCCCGCGCCGTCTCGGTCCACGTGGCCGCCATGCGAGAAGCCCTGAAAAAGGTCTACCACGCGCAGCGCCTGGTGGACGAATTGGGGCAATAGCCCCCGCTGACCGTGTTCCTGACGAGGCTGCTGAAAAAGTCGTGGGGTAAGCTTCCAGCTTGCCAAATGGGGCGTCT
>JAHDXO010000121.1 GCA_023382975.1 Pirellulaceae bacterium
CTGAATCAACGAAACCTTTCAGGAGGAACGTCCGCGAAGCTGGCGGCCGGAAAACGACCCGGCTGGCGATAAGGCAGGCCACGTGACAGGTTCCCCAGGCACGGGCTTGCTACGACAGTCCCCCCATCCGGCCAGGCGAAACGGGAAGGCAAAGGCAGAGCAAGATGAACCGGAACACAACGGGCCCAGTCGGGCAGGCACAACGAGTGAACCAAACGGAAGGCAAATTCACCCGGTATCCACGGACGAACAGCAATCCGGACGGAAACGGTTCCAGGCGTACGCACAGCTTGGCGACGATTCCGGCACCACGGTCGGCCCGCGCTCAGAAGGCTTCCACAACCAGCCCTCCCAAGCCGGTTGAGAACGGTCAACCAGCCCGGCTGCTCCGACGGCCGGCGACTGGCACGACCCACGGCAAGCACGCCATCTTCACCGACCACGCCACACCATCCGCACCATCCGCCGCCAGTGCTCGCCCACGAAGGGGCGAGCGTATCCAGGTCCCAAGAGGAATCTCGTCGGAATGACGGCGCGACAAATCGGCCTCTACGGATCGAAGGTGCTCAGTTGGATGTGACCTGAGAGCGATACTGGACATGCCGGGCTGGCAATCCCCCCATTGCATGGGATTCCTTTGCATGCCTCGGTCGATGTGACCGAAGCAGATTTTCCTTCGGCGATTCGCTAAGATAATCACATTCTCGTTTTCTTGACCGCCCTCGCGCTCCCGCACGGGTGGCGACGGAGTTTTCCGATCGATGGCTTGGCTTCGAATGTACTCAGCCGGTAATGGCGACTGCTTTCTAATCGAGCACGGATTAACCTCCGTACTTGTCGATGGCGGTTATTCATCGACGTTCCAACGGCACGTGCTTCCGGATCTCCGGGACCTTGCCGATCGGGGGCAGGCACTGGACCTCGTAGTCGCAACCCACATCGATGCCGACCATATCGCCGGGTTGGTGCGGCTTCTGGCCCAAAACGGTTCCGCAGACTTGCCGGACATCGTTGGGGTGCGCCGCGTCTGGCACAACAGCCTCCGCAGTCTTGTCCCTCCATCGTCGCAATCAACGGGTATGAGCGAAGGCGATGAGGAATTGCTGCAGGAAATCCGCCGACGCGGCTATGCTCAGGCAGCAGGTGACAACTCGCCCGAAGCCGAGATCAGTGCGCTCCAGGGCAGTTCGCTGGCCTCTCTTCTGCGCACGGGCGGGTTCAATTGGAACGACAGCGACGGAGCACGCCCGATTGCCGCGCCAGACCATCTCCGGCTGAGCGCTGAGGTGAATCTCACCGTTCTCGGCCCGACGCCGGAGCGTCTCTCCGGATTGCGGGACTGGTGGATCGGCGAACTCCGCCGAACGGGCGTTGCGGGGGTTATCAATAGCCGTCCGGCCCTGGAGGACGCCTTTGAGTTCCTGTGTTCGTACGAGAGCGAGCGAGTCTCTCGGAAGGAGGAGGAGATTTCGGGCCGCCGGGACACCGGCCTCGAGCTGGCAGACGTCTACGAGCCGGACGACTCTGTCATTAACGCGAGTTCGATCACATTCATCTTGGAACTGGGGAACAGGCGAGTTCTGTTTCTCGGGGATGCTTGGGCGGAGGACTGCCAAGCCGCACTTGGTACGATGCGTCATGCCGCGATTCCCGTCGTATTCGACGCAATCAAGGTATCACACCATGGCAGCAGACGAAACACTAGCCCAGGGCTGTTAAGGCTCGTGGATTCGCCGAGATTCCTCGTTTCGACGAACGGCGAGCGGCACAACCATCCCGACATTGAGGTCCTGAAGGCATTGGTCGACCGTCCGGCTCCCTTCGCCCGCGAAATGTATTTCAACTCAACGACGCCGGCATCCCGTGCCCTGCGATCCCACCGCAGCAAGTCGGGGACTGGGTTCACGGTGTATGAGGACTACCAGAATCGTATAGAGATCCCGTGACTGGCCACCTATGATCGACGATGCCATCTTCGCCGCAACCTGCGTCGTGTCTTGCGGAAATATCTGCGGGACCGGGTTTCTCGTTCGTCTGGATCGTGTCCTGACGGCCAGGCACTCTGTCATCAAAGCACTGGAGTCAAACGCACCTATCGAACTGACCTTCTCGAGGCTCCCGCTGGATGACGAGGAAAGACGTGTCGCAGCCACGATTGTGGCGGAGTCTGCTGATCTCGATGCGTGCATCCTCGCGGTCGAGCCTATTCCCGCGCATGCCCCACTTCCAATCACCGACATGCCGCCGCGGGAAGGGCTCTCGTGGAAGACATTTGGTTTCCCAGTGAGCAAGGGGCTCCTCGGCCATCGTCTGTATGGCGACATCGCGCAGGTGCTGCCAAAGCCGAAGGCGAAGGTGGACATTGATCTTTCCGTTGATCCGACAGTTGCCCTGGATTCGTACAACGGGCTGTCCGGTGCCCCTGTCGTGGTACACGAGCGATGCGTGGGCATGCTGCGCCTTCGCGCTGATCGCAGCGTGGCTGCAATCAGCGTTCGAGCCTTGTCAGCCCTGCTCGCCAGGCACGATATTCCCATCGGCAACCCGGACGACCAGGCACCACAGCGCCCGCATTTGGCCGAGCGGAGCGAGTTCCAACAGCAGTTTGAAGCGGCCCTTGTCAGCGGCGGGGGCCGGTACTTGTTTCTCGAAGGCGCGCACGGAATCGGCAAGACCACGTTTTGCCAGAACTTCGCGCCTGCCGACCCGCGACTGCGCCACCTCGGCACCTACTGCGTCCTCGAGCCAACCGGAGACTCGAATACTCTGGTTCGGTCGCTAGCAGAGGTCTTGCACGACTGGCTCGTCACCACGATATCTGCGCACCTCAGCGGCAAGGCAGCCCGTCATGAGCGCAAGATCTATCCGGAAATGGCGCAAGACGTGTCATCGTTACTGCACGCCCTGGATCGCGACTGCGCCAAACGACAGTGTATCGGAGTGCTCGCCATCGACGGACTGAACGAGGTTCAGGCTGCCGATCCCAAGCTCCTCCCCTACTTCGTCGGACTCTTGCCTCCCACCCTGCCAGGGCACGTCGCAATCGTCCTATCCTCGCCGAGTTACGCGGGAGTCGCATCGGTCCTGTCCACACGCGTGTCGGTTGACAACGTGCGTGCTCTCCCGCTGTTGAGCGAGAGCGCCAGCATTGCGTACTGCAGCAAGACGCTCACCGGGGCGCGAGCATCCGACTACGAGTTCATCCGCCAGTTGTGCGAGAAGGCGAACGGACATCCACTGTACTTGAACTACCTAATTCGCCACGCCAGTGTCCCCGGCAACGCACGGCTCGATGACTTTCCGGTCCTCGATGGTCCGATCGAACGGTACTACGAGCGCGTCTGGCAAACGTTGTCCACGGACGAGCACGCCGTCCACCTCCTCTCGATCATGGCGCGCCTGCGGGAAGACATTCCGTTCGACATGTTCGTCAATGTGCTGAATGCCGCCGAGCAAGCGGTGTTC
Source organism: Pirellulaceae bacterium (assembly GCA_023382975.1). Taxonomy (GTDB): domain Bacteria; phylum Planctomycetota; class Planctomycetia; order Pirellulales; family Pirellulaceae; genus SKKK01. The sequence continues at coordinate 3,466 of JAHDXO010000121.1, forward strand.
GTGCCGACCATAACCCGGATCCAGCACCTTCTGTTGCAGCCGGATCATACCGCGATCTACCACCCGTCGTTCCGAGACTACATCGTTGGCAACACGCGCCAACTTGACCAGGTGATCCACGATCGCCTTGCGACGTTCTGCGTCGCCCACCGTACCGGCTACTGCATTCGCAACAAGGTGTTCCATGCACTTAGAGGCTCTACGGAGAATCGTGAGACCGCGCCGGGCTTATGCACCCAGGAATGGGTAGACGACTGTGTCGTCCATTCCAACGCGCCCGACGTACTGTTGTCGGACGTCGAAGCCGTCGTCGAAGCCGTCTTCCGGGCAGGACAGCCAGTCGACGCGATTCGCCTCCTGCTCCTTCGCCAGCGTGTATCGTTCCGCTACGACACGCTCTTTGCCGTGTCCGCAGGACTCGTCGCGGAAGCACTCGTAGCACTTGGCCGGCCCCGCGAGGCGTTGACGCACGTCATGCGGCACGGCGTTCTGATAGTGAACAACGCCGACGCGATGAGAATCGCGTACGCCTTCATCAAGCATGACTACTTTCATGAGGCGATCGATGTGCTGGACATGATCGCGCGCCGGTGCATCAGCTTCTACTCCGTCGGCGAATTCCCGGCGCAACAGTTTGTTGACGTGACCATAGCGCATATCGAGGCGGTCCTCTTGAGTCGCCTGGCTGACGGAGAGAGCCATATACGAGACGTTATATTGATCCAGGAGCACGCGCGTCGAGCCATTGATGAGAACATCTCGAACGCCTCGTTCCGGCAGCAGTTATTGGAGAGCATCTACGCCCTTCCAAATGGGTACTTCCTTGCGTTCTGTGATACCTACGTCACAACGGCAGACCTTGCCAGGCGCGTGAATATTCCAAAGAAAGACCGGCTCCAAGGAATCGTATCGCTCGTGCTTCACCACATGCAGATGGTCGACGAGCATGGCCTAGCGAAACAGCGCGCGCGGATTGATGCCCTCTTAACGGACGTCGAAGCCTTAGTCCGATCCGGAGTGAAAGTCCGGGATAGCTTCGTCCCGTTCTTCGTCGACGCGTTGATACGCCTCGGCGCGCCGGTGCGTCTCGTCGAAGCGGTCGCCGCCGGACGACCGGTGAATCAACCGGAAGATGTGACACTGCGCGGTCCCAACGGGGTCGATGCCGAGATTCACGCTGTGCTTCAAAACGGGTTTACGTGGAGAGCGAAGGGGTTTCTCGGAGGCGAGCCGGAATACCCGTCAATCTCGGGCTGCGAACGGGATACGTGGCTGTCATCGTTGGAACGCGCGTTTGCGTTTGTGTTCTACTGCGACGGGCGCGCACGGAGGGCCAGGGCGCATGGCGACGGAGAACTGCTCAGTCAAGTGAGCGAGGTATTCCGCCGCGACTTCTACGCCGCTGTGCGATTCACCCTCGCCGAGCGAGTGACGTGGGAGCGGAGCTACGCTTTGCCGGAAGCGTCAGTGCCGTTCTTGTATGAGTGCGCAGCCGAGTTGATCATCGATTGCTTTCCTGACCTTCTCGAGCCGCTGATCGAGTTCATGCATGACCGCTCACAGAACCAACTTGGATTGTACACAGAGGGCTTCCGCGAGTGCATCTGCCGGGTTGTTGGGTACATCAGCCGCCACGAACTGCAGGCAGGCGTGAAGGCGCGGCTCGTTTCGCTGCTGAACGCCCTAAGGGATCACGTCATTACTGGCGTCGAGAATCGCCGCGAACTGGTACCGGAACTGTTGCGTCTGGTCACGCTGTATGCCGGCGTCGGAGCGAGCGAGGCGGCTGAGGGCGTCTATCGCGAAGTCCTGCGGTTCTCAATGGGACCGTCGTGGTACAAGGAGAATCAGTTCAGCCTGATGATAACCGCCTTGGGTGAACTCTCATCGGACGACCGCTTCTGCAAGCGATTGCCGTCGATCGCAGGAAACCTCGAGCGGGCTTCCGGGGAGATGACTTTCCAGCGTTTCGTCCGGCATCACAAGTCGATCCTGATTGGCGTGCTGTCGGCGCAGGGCTTGGTGCGAGCTGCGTGCGGGTACTTCAGGGCCGAGTCCTGCGGCAACACGGAGCGGCTCTTCTCCGAGTGGGAGGGCGGGAAGGTCGACATGCCGCATCCCCGGCTGGGTAACCGTTTCCCCGGGGGAGCGATCGACGAGCAGGCGGCAATCCTAGAAATCGTTCAACACGCGAGAACCGTCGACTGGCGGCTTCGATGGGCCCTGCTCGAAGTCTTTCAGTTCGGGGATCGCCGGCACGTGCAGCAGTACGCGCGGGAGTACGCGTCTCTTTTCGGCGAAGCGGCGGATCAACTGAGCGTGCGGAAGATCCTGGTACGCAGAGTCCACGCGGTGCTAACTGAGGAGATGGAGCCCGACGAGAGAGCCGGCTTCATCACGACCCTGTACGAAGCGCTGCGGCCGGAACACCGCCCGCAGTTCGATTCCCTGCTCTCGGTATACGGTTTTCGGGGTCCGAACGAAGGGCACCCGCGGCCGGAGGAAGCCCGAGTAGTCTCCGAGAAGCCGGATTCCGAGAAAGCCCCCGAACCGGATTTGTACGCACCCGGGCTGTTCGGAAAGCAGGCCTCGATCACGAACGCGGAAGGCCAACTGGAGGATGCGCGCGCTCAGTTTCAGCTTGGAAACACCGATGCGGCGAAGCAGCTCTTGGTGAGTACCCTGTTGACGGTGCAAGCGGGAGGCTGGTGCGTCTGGGAACGACCCGCAACGTGCTCGATCATGGCCGAGAGGCTCTTGAAGGAGGCCGCTTCGGATGCCTCCGATCTAACGGCCCGTTCAAGTAAGCCGCTGGCGCGGCGGCCGGTGCCACGCGGGGGTCGATCGATTGC
>JAHDXO010000122.1 GCA_023382975.1 Pirellulaceae bacterium
TGTCTCCGTTGTCGATGATCGATCCGTTTGACGAATTCACCGTCACCGCCCCGGTCGTTTCCAAGGAGGCCAGCAGAATACTGTCGTACGCATCCACATCGATCGTGCCACCAGCCGCATCCACCCTGGAACCGTCCGTCATGGTGATCCCGCCGGTAGAATTCGCGTCGTCGTCCGCCTTCAGCGTGATCAGCGGCGTACCTGTCTCGCCATCGATCGACCCCGCGGCCGAGAATGTGATGTCTCCGTCCGCCGCCACCTCGACGTCGCCGCCGCCGCTCAGCACGGCCGCATTGATATGAATATCCCCGCCGGAGAGCGGCACGCCCGTTTCCAGTTCGATATCGCCCCCGTTGGAATCGATCGTCTCGCTGACCGTCAGATCGCCGTTCAGAACGTAAATCTCAATATCCCCGCCGGTGGTGCTGATGCCGACCAGCGCCGAGATCCCCCCGATCTCCAAATCGTCCGTGTTCCACACAAAGAACCCGCCCGCCCCGGCGGAACCCTCCAGGTTGTCAACTACGGTATCCAGCCAGTTGCCACCGCCGCTCGTCCCTACGGAGTTTCCCGCATTTAGAACCGCCGTTGCCGCGGTGATCTCCGCCGTCACATCGCCCGCTTCCAGGATGCTGCCGCTGGTCGAGCCGACGGTCACGTCGGCACTGGTACTCAACCCGGCCAGCGTCACATTCCCGTCGGCCGACAAGTCGATATTCCCCGAACCGGCAGCGATCGTCGTGTTGGCATCCATCCCGATCGCTCCGCCGTTGCCGCCATCAGTATCCGCCGTCACCGTCACCGTGCCGCTGGTCGACGTGACATCGCCCGCCGCGCCGAACACGATATCGTCATCCACCGACTCGATCGTCACGCTGCCCGTACCGCTGCTGATCGGCGAATCGATCCGCACGCCCGCGTTGGTGCCGGCGCCATTGCCCTCGATCGCGATGGTCGCCGCGTTGGTGGCGCTGACGGCCGACGTTACTCCCGACGCCAGATGCACGCCGTGGCCGGCCGCAACTCCGCTGGCGGCGCCGGTGATCATGATCGCTCCGCCTGCCGACGCGATCTGCGCGCCGCTGTCTTCCAGATGCACGCCGTCGCCTTCGCCGGTGGTCGTGCCGTCGATGGTGATTTTGGCGGTGCTGGTCGATGTAATCTTTGCGTCGCTGATCCACACCCCGTGATTGCCGGAAGAACTGCCGATGATCTCGATATCGCCTGTCATCGAAGTGACGCTCGTCCCGGAACCGGAAATCTCCAGGCCGTGCCTCGACGAGCCCACACCCGTCGTCGTGCCGTCGATCGTGATGGTCGCCATGCCGCTCGAGGAAATCGCGGTTCCGCTGTCGAGATCCACGCCGTCCCCGCCGGCCGTCACCCCAACGATCTCAATGTCGCCGTCGACCGCGCTGATCGTCGAGTCATCGATGCCCACGCCGTCGGAGCCCGAACTCGTGCCGGTCGAAGTGCCGTTGATCGTGATCTTGGCGGAACCGGTCGCCACAATGCTGGAATCGCCGATGTCCACCCCGTCGTCCCCGCTGGTGACGCCGGTGATGCTGATGTTGCCGCCCGCAGAACTGATGGTCGCCTCGTCCATCTGCACGCCATCGGCGCCGCTTCCTTTGCCGGTTCCGTGCAACGTGATCGTGCCAGCGCCCATGGCGACGGACGTCGAATCCACCGTCGCTGCGTCGATCACGATGCCGTGATTGTCGCTGCCCGTGTCGCCGCCGGTGCTCGTCAGCGAAACGTTGCCCGTGCCAGTCGTACGGATCAACGTGCCGCTGCCCGTCACCGCAATACCAGTGAACGTGCCGCTCGTCGCACCGCCGCTGTTGGCCAGCAGCGCAATGCCCCCGTCTACCGTCGTCAAGCTGGATCCCGACGCGAGAAGGACATTCCGTGCCGCGGTCAGGTCGATCGCCCCGTCGGCGGTCGTCGCCACGGCCACGCCGGCCTCGACGGTGATCGTGCGGGCATTGGTGACCGTCAGGTCGTTGTTGCCCAGGTTGATCGAACCCGTGAAGTTGACGTCGTCGGTATTCCCGCCGGTGATCGTCACGTCGGCGTCGAACAGGGAATCCAATCCCTCGATATTGATCGTGTCGGCAAAGGCGTTGCCGTTTGCCAGGATGATCAATTCGCCGCTGGGGTTGGCGAAGTCCAAATCCTCCAAGCTGGCGCTGGCGAACTCGACGCGCGAGATGCCGTTGCCGACGTTGCCGTCGTCCTTAATCGCTACCGTCTCGCCCGCCGCCAGCGACGTCAAATCGATCGTGACCGTGGTGGCCCCGGTTGTCACGAGGGTCGGTTCGAGCCCCGTAAACGTGATTGTCTGGCCATCTAGTTCGATCGTCCCCCGCGCCGTATCTCCGCTGCCGGCGTTGGGCGTGTACACAATCCCCGTCGCCGTGCCGCCGAGAATTTCCAGCGCGTCATCACCCGTTCCGCCGTGGAACGTGATATTCGCAGTGACCTGGTCCGTGTCCTCATTGTCGATCTGCAGCGTGTCGTTGCCGGCCAAACCGCTAAGCGTCAGCGGCGTTCCCTGCGGTCCGACGTAGACTTCGAAGCCGTTCAGCGACAGCCGCAGATTGCTGCCGTCGTCGGTGACCACGAACGTGTCGTTGCCCGGCGTGCCGTTGAGCGACGGATGGGCGGAGTTAAGCGCGGTCAACACCACGTCGTTGTTGTCGCTGCCGCCCTGGTAGGTGATCTGGAACAAGGCCGAATGCGGACCCGTGGTGACGGAAAAAACCATGCCTTCCGGAAGGCTATTAAACGTCCCGGTCACCGCATCCACCAGATCGTTGTTGATAATGATGAACGTATTGCCAACCGCCGGCGTGAAGCCGAGTGACACGTTCAGCGTCGCGCCGCCCAGATCGACGGCGCCGGTTACGTCCAATTGGTCGTATTGCGTATCCACCGTGGTGCCGTTGATCTCGACGTCGAAGTTCGCCCCGCTGACGAAGGTAGCACTGCCGGTTTCAAGAACGCCCGGGCTGATGCCGGGAGCCACCGTGCCACCGCTGGCCGCGCTTACCGTTCCGCCAACGGTCCCCGTCCCGCCCAGCGTGCCGGTGCTGTTGACGCTGACCGCGCTGCCCGCCGCCGTCGAGCCATTCACCAGGAGCGTGCCGCCGTCGACCGTGGTGTTGCCGGTGTAGGTGTTGGTGGCCCCGAGCGTGAGCGTGCCGCCGGTTGTCTTGGTCAGGCCATTTCCGCCAGCGAGGATTGCGCTGCTCGATCCGCTGCGGCCGTCGATCGTGCTGGTGCTGGTCAGCACGCCTACGCCACCGGTGACGCTGCCGCCGCTGATGACCAGCGTGTCGACGGTGTTGCTAAAGGCACCGATCGCCAATTCGCCGCTGGCTGTGACCACCAGCGTGCTGGCACTGTCAATCTGATCGTTGGCAGCCAGACTGAAGATACCGCCAGCCAGGGCGATGTCGTTCGCGCCGGCGCTCAGCCCGCCGCCGCCGATGGTGACACTGCCCGCTTCCTGCAGGAACTGATCCAGGCCGCTGGCGGAATTCAAAGTGGTGGCATTGAAGTTTGCGTCGACGCCGCCGCTGGCTGCATTGAATGTCAGCGTGCCGGCGGTGATCAAATTGCCGCCGACGCCCGCCGTGCCGTCGCTGATCGCGCCGGAGGTGCCGTTGCCGGTACGGAGCGCGAGATTCTGCGTGGCAAGATTCGCTGCACCGACAACGCTGATCGTGCCGGTTGCCAACGCGTCATCGCCGATGACGATCGCGTTGCTGGTGCCGGTGGTGATCGTTTGGAGGCCGGCCTCCAGCAGCGACAACGCGGCACCGGCAGTGCTTCCACCGACTTGGATCGGTTCGGCGGCGGTGAAGGGGCGGAGCACGACGTCGGCCGCGCCGGACGCAATCGAACTGCCGCCCAAAGTCATGCGGTTGGCGACCAACGTGATCGGGCCGCCGTTGGTTTGCATCGCCGTGCCGGACAAATGTCCGATGCCGTTGGTTCCTCCAGTGCCGACATCGACCGTAATTGTCTTGCCCGGCGTGGCGCTGGCGTTCAGGTTGCCAACGTTGATGTTGCCGCCGACGCTCTTGGAGATGTCGATGTTGCCGTTGGCCGCGGTGACGCTATCGAACACGTAGGTGTTCGTGCCTCCACCGGTCGTGGCCGTGAACACGATGTCGCCCGAAGTGCTGGCCGACGCCAACGTCACCGTGTGCAGCACATTCCCCGTGTCCTGAATATCGACATAGATCCCGCCGGTTGCCGTTTCCACGTTGGTGAAGGTCGTCGCATTGACGGTCAGTGGATTGGCTGGTGCACCGATGCCGGAACCGGCGACCAGCGTCACGCTGGGCGTGGTGATGTCGGTCGCTGCCGTACCCGACGTGATGGCTTCGCCGGCCGACAGACTCACGCTGCCACTGTCCGTGACGAGGGAAGCTGCACCGCTGAAGGTGATGCCGCCCGTTGTCGATGCGCTCAGCGTATTGCTGCCGCTGAAACTGCTTGCGCCGCTGAACGTGATTGGCCCGGCTCCGGCGTCGTCCAACGTAATCGTGAAGTGGTCGGAATAGGCGTTGACGCCGCTGTCGTCAAAGGTGACCGATGTGCCGGAAACTGACGCATCCAAGATGTTGATCGTATCAAACTCGGCCAGCCCGGCCGTGGTGACGGTCAGTGTGGTCGTCCCGTTGCCCGTCACGTTGGCGCTGTCTGTCCCGGTCCAGTTGCTGGTTCCGGTCAGAGTGTAACTCGTCCCGTTGCTGACGATAGCCACGTTCTCGCTCGCCACGTCAAGCGTCAGTATCAGCATCGCGCCCGCCTCGGCAAAAGAAGCCAGCACGCGGCGGTCTTCCAGCGTCTCGAAGAAAAGCCGGCGGCGTTTTCCGGTCGCTTGTTGGGTCTTGTTGCGGCGGAAGATTGGTCGGCTCAGTGTACTGCGGCGCGTTGTGGTCATGATGGCCTCCTAAAGATCGGATCAACACTTGAGAACAGCAGCGGCAAAGAGGAGAAGTAACATCGCTGGAATCGCGACGTGCTGGCGCATCGCGCCCGCAAGAACGTGAAACTATCCGTTAATTTTGAAAAGTCAAGAATTTAGAGAATTTCCATCAAAAGTTTTTATTTTGCATCCCTCATCAGAAATCCGTTCAACTGGCTGTTCATCTAGAGTTGATTGTCTGTTTTTGTTATTTGTCAGTGGTCTGTGGGCCTCGTCGCCAGATCCCAGCCAATTGTCGGCTGGAGTCTCAGGCTGGTGACGTACTGGACTCGCGGGCGATGGACGGGGATTCAAGGTTCTGAGCCTGAGAGTCTCGCCGGCTAGCGGCGAGAATTTTTGGGAATGAGGTGCTGGGAGGGAAAGTAGGACACCCGCCTAACGATCTCGCCGGCAGGCGGCGAGGATTCGTCGGTTGTCAGTGTGCCTCGCCCAAGATCCCAGCCGCTTGCCGACTCGAGTCTCAGGTTGGTGCCCTACTGCGGTGGCCGATTTCTGAACAAGCCGCGCACTGCTGTGGTCGGTCTCTGACCGAGCCACTCGGCCGACCGAAGGTCTCCACTCTCGCCAATACCGTGGGGCTAACGGCGCCACGCCCGCCAACCTCCCGGCGAGCGATGGGCGTGAGCCCAGCCGGTAGGATCGCCGCGCAGGAATCGACACCGTGGGGCTGACGCCACCACGCTCGCCAATTCCGGGACAGTGGTGTCCTACAGTTGCGCGAAGTAGTCGTCGATTTCGGATTGTTGTTCGCTGCTGCGACCGGTCGCCAACAGCTCGAGTTCGTCGTCTTCACGGCCCAAGGCCCGGTCGCTGACCCGCAGGTCGTCGCGGAGCAACTCGTCGAGCACGCGGTCGACCACCAGCGGCCCGCGTCCGCCGGTCGCGGGTCCGAATAGCGCCCCAATTCCGGAGTCGCGTTCAGCGCCCGCGACCCACTGTGGCCCGCGTCCGCCGGCCGCGGGTCCGAATAGCGCCCCAATTCCGGAGTCGCGTTCAGCGCCCGCGACCCACTGTGGCCCGCGTCCGCCGGCCGCGGGTCCGAATAGCGCCCCAATTCCGGAGTCGCGTTCAGCGCCCGCGACCCACTGTGGCCCGCGTCCGCCGGCCGCGGGTCCGAATAGCGCCCCAATTCCGGAGTCGCGTTCAGCGCCCGCGACCCAC
>JAHDXO010000123.1 GCA_023382975.1 Pirellulaceae bacterium
TTTTTACTCACGAACTCGAACACATCCAAACTCAACGTCCCGCTGAACCAGAACACTTCCGGGGATATGGCCTTGCGTTGGAAGGCACGCTTTCCGGGAGCCAGCAAGATAGAAAGTAGTCGAACTGACGCGCGGAGCTGCGGCGGCTATGGATCTTCTACTCCGGTATCCGCCCCGTACGCGGCCAGAGTAACCAGACGGTGCAGCGGATGTCAACTAGCCACGCGGGGGATTTTCGGGAAATGCGTGGCGGCGGTACTCAAGATTCGTTGGCCGCAGTGCGACGCGCGATCGATTGTCGAACCCGCGTTCGGCGCCCGCGGGCCACGGATTGCTGACCCGCGTTCGGCGCTCGCGGGCCACTTGGATTCGGCGAAGCTAGGTTGAACCGCAGAATTTCGAGGGGGAACGGGGCGAACGGATCACCGTGGGGCTGACGCCGCCACGCTCGCCGGTGGTTGGCGAGTGGCGGATCAGGGGGCGGCTTGCGTCGAGGCGAACAGATTTGTTGGTCCCAGTCCGCGGCCGAGGCCGGGGGAGGTGCGGATGGCCTCGGTGACGAAGCGTTTCGCGCCGGCGGTCGCCTCGACCAGCGGCTCGCCGCGGGCCAAGCGGGCCGTGATGGCGGCCGAGTAGACGCAGCCGGTGCCGTGCGTGTGGGGCGTCGATAGCCGCTGACTGACCAGCCGATGCAATCGGCCGTCGGTCCACAACAGATCGACGGCCTCGCCCGCCAGATGCCCGCCTTTGACTAACACGTTCTTCGCGCCCAGGTCGGCAATGGCCCGCGCCGCGTCGGCCATGCCCGCTTCATCTTCGACGGTGAGTCCCGTCAAGGCGGCCGCTTCGTGCAAGTTGGGCGTGATCAAGAACGCACAGGGCAGGAGGCGGGACACAAGGATCTCCGTCGCCCGCTGTTCAATCAACCGGGCTCCGTGCTTGCTGATCATCACCGGATCGATGACCAACGGGAAGCCGAAACCGGTCGCACGCTCGGCGATGGCCTCGATCACTTCCGGACTGCCCAACGCGCCGGTTTTCGCCGCCGCGGGCGGGATGTCGCTCAAAACCGCATCCAATTGGTCCAGCACAAGCGTCGGCGTTTGGATGTGGACCTGAGTGACCGTCTGCGTATTCTGCACGGTCAACAGCGTCACGACGCTCATCCCGTACACGCCATGCTGATGGAACGTCTTCAAATCCGCTTGCAGTCCGGCTCCCCCCGAAGGATCCGAGCCAGCAATTGTCAAAGCCACCGCCTGCATCGTCGCGCCTCGCAACAGGGACTGTTTGTTCTCCGTGAAGTCCTGGAATTTGAACGATTGGCCACCCTCTCCGCAAGGTCAAGATTCCTGATCCGCACTCAGATGATACGAGGAACTTCGGCGAATCGCATGCGCTCGCGAGAGGATGAAGTGATACCAACGTAAACGCAAAGAAGCGAAGAGCGCAGAGAGTTCCTCCTTTGCGATCTTCGTTCCTCTGCGTTCTGGGCTCATCGTATTCTCTCGTCAGATCAGGAGATCTGAAGGTCGGCGGAGCATGCACGGCTTGGTTGCAGCGAAGCATCGTTCGAGAAATCAATGGGCGGCGTTGGGTGCTTGCCACCGGTGGGGAACTGTTCAGAATACCGGCGGCTTACGCCTTGCCGCTCACCCAATTCCGGACCGTCACTTCTCGAACCTTGCTACGGTGCGACTGGCGGAGGTGCGGGCTTCGATAGGCTTTCGATGGCGGCGGCCAGGGATTGACGAACTTGGTACAAACGCTCGGGGTCGGGGAGGATCTGCGTCGAGTAGCGTCCGCCGGCGTTGGGGATCTCGACTAGCGCCGCGGCTGCGTCGAGCGCACGCTGGCCTTCCGCGGTGTCCCGGCCAGCGCGGACGCCTATATCGATCAACTGCCGCAGCAGATGAAGGTACTCGTAATCCTCGACGCCTTCGCGGGCCTGTTCGAAACGGACGGAGCTCACAATGCCCGGATGCCCGACCGCTGCGCCGGGATACAACAGAAAGCCGTCGCCGTTCGGGTAGCGGATCCAGTAGGACCGGCCGGGTTCGCTGCTTTGATGGATGTAGGCGTGCCAGCCGAACTGGAAGGGGTTGTGGGTCAGCCACGACACGCCCCAAAATTCATACGCCTCGGCGCCGTATTGGAAACAGTAGTGAGGCAGCAGGCGTTCGACGGCACAGTACGGTGTGTCGGTACACATCTGGCCGTCGGTGGTGAACCAGATGCGTTTGCCGGCCGCACGCAACTGGTCCATCTTGGCAACCGGCACTCGACCATCGTGGCCGATGCCCCAGATGTCGAGCGAACCGTCCCAGTCCGGTACGTGGTGCCATGTGCTGGAATAGACGGGGATCTCCGGATCGACCTCGTGAATCATCCGGCACAAGGCTTTCATCTGCTCGCGGATCGGCCCCTGGCTGTCGAACGGTTCGTCCGAGATGTAGAGCACGACTTTGCGGTGCCAGCCTCGCTGCCGCAGATGGTCCCAAAACAGCCGGAGCATCTGCTGGTACACTTGGCGGTACTCGGGCCGCAACTGGCTGCGGTCGGCCGACTCGAACGGCGGTTCGCCTTCGTACGGCAATTGGCCGTGGATTGTCTTGGGCGGATGGCCCCAACCGAACAGATAGAAATCCCACGGCGTGTAGGCGAATGGCAATCGCAGTTCGTCGAAGTAGACTTGCGCGGCCCGGTCGTACTCGGTGAAATCCACGCGGACTTGGCCGTCTTCCAACCAGAACCGCGGGCCGGGTCGGATGGTGTCGGGGCACAGTCGGCGCGAGGCCATGAAACGGACGATCTCCGGATACAGTTCGTCGAACGATTTGCCCCACTGCGCCGCTCCACCCGGCCCCAGTCGCACGTCGTAAATGGCCGCAAGCCGGCTCTGGTCGGGCAGAGCGAAATCCCAGACGCGGACGTTCAACGGGCGTTCGGCAATCGTCTGTCCGCCGTCGAGCAACCGCACGAGACCGGTGTACTGTCCTGCCGGAGCGTCTTTGGGAATAGCGAACGTGATCCAGACGGGCTGAGTCATGTCGGCTCGCAGATCGAAGCCATCGGTCGGCAGCAGCGGGTCGGGCCACAGGCCGGACCAACCGTCGCTGGCCGCCGCGTGGCCCGGGACTTTGCGGTGCCACACGGGACTTTCCGACTGATAGTAGTTGGTCGGATAATCGATCGGCACGTACCCGACCACACGGATTTCGGCATCGTCCAAGCGGAATCCGTCGGGCCCGGTCGGTGGCTGCAAGTCGATGCGCAGCGCCTTGCGATCGCGCGCGCTGCGCACCGACAATTGCAGCGGTTCGCTCTCGTTGCGCGCCGCCGCGATTTGAAACGCTGCCGGCGACGACTCCGGGCCGTCTTCCGCGAAGACTTTCACCACGGCAGGCACCTGCCACATCGCCAGCGACTGGGCGACGCCCGGCCGGCTCTCGACTCGCAGCATCTCGCCAGGAACCACAGGGATCAACAGCACGTTGTCATGCCACACGGTGCCGGGATGTTCCATCGTCAGATGCAGTTGCAGGACGGTCGTGTCCCGGGGCATCGTCAAGGAACCCGAGAGCAGCGTCCAATCGGTGGTGCCGCCGATCGACGGACCGATGCTGGCAAACGGCGAGTCGGCGGACAACTGGCCATCCGCTTGGCGCCGGTGGGCATGAACGCGCACCTCGCCGTCGACGTCCTGGCACTTGACCCACACGGCCAGCAGGTACGTCTGCCCCGGCTGGACGGGCGCGTTCTGGTGCCAACCTCGCCAACCCCGCCCGGCGGCCGACGGCACGTGCATCTTCAAACAGCGGTCGCCCAATCCGTCCCGGTCGGGGCGGTCGAGTCCGAAGCTCGGGCTGGCCGGACCGGCGTTCGCGCCGGTGTGAGTCCAGTCCTGCGGCAGCGATGGGCTGCCCTCGAAGTCGCCATGCCGGACCAAGTTGCCGGGGATGTCGGGCGGACCATCGCCGCTGTCCGCCGTGTTTGACGACGATTCGTTCGTCGCGGCGCCCGAGAAGTAGACGTGGCAAGTCTGGACGCTGCGCGGCGCGAGTTTCGATTCGAACAGCAACTGGTCGCCGAGCACCCGGTGACGGTGTGGTCCGCCGCTGCCGATCACGCGCAGCGACCGCGTATCCAACTGGCCGCGGTGACGCGCGCCCAGAATCCGCAGATCGACCGGCGTCCAGGCGGTCTCGAAGCCTGTCGCCCCGGCGTGGACCGTCTGCACCACCGCGCGGCGAGACGCGCCGTGATCGCCGCCGACCGCGGCGGGCCATTCTGCGGGAGGTTGCTGGTGATCGAGTTCGATGGATTCCGGCGAGCCGATCGAAACCTGGACCGCCCCTTCGCTCAGTCGCTGGAGACGTACATTGTCGAACCAAGCGGTCCCGGTTCCGCGAAGCACCGTTCCAAGACTGAGCCGATCGGCCCCATCCGGCACGGTGATTTCCAGCGACACCTGTTTCCAGTCGAACGTTCCCTCGCCGGCCGGCAGCATGGGCGACTGGAGCATCGGATTCTGCGAGTTGCCCAGATGCAGATACCAACCGGCGTAGCCTTGCACGTTTTCAGCACGCACCCAGGCCGTGACCCGGTAGCGGGCACCGCCGATGACGGCGATGTTTCGCTGGCGCGTCGCAATCCAGCTCGGTTCGGCCCCGGGCGCGACGACGGTCTTCAGGCATCGCTGGCCGGATTGCGGGCGCTCGCTGCTCCACGCCGCCGAAGATCGCGCATCGCCCGGATCGTGGACCCAGCCCGCGGGTGCGTCGCCCGAGCCGGTTTCCATGTCCCCGTTGGCCAGTCCCGCTTGCGTCTGAAGAAAATCCGGCACGCAACCTGCGGACGGATTACCGAAGTAGACGTAGTAGCGGACGGTTTCGCCGGGCGGACATTCGACGGGCAGCACGAGCGAGCCCGCGCGGGGAGTCGGGCCGGTTTTCACTTCGTTTCCGTCCTCGTCGGAAAGGGCCCACAGCATTTCGTTGCCATGCTGGTCGCAAACGCGGATCGAATCGGCCGGCGTGCCGTCCAGACGAAGCTGGCCGGGCTGGTCGCCCAGCGTCAAGGCCACGGGCCAGCCGGCCAGCGCCGCCGCGCCGCGGTTCTCGATGTGTACCGCGATGCGTTGAGGCCACCAACCGCCCCCCGCGCGGTACAGCGACGTGTTCCAATCATCAGCCGCCAAAGAAGGGCAGGCAACGGAAGCAACGAGCAAAAGCAAGATCGAGGCGGTAGATCGCATGGGAGGGCCTTTCAAGTGGGAATGGAGTGGCGTTCGAGCAACACGCGAATTGTCCTCGGCCCCGGTCGCCTTCGGAGGCTGCTGAAAAAGTCGTGGGGTAAGCTTCCAGCTTGCCAAAT
>JAHDXO010000124.1 GCA_023382975.1 Pirellulaceae bacterium
TGCGCTCCGCACGTCGCCCCTCGGCCTGCGCTCCAGGCTCCGCTACTGCTGTTTGTTGTCTGCCTGGAACTGAACCGAGCGGAACTGCGGCCACGCGGAAGCCCAGGTTGTCGAAGCGGTCGGACGGCTCGAGCGCGTAGCGGAACGCCGACCGGCAGTTCTGCGAGCCGCTCCCCCAACTGCCGCCGCGGATCACCCGGTCGCCGGCCTCCAATGGCGTACTCCCCGCGTCCGCACACCACTCCCACACGTTCCCCGCCATGTCTTCCAGGCCGGTCGGCGTTCGCGATCGCGGAAAAATGCCCACCGGGGAGGTCTGACGCAACTCCGTCTCAGCGCTGTTGCAGATGCCGTCCTCCCAGTCGTCGCCCCACGGGTACGCAGATCCGTTCGGCCCGCGCGCTGCAGCCTCCCACTCGTGCTCGGTCGGCAGCCGGCCGCCAATCCATTTGGCAAACGCTTCCGCTTCCCAATACGACACGCCCACGACCGGTTGGTTGGGCGCATTGGACCGTGCGTCCTGCCAAAACTGCGGTTCCCGGATCTGCTGCTCTTCGCGCCACTTCCAACCGTCCGCCGACCACCACTGGCGATCGTCGTATCCGCCTGCCTGAAGGAACGGTGCATATTGCGAGTTGGTGACCGGGTATTTGCTCAACACGAAGGGGACTGCGATTTCGCATGTCGTCTGCGCCTCCATCCACTCGTATTGAGAGTGCAGTTCGTCGTCGCCTACCCGATAGGTTCCGGCGCGAATCGGGACGTAGGCCGCCGGGTCGCGCAGGTCCGTGACGATTCGCGGGTCGCCCAGGTGGCCCAGCGCCAAGCCCAACTCGCACCGGTCGCGCAGCGGCACCTGGCGCTCGATCGCCGCGACGCAGTATTGGCGGAACCGGTCTTCGATCGCGGGCATCAGGCGCAAACCTCGCTTGATCAGGATTTGCAGGCACTGGCCGACGACAACGGCCAAGCCCACCCGGTCCTCGGTCAGCGCATCGATCAGACGGCCCAACAACGTGGTGCTCCGCTGGGGCGACGAATGCTTGGCCAATTGCGAACCCAACACGAACGACAGCGTGCTGCGCCATTCCGGCACCTCGGCCCGCTCGCAGAACACGTCGAACAGATCCTCTTCGTGCAAGTCCAGCAGGCGCTGAGCAGCCAGGAAGTCCTGCAGCGTCAAATGGTAGAATGCGGCCCGCTGTTCGGCCTGCGGCAGCAGCAATCCGGTGCGGCTCAGCAGTTGCTCGCGGGCCTGGACGGCGCCCGTGTAGCCGGCTTCGGACCAGGGCGTCTGCGCCTGGTAGTTCTGGATCATCCGGTCGATCTCCGCGTAGGTCGCTTCGGCCAGAGGCGTCGCGCGGTCTTCGCCCAATCCCTCGCCCGTATGCATGCCATAGGCGATTACGGCCAAACGGTTACGCACCGGATCGATCACCTGGCGGTCGTCCGGAAAGCGGTTGAACAGGACGTTGTCGACGATGCGGTCGTACAGGTCGTGCCGATGCTGGGGAAGCCGGCCGCCTTGGTGATACAGGATGCACATCGACGTCAGCAGCATCGGGTTGGCGGTCAGCGGCTGCAAGTCCTGCCGCTGACCGACGTGCTGGAGCATCTGGTCTGCCATTTGTTCGGCCGAAGCGGCGTCTGGAATCAGGCTGTGGAACCAGCGGCGCACCAACAAGGTGCGCAGCGCGTCGTCCAGATCGCTCAGCGGCGCCGTCCGCAGCGGCAGACGGCTGGCATCCCCGTCGCGCAGACCGTACGGGCGACTGGTCAGCAGCACACGGTTTCCCCGATCCAGCCAGGAATCGAGCGCGGCGATCAAACCCGACAGCAGGATCGCCCGCGGCTGGCAGGGACGGCGTTCGTCGCCGTGCGTCAGCGGCACTTCGTCCACGCCGTCCAGGATCAGCAGCAGCGAGCCAAAGTCCAAGTGGGCTCGGACCAGATCCCACGTCAGACCGCCCGGCTGTTTGTCCCCGATCCACCGGCCGAGACCCGCTTCGAATTCCGCCCGAGTCATGTCCCGGCAGCCGGGGGTCTGCGGCAGATACTCCCAGAAATCGCGCAGCCGGACGAGCAACGGCAACCGGTCCCGCAGCGAGGGCGGGAACGATTCCTGGTACTTTTCGGGCGCCTCGATCGGCGGCGAGGGCACGAAGCCCTCGCAGACGATCCAGGCAACCCAGCGGCAGAACGTCGACTTGCCCGCGCCGGGCGGGCCGGGAACGTACAGGGATGCGGTGCCCAACAAATCCAGCAACGTCTGGACGGACCGCTCCTCGTCGTGTTCCGCCGACCGCCCGAGGCGTCCGTCCATCACCCGGGTTTCAAGTTCTGCCGCGGTGGTCAGCGGTACGTAGACGTGTTTCAGCGTGACCGCTTGCCCCTGTTGAACTCGCAATCCCATCTGATCTACGTCGGAGCACTGAGGGCGCAGCCAGTCCAGGTAGGCCCGGGGGATGGGCGGCTTGGTCGGCATTGTCTGGACCGCCTTTGGAAGCTCTGATGCGTTGGCAGGTCCGGATTCAGTGGCAATCTGGCGACAGACTTCCCGCGCGATGGACCGCAGATGTTCGGATACCTGCTCGTAGAAGCCGTCCTTGCTGCCGCGCACGCCCTGGTAGCCGCGCACGATGCCCTGTTTTTGCAGACGCTCGCGAAATTCGCTGACTTTCAGGAACTGTTTGATCTCCTGCGGCTTCGACAGCGACTTGGGCGCGTCGTCGAAATAGAAGGTGATCCACGGTTGGCCCGCGGATTTCCATTGCTTCAGGGCATCCTTAAATTCCTTTTCCGTCCCGCTGCCGTAACGTCCGGTTGGCGTGCCGAAGCGAGTGGACATGATGCCCAGATAAATGTCGTAGCCGGGCGTCTGCTGGTCGACCACCGTCTGCGGACGCGGTCCGATCTGCGGCGTCACGTTGGCCTCCCACCGGATCGTCTCCAACCGAAAGCCGCCCGCGTCGCCATCGGTGCGGTTGATCGCCGCCACCACTTCGTCCACGACATCCCGTTCCGTCTGGACATCACCGGGCGAAGAAACGAACACACGGATCAACCGAACCTGCATGGAAACACCCTCCTTCGTCTTCCGCAAACCAGCCGACAAAGATTGTGGCCCTTGCCAGGGCCGGTTTCAATCGCCCATCGGGAACGGGAGGGAAAGGAAACGAGTGCCGACGACGCTGCCGGGCGAAAATCTGCCGAAGAAGCGCCGGTTTGGCGTCAAACGTCGGCCCAGAAAAAAGGGCCGCCGCGAGCGTTCGACGTTGGGCTACTGGCACGGGGCGGCCCGGGTTGGGATTCGCCCGCCCGGGGGCGGGACTGGATCGCGGCCTGTTCCGCTCGGCAGGGCATTGGCCGCTTGCGCGCGGAGCTGCGGCCACGCGGAAGCCCAGGTTGTCGTTGCGGTTGGACGGCTCGTTCGCGTTGCGGTTCGCCGACCGGCAGTTCTGCGAGTCGTTCCTCCAACTGCCGCCGCGGATCACCCGGTCGCTGGCCTCCGGCCGCTGACCGGCATCTGTTCTATCACAGCCCGCCGGAACTGCCAAGACTTGACCGCCGCCGCTTGCGTAAACGCCACCAGCGACGTCCCCCGCTGTTGAAGCGTCAATTCGTCGATCTCGCCCGCCAGGTACGCCAATTCGAGCTGCCGTAGCCTCTGCCGAAAACGAACCCGGCTGCGGCGATTCAGCACCAGGTGGTCGGTAAAGACGCGGCAACCCAAAAAGTCCACACCGTGCGACGTCCGGTTGATGTACGGCACGGGCTTCAACTGCAAACCCAACTCGTCGGCCAGGAATACCCGTCCCCGTTCGAGTACGTCGCCGAGAAATCCGGCCGAATTGCCCCAGAGAAGCATGTCGTCCATGTACCGGACATAGCCGCGGAGGCGCAGTGTTTCCTTGACGAAGCGATCGAACCAGCCCAGATAGAAATTCGCGAAGTGCTGGGAAGTCAGGCTGCCGATGGGCAACCCGACGCCGATCTCGCCCCGATAACTGCCGATCAGCCGGGCAAACAACGCGATCAGTTGCGGATCCTTGAACAAACGCTCCAGGCGGGCCAACAGGATGTCGTGTACGATGCTGTCAAAGTACTTCCGGATTTCCAGCTTGAGGAAGAACGCGTGTCGGCTGGCGAAATCCCGGGCGCGCGTCAGGGCAGCGTCGCGGCCGCGACCGATGCGGCAAGCATAGGTGTCGTGGATCAGCCAACGTTCGAAAAACGGCTCGCACACATTCATGATCGCATGGTGCAAGACACGCTCCGCCAATGCGGGCTTGGTGATGGTTCGCTCCTTGGGGTCGCGGATCACGAACTGCTCGTAATCGCCCAACGGATAGTCCCCGTCGCGCAGTCCTCGGGCCAACCGTTCCAGGTGCCAATCGAGATCCGCCATGAACCGCTACGACTCGGCCCGATTTCGTTTTTCCGCCAGCGCCTTGCCAACGGCCATCCGCAGATTCTCGCGCTGCGCGATTCGTTCAAGCAGGTTTCCCGTCCGTTTCACCCTTCGCACTCCACAGTTCGGCCAGCAGTTCCACAAACCGCGGACCGTATTTCTCGATCCGCGCGTCGCCCACGCCGGCGATCGCTTCGAGGTCCGCCTTGCTGCGAGCCTGGCGCTCGATCATCTGCGACATCTGCTCGTTGTTAAAGATGTTATACAA
Organism: Pirellulaceae bacterium; assembly: GCA_023382975.1. Lineage (GTDB taxonomy): Bacteria > Planctomycetota > Planctomycetia > Pirellulales > Pirellulaceae > SKKK01. The sequence goes on from JAHDXO010000124.1 coordinate 4,680, forward strand.
CGGCACGCCGTCCGCTTGGGCCAGTTCCTTGCGCAGATCGCTCAACTTCAGGTACAGTTGAAACCGCTCGTCGCCCAGTTTGGCTCGGTAGTCCACCCGCTCCCGCTGTCGGCCGCCCCGCGGCGCGGAACCGGCAGTCGGGGCCGATTCGACGTAATCCACGCAGAAGGACCAAAAGGACGTCGGTCCCTGGTCCACCCAGTGGCGAGCCACGGACAGGACGGTGTGGCCCCGCAGGAATGCATTCAATTCCGCTTCGGCTCGCCCGCCGTCCTGGATCGGCACGATGAAGAATTTGTAGGGCATGAGAACTCCTAGCACCAAACGGTTTGAACGGTGGTTCCTGTTCTGCTCGACATGTTACGCATTTCGCTCCCAACGATCCCGCACCGGTGGAGGCAGGTTTGGCAACGAAGAGCCGCTGCCCCGCAACTCGATCCCGCTTCGCCCCCGCCGAGCTTGCTCGGCGGAAGCGATGATCTTGCACTACGGGCAGATCTCCGCGTGTTCCGCCCCCGCCGAGCTCGCTCGGTGGAAGC
>JAHDXO010000125.1 GCA_023382975.1 Pirellulaceae bacterium
ACTCTTCGCCGAGGATCGCTGAGTTAGACGCCGCGAGAGCGGTACGGCTGTTGGCCAGATCGTCCTGCGCGTCTTGCTTGGCGTCGGCGAGCTGGATCAGCATGTCGGCGATGGCGTCGACCATCTCGGCGCGCTGATCGAGAGCCAAAGCGTGAACGGCCTCCATTGCCGCGCGGACCTCGGAGGCCGGAGATGGCGGGATTTTCGCTACCGACTGCGACCGCCCAGAGCGAAGAACGCCGCGAGGATTCCTCCGAACACGATGCCCGTGATGCCGATTCCTACAAGTTGATCGCCACCGAGACTACCGTCCGAAGTGGCTGCGGCCCACGCGGTGATCGCGACACCCAGCACCATCAACCCCACCCCGCTCCACAGTCCTGCCTGGCGCGAATCGGATGACGCGACTCGGTCCGCCCGTCTCTCCTTGGGAATGGTGCGTTTGGGGCTGGGAGGGATCGCCGTCCGCGTCAGCACTCGAGACGCCGCGTCGTCGCGGGGCAGACTCTCGCCAAACAAAAAATCGTCCAGTTCCGCCTGAGGTGGCTGCTCCCGACCTGCGAACTGGATCTGAGCGCCGCAGCGGGGACACGCCACTCGGCGTCCCGCCAGATGCGCAGCCGCTGCAAAGGCTCCGCCGCAGACATCGCAACGAACTCGCAAGCCATCGCTGGCCACCTGTTGCCGCGCTGGCCCCGGATCGGAAGGCATTGGAACTGCCAAAGACGCTCCGCAGGTCGGACAGCCCACCGTCCTACCCGCCAACGAATCCGCCGCCTGAAACCTCGCCCCACAATCGCAATTGACTATCGATGGCATGACGGACTCCTGATGTTTCGTGAATATCGATTGCCTGGCGTCTCAGCCGTAAATGTCGGTGGAATGCTATTCCGAAAGAATGCGTTTCCCGGCCGAGAATCACTGTTTGCTCCAATTTTCCGCTGAGATGCTCAACGTCGCTTCGTAACGTGACAGAAAGAACGTCTCGTTTAGTTCGCACTGCAAGAACTGACTAGCCTTTCGCATCTGATCGACGTATCCTTTGGTATCGTCTTCTCGCAAGGATCGCACCCCGAGGTAAATTTCCGCCATCTGCTCTTGTCGGCGCTGAACGGAGTCGCTGGTGTATGCACATGCCAGCAAGACTTCTTGCCGGCTCAATTCGCGAACCAGAAATCGTGCGAGCGACGTTGCCATTCGACTTTAATTCTGTCGCTCATTGTTCAGATCGTACTTTGCAAATCCCGAAGGCGTATTTGCCACTATGAGCAGCGATATGGTGTCACTGCTCGCGCCCCCAAGCTCCACGATATTGCCGATTTTCACCGACTTCATCGCGTCCAAGAATCTAGCGAGAACCTGAAGCGTGTCGGCTACGTTTGTAATTTTCTGACCCGTGTCGACCAGTTTGGCAAACAGGTCATTCTCAGTGATCGCTCGACTTGTCAGTACAGTCATACCGTAGCGAACTGTTGTTCCCGAACGGGTTCCAAGAAATCTGATTTCGTCTAAGTTGATTCGAACCGGAATCAGGAAGTCACTGGACGACTTGTCCGGTCTCTCAGGATCGAATGCAACAAGAGCCTTCTTTGACTCCGCCATCAACATCACTCCCACGGACGATAGAATTGGTGGTGTAATCTGTGCAAGTCGCGCGCTTGCAGACGCATGTTCGCCGCTTCATCAAGTCCACCGACCGATCGCGGTACGATGTGATCGACATCGTAACCCGGCGGTGTCTTCCCTTGTACTAACCATTGCTTCATCCAACGTGGCGTGTCTGAGTTGTCAGCAAGCCTTTTCAGAAAATCGCTTCTCGCGGCAGCGCTACGCGTCGTCCCGACTACGAGGCCGTTCGCCTGCTTGTATGCATTCCATGCGGCAGCGGTCTCTCCACGAGAACCGAATTGACCAGCGGTTGCAGATTGGAATTGATTCCACGTTTGAATGACCGTACCGCCATCTGCGCCTGCCCGCCCGCAGAGATTATTATGTACCAGGATGGCTAGGTTGGACACCCGGTAGACGTGGTCGTTTTGGACGGTGAGGTTGTAGACGCGGTGGCGGCCGGGGTAGGGGTGGAAGGAGACGAGTTCCAGGGAGCCGGCGTGGCTGTCGAGGTGTTCGCCGGGTTGGAGATCGCTGGCGGCGAGCCAGGCGGTGCGGGTGGTGCTGTAGAACTTGTGGCCGCTGGTGGTGCGGATGGTCTCCCGGTTGCCTTGCGAGTCGCGGATGGTCAGTTCGTGGACGTCGTCGCTCAGGTGGTTGACCGTGGTCAAAACGGTTTGCCCCGCGTCTGGGACGAGCGGCGGACAGGGTTCGATGGCCAGTACCGTCGCGCCGAGATCCTGCGGCAGGCCCATTTCCAACAGATCCAGGGGCAAGGGCGCCGGCCCGCCAATCCGAAGGTTATGCATTGATAGCCACTCGGGCGGTTGCAGCGTTTCGACATTCACGTCGTTGAGCGAGCCGTCGTCGAACCGCAGTTCGGCTCGCAACCGCACGAGCTTCCAGGTCGCCGAGTCCACAGCCTGGGGACCCGGCACGTCGGACGAGTCGGGTGCGGATGCGTTTCGAGAGATACCGTCGTGGTTCCGCGGGAAGCGATCCTCGATGCGCAGGTGGTCGTCGGCAGCCAGTGCCTGCCAGGGAGCGTCGGTGACCACAGTGTCGCCGACCCGCAGTGCGGCGATGGGACGAGTAGCATCGGTCGAGACGTCCCCGGGCGGCAACCCGCAGAAGGCGGCGATCAGCAATCCCGCGGCCAAAGTGGCCAGCGAAAGCGTGCGCCGCCATGCGGCTACGGACGCCGATCCGCCGGACTTCCGGCGAGACGTGCGAGGTGCGACACGAGCCCGGGGTGCTATTGCGCTCGACTCGTTGCCAGACTGCGGCGCGAGCCGAATTGAGATCGAAACGAGAATATCGACCTGGGTGCGATCAAACGTCGCGTGACAACTCAAAGCTCCGTTGGAGTCTGCCCTGGCCGACGGCAACACGCCGCCAGACCTTAAACTGCCGCTTCGGCACCAGCAGTCGCTGCCGAACAACCCCGCTTCCCGTCGTTCGCACCGGTCATCCCTCGATCCAGAGCAGAATCGACCCCCCGATAGTTACCCATCACGCACGTAGGTGGAAAAAGGGCACCGATCATCGAGACACTTTGGGAGGGAGCCTGAAGAACAAACGAAAATGCATCGGATGCAACTCGTACTTCTTCGGAAATCGCATGTCTAGCTGCGATTTTGATGCGATGGTCATGGTGTGGCCGAAGGCTCATGAACGACATATGCTGCGATATACGTTTCGGACGCCCACGGCCGGGAGCTCAAAACCAACGGTTGAACCCGGATTTAGTACGATGCCAAAACTTGTATTTATGTGCTCGCATATCCATTGTCCCTTTACGGCAACGCAAAAGGGCGAGATACGTCCAAATCGGGCCATGCGCTCCGGTGAGGTGAATACCGCAACTAATGTCTCTTCGTCCCTATCAAACAACAATGGCTTAAGGCCCATACCATTTGAGTCGATCTCCGTACTGCTCGAGAGAAAAATGGTAGATTGCAAAAGCACTTCCCAAAAGCTTTGAATCGAAATTCGGCCTTCCTTCGCGTCTAACAAAGCAATCTCTAGTTGATTTACTGGACTGAAGCTGTGTTCGTACGTCATGCTACGCCTCTAATCTTCCACGGCGGCTTCCCCAAAGATGGCCTGCGCTTCATCCTTGGAAATGACATTCGCATACCTCTCAAACTGCTGCCAATAGGTTCCACAGGCATCGCATTTATGCAAGAATGAGTGTGTTTCATCGTTTGTGGCAATTCTCGTCAGTTGTTGCCCAGAAAGCCACTTGTTACGACAAATCGGACACCCTTTCGCTTCCCACGGTGTCATCAGAATCTCCTCAGAATAGTCCACTCGCCGTTCGAGCCGAGCCTAAATAGGACGGCACCCTTCGGAACTGCCACCCCGTTGGTCACAAATTCTCGTGTTGAATTCACCAAATACCCACCATTACTGGACAAACGTACGGCTGTCCTTCCACCTTCTAAGAAATGTGGCCACCCACCAGCATCGGAAGCAGTGGGCAGTCGCACTTCCAAACCGGTAAGTGGGAAAGAAATGCCAAATACTTCGCCACCCTCAATATAGGCACGAGTAACGGATGGAGCCATCCCCGAATGACGCATTGCATCAGCAGCGTTGCGAACGACGGCCATATCTTCAACAGGGGAGAAGAAAACGACCTGATCCGCTCTGCCGAGACGAGCGCCGTCACCAGAATAGAAACGTATCTGTTCGTCCCCAAAAAAGCGAACACCATATTTCGCATCATCCGCGAGGCTCGTGGAGGAATCTACGATTCTCTTTGTGGATTGTATGGCCGGCGCTGCGGCGTCGTCCAGGGGTTCAGTTACGCCTTTCAGGCGTTTGGCGTAGTGGCTGACGGTTTCGGCGATGTCGTCGAACATGCCGATGAGTGGGCCGGCGACGGCGAGGCCACCGAAGAATCCGCACCAGGCGCGCTCTACACTGGTCATCTCGCGGTCGCGGATGAAGTCGTGGCCAGTGATCGCTCCGTAAAGATTCT
>JAHDXO010000126.1 GCA_023382975.1 Pirellulaceae bacterium
GGCAAGCTGGAAGCTTACCCCACCTCGGTTCTTGCCAGTATTTCAGCAGGCTCCTGACGCGGTCTCGTTGCGCTCGGCCGCAACCAAAGTTGTATGGCTCTCCGACCGTGCCGGGTTGAACGGCACGGCTCGGAAGGCCATGCTACGAGCCCGCAGAAACCGTTGTCTCGTTCGGGTGGTCGACCACTTCTGCCTCCGACCGGCCGGCAGACCAGGCCGCCTGGAAACACTCGAAGGCGACGCAGCCCAGTTGACCGAGGCATCTGCCGCGTCCCAGCCGATCACGCTGGTCGTGCATTTGCAGGGTCCGCCGATACCAATGCCCGGCCTGCACCAGATACCGGCGGTCGGCAGCCACGATTCAACCCGGCGCACAGCACTGACTCCACATCCGGGCACATGGTGCGCAGGTCGTCCGCAGTCTGGCCACCGGCGCCTGTCGACACTTTGTATGACAGGGACGCGGTGAGGACGGTGCAGGTTGACTTCTTCGCCGTCGCTTCAATAGTTTCTGTAGGTGACTTCCGCGAGCGGCGGTTCGCAAGGGGGGCCATGTTCATGGCGCGGGGGCCGGGGTAAGCCGCGGGAGTTGCGTCGCGACGCCTCTTCTCAAATTGCCTGCAAAACGGTGAATGCCATGTTCAGGTATCCTTGGCTGCTTGTCGCGTGTGGGCTGGTCGTCGGATTGGCCTGTGCATTTGATTCCGCTTCGGCAAACGACACGAAACCGAAGAAGCCAGCCGCTGGAACCAAACCTCCCGTGGTCCTTTCGCCGAAATACTCGGCGCGCATTGCGCCGACAAAAAGCTCGTCGGAAGCGCCGAAACCGGCGCAGTCCGTGGCGCCAAAGAAGGTCGCGCCGGCAGGCAACGTGAAGAAACCGATCCCCGGCCAAACGATGCCCGTTGTTCCCAAACTCGTCCTACCGGGAGCGTCAAAGACGATTCCGCCGCGCGTCGCGGCACCCTTCGCCACTCCGAAGACCAGCCCCAAGCCGACCGTGAAACTCAGCCCGCAGCAGGATGCCGGTAAGATCTTGCGCCTCATCAAACCGACACCCCAGATGCAACCGCCGGGTAGGCTGCAGCCGGGTGTTCAGACGCTTCCAAGTGCGGAAGGCCGCGACAAGGTGCAGCCGCTGGCGGTCTCCAAGAACGGCATCTTGGTCCTGGTTCCGCCCAAGGTAGAACCTTCGTCGATGGTCGACAGGGCACGTGGGATGATCGAATCGGACAAGCAAAAGGCGGCGGAGCGAGAGAAGGTATTGCAGGGACTTTTCGGTACGAGCAAACAGCAGAAGACACCGGTTGCCCAAGTCATGGCGTTGGGAACGGACCAACGCAGCTCGACTCCAAGCGCCACGATCATGCCGTTGGGCGCCGACCAGCACAGCACGACTCCAAGCGCCACGATCATGCCGTTGGGCACCGGCCAACAACAGGGAGCCTCGGCCACACTGATGCAGTTCCAGGAACGTGACAATATGACCCGCGCATTGCACAGGCTTAAGGCGTCGCCCGATCTGCGGGTTGAACTCGGGCTGCAGCACGTCAATCTGGACAAGATCAGTGGCGTCCATCAGGAGCGACTGGCGAAGCTCGACAACTTCGAGCATTGGTACCGCTCCAGCACCGGTCAGAAGCTGGGCCTCAAACGCCAGTTTGAACTTCAGGCGGAGGGCGACCTTTCGCGGCGTCTGGACCTCGGCCAGAAGCTCTTGAAGGCCGGTGGTTGGACCAAGCATCGCCGTCACGGCGCGATCGCGTCCACCTTCACGGCCTCGGCCTTCGGCGCCTGGTACGCGGGGGGCGGTTGCTACCCGGCGCACTCGTGGTGTCCCGTCTGGTCTCCGTGGGTCGAGTGGTGCTGGTGGGACACGTGTCCGGTATTCCATGACCCGCGACCGTTCGGCTGCATTCCCACCGTCTACGACCCGTGTCCGCCGTGGGTCTACTACGACTATCCCGTCCATTCACTCCCGGTAGTGTCGTGCGGCACCTGGATCGATGTCGCTCCAATCGTCGCGACGGCCGGGCAGGACGTGCAATTGCTGGCGGTCCGATTCGTGGACAACGGGCACCCGAATCAAGATCTGGGTCCGCGCTATCGAGTCTGGACGCGAAACAACGGCCCGCATCCAATCGCGACGCCCTTCAGTGTCCTGCTGCTGGCGTCGAACGAAGAAGAACCGTCGGCCGACGTGCCTCAAGCGGGTGTCACTGTGCCATCGATGGACATTGGCGAAACCCATGCGTGCGACATTCGTCTGCCTCTGGCCGCGAATCGACTGGGCACCACACCGCAGGGTCACCGCGTGCCCTTTGAGTATCTGCACGTTCTGGTCGACGGCCATCAACAGCTTCCGGAGACATCGGAGGACAACAACGGGACGTTGCTGCTTCGCACCGACATTCTGCCGGTCGATCCCGCGGCGTTCTCGACGGACCGAACGGCGGCGGCGCCGGACAGCCTGCTGACCATCGCCGGAGAAGGCTTTGGCCCCGAACCTGGTCAGGTCGTCGTGTCGATCCACGGTCAGCAATTCCAGGCCGAGATTCACGGCTGGTACGACCTCGGCATCCGCTTCGCCGTGCCCAACTTCCAACTGACCCAACCGGTCGAAGCCGAAGTTCTCGTCGTGCGAGGCGACAGCGCGGTCGCAAACCCGCTGACCGTACAAGTCGCTCCGCACAACTTGTTCGAAGAGCCCCACGACATGCCCGAGTCGCCCATCCCCGCCCCCGCTCCGATCGACTAGGCATCGTTCGAGAAACAACGGTCGCCTCGCCAATGTAGCCATCACACTCCGTGGGATGATCAGCAATAAACACTGGACAGTTATTTCTCGAACGATTGACGTGGGACAGATCCGTCGGTCTGCGGATTTCCCCGTGTGGGCACGGCGTGAACCGAGATTCCCACGATGGCACGGCCGCCTTGGTTGACAGGTCGATCTCCCGGATTGGCACTCAATGGCTTTCGATCGCTCCGGCGTCGCGGGCTTGGCCTTGCGGAGGCTTGCCGCGTATGTCGCGGTGCGCCGGGCCGTCGAATTGCCAGGCGTACAGCTCTTCGATCGTGGTGTGGGCGTCGGCCAGCGTGCCGCGGACGATGCGGAGGTATTCCAGGGCGCCGCTCAGATGGTGACCGAAGGGGCTGCCGCCGACGTACAGGTCGCCTTCATTGGCGAGCGATACGGGTCCAAGTCCGGGACCGGTGCCGTCGAGTTTGCCGTCGACGTACAGCGCCAGCGTCCGCGCGTCGCGGTCGGCTTCGGCGATCAGATGGTGCCACCGGCCGTCGGCCAGCGCGGCTTCGGATACCAACTCGGCACTAGCGCCACCCTCGCCCGCGATGCTGAACGCGGCCCGGCCGCCTTGCAACCGCAGCACGTAACCCGCCCCCTGTTTCTTGCCGACGATCAGCCCGTCGCTGTCCGCGCGGAAATAGACCTCGATCAGGAAGCTGCCGCCGTGGATCGCGGGATTTTTCAGATCGTCGCCCGCAAAGGTGAATTCCTGAATCGCCGGATCCTGGCCATGCCTGGGCCGCGTCGCCAGCTTGGCGGTGAACGGTCTGTCGAGCACGGCATGCGGGATGGTGGCGTAGGTCTTCTTGGCCGGCGAGAGTCGAAGTGCGCCGGCGGTGAAACTCTCCAGCGGGCCGTCGATGTAGTCGTCGGCATCGGCGTTGACGACGGTCAGCGGATACGTCGGCCGGGCGTGGTACTCGGTGCGGTCGGTCAGGAAATCCTTGGCGTACCAGTGCTCGTCAATGATCTGCGCGGGGTCGTTGCCGGCCGGGTAGAAGTTCCATTCGGCGGCCACGCCGTGCAGCGACCAAGGCACGAAGGCCGCGACGCCTCGGTCGACCGCCGCAGACTGCTGGTTCAGGCGGAAATCGCCTTGAGCCGGATCGCGCAGCGGAGCAACCGAGTCCATGACGCCCAGATCGGCCACCAGGCTACGCTGTTCCTGCAACGCCGTGCGGAATTCGTCGAAGGTTGGCAGCCAGCGGCCCGACGCTTCGAACACGCCCATCTCGCCGATGTCGTAGAACACGTTGCCCGCGTAGGCGTTGGTCTCGTAGGCGAAGTGCGACTTCTGCGGCCCGGCGTGCGCGGCGTTGCCGTCGGCCGGGGTCTTGGCCGGGTCGGCGTGCCGGAAGACCCGTTCGCTCATGCCCTGCCAGATGTTGCCCAGGAACTGATTGCGCCCGGCGTGCGGCGACTGGCGGCGCGAGCCGACGGTGAAATTGTACGCGGTGTTGTTCAGGAACAGGTTCTGGTGGCTGTAGATCTCTTGAAAGGCCGCACAGTTGACCAGCGGGCTGGTCTGATCGTTGGACAGGCCCCAGGCGATGTTGTTGAACAGATAGCACTTGAAGCCGCCGTCCAGATAGTACGCATGGCCGAACCCGGGGCTCCGCTTGTGGAACACGCGCTGGCTTTCCCATTGGCCCCGCGGATCGAAGCTCAGGTTGTTGAACATGTACACCGGCCCGTGCTGCCAACTCTCGATGCCGCCGAAGTCGTTGCCGTTCTGCATCGTCTTCCAGGCCTTGTTCT
>JAHDXO010000127.1 GCA_023382975.1 Pirellulaceae bacterium
CTTTCCCGAGACAACGTCTCTCTCCCCCGAAACGTCCCCTCCCTGATCACCGCACGATCTAATCCTTCATTAGTTCCGCCGTTGCGGATTCTCTCCGCGCCCACGGCCTCGCGCCGGATTGGCCAGGAAAACGGTCAACGGACCCCGCAAACTGGACGATGAATAACGCGCAGACGACGACATTCCTATCCTTCGACGCCAGGGCATCCTTCAGAAAACGCTCCAACTCTGGGCCATAGTGCTTCATGGGCGCCACCATGGCATAGAAGCGTAACGTTTCATCCGTGTCAGAAAAGTACCGGATGATTTCCGGTGCCGTTTTCTCGATGGGTTCTTTCGTCAGCACGTCGATCTGGTGACACTGGGTATCGTAACTACCGCTCACCTGGTCGTACAACGCTCGTAGAGGAACAATCACGGTGGAATTGTAGAGCATATGAGCCAGCACCAGAGGGAGCAGGCACCTGAACTTGACCCGCCAGGCCCCCCAAATCAGTCCACATAGGAAAGCGCCGCCCGCAGTGACCAGCTGATAGGAGCTGAATGCGCCGCCCCAACCATAAACATGAAAAAGGGCAAAAACGGTGGCCTGGATCAAGTTCGAGGTGCCCGTGTGGGTCAGCTTTCTCAATTGCTCCAGAAGATAGCCGCGAAAGAAAATCTCTTCAGCGACGGGCGCAATCAAGACGACCACGATCGCCGAAAACACGACTCCGATGGGCGTAATCCGGCCAGAAGTCGTTGGGAGCGTTGGGCGGCCGAGGAAGGTGGCGGCCAACGCGGCGACAAATGCTTTGGAGAGGAACAGCAGGAAGACCATGCCCAAAAACCAAGCCCATTGCCGCCGAGCCCCAGGAAGCCATTGCGCGTCAAAACCCGCGGCCCGGGGAGCAAGTCTCGCTAGCAGGAAAGGCAAACCAGCGAGTAGAGCGAGGTGCAGGCATCCGATTAAACTGAAACGAACGGACTCGCAACCGGGAAATAACTCTCGAGCGGCCGTGATGGTCATGTATTGTGAGAACGACGCTACGACGATCGCGGCGACCAGGGTGCTCAATGTGCGGCCGCCAGTCAGCGTTCCATTTGATTCCCACCACATCGGCCGCTCCGGTTCAGCGTCTGGTTGTGACGTAATTCTCTTGCGTCGACACCACTTCTCCTCGCTGGACGACTCGGACTGACCATTTTTCGTGGACGGTTTGTCTAGCATACGTTCCATCGCATCGAAGATTCTGTCCTGCCGTTGGGCTTGGGATTCCCATCTTTCCAGCAACGTTCGGCTTCGACGGCGGTGAGTATGGATTTCGAGTCATGCAATTGGGTTGTGTCCGCGCTTCGGTCACGGCGGAACGTTTCGGATGACCGAGCGGCGAGGAACGAATGAACGATTCAGAAAAAACGCGGTACGCCGCTTCGGTCGATCCGTTTGTTCGTGGGCTGCGGTCGTCGGTCGTCGGTGCGCCGCTGGACGACCGTCGGCCAGGCGGCGGATGGTGATCCTACCGCGCCGCCGCAGCGGTGGCAAGGATTTTTTTAGCGGCCCGCAGCCGGATACGGACCAGCCATCGCCGGGACAACTCGGCAAGCGCGCGAGGAGCCGCACGCTTTTCTTTCAGGATTCGAGAGATGGCGATCCCGGAAAATCCGATCGCAGGCGAACGCTGGCCCGACCAGCCGATGTTTCCACGGGAATTCTTCATCCGATGCCGAAGACGCCCGCCAACCGCGAGCCGCGTGGACACGGACCAAGCCCGGCGACGGAGAATTCGGTACCGGACAAATCCGATCGAAGCCAGCCACGTCGAAGCGGGACAGACTCGCCAACGGAGTTTTGAGCGGTGCTGGGGTTTGCCCACGAACGACAATCGTCACCGGGCCGCGCCGGATGACGCCTCCATTTTTCCAAGACCGGATCGCGGCTCCGGTGCACGATTTGGTTATCTGCCGCTGCCCATTCATGAAAATGCAAGCATGAGGAAGACAACCGCGAGAATCCCGACGAGAATCGACACGCCGACGCTCGTGGGGATCCGATTCCACCAAGGGTTCGCCGGACGACCGTGAACTTCTGGATCGTAGTCTGGCAAACCAAGTTCGCTGACCAAGTGTTCGTGGAGGTGCCATTGAGATTCGTCACGGAATGGCCAAGATTCGCTCTCTGATGGCGTCGCAATGTCCATATCCGTGCCGAGGAACGCAACGGTGCGGCGGAGGGCCTCCCAGCCTTCGGAAAGGACAGAGATCGGATGGTCAATCACCCCATCGTGAATGTACCAGATCTGTTGCACAATCCATCGGACGGATTCGTCCGGTGAGGCGCGGCAAGGAGAGTATTGATCCTCAAAGGCGAACGTCCGGATCGTTCCGCTCATGTAGGCGACGATAGCATTTCGGAGAGTCATCCGCGCTTGGCGATCGACTATCATCTTGTCGCCTCAGTGAAGGCAGATAACGACCGGCGTCACCGGGCCGCGCCGATGACGCCAACCATTTTCCAAGACCGGATCGCGGCTCCGGTGCACGCCTTGGTTAGCCGGTGCGCGGCCGATCGCGCGACGCATCGTCGCCATCGACCGCCAGCGCAGTTGGTGTGCGGCTGAAGAGACCACAATTGAAGCAGCCCACACTATCAGCGCTGACAGACGTCCACTCTTTGGCAAGAGACGCGGTCCAGTATTCGCAGGATGTCCGCACTTCTGGACTGGCGCAGGAAGACCATTGCATTACAGTGATCGTTTCAGGTTCCTGGTACTGTCCACAAGCGAGTTTCTGTCGAATGTGCGAAACCGCTTGAAGCACGCGACACAAACCGGTCCTTGCGACTGCGTGTTCCTCCTCAGACAAGCCCTTTCTTTCCATGCTGCGCAAGAGATTTCTCAGTTCGTACATGTCCTTTAGAATAGCCGGGCCAACGTCCACATACATGGTCTGCAATAGGTAAGACAAGCAGTCATACGAGAGAAGCACTGTGGAGTCGTCGCCGGCCTGGATTCTGCTGACAGCGATGGCGTTGCCGGTTAGTTCAGTGAAAAGCGCCGTGAGCCTCTTCAAGTTCTCAGATTGGGTTTGCCGAGATAGCTGAACGAATTCGCGATCAAGATAGTCGAGAACTGGATTATCGCTGCGGCCGGGATCGTTGTCGATCTCTTCCAAAATGCGGCGGATGTCGGCCTTGAATTGCGAGACTTTCTTGGGCGACGTGCCGTAGACGACGGACCAGTAGCCGCGCAGGTCCGATGGGATGTGTTTGGCATTCTGTGCTACCATGATGGTGCGTTTGCTAAGTGAGTGACGCACGCCCAACTCGTAGAACACGTTCGGGTTGCTGTCAGTCATGTCGGCAAGGACGACGTAAGCTATCCTAAGGCGCTCGATGATGCTCTTGATCAAGCTGCCGGTGGTCACGGACGCGCGATCGCAAGTGTACCCGCAGCCCTCGATGGCAGGCACGAAGACCTCTTCATAGATCTCGGTCCATCGCGGGGCGCTACAGGATGACGTGCCTGAAAACGGCATGATGACGAAAACATCTCGTTGCGTCTTGGAGCAGGTCATTCGAGTCGAGATTCATGAACGGACAGTGGTGATTCGCTGGCTAACGTTTCGGATGACCGAGCGGCGAGGAACGAATGAACGATTCAGAAAAAACGCG
>JAHDXO010000128.1 GCA_023382975.1 Pirellulaceae bacterium
CCCCGAAGTCCATCGCATGGAGGTCGAACTCGCCGGAATTCTCAGATCAGGAAACAACCGAAGCCCGCATGTAGCCGCTGACGTTGAGGCGTTGCTCGATGCCGAAGCGAGCGAGTTGAATCCCGAACAAAGAGACGCCGTCAGGAATGCGTTGACATTCTCGATCTCGCTGATGACCGGCGGTGCCGGCAGCGGCAAGACCTACGCGGTCTCGGCAATCACCAGCATCGCCGAGCGATTGGAACGGAGGGTCGTTCTGGCCGCGCCGACGGGCAAGGCCGCCAAGCGGCTCGAGCAGGTGGTCGGGCACGAGGCGAGCACAATTCATCGGCTGCTCGGTTTTAACGGGCAGACGTACTCGCGCGACGCGCTCAATCCGATCGACGTGGACATTCTCGTTGTGGACGAAGTCTCGATGGTGGACGTGCCGCTTGCCTGGCGCCTGTTTCAGGCCGTGGACTTGAAACGGACGGCCGTAGTTCTGGTCGGGGATCACAATCAGCTGCCGCCGGTTGGCCCGGGCAATGTTCTACGGGATCTGGTTCGGTCGCAGGCGATCCCAACAGTGGTGCTCACGCGAATTATCCGACAGGCTGGTGTGCTCAAAGAGAATTCGACCGCTGTCTTGTCCGGCGAGGTACGGCCGACGACTGACATGCAGGCCGGTGCACGGCGACCGTGGTACGTGATCGACAAGTTCGCCGACCGCGACGATGTCCGGAACATGCTGCTGCTTCTTTTCGAGGAAGTGCTTCACGGGCGGCTCGGCTACGACCTCATCCGCGATGTCCAGGTGCTCACGCCGACACATAAAGGACCGCTCGGAACCGTCGAGTTGAATATCGAGTTGCAAAGGCTGCTTCAGAAGAAGCTCTTCGATTTTGACGTACCCGACATCGAGCCGGGACGCAGGCCGCGGTTCTATTCGGGAGACAAGGTGATCCAGACGAAGAACGATTACGAGCTGGGTGTGATGAATGGCGCGACGGGGATTGTGCTCGGAACCGAAGCCGATGGCGGGCTCACGGTCGATTTCGACGGAATGCCAGTCGAACTCGGCAAAGAGTCGGACGAACTGGGCAATCTCCAACTGGCATACGCGACGTCGATCCACAAGGTGCAGGGATCGGAGTTTCCCTGCGCGGTGGTGATTGCCCACAAATCCCACTCGTTCATGCACCACCGCAATCTGCTCTATACGGCGGTCACGCGCGCGAAGGAGTCGGTTATAGTCCTCGGCGATCGGTGGGGCATCGATAACTGCGCCGCGAAGCGCCAAGTGGATCGCCGGAACACGTTCCTTTCCTTCCTGCTCGAAGCGGAGGCTCGGAAGTGACCGAACCGCCCATTGATGTCCACACGTATTACCGCCAAGTCACTGATATCGATATCGGCGAGATCGCCCATGAACTCTTGGGTGGTAGAATCACGCAGCAGTCGCGGCAGATACTATTCTGCGACTGTCCGAATCATCGAAGCCAGTCGCACCGTTCGCTGCATGTATGGCTCGATAAGCAGGGCTGGTTCTGCCATGGATGCGGGACCGGCGGCGATGTTCTCCAACTGGTTGAGTTTGTCCGGCACGGCGTCGCGACGCGAGGCCATTCTGGCCGAATGCCGGACTCGCATCGTGATGCGCGGGATTTTCTCGCCGCGCGCGCAGGGCTGTCGCCGCTTTCGAAGGCCGCATCCGGAAACATGGAGGAGAGCGAGGAAAACTACCGGATGGCTGTTCGTGTCCGCGAGGCGTTGACGGCGCTGGCGGATGTCTATCACGAACGGCTCCTCGGCAATGCCGAAGTTCTCGGCTGGCTTCGGGCGAAGTACAGGATCGGCGATGAGACTCTGGAGCGGCTGAAGATCGGCTTCGCCGAGGATGGGGAGGCAAGTGCCGCGCGCATTTTGATGGAAGGCCCCGGTGGGTTCACTCTGCGCGAATTGACGGCCACGTCCGCGTTCCGGCCGACGCCACAGGATGGCATCGTCCCGTTTTTTGATCGCCGTATTGTATTTCCGTACTGGAGCCGCGGACGGGTCGTGTTCATGATCGGCCGCCGTACGCCATGGACGCCAGATCAGGAATGGGAGAGATCGAAGTACAAGAAACTGGCGGTGCGGAATGAGCGCAACCACGAGCATGTGGCAGGGTGCATCCGCAACGATGTTCTCTACAACGAGGACGTACTGCTCACCCGTCCCGAGAGGGTCATCATCACCGAGGGCGTGACGGATTGCATTTCCCTCATGGAACATGGGTTTCCGGTGGTGTCGCCCGTGACTGTGCAGATTCGGGAGGCCGACTGGGAAAGGCTGCTGCCCAAGCTCGCCGGCGTGAAGACCGTTTACATCTGCCAAGACAACGAGGTATCCGAAGCCGGCATGCACGGCGCGCTGAAGACGGCGCGGATTCTTGCCGGCCACGGGATCGCGACGCGCGTGGCGTTCTTGCCGCTGGGTGACAAACAGAAAGCGGCCAGACAGAAGTTGGCTGTTCTGGCCTCTGGTGCGGCCGAGGCGGACGAGTTGATGGCCGATGCCAAGATTGACGTCAACGAATTCTTCGCTTCGGGAAAATGAGCGGCCGACTTCGAGGCGATTCTTGCCTCCGCCCAGTCGCCGCTTGAGATTGCCATCGCGAGGATCCCGCCGGACGGGCCGGAGACCGACCTTGCCAGATTCCTCGCGCCGATCCTTGCGGAGGTGCGGCAGCTCGACCCCATTGACCAGCCCCGCCATCTGCGGCTGATTCAGGAAAAGTGCGGCAAAGATCGCGTGCCCATCTCTGCGTTGCGGCAACAGATGAAGATCATCCGGATTGACAACTGCCCCAACGGACGGTCCCGAAGCGGCTCGGGATCGCGGGCTGGAGGTCCACAGCCAGCAGCCACCTGTGCCGGCGGATGGCGCGACGCGCTTTTGCTCAACCTGAACGGTACGGTAAAGCCGGTGCTCGCGAACGCCATTACCGCGCTGCGTGGCGCCGCCGAGTGGGCTGGCGTCCTCGCGTACAACGAGTTCGCGCACTTCACCGTACTTCAGAAACCCGCGCCGTGGATGAAGCCGGACATCGAACTCCCA
>JAHDXO010000129.1 GCA_023382975.1 Pirellulaceae bacterium
CAAGCTGGAAGCTTACCCCACCTCGGTTCTTGCCAGTATTTCAGCAGGCTCCGAAAGGCGTCTGGGTCCGACGGTAAGCGGCATGTCACGAACGCCACGCAGTCGCCTTGCCGCTAAACCAAGATGCGCGCACCGTGCGAGCATCCTACGCCATCCGACTCTGAATCGGTGGTGGCCGACGGCGAGAGCGAGTAAACGAGGAACGTGATGAATCCATCGAACACCGAACAGGCGCGGAAATCGTTGCAGGACCTCTTCGGCTTTTCCGCATGGCTGAAGGGGCAAGAGGAGGTTGTCTCGCGACTGCTTGCCGGCCGTTCCGTGTTGGCCGTGTTTCCCACCGGCGCCGGCAAGAGCCTGTGTTTCCAGTTGCCCTCGCAGATGCTCGACGGCCTGACGCTGGTCATCTCGCCGCTGATCGCCTTGATGAAGGACCAATTGGACTTTCTCGTTTCCAAGAACGTTTCGGCCGCGCGGCTGGACTCCAGCTTGGATCGCGAGGCGACGCTGGCGGTTTACGACCAATTGAACCAGGGCCGGCTGAAACTGCTGTACGTTTCTCCCGAGCGGTTGAACAACGAACGCTTCCTGCATTCCCTGGCCCGCCGCAGGATTTCGTTGTTGGCGATCGACGAAGCGCATTGCATCAGCGAATGGGGACACAACTTCCGGCCGGACTACCTGAAGATCGCCCGCTTGGCGAAGCAGTTGCGGGTCGAGCGCGTGTTGACGCTGACGGCCACCGCTACGCCGAAGGTAGCCGACGACATCTGCCGCCAGTTCGAGATCGCGGCCGAGGACGTGGTGCATACGGGCTTCTACCGCCCGAACCTGCGGTTGGCGGTCACGCCTTGTTCGGCCGCGGCCCGCGGCGAACTGCTGCTGAGCCGGTTGGCCAAACGGGCGCCGGGCTCGGCGGTGGTCTACGTCACGCTGCAACGGACGGCCGAAGAGGTGGCGGCCCGCTTGGCGGATCGCGGATATCCGGCGCGGGCCTATCACGCGGGCATGGAGACCGAGGAGCGGACGGCCGTCCAAGAGGAATTCATGGCCTCCGATCGCCTGATCGTGGTGGCGACGATCGCGTTCGGCATGGGGGTGGACAAGTCGAACATCCGCTACGTGTACCATTACAATCTGCCGAAGAGTCTGGAGAGCTATTCGCAGGAGATCGGCCGCGCGGGCCGCGACGGGAAGGAGTCGATCTGCGAACTGTTCGCGTGTCCGGACGACGTCGTGGTGCTGGAGAATTTCTCCTACGGCGACACGCCGACGCTGGAATCGATCCGCGGGCTGCTGGACGATCTGTTCCAGCGCGGGGCTACATTGGACGTGTCGGTTTCGGAGTCGTCGCGTCTGTACGACATGCGGCCGCTGGTGGTCAAGACGCTGCTGACCTATCTGGAACTGGACGGAGTGCTTCAATCGACCGGCCCCTTCTACTCGGGCCTGAAGTTTCAGCCGCAGAAGAGTTCCCAAGAGATCCTTGCTGGGTTCGATGCCCGCCGCGCCGACTTCTTGGGCCAGGTCTTCCGGCAAGCCAAGAAGGGCGTGACTTGGTTTTCGCTGGATGTCGAAACTGCGGCGGCGGCGATCGGCGAGTCGCGCGAGCGGATCATGGCGGCGATCGGCTATTTGGAGGAGCGAGGGGATCTGATCGTCGAAGCGTCGGGGCTGCGCGAGGGCTATCGCGTGTTGGCGCCGCCCGGCAATCGCGCGGCCTTGGCCGCCGATCTGATGGCTCGCTTCGGAACGCGCGAAGCGCACGACATCCAGCGCATCCGCCGAGTGCTGCAATTCGCCGAGACGCCGGACTGCCTGACGCAGCATCTGCTGGACTATTTCGGCGAGAACCGTCCGGACTGCGGCCACTGCAGCCGCTGCGCGAGGGTCGCCGCGCAGCCGTTGCCACCGCCTTCGTATGCGCCGCCGGCCGAGAGCAGTCGTCCGGACATCGACCGTCTGCGGGCCGAGGGACACCGGGCGCTGCAAACGCCCCGCCAACTGACGCGATTCCTGTGCGGCATCGCCTCGCCGGCCACCTCGCGTGACAAACTGAGACAGCACCCACTGTTCGGCCAATTCGAATCCGTGCCTTTCCAAGAGGTGTTGGACTTTGTGAGCCGCTAGCGCGGAGAAATAGGGGATGCACCAGGGGTGTTCCGTTTGTGCCGTTCTCGTCGGGACTTGAACGTCTCGCCCATGCTTGTTTCCGTTCCCTTCTCCCTTGGTCGCAATGCCCCCGGCTTGTCCGCGCTTCATTGGCGAACCCGCCGGCCAGATCCGAGAGCGGGTTCAACTTGATCAAGTGCCATCCCCACTCTCGCGGCGTCTCGGAACTGTGGAAGCAGCGGAAGGTCGATTCGCGCGACTGGCGTTGCCGAATTGCCAATCGAGCGATGCGGATGGTCTATCAACTCGTCGCTGGTGGACAGGTCTGACGCGGCAAAGGCGTTGATCGCCAATACCTCCTGGGCAAGCTGCAGGAGTTCCATCGCCTCCACGTCCGAAGCTCGGGGTTCTGCTTAACTTGTTGTACTGCGAGGCACACGGACAACACCATCTTTGTCTCCGACGGTATCGGTCCTGTGTCGTATCGCTCCGCGCGATCCGTCGTCGTAGATGAACGCGGTATTTGAAACGCAAAGGAACGAAGGGCGCAAAGCAGGAATTCTTTGCGATCTTCGCTTCTTTGCGTTGCGACTGGTAACACTTGACTCTCCCTTCGCGGGCCGC
>JAHDXO010000130.1 GCA_023382975.1 Pirellulaceae bacterium
CCGCCGACGGCACCGCGGCGACCGGCACCAAACTGAACGGCGGCACGCTGCGATTCGCGAACACCGTCACCGGCATCAACAGCGAGCATCTCACGACGGCCACGTCCACGTTCGCCTACCTGGAGAGCCTGGGAGCGATCACCTGGACCGGCAACATGTCGATCACGGGTTACCCGCTGGTGTTGCAAGCCACGTCGGGCAACTCGCTGCTGGTCTCCGGCGCGGTCACGGGCGGCATTGGCAGTGAACTGAAGACCGGCGGCGCAGGCCGGATTGTGCTCAGCAATCCAGCCAACTCGGTCGGGACGTTCTCGCCCGCCGCCAATCCGACGGAAGTCACGGGGACGGTAACCGCGACCGACCAGTTCTGGAACACGGGTGCTTCCGGCACGCTGACGGGAACGGGCACCGTCCACGCGACGTCGCCGGGCGAGTTGAAGATCTACGGCACGCTGAACCCAGGGACGCTGACCGGGCCCGGCGTCATGAGCATGGGCAACGTGAGTCTGAACGGGACGTACGCCGTGCAAATCGACGGCACGACGGCCGGCGTCCAGTACGATCAACTGGACGTGACGGGCGCCGTCAAGCTGGGCGGCAATCTGAATGTCACGCTCGGCTATACGCCCGCGGTGGGCGATTCGTTCGTCCTGATCAACAACGATGGCAGCGACCCGGTTACGGGAACGTTCAACGGTCTCGCAGAAGGAAGTCTGCTGCTGGTCGGCGGAGGCGTCTTCCAGATTACGTACACAGGCGGCACGGGGAACGATGTGGTCTTGACTCGGATCGCCGCCGGCGTCTGGGATGGCGAAGGGGCGGACAACAGTTGGAGTACCCCGGAGAACTGGCAGAGCGATACTGTCCCGAGTCCCGGCGCTCACCTGATCTTCCCGGCTGGCGCGGATCGACTTGCGAACGTCAACGATCTTGCGGCCGGGACGACTTTCGGCTCGATCCTGATCTCCGGCAGCAATTACAGCCTAGCAGGTAACTCGATTCAACTGGCGGGCAGTCTGACTTCGCAAGGGACGAACAACCAACTGGGCCTGGATCTGCAACTGGCCACCGACGTGATCGTGGCCAACACCTCGGGCAGCGCGCTGACGTTCGCGGGAGCGATCGACCTGCAGGGCTACAATCTCGCCAGTTCGGGAGCGGCGACGTTCAACGGCTCCATTTCGGGCGCCGGCAATCTCAGTTTCAGCGGCGGCCAGGTGGTACTGAACGCGGCCAACAGCTACAGCGGCACGACGACCGTCAACACCACCACGCTGGTCGTCCAACACGACCAGGGGCTGGGCGCCGCCGACGGCACCGCGGCGACCGGCACCAAACTGAACGGCGGCACGCTGCGATTCGCGAACACCGTCACCGGCATCAACAGCGAGCATCTCACGACGGCCACGTCCACGTTCGCCTACCTGGAGAGCCTGGGAGCGATCACCTGGACCGGCAACATGTCGATCACGGGTTACCCGCTGGTGTTGCAAGCCACGTCGGGCAACTCGCTGCTGGTCTCCGGCGCGGTCACGGGCGGCATTGGCAGTGAACTGAAGACCGGCGGCGCAGGCCGGATTGTGCTCAGCAATCCAGCCAACTCGGTCGGGACGTTCTCGCCCGCCGCCAATCCGACGGAAGTCACGGGGACGGTAACCGCGACCGACCAGTTCTGGAACACGGGTGCTTCCGGCACGCTGACGGGAACGGGCACCGTCCACGCGACGTCGCCGGGCGAGTTGAAGATCTACGGCACGCTGAACCCAGGGACTCTGACCGGGCCCGGCATTCTGAGCATGGGCAGCGTGAGTCTGAACGGAACGTACGCCGTGCAAATCGACGGCACGACGGCCGGCGTTCAGTACGATCAACTGGACGTGACGGGCACCGTCAAGCTGGGCGGCAGTCTGAATGTCACGCTCGGCTATACACCCGCGGTGGGCGATTCGTTCATCCTGATCAACAACGACGGCAGCGACCCGGTCACGGGAACGTTCGGCGGACTGGCCGAGGGAAGTCTGCTACTGGTCGGCGGAGGCGTCTTCCAGATTACGTACACAGGCGGCACGGGGAACGATGTGGTCTTGACTCGTATCGCCGCCGGCGTCTGGGATGGCGAAGGGGCGGACAACCTTTGGAGCACGGCGGAGAATTGGCAAGACGATATTGTCCCGAGTCCCGGCGCTCACCTGATCTTCCCCAACGGCGCAGGCCAGCTTGTCAACCACAACGACCTCGCGGCCGGGACGACCTTTGGCTCGATCCTAATCTCCGGCAGCAATTACAGCTTGGCCGGCAATTCGATCCAACTGGGCGGCAGTCTGACTTCGCAAGGTACGGGCAATAGCCTGGCAACGGACCTCCAACTGGCCAGCGACGTGATCGTGGCCAACACCTCGGGCGGCGTGCTGATGTTCGCGGGAGACATCGACCTGCAGGGATACGATCTCACCAGCTCGGGTGCGGCGACGTTCAACGGCTCGATTTCGGGCGCCGGCAATCTCAGTTTCAGCGGCGGCCAAGTGGTGCTGGGCGCGGCCA
>JAHDXO010000131.1 GCA_023382975.1 Pirellulaceae bacterium
GTTTTTTCTGAATCGTTCATTCGTTCCTCGCCGCTCGGTCATCCGAACCGTTACGTCCGAACGCTGAGGTTGGAGAATCTCCGCAATGAGTGCAGCATCCGAACCGAGTACAAAGATGCGATTATCGGTGGACGCCCGCTACGTCCCTTCGCGGTACAACCTACATTTGACATACCGCAACGAACAATTTATCTACAACACGAGGACGGGCGCCGTCGTTCATGTTACCGACCCTCAAGTGCTCCCTTTCCTCTCGTCACCTTGCGAGGAATCGCCATATTTTTCAGACGCCCGTCGGCTGGGTCTCGTCATCCCCGGTGGCCACGATGAACTGGCGGAACTTCGACTCAAGAACGCGATCCAGCGATTCGCCCCAACTGATCTTCATCTCACCATTTTTCCCACGCTCGCGTGCAATATGCGATGCGTTTATTGCTACGAAGTCCGCCGCGGCGTCACTATGTCAGATGCGACGGCATCTTGCGTTATCCGTTTTGCGGAGCGGCTTCTGCAATCCAATCGATTTCGGCGGCTAACCGTCACGTGGATGGGCGGGGAACCCACCTTGTGTCGCGACCTCATTGATCGCATCTCGTCCGATCTGACGGCAGCGGCGGCTGCGCATTCCGCCGACTATTCCGCGTCGCTCATCACAAACGGCCTGGAGTTGTCCGAGATCACCACCGCGCGTCTGGAAGACTGGCGTGTATCTAGTATGCAAGTAACGCTCGATGGCCTCGCGCCATCCCATGATCGCCTTCGTCCAACGGCCACAGGCGCGCCGACCTTCGCGCGAATCCTGGCCGCCTTGGAGGCCCTCGTTGAATCCGGTTTCAAAGGTTTGACGATACGTAGCAATCTCACCAAGGACACCATCGAGTCAGTCGATGAATTCGTCGCCACGATGGCGCCGTTTCTCAGGAGATACGAAATCCCCCTGAATATAGTTCCAGCGGACAACGACACCGGCATTCATCCCGAACTCGAGTGTTCTTTTATCGACGAGCTCGATTTTCATTCGCGCTCGCGCCATATTGCCGAGGTAATGATTAGGCACAACGCCTTCTTTGCCAGCGCGCCCCGGCCACACGGCGTCGCGTGTCAGGCCTGCCGCATGCATGCATATGTGATTTCGCCGGAAGGCTACCTCCTGAAGTGCAATCACGACATCAATTGCTCTGCCGAACGCGCCGTTGGGCACGTTGCCGAAGACCAAATTGAATTCTCGCGGCTCTGGTCATATCTGGGTGAAGACGTATTCGCTGATCCGGAATGTCGTGAGTGTCAGTTGCTGCCGATATGTATGGGTTCTTGCGCGTACCTCAAGCAAACCAAGGGCGTGAAGAAGTGCCTCGAACGAGATCGTGTATTTGAGCAGATGGTTTGGACACAGTGGATGAAACGACAAAGGAAGGAAGGTGAGACCGATGGAAATCATTCGTGATGCGGTGGACGTCAAGGCTTTGGTGGTTTTTTCGTGGGATTGTTTTGGTGCCTCTTGGCTATCCGACTGGAACGATTGTGGTCCAGACTGCCTGCAGGACCGCAGATGTCCCAGCTATTAGCCGAGCGTTCGACGGCAAACTTTCCCTTGTGGGGCATCCGCATCGGAGGACGTAACCAACGGATGCAGATGAGCGGCGATCAGGGTCCGCGGTGTGGCGGAGTCGACTCGTCGCCGCCATCTGATCCGTGGCGTTATGGTGTCGAAGTGATCGCTCGCCCCTTCTTTGTCAACGCGTACTTCGAGTGCCCAATCAGCGCTGATGAATTGCCGAGGATTCCGCCCCATCGGCTCATCATCGAACCGCTCGTCGCCGTGTCACACGAAGTATGCGTGTTCCAGAATCCGAAGTATGCGATCGAGGTCCCGATCCCACCGCACAAAGAACTGAAACGCGGTCGGTATCAGCTCGATCAAACTCAAGAACTCGTGCGCGGATGGGAAAGATTCTGGAATGCGGGTTCTTGGCGACGTGGAGCAATCACGCTCCGCCTGAACCGCCACTCAATCAACTGGGAGGATCTATTCCTGTGGACGGAATACGGCGGTTTCTGGTCGTCACGCAATCAGATCAAAAAGGGAACACCGACAAGCGCGATTACCTATTGCGACGCGAACGCCGTCGATTCGATTGTCGTCGTTTCGCTGTCAGCGTCCAATGGGATTCAATGCATGGATATCTGGGCCGACGTTTCGGCTTGCGTGGAACTGGATAAACTGGCACAAGCGACTTGTCGCAATTTCGTTCGTGAGGTGGAAATGGGTAAATTCCCTCGCGAAATCGTTTACAATGTTCCGGCGTATCGCGAACTCGTATGACACCATAACCATGCGGTGAACGGGAGCCGCCGATGACGCGGGTTTTGAAATCATAGTCTTTTGGCGGCGGCCCCGTTACCGCTGCCGTTACGATCCAAGACCGCTCAGTGCTCGGAATGAAGACGTCCGTCGCGAGGCC
>JAHDXO010000132.1 GCA_023382975.1 Pirellulaceae bacterium
AATCCGTCGTGACTCGTGGCGCCGGCAATGCCCACGTAGTGCGGCATCATCACCTGGACGCCGGAAACCGGATGAAATGGTGGAATCGCACTCGACGGGCAAATCGCGGCTGGCAGGATCAGGCCGTCAATCGCCTTAGCGTTCCGCAGGTTGCCCCCCGGCGTTCCGCAGTGCGGCGATTTTCGATCGAGTTGATCGCCGATGGTGGACAATTCCAGAAATGGCAGCAGCTCGACCCACCAGGACATGCCGTAGGTCACTCGGGACCGCGCTCCCACGGGGAGGCTGCTCCGTGCGCTCTCGTGATTCAACAGCGCCAGTCCGATCTGTCGAATATTGTTCTGGCATGCCGACCGTCGCGCAGCTTCCCGTGCGGCCTGAATGGCGGGGAGGAGGATTGCGACCAACACCCCGATGATCGCAATCACGACCAGAAGTTCGACGAGGGTAAAACCGTGTAGGGGCCTTGGGGAGGCGTTAAGCTTCCCGATAGAGCGTTTCATTT
The DNA here is from genome assembly GCA_023382975.1 of Pirellulaceae bacterium. GTDB lineage: Bacteria > Planctomycetota > Planctomycetia > Pirellulales > Pirellulaceae > SKKK01. Next base: position 506 of record JAHDXO010000132.1, read on the forward strand.
CCCGGCCCCTTACACGGAGTACCTTGTCATGCGTCCACGTCCCAGTACCGCGGGTTACAAGTCGTTCGTCGGCGTCGATCTGCACAAATGCACGGTCACGCTGTTCGCCGTCGATCCGTTCGGCGAGAAGATCGACATGCTGAAGATCAGCACCAAGAGCGTCGAGAAAATCGAGGCTTGGCTGAAGAAGCTGCCGCGCCCCTGTTGGCTGGCGGTCGAGACCTGTCCGTTCGTCGAGTGGTTCATCGACCGCTATCGCGGCCAGGTCGAGCAGTTCGACATTGCCGACGCCACCGAATTGTCCAACCGCCGGGGCAAGCGGCGGAAGAACGATCCCAACGACGCCCAGGATATCGCCAAGCGGCTGGCCCGCGGCGAGTGTCCCTTGGGCTACATCGCCGATCCGCAGGTCGCGCAGTTGCGGAAACTGGGGCGGCACTGGCGGGCGTTGAGCCGCACTCTCAGCCGCTCGAAGCACGCCATGAAGTCGCTGCTGCACGCCGCCAACCTGAACGGCCCCAAGTTCGACGCCGCCGGTGCCCACCGCTGGATTCTCGGTTTCGGAGACCTGCTGCAGCCGGTCCAGCATCAGGCGTTCTGCAACTACCTGGACATGATCTCGCTGGTCGAGCGGCAGCGCGAGCAGCTCCGTCGGCAGATCGCGTTCGCTTCCCGCTCGCCGCAGTTCCGGGCCACCGAGCAGCGCTTGCAAAGCGTGCCGGGAATCGGCGAGATATGGAGCCTGATTATCGCCGCGGAAATCGGTCCCTTCGACCGTTTTCCGAACAGCGACGCGCTGGAGTTCTGGGCCGGGATGACGGCCGACCTCAAGGAGTCGGCGGGTCGCACTCAAAGCGGCAACATCACCAAGGCCGGTTCGACCACGCTCCGCTGGGCGCTCTGCCAGGCGGCGATCACGCTCTGCAAGAGCGATCCCGCGCAAGAGAAGATTCGGCAGCGGCTGATCCGGCGGATCGGCAAGCCCAAGGCCAACGTGGCGATGGGCCGACGCCTGCTGCGGATCCTGTACGCGATGATCCGCGACCAGAAACCGTACGAGCGCAAAGAAAAGTCCGATCGCACGGCGGCCGCCAACGCGGCCAAGGCGAAACGCAAATCCCAGAAAACAACTCAGACCGAGAAAGCGGCCTGACAACGATGCACATGGTGGAATCACATCGCGCCGGTGACCGCGACTTGCTTTCATTCGGCCCGTCGGGCAACGTTGAGCGGCGTCTGGGGAAGTTCCTTTCCCAGGCCCCTCACTCTCAGGCTTTGCCGGGAGCGCCAGACGGTGACCGCGACAGGGTGAATTCGGCCCGGCCGATGCGTACAAGGTTTTATTCAGCCCGGAAGACCCAGGACGGCAATAAGACCGTCCTGTCCGGTGACTGCGTAGAGGTGAATTCGACCGCCATGAGCGGCAGCTTCCCGCTCGTGAGACGGCTAAAGCGGTTCCACCCAGGCAATCCGAAGCGGAGTTCAACCATCCAGCAACGAGAGTCCGAATGGCACAGTAAAGACGAGCGACGCCTCGACGGATGACCTGACGAAAGCGCGGCTGCGCCGCGGCGTTTTCGGAGGCATGGCTCCGGTGTTCAAAGGCGGAAATAAAAGCGGCCTCCGGCTGATCGCGAACGACAGCGACAGAGGCCCGCGATGCCCTTGAAGCACCGTCGGCTTGGCTATCCCTGTTCAGGTTGCGCGCCCGCAGAGCCTGGATCCGTTTCACCAAGCATCCACAGCATACCATGAGACCATTACCCGAGCCAAAAAATGCGCAGGTCACCGCTTGCACAAAGGCCCCTACAGAGGT
>JAHDXO010000133.1 GCA_023382975.1 Pirellulaceae bacterium
CAACGTCTCTCTCCCCCGAAACGTCCCCTCCCTGATCACCGCACGATCTAATCCTCCATTAGTTATCGCCCTTGGTTGATCAGTGATTGCAATTGCGTGATGTCTTCCCACCAGCGGCGAGTTGCTTCGTAGACGTTCCAACGTACGTGGGAAGTGGCATCGGCAAAGCTGTTTCTGGTTCGGAAGTGAAGCACGACAAGCTCATCGAATCGCTTCCATGGGAGTAGTTGTATCCCAAATGCGGTGCGTACCTTCAGGCGAGTCAAAGGAGTTACCAGCCCGGCAGCAAACATGGCACCCGCGCACAGCCGTGCAATACTCTCGTCCACGCATGTGATCCGGATCGAACCCGTCGTGGTATTCTCACCGTCGCGATGGCAGGTCTGAACATAGGCAGTCCAGTCAGGAAGCCGTTCGAGCTGCCACAGTGCTCCACCCTGTTCTGTAAGGGTGTATCTGTCTCCTTCTTCAAACGCGCGGCGTTCCGTCGGCCAAATCGGTTCCCGCCGAGAACGCACGAGTCCACGCTGACATAGCGCTCGAAGCGTGTCGCCAAGTTGCGTGTCATCGAGATCGTGGGAATACGGGGTATTCATGTGAAACGCATAGTCGTCTCTGCGCATGTGACGAAACGCTAAGCTCTTGTCGAACATGAAGTCGAACAGCAGGAGTTCATCGTCGGTGAGTCCGGTCGTTCCGGTACGCGTCGGTCGCTCCATCGTAGTTCATGTCTGCCCATGGGGCTTCTCGATAACGACAGGCGTCACCGGGCCGCGCCGATGACGCTTTCCATTTCCGAGGACGGGATCGCGGCTCCGGTGCACGCCTTGGTTCGTTGCTTCGGCGTGGCAATGGGCCGTCCGGAAGCTAGGGCACGCCGCCGGGCCTCTTCGACGTAGGCGTGAACGTCCCCGTGACAGTCCGCCAGCAGCTTATCCCGTGCGGCATAGATTTCGTCAAGTATCGGGTTACGGGGCATCGGTCGGGTCTCCAAGGAATTCGGCTGGTGTACAAATCAGCAATCGTGGCAGCCCGAGTTCTTCAAGCAGGTCGTACACGCCAGGCATGATATGGGCATTGGCGATATGTCGGCAATTCTGCGTCAGCAGGTATTCTACTCCGCCGACCGCAGCGGACGCCACGTGCAACGCATCCAATCTCGCACTCGGAGGCATCAACGACCGCGAAGTGATCTGGTTGGCGATTGTCTCCACCCGTGCATCGGGCAAGAGCAAGGGAATATCGGCCAGCAGCGTCAAGCGACGCGCGGCCGCATCGGGATCACCAAGGGACGCCTCGTCGATCACGAACTGCGACGTCACGAGGGCGTACTTCGGTGCTTCCTCCGCGAGCCATCGCTTCGCCTGCGATTGGAGCACGGCCACGGCCGGATTCGGGCTCGGCCATGCCGTGGCGTGACTCACGATCGAGGTTTCGATGTAGACGGTGTCCATACCCTGATTCTACCGCAACGAACGTAAAAGTTTCTATCCCGCAGGCTCCCGGAGAAATGCCTTGGCGTCGGTGGGCACGCTTTCCGGGAGCGTGCGGGATAGAAAGCAGTTGGACTCCAGCCGCGGAGCTGCGGCGGCTATGCACTTTGTTTACCGCGGCATCGTCCGCACTTCAGCACGGTAACCGGCCTCGGGTGCGGAAGTCAAGTACCAAAGTGCGGGTTTTCCCGCGATTTCCCGGCGGCCGTGGCCCGAACGGTGCGGACGGGGTGTGCCGAGCGGACGAGGATCGTGAGGAACATGCCGGCGGGGCGGGACTGCGATGGACCAACTCCAACGCTGCCGCACCGGCGAACTGGGGCACGCCTGGTACCGCTGCGACGCCTGCGGCA
>JAHDXO010000134.1 GCA_023382975.1 Pirellulaceae bacterium
GCGCTGATCGAGAGCCAAAGCATGAACGGCCTCCATTGCCGCGCGGACCTCGGAGCCCGAAGACGGTGGGATTTTTGCTACCGACTGCGACCGCCCAGAGCGAAGAACGCCGCGAGGATTCCTCCGAACACGATGCCCGTGATGCCGATTCCTACAAGTTGATCGCCACCGAGACTACCGTCCGAAGTGGCTGCGGCCCACGCGGTGATCGCGACACCCAGCACCATCAACCCCACCCCGCTCCACAGTCCTGCCTGGCGCGAATCGGATGACGCGACTCGGTCCGTCCGTCTCTCCTTGGGAACGGTGCGTTTGGGGCTGGGAGGGATCGCCGTCCGCGTCAGCACTCGAGAAGCCGCGTCGTCGCGGGGCAGAGTTCGCTGAATTTCGATCCCATCATAACTTCGTCCATCAAGTCATCGGATGATGCGGCCAGTCTTATTGGTTCAACGGCCCTACTCATTTGGCAATCTACCAGCAAAAACGCATCGATTCTTCTCGGTCGTCTTGGTCGATCGGCCAGCCTTTCTCGAAAACTCGGCATAATATCTCATCGTTGGCATCTCTTGGGAGCCACCCCGTCGGAGGGCAGGCAACTTCAAGTTGGTCAAATACTGCGTTCAATCGAGTCGCCGTTTCCAAATCATCTTTGGCATTAGCTTTGATCGTGGTGGCCCAAGCAGCGTACACGGAAGCCAGGCGACGACTGAAATGTCGCCCGACTCCCCATCCACGTCGCAAGTACTCATTCAGGAGTCGCGCCAAACAATCCTTGGCTGCCAATCGCGTTTCGCCGCGTTTTGCGGCCCTCTGAATCTGCTCGCCGTAGATCTGAGCAGCGGAAATATTTGCTTCACCAAGTGTCTCCGCAAGTTGGACATACCCCAATCCTGGATTCGCTGCCAAGTACTGTTCTAAATCGCTGAACCCAAGCACGTCGATTTTTGCTTGAAGTCGTCGTCGCCAATCACCATGCCACGGTGTCGCAGATTCCTCGTTCATGGCCTATTCCTCGAACGAAATGACCTTGAAGTTCGATAAACCGGCTTCTCGGCGCATCTTGGCACCAATGTCAAGAATTTCTCGTCTCGTTAGCAATCTTCCAAGTCGAGACTCCTCAGCAAGTATCCGGGACTTGATGACGTCGTTCCAAGGTCCAGAGCCCATCCACTTATGAATAGCATCATGAGTCGCGCGATCTAGCGCCAACGTATAGTCGTCAATATTATGGAATCCACGTTCTGCGAAGAACGAACGATGTTCCTGCGGGAAGATGTGGTGCCGCGGGGAACGATGGATGCCGATATCAACACCGCGCCGTACTGTAAGTCCTTCCTGAATCGCCTGAGCTGCCGTCCGGGGACCTCCCCCGCAGAGATTATTATGCACCAGGGCGGCTAGGTTGGATACTCGGTAGACGTGGTCGTTTTGGACGGTGAGGTTGTAGACGCGGTGGCGGCCGGGGTAGGGGTGGAAGGAGACGAGTTCCAGGGAGCCGGCGTGGCTGTCGAGGTGTTCGCCGGGTTGGAGATCGCTGGCGGCGAGCCAGGCGGTGCGGGTGGTGCTGTAGAACTTGTGGCCGCTGGTGGTGCGGATGGTCTCCCGGTTGCCTTGCGAGTCGCGGATGGTCAGTTCGTGGACGTCGTCGCTCAGGTGGTTGACCGTGGTCAAAACGGTTTGCCCCGCGTCTGGGACGAGCGGCGGACAGGGTTCGATGGCCAGTACCGTCGCGCCGAGATCCTGCGGCAGGCCCATTTCCAACAGATCCAGGGGCAAGGGCGCCGGCCCGCCAATCCGAATGTTGTGCATCGATAGCCACTCGGGCGGTTGCAGCGT
>JAHDXO010000135.1 GCA_023382975.1 Pirellulaceae bacterium
CGAGAGCAGGACAGGACTTGATCAGGATCGGCGAGGTACAAGGCCTTGCCGAAGGCCTTGCCGAGTCCGTAGTGATTGTGCTCGAGGCCAAGCGTGGGCGCTTGACGAAATCGTTACGGCAGAAGATCCGGAGCTTGGGAACCGATCGGCTGCGCCAACTGCTGGCGGCGGCCGTCGGCTGGGATTCCCTCGATCCGCTGGAGGATTGGCTGGCGAATCACGGCGAGTAGATCGGTTGGCGGTCAAGAACGCCGTAACTCGCCTGATCGCTTTCCGCATGCAAGTCAGGGAAAGCCTTGACCGCCTCGCGATTCAGGCTGCCGCGCAACGTGGCGGCGCCGTGAACTGACTGCGGCGCGACGTGACTTCACACGGTCCAGTCGCGAGACGGGCGGCTGCGGAGGCGGTTGGCTTCGTCGTCGTTGACGAACTCTTCCTTGACCGGGTCGATGGTCAGTTTCCGCTGCAGGATCCATGCGAGCGCCGCCGCATGACTGGCGATGTGGGACCGCCGCATGACGTCGGCGTTGGCCGCGGTCTTGCCGCGCGAACGCATGCAATCGAAGAAGTCGCGTGCGTGCGCCGACACGTCGAGGCCGCGCACCCGCTTGGTCGCGTCCGGAATCTCGCTCTGCAAGGACTCCGGTTGAACCACGATCTCGCCTTCGTCGCCCGTTTCCACCGAGCCGCGGTCGCCGATGAACCGCACCGGACAGGTTCCCAGCCGCGTAATGTAATGGGGCGAACGGTCGCCGAACGGTTGGGCGAGAAAATCGATGATCAAGCGCACGCCGTTGGCATAGCGGCAGACAATGTTGTTCTCGAACGGTTCGTAGTCGATCGGCAGCGTGTCGTCGGCCTGATTGGCCCATTGGCACAGATCGACCGTGTGCGCGCCCCAATCGAGCAGCCGGGCGCCGGAATCGAAATCCCATTGGCCTCGCCAGCGCCCATCGACATACGCTTGATTGAACGGTCGCCACGGCGCCGGGCCCAGCCAGAGGTTCCAGTCGACGACCTCGCGCGGCGGGATGGGCTGAGACGGAAGCCACGTGTTCTCCAGCACCGGGATGTAGACCGACGCATGCAGCGTGTGCAGTTTGCCGAGCTTTCCGGTGTGAGCCAGCTCGACGGCCTTCTGGAAATTCGGCACGCTGCGGCGCTGCGTGCCCGCTTGGAACACTCGCCGCTCGCGGTGCATCGTGTCGGCCAGTTCCTGGCAATCGGCGATCGTGATCCCGCACGGCTTCTCGCTGTAGACGTCTTTGCCCGCCTTGGCCGCCAGAATCGAAGCCGCCGCGTGCCAGCGGTCGCCCGTGGCGACCAGCACGGCATCGATGTCCTTGCGGTCGAGCAGTTCGCGGAAGTCGCGGTAGACGGCGCAATCGGTATTGCCGTAGTGCTGGTCGACCAGCGACTTGCCGGAGTCGCGCCGCTTGGCCTGCACCTCGGCGATGGCCACGCAGCGCACGTCGGGCAGTTGCAGCATGGCCGTCAAATCGTACGTGCAGCGAGGTCCGATCCCGACGACGCCCAACGCGATCTTGTCGCCGGGCGCAATCGCTCCGTCGCGGCCAAGCACTCGGGACGGCATCACCGAGACGATCGATGCCGCGGCAGTCGCCGCAGCCGTGCCCAACAGGAATTCGCGACGCGATCTGCTTCTGGATTGGTCCATGGAATGCGATCCTTGAGGATGGTGGATCGAATGGGAGTTGCGGCAACGACTGAACTGGGTCGGAAGTCCCTGCTGGAGTTCACGCTTTCGCCGACACGTCATGATGCCCGTTACCAGGGCACGGTT
>JAHDXO010000136.1 GCA_023382975.1 Pirellulaceae bacterium
CATTAGCACCGTAAAGCAGCCAGTTGCTGTGCATGAATGACCCGCTAGCCAGGTGTTATTCGTGCGCTCCACGAATAGACTACCATCCCGGCGGACTCGGTCCCATCAACCGATTCGACAATTGCCAGCATTGCTGACTCTGCTGTCGGAACGGACCGATTGCCGTTGACGGCCGTGCGAAGGCTCGCTATGTTCGCCGCGCCCATTCGGGGCATGCCATCGGCAGACAGGCAGCGCCCGCAGTCTTCTCGTCCGGCGCCGCCCTTCACTCCAGGGAGTTACGTGATGCGATTCCGGGTCGTCTTCGCCGTACTCGTCGCGGCCAGCCTGTGCTCGGCCGGATGCCGCGCGCCGACCTATTACCCGCCCGTGGCTCCCTACCCGCAGTATTCTCAACAGGGATATTGCGTTCCCCAGACGTACGCCCAACCGCAGCAGCAGATCGTCTGTCCACCGGGATGCGTGCCGGTATGCCGGTGAACGATCAGGCCACGATCTCGCGGCGGTGGTTGAGATAGTCCCAGACCACGTAGCGGTCGAGATCCTTTCCGGCGGTAAAGAACACCCGGCCCGACGTCGATTCTGCCAGCCGGTAGGCAAACTGGACGTCCTCGCTCGATTGCGACCAGCTCGGCAAGAGGAAGATGTTGATCGTGATTCCCTCGCGCCGGCAGCACATGCCCTCGCGCATCGTCGCCTCTTCCGTCTTCTGGTGCGGCGGATAGAGCAAGTACAGGAACTGCTCCTCGAAGTGCGCCGTCGGCAAGCCGTCGGTGATCAGGATCACCTGGCGGTTGGGCGTGTCCTGGGCGGCGAGGAACCGGCGGGCCTGCTGCAAGCCGTGCTGGATGTTGGTGAAGTGCGGCGGGACGTCGAACTCGCTCATCTTCGGGTCGCTCATGTCGGCCCGCAGACGCACTACGGGATCATAAATCGTAACCGGCTTGGGCAAAAGGGCCGCCAGTTCGCTCACGTGCCGCGGCTTGGCAAACGTGGCAATCTCGACGAACTGCAGGTAGTCGCCCGGGTACTCGCGGCGGATGAGTCCTTCCAGCGCCAGCCCCATCCGCTTCACGTTGATGTACAGCCCGTCGTAACGCATCGAACCGCTCATGTCCATCAGCACCACCGTGGCGCACTTGGGAGTATTCCGGGTGCGATGGATCTGAATGTCTTCCGGCTGCATGCGGATCGGCAACTGGGCGCCGCCGCGGATCATGGCGTTGATCATCGACCCGGGAATGTCCATGTTGGCGACCGAATCGCCGAACTCGTACGGCTTGGTCTGCTGCATCTCGACCGCCCCCTCACCCAGGATGGGGCCCTGATGGCGGCCGGTTCGGGCAGCCTCGATGTTGGCAAAGATCCGCTCCAGCAGACGTCCCTGGAAAAGGCGATACGCCTTGGGGGTAAGTTGATAGCCGCGCGACGTCTTTTCCAGCCCCTGCTGCTCGGCCATGTGGCGGATGTACTCTTCAATCTGCCGGCCCAGTTCGCGGAGCCGGTCGAGGTCGCCCGGTTCGGCGAACTCGGCGAGTTCCTCCATATCGATCACGCCGATCTGCGCAGTTTTTGCCGCCTCCTCCAGTTGCTTGAGCAACCGGTCGATCGTCTCCAGTTCTTCCT
>JAHDXO010000137.1 GCA_023382975.1 Pirellulaceae bacterium
AATCCACTTCGACGGTGCGATGCCGCAGACCTCGACGTAGGACGAGATTCCGATTCCCAACAACTTGTTGGATCCGTTCTGGCGCCGAGCGGCCTGATCCGCAAGGAGGTCGATATAGCCGACGTGCGCGAGAGCCTTGTCCAACGCGGGCTCGTAGTTGCCGCTGTCATACGGCAGCATCCCGACACCGGTGTCATACGGGAAGTCCTCTGGCTGAATGAAGTTCTTCCTCCTGACGACGCCCGGATCTACGCCGGTTGCGTCGGCAACCAGATCGCAGACCCGCTCGATAACGAATGTGGCTTCTGGGCGGCCAGCACCGCGGTAGGCATCGACCATCGCCGTATTCGTATAGACCCCGCGTACATCGACGTGGATGTTCGGGATCTTGTAGCAGCCGGCAACCATGCGGCCATAGAGCGTCGTCGGAATCCCCGGTGCAACAGTTGACAGGTATGCGCCCAGATTGGCCAGAGTGGTGACCTTCAACGCGGTGATGCGGCCGTCGTTCGTTGCACCAATTTCGACATCAGTGTGGTGATCTCGCCCATGCGTGGTGTGGAGGTAGTTTTCGGTCCGATCCTCGAAGTACTTGACCGGCCGGCCCACCTGCTTCGACAGCCAGAGCATCAACGGCATATCGAAGTAGACAAAAATCTTCGATCCAAAGCCGCCGCCCACGTCGGGCGCGATTACGCGGATTTTTTGCTCGGGAATTCCAAGGACAAATGCCGCGATCACGAGCTTGTGGACGTGAGGCGCCTGGGACGTCGCCCAGAGGGTGTATTCTTCCGTCCCGGGATCGTAGTAGCCAATCGAGCCTCGAGGCTCCATCGCGGTTGGAATCAGCCGCTGGTTGTGGATCGCCTGGCTGATCCGCACCTCGGCGGCCTCGAGCGCCCGGTCGACCGTTTCGGCGTCGGTCCCGCAAGTCCAGTGCATGACAATGTTGTTGGCGGCGTTCTCATGGAGCTGAGGGGCGCCATCCTTGATCGCCTCGCGCGCATCAGTTACGACATCGAGTTCGTCGTAATCGACGTCGATCGCCTCGAGCGCATCGTTGGCTTGGTAGACACTTTCGGCGACGACAACCGCAACCGGGTCACCGACCTGGCGCACCTCGCCAAGGGCAAGCAACCTGGGAGTATTGACGAAATTGTCAACCCCGGCCGCCTGCCACGCGCACGGCAACGGGTTGACGTCGGCCAGATCCTCCCCGGTAAAGACACCGATGACGCCGGGCATCTTTTTCGCGCGGCTCGTATCGATCCCGCGAATCTTTCCGTGCGCCACCGGCGAGCGCAGGACCGCCGCGTACGACATTCCGGGCAACCGGACGTCGTCGAGAAAGTTTCCGTCGCCGGTCATCAGCTTCGGATCTTCACGCCGGCGGAGCGGTTTGCCAACGAAGTTTTCTGTGATCTCAACGGTCGCAGCCATGACAGCTCCCTCAGTGACGCGGTAGGCGAATGCCGTCCTACAACTTCCGCGTTGTCTCGCGGCCCATCAACGCCTGATGGCCGCGGCGTCGCTCCGTGGGAAATGGGGAACCGAGCTTATTCTTCGTTGCCCGCAATCTGGTCGCCCCAGTCCTGGAGATTCTCG
>JAHDXO010000138.1 GCA_023382975.1 Pirellulaceae bacterium
TGCCGAAGACGTGCTCATCGACGAATGTCACCAGCCCATACAACTCCATGAGCGAGTTTTGGAGGGGTGTGGCCGTGAGCAGCACCTTCGGCCGTCCCTGGATGGCATCGCGGATCGCACGGGCAATCTTGTTGTCCTTCTTGTAGACGTTTCGCAAGCGGTGTGCTTCGTCGATCACCACCAAGTCCCACGGCACACCCGTGATCTCGGCCGCTTTCGTGCGGGCGAACTGGTGGGAGCAAATGACGATCTGATTGGACGGCTGGAATGGCGTGGCAGTCTTCCGGGACAGCTCGCGGAAGCTCTTCGACTCCATAATGAGCGACGGGAGAAAAAACTTCTCGCTGAGTTCCGTGCCCCACTGCTTGCGGAGCGATGCTGGTACCAGCACCAGAATGCGACGCTTCTTCTCCGCCCAGAGTTGGCTGATGATAATGCCGGCCTCAATTGTTTTTCCAAGCCCCACCTCGTCGGCGAGGATCGCGCCGCGCGACAATGGCGAGCGAAACGCAAACAGCGCCGCATCAATCTGGTGTGGGTTTAAGTCCACAGTCGCGTTGCTCAGCGACAAGGCGAGCTTATCCGCCTGATCCGCACCGACCTTTTTGGTGAGTTCGAATGCAAGATACTTAGAATGATACGCTGTGAACGGTTTTCTGCAGGCTGCGATCACCGGGGAGAATCGTGCGGTGGTTGGGCCGATGTGCGAATCATCCTGGTCGTTCGCCGCGACTACTTCATCATCAATTGGAGGCGATCCATCTTGGGGGCGGCCGAATGGGTGGAACCAAACTGGCTGCGGTTGCTCCTGCGGCGGCAACGGTTCAGGGAGTCGTTCCGGGTTCCCAAGCTGCCATTCGTACTCGCCGTCGCTGCCGGTGCAATCGACGATCTCTACGGTGCCAACAACCAAGCCTCGGGGAAGATCATCAATCGGAAAGCCAACCTCGTCCTCCATCTGGCGTTCCTCGGACGCGTCGTATCGCCCAAGACTGGCGTAGATATAGATCCGCCCCCGCACCTTCGTCGGTTTCGACCGGTACTCAATCGGCTTCTCACCACGGAGAACCTGTTCGGCCCACGGTTGGCGAATGCTCAGTGCTTTGAGGGGTTCAGGCATGGATCCGAGAATTCAGGCGAGTAAGAAACGCCGCATCATCACATGTCGTGCGGGTGGACTGCCTACCGCCAAACGGCAGGCAAGGAACAAAGATTAACACAAGTGTGGGTGGACTGGGAGTCTCGCTGGCCAAATCGTCGCAGCAGGACGATGCGAAGAGACACGTGTTTCGCTAAGACGAAGAGCCAAGCAATCGAACAGCGATCACGTCTGCCGCCAGTCTTCGATGCGCAATCCAGAAATCCACGAAAAGTGCCGCGTATTGCCGGTAACCAGCACCTGCTGCAATTCCAAGGCGGTGGCCGCGATGAGTAAATCCGCGTCGCGACCTGGGTGACCGCCTCGGCGAGCATCGACCCACAGGTCGGCTGCGCGGTCCATAATCGCAAGTGTGGGAATCACCAACGAAGAATGCTGGCAGAACGTCTCGAAATTCGC
>JAHDXO010000139.1 GCA_023382975.1 Pirellulaceae bacterium
ACCGCATTCACTGTCCAGTACGGATCGCCGCCGCCGTCGCTGAACCGCAGCACCAGATCTCCCTGCTCGTCCGGCACCGCCGTGAACGAACGATGGACGAATTGCCCCGCCGCAGTCGCCACACCGGTCAGGCCAGAACCGCTCCCCGTCACCACGGACACGTTCAACCGATCCCTGGTAAAACTGGCATCGCCGAACGTCACTGTCACATCGTAGTACAGCCCCGGCTCGACCCGCATCCGAAACTCCCGGGGAGCGCTGCCCCAGTGCCCATCCCGCAGCAGATCCGAGTAGACGCTGCCGGCCGACGAGCCCCGGTCGAAGGAAGACACCGAACCGAGCCATCCATAGCCCCGCGTGGCATCCCACAAGTCGTTGGGGATCACGCCGGTGTACGGAGTCGGATTGCCGGTGCTCTGTGTTGCCGACGGATTGCTGGTATTGAGATCGAATCGCCAGACCTCTTGAGAAGTCGCCGGAATATCGTCGTTGCGAATGATCCCGCTGGCCGCGGCCGTCGCAATTGTCGCCGGACCGCTGGCGTTGCTGAGCGTCACGGTAAAACCCTCGTCCGGCTCGACCACCGTGTCGCCGCTGACAAGCACTGTGATCGTCTGGCTGGTCTGCCCGGCCGTGAAGGTCACCGTCCCCGAAGCCAGCGAGCCGCCGAAATCCGCCGCGTCCGCGGGACTCGCTCCGCTGCCGGTAACCGCCCAGTTCACGGTCGTCGTCCCGCTGGTGTCGCCCGTGCGGGTGACCGTAAAGGTGAACGGAGACGTGCCCGAGTTGCCCTCGGCCTTGTCCGCACTGACGGCGGTGATCGACACCGACACATCATCATTCAGGATCGCTCCGGCCGCGGTGGCCGTGGTAATCGTCGCCGGAACGCTGGGGTTGCTGAGCGTCACGGTGAAGCCCTCGTTCGATTCCACAACCATATCGCCGCTGATGAATACCGTGATCGTCTGGCTCGTTTCGCCAACGCCGAACGACACCGTTCCCGAGGGCAGTGAGCCGCCGAAATCGGTTGCGTCCGCGGGACTCACTCCGCTGCCGGTAACCGCCCAGCTCACGGTCGTCGCCCCGCTGGTGTCGCCCGTGCGGGTGACCGTAAAGGTGAACGGCGTCGTGCCTGTGTGCCCCTCGGCCTTGACAGCATCCGTCACGGCGATCGACAGGCTTGGGGGAACATCCACGATCTGGAACGCCGCGCCGGTGTAGTCAATGACATAGTTCCCGGCGACGGCCGTCAGACTTCCTTGCAGGATCCCGTAGCTGCCGATCGCCTCGCCCGGTTCTCGTATCAAGCTTCCCGACAAAGCAGTAGCCGCCGTCTCGCTGCCTACGTAGCCACTTGCCTGGAACGTCAGCGGCGGATCGCCCGCCCCCACGGTCTTGCTCTTGGCATCCGCTTCCACCGTCAACGAAGCTGGGCTGATGTCCGCCGTCGTATTGGCTGCCGTGCCGACCGAGTAGTTGCCCGCGTCGGCCCCGCCGAGCGTCACC